>CAWDKL010000050.1:0-100038 GCA_963802745.1 uncultured Alphaproteobacteria bacterium | reverse complement strand
TGCCTGGTGCCGCCCAGCAGAAGCAGGAACCTGGGAGCGCTAACGATGACGCGGAATGAGGGCGCGGACATGACCCCCCAGGTGTTTCAACGTGACTGGAATATGGTCTCATGACGCAGTAGTATATCGTTTCCTTGGTTCAAATCATAACGAAGGGTTCGTCCCGCATGTGACTTTTCCCTTTGACACGACCCTTCCGGAGGTAGTCTCCAACGAAGTCGGCAAACGGTCATTTTCTTGGAATCGATCGTGTAGTAATATTCTATGGGCGAGAGTGTGAGTTCCCGGATTCGCCATGGCTGAGCAAAGAGAAATTGCTGCGACGGGGCCGCTGTTACCGGAAGCAGGAGATTTCATTGCGCTGCTTCGCACCGCCCGGCAGAAGGAGGAACTTGGACGACCCGACGACGAGGTGATCGCCGCCTACGTGGAGGCCGCCGCCGCAGATCCAACGCGCGCCGAGGCCCTCCATGGTGCGGCGCGGTACTGCCGCAATAAGAGTTTGCACGAGCAGGGTTACCAGTTCGCCGCGCGGGGGTTGGCAATCACTTATCCTCATAATGCGCCGGCCGTGGAGGATTGGATTTACGGGTACGGATTGCTCGATGAATTGGCCGTCAATGCCTATTGGACGGAAAGATACGCCGACTGCATAAACGCTTGCGATCGGCTGCTGAGCGGAGGAAAGCTGCCGGCGGAGAAGCGCGATCGCGTCGTCAGCAATAAGAACTTCGCCATTGGTAAGCTGAGGGACATTACCGCGACGGCATCGCCGGATGCGCGGGATTTCATCGCGCTGCTTCGCACCGCCCGGCAGAAAGAGGAACTTGGGCGCCCTGACGATGAGGTTATCTCCGCCTATATGGAGGCTACCGCGGCAGACCCGACACGCGCCGAGGCGCTATATGGCGCGGCACGTTATTGCCGCCACAAGAGCCTGCACGAACGAGGGTATGATTTTGCGGCGCAAGGATTGGCAATTCCTTACCCTCATGGCGCCTCGGCCGTGGAGGATTGGATTTACGAATATGGACTTCTGGAAGAGTTATCAATCGCCGCCAACTACGCGGCGACCCCTTGCGCAAGGACCGCGGATATGCGGCATGTAATTCGCTGGCCCTGAATTGAACTATACCGGCGGGTCCCCGCGACCTCGCCTGGTCGAACCTGTTTTTCTACTACCAGATGGCCGGCGCGATGATGCCGTCGTTCGCGTCGGGGCCGGTCGGCTTCGCCGCACCCGACGGCTACCGCGTCATGAACCCGTCGGTGACGCGGTTTGGCGAGGAGATCGTCCTGGTGCAGCGGACGGTCAACTATACGATGACGGAGGACGGGGACGGTCTCAATTACCGAACGCCCGAGGGGGCGGCTGTCCATACGCGGAATTTCCTGCTGCGCTTGTCGGAGGACTTGACGGTTCGAACTGCGAGCGAAATTCTGCCGCCGGCAGATATGCCGGAGCCGATCAGCCGGAAGGTGCTCGGGTTCGAGGACATGCGGTTGTTCGGTTGGCGCGACCAATTGTGGTGCGTCGCCTGTCTGCGCGAGCGAACACCGGACGCTTGGTGCGAGCAGGTGTTGGCGCGCATCGATTGCGGGCCAGCGGTGCCGTGCCGCCTTGCCGACTGGCACGTGCTCCGCCCCGACGGACCCAGGTTGCATGAAAAGAACTGGATGCCCCGAGTTCGCCGGCGACACGCTGCAATTCATCTATCTGTGCGATCCGACCCGGTTGGTGGACGAGCACGCACGGACCATCTCTGAAACGACTCCCGGCATCGCAGCGAAAAACTTCCGCGGCGGCTCACAGGCGATCGATTTCGATGGCGGCGGGCTCGTCCTGATCCATGAGGTGCAGTGGAGGGCGGCTCTTAAACGGCGGTTCTATCTTCACCGGTTCGTCTGGTTCGACGCCGCGAACGTACTGCGTCGTATCAGCCGACCATTCTTCCTCAACAGGAAAGGCATTGAATTGGTCGCCGGCCTAGCCTGGCACCCGGACGGCAAACGCTTAATCATATCTTACGGCGTCGCCGACTGCGAATCCTGGATCGCAACCGTGGACGCCCAGGATGTTCGACGCTTGCTGGACGACTTAGAGCGAATGCCGTCGGCGCGGCTGCAAACGACGGCGGCTGCGCAGGCCGGCAAGGAACCTCCGCGCCGCGCCGGCGACAGCGAGCGGACGGCAGAATTCGGCAAGTCTTGCATCGATCTTCCGCCGCTGGGGGATCGACAAGGTGGCAAACGGCTATGCCGACCTCTACGAATGCCTGTTTTGCAAGGACCGCAACCGGATCGAAACGGTGCTTGAACTCGGCATCGGGACAATGCTGCCGGGCGTCCATTCCTCAATGGTGGGATATGCATCCGCAGGATACAAACCGGGTGGCTCATTGCGATCGTGGCGTGACTTTTTCCCGAATGCGACGATCTATGGCATCGACGTCCAGCCTGACATGCAATTCGACGGCGAAGACCGTATCGGCACGTTTCTCTGCAACTCGACCGATCGATCTCAGGTTGACCAGTTGATCAAGCGGATGAACTTTAATGAATTCGATATTATTCTGGACGGCAGCTCTCACCGGATCGAGGATCAGCTCGCAACGCTTCGAAATCTGTACCAGTTCGTCAAGGAGGGCGGAACGTACATCGTGGAAGGTGTCGCAAACGGAGGGTTATTTCACGACCGGGATAGGATCAAGGCCGTCTGCGGCGACGATCCGTTCTTTTTTCACGGCTCGCATAACGATCCTCTCGTGATTGTGAAAAGGCCTCGAGCGCGTGCCGCGCCGCACAAGGCGATTGCTCGTGAAGGGGCCAAGCCCGATCCTATCTTTGCTGCGCTGCTAGCGGGATTGAGTTGAACGTGAA
This sequence comes from uncultured Alphaproteobacteria bacterium, assembly GCA_963802745.1. Classification (GTDB taxonomy): domain Bacteria; phylum Pseudomonadota; class Alphaproteobacteria; order Rhizobiales; family Xanthobacteraceae; genus JAJPKK01. The sequence goes on along the minus strand of CAWDKL010000050.1, from coordinate 97,158 downwards.
CAACAAGGCCAAATTATTGTTGCGAGGCCAGGTTCTGCTGAATATGGCAAACTGGCTGCAGGCGCTAAACCGGGGGCGACGACATCCACATGACAAACGGTAAATCGCTTTGCCTGAACATGATCGTCAAGAACGAGATGGCCAATCTCGAGCGTTGCCTTAGCTCCGTTGCGCCTTACATTTCCTGTTGGGTGATCGGCGATACCGGCTCGACCGACGGCACGCAGGATTTCATCAAAGCGTTCTTCGCGGCACGCAACTTGCCGGGCGAATTGCACAGCTTCCCGTTCGTCAATTTCGAGCAGGCGCGCAATGCCGCGCTGGATTGCGCCTATGCGTCGTCGCTCGCTTATGACTATCTGCTGTTCGACGATGCCGACATGGAACTGGTCGTCGAGGATCCGGGGTTCCGTGAACGGTTGCAGGCGCCCGGATACCGGGTGGCGCAGCGTACGAATTCAAGCCTGTTCTATTGGAATACGCGGCTGGCACGGCGGGATGTGGGCGCGCGCTACCATGGTGTGACCCACGAATATCTCGACGTGCCGGGCGGCGTGGAAGAACTGCACGGGGTTTGGTACCGCGACTACGCCAGCGGATCGAACCGGGTGGACAAGTTCGAGCGCGACATCAGGCTGCTCTCGCAGGCGATCGCGCTGGATCCCCACAATACGCGCTATTGGTTTTACCTGGCGCAGTCGTATCGCGACGCCGGACAGACCGCGAAAGCGGCCGAGACCTATGCCAAGCGGGCGAACATGGGCGGCTGGCAGGAGGAGGCATGGTGCGCCCGCCTGGAACAGGCGCGCTGCCTGCGCAAACTCGGCGATGAGGGTGGCTTTCTGCGCGAGGCGGTGGCGGCCTACAATCAACGGCCGGAGCGGGCCGAACCGCTCTATGACCTCGCGCGCTACTACCGCGACCGCGGCATGAACGCCGCGTGCGTGCTGTTCTGCGAGCCGGGGCTAAGCCTGCCACGGCCGGACCACGACGTGCTGTTCCTGGAGGAATTCGTCTACACGGCGGGGCTGCGCGAGGAGTTTTCGATCGCGGCGAATTACGCCGCCGACCCGGAGCGCAAGGACCGCGGGTTCGCGGCGTGCAATTGGCTGGCGCTCAGCCGCGAGGTGCCGAGCCCGCAGCGGGAGATCGCCTGGTCGAACCTGTTCTTCTATTACGGACCCGCCACCGCCATGATGCCGTCGTTCACGGCACGTCCGGTCGGGTTCACGGCCCCGAACGGCTACCGACCGTCGAACCTGTCGGTGGCGCGGTGGGGCGGCGAGATCGTGGTGGTCCACCGATCCCTCAACGTCTCGGTGGCCGCGGAGGACGGTCTCGTCCATCCGGCTGCGGACGGATCGCCGGTCCATGCGCGGAATTTCCTGCTGCAGCTGGCGGACGACCTGACGATCCGATCGGCGGTCGAGATTCTGCCGCCGGCCGACCTGCCGGAACCGGCCGGCCGGATGGTGCTCGGGTTCGAGGACATGCGGTTGTTCGCCTGGCGTGGCGAACTGTGGTGCAGCGCCTCCGTTCGCCCATCGACGCCGGAGGCTTGGTGCGAGCAGAGGCTCGCACGCATCGATCGCAGCGCGGCGGGCTCGCACCGACTTGACCGATTGGCGCGTGCTGGACCCCGACGGGCCCAGGGTGCATGAAAAGAACTGGATGCCACGGGTCGCCGGCGACACGCTGCAATTCATTTGTCTGTGCGATCCGACGCGGGTGGTGGACGAACACGGCAACACCGTCGCCGAGACCGTTCCGGCGATCGCGGCAACGCATTTCCGCGGCGGCACGCAGGCGATCGCGTTCGATGGCGGCTGGCTCGCCCTGATCCACGAGGTGCAGGAGCGGGACAAGCGATGGTTCTATCAGCATCGGTTCATCTGGCTCGACACCGCCGGCATGCTGCGCGGCGTCAGCCGCCCGTTCTGTTTCAATAGCACGAAGGGGCTGGAATTCGCCGCCGGTCTTGCCTGGCACCCGGACGGCAAGCGCCTGATCGTCTCCTACAGCGGCGCCGGCGAGGCCTGGATTGCGACGGTCGATGCCGATGAGGTGCGACAGGTCGTGGAGGACATCGGGCGGCTGCCATGGGGCGTGCCCGGGACCGGACCGGTGCCGTTGCTGCGCGGCGGCCGACGGCAAAGCGAGTATGGAAACCACCGGGCCGGCCGATAGCGCGGGCGGCGCGTCAATCACCACGGAGACGAGATTGGAACAAATCGCATTGCCGTCCGGGTTCGTCCCCTCCGGTGACATTTTTGAGAAAGCCGCCGCGCCGGCGTCCCAGTCCACCGCTCCCACCGGCGGCCCCGCCCCAGCCAAATCCGGCGATGGCGCGGGCGCGGCAACCCCAGCAAGCGACCAAAATCGGCAGGCGCCGCCTTCGATCGCGGGAGCGGAGCAGAAATTCCACGATTTGGCGCCATTCCTGCGCGACGTCGATTCACCGGAGCAGCGGCGCGCGGCGGCACGCGGCCTGGATGCGCGGATCGCGCCGTTGCTTCATGACGGCGCCGCTCTGCCGCAGATCAATTGCTTCTACGAGGTGCTGTCGGACGCCGCGCCGCTCCATGGCCTGCTCGCCGCGACCGCGTCGATGCGGGCAGCCGGCCACCCGGTGCGGGTCTGGAGCTATACGCCGGAGAAGCTCGCATTCCTGCGGCCGCACGGGGTCGAGCTGTGCCAGGCGTCCGACGTGGTGCCGCGCGGCCTGTTCAATCGCGTGGTGGCGGGTTCGGCGATCCGGTACTTCAGCGACCTGTTCCGCTACGCCCTGCTCTATGAGCATGGCGGGCTGTGGATGGACACCGACGTGGTGCTGCTGCGTCCATTCCCGTTTCGCGGCGATTATTTCTTCAATCTGCAATGGCGCGGCGGGCACAAGGGGCATTTCATCTGCGGCAATGTTATTTATGCCGAGCCGCACAGCCCGCATCTGCGAAACCTCTATGAAATGGCGGTCGAGCGCTTCTTCGGCGCCGGCGACAAGGAATTCGGCGACATCGGGCCGAAACTGCTGTCCGACTATGTGGCGTCGGACGCCGGCGCCGCCCTGATGGATCGGGTATTCAGCCCGATGTTCTTCAATGCGATCGATTGGATGGAGACCGACCGCTTCGAGCGGCCGATCGAGCAATTGCAGGACTATCTCAATGACGAGCGGGTGTTCGGCGTCCATCTGTGGAACGCGCGCAACAACGGGACCGGGCGCGGCGCCAATGCGTCGCTGGCCTCGCTGCTGTCCGATCCGCTCGGAAGCTTCCCAAAACTGACCGACCTTGCCGATCGGTTCGACACCGACAAGAACCGCCACACCGGCAATCGCCATTGCTATGCCAGGGTCTATGACCGGCTGCTGGCGCCGCGGCGGTTTTCGCTGCGGCGCCTGATGGAGATCGGCCTGTGCCGCGGGCTGGCGGAACGCAACCAGACCAAAACGCCCTCGGTCGAGCTGTGGCAGACCTATTTCCCGTTCTGCCACGTCACCGGCGTCGATCTGACCGACTTTTCGAGCCTGAACAATGACCGGTTCTCCTCGTTCGTGTGCGACCAGTCGAAACCGGACCAGCTGCGCGCGGTGGCGGCGCGCATGGAGCCGGGCTCGTTCGACGTGATCATCGACGACGGCAGCCATGCGTCCCACGACCAGCAGGCGACATTGCGCGCATTTTTCCCGCTGCTGGCGGAGGGCGGATGGTATATCATTGAGGATCTCGACTGGCAGCCGCCCGGCGAGGATGCGGCGAAAATCACCCTCACAAAACAGCTGCTGCGGGAGATCCAGCGGCATGGCGCCGCCCGCTCGACCGATCCGCTGGGCGTCGGCACGCTCGCGGGCGAATTCGCGGAGATTTCGTTTTTCGACAGCCATTACGAACTGGAGCGCGCGACGCTGCTGGGCGGGCTCGTCGCCATCCGCAAGCGTGGAGGCAGCCTTGGCCGATGACGGCGCGGCGCGGGGCGCCGGCCGCACCGGATGCGGAATGGGCAGATGAAAATCGCGGTCTACACGATTGCGTTGAACGAAGCCGCCAACGCCGCAGCGCTGGGCGGATTCGGCCGTCGATGCCGACTATCGCATCGTCGCCGATACCGGCAGCAGCGACGACACCGTCGAGCGGCTGACCCGGGCCGGCGTCACGGTGCACCGCATCGCCATCCGGCCGTGGCGCTTCGACGACGCCCGCAACGCCGCCATGGCGCTGATCCCGGACGATGTGGATGTCTGCTGCACCATGGACATGGACCGCTGGCTCGCCCCCGGCTGGCGGCCGGCGCTGGAAGCGGCCTGGACACCGGGGACGACGGCGTTGTATTGTCGAACGTTTATAGCATCGAGCGTCGACGACCCGACGGCGCTCAGATCATGGCCGGCGAAAAATTTCCACCAGCCGCTGGGGATACTGTTTCCGCCGGCCGGTCCACGAGGCACTGTTTTTAACGGCGATACCGAAGTGACGGCCAGCAGCGACGATATCGTGATCTACGAAGTCCAGGATCATGCCAAGCCGACCCGCAAGCAATATTTGCCGCTGATGGAACTGGCGCACAAGGAAGACCCGGACGATGCGCAGATCTGCTTCTGGCTCGGACGCGACTATATGTGGGCCAACCAGCCCGAGAAGGGCGCCGAATTGATGCAGCGTTATCTGGCGCTGCCGTCGAGCACCTGGGGCGAGGAGCGCGCCGAGGCGATGCGCTGCCTGGCGGCCATGCAGCCGGACAAGAAGATGTTCTGGCTGGACAAGGCGCGCATGGAAGCGCCGCACCGCCGGGAGATCTGGCACGACCTCGCCGAGGAGTTGCACGGCCAAGCGGACTGGCTGAACCTGTTCTGGGCCTGTACCAATGGGATCGAGAAAACCCACCGCACCGGCAGCTATCTGGACGATCCGCACTGCTGGGGGTTCCGCCTGTTCGATCTCGGCGCCATCGCGGCATGGCATCTCAACGCGATGGACCGCGCGGTGGAGTGGGGCCAGAAGGCGCTCGAACTCGATCCCGCAATCAGCGGCTGAAGAACAATCTCGATTTTTTCATCCGGCGGCGGGAAGAGGCCGGAAAATGAAAATGACCGATCGACGCGTTTCCCCTGGTGCGCGCAAATCCGGGAGTTTTCGGTGAAGGTCGCGGTCTACACCATTGCCAAGGATGAAGCAGCGCATGCCGAGCGGTGGGCGAACTCGGCTGCGGACGCCGACTATCGTATCGTCGCCGATACCGGGAGCAGCGACGACACCGTCGAGCGGCTGACGCGGGCCGGCGTGACGGTGCACCGGATCGCGGTTCGCCCGTGGCGCTTCGATGTTGCGCGCAACGGGGCTTCATTCCCGACGACGCCGATGTCTGTTGCACCATGGATATGGACATGTTTCTGGCGCCGGGCTGGCGGCCGAAGCTCGAGGCGGCTTGGCAGCCGGAGACAGCGGCGGTTTTCTTCCAAATGCTCATGCGCCGAGCGCCGACGATCCGACGCCGCGCAAAACCTATCCATACGAAGAGCTTTCACCGGCGCTGGGGCTATCGCTTCAAGCGGCAGGTGCACGAGGCACTGTTCTTCAGCGGTGAGGAAGTCAAGGACGGCTGCGATGATATCGCAATGCACCACCTTCGCACCAATGAGACCAACCATCAGCACTACCTGTCGCTGATGAGTAGCCACAAGGAAGATCCCCGCGACGGCCAAATCGCCTTTTGGCTGGGGCGAGAATCCATGTGGGCCGACCAGCCCGAGCGCGGCGCCGAGGCGATGCAGCACTATCTGGCGCTGCCGTCGAGCACCTGGATCGACGAACGCTCCGAGGCGATGCGCTGCCTGGCGCGGATGCAGCCGGACAAGCGGATGGCGTGGCTCGACAAGGCGCGGATCGAGGCGCCGCACCGCCGCGAGATTTGGCTCGATCTCGCCGAGGAATTCCACGGCCAGGCGGATTGGCTCAACCTGTTTTGGGCCTGCACCAACGGGATCGAGAAGACCCATCGAACCGGGAGCTATCTCGACGATCCGCATTGCTGGGGGTTCCGCCTGTTCGATCTCGGCGCCATCGCGGCATGGCATCTAAACACCATGGATCGCGCCGTGGAGTGGGGCCAAAAGGCGCTCTGAGCTCGATCCCGGCAATCAGCGGCTCAAGAACAATCTCGATTTTTTCATCCGGCGGCGGGACGAAGTAAGGGCGGGAAATGAGCGAACTTGCATCAGCGCCTTGCGCACGTTTGGTCACCGTCTTCGGTACCGTGCTTTACGTGGACGCCGCGTCCGGCGAACTGCGGCATGGGCCACACGACAGCAGCCCCGCGAACGCCGCGTTCGTGGCCGACCCGGATTGCCGGGGCCACCCCGCCGGGGCTCGCTCACGCACGATCGCGGACGGCACGAGCGAGCCGATCGTATGCCTAGCTGACCGCAGTATCTGCTTCTTGCGGCCGGAGAGTGACGGCGGATCCCTTGCGCCGACCATCCTGGAATGATCCCGCTCGAACGGGGTTTGATCGCGTTCAAAACCGAAAACGTGTTTCTGTCGGCGTATCCCGACGGTACGATCAGACTTTGCGGGCCGGCCTGAGCAACTGGGAATTCTTTCTAGCCTCCGAAGACTGGTGCTCCGACGCCCTTTCGACGGATTATGAACACATCACGAGCGGAGCCGCATTCAATACCAAAGCAATCAAGAATGCTATCGTTCATCCGACACTGCGAGCCCGGGCGAATACGAAGCCCAAAGGCGCGAAGATAATGATCTACGGTTATACGAAATGGTCTCACGGACGCGTATATTATGATCTCTCCAAACATCTGCATCGCCTCGGCTACATTGTCGACATCCTTGACTGGCAAGTCAGTCAAGCCGGCCATATGGTGGAGTTGAGCCCGTATTACGATCTGTTCATGACCTCGCTCGACGGTGTAGGCAGCCTGGTCGATATTTACGGCGTGCCCTACGATAGAATTATCGCCATCTCGCATCACGAGTTGGATATACGCATGCTGATCGAGCGAAAGGGGATCGACGTATTCGACAAATTCGCCAGTTATGGCGTGGTCAGTGAGTTCCTTTACTCCGCATCCTTGATGCGCGGCGTGGCCAGAGCCCCTATGGTCGCATCGCTCGGTATCAATTATGCGGATTTTCGTTGCGACATTTCTGAGCGTCTGCAAACGGTCGGTTACGCCTCGTCGATGTCGGTCAAGACCTACGGCATCGAGTGGAAACGCGGCGACTTGGCCGAGGCCGCCGCGCGCGAGGCCGGACTGGCCTTCAAGGTCGCCGGATGGACCGGAAATCAAATTTCGTTTCACGACATGCCGGAGTTTTACCGATCGGTCGATGCGGTCGTGACCAGCTCCATCAGCGAAGCCGCTCAGTTACCCGTGATGGAAGCGGCCGCGGCCGGCCGACTCGTCATCTGCACGCCGGTCGGGCATTTCCCCCAAAGGGCCTACCAAGGTGGCGGCATTATGGCCCCTATCGAGGACGAAAAATTCACCGCCTTTACCGCCGCCATGTTGCGGTACTACAAGGACAATCCGGCCGCTTACGTAGATAAGTGCCGATCAATCCAGGAGGCCGCGCGAAAATTCGACTGGCAGTACGCGATCGGGGACTGGGTCGCGCTCATCGAATTGGCTACCTCGCAAAGCACCTTATCCGCACGGATCGAATTAGCTCTGGTATATACGCATGCCGTATAAGTAGGGGACCCGGTCGCGGGCACCCACGGAGGAATTATGACCGAGAACCCTGTCCCATTGCCTTCCCGTTTGTTTGCGATGCACCAAACGGTACTTTATGTTAACTCCGAGTCTCGGTCAATTGCGGCATGGACCTCACCACAGCAGTCCAGCGAACGTCAGGCTGCTGCGCGACGGCGCCGAGGGGCGAATTGTCTACACAGACGGCAGCATAAATCGGCCGGTCCTGTGCTCGGCCGATCATTTGCATATACTCGACGACAAAGCCCCCGAGACTGGCACGGCCTTCGAGATCGTACCACTCGACGGCTCATGGATCGCGCTCAAGGCGCATGACCGGTTCCTTTGCGCATTCCCGGATGGAATCCGTCGCTCTTTGTGCAAACATACGCGATGCCTGGGAGAGTTTCCTGCCGGCCGATCCGCCGCCACCCCGCTCCATACTTGGCCAGACGACTTTACAAGCCACGCCGACCCTGAGTATTAGTTGCGTGGAAACTCGCGACGCCAGTCATATTGCTTGTGCCGCAAAGGCGATTGAGCGCTCAGCTGCTTGTATTCTGACGGATTGCGTTTATTGGTTTAGCAATTCACCATTTCCAGGTGAGCTTTCTGGGGTCGATGTCGTTCACGTCCAGGTTCCAGAATTCACGGATTTTATAGAAGATATCAACCGGATATTTTTGCGTTTAATTCCGCGTGTGGTGACAACGGATTTCAATTTGATCGTTCAAGATCATGCATTCGCGGTAAATCCACAGGCATGGGACCCGCTATTCTGGGAATACGATTATATTGGGGCACCATTTTGCGGGTTATGGGCGGCACCGGCCCGTACTGGCGCGGACCAATTGTAGGACAGGGTGGCTTCTCCCTTCGAAGTCGTAAGCTTTATGATGCTCTTCTCGATCTCCGCATCAACTGGCTTGTGAAGGATTGGCTCCCTTACGACGACCGATTGATCAACTTTCGGTACTCCCGCTCTGAACGCCAAAGGCCAGAGGTGCCTTGGGGAGGACCATCTGATTTCTCTCTGGGCTAGAAGGATTTTCTCAAGACACGCTACGGTATCAGGTTTCGCCCTCCGGAATTGGCTTGCAAGTTCAGCCTCTTTGAATCACACCCGCTTACTCAATTCTGGGTAGGGGGCGTAGCTTCGGTTTCCATGGAGAGCAAATCGCCGCAAAGTACGGAGTGAGCTTACCCCTGTTACCCATTGCGGGCGAACCTTGTTCAGGGCACCCGAAGGCTGATGATTTCTTTCCATGGACTCCGGGTGCACGATGAGTTCCAGCCCAACCTTATGTGACGAGCCGCTTGTGCCGATCCTGTCGCTCGGCGACTTGCCGCTGGCAAACGCACTTGTCAGCGAGGCCCGGCTGTCCGAGCCGGAAACCGCGGTACCCTTTGACGCTTGCGTTCTGCGAACCGCTCGCGCTTGTGCAGATCGTCGAGCGTATTCCGCCGGAGGAACTCTTCACTGAATATCCCTATTTTTCGTCGATGGCCGCCGGTGCCGTCCGCAACGCCAAATCGATCGCCGATCGATTGACCAAGAGCTGCGGGCTGAACGCCGAAACTCTGGTCGTCGAAATCGCCAGCAATGATGGTTACCTACTGCAGCACTACAAGGCACACGGCATTCCGGTCCTTGGCATCGAGCCGGCGGCGAATGTCGCCAAGGTGGCCGAAGCCGAGCGCGGGATTCCCACGTTGGTGGCCTTCTTCGACGAAGCACTTGGGCGTGTCCTCGCCGAAGCGGGGCGTCGGGCCGCGGTCATTCACGCCAACAACGTATTTGCGCATGTCCCCAACCCGGTCGGATTCCTGAAGGGGATATTCGCGGCGCTGTTGGCACCGAACGGGATAGCGGTGATCGAGGCGCCCTACGTCAAGGACATGCTCGACAAAGTGGAATTCGATACGATTTATCATGAGCACCTGTTCTACTATTCGTTGACGTTGGTCGCGCGCCTCTGTGCCCTGGCAGTCTCCGCGTGGCGGATGTCGAGCGGCTTGCAATTCACGGTGGTAGTCTGCGGTACTTCATTTCGCTACCTAACGATGCAACGCCAAACACGGCGGTTTCACACGCTGCTCACCGAGGAAACCGCATGGGGCGTGGAGAGTAGTTCCGCCTATCTGAACTTTGCATCCCAGGTCGAAAACTTGAGAACACAACTGCGCGGCGTTTTGTTCGGCGCAAAGCAAGCGGGGCAACGCATTGCCGCCTATGGGGCTTCCGCCAAAGGCACCACATTGCTGAACTATTGCGGCATCGATGCCCGCGTGATCGACTTCGTCGTGGACAAAACTCCTTATAAGCAAGGATATTACACTCCGGGCACGCACCTTCCGATTTGCCTCCAGAGGTACTGCTTGAACGCCAGCCCGATGCCGTGTTGCTACTGGCCTGGAATTTCGCCGAGGAAATTCTCGACCAGGAAACGAAATACCGGAAACGCGGTGGAAAATTTATCATCCCGATGCCTAAAGTCATCACGGTCTTAAAGAGGAAATCATTCATATGAGAGTACCGGCAACACCTCGTTTTTCTAAAGTCAGGACTGATTTGCCCAGAGTTCGTGACGGGCGGTCCGGAAGCGATTCATCAATTGTCACATAGTATCAACTCTTTCGGAGGAGATCCGCGAATTCTTTACACCAACTCAAAATACGTCCTGACCAGTTCGGAAGCTACCGGTAATCTTTCTGCCGATAGTGTAATAAATATCGCATACCGGGAATACGATCCACAGCCTGTGACTGCGGAGCAGCTGACAGAGGATACGTTACTGATATTTCCTGAGATGTGGATTTGACTGTGTTTTATATTCTCTCGAACAACGAAAGCGCGCTGTGCATGTTGGTGGCTATCGGTCGATAATGCTGAAACGCACAAGCGGTTTAAAGATCCCAACATGCGCGCTGAATTTTTTATCAAGGTTTTGATTTTTCTCAGTCTGAGTATGCTTACGATTTTTTAAACCAGGACGGGTGCTCCCGAGGTATATAAGATGACTGATTATACTAACAGATTATTCACAGATAGGGGAGTTGTGGAGCGTTCGCTCCATAGACGCGCCCCGAGAAGCGTGGCCTATTTTCCCAGCAAAGGTCGTGACTTATTTTTGTTATTTCAACAAAAGCTCAAAGAGATTGACTTTCCGATAGTTCTACGACCGATAGAGAATATGTCGACTCTGAAGTGATTAATTTGCTCGGCATCTTCCGAAGTTTATATTGATTTCGGTCATCAGCCGGGGAAAAATAGAGGGTGCCACGAGAGGCGGCTGCTTTGGGATGTGTGGTTCTGCTAAATCGTGTCGGCTCGGCCGCATTCTTTGCCGATCATCCGCTTCCTCTGGATACAAGTTTTCACGTGAAGACATTGAGTTAGGTGATTTAATGGCAAGACTTGGCGCAATTTTGGCTAACCGTGAGAAACATTGTTCTAAACAAAGTTACTATCGAACCACGGTATTTTCTGAGAAACGTGAGTTCGATAGGCTGGTTGAATGTTTCTTCTTTCCGGAAGGTCCACCTATGACGACTGATGAAACGAAAGCGAAGCTTGATGATAAAGACTCGGCCGCATCCTGCTAACGAAGCGTTTGTTGAGGCGGTTGCGCCCGCATTTCACGGCGGTATCTTCGACCGCCGGTTCGACTCGTACACCGCGGACCGCCTTCAGTACTTTGCTGCCGCAATAGCATCCAGCCAGTATGTTATTCGGCACATGTCCAAGGCAAAGCGCATAGACGGCGCGTTAGATTTGCTTCAATTCGCGGTGGAAAACATGACTTTAGACGGCCTTGTTCTCGAATTCGGGGTCTTTTCTGGACGGACCATCAATCATATCGCGAGGCTGTTACCTGCGCAAAGAATTTATGCATTTGATTTATTCAAAGGACTACCAGAGGAGTGGCGGCCTGGTTTTGGGAAAGGGGTATTCGCATTGCCAGCGCTCCCAACGGCTCTGAAATAATGTTGACCTTGTCGTTGGCTGGTTTGATCGAACTCTGCCCAGCTTCCTCGACAAAAATGCTGACCAAGAGGTAGCACCGCTTCATGTGGATTGCGACATATATTCATCAACGCAAAGTATCTTTCATCATCTTAAGTTCAGAATTGTTCCTGGGACAATTATAGTGTTTGACGAATACTACAATTATCCAGGATGGGAAATGAATGAATTTCGTGCCTTTCAAGAGTTTATCAAAACAACTGGGCTTAATTATGACTATATAGGTCTTGTCCCAGGACATCAGCAGGTTGCTGTTCGAATTGTGGGGTGACGCGTGATTTATACTTGTAGTGCGGTGCCGCACCGGCAACGAAATGAGGAAAGATCGTCAGTTTCATAGCTTCAGCGCAGCTGCGATCGCTTGATGCATGTTGAGATATAGCGATAGGTGCCAAGCCTGCCGCCAAATAACACATTGGGCTCAACCCTGGCATCGGCTCCCAGTGCATCAGCAGGTTGCTGTTCGAATCGTGGGGTGACGCGTCATTTATACTTGTGGTGCGGTGCTGTACCTGCGACGAAATGAGGCAAGATCGTCAGTTTCCATAGCTTCAGCGCAGCTCCGATCGCTTGATGCATGTCGAGATAGCGATAGGTGCCAAGCCTGCCGCCAAATAACACATTGGGCTCAATTCTGGCATCGGCGCGGTAGGCGTCATACATGCGCCGATCCGCCAAGGAGTTTATAGGGTAATATGGCTCGTCGCTCGTTTTCGCGGTATGGCTGTACTCGCGGAATATTATTGTTCGGTCACCGTAGCTTCGTTCCGGGTGCAGGTGACGAAACTCGTGAATGCGTGTATAAGGAGTTTCTTCGTCTGCGTAATTCATAACCGAGCAGCCCTGAAAGTCGGGGCTGTGTACGACTTCGCGTTCAAATTTAAGTGTGCGCCAGCCCAGCATGCCGTATTTGTAGCTAAAAAAACGATCGATGGGCCCCGTATACACAAGAAGTTTATTTGCAGTCAGTCGTCGAGAAAGATCAAAATAGTCAACTCCGCAAGCAAGCATGATGTTGTTCGAATTCGCCATGCGCTCAAGCAATTTTCCATATCCGCAGATAGGGAATCCTTCATAGCGATCACTAAAATAACGGTTGTTGAAAGTGAAGCGAACCGGAAGGCGCGTGATCATCTCGGGAGGCAATTCTTTTGGATTTAGGGCCACTGCTTTATGGTGTATCCACGGATAAATGCCTCGTAAAGCGGCCTGCCGATGAGGCTAATAGCCTTGTCTTCAAGATTGTCAAGGCGGGCGCCAGAACATTCGCTAGCTTGTTGCGCGATCAGCGTCTTCGCTTGATCAGGGGTGAATGCCCGTCCGAAGTATTGACATATTGTGCTCAGATTGATGGGCATCGAATAGACTTGACCGCGGTGGAGAGTATACACGCAATGCCGATAATCGCTGAACGGGCTAAAGCCATTGAGGTAATTCCACACCTCTGTGCTGTTGCAATGAAACAGGTGCGAACCGTATCGATGCACCTCAATGCCAGTGTCGGGGTCAGTTTCGCTCCATGCATTGCCACCGATATGCCGGCGGCGTTCAATTACGGCTACGCGCAGGCCGAGCTCATTAGCGGCGCGTTCGGCGATCGTCAATCCAAAGAATCCGGATCCGATTATGATCAGATCTGCGTCTGATATGATATCCATATTACCTCATGTGACCTCTGATGGCGGTTTCCGAATCGACCCCCGCATACGTCCATCCCGTTCTTGTTCCGGCCAGAGAACGTCTTACCCAACCAGCCCCAGCACGTACCGTCCATATCGGGGTCATCGCAGAATCTTCCATGAGCCCAGCGGGGTTAAGGGCTATGATGACCCACCAAACTATGATATCGTCGCTGGCATCGGGACAACAGATTGTGGTTACTGTTTTCGCGGTTCGCAACCGGTCCCAGCACATGGTCTAGAGCTGCCCCCCGGCCGACGCCGAACGAGGTGACCCATGTTCGCTAATTTGCCCGCTGCCGTTCAGAAGGTCATGGATTCCTACGATCCAAACTCAGGGTGTTATCTTCGGGAGGACGGCTTCCTCGATAATTGTTACACAGAGGCCGAAGTCCTGGCGATATGGTACAACTTGGCTCGCAGCATCAAAGCGGGCATGATTGTCGAGACAGGTGTCTATCGCGGCCTTTCCACCAGCATCCTGGCGGCGGCAATGGTCGCGACCGAAACGCGTGGGCAGGTCTACGGCATCGATCCATGGGCGACCTATCACCTCTGGTCCGGCACGGCGTTGGAGCCCTTCATTACCTGGATATGCAAACCGACGCAAGACGCAATAGCCGATCTTCCGTCCGATCCGATCGATCTTCTGGTTATCGACAGCATTCACACCTATGCTCAGGCCGCGTGGGAACTTCAGGCCCTCGAACCGCGGGTGCGGCCAGGCGGGTACATTGTGATGCACGATAGCCTGTTTCACGATGGCGTGGGACGGGCGGTCCAGCATCTTGTGGACAGTCCGCGGTTCGAGGTGATCACCATCGAGACGCCACGCGCAGTGAGGTCGCCAAACATCGGCGCTCCGATTTCGATGGGGATGACGATGGCGCGAAAATTTGGGCGGGCGCGCCGATCGTGCTCGAAACCGGGTGGCTTGAGGTTCCAGAGCACGAACCATACGGGCCGGACGCGCTTATTCGCCAGCACGCGCTACTACGAGCGAGCGCATGATCCGGCGCCGTCCAGGATGGTTTCTCCGGTCGAATGGAGATCGCTCTCCATACCGTCCATACCCCGTGTCGCCCAACCACGCCCCAGCCGCTCCAGCTCTATACCTCATTCGCTGGGCGATCTCCTCTGGGCAGATGATCTTCAATGTCTGCCACTTCTCCGGGGTGCGTACGAATTCCGAAGCGTCGATCAGGCTGTCTGGCGTCCCGCCCGATGTCAAGCGAGGCAAGGCCGGCCGCGGCCCGTCGAATTCACATCGGCCGGCCGTGCTGCAGATAGGTTTTGTTAACATCGGTAATTTCGAGCTCCCCTCGCGCCGACGGTTTTAGACCGGCCGCTGTATCTACCACTCGGCATCGTAGATATACGCCCGGTCACCGCCCAGTCCGATCGCGCCGGCTTCGCCATCTTCCGGTCCTGCAACGCAGCTGTTCGGCAGGCTGGAAGCCGTTATCGAAGTTTGCGCAGCCAAAGTCCGCCGCGCTCAGGTCGCTGAAAATGGTCACGTCAATGGCTGCAGGTGCTTTATGATACAATAGCAGATCAGCGCGTCGCTGAAGCCAAACCATCCATTTTCAAAATGGTAGCGACACCCGGATCCGGGTGCATCGGGAACGAACAATCGCGCATCTCCGCTACAAGAACCGTCCAAAGCGTTTGGAGTCCGCCAAGATCGATCCGCACGCCCGGCACTTCAAAAGGGAAGGCCCGTCGGCCAACCGTTCAAGTCTCCCGGTCGCCTCAGATATTTGACCTGTCTCCAATCGGTGCTCTGAGGCGACAGCATTCGCAAAGAATTGGTCTTCATCCTAGCAGATTCCGCACATACCGTCCATACCCGGTATCCCCGAGCCCACGCCCCAGCCGCTCCAGCGCGCCGGCATCGATATACCCCATGCGCCAGGCGATCTCCTCCGGGCAGGCGATCTTCAACCCCTGCCGCTTCTCCAGGGTGCGGACGAATTCCGAAGCGTCGATCAGGCTGTCGGCGGTGCCGGTGTCGAGCCAGGCAAAGCCGCGGCCCATGAGCGTCACCGCGAGCCGGCCGCGCTCCAGATAGGTTCTGTTGACATCGGTGATTTCGAGCTCCCCGCGCGCCGACGGTTTTAGGCCGGCCGCGATCTCGACCACGTCGGCGTCGTAGAAATAAAGCCCGGTCACCGCCCAGTCCGACCGCGGCGCCTTCGGCTTTTCCTCGATCGAAACCGCCTTCATGCCGGCGTCGAATTCCACCACGCCGTAGCGCTCGGGGTCCGCCACCCGGTAGGCGAACACGGTCGCGCCTTGCGGCCGCGCCAGCGCGTCGGCGAACAGCGTGCCGATATCGTGGCCGTAAAAGATATTGTCGCCAAGGATCAGCGCGGAGCGCGATCCGGCCACGAAATCGGCGCCGATGATATAGGCCTGGGCCAGCCCCTCCGGCCGCGGCTGCTCCGCGTAGGAGAGCGACAGGCCCCACTGCGACCCGTCGCCGAGCAGGCGGCGGAAGCCCGGCAGGTCGTGCGGCGTCGAAATGATGAGAATGTCGCGGATGCCGGCGAGCATCAGCGTGGACAGCGGGTAGTACACCATCGGCTTGTCGTAGATCGGCAGCAGCTGCTTGCTGACGACCAGCGTCATCGGATAAAGGCGCGTGCCGCTGCCGCCCGCCAGGATGATGCCCTTCATGGGATTTTTTCCTCATGGAGCGCGGGCGTCCCGCCCGCTCTGCTTTAAATCCGATACTGTTCAACTCAACGGTGATGCGCGCGCCTCCCTCTCCCCATCGTTCTTCACGATGGGGAGAGGGTTGGGGTGAGGGGCAGGTGCCCGCACGGACGGCACGACCGAGCGTCTCCTTTGGCAGCAGAGAATGCAATGGTATCTGCGAAGCCCTGCCGGGCATCTGCCCCTCACCCTAACCCTCTCCCCACGGTGTGAAGAACACCGTGGGGAGAGGGGACGTGCGTTTCCTCAGCTTAAGTGAACGGCATTGTCTTCAATTCGATCCGTCGGCGTTACCCGGCGGGCGAGACGCCCGCGCTCCACCAACTTTTTCCCTTGGTCCGGTTGCGAGCAGGCGGTCCATGCAGGTTTCGAGCGCGGTTTCCCAGTCCACCGGCGCGATCCCGTGCACGGCCGCGATCCGGCGGCTGTCGAGACTGGAGCGCGCCGGGCGCCGCGCCGCGGTCGGATAGTCCGCGGTGGTAATTTTTTCCACGCGCGCGAACGGTCCGCCGCGGCGGCGCGACGCCGCGAAGATGGCGGCCGCAAAGCCGGCCCAGGTGGTCTCGCCCCGGCCGGTGAAGTGGAACAGGCCGCGCAGGTGCTGGTCTCCCGGCGCGGCGAGAAGGTTATCGACGATGTGAAGCACCGCCGCGGCGATATCGGCCGCCGCGGTCGGGCATCCCCACTGATCGGCGACCACCCGTACGACCTCGCGATCGGCCGCGAGCCGCAACATGGTCTTGACGAAGTTGCTCCCGAACGGGCTGTAGACCCAGGCCGTGCGCAGGATGACATGATCGGGGCCGGCGGCGGCGACGGCGCGCTCGCCCGCGAGTTTCGAGGCCCCGTAAACCCCGAGCGGACCGACCGCATCCTCCTCCACATAGGGCGTGGCCTTGTCGCCGGAAAACACGTAATCGGTTGACAGATGCACGATCGGCACGCCCATCGCGGCCGCCGCGGCGGCGACCTGGCCGGCCCCGGCCGCGTTGATCGCATAGGCAAGCTCCGGTTCGCTCTCCGCCCTGTCAACGGCGGTATAAGCCGCCGCCGACACGATCGCATCCGGCCTGACGGCGCGCAGCGCCGGTTCGATGGTGTCGGGCCGGGCGAGGTCGAGTTGCGGACGCGCGACGGTGATAATGTCGTATCCCGCCGCTTCCCCGGTTTCGGCAAGGGCCCGCGCGACCTGTCCGTGCCGTCCGGTCACCGCGATCCGGCGAAGCGCCATGGCCCTATACCGCCGGTTGCAGCGTTCCGAGCCGCTCGCCGGCATAGACGTTGTCGCGCAGCGGCCGCCACCATGATTCGTTCTCCAGATACCAGCGCACGGTTTTTGCGATGCCGGAGTCAAAAGTTTCGGTGGCGCACCAGCCGAGTTCGGCCTCCAGCTTGCCGGCGTCGATCGCGTAGCGGTGGTCGTGGCCCGGGCGATCGGCCACGAACGCGATCAGCCGCGCGTGCGGCGCGCCGTCGGGCCGCAGCGCATCCATCACGTCGGCGATGCGGCGGACGACGTCGATGTTGCGGCGCTCGTTACGCCCGCCGACATTATATTTCTCCCCCGGCCGCCCGTGCGAGGCGATGAGGTGGAGCGCACGGGCATGGTCGTCCACATGCAGCCAATCGCGCACATTCGCGCCGGCGCCATAGACCGGAAGCGGCTTGCCCTCCATGGCGTTGAGAATGATCAGCGGGATCAGCTTTTCGGGAAACTGGTAAGGCCCATAATTATTGGAACAATTCGAGATCACGACCGGCAGCCCATAGGTGCGATGCCAGGCCATCGCCAAATGGTCGGACGCCGCTTTGCTCGCCGCATAGGGCGAAGCCGGATCGTAAGGGGTGGTTTCCGTGAACACGCCGTCCGCGCCCAGGGAGCCGTAGACTTCGTCGGTCGAGACGTGAAGAAACCGAAATGCCTGCCGCGCCTCGCGATCGAGCGAGGTCCAGTAATCCCGCGCCCGCTCCAGCAGCGTGAAGGTGCCGACGATGTTGGTGTCGACAAACGCCTTCGCGCCGGTAATGGAGCGATCGACATGGGTCTCCGCGGCCAGATGGATGATCCGTTGCGGACGGAATTCGGCGAGGATGCGGCCGACCGCGGCCGCGTCGCCGATATCGGCCTGAACAAAATGATGATTGGGATGACCATCGACCGCCCGCAACGACGTGCGGGTGCCCGCATAGGTGAGCTTGTCGATCGTGAGCACCTGCGCCCCGGCCTCGATCACCAGGTGTCGGACGACGGCCGAGCCGATGAAACCGGCGCCTCCCGTGACGATGATCCGCATCTCGCCCACCCTTTCACGTCCCCGACCGAAAGCAAGGCTGCAAATCCGCCAGTTTCGGATGGCGGCGATCCTTATCGGAAAGCCGTGCCTTCTCGGCCGCGACCGGCCAATCGATGGCAAGCGCCGGATCATCGAAGGCGATACCACGCTCGTCGTCAGGACTGTAGTAATCAGTAACTTTGTATAGCAACTCGGTGTCGGGTTCCAGCGTGCAATAGCCGTGCGCGAAGCCGACCGGGATCCAAAGCTGGCGCCAGTTGTCGGCCGAAAGCACCGTGGAGACGTGCTGCCCATAGGTGGGGGAACCCTCGCGAATGTTGACGGCGACGTCGAGGACGGCACCGCGGACCACGCGAACGAGCTTTCCCTGCGCGTGCGGTGGAAGCTGGAAGTGCAACCCGCGGATGACGCCGGCGTCGCTTGAATAGGCATGATTGTCCTGCACGAAGACCGTCGGCCCCGCCGCCGCGTCGAACACATTTTGGCGGAACGTCTCGGAAAAGAAGCCGCGCGCATCGCCGACCCGCTTCGGCGTCAGCAGCATGACCGCCGGAATGGCCAATCGCTCAATGATCATGCCAATCTCCAAAATAGCCGCACCGGCTTATCGCCGCCGCAGCCCCGGATGGCGTGCTCACCCGTCCAGGCTGCGCCCGCTTCGGCCGGGATGTGGCGGATGCATCAAGCATCAGAACATCAACGTTTCAAGTGAGCAGCAAGAGCGCCCATAGCCGAAGGAATAAATCACGGTCCCCCAATTTCCGAATTTCGCTTGAATTGATCACAGATTTGGGGCCATCTTGCGTTTACGCGCTCTAGGGTAATCTATCCTATAGCTGGTCGGTGGCCTCCACCAGAGAGCTAAGAAACTCCGGCAAAAAGATGACCGATCCGTCGCCACCGCCCCACGCCCGCCTGGTCACGGTGTTCGGCTCCGTGCTCTATGTTGACACCGTGTCGGGGGAACTTCGCCATGGGCCGATCGACGGCAGCCCGGCCAATGCCGTGTTCGCCGCCGACCCGAACTCGTCCGGACCGCCGCATCAGGGGTGGCTGATGCACCACGCGGACGGCGTGAGCGAGCCGATCCGCTGCCGCGCCGACCGCTGTCTTCCCGTCTCGCTATCGCGAAGCCAAGACTGGTCGGCCGCGCCCACCCGGCTCGAACTGATCCCGCTCGAACGCGGCTTGATCGCGCTGCGGGCCGACGGCTTGTTTCTATCCGCCCGTCCGGACGGGCCGATTGAGCTGCGCGCTCCGGTCTGCAGCACCTGGGAATTTTTTGTGGCTTCGCAGGACTGGTGCTCCGCCGCGCCGGCTGACGATGCGCGCGCCGGAGCCGCCGATGCACCGCAATTCGACCGCAAGGCGATCGCGGAATTCATCGTGCACCCGGCCATCAGGGCCAGGGCCAACACCAAACCGAGGGCCAAGAAAATATTGATCTATGGGTATACGCGGTGGTCGCACGGGCGGGTCTACTATGATTTGTGCAAGCACTTGCATCGGCACGGCTATATCCTCGACATCCTCGATTGGCAGGCCGCGCATAACGATTATATCGCCGAACTGATTACGTATTACGATTTTTTCATGACGGCGCTCGACGGCGTTCATGACCTCGTCGTTGGTTACGGCGTACCTTATGAGCGAATTATCGCCATTTCGCACCATGAGTTCGACATCCGCATGCTGATCGAGCAGGAGGGGATCGAGGTCTTCGACAAATTCGCCAATTATGGCGTGGTGAGCGACTTTCTGTATTGCGCATCCATGACCCGCGGCGTGAGGCGCGCCCCTATGGTGGCGTCGCTGGGAATCACTTATGCGGATTTTCATGCCGCGATTTCCGACCGTCTGCCGACCGTGGGTTACGCCTCCTCCATGGCGGTCGAAACCTATGGGGTCGAGTGGAAACGCGGCGCGCTGGCGGAAGCCGCGGTAAGCGACGCCGGGCTTGCGTTCAAGGTGGCCGGTTCGACCGACAATCAGATATCGTTCCACGACATGCCGGAGTTTTACCGGTCGGTTGATGCGGTGGTGATAAGCTCCATCAGCGAAGCCGCGCAACCTGCCGGTCATGGAAGCGGCGGCTGCCGGCAGACTCGTGATCGGCACGCCCGTCGGGCATTTTCCGCTGCGGGCCTACCAAGGCGGCGGCATCATCGCCCCCGCAGCGGCCGACAAGTTCAGGGCCTTCACCGCCGCAACGCTGCGCTACTACAAGGACAACCCGACCGCTTATGTTGAAAAATGTCACAGCATACAGGAAGCCGCGAAACAGTTCGACTGGCAATACGCGATCGGTGAATGGGTTGAACTGATCGAAGCGGCGGCATTGCCACGGCCCCTCGGCGCGGCCCCCGAGGCCGTTCCGGCGCTCGCCGCCGAGCCGCCGGCGCATATCGTTACACAGAAGACCGCCGGTAGCCCCTTGGCGCAGTATCTCGAATTGGCATTCGATCGCGCCCTTGTGGCCGATGGCAAGCTCGATCCGGATGTCTTGTCGATGACCGGCATGTCCGGCCGCAAATACCGGCTGTTTATCAATAACTTGATCGAGGCGATGCCGGATCCGCGATATCTTGAGGTCGGCGTATGGGCAGGCTCGACGCTATGCGCGGCCATCTGTGGCAATCGCGTTCGCGCGACCGCGATCGACAATTGGAGCTTGTTTGACGGACCTTCTGCGACGTTCTTCCACAATGTAGAACGTTTCAAGGGCCCGGATACCGCCGTTGACTTCCTCGAAGCCGATTTTCGCGATGTAGATTTCGCAGCGCTCGGCACGTTCAATGTCTATTTTTTCGACGGTCCACATACCGCACAGGACCAATACGACGGGTTGGTTTCGGCATTGCCGGCCCTCGAGGAACAATTCGTGCTCATTGTCGACGACTGGAACTGGGCCCAAGTGCGCGAGGGCACATCGAGCGCAATTCGCGACGCGCACCTATCAATCGACTTTCAGATCGACGTTCGCACCACAATGGACGACACGCATCCCAACGTGTCCGGGCCCGACAGTTCGTGGCATAACGGATATTTGATCGCGGTCGTGTCGAAGAATTCCGATCTCGACAAGCTCCATGAGACGAAATCCAAAACAAGAAGGTTCCGAACTGAGGGATATAACCCTGAGCTTTGTGCTGACTAACGATCGGTATGTTGATGATTTTTTGCGTTCTATACATAATCAGTCCTACAGCAAGGAACATTTGCACTTGTTTGTTGACTGTTTTCATCTAGGCACCCTTGGCAAAGACGAGCTTTCGTGAATTCGTCGCTCAATATGGCGGCCAATACAAGCGGATCGTTGTCATCGACGATTTGCTACCCGATATCAAGAGGCAGGCAGTCCGATACTGTGCAACCAACTCGACGGATTATTTTTCGATCGACGAAAACGTAATTCTTCACCCAAAAACGCTGCGCCGCCTTCACGACCACAATCTGGAGGTCGTGGCTCCGATGCTGGTGTTCGACGGTGAATTCAGTAATTTCCACGCTTATGTTGACGAACACGGATACTTCAGGGACGGAGATGATTACGGCAGAATCTTGAGAAGGGAGCTGCGTGGTGTCGTCAACGTGCCGGTCGTGAATACCTGCTATTTGGTCCGGAACGATTGCTTGAAATATGTCAATTATGACGACGCCAGCGGCAGGATGGCGTACGTCGTCTTTAGCGACATCTTGAGGACGAACGGTATTCCGCAATACATAGATAATACTTTCAACTATGGCATCATGATCAATTATGCAAATAAGTCGAACCGTGAAATCGAGCAGCTTGATGCAGCCAGTAACAAACAATTTTACCTGACGGTCAACGATAAAAATAAGCGCGGGATCATATGCGATGCCGACTGGTTGTCGTCCTACGTCATCGATGAACATTACTATCTGATAAGATTGTTGCAAGATCGTTATTGTTTTCATATTATAAATTGCAGTAGGCTCAGCGTGCAAAGCCTCGATTTCGTGGAAGACTTAAACGCGTACGACGTGCTATTGACCGGCTATCATGTCAGCAGCAAAGTGCCGTTGGACCGCGTCACGGCTCGCAAGATATACAAAATCGACGATATGGAAAACGACCCTGACTACACCAGGCTGGTCAATTTCTACATAGCCAATTCCGACGTCGTCATCAGTCCGTACGCATATGTCTTTGATAAATATTATAAGCACGACAAGGTCGTGTGGGTGCCGTATTCCTGTGCGCTTGAGTTTTACGAAAATTGGCAATCCGTTGAGTTCAATGAAACGCCGAAAGTGAAAATTCTGCAATCGGGTAACGTGTCTTGGTCGTACCCATTCAGACAGTACGTGGCGTCCCTTGAACATGAAGGTCTGGAAAAAATGCCGCACCAAGGCTGGCGAAAAGACAGCGGCAGTGCGAAGGAACAGATTATCGGGCTTAAATACTACAGAAAGCTCAATGAATATCTATGTTGCTTTACCGATGCACTGACATACAGGTACATCGTACTTAAGAATTTCGAGATCGCGGCGACGGGGTCGTTGCTGCTGACCGATAAGATCGTGGAAAAGGAGATGAACGAGCTCGGGTTCATTGATCGCAAAACGTGTATTTTTTCCGACATGGAAACATTCTTGGAAAAAGTGAACTGGATTCTTGATCCAGGAAATCGCGAGGAAGTCGATGCGATCAGACGTGCCGGAATGAAGCTCGTTCGCGAAAGACACATGACACGGCACCGGGCAGCGCAGATAGACGGGCTCGCACATTGATCGAACCGCTTTCGAGAATAATATAGCTTCGTTTGTGCTCAAATTATAAATTATAAAACAATCTATGCAAAGAAGAGCGACTTTGACGTCAGGTCCCGCGCTGCGGCATTGCATCACCCCGCCGCCCCATCCGGTTGTGCAATTCCCAGCATCTCCCGCCACCAGCGCGGCAGCCGAGGCGAGGCCTGAAGCTCGGCGCAGCTCGCCTCCCATTGCTGGAGGTAAGCTTCGATCGGGACACCGCTGCGGCCCGGCCAACGGTTGAGCGCGCCAAGCGCCTCCACGCAGTCCGGGAAGCGCTCGTATTCGGCGAGGATCGCCTGTGACGCCGCCTGCGCGTACGGATTTAGCCCGGCCACCTCGATCTCGGCGCGATGGTCCGCGAACCAGGCGGCGGGGTCGCGGGTGAGCCCCTGCTGGCCGGCAAGCGCAGCATAGCGCTCGATTATGGTTTCGCGGTAGCCGGCGATGGCGCCGCCGAACGCATTGTCGCCGGGGAATGGCGGATCGCGCGTCCAGCTTTCCGCCAACCGGCCGAGGCCGCGAAGCGAGAATGCCTCCACCATCGCCTCCTCCAGCCATTGGCACGGGCTGGTCGGCTTGGCGTGGGGCTGCCAGCTATTGGCCATGACATGGCCGAGCTCGTGGCCGAATTGATAGGCTAGTTGCGCCCAGGCCTGCACGCCGATGTTGACGATGATCCAGGCCATGCTGCTGCCGTCGGGGTGCAACCAGACGGCGGGGGACCCGGACGCGTGCTCGTTGACGCGCAGGCGGGTCGGCTGGCGGTCGGAGAGAAGACGGACGCCATCAAGGCATGCGGCCCGCATGCGTTCGACCACCTGGTCGGCCGAGCGGGGCATCATCCGCCCCCAATCGCCGGCGAGTTCGATGGGGGCGGAAAGCAGGGTCGCCGCGACCTCGATCGCGGGGGAAAGGGTGGTCATGGTCGATTTCCTTGCAGTTGCGGCGCGGCGCCCTGCCACATGAGCAGGCTTGCGCCGAGCTCGCCTAACCTGCAGCGTGAAATGCCGCCCCACCCGGAGCACGACATATTTGCTGCTAGGGCACCTGAACACGGGCTCGCTCAAGCGCGCGCAACAGCCTGATTCTTGCCGTTAAGCAATGCTAATAAAGCCCCGTGGGCACCGGAAGTTCCGCATATTGTGACCTGGTAAAATTTGGTGGGGAGTGAGTGCTTTGCATCATCGGGGGCTTGGTTTGTCTCATGCGGCGCGACCGCGATGCGACGCGCCGATCCGGCCGGCACGCCTGGTGCTCGCAGTGCTGCTTGGTTCGTGGCTTGCCGCCTGCACGGTCGGTCCAAATTATGTTCGGGCGCCCGCGCCCGTTTCGGCAAAATTCAAAGAGCAGAAGGGCTGGAAGCTCGCGACACCGAGCGAAACGGTGGATCGTGGCCCGTGGTGGTCGGTGTACCGGGACAAGCGGCTCGACGGGCTGGTGCGGCAGGTCGAAATTTCCAACGAGACCGTCAAGGCGGCAGCGGCAAGTTACGAGGAGGCGCGCGCCATCATCCGGCAGGCGCAGTCGAGCTTGTTCCCGACCCTGACGGGCGGCGATAGCGTGACACGTTCATTTGTCGGCGCCCGGGCGGCCGGCGGTGTCCAACACGGTCAGCACCTCGGGTGCCACCACGGTCTACAACCCGCAGGCTCAGGGCACCTGGTCGCCGGATATCTGGGGCAAAATCCGCCGCCAGATCGAGAGCAACGTGGCCGCCGCCCAGGCCAGCGCCGCCGATCTCGCCAACGTTACGCTGTCGGCGCAGGCGATGCTGGCGGCGGCGTATTTCAACCTCGCGGCGACGGACTCGCGGCGCGCTCTGCTCGATCGGACGATCGTTAATTACCAGCGCACGCTCGAAATCGTGCGCAACCATTACACCACCGGCACGGTTTCGCGCGCCGATGTGACGGCGGCCGAGACCCAGCTTCTGAATACGCAATCCCTCGTCTTCAATACAGTCCTGCAGCGCGCCCAGCTCGAGCATGCGATCGCCGTGCTCACCGGCCGGCCACCGGCCGAGCTGTCGCTGGCGCCGCGCGGACTGGCAGAGCACGTGCCCAAAATCCCCGTCATGGTACCATCGGCGCTGCTTGAGCGCCGTCCCGACGTGGCCGCGGCCGAGCGCCAGATGCAGGAGCAGAATGCGCTGATCGGCGTGGCGCTGGCGGCATATTATCCCAATATCACGCTCAACGGTACGATCGGCTTCACCGGCAATCTTCCGCTGCCCTTGAATGTCGGCAACGTGGTCTGGACGGCCGCCGCCGCAGCTTCTGAAACCGTTTTCGACGGCGGTCTGCGCGGCGCCCAGGTCGATGCGGCGCGCGCCGTCTACATGCAAAGCGTTGCCAATTATCGTCAAATCGTGCTGACGGCATTTCAGCAGGTGGAAGATCAGCTCGCCGCCGTGCGCACTCTCACAAAACAGCTCAAGGTGATGAATGACGCGGTTGTTGCGGCCCAGCAGACGGTCGATACCTACATGAATCAGTATCGGACCGGCGTGATTGGGCTTACCACCATCATCGTCGCACAATCGACATTGCTGGCGACCGAAGACGCCGCCTTGGGGATTCGACAGAGCCTCTTTGTCGCCAGCGTCAATTTAATCGAGGCACTCGGCGGCGGCTGGGACACGTCAAAATTGCCGTCGGATCAGCTACTCGTCAACGATTTCTCGTTGCTGCCGCAACTGTAGAGCGGATCGGCCGGTTGGCAAAAAGTGCCACGATCTGGAGCCCCGGCGCGGACGATTTCGGCGCGATCATGGGCGACGGCCGCTCGTCGACGCCGCCAGCGCAGTCTCGATCTCGGCCGCGCCGTACATCGCCGAAGCCGCAGAGGCATTGGCGGATCGGGTGCGTAACGTGGCCCTGAAGCGTCCGCAAACCGGCGACTTCACGGCCCTCACAACCCGCCGCTCTGACGTCTCCACAAACGACGATGGATGAAGGGGCCGTTAGCCAAGGACCGGGCATCCGCCCGGCCCCGGTCTACCTCCCGGCCGCAGTTTTCAGCAGCCGGAGACGCACTTGCCCTTGCCGTCGAATTCCATGGTGCGCTCGCTGATCGCGAGGTAGGTGGGCGCCTTAACCTGCTTCACGAGCGCTGCCGTCTGGGTATTGGCTCTCAGCATGCCGCCTTGCGTCGCGGCCTCGTTCACGTGCGTGAAGATCACCGAGGCCGGCTGCAGCAGATCGTTGATGGCGTACGCGCCGGACCGGAACAGCCCCGGGTTCGGCCCGAGGTTGATCACGGCCAGGTTCGCCTTGTGAAAATCATGGATGACCGTCTTCATGTCGCCGAAGACGGCGGTGTCGCTCGACAGGTACGCGACGAGCCCGTTGGTGAATTTTACCACGAAGCCCACCGGTGGGCCGTACCCGAGCTGGGCGCCATCGGCTTTCAGTAGGTCTTGCTCGGTCTTCGAGAGCAGCGCGGGCGCGACGTCGTTGACGTGGGCGGAATAGACGATCGTGAATTCCACGCCTTGCGTCGCGTCTTTTGCCTGAGCGGTGAAAACACCGCCTAAGTCGATGCGCGAGCTGCATGCCGCCGGAACCGGAACGGTGACGGCCAAAGTGGCGCAAAAATCCATTGGCTTGCTGCCGCTGCCGCCAATCGCGTTCACCTTGTGGTGGACGAAGCCGGCCATTGCCCGGGTCGTCACCAGGACGGCGTTCTTCGCCGCGACGACTTCGGCGGTGGTCGAGTTCGGCGCCGGCACCCGCGCCGAATTCGCACAAGTGCCTTCGCCCGGCGCCTTTAGCTTAAGGTCGCCGACGTGGTCGCCGTGCATGTGGGAAAGCAGCACCAGGTGAATGGTACCGAGCCGTGGGTCGTTGCCGCCCGTTACGTTCTGCGCCGCGTCGTAGAGAAAGCGGACTCCCGTCGGGTCCTCGAAAATGATCGCGCGGTCGTTCGCGCACAGCTCGCCCGGGTGCGAGCCGATGGGCGTGATCTTAACGTTCTGTGCGAGCGCCGGGAATGCAGCAAGCAAAACAGCGACTGCTGCGCAAGGGATCCTCATGTCGTTCCTCCTGAGAAGTTTGATTCTTGTTCAGCCGGTCGTTCGCGCGACGGTCCGCGCATCCACCTATCCGGGATAAGCTGCGGAAGCTGAGACGGCGATGTGCCGCTACTTCATCCACGCCCAAGCGATCGCCCTGTCGAAGATGCTTGATGGCGAAGACCTACTAGGATTCCAACTTTTTCGGCAACGAATTTCAGCGTGTTGCCAGATTGCAAAGTTTAGGCAGCTTACAACCCATTGAAATAAAATGGGAAATTCGTGGCTGGGGGACCTGGATTCGAACCAAGATTAACGGAGTCAGAGTCCGCTGTTCTACCGTTGAACTATCCCCCATCCCAAAACGTTCGCCCTTCGTGGGAGGCTTTGGTGCGGTCCGTCCGCCAACTCGGCAGACGTGCGCACGTCAAGGATTTAGGCCATTGCAAGCGCGCTGCCAAGAGGGTTCGAAGGGAGAAGACGGAGAACAAGAGGACCGGGCGATGGTAGGGAGGTCCAACGCGCGCCCTTCCTGCCGGTTCATACTACCTGGCTGGTTACATAGCCCGCATTCCAGCCAGTGGAGCGGAGCAAAAAATGCGGGTGCGGCGTGTGGGTCAAAGTCCCGCTTCAACCTTATTCTGCAGGAGCCGTGCGAAGCGCCGCGCCTCGAACAGAGGCTGCAATTCCAGCGGGTACGCACGGACTACACACCCGCGTCACGCCGGCGGCTTGCCGACGCTCCGCGGCCCCGGCCGGCCAATCCCGTGATAGGCGAACCCCTCGATTTCCTCGGGCCGGTAGATATTGCGTAGGTCCACGAGCACGGCGCTGTTCATCACGGCTTTGAGGCGGTCGAAATCGAGCGCACGGAACTGCTCCCATTCGGTCACGATCACCAGCGCGTCGGCGCCGTCGGCGCACGCATAGGGACCGTCGCAAAATTCGATTCCGCTCAACATGTGTCGGGCCTGCGTCATGCCGACCGGGTCATAGGCCCGCACCTTCGCCCCCATATCGGTCAGCGCCGTGATGAGGGGTATCGACGGGGCATCCCGCATGTCGTCGGTATTTGGCTTGAAGGTCAGCCCCAGCACCGCGATGACCTTGCCGCGCAAGCTGCCGCCGAGGGCGGCCGCGACCTTGCGGAACATGCCGCGTTTGCGCGCGTCGTTGATGGCCGCCACCGTCTCGACGATGCGCACCGGCGCTTCGTAATCCTGGCCGGTCTTGATGAGCGCCAGCGTATCCTTGGGAAAGCACGAACCGCCATAGCCTGGTCCGGCATGCAGGAACCGGCTGCCGATCCGATTATCCAGGCCGATGCCGCGGGCGACCTGCTGCACGTCGGCGCCGACCTTTTCGCATAAATCCGCGATCTCGTTGATGAAAGTGATCTTGGTGGCCAGAAACGCGTTGGCGGCGTATTTGATGAGTTCCGCGGTGCGGCGGCTGGTATAAAGGATCGGAGCCTGATTGAGATAGAGCGGCCGGTAAAGTTCCGCCATCAGCTTGCGCGCGCGGTCGTCGTCGGTGCCGACAACGATGCGGTCGGGGTGCTTGAAATCTTGGATCGCAGCGCCTTCGCGCAGGAATTCCGGGTTCGATACCACCGCGAAGTCCGCATCCGGCCGTGCTTGCCGAATGATGCGCTCGACTTCGTCGCCGGTGCCGACCGGTACGGTCGATTTGGTGACCACCACCGTGAAGCCGGTGAGCGCGGTGGCGATATCGGCCGCGGCCGCATGCACGTAAGACAAGTCCGCGTGGCCATCGCCGCGGCGCGACGGCGTTCCAACGGCGATAAACACGGCGTCGGCCGCGGCCACGGGGCCGCGAAGGTCGGTTGTAAAATCAAGCCTCTGCTCACGGGAATTCGCCGCAACGAGCCGATCGAGGTCGGGTTCGAAAATCGGAATTTCGCCGTTTCGCAGCCGTGCAATCTTTTCTCCATCGGTATCCACGCAGGTCACGCGATGGCCGAAATCCGCGAAGCAGGCTCCAGATACCAGCCCGACATATCCGGAGCCGATCATGGTAACGCGCATGAAGTTTCCTATTGGTTCCTGAGGGATGTGATCGCGGCAATCCGATCGGGGCGCGACGCGAGGTGTCTCCGGCAACGGTGACCGCCCCCGCCGACCGATGCCGATTGATAGTCAATTCGTTGCGGCATGAAAACCCGGACAAATCTGGACAGTCCAAGGCAAACCCGCGTGCTTGCGTCTTTCAGCTACCAAAGCACCATCGTCGATGTGATGCAATTTGGATACGCCGCGACGCTGCCGTGAGGCCCGCGTGCGATTAGCGGTTGATTGATGATGCAAAAGTTAGTCATATTGCAACGATAGAAAAAGATAGCGTTGTGGTACCAGAGGGACGTCTCCTTCTGGTGACTTTGTTCGTGTGAACGGCTGCGTGGGATGGGAATGCAACTAGCAAGCATCGCAAGGGGGCTGGCGCCATTCGGCACGGCTGACGATATCGCGGTTCAGCGCGGAATTGCTGAATTCCGTGCCGGCCGGCCGGTCATTGTCGCCGGCACGGGGGGCTCGATTACCGCCCTACCGGTGGACGGCCTGACGCCGGCGACTTGGGACGCGTTTCGCGCCGCGTGTGCCCCGGACGCTTTGCGTCTCGTTGTGACTGAACGGCGCGCGCAGATCATGGGTCACGACGTGTCGAGCCCGGTATTTATCGCGATCGAACCACACGATAGCTATGATGGAATCCTCGGTCTCGCTGCCGGTTCGACGATCCAGCGGCGCGATGTTGTGGCGGAGGCGGAGGAGGCGGCAATCCGGGCCGTGGAGCTTGCCAAGCTGGCGCAGCGATTTCCGGCCCTTCTGGTGGCCGACGCCAACGCGGTGACGCCCGGCATGCTCGCGCAGTTGATCACCGTTCAAGCCGATGCGATCGGGCAGTTCCGGGCCAGGATTCTCGATACGCTCGAGATCGTTAGCGAGGCCCGCATCCCGCTACCGGACGGCGCCAATGCGCGGTTCTGCGTGTTTCGCGACGCGGTCGGCACCACCCCGGTGGCCATCATATTGGGCGAGCCCGACATGTCCAAACCGGTCGGCGTACGGGTTCATTCGGCCTGCCTCACGGGCGACGTGTTCGGATCGCGGCGGTGCGATTGCGGGGCGCAGCTGAAGCTTGCGATGGCGCAACTGTCCGAGGCTGGCGGCGGCATCGTGCTCTACCTGGAGCAGGAGGGCCGCGGGCTTGGGCTCGCCAACAAGATGCGGGCCTATATGCTGCAGGACGAAGGGCTCGACACCATGGACGCCAACATGATGCTGGGGTTCGAGGACGACGAGCGCAATTACGGTGTCGCGGCGCGCATGCTGAAGATGATCGGCGCCACCCGGATTGCCCTGTTGACCAACAATCCCGGCAAGCTCGAAGCGCTGTCGGAAAGCGGTGTCGAGGTGTGCGCCCGAATTCCTCTGCACACGCAGATCAACCCGGAAAATCGCCGCTACCTAGCCACCAAGGCCGCGCGCGCCGGACATTGGCTGGACAGCATGCTGGACGGCGCCATCGAGCCGGAACGGAATATCGTGGATGCGCACACTGGTACGTAACCGGAGGTAGTTACGTCTCTGGTGTGTCAAAATGGCTGCCTCTGGGGTCAGCGGTCGCGGGCGATCTTGGAAGACATCGAACAAGGTACCTTGGCGCCGCATCTCTTGCGCCTGCCGGCAAGATCGACATGGCCTCGGTGGGACCGGCAATCTTAGGCACGTGTCTGGCGAGCTATGTCGCGACAACAGAACCGATGTATTGTGCTCAAAACTCGCTGGCGAGCCCATCTGAATGAGAACCCCTTGCTCGCTCTCGCCGGACGATTTGAAACTTCATCGCCGCCGAAACGGAGAAGTGGGGCCGGGTCTTCAAGGCTCGGGGCGAAGGCTGATTGAGCGGCATGGATGGACGGATTCATAGGACGGCCCGTCTGACGCAAAATAGGGCTGGTGAACGGGCATACGGCGCCGGAAAAAATCGTACTGCTAGAAGGAGCGTCACAAATGACCATTTAACCGAGCTTTTCCAACGATGAATGATGCTCCTAATCGCATGAGCAGTTCTTTATCAATATGGATTTGCAATATTTTCTACCTTCGACATGCTTCAGTGCGGTTCTAGCGATATCTTCCATCCCATTCGTTCCGCGGATCAAACAATTACGCACCAGCCATGCGAACATGTCGGCTGCCTGAAGAGGGAGGTACTTTATATCATCTCCAAAGACAGGAGGCGATCCCAAATAAGCGCTCACATTGGCGGCATTAACGCCGTCTATATTTTGTTTCATCCAGCTCCACCGTTCTACTGCGTTTTTTCCGATATTTCCTTGTCATCAATAATAAACTTGCAGCCAGATTCCAATCGAGAGGACCAGCATTGGCGGCAACCGATAGTATAAGGTGGTAGAAGCACACAAAGTATGGATCATTAAACGCCTGCCCTCTAATAATTCCCTTCACAAAGTCTTCAAAATGCGAACGCTTAAGAAAACACTCAACGCGGGGAGGTATCTAATTCTTCGATAATCTCGGCTAACTCAAATATTCTCTGATCTCGCAGCGGAATCGTCCATCCGCGCTTAAACAGGCCTTCCAAGCTCATGGCCTCCGACATTTTGAAGTACCGAAGGCTTGTTTCTTTATCGAGCGTTGCTCGCCACTTGGCCGAAAAACTCTTCCACTCTTCGATCGGGGCTATAAAGCCGGCCAATACGTACCACTGGCTGCCCGCATCACTGCCACTGTCGTCGAAATATCCAGTTTGCAACAGCATCAGCAGCAGTCCCCCATAGCCACTGGGCCGGGAACAAACACGTCGGTGTGGCCGGCAGGAGTCGCGTCACTCACGAACCACCCCCATAAAAATTATACAACTTTTGTGCCCGAAGCGTGGCGTATTCCTCGAATTGGTCTAATACCGGTAATCCTCAATCTTCAGCAGCGGAAACGCGCTGAACACATGCGGCGCCGTCACCGGCGGGGCGGCGTGCAGATACGACCGGTCGAGTTCGGCGAACTCCGTCACGCCAAGCAAGCCGAGGCAACGCTGCACCTCGTCCTCGATCAGCTCCAGCATGCGCACGATGGCGCCCTCGCCGCCGGCCGCCAGCGCATAGCATTGCAGCCGGCCGAGGCCGACCAAATTGGCGCCGGCGGCGAGCGCCTTCACCACATCGGTGCCGCGGGCGAAGCCGCCGTCCACGATGATGCCGGCGCGGCCCGCCACGGCGTCGACCACCTCCGGCAGGACGTCCATGGTGCCGCGGCCATGGTCGAGCTGCCGGCCGCCGTGATTGGAGACGTAAATCCAGTCCACGCCATGGTCGAGGGCGATGCGGGCATCCTCCGCGGTGGCGATGCCCTTGAGACCGAGCGGGATGGAAAACTTGCTTTTGACTTCGCGCAATGGTGCGCCAGTCGAGCGCGGCCTGGAATTCGCGGCCCGAGGCGCGGCGGCGGCCGGCCACGACATGGCGCTTGGCGAGGTCGCGCTCGCGCCGGCTATAGATGGCGGTATCCACCGTGATGAAGAACGCGGCGCAGCCGCAATCAACGGCGCGGGCGACGTGGTCGTCCACCCAGGCCTCGTCGCCGCGCACATAGAGCTGAAATATGCGCGTGGCATCGGGCGCGGTTGCGGCGACGGTTTCCAGCCCCGGCTCGCACACGGACGAGAGCATATGGGCGGCACCGAATTCGCCCGCCGCCCGCACCACCGACGCGGCGGCGCCGGGATGGAAGCTTTCCAGCGCGCCGACCGGCGCCAGCACCACGGGCAGCCGCAGCCGCCGCCCGAACGCCGCCACATGCGAATCCACATGGGAGACGTCGCGCAGCACCCGCGGCCGGAAGCCGAGCTGATCGAGCGCGAGCCGGTTGCGCCGCAACGTGGTTTCCGTCTCGGTGGCGCCGACGATGTAGTCCCAGTCGTTCTGGTTGAGATTCTGGCGCGCCTTGGCGACGATCTCGTGCAGGGTCTGGAAATCGGTTCCGGCCGCCGCCAGGCGCTGCGCGGCGAGCTGTTCGGGATTGCGGTCTTGCATGGTGATGCCCTTATCGCGCCGCGGCAGCGCGCCGTATCGCAGGCGGCTTCCTCTTCAATGCGACCGACGTGATTTTTTCAAGCCATGATCGCGTCGCAATATTACGCTTTCGCCAAGGCATCACCGGCGTGCTCACGAGTCAACAGCCGCGATTTTTCCGCTCGGGTTCGCCCCGGTTAACACCCTGTTTACCGGCCACCGTTTGTTTCCGATTCGTCTAGGTTCGCTGAATGTTCAGGTCAGCCGCGGAGGTAAGGATGAAGATGCACAGTTGGTTGATGCGGACGCACCGGTGGGCACCAGTGTTGGTAGCCACGGCGTTCATTTTGTTCTCCGCTATCCCGCATCAAGCCGGCGCGGCCACTGCGGCGTTCGCACAGTGGCTTGCGGCGCTGTGGCCGGACGCGCAGGCGATGGGCATCTCGCGGGCGACGTTCGACATGGCGACGGCCGGATTGGAGCCGGACTTGTCGCTGCCCGATCTCGCCATTGCGGGCCGCCCCGACGCGGGCCTGGGCAAGCAGGCCGAGTTCGTGCAAACGCCCGCCGATTATCTCAAAGAGGCCAACATCGCGCGCCTCGCGGCGCAAGCGGCGAAGCTGCGCGGACAATACCGCTTGGCGCTTGACGGGATCGAACAGCGATTCGGCGTACCGGGCAATGTGGTGCTGGCGATCTGGGGACGGGAAACCGATTTCGGCAATTACAAGCTGCCCCACAGCGCCATCCGGGTACTGGCGACGCAGGCCTATACGGGCCGGCGCAAGGACATGTTCCGCCAAGAATTTATTTTGCTCCTCAAAATGATCCAGGAGGGTGAAGTGCGCCCCTCCGACCTGCGCAGCTCCTGGGGCGGCGCGATGGGGCTCACCCAGTTCCTGCCGTCGGAATTCTACAAGCATGCCGTCGATTTCGACGGCGATGGGCGGCGCGACATCTGGCACTCGGTGCCGGATGCGCTCGCTTCCGCCGCCAAGCAACTCGCCGACAAGGGCTGGCAGCCCGGCCGCCGCTGGGCCTATGAAGTCCATGCCCCGCAAAATTTCGAATGTACCAAGGGCGTGCCTGAAGTAACCCGGCCGATCGGCGAGTGGATCAATGCCGGGTTCGTCCCGGCCTACGGCCGAAAACTGCGCGCCGACGAACTCACCGAGACCGCCTCGGTGCTGCAGCCGGAGGGGATTTACGGACCGGCGTTCCTGACGCCAAAAAACTACTTCGTACTCAAGGAGTATAACTTTTCCGATCTCTACGTGCTGTTCGTCGGCCATGTCAGCGACCGCATCGGCGATCCGCGCCGGTTCGAGACGCCCTGGAGCCAGGGCGCGTTGATGCGCACCGCCGACGTCGAGGCCATGCAGAAAGGCCTAACGGCGCGGGGCCTCTACCACGACAAGCTCGACGGCAAGGCCGGCATGCAGACCCGCGCGGCGCTCGGAGCCTACCAGAAGGCGAACGGCCTCAAGCTCGATTGCTGGCCGACTACTGCGGTTCTGGAGCATATGCGCGCCCATCCGGCGAACGTGCCCGCGCATTGAATGCGGCAAACGGCGACAGCGGCCGGATCAGGCCGCTGCCGCGCACGACAACAATGGCGGCCGGTGCGTCGTCGCAGCCGGTTGAGCAAGTGGGACTAATGCGCCGCGGCGGTCCGACCGATGGCGTCGAACCGTGCCTTCTGCTCGTTGCTGAGCGAAGTGTAGAACGCATCAAGCGTGGCATGGACTTCCTTGATGGACAGCAGCATCGCGTCGAGGCGCTCCGACATCCCGGCCAGGCGAGCCGGCGGCGTGATTTGCGTTTCGGGCTGGCAGGCGGCGAGGCGGGCGGCGGCCGCTGCGGCCGCTTCCTTAAGCGCGGCCAGCCTGCCGGTTTGCTCGCCCGTCGGGCGCACCGCCTTCTCGATCTGTGCCGTTGGCCATCGGACGACGGCATTTGCGGCTGCACAATTTTGCGCCAGTGCACTGCCGCGACCCATGGGCGGCCGGTTCGCGGCCGACAGGCCCGCGGCCAATCGCGCTTTTTGGTCGGGCGTCAACAGAGCGTAAAATTTATCCATCGGGCCGTGAACGATCTCAATCGCGTGCCGCATCGCCTCGATTCGCACCTCCATGGATTCGAAGTCGGCCGGTTGCCGTGGAGGCCGGCGCGGCGGGACACGCCGCCTTGATCATCTGTGCCGCCTTGGCCGACGCCGTGTCCAACTCATCGAGCGCGGCCTGTTGTTCGCCGTTCGGCATGATGAGTTGATGGAGGTGCTCGATCGGCCACACCGCCATCTCCTTGGTGTCGCCGCCGCATGGCGGCTCGGCCGGTTGCAGCGCCGATCCGCCACTCGTCGGGGGCTGGGCGAGTTGTGCCACCGGCCCTCCGTGCGATGGCGCGGCCGATTGGGTTACCGGTCCGGCGTATGGTGGCTGGACGGTCTCGCCGCGACGCACCGTGCGGCCGACACCATTATGGCCCGTCGCGTCGCCGACCGTCGCACGGCTGGCGGGCCTGCCGCCAACCGGCGGATATCCGGCAGCGTCGCCATAGCCGTCGGGTGAGAACAAGCCGCCATAGATATCGCCGTAGCCATACTCCCAGATCGGATTATAGTAGCCGGCGCCCGAGAAGGCACCGATATAAATGTCTTGATAGGCATAGGGCCGGAACCCTGGTCCGGCCCATCCATGGTAGTCGGGAAGCCGGCGCCTATAATAAACATGCTCATGACCGTATTCATACGGATAATTCCGTCCGAAACCATGATAGCGCCCTCCGAATCCGGAGGGACCACCCGCGGACCCATAGTCCCAGTCATCGGCATAACCGTTCCATCCGAACCGATGCCGCCACGCATAGCCGGCGGCGCCGGGATAGACCGCTCCGCCATTCCACGCTCCCGGGCCACGGACCACGACATCGCCATACCCGGCATAACCGCCGCCTGCGGGAATTCCATTAAACTGGCGAATTCCGGTCCCGTAGTAGTAATAACCCCCTCCGCCGAACCGGTCGCCGCCGCCGAGTTCCCCGCCTGGGCTTCCATATCGGCCCGCCGCGAGGCCCGGCCCGCCGCGGTTCCCTGAATACACGCCGCCGACCACGCCACCGACATCGCGATCGTTCATCGCATCGGCCGCCTTCGCAAATTGCGGCGACGATGCTAAGAGAATTGCACCGATACGCAGTTTATTGCTGATCATGGCCACCCTCCGGGTGCGTCGAGAAGACGCGACGCGTAACGCTCGCACTGTTTCGGCTTGCTCGCGTCGGCGAGACCTACCGACGCGTCTCCGGCAGCGGAAATACGATAGCGAAACCGTGGAAAAGCATTACCGCATCGCCGCCATCTCATCGCAAGAAATATCAAGGCCGGGGCAATGAGGGCGCACGATATGGTAACCGAATTGGTGCCGCAAAAATGCCGACCGTTTCCTGCGAAGCGGCCGGCGCTTTCGGGCCGAGTGTGATACTGCCAGCCAGGGCGCGGGACGCCCCGCGCGCTTTCGGCCGATGCTGCGGCTAACCCGAAATTCGGCTACGGACAGAAGAAGCGCGGACGCGAATAGCCGACCACATTGCCCCATTGGTCGAGCAGCGGTCGTCGTGCCCAATATCCGCCCGGACAGCCGACCGGCGCGGCGGCCGCATAGGCCGGATAGGGCGCGTAACCTGGAACCACTGCGTAAGCCGGCGGACGCGCCGCGTTGGCAATTGCCCCGCCGATGACGGCGCCCGCTGCCAGTCCACCCAGCACGCCAACCCCGAAGCCGCAGCCGTTGCAGTAGGCCTGAGCCTGGTTCGGCGTCGACATCGACGCGAGCGCGAAAATGCCTGCGGCAGCGACGGCAGTCATAGCTGTTTTCATATTTCCCAACCCTCTTACGGGACGATTGCTCGGCAATCGTCCGGTTGCACGTTTCGACCCGCATGCCCCTCATGCTGTCGGGCGTCCAGCGTCCCAGGGTCGAAATCCACCAGGTCCCAAGTCGAGCTTCCCGAAGCCTCGCTTCCAAAGTCCTGCGCGGGATGCCGGAGTGGGCGCCGACCGCCCTACTAAGCCTCGCCAATTTGGCGGAAATTTGTTTAAGGTGACGTGAATATCGCTGTGCGCAGATCATAAAATCGCGCTATAGGGATGGTTTTGGCGTACCTGCAGGTACTCACCGCTTTTTTGCCGACACCGTGAGGACGGAATCGCGGTGCATGGCCGGCGGCCGTTAGTCCTTGAACGGATCGAATTCGCCTTCGCCGGCCATCACGACGGCGAACGGCCGCAAGGTGTGCAGCACCGCGACGCTTCCGGAATGGTACGACAGGACATCCGGCAGCCGGCGATAGGCCATCGGGCTTTCATCGAGATCGGCGCCGATCAACGTGACGCCGCGGCGCTGCAGCCATGAGTCCATCTCGGCACGCGTAAACCGGCGCTTGGCCTCGTTGCGTCCGCAAATCCGACCGGCACCATGCACGGTCGAATACAGCGCCGCCTTGGCGGACGGACTTTCGACGCCCGCCAAAATCACCGCATCGTCGCCCATGGAACCGCCGACAAACCCGCGCTGGCCTGGGAACGCCGGGGTCGCGCCTTTGCGAACAACCCACAAGTCCCGCCCGTCGTGGCTCTCCCGCCACGCGAAATTGTGATGGTTATGCACGCTATCCGTCGCCGCGCCGCCGATGATCCGGCGCACGCGCTCGACGACCCATTCGCGCCCGGCATAAGCGTATTCGCCCGCCAAATTCATCGCGGCCAGGTAGCGGCGGCCCATCTCGCTGTCTTCATCCACCACGGCCGGCGGAACATTGATCCCGTCCTTGCCGCCGGCCAGTTTCAGATACTTGGTGGCACTCGTATGCCCCAAACCGCGCGAACCGAAATGCACGCCGATCCACACGAATCCGGCTTCGTCGCGCATCAGATCGACGTAATGATTCCCGCTGCCGATGGTGCCAAGCTGCGTCCGCGCTTTCTGCAGATAGCCGGACATATCGGCTTCGCGCCATCGATCGGCATCGTCGAACAAGGCATGCTCGACGCGCTCGCTATTGGTGCGGCCGAGGCCGAAGGACATTGCCGATGCCACGTCGCGAATAATGGGACCGACCTGGTCGGCGATTTGCTCATACCGGGTATCGAGACGCACCGCCATGTTGCCGCAGCCGATATCGAACCCAACTCCGGAAATGCTGATTTGCTTCTCGTACGCCACCACCCCGCCGACCGGCTGCGCGTAGCCCAAATGACCATCCGCACAAATCACGCCCGCCACCACATTGCCGACCTTCATGCAATTGCGCATTTGCTCGATGGTTGCGGTATCATGCTCTCCAAGCACCGTCAGCGGGCTGTCGGCGAATTGCGCGGACTGCGGTGCCAGCGTTGCGCCCGACGTAGCCGTTTCTTGCGCCAAGTGCTCCGCCCGCGCGGCGTCGCGGAACGTGCACCACGCCGGCATCGAGCGCTGGCCGGCGCGGGCGACACGGCTATCGGGATCGACGCCCGATGCTGCCGCCAATGCGCGGGCGCGGGCCTCGTATGGATCGGCGCGTCTCATAGGTCTTCCCGTTCGGACAAAATTTTTCGAGGGCGGCGTATTTAGACTGGCTTGAATCGCAGATTGGCCAAGTAACGGCGTCTCCCGGCCGTGGAGGGCCGCGGGGGGGATGGACGAGCGCGCACGGCATCGACGGCGCGTCGGCCAACGCCGCCGCGATGTCATTGCAATTTAGCGCAAGCGCCCGGAGAAGGACACGGACTCGTTCTTCGCGTTCTTCGCGTTCTTCGAAACGGCTACCCAACGCTTCCGGTCACCCTGTAGAGCGCCTCTGATTGGCAAACCGATGTGTCGGAAATGGGCGAAGACCGGAGCAAGCCGCATTGCGGGTACCGTTGAGTCCCGCGATCCATCACACCGCGCCGCCACGCGCGGCGTCACGCTCCCCGGCGGGGGGCCGCGGCATGGCGCAGCCGGTCGTTGATGGCTTCGCCGAGCCCTAGCGCGGGGATCGGCATCACCGCGATCGTCCCGATCCCGTCACTGTCGAGCGTGCGCAGATGGGCGAACAGGTTGGCGGCGGCCTCCGCCAGGTCGCCCTGGGCCGACAGGTTGAGCGTCGCGGCGGCCTGACGGGCATCGGCAGGCAAATTTGGTCCGAATGCCAGCAAGGCCTCGCCGGGCATGACCGTTGCGGCATTCATCCGCACTGCGGCGCGTGGTGCATAGTGGGAGGCGAGCATGCCGGGCGCCAGCGGGGGCGCGAGATTGCCGTCCGCAGCGACCGCTGCCTGGCCTTCGATGGGGGCAAGTTCGCGGCCGAGAATGCGCTCGATGTCGGCCCGCGGAATGGCGCCCGGCCGCAGCAGCATCGCCTGACCGAGACAAGCCACGATGGTAAACTCGACCCCGACCGGGGAGGGGCCGTCGTCGACAATGAGTTCGACACGGCCCACTAGGTCGGCCAGAACATGTTGCGCGGAGGTCGGCGACACCAGGCCGGAACGGTTCGCCGACGGCGCCACCACCGGCTTGCCGAATGCGCGCAGGATGTCGCCCGCAACCCGATGAGCCGGTACCCGCACCGCGATGGTGTCAAGCCCCGCGGTCGCCAGCTGCCCGACCGGGCAGCCGTCACGCTTGCGCAGCACCAGCGTCAATGGACCAGGCCAGAAGGCCACGGCCAGCGCCGCGGCCGCGTCGTCAAACAGCGCCAACCGCTGGGCCGCCGTGAGATCCGGCACATGCGCGATCAGGGGATTGAAGGCAGGGCGTTCTTTGGCGGCATAAAGCTTGGCCACGGCGCTGTCGCAGGTGGCGTCGGCGCCGAGGCCATAGACGGTCTCAGTCGGAAACGCCACCAAGCCGCCTTCGGCCAGCACGGCCGCGGCGGCTTCGATGGCGCCGGTGCCCGCCGGCAAGACACGGGTGGCAACCGGCAATATGTCCGGCAAATCGCGCGAGGTCGCCGCTGTCCGCGCCGCGCCGGCCACAACCGGTACGGCGGAGCCGGTGGAAATCAATCCCTCCTGGCGCGCGTGCACGCGCGTCGCCTGCTACGCCGGATCGGCCGCCATCCGGGCCTTGACGATCTTGTCAGGGTTCGACACCGGCTCGCCGCGCTTGATTTTGTCGACATTGTCCATGCCGGACGTGACTTGACCCCAGACGGTGTATTGCCCGTCGAGGAAATTCGCATCCGCAAAGCAGATGAAAAATTGGCTATCGCCGGAATCCGGGCTTTGCGCGCGTGCCATCGAAACCGCGCCGCGGGTATGCGGGGCCTTGGAGAACTCGGCCTTGAGCTTCTTGCCCGAACCGCCGGTGCCGGTGCCGTGCGGGCAGCCCGTCTGCGCCATGAAGCCGTCAATGACGCGATGGAACACCACGCCGTCGTAAAAGCCCTCGCGCACCAATTCCTTGATGCGGGCGACGTGCCCGGGTGCCAGGTCCGGCCGCATCTGGATGGTCACCGGACCCTTTGAGGTTTCCAAATGGAGCGTGTTGTCCAGATCGGCAGCGGGGGCTTGTGTCATTTCTTTTCCTCTTAGACCATGTTTCGGTGGTGTTCTGTTGGTGCGTTGGTGCATGGCGTGAACAAAATCGCCCAGCCTCGAAGGAGCGGAAGTGCCCGAACCGGACGCGATCTTGCCCACCCGATGCCGCTTTCGCCGTGACGATCAGGGTAGCGCCCGGCGACCGTAGCGCCAATCTGCCAGCTTCGGCGCCTATTTCACCACCCGCACCGGCTTGCCGGCAATGAAGGCCAAAATATCCTCGACGATGTCGGGGAAATAGTGCTCGTAGTTCTGCCGGCTCACATAGCCCAGATGGGGCGTGATCACCACATTGTCCATGCGGCGGAACGGATGGTCGAGCGGCAGCGGCTCGACGTCGAACACATCAAGCCCGGCACCCGCAATACGACGCTCGGTGAGCGCCGCGATCAGCGCCTTTTCGTCCACGATCGGGCCGCGCGCCGTGTTGATAAGATAGGCCGAGGGCTTCATCAGGGCGAATTCCTTCGCGGTGACGAGGCCGCGCGAGCGGTCGCCGAGCTGAACGTGGATGGTCACAAAGTCGGCCTGGCGGAACAGCTCCTCCTTGGTGGCATAGCCGACGCCGGCCTCCTGGCATTTCTCCGGCGTTAAGTTGGGGCTCCAGGCGATCACCTTCATGCCGAACGCTTTGGCGACGCCGGCCACCCGCAGGCCGAGCTTGCCGAGCCCGATGATGCCGAGGGTCTTGCCCTCGATGTCCGGCCCGAGCGTGACCTGCCACAATTCGCCGGCCTTGAGCCGCGCATGCTCGAAGCCGATCCGCCGGGTCAGTTCCAACATGAGTCCGAAGGTGATCCCGGTGGTGGGGTTGCCGAACGCTCCGGTGCCGCACACCGTGATACCGCGCTCCGCCGCCGCCGCGAGGTCGATCGAGGCATTGCGGGCGCCGGTGGTGATGAGCAGCTTGAGGTTGGGCAGCGCCTCGATCGTGGAGCGGCGAAACGGCGTGCGCTCACGCATCATGCAGACGATGTGAAAATCCTTGAGCGTACGGTGGACTTCGTCCGGCCCGCTCATCGGCTGGTTGAATACCGTCACATCGACATCGGCCGCTAGCTTCCCCCAATCGGCAAGCGTCAGCGCCACATTTTGGTAGTCATCAAGAACCGCACAGCGATAGCGCATAGCGCA
The DNA here is from genome assembly GCA_963802745.1 of uncultured Alphaproteobacteria bacterium. Taxonomy (GTDB): domain Bacteria; phylum Pseudomonadota; class Alphaproteobacteria; order Rhizobiales; family Xanthobacteraceae; genus JAJPKK01. The sequence continues at coordinate 55,188 of CAWDKL010000050.1, read as the reverse complement.
AAGCCTCTCACTCGGTCGGCCGGCCCGGTAGGCAACGAAGCCGCATCGTCGCGTGCAGCTTTGGCACAGGTAAGGTGGCAACGACAAGCGATCCAGGTCGAGGCCGGCGACCCGGAGCTGCGAGGCAAAACCATGGGTATCTTAAACCTCCGCCATCGCAATTGCGATGCCCGCACCGCTCGCGCTCACCCGCCGAGCGGGTTCACCCGCCCTACCCAATTGCGCATGACCAGGCACGACCCGCCGGCTTTGTGCAGGGCGGCGCACAGCGCATTGGCGCCCGCGCGCGAATCCTCCCCGACGCGGACCTGGTAGAACGGCTGGGTGCCGCGGCTGCGGAATTTGCTTTCGATGATGATGAGGTCGTGGTTGTCCAGAACGGCGCGGTAGGTTTTCTCGAGGCTCGCATAGGCGGCGAGTACGCGGTCGCGCTGGAATCCGGCGGTCAGCTCGACGCCCCAGGGCCGGGCGGCGCCTTCGCGCACGCGGCGCTGCAATTCGCCGACGAAGATCGACGGCTGCTCCTTGAGCATTGCCATCAGTTCGCCGCAGGAGGTGCGACGGGCGGGCGCGACATCGCCGCCGCCGCGGTTGGCGGCGGCCCAATCGTCGGCACTATGGCCGGTGATGGTGAGGACGTAATGGCGCGTCTCGGCCGGCAGGGTGGCGCGGCCGGCGAGCCAGTCCCGCACCCGCCGCGGCCCGGCATTATAGGCGGCGGCCGCCAGCCCGAGATTGCCGAACTGGGTCTGCAGCTCGGCGAGAAACTCCGCCGCCTTAGGCAACGCCGCAACCGGATCGAACGGGTCGAATAGGCCACGCTCGGCGGCGGTGCCGGGCATGAACTGGGCGATGCCCTGGGCGCGCTGGCCGTTGCGGGTCATCGGCCCGACCGCGCCCGGCTGGAACCGGCTCTCCTGCCAGATCAGCCGGGCGAAGAACTCGAACGGCAGCCCATGAGCTTGGGCCGCCAATTCGATCAGCAGGCACACCGTGGTGGCGGTGCCGGCCGACGGTCGCTCGGCGGCCGTATCCGGACGCGGTGCCGCGCCGTCCGGTGTGGGGGCAACTGGTCTAGGCTCCGGAAGCGCGCCGGATCCGGCCGCAGCCGGTGCCTCGGGCATCGCTTCGCTGCGGGGTATCGGGCCGGGCTCCTGCGCGCGTGCCGGCATAGCCGCACTGACGCACAGCGTGGCTGAGAGGATCGTGCCCGCGATGATGCAACCAAGGCCGCCGCGCATAGCCGATTCGCGCTCCGTGGACGGTGGAAGTGTCGCGCCGCAAAACCCGAAAAGCAACAGGCGCGTGCCAGAATCGCCTGCATAGGAATGTGGCGGCGGCTTGCGGCCGATCGGGTGATGACGAAATGTACCGTCCTCCGCATCTGAGTTGGCGCGCCTTAAGCTACATGGCTGCTTGGCCTTCCGCCGAGAACCTAGCGCCGACGGCATCCGCCAAGCAGTAACATCGCACCGAAATCGTCGTAGTGCGATGCTATTGCCCTGGCGACCCGCTCACGGCGAGCCCCGCGGTCCTTATCTCGAATCCAGCGGCGGTTGCGAATGGGCGCCTTACGAACTGGCGGGTCACGCCACGGCCGATGCGGTGAAGATCGCGATCGGTTACGCCACGGGTTATCGGTTCGTTCGGCCAGGGCGTGGCGTGCTGGTCGGCCATTCGGCGGGCGGCTGGGGGTCGCTGGTGCTTGCCGCCGGCAGCCCAAATCTCGTCCGGGAAGTGGTCAATTTTCCGGCGGCAGGGGCGGCCACTGCGATGGTGTTGCCAACTGCGCCCCGAGCGCCTCATTGCGGCGGACGCCGGTTGCGGACGCTTTACAACGCCTCGCCGCGCAAAAGCTTCGGTACGTCGCCCACCAGCCCCGCGGCCTCGCGCATGAACAGGCGCTTCATCGCCGGGACCCGGTCCACCATGCCGAGGCCGATGTCGCGCACGAGCCGCAGCACGTCGGAGCGGTTCGAAAACAGCCGGTTGAGCACATCGGTTGACACGCCCATGGTCATGGTGTCGAACCGGCGCCAGCGCTGATAACGCTCCAGCACCGGCGCCCCGCCCGGATCGAGGCCGAGCCGCGCCGCATCGACCACGGCCTCGGCCAGCGCCGCCACATCGCGCAAACCCATGTTCAAGCCCTGGCCGGCGATCGGATGGATGACGTGAGCAGCGTCGCCGACCAGCGCCAGACGGTCGGCAATGAAGCTGCGCGCGACCCACAGGCCGAGCGGATAGACGCGGCGCGGGCCGCACACTGCGATCTCGCCGAGCTTGAGCCCGAATCGCCGCTCCAACTCGGCATGGAATTCGGCATCCGCAAGCGCCACGATGCGGTTGGCTTCGTCCGTCCGCTCGGTCCACACGATCGAGGAGCGGTTGTGGCGCAGCGGCAGGATCGCGAACGGCCCGGCGGGGAGGAAATGTTCCTCGGCGCGGCCCTGATGATCGCGCTCGTGGCAGACGGTCGTGACGATGGCGGATTGCGGATAGTTCCACCCTCGCGTCGCGATACCGGCCTGCTCGCGCAGCCGCGAGCGGGCACCGTCGGCGGCAACCAGCAGTTTTGTATAAACAGCCCGCCCCTCGCCAATGTGCACGTCAACCCCGTCCGGTCCGGCCTGGAAATCCGCCACGGATGCGCCCACCAGGCTCACGCCGATCGCTTCGGCTGCGCCGGCGAGCGCGGCCAGCAGACGGCCGTTCTCGATCATATGGGCGAACGGCTCACCGGGCTCGATTTCGCCCGCGAACGTCAGCAAAGCCGGCCGCGCCGCGTCATCGACGCGGCTGTCGGTCACCACCATGTCGAGAATCGGTTGCGCGTCTTCGGCGACCGCGCTCCATATGCCAAGGGCCTCGAACATCCGGCGCGGCGCTGCCGCGACCGCCGAGGCGCGCGCATCCTCGCCGGCCCGCGACAGCATCGGATCCGCCAGCGTCACGGCGAAGCCGGGTCCGAGCGACCGGCGCAGCGCAACGGCAAGCGCAAATCCCGCAAAGCCGCCGCCTGCGATCAGGACATCGCAACGATGGTTAGCTCGCATTGGCACGCCTTCGGTTGTCGTAACGAAAAACATCTTTAAACAGGCCGGCGTGGGCAGGGCCAGCGGCAACATTGTGGCAACTTGCGAACCGCCCGGTGAGGTCAAAATCCAGGCACTCTGGACTGCAGCCGGATTTATGATAAACAAAAATTAATTTTGCTCCTCGCGACATGTGGGGAACTGGGTCCCCCGTCTGGCGCTGGGCAGTGGGAGGCATGACATGCGCACTCGTCTTCTGACGTCCATCGGAATTTCGCTCGCGATCATCCCGGCGCTGGCCTTGGTCCCGACGATCGCCGCGAGCCAAACCGCTCCCGGCACGGCACCGGCCGCATCGCTGAAGACGCCCTGGGGCGAACCCGATCTCCAGGGTATTTGGACCGACGAAACCGACACGCCATTGCAGCGGCCCGCACGATACGCAAACCAGGAGTTTTTTACGCCGGCCCAGCGCGCCGCACTGGATGAGGCCAGGACGGAGGTGCTCGCCAATGCCGACAAACGGCCGGAGGAGCGGACCGCGCGCGATGTCGCCGGCGCCTATAATTCGCAATTCGTGTCGTTCAAGCGCACCGGTGCGCGCACGTCGCTGATCGTCGATCCGCCCAATGGCCGGCTGCCGCCGACGACCGCGGAGGCGCAAAAGATCGCTGCCGCCGAGCTGGCGTTTCGTGTCGCCCTGATTGAGGCGACCGATACCTGCCAGGAAAAGTCGCCGGCCTGCGCCGGTGGAACCTACAATCCAAAACCCTCGCCGCGATTTGAGGAACGGGCCCCCCGCTATAATGTGATCGCGATCAATCGCCATGACGGCCCGGAAGACGGCAATCTGGCGAACCGCTGCTTGACCGCAGGGTTACCCGAGTTCGGCAGTCGGACCGGCAGCTATCGCCGGATCGTACAGACCCCGGGCGGCATTTCCATCTTCTACGATGTCGGGCCAGGGGCAAGGCTGGCAGCGCAACATCGTCATGGACGGCAGCCCGCATTTGCCGGCCACTATTCGGCAGTGGTACGGCGACTTGCGGGGGCACTGGGAGGGTAATACCCTCGTCGTGGACGTGACCAACTTCAGCCAGAAGACCGACTTCCAAGGCTCGCGGGAAAACCTGCATCTGGTGGAGCGTTTTACCCGGACCAGCCCAACGACGCTCGCCTACGAAGTCCGGGTCGAAGATCCGACCGTGTGGACGCAGCCCTGGACGGCCAAGGAAGAGTTCACCAAGCAGAGCGACCAGGAAAACCGGCTCTACACCGAGCCGCGCTGTATCGAAGGCAACCTTGGTCTTCCGGGGTTGCTGCACGGCCGGCGGGTGGAAGAGCTTGCCTTTGCGCAGGGACGCGGCCCCGATCCTCGCACCATCGACAACGTCAAGGGCGGCTTTGTGCTGCAAGACGATCCGCTGCGATAGCGGCCGACCGGCCTGAGGTTTTTGGCCGGGCGATTATCACTGCCGCTCGATCCCGGCCTTCTCGATCACCTCGGCCCAGCGTTTGACCTCCTGCGCCATGCGCTCCCGCATGGCGTCCGGGGTGCTGCCGGCGGATATGATACCCATTCGTTCGGTCTTTGTCTGCACCTCCGGGTCCGCCAGCGCGGCGTTGACCTCGCGATTGAGGATGGCGAGCACGTCAGGGGCAAGCTGGCCCGGGGCGGTGAGCGCGTTCCAGCCAATCACCACGAAGCCCGGCAGGGCGCGCTCGGCCGCCGTCGGCACGGTGGGGAGCAGCGGATTGCGTTTGTCGCCGGTCACCGCCACGACTTCGAATTTTATTGTCTACGATCGCCGGCTGGAAGCCGGCGTAATAGTCGAAGCCGACATCGATATCGTTGCGCAGCAGCGCGGTGATCAGTTCCGGCGTGGTCCGATAGGTGACCACCGTCACGTCGATGCCCGCCGTCTGCTTCAACAGATGCGCCGAAAGGTTTTGCGTGCTGCCGGGGTTGATGGCGCCGAAATTGAGTTTGCCGGGGTTTTTTCGCGCCGCATCGATGATATCGCCGAGCGTTTCGTATTTGGATTTGACCGAAGTCGCGATCAATATCTCGAACGAGGCCGTGATCGAGATGAAGGTGAAGTCCTTCAGCATGTTGTAGGGACGGCTTCGAAACAGCGACATGCCGATGGCAGCGCCGTTGCCGGCCTCCAGCAGCGTATAGCCGTCGGCGGGAAAATCGAGCGCCGCCTTGGCGGCCAGCAGTCCGCCGGCACCGGGGCGGTTTTCCGTGACCACCTGCCGGCCCATGCGCTCGGTCATCTTCTGCGCCAAAATCCGCATGGTGAGGTCGCCCACGCCGCCGGCCCCGTAAGGCACCAGAATCCGGATCGGGCGGTTGGGGAAGCCGGGTTCGGCGCGGGGCGCCGTCGTTGCCCCGAACAGGATGATCGCGACTGCAGTCACCATGGCGGCTGCGCGCGCACAGCCGCGGCCGCCGGCGGGGAAATTCCGAGACATGCGCATGGTCAGTCGGCCTTCATGTTGGCTTCGCGGATGACGCGCCCGTAATCGTCATATTGCTTGCGCAGGAACGCGGCGAACTCGGCGCCGCACCGGCCGGCCGGGTGCAGTCCCTGCAGCGCCAGCTTGGCCCGCACCTCCGGCACCTCACCGGCCGCCGAAATCCAGCCGGCGAACTGGGACAAAATGTCCTTCGGGCTCCTGGCCGGGGCGAACAGTCCCCACCAGACGTTGATGTCGAAGCCCGGATAGCCGGATTCCGCGATGGTCGGAACATCGGGCAATGCATCGACCCGCTGTAATGAACCGATCGCGAGTGCCCGCAGCGTGCCGGCCCGCAGCTGTTCCGCCACGGCCGGCTGCTCGGCGATCAGCGACGTGATGTGCTGCCCCAGCAACGCCGTCACCGCAGGGCCGGTGCCGGCAAACGGCACGTAGGTCATGGTCACATTGGCGGCGCGCCGCAGCTTCTCCGAGGCGATATGCAGCGTGGTCGCCGGGCCGACGCTCGCCAAAGTCAATTCACCGGGCTTGGCCTTGGCCGCGGCGAGCAGGTCGGCCAGCGTGCGGTATGGAGAGGCAGGATTGACGACGACCACCAGCGCCGTATTGACCAGTTCGCAGACCGGATCGAAGCTCGTCAACGGATTGTAGCTCAGCTTGCGCAGGTGCGGCGCGATGACAAGGTTTGCGGTATTGATTAGCAGCGTATTGCCGTCCGGCACCGCGCGCGAGGCCGCTTCGGTGCCGATCACCGAACCGGCGCCGGGCCGGTTTTCGACCACCATGGTCGGTCCGTTAGCCCGGCCGATCTGATCGGCAAAAATGCGGGCGATGATGTCGGCACCGCCGCCCGGCGACAGCGGGACGATGATCTTGATCGTCCGTCCCGCCTGCGACCAGGCATCGGGGCTTGCAGCGAACCATGTGGCCGCCGCGAGGAGCGCGGCGGCACCGGCCGTCAGGCGCAGCAATGGACGGTGCGGACGTTTCATCGTTTTTCCTCCCTCGCTTCGCATAACACCGAATGCCACGCGGGTCGCATTTCCACGCATCTTTGCAATCAGCGGTTGGCCTGGGCCAGCATTTGCTTAAACACACCCATACGTACGCTGATCAAGGATAGGCGGCACCACCTTTCCAGTTCCGGCGGGCCTTCATACATCATTATGGCATGGCCCGCCGATGCGGAAAAACAGATTGTCCAATGCGGATTGGTCTGATCGATCAAAGCGAGGTATCGATAGACACCGCGCGATAATGACGCGAGCGGCCGACCGCGTGCGCAAAATCGCCGGCGAAGCCGCGCCGGTTGCTCCGCCGTGCACGGGCGATTTTGCACACCCTACGACCCTGCAATTCGACGCGACCGGAATTTGGGCCACTATTCCTCCGCCTTTATCCCAGCTTCGCGCCTTCCTCAAACAGCTCGATCATGTTGCCGTCGGGGTCGGCGATGTAGATCGTGAGCCCGTAGATGCCGTCGTGGAGGTCGCGAAAAAATTTCACGTCGGCCCGCTTCAGCCGCTCGGCGATCGCCCGCACGTTCGTCGCCGTGAACGCGATGTGGTCGATCTGTGCAGGGACGCCCGGTCCGCCGGAGGTCAGCGCGATCCCCTGGTGGAACGGCACGAACGGCCGTCCATCGGGCAGCGGCTTGGCGGGCCGCACCGTGAAGCCCAGGAGGTCCACGTAGAAGCGCTCGGAACGGGCGATATCCGCGACCTTGAGCAGCATGTGGGCGAAGCTGGTGGGGCGCGCCATGGTGGCCGCTGCGTCGGCGGCCGTATCCATCGGTGAGGCGGGGGTTTCGATGGCCGCCAAGGAACTTTCCTTCGCCATTGTCACAGATCCTTGCGTTCGTCGCCGAGTACGCCGGAGAGCGCCCAGTTTTCCTTCGGCACCTCCTGTAGGATCACATGCAGATGCGTCGCCTTGGCGCCGGCATGTTCCACCATCGCCTCGGTGATGGCGCGCACCAGCGCCTTCTTCTGGGCCGGGGTGCGGCCGGTCCACATTTGCACGGTAACGACCGGCATGGCGTATTCTCCTCTGCTGACGGCGCCGATGATAGCGCGTTCAGCCTTCCTCGCGCAGGATCGCTTCGATGCGGGCCCGGATGCCGCCCCATTGGCTGGCGCCGACCGTCACGGGGGCGCGGCTGCCGAGCCCGCGGCCCCAGATCGCCTTGCGCCCGAGCCGCTGCGCCGCCTCGAAATCGATGCCGCCGGGGGGCGCCGCGAGATCGACCAGCAGCGCCGATGGCCGCAGGCGCGCGACCACGTCGGCGCCGATCACGCGCGCCGGAACGGTGGAGAACACCATGTCGAGCCGCGGCGCCAAATCCGGCAGTTCGGATAATTCGTGCGGCACGGCCCCGGCAACGAAGGCTTCGGCGCGCTGCTCAGGGCTGCGCGCCGCCACATGGGTATGGGCGCCGAGCGCCACCAGATAGCGGGTCAGCACGGTGCCGATGGTGCCCTGCCCGACCACGCACACCGTGGCGCCGTGGATGGTAATGACCGTGTTTTCGATCACGATTTTCAGCAGCCCCTCGACGATCGCCGGCGTGCGGCGCAGCATCAGGGCGCGGTCCCATTCGTATTCGTGGATCTTGATGTGCAGCCCGTCCGCATGGGCCTTGAGATGCGGGTCGGCCCAGCCAAGGATGATATGGGCGAGCGGCGCCATGCCGGCGAGCATCGCGTGCGTCGGGATGATCGGGGCAGGCGCCGCGGGGGCGAACAGGGCACCGGTCGCCGCGATGCCGGGGATCGGGAACAGCGCGAACCGCGCGCCCTTCAGCACCGCCGCCGGATCATCGAGATGGGCGACATGCGCGATACCGCCCTCCGGCCACGGGAAGCCGTGCGCCCGCACGGTCGCCCCTGTCGCCGCCGCCAGGCGCGCGATCTCCTGCTCGCGGCGGTCGCCGCCAAGCATGCCGATGGTGAGTTTCGACCAGTCGATGTCGGGCAAGGCGGTCCTTCCACGATGGCATTGCGGCAACGCGATGAGACCATCTATGCGCTTTGGGGAAATCAAAACCGCAGCGGCTTGGCCTGCTGCACCTGCGGCAGCGCCTGGACCTTGGCGAGCACGTCCTCGGGCACCGCGCCGTCCACCTCGATCAGCGCGATGGCGTTGCCGGCCGGGGCATCGCGGCCGACGTGGAAGGTCGCGATGTTGATGCCGGCGTCGCCGAGCGTCGAGGCGAAGCGGCCGATGAAGCCCGGTTTGTCAAGATTGGTGATGTAGAGCATCGACGGGCCGAACTCGGCGTCCATGCGGATGCCCTTGATGTTGACGATGCGCGGTCGGCCGTCGGCGAACACGGTGCCGGAGACGCTGCGGGTGAGTTTTTCCGTCGCCACCGTTACGGTGATCAGGCTCTCATAGTCGCACTCGCCCTCGCGCGTGGTTTCCTCGACCGTGATGCCGCGCTCCTTTGCGACGATGGGGGCTGAGACCACATTCACGTCCTGCAACATCGGCCGCAGCAGACCGGCGATCGCAGCTGATGTCAGCGCCCGCGTGTTCATCCGCGCGACCTCGCCGTCATAGGCGATCTGCACTTTGGAGATGCCGGACTCGGTTAACTGGCCGGCGAATGAGCCGAGTTTTTCCGCCAGCGCGATGAACGGTTTCAGCCGCGGCGCCTCCTCGGCGGTGATCGAGGGAAAGTTCACCGCATTGGCGATGGCGCCGCGCAACAGATAATCCGACATCTGCTCGGCGACCTGCAGCGCCACGTTTTCCTGCGCCTCGGTCGTGGCGGCGCCGAGATGCGGCGTGCACACCACGTTCGGATGGCCGAACAGCGGGTTGGCCGTCGCCGGCTCCTCGGTGAATACATCGAACGCCGCCCCCGCCACCTGGCCGGAGTCGAGTGCCGCGCGCAACGCCGCCTCATCGACCAGGCCGCCGCGGGCGCAATTGATGATGCGCACGCCGCGCCGGGTGGCGGCGATCGCCTCGGCGCCGAGAATGTTTTTGGTCTTGTCCGTCAGCGGCGTGTGCAGGGTGATGAAATCGGCGCGGCGGATGAGGTCGGGCAGTTCCACCTTCTCGACGCCGAGCGCCACCGCGCGTTCGGGCGACAGGAACGGGTCGTAGGCGATCACCTTCATCTTCAGCCCGATGGCGCGGTCCGCGACGATCGAACCGATATTGCCGCAGCCGATCACCCCCAGCGTTTTGCCGGTGATCTCGACGCCCATGAATTTGTTCTTCTCCCACTTGCCGGCCTGGGTCGAGGTGTCGGCTTGCGGGATCTGCCGGGCCAGCGCCAGCATCAGCGTGATGGCGTGCTCGGCGGTGGTGATCGAATTGCCGAACGGCGTATTCATCACGATGACGCCCTTGGCGGTTGCGGCGGGGATATCGACATTGTCGACCCCGATGCCGGCGCGGCCGATCACCTTGAGGCGCTCGGCACGCTCCAGGATTTTCGCTGTGACCTTGGTGGCGGAGCGCACCGCCAGGCCGTCGAAGCCGCCGATGATGGCGGCGAGCTTGTCCTTGTCCTTGCCGAGGTCAGGCTGGAAATCCACTTCGACGCCGCGATCTTTGAATATCTGCACGGCGGCGGGAGACAGGGCATCGGAGATGAGAACGCGAGGGGACATGATGAGGCTCGTTTCTTGATGCGGATCAATGGGTGCGTAAATCTGCAGATCTACCCGGTGGGCGGATCACCCGGGCACCTTGGAGATAAGCGGAAAGGCAGAGGGATCGCGCACCGAATCCACCGAAACATCGACATCGAGTAGCGGCCAAAACAGGTGATCCGCTGTCGGTCTTTCGATGGCCGAGAGTTGTTCGATGGTCGCGTGACGGAACCAAGGGAACTCCGCAAAGGGAAGCAGGAACTCTTCATCATTCATCCGTAACCAAAAGCCATGAAGAGAAACATGGGTGAGTTCAGGCGCCGAAATGCTTGATCCAGGCATTGGTGATCTCCTCGATATGGGCCTCGACAATGCCCTGTGCATCCTGAATTTGCCGGCCACTTCGGGATGTGCGACGTGAACATGCATTCTCGGCTCCTCGCGAGAGAAGAAAAATAGTCGAACTGCACCATCGCGCAGAATAGTAGGGGCCATCGTGTCGGTCGAAACATCGCCGGGCGGAGGGGGGTACGCGACTGGTGCGCCGTGTTTGCCGGGCGCGGAGCTGGATTTCCACATTCCGGCAAGCGTAGCCCGGATTGAGCGAAGCGAAATCCGGGGGCGGCGGTGCGGCGGGCAATGCCTTTCCCGCATTTCCGCTCGCTTCAATGCGGGCTACATGCGCTACGCCGCCTTGGGAAGCGCGTCCCTCGTCTTGGCGAAGGCCCAGTCGAGCCACCGGGTCAAAATCTCGACGTCGGCGGCTTCCACGCTGGCGCCGCACCAGATGCGCAGGCCCGGCGGGGCATCGCGGTAGTGTCCGATATCATAACCGCCGCCTTCCTTCTCTACGGCGCTCGCCAGCGCCTTCGCGAAGGCCGCCTGGGCATCGGCGGAGAGCGCCGTCACGGCCGGATCGACGACCTTGAGGCACACCGAGGTATTGGAGCGAGTAGCGGGATCGGCGGCGAGGAAATCCACCCACGGCGTTCGCGCCACCCAGGCAGCGACGACGCCCGCATTGGCATCCGCACGCGCCATCAGGGCGGGAAGGCCCCCGATCGATTTCGCCCAGTGCAGGGCATCGAGATAGTCCTCGACGCACAGCATCGAGGGGGTGTTGATGGTTTCGCCCTCGAAGATACCCTCGTTGATCTTACCGCCCTTGGTGAGGCGGAAGATTTTCGGCAACGGCCAAGCGGGTTTGTGGCTTTCGAGGCGCGCGACCGCGCGCGGCGAGAGCACCAGCATGCCGTGCGCCGCTTCGCCACCGAGCACCTTCTGCCAGGAGAAGGTCGCGACATCAAGCTTTGGCCAATCGAGCGGTTGCGCGAAGGCCGCCGAGGTGGCGTCGCAGATCGAGAGGCCCTGCCGGTCCGCCGCGATCCAATCGCCATTCGGAACCCGCACGCCCGAGGTGGTGCCGTTCCAGGTGAACACCACGTCGGTCGCCCAATCGACCTTGCGCAGATCAGGCAATTCCCCGTAGCCGGACTTGAGAACGGTGACGTCCTTGAGCTTGAGCTCTTTGAGCACGTCGCTCACCCAGCCCTCGCCGAAGGATTCCCAGGCCAGCATGGTGATGGGCCGCGCGCCGAGCAGCGACCACAGCGCCATTTCCACCGCGCCGGTATCCGACGCCGGCACAATGCCGATCCGGTAATCGGCCGGCACTCCCAGAACTTCGCGGGTGAGATCAATGGCGCGCTTGAGCTTCGCCTTGCCGGCTTTGGCCCGGTGCGAGCGGCCAAGCACCGCATCGTTGAGGGCCTGAAGGCTCCAGCCGGGCCGCTTGGCACAGGGGCCGGAGGAAAAGTGCGGAACCTTCGGCCGCACGCCGGGCATCGCAACCATATGGCTATCCTTTCAGATAGGTGCCCCTCGGTGGGGAGGGGTGTCCCGGGTCTGCGGATACGCAAGGACGGCCTCCCCGTCAAGCCGAAATCGGATGCATCAGGTTTTATGCGTACAATTGATCGGCAGGCCGGAATTCGGCCAAAATTCCACCGCAAAATGCACCGATATATGGCGCAAATACGATATTCGGACGGCGCTTACGCCGAGTGCGCCACATCTCAGACGCCGAATGGCGGATCAAGCGCCGCGGTGCATCCCGGGGCAGGCGGCGAATCCGATAAATATTTACGACGCCGCAAGACGCTTTCTTTGCCGTCAAACGCTGCGATCCAGGCAATTGCGTTGCCCCGTGGGCCTTTCATTCGATCCGGATATTCGCCTCGCGGGCGACTTTGCGCCAGCGGGCAAATTCTTCGGCGATCAGCGTGCGAAAGGCCGCAGGCGATTGTCCTGCCGGCATCGCACCTTCGTGCTCCAGAAACCCCTTCATGTCCGGGAGGTTCAGCGCGCGGGCAACCGCGGCATTGAGCAGCGTGACGATGTCTTCGGATATGGCGGCCGGCGCCACGATGCCCCACCATAATTCCATCTCGTAGCCCGGTACTCCGCTTTCGCTCACGGTCGGCAGATCGGGCGCGGCGGGAGAACGGTGCGCGCTCGTCACGGCAAGGCCCCTGACCAATCCGCCACGCACCGGCTCGATGATCTGCGGCATGCTGGACACGTAGAGATCGACATGGCCCGCCATCAGGTCGTTGATGGCGAGCGACCCGCCCCGATAGGGCACGTGGACGAGCCGGATGCCGGCCGCTACGTTAAGGAGCTCCGCCGCGATATGGTTGACGCTGCCGATGCCGGCGGAGGCGTAATTGATGGCGTCCGGCCTGGTGCGGGCAAGCGCCACGAGTTCCGCGACCGACTTCACGGGCAGGCTGCGCGAGGCGGCGACCACCATCGGGCCGCGGCCGATCAGGGCAACGGGTGCGAATTCCGCGACCGGATCGAACGGCGGCTTGGCGTGCATGGCCGGATTGATGGTGAAGGTCGAGGACACAAACAGCAAGGTGTAACCATCGGGCGCCGCCCGGGCGGCCGCCACGATCCCGGTGGTACCGCCGGCGCCGGAGCGGTTGTCGATGATCACCGGCTGGCCCCAATCGGCGTTCAGCGCGCGGCCGATGGCGCGCGCCAAAATATCGTTGGTGCCGCCGGCCGCGAATGGAACGATCAGCGTGATCGGCCTGATCGGATAGGACGCCGCGGCGCCCATCGTTACCGCGACAAGAAGTGCCGCAAGCACGACGCCCGCCCTGGAAAAGATTGCAATCACCGACGAATGCCCTCGCCTTGCTGTCCGCGCACCGGTCCGAAGCCACGTTTGGTTCAAGTGTAGGACGATTTGGCCGGCGAAGAAACGGGAGAAACAGGTGGAAGCGGTTGGAGGGATCGCAACCTGCCCTTGGTACCGCCGATAGCCGCCTCACACCACTACAGAATGTGCTTCCATGAAGACGATCGTGTAAAAGAAATTCGGACAATTCGTTGAGCAACTAGCCGGACATTTGTATTGATCTGTATTGATCGCTGACACCCAAACAACGCCCAACCGGCGTGCGCAGTGCGGAAAACGCGCGCAGACAGACAGGAGCCCCCGATGACCATCGCCGAGCCCAGGATCGTCGAGCCGATTGCTACCAAGAGCGCGCCGCGGGAACCCCGCGCCACGTTCCGCTGGGACGATCCGCTGCGGTTCGACGACCAGCTCACCGAAGACGAGCGGCTGATCCGCGACGCTGCGCGCGCCTACGCGCAGGACAAGCTCGCCCCGCGGGTCAACAAGGCGTTTCTGGAGGAGACCCCCGACCGGGAGCTGTTCTTCGAAATGGGCGCGCTCGGGCTGCTCGGCGTCGTAATTCCGGAAGCCTATGGCGGCTCGGGGGCCGGCTATGTGGCCTACGGCCTGGTGTCGCGCGAGATCGAGCGGGTCGACTCCGGCTATCGCTCGATGATGAGCGTACAATCTTCGCTCGTCATGTATCCGATCTACGCCTATGGCGACGAAGCGCAGCGCCAAAGATACCTGCCGAAGCTCGCCAGCGGCGAATGGGTCGGCTGCTTCGCGCTTACCGAACCGGATGCCGGCTCGGACCCGGCCAGCATGACGACGCGGGCCGAAAAGGTGGCCGAGGGCTACCGGCTGACCGGCACCAAAATGTGGATATCCAACGCCCCGCTCGCCGACGTGTTCGTGGTATGGGCGAAATCGGCCGCCCACGGCGACGATATTCGCGGCTTCGTGCTGGAGAAGGGCATGAAGGGACTCACCGCCCCGAAGGTCGGCGGCAAGCTATCGCTGCGCACCTCCACCACCGGCGAAGTGGTGATGGATGGCGTCGTGGTGCCGGAATCGAGCCTGCTTGCCGGTGCGGTGGGCCTCAAGGGACCGTTCGCCTGCCTCACCCGCGCCCGCTACGGCATCGCCATGGGGGTCATGGGAGCGGCCGAGGACTGCTGGCACCGGGCGCGGCAGTACGCGCTCGACCGCAAGCAGTTCGGCCGGCCGATCGCGGCGACGCAACTGGTGCAAAAGAAGCTTGCCGACATGCAGACTGAGATCGCGCTCGGGCTCAATGCGGCGCTACGGGTCGGCCGGATGTTCGACGAGGGCACTATGACGCCGGAGATGATCTCGCTCATCAAGCGCAATAATTGCGGCAAGGCGCTCGACATTGCGCGCACGGCCCGCGACATCCACGGCGGCAACGGCATCCAGATCGAATATCACGTGATGCGGCACCTGATGAATCTGGAAACCGTCAATACCTATGAGGGCACGCACGATATCCACGCCCTGATTCTGGGCCGTGCGCAGACCGGGCTGCAGGCATTTACCTGAGAAAACGACGCACGCCCGCGGACGCGGCAGCGCGTCCTCACACATTTCTGTGCGCCCAGAAGGATATGTTACCGCGGCGCCAATGAGCCGGCGCGGCCTGTCCTCTCCACTGCCGGAATGAATACCACGCGGCAACGACAAGGTATGGGCGCGGCCCGAATCGAGCTGGTCGGCCGCAGCACGTGACGCCAAATTCCAAGCTGAACCGGGACTTGGTCAAGGCTTGGCACGGCGCCTGCGGGCCGGACGATTATTGGGACTTCCAGTCGGCCGCAGCCTGGGACATGATACAGGCGATCTTGCGTTAGAAGCCATCTGCAAGGGAGTCCGCAAGCTCGGCCGCAAGGCGTTGGGTGCGATCAAGCGGTCAAGGACGAGTGCCGGCCGCTGCAGGCAGTAGCCGGAACAAGCATCGTTCAGACGGGCGACGGTGAGTGACAGCGGACGACCGGCCGCATGGGCACTGCAGGCCGTCAATAATAAGGGAGGATTCGATGCGCGCACATTCCACGAGGCTGGCGGCGGCCGGTGTTGCCCTCTCCGGCCTTGCGTTGCTGGCGGCGGCCCCGTCCTCCACCTTGGCGCAAAGCCGGGAGCGGACCTTCGAGCTCAAGCTGTCGCACTGGGTGCCGCCCAATCATCCGCTGCAGAAAGCGCTGGAGGACTGGGGCGCGGCGGTGGAAAAGGCTTCCGGCGGTACGCTTAAATACAAGGTGTTTCCGGCACAGCAGCTCGGCAAGGCGTTCGATCATTACGATATGGCCCGCGACGGCATCGCGGACCTCACTTACGTCAATCCCGGCTACCAGCCCGGCCGCTTTCCCATCATCGCGGCCGGCGAATTGCCGTTCCTGATGGCGGACGCCAAGGGCGGTTCGCAGGCGCTCGACGCCTGGTATCGCAAATATGCGGCGCGCGAGATGAAGGATGTCAAATTCTGCCTCGCCTTCATTCACGACCCCGGCTCGTTCCATTCCAACAAGAAGATCGTGCTGCCCGCCGACATCAAGGGCCTGAAGATCCGTCCGGCCGACGCCACGCTCGGTACCTTCGTCAATCAGCTCGGCGGCACCAACATTCAATCGAGCGCACCGGAAGTGCGCGACCTCATGGAAAAGGGCGTCGCCGATTCGGTCGCCTTCCCGTGGGGTTCCTTGGTGCTGTTCGGCATCGACAAAGTCACGAAATTCCACATGGACGTGCCGCTCTACGTCACCACCTTCGCGTTGGTCTTCAACAAGGCCAAATATGACCAGATGTCGGCGACGCAGAAGAAGGCGATCGACGACAATTGCACCACCGAGGCGGCAGGCAAAGTCGGCGGACCGTGGGGCACCTTCGAGCATGACGGCATCGCCAAGGTGAAGGCTGAGCCCGGCCACGACGTTTATGCCCTGACCGCCGATCAGGTCGCGCAGTGGAAGAAGGCCGCCGCGCCGCTGGAGAAGAGTTGGGCCGATGCTGTGCGCAAGACCGGTGTCGATCCCGCCGTCGCCATGAAGGAACTCAAGGAGCAGCTGGCGAAATATAACGCGGCGTATTGATGGGCCAAAGTGCGCGGATGTGCGGCAGGCAGTCCATGGATGGAGAGCCCAATCCGGCCTCGCTTCGCCAGGCCATCCTCGCCGAGGACGGCCTGGGACTTCCGCGCCGGCAATTCCTGCGTCTTGCCACCGGTGCCATCGCGCTTCCGGCCGCGTCGCACCTTGCGTGGGCGCAAAGCTACCCGGCGCGGCCGGTGCGCATCGTCGTCGGCTTTGCCCCGGCGGGCATCGCCGACATCCTTGCGCGCCTGATGGGACAATGGCTGTCGGAGCGGCTCGGCCAGCCCTTCATCATCGAGAACCGGCCTGGCGGCGGCGGCACTATCGGCGCCGAGGTGGTCGCGCGTGCGCCGCCGGACGGCTATACGCTGCTGCTGGTAGGCGCCTGGGATGCCATCAACGCAACGCTCTACGACAGACTGAGCTTCAACTTCATCCGCGACATCGCGCCGGTCGTGGGCATCATGCGCGTACCGCAGGTCATGGAAGTGCACCCGTCGGTGCCGGCCAGAACGGTTGCGGAATTCATCGCTTATGCCAAGGCCAATCCGGGCAAGCTCAACATGGCCTCGGCCGGTATCGGTACCCCGTCCCACGTGGCCGGCGAACTGTTCAAGCTGATGACCGGCGTTTCCATGCAGCACGTGCCCTATCGCAGCGGCGGGGCGGCGCTCACCGACCTGATCGGCGGGCAGGTGCAGGTGATGTTCGACAACACCGCGTCCTCGATCGAACACATCCGCGCGGGGAGGGTGCGGGCACTGGCCGTGACCACCGCGGTCCGCGCCCAGGTGTTGCCGGACCTGCCGACCGTCGGCGATGTGGTGCCGGGCTACGAGGCGAGCGGCTTCGGCGGCATCGGCGCGCCCAGGGGCACACCGCCCGATATCGTTGCGAAACTAAACCAAGAGATCAATGCCGCGCTCGCCGACAGCAAGGCGAAGGCGCGGCTTGCCGATTTGGGCGGCATGATGCTGTCGGGCTCTCCCGCCGATTTCGGGAAACTGATCGCCGAGGAAACCGCCAAGTGGGCCAAGGTGGTGAGGTTTTCCGGGGCCAGGGCGGAGTGATCCGCCGCCCGCCGGATACGGCTGCGCGGGAGAGGTTGAAACTTGGCGGGGCTGCGCCTACGCTGGCGCGATCAACCGGGCAGCACGGATCGCCCGGCGACAGGTGCGTCAGGGAGCGTCGGATCGCCCCGTGGCCGACTGAGGGAGGGTGCGGCAATGCGGATCGGAAATGGCCTGCTCAAACTTTCGGCCCTGCTGGCTGTCGGCCTCTTTCACGTCGGGGAGCCGGCCGCGTGGGCGCAAGGTGCCACGCCCCTAACGGGGCACGTATCCTCGGCCGCGGAAGGCTTGATGGAAGGCGTGGTGGTCAGCGCTCGCAAGGATGGCGCGACCTTCACGGTCTCGGTGGTCACCGACAAGGCGGGCATCTACCGCTTCCCGGCGGACAAATTGGAGCCCGGCCACTACCGGCTCGCGATCCGCGCCGGCGGCTATGAACTGGATTCCCCGCAGGCCATCGACGTCCCGGCGGCGCAGAGTGCGACCGCGGACATCAAGTTGCGCGCCACCAAAAACATCGCCGCGCAACTCACCGACGCGGAATGGCTCGCCAGCATGCCGGGTACCGACAGCCAGAAGAGTTTTCTGCTCGCCTGCAACAGCTGTCACACCTTGCAGCGCATCGTCAGTTCATCGCACGACGCCGCCGAGTTCCAGCAGATCTTCCGGCGCATGGCCGGCTACTACCCCGGCAGCACGCCGATTTACCCGCAAAAGCTGGTCGGCGACATCGCGCGCAACATCACGCGCGGCGCCAATCTGGAAGCCGCGGCGCAATATCTCGCCAGCGTCAACCTGAACGGCCGCATCGCCTGGGACTATCCGCTAAAATTCTTTCCGCGGCCGACGGGCCGGGCGACCCGCGTCGTCGTTACCGAATACGATTTGCCGCGCGCAACCATCGAGCCGCATGACGTGATCGTGGATTCCGGAAATGTGTGGTTCGCGGAATTCGGCGACCAGTTTCTCGGCAAGATGGACCCGAAAACCGGCAAGGTCACGGAATATCCGATCCCCGAACTGAAAGCGGGCTTCCCCACCGGCACGCTCGATCTCGAGGCTGGCGCCGACGGCAAGACCTTGTGGATCGGCCTGATGTATCAGGCCGGCGTCGCCAAATTCGACAAAGCGCGCGAGAATTTTCAGTTGTTCGCGCTGCCGGCGGAATGGCAGTCCAACGCCGCCCAGATGGGCATGGTGACCCCCACTCACGCCGATGTGGACGGCAAGGTGTGGACCAAGAACAATGCCCAGAACGCACTGATCCGGATCGACCTCGCCTCCGGCAAGCTGGAGTTGCTCGGCACCCCGAAGGACCCGGTCACCAACCGCACGATCTTCCCGTACGGGATTCCGGCCGACCATCAGAACAATCTTTATCTGCTGGATTTCGCCGGCGAACAGATCGCGAGGGTGGATGCCAAGACCGGCGCCATCACCGCCTACAAGACACCGACCGCCAATTCGCGGCCGCGGCGCGGCCGGGTGGATGCGCAGAACCGGCTATGGTTTGCCGAATATGGTGGCGGCGCCATCGGCCTGTTCGATCCGGCGACGCAAAAGATCACCGAATGGCCGGTGGCGACGCCGTGGAGCGCCCCCTATGACGTGATGCCCGACGCCCGCGGCGAGGTCTGGGCCGGCGGCATGTTCACCGACCGCGTGGCGCGCCTCGACCCGAAGGCGGGGGAAATCACGGAGTATCTCATGCCGCGCTCGACCAATATGCGCCGCGTTTGGGTGGACAGTGCGACCACGCCGCCGACGTTCTGGAGCGGCAGCAATCACGGGGCATCGATCGTGAAGGTGGAGCCGCTGGATTGAGGCAGGGGCGGCCCGTACAAGCCGCCCGTACGGCCATCGCGCGATTTTCCGTAATGCCGGGAAGCTGCCGGTACGCGGCGGCCCCGAGGCGGCCCCGCCCTTCCGGTAGGCACGCCCACCTTGTATGTTCGGCGCGTCGTTTCCCAACCGGGTTTCCCAGAAGGATCAAGCCATGCTCGACCGCAGAGATGTTCTTGTTGGATCGGCGGCGGCGCTCGCGGCCGGGTTCGTTGCGCCGGCAAGACGGGCGTTCGCTCAGTCAAGCCGGGAGGCCGACGGAGCGCGGCTGCTCAAGGGTGCGGTCGACCTGCACTTTCACATGGATCCGTGGACGCCGGGTGCCCGCACCGGGCAAGCCGGTATCGCCGAGGTGCGGATTGCGCGGGAACGCGGATTGCGCGCGCTGGTGATCAAGGACCACAACGAGCCGACGGCGCAGCTCGCATACCACCTGCGCCAGGATATCCCCGGCATCGAACTGTACGGCGGCTTTGTCCTGAACCGGCCAAATGGCGGGGTCAATCCGGCCGGCGTAGAGTTCATGGCGACGCAGATCCGCGGCGAACCGGGACGCATCGTCTGGATGCCGGCCGGCGATACCGAGAAAGAAGTGCGCGCATCGAAAAATCCGAACGGGCCCTTCGTGGCGGTGTCGCGCAACGGCGAACTGCTGCCCGAGGTCAAGGAGATCATCGCGATCGTCGCCAAGCACGGATTGGTGGTGGCCTCGGGCCATATCGTTCCCGAAGACGCCTTGATGGTGTTCCGCGAAGCCAAGCGTCAGGGCGTGCAGCATATGATCGCCACCCATGCGTTTGACCTGGCCGGCAAGATGACGATTGCGCAGATGCAGGAGGCCGCCAAACTCGGCGCCTTCATCGAATTCGACTTCCGCAACACGCTCGAAGGCGGGCGCATGGAAGCGATCCGGCAGGTCGGACCGCAATTCTGCTTCCTGTCGGAATTCTGGACCAAGGCGGGTCCGCCCCGGGAGTATGGTGGGCTCGAGGGCATCGGCGCCTTCGCGGAGGCGATGCGGGCGCACGGGTTCACCGATCGGGAACTCGACCTTTTGTTTAAGGAGAACCCCGCCAAGGCGCTGGGGTTGCCGGCATAAGCTGGTCGAGCCGCGGGGTGCAATGTGCGTGAACACGGCCCGTTGCACCCATTCATAGTTGATCGTTGCTCCATGTCGCGAATCGCGCCGAAGCTTGCGCCGCGCTGATCATTTGCCAGAGGCACGCGGGGGGCCGCCCTGCGACCGGTCCGTCCCGGCTGTCCACCCAGGTACATCGAAGAGCAAGCAATCGCTTGGGCGAATGGCGCCGACGTCCGCCCACCAAGACCCATTAACATATTAACTTATTAACTTAACACCCGGAGTTCCGCGAGGCCTCAGGTCGCGAGTAGCGAATTTTTGCAAAATACTGACGTGTTCCGGCTGATGACCATAGTTTCGCTATCTTGTCCGTCCACCAAGGATGCCGTGGTTCGCTCTGGGGAACAAAGTTGGTAGCTGCGGGGCGAAGCCATTCCCGATGTAGTGTTGGGGTGAGCGGCACATCGTGGCCGCGACGTGATGGACCGGCCGTTGGCGCCCGGTCCGGGCGGCAAACATTCACGTTATTTCAGGGTCAACGGGGGAGCTCGAGGGAGTGTCACATATGAGCAAGATTTCGCGCTTGACCATCGCGGTTTCACTGACCGCCATGGCTACCGCGCTGTCGCTATCCGCCATGGCGCAGGAACCGCAACATCCTGCGCAACAGCAGCGGGGACCGGCGCAGGGTCAGCCGAACCACCCGGGTGCCGTCGGACAGCCGCCGCACGGCGTGCCTGTGCAACCGCATCCGGGACCCGGGGCGGCGGCGCAGTTCCATGGGCCTGGGCCGGGGGGAGAATTTCGCGGGCGGCCCGGACCGGGGGGCGAATTCCACGGCCCTGGACCGGGCCATCCGGTCCGGGTCGTCGGCGAGCGTGGTTACAGCTTTCATGTCGGCGGCCCAGGTCGCCGCGACATCGTGAGCTTCAACGAGCGCGAACGCGCGATTTGGTATGGCGGCCGTTGGCGCCACGAGACCCGCTTCGGACGCTATGGCTATTGGTGGGAGGTCAACGGCGCCTGGTACTTCTATGACCAGCCGTTTGCGGGCCCGCCGGCCTATGTGTCCGAGGTGGAATTTATGGACGAGGGTCTCGGCGGTCCCGTCGTCGTTGCCGAGCCGGCACCGGTCGTGGTGGTGGCCCCGCGTCCGCCGATCGTGTGCGTGGGTCCGCTGTGCGTGCGGTGATGGTGGGGACGGTGTTGCCATAACGGCAATTCGGGAACTCCAGTACCTTATGGTGGGCACGGGCACGCGCTTCGTACCATGCCCACCGGGCTTCCGCGAAGGGTGGCGCGCATTGCTTTGCCGCTCCTTCGCGGTTGAGCGATTTGATTGAACGGATTATTTCGGCCCCGCCGGCATTTCGTTGATCGTTCTTGAAGTTCCGGCCATACGCGACGTCATTCCGGGACAAGTCTGCAAGCCGAAACCTCAAATGCCTGTGTTCAATGAGTTACAGGTGGTGGCCTTTTTCCAAAACGACGAATTTCTGCACCTGACGCCCATGGTTTTGCCACCGCAACCGCTTTAAAAAAGCGGTGCGGATGGTTTTTGGGGACACGCGTCGGTAAGCGAGGGGGAAATGCAGTCAGTTTCGATCGGGAACCGCGTCGGCCACGGGTTTGTGTTTGCGACCGCCCTGCTGGGTTCGGTCGTTGCCGCGACCGGCGATGTCCGGGCGGACGAGAGCGGGGTCAGCTTCTGGCTGCCGGGTTTGTTCGGCAGCCTCGCGGCGGTTCCCCAGCAGCAGCCTGGATGGAACGTAACGACCATCTATTATCACACCTCGGTTTCGGGGGGCGGCGAACTTGCCCTCGCGCGCGACATTCAGGCGGGCAGAATCCCTATCAACCTCAATGCCAGCGTCAACGGGGCGATCAATGCCACCGCCGATCTCTCGATCGTGATTCCAACCTATGTATTCGCGACGCCGGTTTTGGGCGGGCAAGCGTCGGCGGGCTTCCTCGGGACATACGGCAACCAGACCACCAACGCTTCCGGAACGATTTCCGGGACGCTTGGCCTGCCGGGGGGAATCAATATTCCGTTCATGCGGTCCAACGGCCTGGAGAACGGCCTTGATGGCTTCGGCGATTTGTACCCGCAGTTTGCACTGAAATGGAACATGGGGGTACATAATTTCATGACCTATGCGACCGGAGACATTCCGGTCGGCGCCTATGATTCCACCCGCATCGCTAATATCGGCATCGGCCACGGCGCCATCGACGGCGGCGGCGGCTATACGTATTTCGACCCCAAAAGCGGCCATGAATTCAGCGCCGTCGGCGGTTTCACGTATAATTTCATCAATCCGAGCACGAATTATCAAAGCGGCATCGACTTCCACCTCGATATGGCCGCATCGCAATTCCTGTCCAAACAGCTGTTCGTCGGTGCGGTCGGCTATATCTATCAGCAGGTGACGGGCGATAGCGGGTCCGGCGATCGGCTCGGAGCGTTCGAGTCGCGGGTCGCCAGTATCGGGCCGCAGATCGGCTACATCTTTCCGATTAACAACAATATGCAAGGATACGTCAACGCCAAGGCCTATTTCGAGTTCGACAACCAGAACCGGCCGGCCGGCTGGAACACCTGGCTCACCTTCTCGATCCAGCCCGCCGCGCCGCCGGCCGCCACCCCGCCACCCACGCGGGCAGGGATGATTTTCAAATAGGCGACGTTATATCTTGGTTGCGTAGGCAACTATCGAGGACCAAATCGATTGAGGAGGCGGGGCTCGTCGTTCTTGCGACGGAACAAACACGGCCGGAGTCGATTCGCCGAGCCTCGATTGCGATCGAACGGTTCCATTATGCCAACGCTTTTTGGGCTGTCCCGATTCGTCCGATCCGTCCCTTCCGCATTGCGAACAGGCATCGTAGTTTGTAGCTTTCGGCCGCGCCGCCATTGTTCAGCTCCACGTTATGCCGATCCGATCCGGTTCGGCCGATGGGCGGCGCACGTGGCTTACAACACGGCCTGCATTCTTACGGGAGGACTTCATGCAACGCATCACCATCGCCACCCTGGCGGGCACTGCACTGCTGTGCGCCGGTGCGGCTCACGCCCAGGCGCCCGACTTTTCCAAGGTCGAGATCAAGACCACCGATCTCGGCAACAAGACCTACATGCTGGAAGGGCAGGGCGGTAACATCACGGTAGCGGTCGGCACTGACGGCATCATCATGGTGGACACCCAGTTCGCGCCGCTGCACGACAAGATCAAAGCCGCGATCGCGAAGATTTCGCCGCTGCCGGTCAAATACGTGATCAACACCCACTACCATGGCGATCATACCGGCGGCAACGCGTTGTTCCACAAGGAAGGTGCCACCATCGTTGCGCAGGACAATATCCGCGTCCGCCTCGCCGCCGGCACCATCAACGGGCTGACCGGCAACAAGACCCCGCCGGCCGAGGCCGACGCCATCCCGACGCAAACCTATCTGGTCGGCGGCACAAAAGTGTCGGTCGGCGGCCGCACCGCGGAAGTCAACCACGTCATGACCGCCCACACCGACGGCGACAGCTGGGTGTATTTCCCCGACGCCAATGTACTGGCGCTCGGCGACACCTTTACTCGCAACTACCCCAATCTCGACTGGGCCAACGGCGGCACCATGGACGGCATGATCGCCGCCAACGAGCGCTATCTCAAGGCCGCCAATGCCACCACCAAGGTGGTGCCGGGCCACGGGCCGCTCGCCACCAAGGCCAACATCCAGGAATTCCACGACATGATGGTTACGGCGCGCGACCGGGTGAAGAAGCTTTACGACGAGGGCAAGACCGAAGAGCAGGTGCTGGCCGCAAAGCCGCTCGCCGATCTCGATGCCAAATGGGGTGGTGCCCAAGGCCTCAGCACGCCGACCACCTTCCTGCGCAACGTGTATAATTCGATGCGCAATCACGATTGAGCGTGGCAACAACTTCGGTGCCGTAGCCCGGATTGCAGGCGCGCTGCCGTGCCGCTTGCACCACCCGGGCCACGCGCCGGAAATCCGGGGGCGGCAGTTCGCTTGGACCGCCACCGCGGCACGAGCGCCTACCCCGGCAGGAATAAGCGTCGTACCGTAATCGCCCGTCAGCCCCCAGGTGTCGGCGCTGGGTGTGTTCCGTACGTATAGAACCGCCCGCGCGCCGACACCCGGGCTACTGACACTGCGGCTCTCTGCCTTCGGTGCAGTCTTCTCTCACGAGGGGAGTGGTTCTCACCGCTCCAGCCCGGCGAGCGCGCGGGCAAAATCCTTGGCGGCGAATGGGGCGAGGTCGTCGATGCCCTCGCCGACCCCGATGAAATGGACAGGCAGGCCGTGTTTGGCCGCGATCGCCGCGAGGATGCCGCCGCGGGCGGTGCCGTCGAGCTTGGTCATGACCAGGCCGGTCACGCCCGCGGTTTTTGAGAATTCCGCGACCTGGGACAGCGCATTCTGCCCGATGGTGGCGTCGAGCACGAGCAGCACGGCGTCGGGCGCTGCCGAATCCAGCTTCTTGATGACGCGCACGATCTTGTGCAACTCGTCCATCAGGCCGGCCTTGTTCTGCAGCCGTCCAGCGGTATCGACGATCAGCACGTCGGCGCCTTGCGCACGCGCCGTTGCCAGCGCCTCATAGGCGATCCCGGCGGCATCGCCGCCCTGCGGCCCGGCAATGACCGGCGTATTGGACCGCGCGCCCCAGATTTTCAGTTGCTCGATGGCGGCGGCGCGAAAGGTATCGCCGGCCGCCAGCACGACGCGCCGGCCTTCGCGCGAGAAGCGCGCGGCAAGCTTGCCGATGGTCGTGGTCTTGCCGGAGCCATTGACGCCGGCCACCACGATGACGAACGGCTTGCGGTTCGTATCGATGACCAGCGGCTTGGCGACGGGGCCGAGGATTTTCTCCACCTCCGTCGCCAATATTGCCTTGACCTCCTCGGTGCTGACCGAGCGGTCGTAACGTCCTTCCCCCACGGCCGCCGCGACCCGCGCCGCAGCATCCACGCCGATATCGGTGCGGATGAGCAGGTCTTCGAGTTCCGCGATGACGCCGGCGTCGAGCTTGCGCTTGGTAACCAGATCCGTGATTGCGGTGGTAATGGCGGCCGAGGTGCGGCTCAAGCCGCCGCGCAGGCGTTGCCACCAACTCTGGCGGCCTTCGGGAGCCTCAGTTGTGCTGTCGTTCATGTCGTCCGCCGTGTTACCCGTTTGCGCATGTTATCGGAAGCGATCAGTTCGGACGACCTGTTGGCCCGCGTGCTCCACCGCGACGGCCTGATGCTCGTCATCGATAAGCCCGCCGGCCTGCCGGTCCATCGCGGCCCCAAGGGCGGGGGCAGTCTGGAAGATTATTTCGATGCGCTGCGGTTCGGTCTGCCGCGGCCGCCGTCGCTCGCGCACCGCCTCGACAAGGACACCTCCGGATGCCTCGTGCTGGGGCGCCACCGCAAGGCCCTCGCGCATCTGGGGCTGCTGTTCAAGCACGGCAAGGTGGGCAAGACCTATTGGGCCGTGGTGGAAGGCGGCCCGGATGCGGACGAAGGCACGATCGATCTGCCGCTCGGCCGGCTCGACGAGACCCGCGGCTGGTGGATGAAGCCGGACCCGGACGGGCTTCCGGCGGTGACGACCTGGCGGGTACTGGGGCGGGCGTCGGCCGCAGCCGCCGCGCCAGGCGCCGCTCCCGCCGGCCTTGGCACCTCACCCAGTCCGAACCTGACTTGGCTCGCCCTGACGCCGGTCACCGGCCGCACCCATCAGCTGCGCGTTCATTGCGCCGCCGCGGGCTGGCCGATCGTGGGCGACAACATTTATGGCAACGGGCCGCGGTTCGGTGAACCGGTGCAGCATCTCCATGCCCGCGAAGTCGTGATCCCGATCGCCAAGAACAAACCCCCGGTGCGGATCACCGCACCGATTCCGCCGCATATGCGGGAACGACTGCGGGCCTGCGGCTGGAACGGCGAGGGTTGTAAATAGGTGTGTTTAATAAACGGTATTTGGTCCGGTCCTGTCCTATCGTCCGCCGCGCGAGGTGCCGCGGGACGACGAAAGGCATGTTGGGCTGGCGAATTTTTGCTACCCGCCGGCTGCGCGCCATCGCCGACCCCGCCTCGATGAACCAATTGCCTCTGTCGCCATGGCAACGCCCTCTCGCGCCCCTTGCCCCTCACCCTCTCCCCACGGCGTGAAGAACGCCGCGGGCAGGGGGGACGCGCATCCTTCGCCGCCGCTTCACCCCACGCCCGATCGCTTGCCGCGCGGTTCCGGCCGGGCGGTGCCGCCCTCGATGCGGGCATCGAGATAGTTTGCGACCGAGGCCATCAGGTCGTCGATCTTGCCGTCGAAGAAATGGTTGGCGGCCGGCACTGTGCGATGCTCGATCGCAATGCCTTTTTGGGTCTTGAGCTTGTCCACCAGCATGGTCACGTCCTTGTGCGGCACCACGGCGTCCTTGTCGCCGTGGACGATCAGGCCGGAGGAAGGGCAGGGGGCCAGGAAGGAAAAATCATACAGATTTGCCGGCGGGGCGATGGAGATGAAGCCCTCGACCTCGGGTCGGCGCATCAACAGCTGCATGCCGATCCAGGCGCCGAAAGAGAAGCCTGCAATCCAGCAGCCGCGCGCCTCCGGGTTGATGGATTGCGCCCAGTCGAGCGCGGAGGCCGCATCCGCGAGTTCGCCCTGGCCGTGGTCGAACGTTCCCTGGCTGCGCCCGACGCCGCGGAAATTGAAGCGCAGTACGGAAAACTTGCGCTGCGCGAAGGCGTAATAAAGCTGATAGATGATCGGATGATTCATGGTGCCGCCGAATTGCGGGTGCGGATGCAGCACAATCGCGATCGGCGCGTTCCTGGTCTTGGCGGGGTGATAACGGCCTTCCAACCGGCCGGCGGAACCGGTAAAGATGATCTCGGGCATGGTCAAAACCTCAATGTGTTCGGTGGGGCGCGGAGCAGCCAACGCCGGCACCCGCGGAAGGCGCGCGGTCGATGCCGGTTATCGGCGTGCGCAAGAGCTGGCTACCGTTCATCGTGTCGGAACTTGCGTAGGACATTTCCTACGCCTCGGCCCAGAAAAGCAACAATTTTTCTGCACGATCGGCCGCGCAAAAAGCAAGCACTTCATGCATCCGTGATCATGATATCGGGTGCGGTGCTGGTTTCGGAGGGGGCACCCAGGGCGGCTGCGCCCAATCCTGAGCACCAAGCGCCGCTTTGGCAGCCGCGGCCGTACGCGAGCCGGACATCACGTGCAGAACGTCCGGCGGCCACAAGCTCTTCGGAGGCTCTGAGGCTCTTGAGGCTCTACGCCCGTGTTGACCCACTCCAGGGTGCGGCCTAGACTCAAACAGGCAAAACCAAAACGGGAGGCTTCTCATGAACAAGTTGATCGTACCGGCCGTGATCGCCGCCGTCGGCATGGCGGCCGCCGCCGCGTGGTCGCAAACGCCGGCGCCGGCGCCGAACCCCAACGTCAAGGTCTACTACACCACGCCGCTCGAAAACGATCCGTCGCGCATCGTGCGGCTGCAATCGGTGACCATCCCGGCGAAACAAGGCAATAATTTCCATCGCCATCCGGGCGACCAATGGTCCGCCGTGCAGGAAGGTGAGATTACCCTGACGGTCCGGGGCCAGGCGCCGCGTACCCTCAAGGCCGGCGATAGTGCCTACATTCCGCGCGGCACCATCCATCGTAACCAAAACCTCACCGACAAGCCGGCGCGCACCATCGAGCTCAACATCATGGACAAGGACAAGCCGCTGCTGGAGCCGGTCGCGGAGACGAATTAAACCTGATTCCGGTCACGTCGAAACACCAGGGAGTCATGGCCGGGCTGGTCCCCGCCATCCAGGATCCTTGCAAAGCTGTCGCAAGCAAGTCGTGGATGCCCGCGAGGAGCGCGGGCATGACGCCCAGAGTGCGATTTCGACCTGATTGAAATCCGGTTGCCGATCAGTGCCATCGCTGCGGCCGCCAGTCTGGAACTCCGCCGCCGGCGGTTGGCGGATGAGTTGGTTTCGCGAGGCGGACGTTTGCCGGGGTGCCGATTGCATCGAGCCTGCGCGCATCGGAGCGCGCGAACAAGCAACGGGAGAAATCCATGAACAAGCTAATCGCTCCGGCGGTCGTCGCTACCGCGGGGCTGCTGACGACCGCCGCGTGGTCGCAAGCGCCGGCGCCGCAGGGGCCGCGGTTCCAGCCGAAGGCCTATTTCGAAATGCCGCTGGAAAAGGACCCGACGCGGCAAGTGCGGATGCAGTCGGTCGTCATCCCGCCCGGCGCCAGCACCCAATTCCACCGCCATCCCGGTGACCAATGGTGGGCCGTGGAAGAGGGCGAAGTGGTGTTCGTTATCAAGGGCCAGCCGCCGCGCACGATGAAGCCCGGCGATTTCGTCTATATTCCGCGCGGCACCATCCACCGCAACCAGAACCTGTCCGACAAACCGGCGCGCTCGATCGAGGTCAACGTGACCGACCGCGGCAAGCCGCAGACCGAGCAGGTGGTGGAGTAGTTTGAACCGTCGCCCCTGGGGTGGATTGGCTATCCGCCCATTTTTGGTCGGTATCGACTGCCTTTGTGTCTCATCGAATGACGTAGCGGGTAGAGCGGTATTCGAGTCGCTTCGACGGGAAAAAGCATGCGCAACGGACAATCGGCACGACACGTCATCGCGGCGGCCTTCGCGCTTGCCTTATGCTCCCTGGGGGTGGCGAATGCGGCCGAGATCGTCTGGACCGGACGCTATGCGGAACTGCCCGGCGTCAAGCTGTGGTTCACCGACAGCGGCGGCAACGGTACGCCCGTCGTGCTCCTGCACGCCAATACCGGCACGACCGCGAGTTGGGAGGTGCAGGCTGCCGCCTTTTCCCGGGCCGGGTACCGGGTGATAGCGTTCGACCGACGCGGCTGGGGCAAGAGCGTTGCCGATCCGTCGAGCGGAGCGCAACCCGGCAGCATCGCGGGCGATCTCGATGCGCTTGCGGATTATCTGCGGCTCGGCCCGTTCCATCTGGTCGGCGTCGCGGGCGGCGGATTCGCGGCGCTCGATTATGCGGCATGGCGGCCGCAGCGCCTGCGCAGCCTGGTGGTTGCGGCAAGCACCGGCCAATTCGCCGAGCCGCAGATGCGGGAGATCACCGCGCGCCTCGATATACCGGACTTGCGCAAGCTCCCCGCCGTGTATCGCGAAGTCGGCCCTTCGTACCGCGCGACCGAACCCGAGGGCACCAAGCGCTGGATCGCAATTGACGAGCATGCCCAGCAAGCAGGCGCGCCGGCCCAGCCGCTACGCACACCGAACACCTTCGCCAAGCTTGCGAGCATTACCATGCCGACTTTGGTGATGGCGGCGGATGCCGATCTGCTGGCGCCGCCGGCATTGATGCGGGTGTGGTCGGCCCATCTGAGGAACTACGAATACACCACGGTGCCGGATTCCGGGCACGCCATTTCGTGGGAACATCCGGACGTTTTCAACGAAAAGGTTTTGGCCTTCGTCGCAAGACATTAGCCTCAACGCTGCACTTGGCACATTACGGGGTCGGCGACGCCAGTCCGCAATGGCTTTGCATGAACCGGCCGGCGTTTGCGAGTGCACGGCGGCCGTCCTCGAGATGCGCGTTCCACAGCGGGAAGGCGTGGATCATGTGCGGCCAAATTTCCAAGGTCACCGGCACGTCGGCGGCGCCGGCCGCGGCCGCAAAACGCGTTGCGTCATCGAGCAGCGTCTCGGCGGAGCCGACCTGGATCAATGTCGGCGGGAAGCCCCTGAGGTCGGCATAGAGCGGCGACACTCGCGGATCCTTGCGGTCAGTCTTCGCGCCCAGATACGCATCGGCGAGTTCGCCGAGATAGGCTTTGTGGATCAGCGGATCCACGGCATCCTTGGTGGCGAGCGTTGCCCCCGACATGGTCAGGTCGGTCCATGGCGACACCAGCCACGCGCAACCGGGAAGCTCTTCCCCGGCATCGCGCAGATGCAGGATCAGCGCCGCCGTCAGTCCGCCGCCGGCGCTGTCGCCGCCGACCGCGATGCGCGCCGCCACAATGCCCAACTGGCGCAGGAAGCGCCATGCTGTCAGCGCATCGTCGAGGGCGGCCGGGAACGGATGTTCGGGTGCCAGACGGTAGCCGACCGCAAGTGTGCGCATGCCGGCGGCACGTCCGGCTTCGCTCACCATGCGGCGATGGCTGAGAATGGAGCCCGAGCAATAGCCGCCGCCGTGAAAATACATCAGGACGCGGGAGCGATCGCTCTGCAACACCTGCGACCATTCGCCCGGAACGCCGTCAATATCGGCAGCGGCAAGTTTTACGTCCGCCGCGACCGGCCAGACCGATCCGACTTCGTCCAGGCGCCCACGCCGCTCCCCCCACCCAACCGGACGCGGCTTGGATGTCAAGAGCGCCCGGATGGCGTCGATCTCAGCGCCGCTCATGGATATTCCCGTTGCGTTGGTGGTTGTCATTGCCCGGACAAATCGGGCAACGACAGCTTCTTGATGACCGGGATTGAGACAGCTTTGGTGCGGCGCGGCTGATCCGGCTTCCAGAGCGCTCCGGCGATTATTTCTTCGCCTGCCCGAAATATCGCAGATCCGGCGGCGCCTGGTCTTTCTTGGCGGGCATCAGCAGTCCGTCGCCGCTCAGGAAATAGTTCTCCTTGCCGATCACCACCTGGCCGTTGCCCTCGGTGATATAATATTCCGGCCACATGGGATATTTTTCAGGGGTAAGAGTGTATTTCTTGTCCACGGTCCACGGCCGCGTCAACGCATGATCGATAGTGGTGAGTTCGTCGTGCATGATCGTCGGATCGGTCTTGTCGCGGTAGATCCGCTCCTTGAAGATCGACTCGTTGTCGAAATGCAGCGGCAGTCCGGCCTCGTCATAGGCCCGCGGCCCCTTGAAGCCGCGCGTCTCGACCTCCAGCACGTCATAGCGGCCGTCGCCGTCCGTATCGACCCACTTGCCGATCGAATAGCCCGCATAGGTCGGCTCGATGTCCTTCGGCCATTCGCGGCCGTCGGTGAAAATACGGCGATAGTGGTCGTAGGAGCCGATGAGAATATAGGTGGTATCCGGCGTGACGACGAATTCCAGCGGCTGGAACGCCATCATCATGTGCGGCATGCCGGCCGGACGCCCCGTGGTGGTGGGGAAGTTGCCGAGCCCGCCATTCGCCTGGTCGGCGATACTGGCCTCCAGCACGGCCTGATATTCCGGCGTCAGCGGTGCTTCCTGCCCGCGTCCCCACGGCTTGGTTTGGTCGTGCGACGGCTGCGTCGGCAGCGGTACGGCAAACCGGTTCCACTGCCCCTTCCAATCGGGGTACTTGCTTTGGTCTTCCGCACGAGCGCCGGCGATGGCGACCGCGATGCCCGCCACAGCTAGCCCCGTCAAAATTCGATACCGCATGATTGTTCTCCCTTTGGTGCCGCCGTGGTTGCCGGCGTGATCGATGGCGTTGGTTCCGGATATTCGGATTGGCAATGCGCCGTAAGTCGCTATTTGCCGCTCTTGATGAATTCCAGGATCTGGTCGGACAGCTGCCGGTCGCGTGTATTGAATGCGTAGGATTCCGACATGTGGCTGTGCTTCGGCAGCACGATGTTGCGCACGCAGCCGTGCTCGGACTGGCACAGCGCCTTCGTGAGCAGCGCGGATTGCGCCGCGATCGGCGGTGGATCGAGTTCGGCGGATGCGGTCATGAACGGAATCTTCGTCTTGATCAGGCCCGCCACGGCGGAGCGCTGGGCGAGCAGTGCCGGATCCTTGCCGAAATAGGCGAGCCGGCCGTCGCTCTGCTCACCCGAGGTGAAATCATAGCCCCCCGAAACCATGATCGCGCCAGCGATCCCGGGCCCGCGGGACCCGAAGAATTCCGGATGTGCGACATAGGACGCCACATGGGTGGCCCCGGCCGAATGCCCCATCAGGTAGATGCGGTTCGGGTCGGCACCGTAGTCTGCGGCCTTGCCGGCGATGAAGCGGATGGCGGCAAGCTGATCCTGAATCCCCGAGGGCCACGCGAATTGCGGCGCCAGGCGGTATTCGAGGTTGACCCCAACCATGCCGTTGCGCGCCGCGAACAGCATGATGTTGTCGTAAAACGGGCTGCCCGGCGCGTGCTTGACGCCCCGCACCATGCCGCCGCCGTGAACGAAGATCAGCACCGGCCGTCCGGTCTCGGCGGTCTCTGGCACGAAGATATCGACGACATTGCGCTCGTCGCGGCCGTATTTCACGTCGCGGCTGACCTTAACGCCCGCATAGGGTTCCTTCTCCTGCAGCGGCGCGTAAACGACGGCGGTGCCCGCCGGCTCCACCACCCGGCCGATCGCGGCGATTTTCTCTGCGATGTCGGGCGGCATCTGTGCCCGCGCGGTGGTCGGCGGCAGCAGCGCGGCGGTGGCGACAGCTGCCCCCAGCAGTGCGGCCAGGCCGAAGCGGACAGAAAACGTTGGGCAGGTTGGATCGCGACGAGCCATGGTTCCCCTCTGGCGATGGTGACGGCCTGAATTCACCAAATATTAGCACAAGTGGGAACTGCGAACAGGTCGCATCATCGGATGAACCTGCGGACAAGCCGCACTTTCTTCCTGGACACGGCTGGGCCGGCACTGCGATGGGTCGCGGGGTCGTGGGCGGCAGCGGCGGCAAAAATTGTCGCCTCGCCAAGCTTTCGCAGCTTTGGTAACCTTCGTCCCCGATCGGCGGATCGACCAAGCAGAAATCGGCTCACCCAAATCGCAATGCACCAGGGAGGCATCCATGAAAACCCCATTGCTTGCGGGCGTGTTGCTTGCATCCGCTTTCGCCGTCGCCACGGCATCGGCGCAACCATTCCCGTTTAACGCCGCGGGCGTCACCAACGGCTATTGGCACCTCAATTAGGCCGCGAACGGGATTGCCGGGATCGGACCATCGGATTGAAAACGGGCGCGTTGCACCCTGTGCGATGCGCCCCATCGAACGGGAGTATACATGCGCATATCCAACGTTGCCGGCGTCGCCGCAGCCGCGTTCGCTCTGATGACCTCAATGGGCGCCGCATTGGCGCACGATGAAAGCAAGTATCCGGACCTGCGGGGCCAGTGGCGGCGCGGCGGGACCGGTGGATTGCTCGCCGGGGGCGCCGGCGGGCTGCGCTGGGACGAGAGCCGCCCCCCCGCGCCGACGCCCTCGCTCGGGCA
The DNA here is from genome assembly GCA_963802745.1 of uncultured Alphaproteobacteria bacterium. Taxonomy (GTDB): domain Bacteria; phylum Pseudomonadota; class Alphaproteobacteria; order Rhizobiales; family Xanthobacteraceae; genus JAJPKK01. The sequence goes on along the minus strand of CAWDKL010000050.1, from coordinate 21,579 downwards.
GCAGCCGCCGCTGACGCCGGAATATCAGAAGATTTACGAGGCCAATCTCGCGGACATGGAAAAGGGCGGGCAGGGCATCGACCCGACCTATACGTGCGTTTCCCCCGGCATGCCGCGCGTCATGATCGGCTACGGGCGGATGGAGGTCCTGGTCCAGCCGGAGGTAACCGTGATCCTGATGGATCGCGATCACGATTTCAACCGCCACATCTACACCGACGGCCGCGGCTACCCGGCCAACATGGCGTTGGAGCCCCGGTATCTCGGCTATTCGATCGGCACCTGGATCGATACGGACGGCGACGGGAAATATGACGTGCTGGAGGTAGAGACCCGCGGCCTCAAGGGCCCGCGCGTTTATGATGCGACCGGCATCCCGCTCCACGCGGACAACGCGACCATCATCAAGGAGCGCATCTATCTCGACAAGGCGGACAAGAACCTGCTCCACGATGAAGTCACGACGATCGACCATGCGCTGACGCGGCCGTGGCTCGTGGACCGCACCTTCATCCGTGTGCAGAGCAAGGACCCGATATGGTTCGGCCACAGCATCTGCGGCGAAGGGAATGCCCATGTGGGCATCGGCGACCAGGTCTATTACCTGAGCGGCGACGGCCTGCTGATGCCCGCCATGAAAGATCAGCCGCCACCGGACCTGCGTTATTTCAAGAATTACGGGCGGTGAGTGCGGTAGGTGGTCGCGTGAGCGGGCTCGATGCCTGAGTTCGCGAGCCCACCATCGCTCGCTTCGTGTGAGCATGGCGCGACACGCGCGCCTTTGCTCACCTTATGTAGCTCCGGTCTCATCGGAATCCGGCCTGACTAAAGGAAGGCTGCGCCACTGTCTTAAACGGAAGGGGCAATCTGCATCGCAGGGGAGATCGCAACGGCATAGAAGGGGAAGCCGCAAGGGAGATCGGTCATGAATCGGTCGAAGAAAGTCGGGCTCGTCGTGTTGGCGCTGGGTGGGTCGGTGGCAACTGCTAACGATGGGGCAAGCGCCCAAACCGCCCCATCCTATCCATTCTGCGGCGTCTATGTGAACAAGTCAGGCACGCCTGGCTGCTATTTTGCAACCCGGCAACAATGCATGGCCGACGTTTCGGGCGTCGGTGGCTTCTGCATCGAAAACCGGTCTTACCAAACCCCTCCAGCGACAACGGCGCGGACAAAATTGGCTAAACGTGCGCACCGCGGTGGGCAATCGCACTGAACCAGCAGCCGCAGCGCGATCGTCGGTGCTGCTTCGGTCACGCGAATAAAATGCGCGAGGCAATGATGAACATATTACCGAACTCGCGCATGACCAAAGCCGCATTCCTCGCATGGAGCGCGACCGAGGAGGAGCCCCATGAGTTCGTCGGAGGTCGTGTCGTCATGATGCCCCGCCCGTCGCGGGCTCATGGGATGATTGTCATGAACCTTGCGTTTCTGCTGCGAAGCCGGCTCGACCCGGAGCAATGGGTCGTCATCGCGGAGTTTGGGCTCGACACCGGCCCTGACACGTTGCGTTATCCCGACATCGTGGTCGACCATGCGGGGGGTGGTGAAAAAGACTATACTGCAACCGCCCCGGTTCTTCTTGCCGAGGTGCTGTCGCCGACAACCGCCGAAATCGACCTCGGCGATAAAGCGGCGGAGTATCTGCAAATTCCAAGCGTTGTTGCCTACATCGTATTGTCGCAGGACGAGCCGAAGGCCTGGTTGTATGCGCGGTCACCGGTAACGATCGCACCTGGCCCCGCCGTGATTGCGGGGACGGGGGCTCGCGTTCACATCGCCGCGCTACAACTCGACCTGCCGATGGCGGACATCTACGCCGGTATTAAAACGCGTTGACCATGGTTGCAGAAGAGTCGTTCCTCCCGACAGTGGCCCGAGCATCAGGAATGGATGATAGGATGCGTGCAAAATACGAAACCGCTTCCGGAAGACCCACGATGCGCTGGGCGAAGAGGATGTTTCTTCTTGCCGCCGGCTTATGCGTTGCGGCGAGCTGTCTGTCGCCGGCCGCTGCCCAGGCGCCGCGGCCGGCCGTCACGGTGTTCGAAGGCGCGCGGCTGATTACCGGCGACGGTGGCGCGCCGATCGAGGATTCCGCCTTCGTGGTCGAAAACAACCGCTTCACCGCGGTCGGCCGCCGCGGACAGGTACCGGTGCCGCCGGGCGCGGCGCGGGTGGACCTCACCGGCAAAACCGTGATGCCGGCGATCGTCGATGCGCACGGCCATCCGGGCTTTGTCGATGCCGTCACCGGCGGCATGGCGAAGGCGAATTTCACCCGCGAAAACTACATCGATCACCTGCAGCGCTATGCCTATCACGGGGTCGCCGCCACCATCTCGACCGGCACCGACATGGGGGAACTGGCCTATCAGCTCAGGTCCGAAATCATCCCCAACGCGGCGCTGATCCGCACCACCGGCCTCGGCCTCGCCTATCCGGGGTCCGGCCCGTTCGATGCGTCGCGCAACGACGTGCCCTATGCGGTCACCAGCGCGGAGGAAGCCCGCAAGGCGGTTCAGGACCTCGCACCGCACAAGCCGGATTTCGTGAAAATCTGGGTCGACAGCCGCAACGGCCGGCAAAAGAAGCTGACGCCGGAGATGTTTGCGGCCGCTGCCGACGAGGCCCGCCGCCAAAACCTGCCGTCGATCGCCCATGTATTCGACCTCGCCGACGCCAAGCTGTTGGTGCGGGCCGGCGTCCAGGGCTTTTTGCACAGCATCCGCGACCAAGAGGTCGACGACGAGTTCATCACGCTCGCCAAGGAACACGACATCTGGATCACGCCCAATCTCGGTGGCATGAACCGGCCTTCACTGATCCGCGAAAACGGCACCCCGGCCTGGTTCGACGAACCCTTGGTGCGCGAAACCATCGCTCCGGCGATGCTGCGCGCGCGTGCCGCGCTGTATGAAAAGCGCAAGCGCGAAGGCACGCCGCCGCGCCCGGTGTTCGACGCCATCAACGTGCGCAAGCTGCACGACGCGGGCGTTCGCCAAGTGCTGGGCAGCGACTCGGCCGGTGACGGCAACCGCTGGATCGGGCTGCAGACGCTGCTGGAATTCGACAACATGGTGGCGGCGGGCTTTACCCCGATGGAGATGATTGTGGCGGCGACGCGGGAGTCCGCCAAAGTGCTGCGGCTCGACCAGCTCGGCATGGTGGCGCCGGGCAAGAGCGCGGATTTCATCGTGCTCGACGCCAACCCGCTCGATGCCATCGCCAATGTGCGCAAGATCAACGCCGTCTATCTACGCGGCGACGCTGTCGATCGCGCCGGCCTGCGCGCCAAGTGGCAGGCGCAGTGGCGCGAAAAGGGACAGCTCTGATTGCCGGGTGTGGCGAGCGCTGAAGGTCGGGGGCGCCCGGAAGCCCTGTGCATTTTGGCGCGTAGCGCGCGGATCACGAACTTAAGGCGGCTGGATCGTGAACTTCGAGACTGAAGACGGCACCGAAGACGGGGACCGCTTGGCCATTGCGGAAGCGCCGCAGGATCGCATTGCCCGGCTGGAGCAGCAGCTCGAGCGGCTCGCCGAGGCGAGGGATCGATGCCGCAAGATCAAACTGGTGGCACAGATCGCACTTGCGGGCGGTGGCGTCTGGATCGTGGCGGCGCTGATCGGACTCATCGGCGTCGATCCCGTTGCCATGCTGGTGGCGATTGCCGGCGTCATCGGCGGCATCGTGCTGTACGGCTCGAACGCCACCACGGCGGAGCATATTGCCGCCGACATGGAGGACGCGGAGGCCGAACGCACAGCATTGATCGAAAACCTGGATTTGCGCGTGGTACCCGGCCCGCGCCGATGGCGGATCGGCAACGGTGCGTGGTGATCGTGGAACCACCTGCACGGCATCGCTCGGAGACCAGTTTCCGGTCTCGTCGCGCCACCGCTCCGGAGTCATGGCTGGGTCTCGGACGTCCGCACAATCCACGTCTTGGCTGCCGCGGAGCGGCAAGGAAGACGCGGACGCCCACGATAAGCGCGCAACACGACGCCGGAAACATACGCAATAACAATTGAAATAATTTGTACGATTTTCGACAAGTTGTAAAATTTCTTGATTTTAAAATGCCCTGCGGATAGACGGTTGTGCAGTGCAAAATTGCCGGGGCGACAGCGCGGAGCTGGCCGAACTCATGAAACGTGCCGGTGATCCGCCGCCATCAGTGAGTGCATCCCATGGGTGAAGTTTTCGCGTCGGCGCCGTTCGTCGTCGGTAAAAGTGAGCCGCTTCCGGCAGCTGCCGGTATTCCAGCCGAGGAAGCGCTATGCCCGGTGGTCTCCCACGAGTGGGTGAATGAGGAATACAAGCACCTGGTGATTGCCGCCTCGCCGAAGGCGCTGGCCGTCAAGCCGGGGCAGTTCTTCAATCTGCTTTGTCCGTCGCCGGATGCCGGCGAGTTGTGGCTGCGCCGGCCGCAAAGTGTCTATCGCATCGACACCACCAACAGCCGCATAGAGTTTCTTTACAAGTGCGTCGGTCGCGGTACCCATGGTCTGGCGACGCTGAAGCCCGGCGATCTGCTCAATGTCGTCGGCCCGCTCGGCGTCGGGTTTCATCTCGATCCGTCCTGGCGCAATATCGTCGTGCTCGGCCGCGGCGTCGGGCTGGCGACGCTCGCCCCGATCTCCCAACTCGCCGCTAGCCATGGAATTGGAGTGACGGCGATCCTATCGGCCCGCAGTCGCGAATTCGTGATGGCCGATGACCTGTTTGCAAAAGTCGGCACCGTGGTGCCGGTGCTCGATAGCGATCGCTCCAGCGATGTGGCACATGTCGAGGGTATCTTGCTGGGGCTGATCGGCGCGAAATGCGCCGACGGGTTCTTCACCTGCGGCTCGAACCGCCTGATGCAATTGATGAAGCGGCTTGGGCGCCAATACGGCATTCCCGGCCAGGTCGCGATGGAGCAAGTTATGGCCTGTGGGCTTGGACCCTGCTACGTCTGCGTGCGGACGTTCGAGGTGAACGGCCACAAGGAACTGCGGCGCGTTTGTATCGACGGCCCGGTGTTCGACTTACAGGAGGCGGTCGGATGGTAGATATGACGGTCAAGATCGGGAACGTCACCCTGAAGAACCCGATCATGCCGGCATCCGGTGCGTTTTCCACCGACCTTGCCCAGGTGATGGACATCAACCGGCTCGGTGCCTTGGTGGCCAAGACGGTATCGCGCGAATACCGCATCGGCAATCCGCCGCCCCGCGTCGCCGAGCTCGAATGCGGCATGATCAATTCGATCGGCCTGCCCACCAAGGGCATCGAATATTTTTTGAGCCACCAGGTGCCGGATTATAAGCGCTTCACGCCGCCGCTGGTGGGTAGCATCTCGGCGCAGACGGCCGACGATTTCGAGGCCATGACGCGCGACGTGGACGTGCCGGACATCGACGTGATCGAGGTGAACATTTCCTGTCCGACCCGCAATCCGGGCGGCGGCAATTTCGCCATGCACGAGGACCACACTTTCAACGTCATGAGCCGCATCCGCCGGGCCACCGCAAAGCCCGTGTGGTGCAAGCTCTCGCCCAATGCGGGCGACGTGGTGGCGATCGCCAGGGCCGCGGAAGCGGCCGGCGCCGACGCGCTGGTGGTTTCCAATACGATCCTCGGACTGAAGATCGATATCAAAACATTCCGGCCGGCTATCGGCAATAAATACGGCGGCATTTCCGGACCCGGGGTGAAACCCATCATCATGCGCATGGTGCATCAATGCGCCAAGGCGGTGAAGATCCCAGTGATCGGCTGCGGCGGCATCGTCAAGGTCGAGGACGTGGTCGAGTATATGCTGGCCGGCGCCAGCGCCGTCATGATCGGATATCTGATTTTCCGTAATCCGTCGGGGATGATTGCGATCATCGACGGCCTGGAGGATTGGTGCCGCCGCCGCGGTTTTGCCCGCGTCGCCGATCTCACCGGCGCCATGATCGACGAACCGCCGATGGAAACCTTTGCTGCAGCGGCGGCACCGATCGCATGACCACCACCCGCCTCACGATTCGCAAGCCTGACGACTGGCACCTGCATGTGCGCGACGGCGCCATGCTCAAGGCCTGCCTGCCGTTCACGGCAAGCCATTTCGCCCGCGCCATCTTGATGCCGAACCTGATCCCGCCGGTGGTCACGGCCGCAGACGCGGCGGCCTATCGCGACCGTGTGCGGGCATTGCTGCCGGCGGGCAGCGGTTTCACGCCGCTGATGACCTGCTATCTGCGCGACGATACGGATCCAGACGACGTCGAGCGCGGCTTCCGTGAGGGCATATTTACCGGGGTAAAACTTTATCCGGCCAACGCGACCACCAATTCGGCCTCGGGCGTCACCGACCTGAAACACGTCTACCGGGTTTTGGAGCGCATGCAGAAGATCGATATGCCGTTCCTGATGCATGGCGAGGATGTCGATCCCGACATCGACATTTTCGACCGCGAGAAAGTGTTCATCGAGCGCAAGCTGGCGCCGCTCACAAAAATGTTTCCCGGCCTGCGAATGATCCTTGAGCACCTGTCCTCCAAGGAAGGCGTGGATTTCGTCCGCAGCGCCAAGCCGCAGATCGGCGGCACCATTACGCCCTATCACCTGGTCCACACCCGCACCGACTGGCTCGGCTGGGGCCTCAAGCCCTATATGTACGTAATGCCCGTCATCAAGACCGCGCGGGATCGGGAGGCATTGCGCAAGGCCGCCACTTCGGGTAAGTCGTGCTATTTCCTCGGCACCGATTCCGCGCCGCATCCGGTCGCCCGCAAGCTCAGCGTGAACGGTATTCCCGGCATGTTCAATTCCCCGGTCGCGCTCGCGACCTACGCCCAGGTTTTCGAAGAGGAAGGCGCGCTCGACAAATTTGAGGCCTTCGCGGCGATCAACGGCGCCACGCACTACAAACTGCCGGTCAACACCGAAACCATTACGCTGGAAAAAGCCTCTTGGGTGGCGCCCGAAGAGATCAAGGTCGAAGGCCCCGACGAGCGGGCGATCGTCTACCGCGGCGGCGAGACGATCGCGTGGCGGGTGGCGGGGAATTTTTAGAGTTAGTTCGCCTTGTAACTGCTCGCGGCCGGAGACAAGCCGGCAGCCGGCAGGGCATCAGAAGGCAAGCGACCGATGAGCACGGACGCAGACAAGGATCGTGGAACAATCAGAGAAAGCGCGCGAATGGCCGATGCCATCCCGAAGCAGCTTCTCGCCAAGATCGCCGCGCTTCCGGCCGATCGGATCGCCGAGTTGGATGATTTTGTCGAATTCATCGTGAAGCGAGGGCTTTGAGCGAGCCCGCTTTAGCGGCAGTCTGGGATAATCCGGATGACGCCGCCTATGACGTCCTTTGAATTCGGCACCGTCATACTGGTGCGGTTTTCGTTCATCGACCTGGTCGGATTGAAGCATCGGCCGGCCGCCATCGCCGGCAATCAGGCCTACAGCGCCGCCATGTCCGACGTTGTGTGGCCACGGCAAACACGAGCAAAACGCCATGACTTGGCGAGGTGCCGGTGTCGGACTGACAGGCCGCCGGCCTCATCACGCGTTCCGCCATCAAGCTGGTTTTCGCGACGTTGGATCTGATCAAGCGCGCTTTGGGCGTCCTTGATAATAAGGACACCAAGATGGCACTCCGGCGGGCAATTCGTCTTCGGCGACCGCATCGGCCGCCTGCATTGGCTGGAGATCGCGGATTGACGCGCGGCACACTAGTAGGGTGGCAAAGGCGACCCCCGTGGCTCCGGTCGGCACACGGCGTTGCGACCGCCTTTGCCCACGCGGTCAACGGCCGATGTTGACGTCCATAACGTCCGACCTCGTGGGCACGGCGCAACGGCCGCCGTGCCCACCCTATCGGCGGTGGTCTGGTGGATCGGCGGCAAGGGCGAATCGCACGGTCGTTCCCGGATTTCCGGCTTCGCCTGCAATCCGGGCTACGAATCGGCCTCGTCGCGGGCGACGCCATCGGGCGGCGGCATTGTCCGCACGCGCGACCGGCCGCCCGCGCGCGGAGCGAACTACCGCGATTGAACCTAAGCGGAGCTACGGCGCCACCATGGCCTCCGGCCTGCCGCGCTGGCGCTTAACCATCAGCTTGTTCAGCGCGCCGAGATAGGCCTTAGCGGAGGCAACCAAGGTGTCGGGGTCTGCGCCTTTGGCGGTGACCGACTTGCCGCTCTCGCACAGCCGCACCGACACTTCGGCTTGCGCGTCGGTTCCCTCGGTCACGGCATGCACCTGATAGAGTTCCAGCATGGCGTCGTGCGGGACCAGGGCCTTGATGCAGTTGAAGGTCGCGTCCACCGGGCCGTTGCCCTCGCGTTCCTCGATCGCGGTGCGGCCGTCGATGTCGAGCTTCATGGTGGCGCGCTGCGGCCCGTGGGTGCCGGCGATGATCGAGAGCGAGACGAGCTTGATGCGGTCCTGGGCAGTCGCGATCTCCTCGTCGACCAGCGCCTCGATGTCCTCGTCGTAGACGTGCTTCTTCCGGTCGGCGAGTGCCTTGAAGCGCACGAAGGCATCTTCCAGCTGATTGCCGGCGAGTTCGTAGCCCAAATCCTTCAGCTTGTGGACGAAGGCGTGGCGGCCGGAGTGCTTGCCCATCACCAGCGAGGTCTGCTTCACGCCGACGCTTTCCGGCGTCATGATCTCGTAGGTCTGGGTGTGCTTGAGCATGCCGTCCTGGTGGATGCCGGACTCATGCGCAAAGGCGTTGCGGCCGACGATCGCCTTGTTGTACTGCACCGGAAACGAGGTGGCCGCCGACACCAGCTTGGAGGCCCGTGTCAGCAAGCTCGCGTCGATGCCGGTCCAGAACGGCAGCACGTCGTTGCGAACCTTCATCGCCATCACGACTTCTTCCAGCGCGGCATTGCCGGCGCGCTCGCCGATGCCGTTGATGGTGCACTCGATCTGCCGGACGCCGGCGCGGGCGGCGGCAAGCGAATTCGCCACCGCCATGCCGAGATCGTCGTGGCAATGGGCGGAGAACCGCGCCTTGTCGGCATTCGGCACCCGCTCGCGCAGCATCCGGAACAGCGCGAAATATTCCTCCGGCACCGTGTAGCCGACGGTGTCCGGAATGTTGATCGTGCTGGCGCCGGCCTTGATCGCGGCCTCGACGCAGCGGCACAGGAAATCGTGCTCGGTGCGGGTGCCGTCTTCCGCCGACCACTCGACATCGTCGGTGTAGTTGCGGGCGCGGGTGACCGAGGAGACAACCATCTGGTAGACCTGCTCGGGCTCCATCTGCAGCTTCCACTTCATGTGGACCGGAGAGGTCGAGATGAAGGTGTGGATGCGGCCGCGTACGGCCGGCCGGATCGCCTCGCCGCAGCGGTCGATGTCCTTCTGCCCGGCGCGGGAGAGGCCGCACACCACGGCCTTCTTGGTGCGCTTGGCAATTTCGTTGACGGCTTGGAAATCGCCTTCCGAGGCGATCGGAAAACCGGCCTCGATGATATCGACGCCCATGTGATCCAAGAGCTCGGCGACTTCGAGCTTCTCCTCATGGGTCATGGTGGCGCCGGGAGACTGTTCGCCGTCCCGCAACGTGGTGTCGAAAATGACGACGCGGTCCTGCGCGGACTGCGGCTGCGCGGTTTGAGGTTGCGCGGTCATAGGATGGTCCTTCTGGGAAAAATTGTCGCGCCGTCTTGGCGCTCTCGGGGTTCCTGGTTCGATGCCGTCACGACCCCTGAGTGCCCAGGCGCGTGCGCCCAGCCGGCCCTCAGGGGCGTCTAAGCAGCAGGATCGAGAGCATAGAGGCGGCACCGGGTTGCGCCGACGCGCCCCGGGCGATCGCGCGAATTTCGCGGCGGATCGACATGCCGTAACCCTCACCAACAGCCCCGGCTACGCGGTAATGCGTACCTTGTCCGGGCATCTTCCTCACGTCACCCTAGCCGGAACAGCACCCTTCCGGCAAGGCCGAGGACCATCCATCACGAATTTATGTCAAGCCTATGTAAGGCTCGCAAGGCTGGCAAAATCTTCCTGCCGCGGCAACAGGATGCCCCCACTTACGTTACCGGCTTCAAAAATCCGGCTTGTCGGCGTGCGGGAAATCCGCCTCCGCATTATTGTGGAACGAAAACGTATTTTCGGCGCACACGCCTTCGGGGAAATCGCCGCGATCGCGTAGATAGATCATGACCGCATGCCAGGGTGTCGTAAACGCGCCCGCATCCTCAATGGTGAACAGCACGCGCAGGTACTTGTCGTTGTAATTGGGATCATACGGCCCGCCGGCGCGCCGGTTCTCCTTGGTGCCGCGCGCCATCGCGTCCTTGGCGTCGGCGTAGTTGACCAAGGAATAGCGCTCCACTACGTGCAGTTTGTCGGTGTAGGGCGTGCCGAACAGGTCGATCATGGCAAACGGCCGGTCGGTCTTGACGCCCACGGTGTCGATGACCAGTGTATCGCCCTCATAATGACCGACCGCATCCCCATGGTACGATGGTGTTACCTTCGCGGGGTGGGGCTGGTTCATGCGCACGCGGCGGACCTCGTGGTTCTCGCTGAACAGCATCACGATTTGATCCGGCTGCTGCAACATCTGCATGGCGGCGTGCTTGAACAGATACGGCACGGGCTCGGCCCAGCAGGTGTTGGAGGGGCTGGGGAAGGTGATGCCGGCCAGCGAAAGCTCGCCCTTCTTCTTGACGACCTCAGCAGCCCAAGGTTGCAGAATCGGATTCTTGTAGTCCCCGACCAGCGAGCCGTAGTCGCTGACGCCGGTGCCCTTTTCCCGCGACAGGTTCGTTACCGGACCGGGACCCGAGGCCGGCGGAATGAACCACGGCAGGTTGCCGTGACGCCACACGCCGGAGAAATCCGGAACCGATGCGGCGCCATGCGCGCTGACCTGGGTCGGCGCGGACGCAGACGTTGCCTGTTGTGCGGCAGCCGGGGTCACGGCTGCGGCCAAACTGACCAGCAAGAGCAAATCCCTTTGCACGTTCATCTCCGTTTCCCCCTCATTGCCTTTTTGCCTTGCGCTCCCTCGTCCGGGGCAGGATCGACTTAGCCGGCGGCTTCATCCGCCTGCGGTATCAGCCTTTCGAATGCCGATCAGAAATCCACCTTTTCCGCCACCGGCAGCGGATCATCGGGGTCAGCGAACGGATTGTTCATTTCGCCCGCTGCGCAGCGCCATTCTAAAATCGTGGCCTCCACCCGCCGCGAGCGCTTAGAGACGTGCAGCGGCTTGAGGAAAACCACCGGATCCTCGATGACCATTTCGGCCTCGAGAAACTTGCCGCCGTCGACCAGGCGAAGGCGCTCGGTCACATGCAGCTTGTCGCTGTGCGGGGTGCGGAAATTGTCGAGGAAGGTTTTATCGTTGAAGCCGATCGTGTCGATCACCAGCGTGTCGCCCTCGTAATGGCCGACCGACTCACCGTACCAGGACGGCTTCGGATTCGCCGAATGGGGTACGTTCAAATAGATGCGGCGCACGTCGTTATCGTGCTGGGCAAGAATTCTGACTTCCTGAGGCGTTTGGACGAAGAACATCGGTTGCACCGGGGTCAGGAAAAACGCCGGACCCGTGGACCAGCAGCGCGACGAGCGCGACCACATCGGCTTGCCGGCGAGCACTGCATCGTTGACCCGCTTCAGCGAAGCCTTGGCAAACGGGGTAAGATTGGGATTGTTGAGGTCCGCGATGCGAAATGTCGGCTGTTCGCCCCTATTGTTGGGCACATAGCGATGGGCGGGGTCCTGTTTGACGGTCGGCGGGCTGTCCGGCAGCGGCGTCCATTCGCCCCCGACCGAGACCCACGCCGCATTGCCGGCGGAGAAATCGGGCGGCTCCTGCTGCGCCAGAGCCGGCGCGATGGCGACCGCCATGAGACCGGCCAGCAGACCGGCGGCCAGCGTATGTCGGGACATGTTTCCAAGCGGCTCGGACACAGCTGCCTCCCTTCCCTGCGGTTGCTGAGCGCCGTGCCTTCAAGGATACGGCCTCTTTGTTCTCATCGAACGCCAAACCGGCGTGCAAATGAAGCGGCCTCAGCAGTGGATTGCCGCCTACGGTATGGTCAAGGGGGCGGAGTCGTCAATGGTGACCTGCGGCGCGCATCATGCTGCAATTGTCGATGATCCGCGATTCGTCCCGGGGCCTGGGGATCAAGCACGCCGCGGTGCGCTCCCGATGACGGCGCCAGCAAAAAAAGTTCGTCCGACAATCCCGCGTATGTAAAATTCGTAAAATCACCAAAGATTAAACGACGTTCCATGGCGGTCGCCAACGTCGCTTCGGTGGGGACGCCCGTGGCGGCGTCCCGCGCATCAGTCGGCCTTGATCACCGCTTTGATGCAAGACTGCCGGCAAACGGGGGCGCGCGGCCGTGTGAAGAAACCTCAGGTCGGCCCTACATGGCTCACCAACCGCCAAAACGGTAGTTAAATCCGGCCCGAACCACGTTTTCGCTAACGTTCAAGCCGATCGACCCATTGCCTTGCGAGTTGCACTCGGCATTGCAGGAGAGACCGCCATGGTTCATATATAAATACTCCAGCTTGACCGACCAGGGTCCGGTCACCATGAATTCGACGCCCGCGCCGACCGTCCAGCTGAACGTGACGCTGTTGCTCGTGCCGAACGGCAGGCCCGTCGCCGAGGCGGCGAAATTGCTCATCGCCAGCCCGCCCGTGACGTAGGGCATGAACAGACCGGTCGCGTAACCGAAGCGTAGCCGGGCCGTCGATACCCAGTCGCTGGTCAGCGAACAAGTCGGTCCGCACACCGGGGCCGTGACGCTGAAATTATAGGGGCGCCAGCTGAAATCGAACTCCTCGCCCAGCACGATCGGCCCGCCGAAAGTCATCGAATTGTAGCCGATGGTGCCGCCGACGAGACCGGAACTCCGAGAAACGCTACCGCTGTTGCCGGAATAGTTCCAATTGGCGTCCGCAAATGACCCCCCGGCGCTGACACCGGTGTAGAACCCGGTCCAGTCATAAACCGGCGCGCTGTAGGGGGACCGCACCGGGTAGGCTGGGGCCGGGTCCAAAAGGCCCGCCAATGCGGGGTTCCACACTACCGAACCGCCGAATGCCACGGTCGCGAGCAGCAGTGCCTTCGCTGCGTGTTTGCTCATGGTTTAGCTCCTTCGCCGGCCGCGCCCGCGGTTCCAGCCTGAGTTTGATTTTCCGCGGTGCTGAACGGCCGCAACAGGCGCGTCACGTCCCACGGGCTCTCGCCGCCTGCTGGCCGCGGCACGGGCGGTGCCGAATTCGGCAACCTCGGACTTCGGCTGGCGCCACGGCATGGCAGGCGGGTTCCAGCGAACTTTGTCGAGCGCCGCGTTCAGCCAGTTGCCGGCCTCCGGCGCCGGTTGGCTTTCTGCCGCATTGGCAACCTCGGACTTCGGCTGGCGCCACGGCATGTCGGGCGGGTTCCAGCGAACATTGCCGAGCGCCGTGGTCAGCCAGTTGCCGGCCTCCGGCACCGGCTGGCTGTGCCCGGTGGCAACGTCGAGTTTCAACTCGGGTGCCGGGGGTTCGGGCCGGTTCCACCAGCCGCCGCCGAGTGCCTGGAATAGTGCCGCCGTGTCGCTGACCCGATTGGCCTGAGTCTGAACGAGCTGGATCACGGCTTGCTCGTAATTCGTTTGCGCCGTAAGCAGGTACAGGATGTTGGCGTTGCCCATTTGCATCTGCTGCTGGGCGAGATCGAGACTGATCTTAGAGGCCTTTTCAAAATCACTTGCCGCTTTGACGGCATCGGCGTCGTTTTGGATCGCCCGCAAGGCGTCGGCGACTTGCTGGAACGCGGTGATCACGGTGGTTCGGTAGTTCCACGCGGCCTGTTCATAGGCCGCCTGCGCAGCCCGTTCCTCGTGCAGCAAGGTAAATCCATCGAACAGCGGCGCCGTCGCATTGCCCGCTACCGTCCAGAAAATCGCCGGTCCGGTGAACAAGCTGGAGATTTCGGCGGCGGTGTAACCGCGATTTCCCGACAGCGTCAGGTTGGGCAACATGCTGGCGATTGAGACGCCGATTTGGGCGCTTGCGGCATGCAACAGTTCCTCGGCCGCGCGCACGTCGGGGCGCTGCTGCACCAATTGCGCCGGCAGGCTCAGCGGCAGATTGGTCGGCAGGCGCAAGTCCGACAGTCTAAAGGTTTCGCTCGGCTCCTGGCTGGGGTAGTGGCCGGAAAGCGCTGCCAGCAGATCGCGATTTATCGCCAGTTGCTTGCGCAGCGGCGGCAAGGTCGCCCGGACCTGTGCTAGCGCGGCTTCCTGGGCGGCGACATCATTGCGATTGGCGTAGCCCTCGTCGAATTGCTTGCGCAAGATTTCGAGCGCCTTCGAATTGATATCGATCAGCTTGTTGGTGGCTTCGATCTGGCCGCGCAGCGACGCCTCTTCGATGGCCGCGACCACCACATTGGCCGTAAGCGTCAAATAGGCGGCCTCGACTTGAAACCGCTGCGCATCGGCGGTCGCCTGCAGCGATTCGACCGCGCGCCGATTCTGACCCCATATGTCGAATGTGTAGGTGACGGCGAGCTGGGCGGTGTAGAGACTGAATACACTGGAGTTCGCCGTGATCGTCGGTGCAATGATAGCCGCCTGCTCTTGACGCGTCGGATTGAAATTCGCGGAAACCTGGGGAAAATACTTGCCCTGCTGGGCGTAGGTATTTTCCTTGGCGATTTGCAATGCGGCCAATGCGGCTTGCAGGTTAGGATTGGCGTCGATCGAGCGTCCGACCAGCGTGTTGAGCGGCTGCGACCGGTATAAGCGCCACCACTCCGCAGGAATATCTTTTCCATTAACAAAGTGATTTGCGTTGCCCTTTGACACATCGGCGGAAGCGGTGCGACTGGCAAGCGGTTCCTTGGTGTAACGGCTCACCTCGGGCGCGCCCGGATGCAAAAAATCCGGCCCCACGGCGCATCCGGATACTAGACCCGTCATAGCCAGCGCCATGCCGATGGCGGCGACAGAACGATCCTGCGAAGACATCAAGCGCCCCAATTCCCGCTCGTCTCGATCGGCACCGACTGACGCCAATCGAAACGTCCCCAACCCGACTTGGAGGGTAGGGTGCGATGGTTAAAAAAGGAAACTGTAATTTGTCACAGTAGACCTGAGATTGTCGGCGAGCGATGCATAAGTGCACCGCACAAAAGTCGAGCGGGCAGGGCCCCTGGATACATCCATGAAATCCGAGAGACGCGGAATCACGATCGGTGCGGCCGTCTTGGCGGTTGTGCTGAGTTTTTTGGCGGGCGCTTATTTTATAGTCGGCATAGGCCGCCCGCCGAAAGTCGAGATCGGAGTCGAAGGCGCCAAGGCGGAGTCCGAACGGGCTGCTCCGGCCGCGCCGGCCGATAGCGTCGAGCTGTCGGAGACACAACTTAAGTCGGTCAAGGTGGAGACGGTAGGAGAGCGGGAGTTTCCGATCGAGAAATTTTCCGTGGGCAGCATCGACTTCAATGAGGACCTCCTGACCCAAGTGTTCACGCCATATCAGGGGAGGATCGTCGGCATCTTCGCCAAGATTGGGGATGAGGTAAAGAAGGGCCAGGTGCTGTTTACGATCGATAGTCCCGATCTGCTGGCGGCAAGCTCCAATGTGATCGCGGCAGCGGGCGTGCTGCAGCTCACGACCCGAAACCTCGCCAGGCTTCGCGCGCTTTACGCCTCGCGGGCGGTGTCGCAGAAAGACGTGGACCAGGCGGTTTCGGACCAACAGACGGCCGAAGGCGCGCTGCGTGCGGCACGGGATGCGGTCCGCATCTTCGGCAAGACGGACCAGCAGATCGATCGAATCATCAATGATCGCATTGCCGATCCGACGTTGGTGGTGCCAAGCCCGATATCCGGTTTGATTACGGCTCGAAATGCCTCTCCGGGACTGTTCGTCCAGCCTGGCAACCCGCCGGCGCCATTTACAGTCGCCGATATTACCACCATGTGGATGCTTGCCAATGTTCCCGAGACCGACAGCCCCGCCTTTCGGGTCGGCCAGGAAACCAAGGTCGCAGTGACGGCTTTTCCGGGACGGACGTTCGAAGGACATATTACGACGATCGGAGCGACTGTCGATCCCAACACGCGACGTGTGCTGGTGCGCTCAGAGGTGGAAAATCCCAGCCATGAACTGCGGGCCGGGATGTTCGCCAATTTCGTGATCCAAACCGGTGAACCGGTACGCTCGGTCGCGGTTCCTTTGAGCGGAATCGTGCGGCAGGGTGACGGTACCATGACAGCGTGGGTCACGGCGGATCGCCGCCGTTTCACCATGCGGACGGTGAAGGTGGGGCTGCAGCGCGAGGGATTTTATCAGATTCTCGAAGGCCTGCGGCCCGGCGAACTGGTCGCCGGAGAAGGCGCGCTGTTTCTCGCCAACGCGCTGACCATCGCGTCGCGCTGAGTTTCTCAGCAATCAAGGTCCCCACAAGCTGGGCGCGCGGTGCGGCATGGGCGGATTAAAATCGGTGCCAGAGGTTGGCGGATGCAGGAGCGGTAGCAGGGATCGAAGGAGGCCCGCCATGAAAACGAGAATGGCCTTGACAGCGTTAAACTTGGCTTTCGCCGTCGCGATTTGCTCTACGCTAGCCGGTACGTCGGTGCGAGCGGAAGGCAACTCGCCGGGTTCGCATCGTCCTACGATCTTCAAGGCGGCGCTTTTTCAGAAGGCGGCGAAACAATCCTCGGCGTGGACCAAGCCGCATGACATGTTTGGCGCGGGCAGAGGCAGCGTCAAGACGGTCAACGCCATCGGCCTTGCCGTTCCCGGTATTGGGGAAAAGAACATTGAGCATCCCGATGCGATCTCGCATCAAAATACGATTATCACCGGTCGTGGCATACAGGACAATTGGGGTTTGGGCAGTAGGGTGGAAGGAAATTTCCACGCTCCATCCAATCCTCCCAACAAGCCGTGGAGTCCAGCGGCGTCAACGGGCGCTGTCAACGGCACGACCATCAGCCACATCGCTTCCGGCCCGGCCAATGTGGGGGGGACGGCCCACAATGTATCCGGGATCAACGGAACCACCATGCGGCCGAAATTCTGAGCCGCGGGTCGCGCTGACACAAAGGGGTAATCCGTGCTAAAGGGTCTGGTCGTATTCGGTCTGTCGCGGCGTCCGATCATTCTTTTGGGACTGCTGGTCTTCGTCGGAGCTGGTTTTTTTGCATTCTTGAAATTGAATATCGAGGCCTATCCGAACCCGGCTCCTGTTATCATCGAGATCACTGCTCAGACCGCTGGCCAATCCGCCGAGGAGATGGAGCGCTATTACACGATTCCGATGGAAGTCGGATTGTCACCGACACCGGGCGTCGACATCATCCGCTCAACGTCGTTTTATGGTCTGTCGTTTGTCCGCGTCACCTTTAGGTACGGGATCGACTATTATTTCGCTGTTTTGCAAGCTGCACTGAGTCTGCAGCAGAACGTCAGTCTCCCGAATAACGTGCAGCCCCAAATTCAAGCTTCGAGCTTGGTTGGGGAGATTTTCCGCTATCAAGTGGTCGGCCCTCCGCATTTCGGGTTGACCAACCTGCGCACAGTGCAGGACTGGATACTGCAGCGCCGCTTTCTGACCGTGCCGGGAGTTGTCCAGGTCAATACCTGGGGAGGGACTACCAAGGAATATGAGGTCGAGATCGATCTCAATAAGCTGGACGCTTATAGCGTCACGATACCGCAGGTGATCGCCGCGATCGGCAACGCCAATATCAATGTCGGTGGTCGAACCATCAATATGGGTCAGCAATCCGTCAATGTCCGCGGGGTCGGCCTTATCGACAGCGGCGGCAGTCTGGATTTGACCCAGGGTTATAAAGTCAACGACATTGAAAACATTTCGCTGGCTCAGGTCAACGGTGTACCAGTCCAGGTCAAGGATGTCGCGAGGGTCTATGTCGGCAATGTGCCGCGCCTCGGCAAGGCTGGCCGCGATAACGAGGACGATGTCGTGGCTGCCATCCTGGTGATGAATCGCACGCTGCACACCAACGACGTGGTGCCGCGCATCGTCGCCGAGGTGGAAAAAATCAACAGGGACGGGTCGTTGCCGCCGGGCGTGAAAGTCGTACCATTCTATGACCGCAGCACGCTGGTGAGCGTCACCACCCATACGGTGCTGCACAACCTTATCTTCGGCTGCATCCTGGTGTTCGTGATCCAGTGGATCTTCCTCGGCGATCTGCGTAGCGCCATCATCGTCGGCGTCAACATCCCGTTCGCGCTGTTCTTCAGTATCATCATTCTGGTGATTCTCGGCGAAGACGCCAATCTGCTGTCCCTCGGCGCAGTCGATTTCGGTATTATCGTAGATTCGGCCGTGATTTTGGTGGAGAACGTGTTCCGCAACTGCCAGGGCAGTCCGGAAGCAAGGCAGACGCTGCTGGATCGCCTCGCCGAGGAACGCTGGGGCACCGATCCGACCAAGGCAAAGCCTGGAGAAGCGTCCAATGTATGGACGGAGCGTCTGCGCCTGATCCTGATCAGCGCGCTCGAGGTCGACACCGCCGTGTTCTTTTCGGCCGCCATCACGGTCGCGGCCTTCGTTCCGCTGTTCACCATGCAAGGCGTCGAGGGCCAGATTTTCAATCCGATGGCGCGTACCTATGGCTTCGCCATGGCCGGTGCCCTGATCGCGACGTTCACCATCACGCCGGTGCTGGCATCGTTCCTGCTGCCGGCACATATCGAGGAGGTGGAAACGATCGTGGTGCGTGCGTTGCGCTACGTCTATTCGCCGTCGCTGAATTGGGCACTAACCCATCGCAAGGTCTGTATCGCGCTCGCCGGCGTTTTTTTGGTCGCCACCGGGATGCTGATTCCCCGTCTCGGCACCGAATTTCTGCCGGCACTCGAGGAAGGCAATCTGTGGATTCGCGCGTCGATGCCGCCGACCATCTCGCTTGAGGCCGCAATGCCAGCGGTGACTCGGATGCGCGAGATTCTGCTCAGCCATCCGGAAGTCATCACCGTGGTGTCCCAGCATGGCCGTCCGGACAATGGCAGCGATGCATCCGGCTTCTTCAACGCCGAGTTTTTCGTGCCGCTGAAGCCATTCGACGAATGGCCGGCAGGTCTCACCAAGGAAAAGCTGGTCGAAGACCTGCAGGGGGAGTTTGCCAAGGAATTCACCGGGATCGGCCTGAACTTCTCGCAATATATTCAGGATAATATCGAGGAAGGCCTGTCCGGCGTCAAAGGCGCCAACTCGGTCAAGATCATCGGTCCCGATCTCGCCAAGCTAGAGCAGATTGCCGATCTGGTGATGCATGAGATGGATCAAATTAGGGGCGTTGCCGACCTCGGCATCTTCCGGGTGCTGGGCCAGCCCAATCTCAACATCAAGGTCGATCGCGAGAAGGCCGCCCGCTACGGCCTCAACACCGGCGATGTCAACAACGTCGTGCAGGCGGCCCTTGGTGGCTACGTCGCTACCACCCAACTCGAGGCCGAGCGTCAATTCAACGTGACCGTAAGATTGGCTCCCGAATTTCGTGGCAATTTCGACTCGGTCGGCCGCATCAAGGTTGGGTACACCACGCCGAGCGGCACCAATGCCTACATCCCGCTCAACGAGATCGCGGACATATCGCTGGATACGGGTGCATCCTACATCTTCCATGAGCGCAACGCGCGCTTCATTCCGATCAAGTTCAGCGTGCGCGGCCGCGATCTCGGCTCGACGGTCGCGGAGGCGCAAGAACGAATTGCCCGTAACGTTCCGTTGCCGAACGGCTACCGCATCGAATACGCGGGCGAGTTCGAGGAGCTTCAGCAGGCCAAGGCACGTCTGCAAGTGGTGGTGCCGATCAGCCTGATCATGATCTTGGTGCTGCTCTATGGCTTGTTCAATTCGCTGCGTGATAGCCTGTTGGCGCTGGCCGGCATTCCATTCTCCATCGCGGGCGGCGTGATCGCGCTGTACGTGACAGGGCTTGATTTCTCGATCTCGGCAGCGATCGGCTTCGTGTCGCTGTTCGGTGTTTCGGTGATGAACGGCATCCTGATCATCACCTATTACAACCAGACGCGCGCCAACGGCATGGGCACCATTGCGGCGATGTACCATGCGGCCGAGCAGCGCATGCGGCCGTTGCTGATGACCGCGCTCTCCGCCTGCATCGGCCTGCTGCCGGCAGCGGTCTCGACCGGCATTGGGAGTCAGGTGCAGCGTCCGCTCGCAACCGTAGTGGTCGGCGGCATGCTGGTCGGTCCCATCATCATGCTGGTAGTCGTCCCGGCCCTGCAGACCTTGTTCTTGGACTGGAGGGAGGATCCGGCGCCGGTGCTGCATGAGGACGAGCCGACGGATCTCGTGGAAGCGCGTTAACAAAACGTCACATGCCGCTTCGATGCGCGCGCGGCGATATATCGCCAGCGCGGGCCGATGCGGCAACCTTTGGAGGTACCCAATGGCTTTTCCTGGCTATTGGTCGTCCTGCTAGAAAAATCATCGCAATCAAGACGATGGTGCACGCAAACCTTGCACGTGCCGCCGAATTTCAATCAGATTAAGCTGTGCGCTTAAGATGGCCCCTGTCGGGCTTACGGCTCGATGAGGCGGCCGGTCGCCGCCTTGATGGCGGCTTCAACTCGGGTTGCGGCACCAAGCTTTTCGCGGGCGTTGTCGATGTGGAAATCCACCGTTCGCTTGGAAAGGCCGAGAATTTGCGCAATTTCGGACGACGTCTTGCCGCGCGCCGCCCAGGTCAGCGTCTCCACTTCGCGGTCATTCAGCGCCACCTGTTTCGGCCACAACTTGTTCCGGGCGATGCCGGACAGCCGCCCTTGAATGATAGCATCCAACAGATCGAAGTCGATCGGTTTGGTGATATAGTCGTCGGCGCCGAGATGACGCCCCTTCAGCTGGTTGTCGTGGTCCGTTAAGGCCGTTAAAAATAGGAACGGCATATTGGCGAATTGCGGAGCCAATGCGGTCAGGCGCTCCAACAGTTCGAAACCCGACATCACCGGCATGCTGATGTCGGACAGTACGAGGTCAGGCATGACCTTCAGAATTGCGGCGAAACCGTCGCGACCGTCGTGGGCGACGTGGACTTCATAATGTAGACGGCGTGGTCCGAAGTCTCGATGAGGAATTTGCGCGCTGCATTGCCGACGACGATCTGTCCGCTGGGATCGAGCGCGACCATCGAGGGCACGAGGTTCGAGCCGTCTTCACCGGGAATGACGACACTGGGGTGGTCGCCTTCCATGTAGGCCACCAGCGAGTTGGTGGTGCCGAGATCGATGCCGACGATGTGGTCTGTTGCCATAGCGAAGCTCTTAGCGGTTAATCGCTGGGTTCCGCGGACGGTGGACCGGCCAATAGCTCAGGTATTCGCCCTTCGCAAAGCTGCAGAGATAAATTCGGTCGAACCAGACTTCGATTCTGCCGTCCTCCTTTCTTCAATCTTCGTCGCAGTCGGAGAGTGTTTTTCCGTTAAGTCTGCTAACCGAACAACGTACCCATCCGAAACTCCGTCCGTCACAAAACCGCCCGGAACTTGTTTATTATCGGTCATTTGATCCAGCCCCCCTGCAAGGCCATTGTCGGGCCCTGATAATAATCTGCTAGAGTTTCACCCT
>CAWDKL010000049.1:0-234228 GCA_963802745.1 uncultured Alphaproteobacteria bacterium | reverse complement strand
GACCATCGATTCCATGAAAGTTGTCATAACAGGGATTCCTCTTGAGTTTCCGGACTCTATATAGGTCGGGTGTGTCCCTTATGGAGCTCTTGGAAGGTCATGGCGGCGTGGCGGCGGGCGATTGAATTGTGGCTTGAGGTTGAGGATAGGTTGCGGTTGGAGGCGATTGCGCAATCGCGAACTGAGCCGGCGGGCCGGGTCGAGCGGGCGCGGATATTGCTGGCCTATCGGGAAGAGTTTTCGTTTTTCGCGGTGGCCCGAGCGCTGCGACTGCATCATCAGACGGTGCAGCGCTGTGTCGAGCGCGCCGTGGCCGAAGGCCCGATGGCGGCGCTGGACGACCGCCCGCGTCCCGGGCGGACACCGACCATTACGCTTGAGGCCAAGGCCTGGCTGGCATCGTTGGCGTGCCGGAAGGCCAAGGAGCTTGGCTATCCCCACGAGCTGTGGACAACGCGGCTTCTGGCGGGTCATGCGCGCGAGCACGGACCGGCGGAGGGCCACGCCTGCTTTGCCAAGCTGGCGCAGGGCACGGTGTGCAAGATCCTCGGCCGGGACGAGGTGAAGCCGCACAAAGTGCGCTACTACGTGGAATGCCGCGACCCCGATTTTGACGCCAAGATGGCCGGCGTGCTGGACGTCTATCGGGAGGTGCAAAGCATCAAGACCGCAGCAGCCGCAGCGAAAAGCGAGCCAAGCGATGCGGTGGCGATCATCTCCTACGACGAGAAACCCGGCATCCAGGCGATCGCAACCACGTCCCCAGACCTGCCCCCCGTACCCCGCGAGCATGCCAGCTTCACGCGCGACTACGAATACAAGCGCCACGGCACCGTCAGCTTGCTGGCCGGCATCGACCTGGTCAGCGGAAAGGTCCATGCCCTGGTCAGAAACCGCCATCGCAGCCGCGAATTCATCGAATTCCTCAAGCTTGCCGACGCCGCCTATCCGGCCCACACGGCGATCAAGGTGATCCTCGATAATCATTCCGCGCACACCTCGAAGGAGACCCGAGCCTGGCTCGCCGCTCAGCCCGCGCACCGCTTCCAATTCACCTTCACCCCCAAGCACGGCTCATGGCTCAACCTTGTCGAGGGCTTCTTTTCCAAACTCTCCCGTTCCGTGCTGCGCCACATCCGCGTCGTATCCAAACAGGAACTCAAAGACCGTATCATGCAGGCGATGAATTACTTTAATCGGCAGCCCGTCGTGCACACTTGGTCCTACCTGCTGGAAAACGCAGCCTGATAGGATTCGAACTTTGGAAACGCTGGTCTAGTCAGTTTCTTTGTTCGACCGCAGCACCGTTTCTTCGTCCCGACCTACCATCCGAAGTGACGCCGCGCACAGCCGCGGTCAAGGATGGCCGTCGCTCTGTGGGTCCGGCGATCTCAGCCGTCCAGGCCACGCCTTGACCGCGGCGAGCACGGCGTTACGCTTGGGAGCGTCGGAGCGGCAGTGATCAGGCACGAACGGGACAACTCGTGTGCTACCTAACCCGGACAGTTCGTGTGCTTGCGACAGACGTTGGCGACGAGGTGGCGTCATGAGACGGACATTGATAGAGTAGCTCAATCCATCCGATGTTTGCCATCGGGGCTGATGATCGACGCCATGAAACGAACCGACTTTGTTACCGAATTGCATCAACACGCCGATGCAATTCACGCTGAATTCAGTGACCACCTGACCGGGCCGGATGATTTCGACCACGGGAACGACCAATGAATATTTCATCGCAACGCGCCAATCGAGCTGCATATGTATGCCGGCATGTATTCGATCACTCCCGCGTTATGGATTACGTACACTATGATCGTGACGGCGATATACTGATCACCTGCAGCGGCAACGACCACGATTTCTCGGATCCTCAGGAGATTCATGTCGTTGGCCTAGGGCATTTGATAGCGCGCGATCCAACATTACTTGATGTTCCATCACTCTATTCGGGAGCATGGGCTGAACGCTCTGAGGGGGACCTGCAGTGGCAAGTCTTTAATAATGATGATCATTCGAATGAAAAATGAGCCGGCGCGTAGCCCGGATTGAAGCGCAGCGGAAATCCGGGACAGCCGATGCGGAGAAGCTGCGGCCGGCGGCACCACCCACCGACCAGGCACCGCCGACCCGGATTTTCGCTGCGCTTCAATCCGGGCTACGCGCCGCGTCGCATGCCGCCGCGAACAGCGCAATCCGCGCAATGATATCCGGCCTCTCGCAAAAGCGGCGCATGCCCCTGATCGGGCACTTCCACCACCGCCATTCCGGGGTGCCGAGCCTGCATTTCGGCGACGGTTGCGGCGCTCAGAATATCCGAATTGGCGCCGCGAATGACCATCACGGGCACCTGGGTCAGCGCCTCGAATTGCGGCCACAGCGTCGGCATTGGGTTTTCCGCCGAGATCGCCGCAAGACTGTGCGCCAGTGCCGGATCGTAGGTCGCGACCAACCGGCCGTCCTGTTCCTGCCAGCCGCGTTTGGCGGCGGCGAGCCAATCCGCCGCCGTGAGTTTTGGAAACTGGCCCCCGGACAGGCGGCGCAACATCTCGGCGGCGTCGGCAAAATTATGCGGCTGCGGCAGCTTGCCGACATAGCCCTTGATGCGCAACAGCCCTTGCGCCTCGATCACCGGGCCGATGTCGTTGAGCACCACGCCGGCGATGGCGCCCGGCTGGCGGGCGGCGAGCGCCATAGCGATCAGGCCGCCGCGCGAGGTGCCGATGATGATGGCCGGCGCCGCCTCCAGCGCCGTCAGCACGGCGAGCACATCGTCGAGCTCGGTGGCGACGGTGTAGTTCTTCGGGTTGGGGTCCCACGCGGAAAGTCCGCGCCCGCGATAATCGAGCGCCAGCACCCGGCGCGGCGCGGCGGCATCGCCCGCGAGCGCCGTGGCAAGGATGTCGAAATCCTCTCCCGTGCGCGACAATCCGGGCAAACACACCGCCGGCGGGCGCGCCCCGAGCCGGTCGCCATAATCGCGCACGTGAAGCTTAAGCCCGTCAGGCGCGGTGACGAACCGGCTTTCGGCCGCGGCCGCCATCAATTCACGGCGGCGGCGCCGCGGTGGATATCGGCTTCGATCAAAAGCCTCGTGCCGCCGCCGAACCGCGCCCGATACACCTGCACGTTCTCCAGCACGCGCTGGACGTAATTGCGGGTTTCGGAAAATGGAATCCGCTCCACCCAATCCACCGGATCGACGCCGGGGTCGCGCGGATCGCCGTAGCGCTCGATCCATTCCTTGACCCGGCCGCGGCCCGCATTATAGCCCGCGAAGGCCAGGATATAGGAGCCGCGATAGGCGGAAATGTCGTCCGACAGTTCGGCGGCGCCGATCTGCATGTTGTAGACGCTGTCATGCGCCAGCCGCCCCTCGTCATAGCCGACGTTGAACTTTTTCGCCACGTAGCGTCCGGCCTCCGGCGTCACCTGCATCAGGCCGAGCGCATGGGCGCTCGATACGTCGCGCGGGTTGAAGGCGCTTTCCTGGCGCGCGATCCCGTAGACCACGGCGGGCTCGATCTCGGGTGCAATCGGGTCGAAGCGCGGCAGCCCGAAGGTCGGGAAGGCATAGTGGTCGAACGGCAGCCCGCGCCCGAGCGCGCCCTTGCCGAGCAGGAGCACCGACCGGGCATCGCCCTGCTGGCTCATCACGTCGCCCACGGCGGCCAGCGTGGCCACGTCCTGCCCGCGGTCGCCGAAGTCGGCCGCGATCGGAATGATGAGATCGCGCTCGCCGATGGCATAGAGAATGCCGGCGGCGCGGGCGACCTCGTTACGGGCGAGCGCGGCGCGCCGTTCGGCCGCCGATACCGGCGGGCCCGAGATCGCAAGCTCCGGCATGCCGAGCCTGGCCCGCGCCAATTGGCCGTAATAGGCAGTGCTGTAGCGCGCCGCCTGCTCGAAGTGACTGCGCGCCTCCTGCTGCCTGCCCATCGCCTCGGCGGCGCGGCCGCGCCAATAGCCGGCCCGCGCCAGCGAAATCGGATTGCCGGACCCGTTGATGCGGGCGAAATGCTGCGCCGCCAGCGCCGGCTCGTGCAGAAAGCGCAACGCGATCCAGCCTGCCGTGAATTCGTGCTCGACCCGGTAGTTCTCTTTGTTGGGCGGTGCGGCGTCGCGGGCGATCTGGTAGGCGGTCTTGTAGTCGCCGAGATCAAGCAGCTTGCGGGCGATCAGCCGGCGTTCGATCCACCATTCGTCGGGGTCGTGAACCTGCGAGGCCTCCCGCGGTGCCGCCAGCATCAGTGCGGTCGCTTCCTTGATCTGGTCGGCGTGACGATAGAAATAGATACGTCCAAGCATCACCAGCGGATCGCGCTGCGCTTCCGCCGGCAGGGCATCGAGCAGCGCCTTGGCGTTGAAGGATTTTTCGTTCAGCGCAATGCGGGCCCGGGCGACCGCAGGCTCGATGCCGCCAAGCCGCTGCGCGGCGCGCATCCCGGTTTCCTTTTCACCGGCATAGAGCTTGGTGTTCATCCGCGCCTTGTCGTCGGCGCGGGTGATCAGCGCGCCGAAGGTCTCGAGAATCTGTTCCTCGGCCTCCCGCGTCAGCGGTTCGGTGCGCCAAGCGTCCGCCAGGGCGGCATGCGCGGCGGCTTGATCCCCCTGGGCCAGATAGGCGCGGGCGAGCGCGAACCGCCCCTTGCCGGAGATTGGCGTATCACCGGTGAAGCCGCGCACGGTGGCGAGATCGGCGCGTTCCTGCCACAACAGCGCCTCGGCGCGCTTGCGGAACATCGTCAGGCTCGGCCAATTCGGGTTGGCGGCGATAAAATTGCGGTAGCGCGCAAAGTCGGCGCTGTTCTCGTCGTGGCGCAGACTGACCCATTCCACCAGCTTGCGGCCGAGCGGGTCGGAGATTTGCGCCTGAAGGTCGGTGGCGTCGCGGGTCCGGCCTCGGCGGGCCAGCTCGATGCCTTGTTTTACCGTGGCAAGATCGGCTTGCGACAGTGTCGGCGCCGGGACTGCGATCGCGGGATCTTCGTTCAAGACTGCAGGTGTCGGCGCGAATGCAGCGGAGCGATACACGGCCGGCTGCGGCATTGCGCCGGCAGCAGCGGCATCTACCGTTGCCGCAGCCGAAGCGGCGGCGACCGGCTTTCGCGGCGTGGCCGAAGCCGCAGCGCCCACGTGAGGACGCGGACGCGGCAGCGGCACATGCTTGAGCGGCGCCACCGCGCCTGCATTACCGGAGAGAACGATGATCGAAATGGCGAGCACACTCGCCGCTGTGCCATAACCGCTATGTCGCTTCAAGTGCTCCCCCCGTCCGGCTCGAAGTCCTTCAGGCCCACCTACACTAGGTTTAGAGGGCTAAATGAAGCTTAAAGCCGATCATCGTGGCAACGGTTCGACAAAATGCGGCTGATGGGAGGCGATTTGCGGTTTTTTAATCCACACCTTGGACCCTCGGCCACAGAATGCGTCTCTACGTTACTCGCAGTTCCCGGGCGATGCCGGCGGCTGCGGCTCGCGTCATCGACTTCAAGCGGCTTCAATCAGGCCTTTGATCGGCGCCGCGAAATCGTTCACAATGGGACCGGGTTCTTGAGAGTCGAGCCCGCAGGAGGAGGACGGATGGGCACGAGGACGAACTTCCGCGGATCGTTCACCGCCTTGGTGACCCCATTTCGGGATGGCGCGGTCGATCAGGAAGCGTTCCGCTCCCTGGTGGCTTGGCAAATCCAGGAGGGCACCAACGGTCTGGTTCCGGTCGGAACCACCGGAGAAAGCCCGACGCTCTCCCACGACGAGCACAAACAGGTGGTCGCGTGGTGTGTCGCCGAGGCGCGCGGACGCGTGCCGGTCATCGCCGGCGCCGGATCGAATTCGACCCGCGAGGCGATCGAACTGGCGCAGCATGCCGAGACCGCGGGCGCCGATGCGGTGCTGGTGGTTACGCCGTACTACAACAAGCCGACCCAGGAGGGCCTCTACCAGCATTTCAAGGCGATCGATGATGCCATCGGCATCCCGATCATCATCTACAACATTCCGGGGCGATCGGTGATCGACATGTCGGTCGACACCATGAAGCGATTGTACGCGCTGAAAAATATCGCCGGCGTCAAGGACGCCACCGCCAGTATGGCGCGGGTGTCGCAGCAGCGCGAAGCGCTGGGGCCCGATTTCACCCAGCTGTCCGGCGAGGATGCCACTGCGCTCGGCTTCATGGCCCATGGCGGTCATGGCTGCATTTCGGTTACCTCCAACGTGGCGCCTCGCCTGTGCGCGGAATTCCAGAGCGCCTGCCTCGGCGGCAATTTCGCCGCCGCCCTGAAACTGCAGGACAAGCTGATGCCGCTGCATCAGAGTCTGTTCATCGAAACCAACCCGTCGCCGGCAAAATATGCACTCTCGGTGCTCGGCAAATGCACCGAAACAGTTCGGCTGCCGATGGTGACGCTGGCGGACAAGTCGAAGGCCGCCGTGCGCGATGCCATGGTGCATGCCGGGCTGGTCAACTGAGGCAAGGCGGGGCGAGTACGGCGGTCAATGCGCCAGGTACCGTAACAATCCGGGTGGACGCGGGACAAGGCGCCGCCAACTTGGGGTTTGAGCGCCGCCTCCCCCTCAATTGACTTCAAGCGCTCGAAACAAACGCCGCCGCAAGAGCGTACCGCTCGCGGCCAAGGCGACCTGCTCCAGATGCCGCAAGATGGGCCATCCTGGCCTTCCGTTAACCGGCATGCAGTGCCCTGATCGCGGTGCTTGACAGCCTGCGCCTAAGTCCCTATCTCCCGGCCGTGTTAGCACTCAGGCAAAATGAGTGCCAATCGGATTGAGCGCGCCCTAATGGCGGCTCGTTGACCGGGCGATGAGGACAGCATGGCGAAGACCCATTTCCGGCCCCTGCACGACAGGGTGCTGGTGAAGCGTATCGATGCAGAGGAAAAGACCGCGGGCGGCATCATTATTCCCGATACCGCGCGCGAGAAGCCGCAGCAGGGCGAGATTCTCGCGGTCGGTCCCGGCGGCCGCGACGAGGCCGGCAAGCTGATCCCGATCGACCTCAAGGTCGGCGACAAGGTGCTGTTCGGCAAATGGTCCGGCACCGAGGTGAAGCTCGACGGCGAGGAACTCCTGATTATGAAGGAGTCCGACATCATGGGCGTGGTCGCCTGAACTTTTTTCTCCCCTCCCGACCTGGCACCGCGTCGGTGCCTTTTGCAGTCAGGGAGCGCGACATAGGAATCCCACAATGGCAGCCAAAACCGTAAAATTCTCCACCGACGCGCGCGACCGCATGCTGCGCGGCGTCGATATTCTCGCCAATGCCGTCAAGGTGACGCTCGGCCCCAAGGGCCGCAACGTGGTGCTCGACAAGTCGTTCGGCGCCCCGCGCATCACCAAGGACGGCGTGACTGTCGCCAAGGAAATCGAGCTTGAGGACAAGTTCGAGAACATGGGCGCCCAGATGGTGCGCGAGGTCGCCCAGAAGACCAATGATCTGGCCGGCGACGGCACCACCACCGCCACCGTGCTGGCGCAGTCGATCATCCGCGAGGGCGCCAAATCGGTCGCCGCCGGCATGAACCCGATGGACCTCAAGCGCGGCATCGACTTGGCCGTCGCGGCCGTCGTCAAGGACATCGAACAGCGGGCCAAGAAGGTCGGCTCATCCGCCGAAGTCGCGCAGGTCGGCACCATTTCGTCCAACGGCGACAGCAAGATCGGCACGATGATCGCCGAAGCGATGCAGAAGGTCGGCAACGAGGGCGTCATCACGGTCGAGGAAGCCAAGTCGCTCGAAACCGAAGTTGACATCGTCGAGGGCATGCAGTTCGACCGCGGCTATCTCTCGCCGTACTTCATCACCAACGCCGAGAAGATGGTCGCCGATCTCGAGGACGTGCTCATCCTGCTGCACGAGAAGAAGCTGTCGGGCCTGCAGTCGCTGCTGCCGTTGCTCGAAGCCGTGGTGCAGTCCGGCAAGCCGCTGCTGATCATTTCCGAGGATGTCGAAGGCGAGGCCTTGGCGACGCTCGTGGTCAACAAGCTGCGCGGCGGCCTCAAGGTCGCGGCCGTGAAGGCGCCGGGCTTCGGCGATCGCCGTAAGGCGATGCTGGAAGATATCGCGACCCTCACCGGCGGCCAAATGATCTCCGAAGATCTCGGCATCAAGCTGGAGAACGTCACGGTGGCGATGCTGGGCAAGGCCAAGAAGGTGGTGATTGAGAAGGAAAAGACCACCATCGTGGACGGCGCCGGCAATAAAGCCGACATCGAGGCCCGGGTCGGCCAGATCAAGGCGCAGATCGAGGAGACCACCTCCGACTACGACCGCGAGAAGCTGCAGGAGCGGCTTGCCAAGCTCGCGGGCGGCGTCGCGGTGATCCGCGTCGGCGGCGCGACCGAAGTCGAGGTGAAGGAAAAGAAGGACCGCGTCGAGGACGCGCTCAATGCCACCCGCGCGGCGGTCGAGGAAGGCATCGTGCCGGGCGGCGGCGTCGCGCTGCTGCGTGCCAAAAAGGCGGTCGGCAAGCTCACCAACGACAATCACGACGTCCAGGCGGGCATCAACATCGTGCTGCGGGCACTCGAGGCTCCGATCCGGCAGATCGCCGAGAATTCCGGTGTCGAGGGTTCGATCGTCGTCGGCAAAATTCTCGACAATGCGTCCGAGACGTTCGGCTTCGACGCGCAGACCGAAGAATATGTCGATATGGTCGAGAAAGGGCATCATCGACCCCGCCAAGGTGGTCCGCGCCGCGTTGCAGGACGCCGCTTCGGTCGCCGGCCTGCTGGTGACCACGGAGGCCATGGTCGCCGAAGTGCCGAAGGAAAAGTCCGCCATGCCGCCGATGCCGGGCGGCGGCGGAATGGGCGGCATGGGCGGCATGGATTTCTGACGCCACCGCGCATCGACGGCGGATTGGGCGGCAAGTATCAAGGGGTGGTCCATCGGGCCACCCCTTTTTTCGGTCGCTTCCGTTTTCTACCACAAAGCATTATCTTCCCAATGTTGTAGCGCAGGGACGTTCCAATGACTGATCCGCAGGAGAAAACCGTCACCGTGACGGCTGAATTGCCAGAGTCCTTGTTGGCCGCGTTGGTTGATCTCGCCAATAAGCGAGGTGTGTCCGCGAATACGGTTCTCCAACAGGCCATAGAGGCGGAGCAATTTTTTTTCCGAACGAACGCTCGGAGGTGGAAAAATTCTCATCGAATATCCTGATGGCAAGATCAACCGCGTTTACATGACGAAATAATGCTTGCTGGAAGGGGGGGTGGGCAATGACGAACTCGGCCGCGGCCGAACAGCAGAGCGCAGGCACGGCCCCAACGCCGCCCCAAAATCTGCGGAGCTCTAGGAGGTTCTGTGCTTCCCGGCGCGCGATCGACCCTGAAGGAATCGCGCGGTAAAATTTCGGAAGGACCCTACGATCCTACACGGGACAGGGAATTCGATTCGCGCTAAATAGCGCTGATTCTGATTTGCACTTTGGTCGGAGTTGTGTTCATCGTCGTATTAATCGGCTTGTCCACGGCGGTTCGGTGCGGCCTTTCGGGCGGGTGCACCCTCGAAACTGTCGAACTCAAATCGGCGCGGGCGATCGTTGAACTCATGATTGACGCCGCTCGTCGGACGTTGTCGGCGCCGTAACCGGCTTTTATTTCGGAAAGAAATCCGGAAGCGACCGCTCTCGCCGATAGGATATTAATCGCTTCATCAATTCGTCTGCACCCGGAACCGCAGCGTTTTTCCCCCGGTCAGCACCAGGGCACCCTCTTCCATCTGCCAGTTGGTTGCCTGGTTGAGCGCGTCGAGCAGTTCGTCATCGGCGCGGGCACGGTCCGGCGGGCATTGGCGTGCCGTCTTGTTGCCGGTGATGATCGTGATGGTATTGGCGGCGACGATCAGCTGTGCCTTGACGCTGTTGCACCATAAATCGATATCGGCGGTGCCGTTCGCCGCGATATCGAGGACCGGAATCCGCTTCGATCCGCGCATCGCGTCGACGTCGAGCACAAGCTCGGTCCCGTACGGAAAGGATTGGGCGAACAGGCTTGGCGCCAGCACGAGCAAAAACGCGCCGGCCAGCATGGCGGTAGACGCCGCACGACGAACCGATGTTGCCTCTCGTGGAATATCATGTGATTCCCCGACCGTTTTGGTCCCACGCCCGATGGCACAATCACCAAGGATGGCGCCACTGCCGGATGCCGCAGCCCGGCGCTTATGTCAACGCCGGCCGGCCTTGGACCTTATTTCGATCGGGTCGAGATACCCTCTCGGCGTCATGCCCGCGCTTGTCGCGGGCATCCACGTCTTGCTTGCGGCGGTTCTGGAAAGAAATAGACGTGGATGGCCGGGACAAGCCCGGCCATGACTCCACGTGTTCCGACGGGATCGGAACCTTGCAAACCCGCCGCGGCGCACTCGTGCGTTCGCTACCCCGATGAAGCGGTCTCTCCCATCATCGCCCCGAGCGCCATCTTCTGGCTCCCGTCGACGAAAAATTCTCCCGCGCGAGCCAGCGTTCGAACGCGGCCTTGCGGGCCGGCCATTCGGTTTCCAGCATCGCGAACCACGCGGTGTCGCGGCTGCGTCCCTTGATGATCATGTGATCGCGAAAAATGCCCTCGGGGGTGAAGCCGAACCGCAAGGCGGCCCGCCTGGAGGGCGCGTTGAGGGCATCGCATTTCCACTCGTAGCGGCGATAGCGGAGCACCTCGAACGCATATCGAGCGATGAGATACTGCGCCTCGGTCGCCAGCGGCGTGCGCTGCAGCGCCGGACTATAGAGAATATTGCCGACCTCGACGACCCGCATGTCGGGCCGGATCGACATCAGGGTGGCGAGCCCGACCGTGCGGCCGGACGGCTCCACGACCGCATAGTAAAAGGGATCGGCGAGGTCGCGGCGCGACGCGAGCCAGTCCGAGAAACTGGCTTCATTCGCGAACGGACCATACGCCATATAGGTCCAGATCGAATCGTGGCCACGCACTGCCGGCCACAGGCTTGCCCCGTGACGGCCCGGATCGAGCCGCTCCACAGTGCCGTAACGGCCCGTGAGCGTCACGTCGCCGGGCAGCGTTGCCGGGGCGGAATCCACCGGTAAGCCGATCGGTTGACCGGTGAGCGGATGGGGTTCGTGCACGGGCCGATCCGACATCAGCAGGCTCGCCCCTTAAGGTCGTCGCGGAAGAAGCCGTTGATCTCCGCAAAGGGTACGGCGTCCGCGAAGGCGTCGAACCGCCCCTCTTGCGCAATCTGCCGCGACGCCCGCATGAAGGCGCCCCAGGCGACCCGCGACAGGGCGCCGCCGACGCTGATCCGCCTCACCCCGAGCCCCGCCAGATCCGCGACCGTCAAACCGGTCGCGGCCGACATCAGCACGTTGACGGGTTTTGGGGCGACGCCCGCGACCACGGCGGCAATCTGGTCCGCCGTCCGGATGCCCGGTGCGTAGAGGCAATCGGCGCCGGCGGCCGCATAGGCCCGCATCCGTGCGATCGTCTCCGCCATATCGGGGCGCCCGACCAGAAAACATTCGGCGCGGCCGACCAGCATCACGTCCGCGCCGGAGCGGTCGATCGCGCGCCGGGCCGCCCGGATGCGGGCGACCGCCGCGTCGAGATCGTAGAGCGGCCGCGCGCTGTCGCCGGTGGCATCCTCGATCGACAGGCCGGCGACCCCGGTCTCGATGCACAGCGCGACATTATCCGCGACGGCTCCCGGTTCATGCGCATAGCCGGATTCGAAATCCGCATTGACCGGCAGGTCGGTTGCCTCGACGATGGTGCGGATATGGGCCAGCACGGTGTCGCGCGGAACCGCCCAATCGGCGTCCGGAAGCCCCAGGCTGTAGGCAGCGCCCGAACTGGTGGTCGCCAGCGCTTTGAAACCGCAATGACGCAGGTAGCGCGCGGTGCCGACATCCCACGGATTGGGGATGACGAAGCAGCCGTCCTCGTGAAGCTTGCGAAAATCCGCGCGGGCTTGTGCAAGTGATGCCATGTCGTTTGATGCCATATCGTTTCATGCCACGCCGTCTGGCCCTTCGGGGGCTAAAGCGTGGCCGCACCCGCTTCAACGATCACCGTTTGCCGCATTGGAGGATCACATGAAGGTAGCGGAAATGACCTATTTCTCCGATGTTTTGTGCGTCTGGGCCTATGTGTCGCAAGCCCGCATCGATGCCGTCAAGGCCAAATTCGGCGCCGCGGTGCGAATCGACGACCGGTTCTGTTCCGTGTTCGGCGATACCGCCGGCAAGATAGCGTCGGTCTGGAAGGATCGCGGCGGCTATCACGGGTTCAATGCGCATCTGCGCCAGGTGGCGGAACGGTTTCCGCATGTACAACTTCACCCTGATCTCTGGCTGACCACACGCCCCGCCAGTTCGGCGAGCGCACATCTGTTCCTGAAGGCGGTGCAACTCTGGGAGCGCGAAACCGGCACGGATCAAGACCGGCCGGCCGGCGTGTTCGACCAGGTCACGCGGAATTTCCGCGACGCCTTTTTCCGTGACGGCCGCGATATCGCTTGCTGGGAAACCCAATGCGCGATCGCCGTGGCGGCCGGCGTCGATATCGATGCGGTCGCGCGGCGCATCCACGATGGTCTTGCCTTCGCGCGCCTCGCGGCCGATTACCAGGACGCCGACAAGATGCGGATCGAAGGCAGCCCCAGCTTCGTGCTGAATGAAGGGCGGCAGAAGCTTTACGGCAATGTCGGTTTCCGGCTGCTGGAGGCGAATATTCAGGAGTTTTTGCGGGAGCCGCATGCCGACGAAGCCAGCTGGTGCTGATTGGCGCGGTGGCGGACCGGTGCGTGTCCCAGTCGGCGGTCGGCACCAGACGCTGTGCGACGCACCGCCACGGTCAAAATGGGGCAATCCAAAGCCCTTCGGTGACCGGATGGGCGAGCGATAAATCGCCGTCCGATCGCGGTTTTTTGCCGTTACCTCGGGTCTCGCCCTCGACGATTTAAAATGCGCTGCGTGCATGTCAGTAGCTTTTCAAGTTGTCCGGTTTTGGTAGCACATCACTTGTCCGCTTCTGGGGTTGAAAGCCCGGCCGGTTTGGAAGCGGTGGACGCCCCGGCCGGGATTGGTGATGTCATGGGGTGGCGGTGGTCTCGCTGCTGCCTGTTGGCAGTTTCTTGGTTCGACCGGGGGACCGTTTCTTCGTCCCGACCTGCCCAGGCGACGTGACGCCGCGCGCAGCCGCCGTCAAGGATGGCCGTCGCTGCACGCCTTCGGCAAACTCCGCGGCTTCCAGGCCACGCCTTGACGGCGGCGAGCACGGTGTCACGCTTGGAGGCGTCGGGACCCTTGGGGGCGTCGGGGCGGCGGTGAGCAGACTGCCTTCGGGGCTGTAGCGGGCGATGCAGCGCGGGCCGTGGAACACGGCGAGCGCGCCGTCGGGATAATGGTGAACGCGCACCCGCGCCTTGACGAAGTGATGGCGCAACGGGCTCTCGGGCAGCTGCAGCTTGAGCCCGTTGAAGCTCACCGTGTTATCGCGGCCGACCACGCGCTCCTCCTGCACGCACAGCGTCTCGGCGAGCACCGCCGCATCCGCCGTCACGAAGGCGCTCTCCGACACGGCGGCCGGCTTGGCGAAGCGCGCATTGTGGGCCGGCAGGTAAACCTCGCGGATCCATTTATTTGCGGCAGCGACCTCAGTTATTCCGGCCTTCGCTAATTCCTTGATCAAGCGATCCTGCAAAGTGCCGAACATCCGCTCGGAGCGGCCTCGCGCTTCCGGCGAATAAGCCGGGATGTGCTCGATTCCCAGCTGTTTCAACGCCCGCCCGACCTCGGTCAACCGCATCTTGTCGACCGGACCATCCGCCGTCGGCGTGTAGAAATAATGGCTACCGCGGTCGGTATAGAGGCTCGACGGCAAACCATGCACCGTGAATACTTCAAGCAGGGTTTGGAACGTCGAACCCGTGCCCTCCTCTTCGACCAGAACCGCCGAATAGACCTTGCTCGTTGCATCGTCCATGGTGGCGATCAGGTCGAGCATCGGCTGGGTCGCAAGCCACACCTCCCGCGAGCCATCCTGGTGCAGCATCATTCCTTCGCAGGGCTTGCGCTCGCGCTTACGACGGTGCGCCCCACGCCGCTTCGCACGTTCCACAAGACCCGCCGTGTGCAACTGCGTCTTCACCCAAGTGTAGCCCCAGCGGAACCCGTGATCGCGCACCAGGTGCTCGTGAAAATGCTTCACGTTCCAGCCCTGATAGGCCTCCCGGTAGAGCGCCAGCACCCGATCCTGTTCGGCAGCCGGAACCCGTTTCGCCGACCGCTTGCCAAGCCGCCGATCCCGCAGCCCCTCCTCGCCGTCTTCCACAAACCGGTCCCGGTACCGACGGAACTGCCGCTCCGACATCCCCAGCAACTCACCCGCATCCATCATCGACAGCTCGCCAGCCTCCCAGCGGCTCAACACATCGCGAAACTTCTGCATCCTACGGCCCTGTAGCCACGTCGCCCGGTTCATCGCAGCCTCCCAACCGGAGGCAAGGAACCGGACAACTCGTGTGCTACCTAACCCGGACAACTCATGTGCTTACGACAAATGCGCTGCGTGCATTGACGGGGCAAAGGTCGTCGCTTATAAGCGCGCCATGCAGCAGAACCGTCCGGAAACCGCAGCATGTATTGCGGCACCGGCGGGTTTTTTGCTTGAGGTATCCGGGCCGAAAGCCACGGATTTTGAACGCGGGATGTAGCGAGGTAAGCCGTGAAGCGGACCTATCAACCGAGCAAGCTGGTGCGCAAGCGCCGTCACGGCTTTCGTACCCGGATGACGACGCCCGGTGGCCGTAAAGTGTTAAACGCGCGGCGGGCACGCGGGCGCAAGCGGCTCAGTGCCTAAGCTGACTGGCGCCGACATGTGCACGTCGGTGCAATGGAACGTCTGAGGCAGCGCAAGGATTTTCTCAGCGCTGCCAGCGCACCAGCCGTATCGACGGCTGGTTTTGTGGTGCAGGAGCGCCGGCGTGCCGACAACGGACCGGCACGCGTTGGGTTCACGGTTTCCAAAAAAGTCGGCGGGGCCGTCGAGCGGAACCGCGTGAAGCGGCAATTGCGGGAAATCGTGCGGCTTTCCGCCGCGACTGCCCTGCGCGCCGGTAGCGATTATGTGGTGATCGGGCGGAAAGCAGCGCTCGGTATTCCGTTTTCTCGGCTCGCCGCGGATTTCACCGGGGCGCTGAACCGACTTGAGAAGGGGCGGCGCGTGGCCCCACGAACCGAGCGCGAAGCGCAGTCGTCGGCTTCGCGGCAAACCTCTTCGGGCGATCAGAGCAGGTCATGAGCGACCACAAAAATACCATTCTTGCGATTGTGCTGTCGGGCATCGTATTGTTCGGGTGGGAGTATTTCTTTGGTATGCCGCAGAAGCAGCGCGAGGAAGCGTTGCGGCGGCAGATCCAGACGACGCAGGTGCAGCCCCCGCCGGCGGCACCGCAGTCGGTTCCGGCGCCGGCGGCCGGCGGAGCCACCGGTGCCCAGGGCACAGCGGGATCGGCGCCGTCCTGTACCGCGACCCCAGTCGAGGCGAAGAGCCGCGCGGCGGTGATCGCCTCGACCGAGCGGATCCCGATCGATACGCCACGGATCAAAGGTTCGATCTCGCTGACCGGGGCGCGGATCGACGACGTATCGCTTGTTGACTATCGCGAAACCGTCGAGCCGAATTCGCCGTTCATCGTGCTGTTGTCGCCGCCCGGCACTCCGAACCCGTTCTTTGCGGATTTTTGCTGGGTCGGTGCCGCAACCACGAAGCTTCCGGGGCCGGATACGGTGTGGCGACAGGAGGGGACCGGTCCGCTGGTTCCCGGACGGCCGATCACGCTCGCCTACGACAACGGCGACGGCCTGACGTTCCGTCGCACCATCGCGGTGGACGACAAGTATCTCTTCACCATTCGCGACGAGGTCAAAAATAACGGCGGTTCGGCGGTCTCGCTTACTCCCACCGCTCTCGTCGCGCGGCACGGAACCCCAAAAACGGCCGGATATTATATTCTGCATGAGGGACTGATCGGCGTAATGGGCGATCAGGGCGAACAGCAATTGACCTATAAGGCCATCGACGACAAGGGCCGTGTCAATTTCGATGTAACCGATGCCTGGATGGGCATCACTGACAAGTATTGGGCGGCGGCACTGCTGCCGGATACGACCGCGCGGGTTCGGGCGGAGTTTTCCGCCGGCACCGTGGGCACGACGAAGACCTATCAGACGCTGTATGCGCTCGATCCGCTCGTCATCGCCCCCGGCGCCACCGGGGTTGCCAACGGACGGCTGTTCGCCGGGGCCAAGGAAGTCGCCGTTGTCGGGATCAATTTTCCCCTCGTCAATGTCGGCGGCTACAATAAGCAACTCGATCTCAATAAGTTCGACCTGTTGATCGATTGGGGCTGGTTCTATTTTATCACCAAGCCGTTGTTCCTGTTCATGGACCAAATCTACAAATGGATCGGTAATTTCGGTGTGGCAATTTTGATCGTCACGGTCGTGCTGAAGACGCTGTTCTTTCCGCTCGCCAACAAATCTTACGCTTCGATGGCGAAAATGAAGGCGGTGCAGCCGCAGATGCAGGCGCTGCGCGAACGCTATCCGGACGATAAGGTCAAGCAACAGCAAGAACTGATGGAGCTTTACAAGCGCGAAAAAATCAATCCGCTTGCCGGCTGCCTGCCGATTCTGATCCAGATCCCGGTATTCTTCGCGCTCTATAAGGTGCTGTTCGTCACCATCGAAATGCGCCATGCGCCGTTCTTCGGCTGGATCCGGGATCTTTCGGCGCCGGATCCCACAAATGTTTTCAATCTGCTCGGGCTGTTGCCGTTCGATCCCACCCAGGTGCCCATGATCGGGCATTTCCTGGTGCTTGGGGTTTGGCCGCTCATCATGGGGATCACCATGTGGTTCCAGATGCAGCTCAATCCGGCGCCGCCGGATCCGGCTCAAAAAATGATGTTCGCCTGGATGCCGGTCATCTTCACCTTCATGCTGTCCTCGTTCTCCTCAGGCCTGGTGATCTATTGGGCCTGGAACAATACGCTGTCGGTGATCCAACAATCCGTCATCATGCGCCGTAACGGCGCCAAAATCGAATTGTTTGACAATCTCAAGGGGGTCGGCCGCAGCATCAAAGGTCTGTTCAAAAAGAGGCCGACGCGGGCTTAAGCGGTGCATAGCGCCGCACGGCATTGGCGATGACCGCCGCCCCCTTCACCACCGGCGAAATCGGGGCGGGCCGCCGGCTCTTCGCCGTCGAATGGCAATTCATCTGGGCGGCCGCGACGCCGGCCTCGCTGCCCCCGATGAAGGGCGACGAAGTCGCCTTCGTGGGCCGCTCCAATGTGGGCAAATCGAGCCTCATCAATGCGCTGACCAACCGCAACGGTCTCGCCCGGACCTCGCGCACGCCCGGCCGCACCCAGGAACTCGTCTTTTTCGCCGCCGACGATCGCTTCACCCTGGTGGATATGCCGGGCTATGGCTACGCCGCCGCGCCCAGGCCCAAGGTCGCGGCGTGGACCGCGCTGATCCATACGTATCTGCGCGGTCGCGCCAATCTGCGGCGGGTCTACGTTCTGGTGGATGCGCGGCGCGGCCTCTCGGCGCCCGACGACGAGGTGCTGAAAACGCTCGACGCCGCGGCCGTGAGTTATCAAATCGTGCTGAGCAAGGCCGATGAGGTCAAGCCGGCGGAACTGAACGCCTGTATCGAGGCCACCACTGCGGCACTCGCCAAGCATCCGGCGGCCTTTCCGGAACTGCTGGTCACGTCGGCGAACGCCGGTGCCGGCATCGCGGAATTGCGCGCCGCGGTTGCGCGGCTGTTGGCCGAACAGCGCCGATAGGCACGCCTCGATAAGCTGGCGTTACGATCGTCAATTGCTCGACGGCATTGCGGGCGCGGTGTCGCGCTTCGGGAGGCCGACAGCTCCGGCCAATCCGTCCACCATGCCGGAAAGCTTGCGCACGGCGGGGTTCCGCTGCCAAGCCGTGCTCAGGCCCGGCCAAGTGCGACGCACCCACGGCAATCCCTCCCGCTGGAACCACACGGTCATCACCATCAAGGTCAGCAGCCAGGTGCCGAGATTGTAGCGGGAGAAATTCACATAACACGCGCCAATGGCGTGCTGCAGCAGCGTCGCCAGTGCAACGAGCCGCAGCCAAGGCTGGTAACCCGACCCAAAGATCCCAATCCGCACCAAGATGCCGACCGCGAACGCATGCAGCGGCACCAGCACGAGCCACTCCTGCGGCCCCGACAGCCATCGGCCGAGCTGGACGATCGCGGCCTTCACGTGCACCCCGGCGAAATCAAGCCGGGCGAGTTCGCCCAGCGCCTTGGCGTAGTCGAGCGGCGACATCAATAGCGTGGTCGCCTGGTTGACGTTATCGCTGAACGGCACCAAGGCATGGCCGAAGACATAATTGTGCAACGGCGACAAAGCGAGGGTGGAAAAACCCGCCAGCACGGCCACGGCGTTCGCCCAATGCCGCTCGCGCATGAAGATG
This sequence comes from uncultured Alphaproteobacteria bacterium, assembly GCA_963802745.1. GTDB lineage: Bacteria > Pseudomonadota > Alphaproteobacteria > Rhizobiales > Xanthobacteraceae > JAJPKK01. The sequence continues at coordinate 215,716 of CAWDKL010000049.1, read as the reverse complement.
GCCGCGGCCCCGATCGTCATCACGCCGGACGCCAATACCAGGTTCGGCCGGCAGAACGTGGCGGCCGCGAACAACAGTCCGGCGGCAAACATACGCCCGCGCCCGGGCGGCGCTTTCTGCGCCTGCGGTGGGACGATCAGCACCAGCGCGGCAAGCAGCAACACGGTGGCGAACGGATCCGCATAGCCGCGGGACGCCCAGATCACATATTGGAACAGGCTCGATCCGAACGGCGCGGTGATCGGGGTTACGGCAAAAGCGAGAATCAAACCGAGCGCCCAGCGGGGCGGCAGAAACCGCCGGAACAGCGCGAAGGCGAGAATGGGCAGCAGCAGCATCGCCGAGAAATAAAGCAATGCGGTTTCGCCGAAGATAATCAATTCGAGCGCGCGGACATAACGCAGCCCCGGTGTAAAATAATAAACCGGCTCGACGCCGCGGATTGCGGCAAAAATGTCGCCGGCCAGCAAATTCTTGACGATAGCGCGGCCGAACCCCTCGTACGCAATGCCGTCGTCGCCGCTGTCGAGCGGCCGCATGCCGCCGATGAATTGCGAATCGATAAACAGGGCGGCCAGCAGTCCGGCCCCGATCAGGATTGCGGGCATGATCATCCGCCGTGCATTGATCCGGACCAGCAGCAAGACGATCCCGGCCACGCCGACGAACGTCAGGAATGCATTGGCGGCGCGGTGGATCAACACGAATGCGTTGGGTTCCAGCGCCATGGCGAGCCGCGTATCACGCCGGATCGATATGCCGAAAATGCGCCGGCCGACATCTCCCGGGGCAATCTCCCGGCATTGCCGGTCCGCATGCACCAGCGTTTCGAACTGCTCGTTGCTGCCTTCCCACGCCACCGTGCCGGTCCAGCACAGGCGGCTGCCGGCAAAGGCGGCCGGAAACCGGTACATCACGAACAGCGGGAAGGTGACGCGATAGCGGTCGAACAGGTTCAGCGACCGGCGGTCGCGCTCGAACCGCTTGATGTCGCTTTCATTGTCCGGCCAGCCGTAGATGTAGTCGTTGATGAAGCCGAGCCGCAGATAGGCCGGGTCCGAGAAGCCGATGCCGGCGACGTTGCGCGAAACGGCGGAGCGATCGAAGATGGCATCCGCCGAGAATGCAAATCCATCGGCCTGCGTGGTGCGGTCGGGCCGCCAGCATCCGAGCGCCGGATTGTCGCACCGCCGTTCGGGCGGATATTCGGCGTCGAACTGGCGGATCATCACGTCCAGCACGTCGCGCGGCAATCCCGAGGTTTCGGCGACGCGCCCCGACGGCAGAAAGACATTATGCCCTTCCTGGATGCGCGGGACCGGCCAAATCATGTGCGCCGCGACGACAAGGATCGTAACAACGGCGGCAGCGATCCATCGCTGCCATCGCGTCGCGATGGTGCCGGTGAATACGGCCACGGTCGCGGCCAGCACCAGACCGTAGGTTGCGATAGCGTTGATGGGAAGCCCGACGGCTGCGATGACGAGAATGAGCGTCGCCAAACGCAGCGCGAGCTGTCCCGATCCCATCAGCGTCCCCGTTTCCATCGCCGGCGCTCAGACCGGCAGCGAGCAATCCGGGTGCGTTATATTGAGGCGGCCGGCGGCGGTCCAGCCGCGGGCAGATGAGACGTCGAAGAACAACCTCCAGCCTCATACTGAGGACCGGCAAGCAAAATCGCGATGGCGGTTGCGAGCATTCGACGCTATCGTTCCTCTCCTGGTTTCTTAGCTCCTGCAAAGGCGGGAAAATCGAAGTGAATAGGCGGCACTCGACCCTATCGGCCGATGCGACGCCATATTGAGCCCTTGAGGTGAGGCGCGGGCTGCTTGCTGGTAACACCCCCCTGCTACGGAGTATGGGATGCTAAAGCTGGGTAGCGTCCGACAAGCAACCCGCGCCGTCTCGGCTTAGAACATGAAGTGGTAGCTCACGCGCGCCTTGATGGTATCGGCGGTTTGGCTGCCGCCGCTGAGCCCGACCGTGCCCCCGTTGAACGAAATGGTGTTCTTCGGGAAGTCGTAGTGTTGGTACAGCACGCCCAGAACCCAATCCGGCGCCATCTTCCAATCAAGGCCCACACCTGCGGTCCATCCCAGCAGCGTTCCGGTGTTGGTCGAGCTGAAACTCGTAACCGGGCCGGTGCCGATCTGCTGGGTCATCGTCACGGTGTTGGACGTTGACGCGAAGGCGACACCGCCGGTCCCGTAGACCATCCAATTCGGCATGGCTATGAAACCGACCTTGCCGCGTACTGAGCTGAGTTCATCGATCTTGGTGGTGAGCGATACGCTCCGGGTCACGTCTGCCGTTGTGGTACCGGCCAGGACCAAGGAATAGCCGGACGGGGTATTGATAGTGCCAGTCGCGGTCTGGCCAGCGGTGGAGGTGACGGTGATCGGGCCGGTGGTACCGGTGACCGGCAGACCCCTTCCTACCCCCGCTACGACGGGACCTCCCACCGGTAAAGTGGCGGTACCGGTAACAGGCACACCAGGGCCGGTGGAAGTGATACCACCAACTGGAGTTGTCACGGTCGGGGTCGCCAAAACAGCCGTGGCTACGGTTTCACCGCGATTGATGCCGCTGGCGTTCGCCGTGGCCGAGAGGCCGGTCGTGTCAATGTCGGCCTCGAGGCCGAGCACCCAACTGCCGCGCTGCTTTTGGGCACCGAAGAACCCGCCGAACGTATACCCGCTCTGATTCAGTCCCCCGATCTGGGTTCCCGGACCGGAGAAACTGTTGGCGGTGAAGGTTCCGGTAGTCAGGAGCCCTACAAGGTTGCCAGTTCCGAAGTTCCCGGCATTCAATGTCCCAACACTGGTGTTGCCCCAGCCGCCGCCGCCCGAGAGACCGACATAGAAGCTGGTCCACGTGTCGAACGCTACCGGCGCCGCGTAGACGGGCGCCTTGTAGGCAAGGTCCGCCGCCGCCGCCAATGCGGTGCTGGCAAGCAGCATCACGGTCGTAGTGGTAATAATACGTCGCATGTGTTGTACCCCCATTTTTCACCATCTCCCCAAACAACGATGGCTCGCGATCATAATGCCAGCTTCCCACTGGTGGCGAAAGCCCATAAAAGTCACGGTTCGGATTCCAGGTTAAGGTTTACTTAACCCGAACCATGGGTTAGTCCGGCAAGAAAACGCGGATGGGCTTGTGTTGCGACGAGTTGATCTGGTAGGCGATGATGACGGCGGCGATGTGGGTGAAAGCGTTATAGATCGATCGATGTTTCGGCAGCCGCAAAGGCGAAAACTGATGTGACCGATGATGGTCCCTGCGAGATTTCATCCATTAAAATGGGTCGTGTCAAGAAACGAGATTGGCAAGAATTTTATGTTTTTGCGTACACGTGTCATTAGAACTAATCCACGGCTTAAGAGGTCTTCTGCGAGTTTTTTGCCGATATAGCCTTTGTCGCCAAAAAGCTTTCTTCAGGTTCCGTTCTCTCCCTGCGGCAACTTTTCGTGCTCGATGCTCAGTCGCCAATTTCAAGATGTCCTTTTCGTCAAAACACTCAGCGTTTGATCCTTCAAGCCGAATCGCTGTTAAATGGCGTGACAGGTTGCACGCGTCCTCGATAGCCGCGTCAAAGGATCGATGAGAGAACCACAGAACCACAGCATATCTACATCTTTGATGACGGCATTTGACATGCCTCGCTATTTTTCGAAGCGCTTCCACCTTGGTTGTCGGACATGCCGGGCACGCAGCCAATTCGTCGCCCTGCGGAAGACCTTTGTCGAGGGTGCAACCGGTGATGCCGGCGCAACCTATGACACCGTGCCTGTTCATTTGCAAAAAGAGGTACTAAGAAAACCAAATGCATGTTCGATAAAGCCTCCTATTATCGTACATGGTGTTATGCAATGGCGCTGCAGACTGCACCATAAGACGCCGTCCCGCAAAGGGCAATCGGGGGCCGCGATCAGGTGTGCGTACCGCTTTTGCGGGTCGCCGGCAGGGGTATGGGCCTCGACACCACGACGCCAGGGGCGGCATTCGCAAAGCACGGCGAATGCCGCCTTGAGGCGTGAGAACGGACCCGTGCCGCTTACGCCACCAAATTCTCCACCGCCCCATCAGTACCGCGCCCCTGGGCGCGGTACTGCCCGACCTTCTCCATCAACGGCGCATCCGACACGGCGTAGAGCACCGCGTCGCCCGGTCCGGTGTTGATGTGACGCCGCCATAGGAAGTTCGGCACGACAAAGATGTCGTTCTTTTCCCAGTCGAAGCGGCGGCCGGCGATCTCGGTCGTGCCGGAGCCTTCGATCACGACGTACATCGTGCTGGCGGTCTCGCGCTTGAGCCGCGTCGCTTCGCCCGCGCGCAACAACTGTGCCGCGTAGGACAGCGTCGGGAACAGCGTTTCGCCGTTCACCGGGTTGACGAAATTTAGCGTGATGCCCTCGTAAGGGTCGCCCGCCTCCTTGGCGAGGCCGGCCAGCGCCTTGCGGATTTCGGCGCCGCGGTAATGGATCATCGGGGTGCCGTGGTGGCCGATGCCGCGCTGGTGCGATACGAAGCCCGGCACCATGCCGCCATGGCCATAAAGTTTTTGCGAATAGCCGTCCGCGTGCTTCGCCGCCTGGGCGCGGCTGTTGCCGGCGCGTTCGCCCGGAAATTCGTCGTCGAGCCAGACGCAGTCGAGAAACTCCATCAGCGGGAAATCCAGCACGTCGATCCACACCACCGGCGTGGCGCCGTCATTGCCGTGGTCGTGCCAGGTGCCGTGCGGGGTGAGGATGAGGTCGCCGCGCTCGGCCTCGCAGCGCTCGCCTTCCACCACCGTATAGCCGCCGTTCTCCGACAGAATGGTGCGGCTCGCATTCGGGGTGTGGATGTGCACCGGCGCCACGTCGCCCGGATTGTAGATCGAGACCGCGCAGCGGATCGTGTTGGTCACCTGCAGGCGGCCGCCGAGGCCCGGATTGGTGAGCAGGAACTGCTGGCGTTCCGCGAATTCGATCGGCGGGACGTCGCAATTGCGGGCAATTTCCGCGATGCGGTCCAGATAGGGGCCGATGTCGTTCCACCGCCAGCGGTGCGGCGCGGTCTTGATCTGGTTGGCGCCGACCCGGCCGGCCGCCACCTGGCCGCTCGCCGCGATATCGGTGTCGCGGAACCACGGCCGTTGCGCCGGCGCATTGGCCTGGGTGCGCAGCCAGATGTTGAACTTGCCGGCCTCGGCATTGAGGCGCTCCATCGCCTCGCGGGCATTGACGGGGCGCGCGGCTTCTATGCTCGCAAGGGACACCGGATTTCCTCCATATCGGCCCGAGTTGACGGCTCGTTTTGACGGCTTGCTCCACATTGCGCCGAATCGGCCAAAATTCAACCGGTCGGTGGCTGCCGCGGCTGCCGCTGGGCAGATCGTAGTCTTACCGACGCCGGCTGCCCGATTTTGCCGTACATTCGCTGTTGCTAAAAGAGACGATCGGTCGCACCGTCAATGCGTGGTCCTGCCCCTAACCCTCTCCCCACGGCGTGAAGGACGCCGCGGGGAGAGGGGATGCGCGCATCCCTGGGCTACTGAACAGCATTGGGTTTTGCTCAGGAATCCACTTGCGGAGCCCTTCGCTGGAGGTCACATGCGGCGAATTCTGGTCACCGGAGCGCTGGGACAGATCGGGGCCGAATTGGTGCCGGCGCTGCGGCGGCACTACGGTGCCGATTGTGTCATCGCCTCCGATCTGCGGATCGTGCCGCACCGGCAGGCGGCGGAGGGGCCGCGCGAGCACCTCGACTGCACCCAGCCGCAGCAGATGCTCGAAATGCTGCGGCGGCAGGACATCGGCACGGTCTATCACCTCGCCGCGCTGCTTTCCGCGGTGGCCGAAGAAAAGCCGCACGCCGCCTGGAGCGTCAACATGGGCGGGCTGTACAATGTGCTCGAGGCGGCGCGGCAGTATCGTTGCCAGGTGTTCTTTCCAAGCTCGATCGGCGCGTTCGGTCCGTCGACGCCGCCGGACCATACCCCGCAGGTGACGGTGCAGCGGCCGACCACCATGTACGGCGTCACCAAGGTCGCCGGCGAACTGCTGTGCGACTATTACGCGGAACGCTTCGGCCTCGATGTCCGCGGCCTGCGCTTGCCGGGCCTGATCTCCTACGTCGCACCGCCCGGCGGGGGAACCACCGATTATGCCGTCGAGATTTTCCATCAAGCGCTCCGCTATCGGCATTACACCTGCTTCCTCAAGGCGGACACTCGGCTGCCGATGATGTACATGCCGGATGCCATCGGCGCGATCCTGGCGCTGATGCAGGCGGACGGCGCGCGGCTGCGGTGGCGCAACGCCTATAATGTCGCTGCGATGAGCATCACCCCCGCCGAGCTTGCCGCCGCGATCAGGACGCACGTGCCGGCTTTCGAAATCGACTATGCGGTCGACCCGGTACGCCAGGCGATTGCCGATTCCTGGCCGCGCTCGCTCGACACCAGCGCGGCGCAGGAGGACTGGGGCTTTTCGCCGCAATTTGACCTCGCCGCGATGACGGCGGATATGCTGGCGCGGTTAGGCGCCAAGCCCGCGCCCGCCGGCGCCGATGCAGAAGCACGAGGCCTCCATGCCGATTGACGGATTGACGCGCGCGCTCGCCACCCGGCTTGACGAATTTGCGCAAAGCGGACGCCTCAAGGGTGCGGAGGCCGTCATCGCCGGCGTCATCGCGGCGCAGGGTGACCGCGGGCCTCGCTATGTCATCGAGGGCGGCGCTGAGCAGCCGTTCCTGCGCATGAACGCCAACGGCTATTTGGGGCTTGCCTTGCACCGCGAGGTGATCGCGGCCGAGGAACTGGCGTCCGCCTCTTATGGGGCCGGCCCCGGCGCCGTGCGCTTCATCAGCGGCACCTGGTTCGACCCATGTCGCGCTGGAGCGCAGGCTGGCGGCGTTCCACCGGCGTCCGGCCGCCATGCTGTTCTCGTCGGCCTATGCGGCCATGATGGGGATCATCCCGCCGCTCGTCGGCGAACGGACGGCGGTGATCAGCGACGCGCTGAACCACAACTGCATCATCAATGCGATCGCGCTCGCCCGGCCGGCGGAGAAGCACGTCTACAAGCATCTCGACATGGGCGAGTTGGAACGCGCCCTGGCGGCCGCCGCGGAGACATGTACGCGCGCGCTGATCATAACGGACGGCATTTTCAGCATGCGGGGCGACCATGCGCCGCTCGATCGGATCATGGCGCTGGCCGGCACCTATGACCGCGCGTTCGCCGAGAACGCCGTCGTGATCGTGGACGACTCGCACGGTATCGGCGCGTTCGGCGCGACCGGCCGCGGTACCGAGGAGCACACCGGGGCATCCGCCGACCTCCTGGTGGCGACGCTCGGCAAGGCTTTCGGGGTCAATGGCGGCTATGTGGCCGGCAATGACACCATCATTCGCTACTTGCGCGAAACCGCGCCGACCTACGTCTATTCCAATCCCATCACGCCGGCCGAGGCCGCGGCGGCGCTGCGCGCCGTTGACATCGTGGACAGCGCCGCCGGAGCGGCGCTGCTGGCGCATCTGCGCGCCATGACGGCCCATTTCAAAGCGGGGCTCGTGCGGCTCGGCTTCGAAACCCTGCCGGGGACGCATCCGGTGGTGCCGCTGATGCTGCGCGATACCGCGCGCACGTCGGCCATGGTGGCCCACTTGCGCCGGCACGGCGTTCTGGCCACCGGGCTCACCTATCCGGTGGTGCCGAAGGGAGACGAGGAGATCCGCTTCCAGATCAGCGCCGACCATACCCGGGCGGATATCGACGCGGTGCTCGATGTGCTCGCGCAGTTTGTACCCGCACCCACGTAGTGCGCGACTTCTCCGGTTCCGCCGCCGCCGGTGCCGCCGGATTTGGCAGGCATTCAACCGGTGCTATGGTTGCCGCCGGACAGCCCCACCCCCACGGAGAACACCATGATCATCCGTACCCAGGAAGACGTGACGCCGGCCGTGCTGAGCGAGATCGCCCGCGCGCCCGACCCGCGGTTCCGGGAGATCATGTCGGCGCTGGTGCGCCACCTGCACGCATTCGCCCGCGAGGTCAGGCTGACCGAGGCGGAGTTCCAGGCCGCGGCCAAAACCATTGCCGAACTCGGCCAGCGCACCAATGAGAGCCATAACGAGGTGGTGCTGATGGCCGGATCGCTCGGCTTCTCGACCCTGATCTGCCTCCTCAATAACGGCAACAACGGCGCCACCGAAACCACCGCCAACCTGCTCGGCCCGTTCTGGCGTGCCGACCCCCCGCACACCGAAAACGGCGCCTCGATCGTGCGGTCGGCCACGCCGGGCGAGCCGATTTTCGTCAATGCCTGGATCAAGGATCCGCAAGGCAACCCGGTCGTCGGCGCCGAGGTCGATGTGTGGCACTCATCGACCGAGGGCTATTACGAGAACCAGGATCCGGGGCAGGCCGACATGAATTTGCGCGGCCGGTTCGTCTCCGATGCGGGAGGCCACATCGCCTTCCGCAGCATCAAGCCGTCCGGCTATCCGATTCCCGTGGATGGACCGGTGGGCGCGCTGCTGCGCGCCCAGGGTCGCGCCAATATGCGCCCGGCGCACTTGCATTTCCTGATCTACAAGCCGGGCTTCAAGACCCATATTTCGCAGGTCTATACCGACGACGACCCCAATCTGGAAACCGATTCCCAGTTCGGCGTGACGCGCGCGCTGATCGGACACTATGTGCGCCACGACAACGAGCCGGCTCCGGACGCCGGCATCACGGGTCCGTGGTATTCACTTGACTATACCTTCGGCATCGAACCCGGCGTGGCGCAATGGCCGCGGCCGCCCATCACTGGTAAGGCGCACGGTGCGCCCCCTTCGATTGAGCGGCTGAAGCGGGCCTGATGAGGCACATCGAGCAGCGCATGCATGCCGTCGCAGCCTCCCTCGCCGGCCAGCGGCGCCGACGCCTGCTCGATGCCATGGCGGCGGCCGGGATCGATGCGATAGTCGCCTACGGCAATGCCTGGCAGGGCGATTATCTGCGCTATGTCACCGACTTCGGCATTCTGGAAGGCCACGGCATCGCGGTGATGGCGGCCGACGGCACGACCGAATTGTTCCTCGACAGCATCACCGACGCTGAGCGCGCCGAGGCGGAAACCGGCGTATCGGTGCGGCTTGCCGGCGACATCGCCCGCGCCGTGGGCGCACGGCTCGACCGTGCCGCCAACCACCGGCTGGCGGCGGCGCCGCGGCGGTTCCTGCCGGCCTGGCTTGCCGATGCCGGACGCAGTTTCAAGATCGAGGACGGCACCGCCTTGCTCGACAAGCTCCTAATGCACAAGCTGCCGGCCGAGCTCGACGCCATCCGGCGCGCCGCCAAACTCGCCGACGATGCCTATGGGGAATTCATCAAGGCGGTCGCCCCCGGCCGCCGGCAATACGAGATCGTGGCGGATTTGGAGGCCTATCTGCGCAGGCGCGGCTGCCCGGACAATTTTATGATCATCGGCTCCGGCGGCACCGACGTATTCGGCATGACGCCGCCGTCGGATCGCCGGATCGCCTCGGGCGACCTCGTCACCACCGAGTTGACGCCGGCGGTGGAGGGCTATTACGTGCAGATTTGCCGAACTCTCGTGGCCGGCCGGGCATCTTCGGCGCAGCGGCGCGCCTTCGCAGTGTATCGGGAAGCGCTGGAGGCCGGCATCGCGGCGGTGAAGCCGGGCGCCACCGCCGCCGAAGTGGCGCGCGCCGAAAACGACGTGTTCCGCAAATACGGCCTCGGCGACTATTGCACCAACAAATATACGCGGGTGCGCGGCCACGGCATCGGGCTGTTCTGCGATTCCAAGCCCCACATCTTGGAAGATGTCGACACCGTGCTGGAGCCCGGCATGGCGTTGATCGTCCACCCCAACACCTATCACCCGGAGGTCGGCTACCTGGTGCTCGGCGATGCCGTGATCGTGACCGCAACCGGCGCCGAGGTGCTGTGCGGCACGCCGCGCGAACTGTTCGAGGTGCCGGGGTGACAGGCGGACTCCGGGGATGCGGCACGGCCGCTCCTTCACCTCTCCCCGCTTGCGGTCCACGGCGCCACGGATGCGCACGTCCCCTCTCCCCGCGGCGTTCTTCACGCCGTGGGGAGAGGGTTAGGGTGAGGGGCGGGACTTGTGAGGGGTTCGGGGGAGACTTTGAGGACAGTTTACCGATGCAAAGGCGAACCGCCGAACCGTCTGCGCCGATACCTGCCCCTCACCCCAACCCTCTCCCCATCGTGAAGAACGATGGAGAGAGGGGGCGCGCGTTCGGAGGATGGGCGTTCCCTCTTCCCCGGCGCTTCCGCAGGCGGGGAGAGGGACAAGAGGCCCGGTCATGCGCCGCGGCTTGATTGCGCGCTCGGCGGTCGAGTTGCCTGATGCCGTGTTCGATGCACGGCTGGCGCGCCTGCGCGCCGCCATGCGGGGCTTCGACTTCCTCCTCGTCTACACCAACAACACCCGGCCGGCCGGGGCGTCGTGGCTGACCGGCTTCGTGCCCTATTGGTCGGAGGCCCTGCTGGTGGTGCCGGCTGACGCACCGCCGGTGCTGGTGGTGGCGCTGACGTTCCGGGTCAAGCCGTGGATCGAACGCACCAGCCGCGTCGCCGAGGTGATCCATACTCCCCGCATCGGCATCGAGGCCGCGCGCCTCATCGCCGGCCGGATGCCCAGCGCGGCCGTCGGCGTGGTGGATTTCGACCATCTTTCCGCCGGCATCGCGGACGATTTGCACGAGGCCGGATCGGGCCTTGCGTTCGCCGACGCGAGCGAGCGGTTCGCCGCCGTGCGCACTCCCGCCGATCCGGCCGAAATCATGCTCGCCGCGAAGGCATCGGCGATCGCGAGGCAGGCGTTGGCCTGTATCGATCCGCAAGCGCCTGCCTGCGCCATCGTGGCGGCGGTCGAAGGCGAGGCGCGCCGCCTGGGCGCGGAAGAAATTTATGTGGCGGCGGCGCCCGATCTTGACCGCGACCGCCGGCTCGTGCGGCTGGAAGCCGAGCCGGTGCTGGGCGGGCGCTTCGCGGTGCGCGCGAGCGTCGCCTACAAGGGCAGCTGGGTACGACGTACGGTGACGATCGGATGCGAGGCCGCCACCGCCGAGCAGGCGGCGGCCGCGTTCGCGGCGGCCGTCGCGCCATTGCCGAGCCCGGCCGGCCTGCAATCGTTCGCCGCGTTCACGGTGGAGGGCTGCCGGCTGGCGCAGCCGCTGGAGGCGCTGATGGGCTCGCGCGTCGCCGATCCACGCCCGCCGGCCGCCGGCGCGGTGGTTTCGGTGCAGGCCTGCATCGAGGTCGCCGGCGCGCCGGTCCTGCTGGGTGCGCCTATCCTCATCGGCGCGCCCGGCGAAGCGGCGAGCCTGTTTCCTTGAAGTCGTGCCCCAGCGTGGGGGCCGAGATGCAGGTCCACGAGAACGTGAATTGATGTGACTTGATATCAAAACCGGCGGACGGTACTCTGAAACGTACCATCATACGCAAGGGAGCAGCGGCATGGCATTCACCCCCACCCGACGGCTGGCATCGGCCGTACTTCTCGCAGCGCTCATCGGCGGTGCGGTTTCCGTTACGGCCGCGGAGGATCTCGGGCCGCCGGTCGGAATCAAGGCGCCCGATATCGGCACCCGGCTCGACCAGACCGGCAAGCCGCGCACATTGGCGGATGTCATGGGGCCGAACGGCGTGGTGCTGATGTTCTTCCGCTCCGCCGACTGGTGCCCGTATTGCCAGGCGCAGCTGATCGATGTGAACGGCGGCATTGCGGACATCGAGAAGCGCGGCTACCGGGTGGCGGCGCTGTCCTACGACAGCCCGCAAATTCTGCAGGCGTTCACGGCGAAGCGCCATATTGCCTTCACGTTTCTCTCCGATCCGAAGTCGGAGGTGATCGACCTCTACAAGCTGCGCGACCCGCAATATCCGCCGGGCAGCAAGGCCTACGGGGTGCCGCGGCCGATCATGTTCATCGTCGACAAGAGCGGGACGATCAAGGCCAAGCTCTTCGAGGAGAGCTACAAGGTACGGCCGCCGGTGACCGCGGTGATTTCCACGCTGGATGATTTGGCCAAAAAGGCGGCCACGGGGCCGGCCAAGGGCATCTGACGTGCACCGCTTCTCCGGATTCATCCTGCGCGCAGTGCTGACGGCACTGTCGGTGCTCGTCGGCAGCATGATCGCATGCGCGCAAGGCGGCCCGAGCGGCGGCGGTCAACACGTAGCCGTCAGCCTGATCGGGGAGACGCGCAACGTCGTCCCGGGCCAGCCGCTGAACGTGGCGCTACGGCAGCAAATCGCGCCGGGCTGGCACACCTATTGGCGCAATCCGGGCGAATCCGGCCTGCCGACGACCATCGACTGGTCGCTGCCGACTGGATTTACGGCCGGGCCGATCCAGTGGCCGACGCCTGAGCGGTTCGTGGTCGATCCGGTGGTCGGCTATGGTTACCACGACGACGTGCTTCTTCCCGTTACCATCGCGGTGCCGGCAAACCTGCGGTCGGGCACTACGGTGTCGCTATCCGCCCATGTGAGCTGGCTCGCCTGTTCGGACATCTGCATTCCGGAGGAAGCCGACCTGCGCATCGCGATGCCGGTCGGCACTGTGCTCCAACCCGATCCGGACACGGCCGCTGCTTTTGCCGCGGCCCGAGCCCGGATGCCATCCGCCAATCCGTTCCCCACGACGGCGACCGTTGCCAAGGATGACATCATCCTTCATGTGGCGGCCGGCGATGCCACGCGCCTGCGCGACGTGGCGTTCTATCCGGCGGATGAAAACGTCATCGACGAGAGTACACCGCAATCCGTGGCGGCGGATTCCGAGGGGCTGGTTTTGACGCTGCGGCGCGACACGTCGCAAGCCCGCGCGGTCCTCAACGGCGTTCTGGTCTTCCGCGATACGAGCGTGCCGGGCGACGGCGTCTCTGCCGCGATCGCGATCGCGGCGCCGCTGCAGGGTGGAACTGGCCGTTCGGCGTCGCTCGCCGATTCCAACGCCCATGTCGGCGCCTACTCCGGCTTGGCCGGCCTGGGCCTGATTACGGCGCTGCTGCTGGCGGTGGCCGGCGGCATGCTCCTCAACCTGATGCCCTGCGTGCTGCCGGTGCTGTCCATCAAAGTGTTCGCCCTGGTGCAGCACGCCCAGGCGCCGCCCAGGGAGATGCGGCTCCAGGGGCTGGCCTATGCGGCGGGCGTGCTGGCGAGTTTCGCGGTCGTCGGCGGGACCCTGGTGGCGCTGCGCGCGACCGGTTCCGAGATCGGCTGGGGCTTCCAGCTGCAGTCGCCGGTCTTCGTCACGCTGATGATCTATCTGTTGTTTGCGGTCGGCCTCAATCTCTCGGGCGTGTTCGAAATCGGCGGCCGGATGACCGGTTTGGGCAGCAATCTGGCCCTGCGCGAAGGCTATGCGGGTTCGTTCTGGACCGGCGCGCTGGCCACGGTGGTCGCCACGCCATGCACGGCGCCGTTCATGGCCGCCGCGATCGGTTATGCGATCACCCAGCCTTGGTTTGTTTCGCTTCTGGTCCTGGAGGCGATCGGGCTCGGGCTCGCGCTACCCTATCTCATCATATCCTTCAGCCCGCAGGCGCGCCGGCTGCTGCCGAAACCCGGCCTATGGATGCTGCGGCTGAAGCAGTTTCTGGCCTTTCCGGTTTACGGCACGGCGGTTTGGCTGATGTACGTGCTGGCCGAGCAGGTTGGTGCGTCCGCCACCACCGTCGCCCTTGCCGGCCTGGTGCTGATCGGTTTCGCCGCCTGGCTTTACGATGCCGCCGGGGCGGACGGAAATCACTGGCGCGGGTTGGGCTTCGGGGTGTCGGCGACCGCCGTGGCCGGCGCCTGCGCGCTGGTCGGCCTGATTGCCCTCGTGGACGACGGAACGCCATCGTCCGCGGTCCCGGCTGCGGCGGCGCCGGCCGCGGGGGCGCAAGCCCTGCACTGGCAGCCCTTCAGCGAGGCCGCATTCGAGGCTTTGCGCGCCGAGGGCAAACCCGTCTTCATCGATTTCACCGCGGCCTGGTGCATTACCTGCAAGGTCAATGAACGCATCGCACTGGCCGATCCCGTCGTTACCAAAGCCTTCGCCGACGCCGATATCGCGGCGCTGCGGGCCGACTGGACCCGTCAGGATGCCGGGATCACCCGAATGCTGGAAGCCAACGGCCGCGCCGGAGTGCCGCTGTATCTGTTCTATCCGAAGGCGGCGGCCGGCGAGCCAAGGTCGCCGGTCGTGCTGCCGCAACTGCTGACCGCCGCATCGGTCTTGCGCGAGATACGCGAGGAGTGACGGCGCGCGGGAGGCCTGTCGCAGCCGGCAGAGGCCCGGCCTTTTAATACCATGAATGAAAAGCAACAGGTCGCGCTCGGCTCGATCGCGGCGTCGGCGGCGCTCACGATCGGCAAGGCCGCGGTGGGGTTTGCCACCGGGTCGCTCGCGATCCTGTCGGAGGCGGCCCATTCGCTCATCGATCTCGGCGCCACCGTGATGACCTATTTCGCCGTCCGGGTCGCCGACAAGCCGGCCGATGCGGAGCACCATTATGGCCACGGCAAGATAGAAAGCATCTCGGCGCTCGCCGAGACGGCGCTGCTGTTCGTGCTGTCCGGCGTCGTCATGTGGGAAGCGGGCTTACGCCTGTTCGCCAGCCACGGCGCTCCGGTCGAGGCGACCGCGGTGGCCTTCGTCATCATCCTGGTTTCGATCGCGGTCGATCTGTATCGAGCGCGCGTGCTGGGCCGCGTCGCCGCCGCAACGTCAAGCCAGGCGCTCGCGGCCGATGCGCTGCATTTTTCCTCCGACATGTGGTCATCGGCGGCGGTGCTGCTGGGGCTCGTCGGGGTGCGGTTCGGCTACGGCTGGGCAGATGCCGCCGCCGCCATGGTGGTGGCGCTGTTCGTATGCCTGGCGGGGTGGCGGCTTGGCCGACGCACCATCGATACGCTCACCGACACCGCACCGGCGGGCGTCGCCGAGCGCATCGGGGAGATTGTCCGCTCCGTGCGCAATGTGGTGTCGGTCGATCGGGTGCGTGCCCGCGAGGTCGGCGCCACGGTGTTCGGCGAGATCGACGTCGCCGTGAGCCGGACGCTGCCGCTCGACCGGGTGGAAGCGGTGAAGACCGACATCGCGGCGGCGGTGGGGAAAGCGCTGCCGAATGCCGAACTCGGCGTCATGGTGACGCCGCGCGCGCTCGACGACGAGACCGTGATGGAGCGCGTGATGGTGATCGCGCGCAGCCGCGGCCTCGCGGTGCATCATGTGACCGTCCACACGCTCGCCGACCGCCTCGCGGTCGCGCTCGATCTCGAGGTTGACGGCGCGCTGCCGCTACGCGCCGCCCATGACATCGCGGACGGGCTGGAAGCGGCGATCCGCGACGATCTCGGCGCGAACGTCGAGGTCGAAACCCACATCGAGCCGTTGCAGATGGCGGGTTCCGCCGGGCGGGATGCGGCCGCCCCGCGGATCGCCGCCGTCGCGGCGGCGCTCGGCGAACTGGCGACCGCCAGCACGGTGTTGCGCAATATCCATGATGTGCGGGTGCGCGACACCCCCGACGGCGAAGTCGTAAACTTCCACTGCGATGTCGAACCGGGGCGCACCGTCGCCGAAGTTCATGACCTCGTGGACGGCATCGAGACCGGCCTGCGCCGCCGCTTCCCAACGATCAAGCGCGTGATCGGCCACGCCGAACCGCGGGGATAGCAATACGCACAGGGCCAGCGGCTTACTGCAGACGCCCCTTGCGCAAGTCGGCGTGCGCGGCATGGCTTCCGCCAACGGATAGCAGACCACTTCTGTTCGATTGCAGGCCTCGCTTCCGGGTTGCTCTCCACCTTGACTTAGCGGCCCGCTGCCCGTCAGTAGGGTCTGCTGCGGTGCACTATCTTATCGCCGCCGATCGATCACGCTCCAAATCCAGCTTAGGCGGACCTTCGATGAGGTGTCGTCAATGAGAGTTCGCGAAGACAGCCCGGTGTCGGGCGTGGGGCTGCTACTCGTCACGTGCATTGCGGTGGGGGTAGCGGCCTGCGGTGAGCAACGATCCTCACAGCCGTCCAACACCCCGGCTCCTCCGGAGGTTGGCGTAGTCACCGTCGCCGCGGTCCCGATCACCCTGACTAAGGAGTTGCCCGGGCGGATCACGCCGATGCGCATCGCGGAGGTCCGCCCCCGTGTCACCGGCATCGTTCTTGAGCGGACCTTCCAGCAAGGCAGCCTGGTTGAGGCCGGAGCAATTCTTTACCGCATTGATCCGGCTCCTTTCCAGGTCGAGCTTGAGAGTGCCCGCGCGGCATTGGCCAAAGCCAAGGCGGTATTGTTCCAGGCCGACCGCCAGGAAGAGAGGTTGCGGACGCTGCTTACCGGCAACGTCACCACGCAGGCCCAATACGATGTTGCCCTCGCCGCGGAGCGGCAGGCCGAAGCCGATGTCGCGGCCCAGAACGCGGCTGTTGACCGGGCACAGCTCAACCTCGATTACGCCACCGTGCGGGCACCGATTGCCGGGCGCATTGGGCGCGCAATGGTGACGGAGGGGGCGCTGGTCAGCCAAAACGAGGCCACCATCCTCGCCACGATCCAGCAGCTCGATCCGATTTACGCCGATTTCACGCAGTCGGTGGGCGAACTCAATGAGCTCAAGCGCGAACTCGCCAAGGGGCGCCTCAAAGGGCTGTCCGCCGACGCCGCAACGGTGCGTCTGCTGTTGGACGACGGATCCAGCTATGCGCATGCGGGCCGGCTGCTGTTCTCGGATATCACCGTTGACCCCGGTACGGCGCAAGTATCTCTGCGCGGCGAATTCCCCAATCCGGAAGCGGAGCTGCTGCCGGGCATGTATGTCCGAGTGCAGATCGAGGAGGCCATCGACACCGCCGGCATCGCCATCCCGGCTCAAGCCATTCAGCGCAACAATGCCGGCGGCGCCGAGGTCTTTGTCATCAACGACCAGGGCCGTGCCGTGTTGCAGCCGGTGCGTGCGGGTCGAACCATGGGATCCCGGGTGGTGATCGCGGACGGCTTGGCGCCAGGCTACCGGGTCATTGTCGACGGCTTCCAGAAATTCACGCCCGGCAGCCTTGTTCACGCCGTGTCATGGCCGGACGGCGATGCCGCTCCGGGGCGATGATGGATCTCGGCCACTTTCACACCACCTCCGCTGCGGCGGGAGATAATCTTGATGCCTAATTTCTTCATCGCCCGTCCGGTGTTCGCCTGGGTCGTGGCGATTTTCATTTGCCTCGGCGGCCTGCTCGCGTTGCCGTTCCTGCCCGTGGCGCAATATCCCATTATAGCACCCCCCTCCGTGTCGATCGCGACGGTCTATCCGGGTGCATCGACCCAAAACCTTTACTTCGGCGTCACGCGATTGATCGAGGAGGAGTTGAACGGAGCCGCCAACCTTTTGAACTACGAGTTGACCAGCGACACGACGGGCGAGATTGAGATCATCGCATCGTTCAAGCCGGGTACCGACATCGCGCTGGCTTCGGTCGATGTGCAGAACCGCATCAAGCGAATTGAGCCGCGGCTGCCGGAGGCCGTGCGTCAGGAGGGCATCCAGATCACGGAGGCCAGCAGCGCCATCCTGCAGTTCATCACCTTGACCTCGACCGTGGACAGCCTCGACGAGGTCGGGCTCGGCGACATCGCGACCCGCTATGTGTTGCCGGAGATACGCCGCTTGCCCGGCGTCGGCCGCGCAAGATTGTTCTCCACCGAGCGGGCGATGCGCGTCTGGCTCGATCCCGACAAGCTGCTCGGCCTTGGCCTCACCGCGCAAGACGTCAATGCGGCCATCGCGGCACAAAACGCCCAGGTTGCCTCGGGCCTGCTCGGCGCACCGCCGAGCCCAAGTCAGCAGCGTGTGCAGAACATGGTGCTGGTCAAAGGGCAGCTGGAGTCTCCGGAAGAGTTCGGCGCCATCGTGCTGAAGGCCAATCCGAACGGCGCGACGGTGCGGTTGCGCGATGTGGCCCGTCTGGAAGTGGGAGGCCTATCCTACTCCTACGCAACCCGGCTCAACGGCCGCCCCGCGGCGTCGGTCGCCGTGCAGTTGGCGCCGACCGGCAACGCGCTGGCGACCGCGGATGCCGTGAAGGCGAAGGTTGCCGAGCTCGCAAAATTCTTCCCGCCCGGAGTTAAATACGAGGTATCCTATGATGTCACACCGGTGATCAAAGCCTCGGTCAAAAAGGTACTGTTGACGCTCGCCGAGGCCGTCGCGCTGGTGTTCGTGGTGATGTTCCTGTTCCTGCAGAACATCCGCTACACGCTGATTCCGACCATCGTGGTGCCGATCGCGCTACTCGGCACCTGCGCGGCACTGCTCGCGATGGGCTTCTCGATCAATGTGCTCACCATGTTCGGCATGGTGCTGGCGATCGGCATCCTGGTGGACGACGCCATCGTGGTGGTGGAGAATGTCGAGCGCATCATGGCCGAAGAGGGCCTCGGACCGCGCGAAGCGACGCAGAAGGCCATGGGTCAGATCACCAGTGCGGTGATCGGCATCACCTTGGTGCTGGTGGCGGTGTTCGTGCCGATGGCCTTCTTTCCGGGTTCGGTCGGCATCATGTACCAGCAGTTCTCGGCTGCCATGGTGGTGTCGATCGGTTTCTCCGCGTTCCTGGCGCTGTCGCTGACGCCGGCCCTCTGCGCGACGCTGCTCAAGCCGATCGCGAAGGGCCATGGCCACGCCCAGGGCGGCTTGTTCGGTTGGTTCAACCGTTGGCTACAGCGCGCGACGTTGGGCTACAGCGCCGCAACGGGCTGGATGCTGCGTCGCAGCACGCTTTTCATGATTGCCTATGTCGCGCTGGTCGCGGGCCTCGGCTACGCCTTGTGGCGGTTGCCCGCCGGTTTCGTGCCGCTCGACGACCAGGGTTTCACCATGGTCGACGTGCTGTTGCCATCCGACGCAAACTCCAATCGAACGCTCGATGTCGTGAAAACCGTCGAGCAGAGGCTCGCCGCCACGGCCGGTATCGACAAGGTCACGTTCATCATCGGGTACAGCTTCTTTGGCCAGGGCGCGATGACCGCGCAGGCCTTCGTGACGCTGAAGGATTGGTCGGAACGCGGCGCGGACGAGAGCGCGGAGGCCTTGATCGATCGAACCAACGTGGCGCTCGCCAACATCCGGGACGCGGAGGTCTCGATGTTGGCACCGCCGCCCGTGGCCAATTTGGGAACGACGAGCGGCTTCAGCTTCCGCCTGCAGGATCGTGCGCAGCGGGGCTATGAGGCGCTCATGGCCGCCAAGGACGCGCTTCTCGCCTCGGCCGCCCGCTCACCGGTGCTGGACAAGCTCGTGGTCGAGGGCCTGCCCCCGGCGCCGCAGATCCGGCTTGAGATCGACCGCGAGAAGGCGACGACGCTGGGGGTAACCTTCGCGGACATCAACACCACGCTATCGACGCAGCTCGGGTCGAATTACGTCAATGACTTTCTCAACCGCGGCCGCATGCAGCGCGTCATCGTGCAGACCACCGAGACGAAGCGGGTGCGGCCCGAAGACCTGCTGACCTACAGCGTCCGCAACGGCGCCAACGAGATGGTGCCGTTCTCGTCCTTTGCCCACGTCGTCTGGGTGTTGGGCCCAACCCAGGTGGTCGGCTTCAACGGCTACCCGGCCGTGCGGATCACCGGCGGACCTGCCTCCGGCTACACCAGCGGCGACGCCATCGCGGAGATGGAGCGGCTGATGGGCGCCCTGCCGAGCGGTTTCGGCTACGAATGGACGGGCCAGTCGCTGCAGGAAAAGCTCGCCGGTTCGCAGGCCGCTTTCCTGCTCGGCCTCTCGATTCTGTTCGTGTTCCTGTGTCTGGCCGGCCTGTATGAGAGCTGGTCGATTCCCTTCGCCGTCATGCTGGCGGTCCCGCTCGGAATTGTCGGCTCGGTCGCGGCGGCCTGGATGCGCGGACTGCCGAACGACGTCTATTTCACGGTCGGGCTGATCACCATCATCGGGTTGTCGGCCAAGAACGCCATTCTCATCATCGAGTTCGCCAAGGAACTGCGGGCACAAGGCAAGCCCCTCATCGAGGCGACCGTCGAGGCCGCACACCTGCGCTTCCGGCCCATCTTGATGACCTCGCTCGCGTTCATCCTCGGCGTGGTGCCGCTGGTGATCGCGAGCGGCGCCAGCGCGAAAAGCCAGCAGGCACTCGGAACCGGCGTGATGGGCGGGATGATCACCGCAACGGTGCTTGCGGTGTTTTGGGTACCGGTGTTCTTCGTTGTGGTGATGCGGATATTCACGCGCCGAGACAGGGCGAATTGAACACCAGCTCGCGCAACCAGCCGTTACCGAAGACGAGCATGGTGCGAACTCCACGACCAATTTGGACGATCAGTCGCGCCTTCTACCACCACGGCTCAGGGCAGAGTAGGCGAGGAGGACCGCGAGCGCCTCTATCGCCGAGCGCGTTGCGTTCAGCCTTCGCCGCCCCTTCAGCATCCAAGCGCCACGGCAAAGCGATGCTACTGGAGTGCGGCTGCTATTAGCGCCTGACTTTGGCACCGGCGACGAGATCCTCCGCCGTGAACATGAAATTCGTGCTGTCCCCGTTCCGGTGGCACTGCAAGCAGCCGGCAAGATCGACCTTGTCGTCGGTCTTGCCGTCGGGAAGAAAGGCTTGGTATTCCCATTCGCCATTGCGCAAGTTATCCGGATACGCGGTGCCCCATCCGGTACGCTTTTCCATCACCCGGTAGGCCTTGACTCCGGCGATCTTGATGAAGCGGCCGTTCGCGTCCTTCGCGGGATTGCCGCCGGCGTCCCGCTGCACGTCATAGCGGGCCAGCGTAATGACCGTTCCGCTCGGAAGCGGCTGACCCTTGCGCACGGCGTCGAGGGCCGCGGGCGTGATGTAGAATTCGCGGAATTCCTTTGCCTCGGCGTTGTCATGGGAGGTGTACATCACGCCGTTCCGGTAATCGCGCGGAAACGCGACCAGGTCGCCGCCGGCGCCGGCCGGTGCGAGCACGGCGAACACCGCGACAGCCCCGAAGGCGGCGGCGACGGCCGGAGTTCTGCGTGCCATCATCCCATTTCTCCTGAGGTGAATTCACCAGAATATTTCAACCGGCATGCGTTCGGCCAGCAGGCGCGGACCAGCGGGTAAACCCGCCGTGACCGGACCGCGCACGTCCTTGCGGACCCGCCGCGCGGGTGCGTCGCCGTCCATCATCGCTTCAGCTTATACCCGGTGCGGAAAATCCACCACACCACCATGAGGCAGGCGGCCAGGAAGACCGCCGTGATGGCGAGGCTGATGCCGACGCCAACGTCCGCCAGACCGTAAAAGCTCCAGCGGAAGCCGCTGATCAGGTAGACGACGGGGTTCAACAGCGCCACCGTTTGCCAGCCGTGCGGCAGCACGGTGATGGAGTAGAAGCTGCCGCCGAGAAAGCTCAACGGCGTGATGACGAGGAGCGGTACCACCTGCAGCTTCTCGAAGCCGTCGGCCCAGATGCCGATGATGAAGCCGAGCAGGCTGAATGCCACGGTGGTGAGCAGGAGGAATGCCACCATCCACAGCGGATGGTCGATCCGCAGCGGCACGAACAGCCCGGCGGTGGCGAGGATGATGAGGCCGAGAATGATCGATTTGGTGGCGGCGGCCCCCACATAGCCGATGACGATCTCGTAGAACGACACCGGCGCGGACAAGAGTTCGTAGATCGTTCCGGTAAATTTCGGGAAGTAGATGCCGAACGACGCATTGGCGACGCTTTGGGTCAGCAGCATCATCATGATCAGCCCCGGCACGATGAAGGCGCCGTAGCTCACCCCGCCGATATCGGAGATGCGGGAGCCGATAGCGGACCCGAACACCACGAAATAGAGCGAGGTCGAAATGACCGGCGCCAAAATGCTTTGCATCATGGTGCGCCCGGTGCGCGACATTTCGAAACGGTAGATCGCCTGGACGGCGCGAAAGTTCATCGGTCTGGCCTCATTGCACGATTGCTACGCATGGCGCCGGACACCAGGCCCGCCGCCGGTCAATGTTGTAAACTCGATGTAACTGTATATAAACACGGTTTTTCCCTATTGCGAATCTGCCACGTAGGAATATACTTCCGGCGGAAGCGACGTCCGGGGACCGCCGAATGGAATTTACCGCCCTTTTTCTCGCCGTCGCCGTCGTGATGCTCGTCGCCTGGCGCGGGCCTCGCATGCTGGCGCAAATCCTGTTCGCCGTGGTGCTCATCGCCTGCGTCGCGACCTTTCTGCACCATGCGACCGACGCCCTCAAGCTGTCGTTCTGAGCGCAAAGACGAGAGGTCATGACACGCACCCGCGCCATCGCCCTCAACGCACTCGGCCTCTACGCCGTCGCATTCGTCCTTGCGGCGGCGTTCGCGGCGCAGATCCTGCTTGAAGAGCTGCCGTGCCCGCTATGCCTCCTGCAACGCATCCTGTTCGCAATGCTGGCCGTCGGGCCGATTATGAACCTGCGCTACGGACCGCACCCCAGCCATTACGCGCTGTCGCTCCTGGGCGCCGCCGCGGGCGTCGTCGTCTCGAGTTCGACAGGTGCTGCTGCACATCATGCCGGGCGACTCCGGCTATGGCTCCGCGCTCCTGGGCCTGCATTACTACAGCTGGGCCATGATCGGCTTCGCCGCCGCGATCGTCCTGATCGCCTTGATGCTGCTGTTCGACCGCCAGTTCGACAAGGATCCCGCGCCGCCGCCGGCCGGCGCCCTCGCGCAAGTTGCGGTGTGGCTGGTGATCGGCCTCACCGTTTTGAATGTCGTCTCGACGCTCCTGGAATGCGGCTTCGCTGCCTGCGCCGACAATCCGGTCATCTATGAGTTGTTGAAGCGGGGATCGTGAGAGGTGCCAGGTTCGGCGCCGCCGCCGCGATGCCGGCGAGTTCTCGATCATGTCGCCACGCTTGGTCGAGATCCGATAGAACGTCAGCAGGGTGGTCGCGGCGGCGTGCAGCCATTGGGTCTGAGATTCTCGAAGATTTGCCGCCGATCCGGAACCCGGTCTCGGCGAGCTGCTTCACCGCCGCCGCGAAGCGCGCGTACTCCATCGGCCGCTTCCGCACAGCAGCCATGGATGTCACAATCCCGCGCCGCCGGCTTCCTTGGAAACGGACCACGCGTTGGGGTCCTTGAAGGTTTTGGAGAGTTTACGCCGTGAACCGCACCAGCCCGCCGTTCCGCGCCGATCATGTCGGCAGCCTGCTGCGCACCGCGGCGCTGAAAGAAGCCCGCAGCAAGCGCGAGCGCGGCGAGATCGATGCCGAGGCACTGCGCCGCGTCGAGGATGACGAAATCAAAAAACTCATTGCCCGGCAGGAAGCGGTCGGCCTCAAATCGATCACCGACGGCGAATATCGGCGTGCTTCCTGGCAGACCGATTTCCTGGTCGGCCTCGACGGTGTCGAATCCTATTACGGCGAGCGCAAGTTCAAGTTCCAGGGGCCGCAGCCCCGACCGATCCTGCTGCGGCTCAAGGGCAAGCTCGGCGGCTTTTCCGGCCATCCGATGATCGCGCATTTCTGCTTTCTCGCCGAGCACACCAAGGCGACGCCGAAAATGACGATCCCCTCGCCCTCGACGCTGCATTTCCGTTACGGCCGCGAGGCGGTGCCGGAGGCGATTTATCCCGCGATGGAGGATTTCTATCGCGACCTCGGCACCACCTATCGCAAAGCCGTCCGTGCCTTCGCGGATGCCGGCTGCCGCTATCTTCAGCTCGACGAGGTCAACCTCGCCTATCTGTGCGACCCCTCGCTGCGCGAGCAGGTGCGCGCCCGAGGCGACGACCCCGATACGCTCCCGCTGGTCTATGCCGGAATGATCAACGCGGCCATCGCGGACATTCCGGACGACATGACCATCACGATGCACCTATGCCGGGGCAACTTCCGATCCACCTTCGTGGCCTCGGGCGGCTACGAGCCGATCGCCGAGATGCTGTTCAATACCATCGGCGTGCACGGCTATTTCATGGAGTTCGACAGTGCGCGCGCCGGCGGCTTCGAGCCGCTACGGTACGTGCCCAAGGGCAAGCAGGTGGTGCTCGGCCTCGTCACCTCAAAGACCGGGACGCTGGAAAGCCGCGACGAATTGCGCCGCCGCATCGACGAAGCCGCGAAATTCGTTCCCCTCGACCAGCTCTGCCTGTCGCCGCAATGCGGCTTCGCCTCGACCGAGGATGGCAACGTGCTGGCCGAGGAGGAGCAGTGGGCCAAGCTGCGGATGATCGTGGATCTGGCGCAGGAGGTGTGGGGATAGGCGTTAAATCCGACAGGCTGCCGGCCTTTTGGACCGCCAGGCTATGTCTTGACGGCGGCAAGCGCGTTGCCGCTCCGAGGCGCCGGAACCGCCGCGTTTCGGGGTGCTCAGGGCGGGCCGTCGCGCAGACGAGGAAATCCGCCAAGGTCCGCCACGAATCGCCCGCGACATCGATACCAGGCCTTGCTATCATCCCCGCCATTTGAAGGTGGCGGGCTCGGCGCCGGCCGGCCACCGATGTCGTCGGCGCCGCGGAACATGCCATGATCACCATCAGGGTCAACGGGACACCTCATCAGCTCGACGTCGAGGACGATACGCCTCTCCTTTGGGTGCTGCGTGAGGAAATCGGGCTCACCGGCACGAAATTCGGCTGCGGCATCGCCAGCTGCGGCGCCTGCACGGTGCATGTGAACGGCGAGGCGATGCGCTCCTGTTCGGTGCCGATCGGCACCGTCGCGGGCGCGGAGATCACCACCATCGAGGGCCTGTCGGCGGATTCGAGCCATCCGGTGCAGCGGGCCTGGCTCGCCGAGCAGGTGCCGCAATGCGGCTACTGCCAGTCCGGCCAGATCATGGCGGTGTCGGCCTATCTCAAGTCCAATCCCAACCCGACCGATGCGGATATCGACGCCAACCTCACCAATATTTGCCGGTGCGGCACCTATGAGCGGCTGCGCCGCGGCGTCCACCGCGCCGCCGCGCTGATGAAAATTTGAGGCCAGGGAGAATCATCATGACCGCACATGTGAATACGACCGGCCTCCAAGGCTCCCCGACCTCCTCGACCGCCGCCGGCGCACTCTCCCGCCGGGCGTTCATCGTCACCTCGCTCACGGCCGCCGGCGGCTTCGCGCTCGGCATCGGGGCGGGCGGTGACGCCGAAGCCGCGACGCTCGCCGTCCGCCCGTGGGGCGATGAAGCCGCGCATGCGGGCGAGATCAACGCCTGGATCGTCATCGAGCCGGACGACACCGTCATCATCCGCTACGGCCGCGCCGAAATGGGCCAGGGCAGTTTTACCGCACTGCCGATGATCGTGACCGAGGAACTGCACTGCGACTGGGCCAAGGTGAAGCCGGAATACGCCTCCGCCAACCGCAATTTCCGCGAGAACAAGGTCTACGGAACGCTCGCCACCGGCGGCAGCCGCGCGGTGCGGGAAACCCGCCCGATGATCCAGCAGGCTGGCGCCAGCGCCCGCGAACGGCTGATCGCCGCGGCGGCGAAGCGCTGGAACGTCGCGCCGGCGGAATGCACCGCGGAACTCAGCAAGTGATCCACAAGGCCTCCGGCCGCAGCTTCCGCTACGGGGAACTGGCCGGCGAAGCGGCACAGATCAAGCTCGACAAGGAGCCGGCGATCAAGACGCCGGAGCAGTACACCTTCATTCCGCGGTCGATGGACCGCATCGACATTCCGCTGAAGATCAACGGCACGGCCGTCTACGGCATCGATATCAAGGTGCCGGACATGGTGCATGCCGCAATCATGGCCTGCCCGGTGTTCGGCGGCACGCTGGCGAGCGCCGACGAATTGGCCATTCTCGGCCGCCGCGGCATCCTCCAGGTGGTCAAACTCCAGGACGCCGTCGCCGTCATCGCCGACCGCTACCACCGCGCCAAGGCGGCGCTGGAGAAGCTCCCGATCCGCTGGGACACCGGACCCGCGGCCGCGACCGACAGCGCGCAGTTCAAAAAGCTCTACCTCGCGGCGCTCGACCGCAAGGGTGCGGTGGCCCGCCACGACGGCAATGTGGACGCCGCGATGCCGGCGGCCGCCAAGGTGGTCGAGGCCACCTACGACGTGCCGATCATCACCCACGCCCCGATGGAGCCGCTCAACGCCACGGCGCATGTGCAGGGCGACCGGGTTGACGTGTGGGTCGGCACCCAGAACGCCGATCTGGCGCTGCAATTCGCCGCCCAGGCCTCCGGGGTGAAGCCGGAAAACGTGTTCATCCACAACACCTTCTCCGGCGGCGGCTTCGGGCGCCGGCTGCGCCCCGACGAGGTCGCGCAGGCGGTGGCAGTCAGCAAGGCGATCGGCAAGCCGGTCAAGCTGATCTGGACCCGCGAAGAGGAGATGCGCCACGGCCGCTACCGCACCCAGGCGGCGATCCGCTTCCGCGCCGGCTTTGCGGCGGACGGCACGCCGCTCGCGTTCGACTGCCGCACCGCCGCCGGTTCCGCCAATCCGGCCGCCGTCAAGGACGGCCTCGACCTGCAGACCGTGCAGGGGCTCTCCACCACGCCCTATCGGTTCCCCAACCTGCGGGTGGAAACGGTGCTGACCAACACCCATGTGCCGCTCGGGCCATGGCGGGCGCCGGGACACTCCCAGAACGCCTACTTCATGGAGAGCTTCATCGACGAGCTGGCTTACGCGACCGGGCAGGACCCCTACCGGTTCCGCCGCGCGCTCTTGGCGCACCGGGCCGACTGCCTGCACGTCATCGATACGCTCGCGCAGAAGAGCGACTGGGGCAAGCCGATGGAGGCCGGCCGCGGCCGCGGCATGGCGATCCACGAAAGCTATGACTCCATCGTCGGCATGGTGGCGGAGGTGACCGTCACCGGCAACGACCTCAAGATCGACCGCGTGGTGATCGCGGCCGACACTGGCCACGTGGTCAACCCGCGCACCGTGGAGATGCAACTCGAAGGCGGCATGATCTACGGCCTCTCGGCGGCGATTTGGGGCGAAATCACCATTGCGCGCGGCGCCGTGGTCGAGGGCAATTTCGACAGCTACCCGGTGGTGCGCCTGAAAGACGCGCCGAAGACCGAGGTGCACCTCGCGCTCACCGGCGGCAAGAAATGGGGCGGCATCGGCGAGCCGGGCGCCGCCATCATCCCGGCCGCGGTGACGAACGCGATATACGCTGCGACGGGGAAGCGGATCAGGAGCCTGCCGATCCGGGGGCAGAGCCTCTCGGGCGCCGCCTGATCGCTGTCGCACAACGCCGCCGGTCAAATTGGCTCGGCGGCGTTCATAATGGTCTCGCACCCTACGTAACTGCAAACCGGTGACGGTCCGTGACTCCTGGCATAGCGGCTCTGCGCCGCCGTGCCCGGGTCTAGTACCGCCTCTGGTCGGTCCTGAAATGCGCTCATCAACACCCGACGCCGGGAATCGAGCGCGGGCTCATGCTACCGTCCCCGCGGCTGCACCCGGAATGTTGTCAACGGTCGATAACGGATAACGGACCATCAGGCCATCAGGGGAATCGGGTGAAAACCTCAAGCGGCGACGAGACTTGCAAGAAACTCGTCGTCCCATGCGGCGATTTTGCGTTTAAGGCGTAAGGACTCCTTACCGGGCTTTCTGCGGAGCAGGTTGAGAGCGATGTGCTTGATGGTGGTGAAGTTGGCCGGTGCGTGATCGGTGCGGATGCGGCATTCGTCGTCGCGGAACATCATGTCCATCACCCAGTGCAGGCTGTTCTCGACAGCCCAGTGGCTGCGGATGACCGGCCCCATCAGACAGGCCAACCAGACCAGCGAGGAGATGTAAAAGCGGACCTCGCGCTCGATCTTGGGGGCGGCTTTGGGCGTCGCGGCGGGAGTTTCGCGAATACTCTCGACAACAACGATACTTTTCAATCCGGGCCACTTATGACGTTTCTGCAACCAGGCTATGTCATGGATGACGGTGTAGTTTCTGGTTTCGATCCGGTCGTGGTCGCCATCGACGGTCTGGTGATGGCTGACCTTGGTATCATTGAAGTCGTTGGCTTTCTGCTCGGCGACAAACAGTTCGACATCATCGCGCAACGAACCTTGATTACCTTTTAACGCGAGAACATAATCGGCTTTCTTATCCACTATTTTTTCCGCGATCTCACGCTGGCAGCCCATCGCATCGATGGTTACGATGGCTCCCTCGATCGCCATCATGTCGAGCAGCGCCGGGATGGCGATGATCTCGTTCGATTTGTCCGCCACCTTGGTCTGCCCGAGCACCAGGCGCTGGCTCGCCGCGAAGGCCGACACCATGTGGATCGCGGCATGCCCGCGCCGCTTGTTGTGGGAGCGGCGCAACGTCTTGCCGTCGATCGCCACGACCCCCGAAGGCGCGCCAGTCAGCGCCACCACCCAGGCCACGAAGCACTGCTGGAACTTCACGGGGTCGAGCACGGCCAGGATATCACCGACCTGGTCGTGCGACGGCGTCCCATCGCGAAACGGGAGAAACCGGCGCAGCACCGCGAGCTTCTTCTCTCCAAACTTAGCGATATCCACCGCGCCGTTCGACCCGGCCAGCACCGCAAGCAGGCACAACAGCAGCACCTCGGCGAGCGGATACATCACTTTGTGGCTCTGCCGAGGATCCGGCAAGTCCTTGAAATAGAATAGAAAACAAGTCACTTCACTAACCGCCGCGAGCGCCGCCCAAGGCTCATCCATCACATCCTCCGTTACCCGAATCAGAGGACCGCCACAGATTCAGCAATTTACCCAGTTGTCACTACCCCCTTCACGACTTCTCCACTGCTTCTTCACCCGATTGCCCTGATCAGGCCATCTCTGGCCCTTGTCCCGGCGTCGGCGATTTGTTACATGCACGCCGTTGCCTTGATGCTTTGGCCCTCGGGCCTGGGCGTCACCCCGATGCGGTCGTGGCGGAACTGGTAGACGCGCTAGCTTGAGGTGCTAGTGGGGCAACTCGTGGAGGTTCGAGTCCTCTCGACCGCACCATTTTGGAATCTGTGGTATCCGCGGCAGGAGCCCTTGAGCCCAACCGTTCCCTCCGTGTGCGCCGCCATGCCGTTCAAGCTGACATGGTGCGCTTCGGATGTGAGTCCGCGTTTGTTATATCTGCCCCTGTAGAGCCAAAAACACGACAATAAGCAGTATAACTGCAACAACGCCGCCAGGGGCGTATCCCCAGTTGCCGCTGTATCCCCACGTCGGCAGTGCTCCGATCAAGATCAGGATCAGGACAACAATCAGCACGGTCGAAAGCATTGGTATCTCCCAGTAACCATCTCGATCTATGAACGCTCGGATGTCATGAAAGTTCCGGCTTGGCAACGCTGGCTTGGCGACGCCGGCTCGGTCAGAGCGGGCGATGCTGGTTGACCCTGCGGGGGATTAGAGAGGATATGGCTGGCGGCGCATGTAAGCGTAAGGTCGGCGAATGACCCGGTACGCAGGTTGACCTTCGAGGCTAATTTCGGCCGATTTCGGGTTGACCACTATCTTCTCGCAACGATGGAACTATTCACCCCTATAGTGTATTGTTTTCCCACGTAAACACACTTTGGAGAGAGGCCATGTTACAGCTTGTGATTACGCTTCTGGTGATTGCTTTGATCGCCGGCGTGTTGGGATTTGGCGGAATTGCCGGCGCGGCTGTCGGCATTGCGAAGATCGTCTTTGTGGTGGCGCTTGTGCTGTTTCTCGTATCACTCATCTACGGTGGGTTTCGCGGCAGCTTCGGCAGCCGCCTTTGAATTCGTTTTCATAGCGTCTTGCATGTACGGCGTCGGGAAATCAGGCTGGCGGCCCATGGGACCGCGCGGACGGTTCGACGGTCCGTCGGCGGGCTGCGGAACGGTCGTGGGAGCGCTTCGGCTGACCAACCGCTGGACGACGGCGAGCAATTCCTTTTGGCCCGCGGGCTTCCTGACGGCGACCATATCTTGAAAACCTTCCGGCAGCGCTTCGCGACCGTATCCGGTCACGAACGCGAACGGCACATTCCGCTGGATAAGCGCCGCCGCAAGTTCACCGACCGAGTTGCCGCCCAGGTTCACGTCGAGGAGCGCTGCATCGAACTCAGCTCGCGCAACCAGGGCTTTGGCCTTCTCCAAGCTTCCCGCCGACCCTGCAATTTCGCAGCCCGCCGCAATGAGGATCGATTCCATATCCAGGGCAATAAGCGGTTCGTCTTCTACAACGATTATGCGCGTGCCTTGAAGCCGCAAAGCGCTATCCGCCCCGGGATCGAACGTGGAATGATCCTCTCCGCCGGCCGGCGTCCCGGCGGACTGGGCCAGCTCCGGCAGGGGGAGCGTGATTTGGCACACGAGACCAGTACTTTTGTACTCAATCGTGGCCTCGCCGCCATGGCCGGACAGGGTTCGTTCAATGAGGATACTGCCGAAACCGCGCTGAAACGGAGCAATGGTGATCGGTCCATTACGCTCCTCCCAAATCATGAAAAGGCTCCGCTGATCTGCCCTCCGGACCTCCCAAGACACCGATAGCCGGCCCTTAGGCACCGATAAGGCGCCATACTTGCGGGCATTCGTGGCGAGTTCGTGCAGCACCAACGCCAAATGCACTGTCTTTTGCGGATCGATCAGTACCAATGGACCCGCGCAAGTGATCCGATCGTCTTCCTCGCCACCCAACATCACTTGGTCCCGCACCAGTTCTTGCAGATTGGAGCTCTGCAGCTTGGTCATCGTCAGCAAATCGTGGGCGCGCGCGAGCGCGTTCACGCGCCCGGTGAAGGCGGCTACGAATTCACTTGGGCTCTTGGTGTGGCGCAACGATTGGCGCGCAATCGCCTGGATGATCGCCAGGGTATTTTTGACGCGATGGTTGAGTTCGTCCAACAGCAGACGCTGCAGTTTTTCAGCCCTTTTGCGCTCCGTGATGTCGCGCGCAACTTTGGACGCGCCTATTACATTTCCAAGTTTGTCGTATAAAGGTGACACAGTGAGAGAAATGTTGACACGGCGGAAATCCTTGGTAATGCGCACGGTTTCATAATGCGCCACACGCAAACCCTGCTTGAGGCTGGCAATAATTCGCCTTTCCTCATCCCGTAATTCAGGCGGTATGATACGCATGATCGGTTGCCCGATCATTTCCGCCGCTTCGTACCCGAAGATGCGCATTGCGCCGGCATTCCATGAGGTCACGATCCCGTCGAGCGTTTTGCTAACAATCGCGTCGTCGGACGATTCCACGATGGATGCCAGTCGCTCAGAAACCGCTTGTGCTTCGTACTTTTCGGTTAGGTCCATGAGAAGATTGATGCATCCAATCGGCTGGCCGGAACTATCGCGCAACGGCGTTGGATAAAGCGTGAATCGCACCTTGGTACCATCCGGACGTTCGGCTATCGCATCCATGCGGCGAACCGGCCGCCCCTCCCTAAGGGCTGTAGCGATGGGACATTGATCGGGCGGCAGGGCTGTCCCATCCAGGCGATAGACGCGCCAGATCACGCCCCACTGTTCTCCCAGGGTCGGCCGGCAGCCGGCGAAGTCCGCGGCCGCCTCATTATAGAACGTAATGTGCCCTTCCAAGTCCGTCGTGTAGATCGGCAAAGGCAATGCCTGCAACATCTGCCGATAACGCGGCTCGCTATTCAGTATCCTCCGTTCGTTTGCGTCGCGCCGTGTCACGTCGCGCGCGATCGCCAGGTGTGCGACGCTGCCATCCGGCATCGGCAGGGGTACGGCGTGCGTTTCCATATGTCGGCGCGTTCCGCGAAATCCGACGATATCGAATTCCCAAGTCAGCTTCTCTCCGTTGCAAACCCTTTCATGCATCGCTTTCCAGGTTCCACGGAACTCCGGAACGATAACATCATAGACGGAGGCTCCCTTAAGGCTGATATCACTTGCCTCGAAGATGCTTCGCCCGGCGGCGTTTATCTCCAGGAGCACGCCGCTCGCCGAGATGATCGTGATGCAGTCAGGCGCCGCGTCAAAGACGGCGCGCAAGACTGACAGATTATCCACGCTGCTTCTCCATGCATAACCTGACAAAACGTTCGGGCAACCAATCCGTTCCATCGGCAGTCCACATAAACTTCATGCCGTGCCCTTGCCTGACCTCTTGCATCTGGCAGGCCGGATGCGGCCAATGGGGACGTCCAGCGAGCGGAATCGGTCCGCCATTGCTTCATCCATGTGGCCACCCTGGCGACTCCGGAACCACTTGCGGCATTCGAGCGTCATCATGATGGTGCATCAGGGCGCATTGATCCGGTATTACCGCTGCGGTGCCTGCCCAAATTAAGGGTAATGCTCATAACAGGAATGGTGCGGAGCGGGGCAATCGGCGCAGGTCCCGAGCCCGATAGGGCTGGCAACAGTTACGCCCGCGCCGCGCACCCTCAGCAATCAGTAGGTGACGTTTGGAGCGCGTTTAGCTTGATATAGACGGGTTGGCAACCCGTCGCGACACGCACTGGCTCTCGCGGTGCACCTTCGCAACGTCCGTCCGGATCACCGCGAGCATTTCGAGCCGCGGGTCTTTTGTCAACCCGTTTTACGTCGAGGCGCCGCGTCGCTCTGCATCACCGCTATCGCGGCTTCAATGCGGGCCCTCTGCTTCTCAAGCAGCCCACGCGTCTCCCCCTTGACGTCCTGCTGTTTGAGTGCATCGGCGTAAGCTGATACGTTTCGTTTTTCGCCGTCAACCAAGCCAGGTACGACACTGGCGTCGAGACCTCCGAACAGCGAGCGAATGCTCATGATTGTACGGTGGACGGTGCTCATGAATGAGCCGTTGTCATCCGGGCGCTGCCCCAAGCGTCCGAGTTCGGCGGAAAGCTCGTCCGCGTTCTCATTGTGGAGCGAAATCATATCGCGAAATAGCGGCGTCATGCCACGGCCTTCCGCATCGTCGAGCGCTTCCTCGTAACCGTTACGCGCATCAATAGCGTGCGTATGCAACGTTTTGAGTGCATGGATCAGATCTGTATCCACTGATTGTCTCCGGAAAGTTCAGAGGGTTAGAGCCCTTGCCAGCGAGCTCAGGATTAAATGCAGCGTCTCCCAACGCTGCATTTATATGGAGAGCAGCAAGAGAGCGCATATACTCGCGTTGCGAATCCTCGGGTCATGATACTCGCACGGTGACGCATGCTGCTGATGGATAATCGGGATGCCATCTGTTTGGTTCCTGGGCGAATTGCTTTCTCATGGCAATCGATCTGTGACCACCGCGCCTCGACCCGGCAAATCAAGCGTCGCGAGGTCCGGATAGTTAGTTGGGCTGCCCCCAAATCCGGGCTCGTTCGGTAAAGGCCGCCGGTGCGGAGATTATAGCTACGCAGTTGCACCGGCCCTTCGGTCAGTTCGCCCCACGGCGACCAGCCGCTCGGGACCCAGTCTGGGTGCCGCGGTGTCCACCGCCAGCCGTGCTGCTGCCACGCGATCCGCCCGCGCCGACATGGGATTTACCCTCCTGCTCCTGTTGACTGGTCTCACCGCGGGCTTCCTTGGCCTCGGTATGCGTGAAGCGCCTTCTGTTCTCCCGTTCGCTTTGATACTGAGAAGCACCCGCTTCGCTTAGGGCGATCGCGATGGCTTGGCGACGGCTTTTTACCTCGCCACCCTTTCCTTCCGGCCCGCTACGCAGTTCGCCGTGCTTGAACTCGTGCATAACGCGGCCAGTGGTTTTGTTTTGTCGGGGGGAAGTTTTCGGCACCTCTGCACCTCGCTGCCTGTCACGCATCGCGACATCATGGTATTTTCAGCGCGCTGCGGCTCACACAACTAACGACCTTCCCTGACCGAAGGTTCCGTTCGTGGCGTCCCGGCGCTTTTGACGTCAGCCTGGAGCGGCAACGTAGGCATGAAAAAGCCCCTCTGCAGCCGCTTTCTTCGGAGCCTTCTGAAACCTTTAGCCGGGGCGCACGTTTTTCCAGGAAGTGGGGTCGTTCCCTAAGGAGGCAATCATGAGAAGCAGAGTTTGGGTAGGAGCCGCGCTAACTGTCGCAGTCGTGACAAGTACTCCTACATTGGCGCAGGAAAAGAGGGAACAAATGTTCCTGACCAAGGCCATCGAGGGCAATCTCGCCGAAGTTAAAATGGGGCAGTTGGCGCAGAAGAACGGTGCAAGTCAAGGGGTGCGCATGTTTGGCCAAATGCTGGAGACGGATCACAGCGAAGCCAATAAGAAAGCCGAGGAAGCCGCTGCAGCCTTGCACATCAAGGTGCCGACCCAGCCCGACAGCGAGCAGAAGGCCGATTTTGAGCACCTTTCGAAGCTGAACGGGACAATGTTCGACGTGGAGTTCGTGAAGCACATGATTGAGGACCACGAAAAAGATATCAAAGAATATGAGACCGCATCCTCGATGCCGGATGCCGCCGGGGCCTATGCGAAAGAGTCCCTGCCGACCTTGGAGCGGCATCTCCGGACCGCACAATCGATCCTCCCGGAGGCCACGACCGGGGCCGGCCACCGGTAGCCCCGTCTTTCATTGCGATGGCGGCCCGCGACACGCCATCGCAATTTCCTGCCGCGTCTCCGCACTCGCCTCTTACGCTACGGCCGGCCTCAGCGGGATCTGAGAGCCTTACTGTTGCTCATGCAGCCGTGCGCTTGTTGCTCTGCTGCTCCGCGAGCGCACTGATTATCGCTCGGGAGAAGGCCTCCAGATCACCGGGGTTGCGGGACGTAATGATACCACGGTCAACAACAACTTCCGAATCTTCCCACTTGGCGCCTGCGTTGATCATATCGGTCTTGATCGAAATATAGGAGGTCGCCCTCAGACCCGCGGCCAGCCCCGTCTCGATCAGAAGCCAGGGCGCGTGGCAAACGGCTGCGACCGTCTTCCGCTGTCTGTAAACCTCGGCAATCAGGTTGAGGGCACGCGAATTGATGCGCAGCAAGTCCGGATTGATCTGGCCGCCCGGCAGGACGAGAGCGTCGTA
The DNA here is from genome assembly GCA_963802745.1 of uncultured Alphaproteobacteria bacterium. Lineage (GTDB taxonomy): Bacteria > Pseudomonadota > Alphaproteobacteria > Rhizobiales > Xanthobacteraceae > JAJPKK01. The sequence continues at coordinate 180,816 of CAWDKL010000049.1, read as the reverse complement.
GTCATCGGCCTTTGCGTCCTCTAGCGAGCGATCGACCGGTACGGCACGACCCCAGTCCTTTTGATCCCACCCCCGAATTTCACCAGGCTCAGGCGCGATAACTTCGACAGTCGCACCAGCCGCCCTTAACCGGTCACGTGGAACTTCGAGCTCAGCCTGTTCAAAGCCACGGGTTGCCAAAATTCCGACTTTTTTTCCCGATATTTCCATGACGTCCTCGTTGTGTTTGCGCGATTGTCATGAAACGGCGTAATCGCCCACAAGGTTCCTCAAGGGTCCGCGGCAGACATCGATCGCGTAGGGCCCTTGAATTGGGTGGCGCCGTGGAGCACCGTAGCGACGCTTGCCGCGGGCCCGGAACCCTTTGAACCAGAATAGCCTGGCGGTTTCAGTTTCGATCATTCCGACGTGCCGGTAGTTCGGTAAGACCGTGCCCACCGTGGTCTGATCGGCGCAACGCGACCTTGGTTTGCATTCCGTCATCTCTCCTCAATCCAGCGGTAGGACGACGAATTGCGCGGTCTCACCGGATTTGATTCGCATGAGAATTGACTGCTTGCCCGCTTTCTGCGCATCGATAACCATTTTGTAAACGTCGTCGCCTGTCGTTATGGCCTTGTTCGCAACATCAAGAATCACGTCTCCGACATCAATCCCGCGGCCGGCGGCCAGCCCACTGGGATCGATACCGACAACGAGCGCACCACTGCCTTCACCGGCTGCCGGCGACGCGGTCGGGGCGAGAGACAGTCCGAGTGGCTGCCGGTTTGACCCTACCGGCTCGAGTTCTGTCCGTGCCGGGACCGGCCGAGGGGCATCCGCGACGGGAGCCGCGCTCGCCACTGCGGCGATGGACGTCACAGTGCCGTGCCGGAGGACGCCGAGCAGCAACGATGCGCCCGGGGCGGTGTCCTCCACCATTCGATTGAAGGCGTGGGCATTCTCCACGACGCTGGCCATTGATGGTCCGGATGATATCCCCGACCGCGAGTCCCGCGGCCGCCCCCGGGCCCCCGGGCGGAACCTCAGCGATAAGGACTCCCGGACGCGCTGTCCAATCCCAGTGGCGCGGCGACCTCGGGGGACACCGACTGGAATTGGACATCCAACCATCCGCGCGTAACCGAACCCTTATCCTTGAGCTGCTCGACGACGTGTCTCACCGTGGCGGCCGGGATTGCGAATGCAACTCCCACCGAGGCGCCGGTCGGCGAGATGATCATGGAATTGACGCCCACCACCTGCCCTTGAAGGTCAAACGTCGGACCTCCGGAATTGCCTCTGTTTACCGGGGCGTCGATTTGAAGGAGATCCTTTTCGTTTGCCAGGTCTCGGCCGCGAGCCGAAACGATTCCGGCCGTAACTGTGCCGCCCAAGCCGAACGGGTTTCCGATCGCAATGATCCAATCCCCGATGCGCGGCGGCGTCTCGGAAAACTGCACATGGGGGAAATCGTTGCGGCCATCGACCTTCAGCAGAGCGAGGTCGCTCGCGGGATCGACACCGACCACCTTGGCCCTGTAAACTTGGCCGCCGTCGGTCAATATCTCGGCAAAGCTACTTCCTCTGATAACGTGGTTATTGGTGACGGCGTAGCCGTCGGGTGTAATGAAGAATCCGGCTCCCTGGGATGTTCTGAAACGCGGCGGACGTGATACGTCCGTGGGGTCAACCCTCCTGCCGTGCAGGATGGTTATCGCATCATCGTCGTCGACCACACGGGCACGAATGCCGATCACGGCCGGCTTGACGATGTCCACAACTTCCGCGAAGCTGCGGTGTTCGGCGGCTGCCAAGTTTTGCAGATGTTTTGGAGCAGCGGCGACAAATGTTTGCGGGAGCGCCATCACGCCCGTACCAACCGCGCCGGCCGCGCAGGCAATCGCGATGCCGCGCCAATTGGATTTCCTTGCAGAACCATATTTCATTAGACTCTCCCGGTGGCGCAAATACAGGCGCCGCTGGGCCGCATATCGTCGGCCCGCTCGCGTACGCCGAGCCTTTTTTCTTTCGAGATGCCCGGCATTCGACCCGTGTCGAACACACGATCAATGCCCCCTATGCGATGCGAGTTCCACCACGGTGCGGGACTAACGTTGAATTGATTATTAGGGCTGTTATGCCCGACGACCCAATCCGCTCGGCCTTCAGCCGACCGTTACAAGATACTCGCGAGCGCGATGCGTTTCTTGAATGGGCCGGACGATGCCCGTGCTGGCGCCGCGCAGTGCGACCAATTGCGGACGGCCTCTGCGCCTGCCGGCGATACGCGCCACCCCGCATCTCCGACGCCGTCTGCGACCGGCAACGCCCCGGTCCTGTCGATCGCGACACCGATGGGACGACCGCGCGCGTCACTGTTCCCATCGACGAAGCTGCTGAGAATAACGGACGGCATGCCGGACGGGCGCCGCCGCCCAATGGCACGAATATCACCTTATGCCCGCTGCGAGGAATGCGATTCCACGAGCCATGATCACCGAAAAAGCCGCCGCCGCGGTATCGAGCAGGAAGCAATGTGGCCTTGTAGAAGGCCAATCCCATGGACCGATCGATGCTGATTTGAGAAGCTTGGCGGAGTCTCCGCGAAGCATCGAGAAACCAGCAAAACATCGATCGTATACTGATCTTCAAGCAACGAACCGCAGACCTCTCCACTTTAATTCAACCGGCCCGGGGTCCCGTCGATGGGGGCCATCTCACCCTCAGGTCCGTGCGGGGTGGTTTTTTGCAGTCACTCGCACTGCTAACCTGTGATCGGCGCCATTGCATCGTGCCGGGCATGGCGCCACTTGACCAGTCCCCTTTCCCGCCCCTTCCGGCATGTTCGGCGTCCGGACTTGCTTGGCGAAAAAGCTTCAAGTGATCGAGGCGTCAAATCAAGCAAGGAACCCGGCGCATGGCTCCAGCGTTACCAGGGTTGGACAATGAGCTACGGAGACGGCGAATGGAAATCTGCGCAAACATGGAAGTGGTGGATGCTAACGGCCTGCATGTTGGCATCGTGGACAGCGTCGAGGGCGACCGAATAAAGCTTGCCAAGAACGATGCTCTCGATCCTCTCGATCTTTTCCTTGACAAGAACCAGGTGGCCGAAGTCGAAGGGAACAAGATCAAGCTTTCACAAAAAATCGCGGCGGTTACGACGCGGGCTTACCTCGGCGGTGAGCCGTGAGTGTTGTCTTGCACGGGTCACATCCTCACCAGAATTGATTCGTCGAGCGAGCAAAAACCATCGCGGCACGGCGTCACGCGACCAGGAGAAAAAAATGACCCGCGATTTGGTCGCGGGGTCTGCATGGTTGCCTCAGTGCTGCAGGGACTGGCCGCGGCCTAAGAGCCACGGCGTTTAAATGATGACGTATCCATTGCCTTCATGTGCTCGCGCTCGATCTTGGCCTCGGCCGCGATGCGGATGAATTCGTCATAGCGCATCGCAAGCGGCGATAGATCGAAGCCATAGGCCTCGCGAAGCGCTGATTATTCCGCAACAGCGACTGCGGGCGCTTCTGATAGCGGAGGCTGACCTCGGTAAGCTGTTGATGCGCGCAATGATCCTGCGTCGCGTCGGCCCACTCGATACCGGCGGCGGAGGGCCGGTAATGGTGGGCCGTGCAGAAGATGGCGACGTATTAAGGCTGGAGGGATTTTTGCGCCGTAATGGCCATCTGTATCTAAAGACGGAACCCTGAAAGCTACGTTGAAGCTAAGGCGCTGATCGAGCGTTTCAGTTGCTAAAGCACACTGCCCGACATATTCTGCCGAACGAAGAAGTAGCATATCCGAATAGGAGGCGTCTATGAACCAGGTGGAAGTCGAGCAGAAAAGCTATCAGATGCCGCCGCTTGATGGGTTTACCGTCGCACACTTTCTCACCGTGTCCGACGTCGAACGATCGCTTCGATTTTACGAAACGGTCTTCGGAGGTCGCATTCTGAGCAGAGGCGACAGCAGCGGCGCGCCGGGGTACATCCAAATCGCGAACACGTGGCTCCTTGTTAACCCCGGGGGTGGTCCGACACCAGACAAACCAACGGTAACGCTCAGCGTCCCCGCCAATCCGGATCTGGTCAGCAGCTTTATGAATATCCGCGTTGCAGATATTCAAGCCTGTTACAAGCTTTGGCGAAGTCGAGGAGCCGAGTTCATCACGGAGCCGAAGCCCAAGTACGGCGAGACGCGCTGCTACATTCGCGATCCTGATGGCTATATTATAGAAGTGGGGCAAAGCAACCCGGGCGTTGCTTACGGCTAAGCAGCAGAACGCCTGAAAGCATCTGTGGTGACCGCGCACGGCGATCCGAAAGTGTTGAAATATCAGGATGTGGCCGCCATCGGCGTCGGCCCGGAAGACATGATCGAGCGTGAAGGCGACACGATCGGTATGGATCGGCGGACTGCCGTTTTAAGAGCAACGACGCCGCTGCGCGGGCGGAATTGCCGCAAATAGCGCGAATAGAGATGGCGGCCCATTGAGCGAGCTGCGTTCACACCCATTGTCGCGTGGTGCTATGGAAATAGCTGATCATCACCATGGATCATCAACCAATCGCCGGCACGATCCGTTGAACTCTACTCGTCTCTAACCGTGTGAGAGCGTTGCGCCGCCTCGGCTCAAGGCGCGACTGGCCTACTGCGTCAGGTCGTCGGCGCCTTTACGGGAGGCGCTAACGCGACGGCTGCCTCGGCAGTGAGCAGAAGAAACGTGAATGTCTCCTGCAGGTACAGGCGGACGGTGGTGTCGGTGTGGCCGGAATAGCCGATCGACACGTCCTGCCCGATGTGCAGGTCGAAATCGCCGCCGCGGGTGGTCAGCACGAAGGCACCGGCAATCGCAGGAGCCCAGATGATTTCATCTTTGACGAGGCGCCTGACGTGCTCCAGTACCGGATAGCCGTGGTCGCTCGTCTCGGCGAGTGCCGTGTAGGCATCGGCACCTAACAGCACCTTGTAGGGCCCGTTGACGCCGACGAGGCGCAATTGGCTCAGGGCTTGCGCTATCGCCTCTGGATAGTGGCGCACGTCAGCCGGAAGCGTCACGATCGGATTGCTGGTCCCCTGGCGGATGCCGCCAATTCCGGCGGCGGCATAGCCCTCGAAGATGGCGCCGTCTTCCGCAAAGGCGATCTGTCGCGCGGCGTTCTTGGCGGGCTGCCAGTCCGAATCGTTAGCACCACGCTCAACATCGTCGATTGCTTGGCGGTCCAGTTCGAACGGAACCCGCAGCTCGACAAGCGCCTTCACCTCGCGCTGCGTTGCGAGGATACCGTCAGCCGGAGCCGCGATCGTCCGCAGGTGACCGGTACCGACGGCCGAGAGGCCCACGCCGCCCGGTCCCCGCACGTTGACCACGTGCCGCGCGGCGAGATAGCGCTTGAGCGTACGCGATGTTTCCTGTTCGATTTCCGCCCATGCCGCATCCGAAATGGGGGCAAGCTCGCGATGCAGATTATTCATGCCGAATGTCTCCTTTGAGCGACCCGATGCCGAGCGAACCGTCATGCACTGGCGGAATGGATCGTGAGGATTGGACCAGCGCCGGCGGGACCGGAGGTACGACTGCCGCGGGCTCGTCGTCGGTCACGGTGTTCAGAAATGTCGCGGACGGAACGAAGAACAGGTTTCCGGTGACGGCCCGGCTGAAGTCGAGCAGCCGGTCGTAATTGCCGGGCGGGCGGCCGACGAACATGTTCTCGATCATCTGCTCGGTGACGCGGGGCGAGCGGCTATAGCCGATGAAATAGGTGCCGAACTCTCCGTGGCCGGCCCGGCCGAACGGCATATTGTCGCGCAGGATTTTGATTTCCTTCCCGTTCTCGACAATCGTGGTGAGCGCGTTATGCGCCGAGGCCGGCTTGATAGAATTGTCCAACTCGATGTCGGACAGCTTCGTACGGCCGATGATTTGTTCCTGCGCCTCGGTGGACAGCGCGTTCCATGCGTTAAGATCGTGAAGATATTTCTGCACGATGACATAGCTGCCGCCGGCGAACAGGGCATCCTCCTGCCCAACCAGCGCGGCTTCGATCGCCGCCCCGCCCCTTGGGTTTTCCGTTCCGTTGACGAAGCCGAGGAGATCGCGCTCGTCGAAGTAACGAAAGCCGTGGACTTCATCCACGGCCGAAACCGCGTCACCGATGCGGGCCATGATCTGCCTCGTGAGTTCGAAGCAAAGATCCATGCGCTTCGCGCGAATGTGGAACAAGAGATCGCCTGGCGTGGAGATTGCGTGGCGCGTTCCGGCGCGAATTTCCCGGAACGGATGCAGTTCCGCCGGCCGCGGCGGTCCAAACAGGAAGTCCCATGCGTCGGAACCAATCCCCATGACGCAGGAAAGGCCAGCTTCAATGTCGCGAAACTCCACCGCGCGAAACAGCGCAGCGAGTTCTCCACAGAACGCCCGCAAGACCGCGCGATTGTCGGTACCCGCTTTTACTGCCACGACCAGAAAGATCGCGGCGCGGGTGAGCGGTGCGGCTATGGGCTGCGCGACGGAAGGTAAGCCTCCCGCCGCTTCAGGTGCGGTCATCAGATCGGCCTCCCTCGGATGGTACCTGCACGGGAATTCGCTCTTCCAAGAACCGGGTTCACCTAGCGTCCAGCTAGAGTAGATCGAGCCGGACCATGCACCAACTGCACCAATGCGGGTACAACGCGCAACCTTGCCGTCGCGTGCCGACGAACGTCCACGCCATCCCGTCCGGCGTTTCCTTGGTTCGAATCATACCGAACAATCCACCCGGCATGCGAGCTTGCCTCGGCGGATTCACACCCATGAAAGCCGCCGCGGTTGTTACTGTTTGTTACTGTGCGCGCGCCACCAAGAGTGTCAGCGGCGTCGGTACGAGCGAAGTTACTTCAGGCAAGGCGAATTCTGCGGCCGTCAGCATGGCCGTCAGCTCCGGTACGGTGTACGTCGTGCCGCCGGGCGTGGTGAGCAGCATGGTCATCGTAAACTGTGCAGGAAACGGCGGAGAAATGCGATCCTCATTGGGAACCCACTCGACAATTGCCACGCGCCCACCCGGTGATAGGGCGGCGTGCGCTCGTTTGAGAATGGCCGTGCATGAGGCTGCATCGAAGTGGTGCAGGAAATTTGGCAACAGCACCAAATCGTATCCCTCGCCCCAGGCGACTTCGAACGCGTTTCCCTCAATCGTATCATATCGGTCCGCGATCCCTGCAGCAGCGGCATTTTCGCTCGCTACGGCAACCACAGCGCTCCAATCGAGCCCAGTGATACGGCATTCGGGGAAGCGCTGGCCGAAGGCAATGCCGAAGAGACCGTGGCTCGCCGAGATGTCCAGCACGCGCCGCGGGTGCGGGCCGCCGGCGCGTTCGGCCACCAGCTTCGCATCAAGCTGCATGAATGGACCCATAGCACGCGCGAACCGGACCCAGATCGGGTGATCGGGGGCCACGTTGGCGAGCCCCGGTGCACCGCCGCGGCGGACCGCTCCTGCCGGGTCCTCGAAAATCAGTGCGACCATCTCCGGTGCTGCAAGGAAATCATGAATGCCGGCAATGCACATTGGTGAGCGTCGATCCAGGAAGGCCGCGGCATCGGGCGAGAGCGCATAGCGGTCGGATAATTTCGTCAGAAATCCAATTACAACCAGAGAGTCGCATAGCGCGATGATGCCGCGCGGCGCGGCATTGCATCGGGCGGCAAGCCCCGGTGCGTCTGTCGCGCCCTCCCCGATCACAGTGAATACGTCGAGTTCCAGGGCAGCCTTGAGCACGGCCGAATTCTGGTAACCAAAGAACAGGCGATCGACAAAGTTGCTGGGCGAGGCAGTCATGTCAGCTATTCCCACGGCCATCTCAGTGTCCCCCCAAAATCGATGTAGGTCCACTCCGACTCTGTCAGCCCGCGATATGGCGTGGCCCAATACAGATCAACACCGAAGAAGCGGCCCGCCCAAATCGTAGCGTGTCGCAGGACGATCGCTCGGCTTTAGGCGCGCGCCGCCGACGGCTTTTTAACGTAACGTAAAGCACGTTATCATGCGAGAGATTCGAGCGGATCAGGCCGGCATTTTTTATGATTTTGCAAATCATCCGGCCCTGCTTCTTGCACATGAGACCGGATTCCGGTCAGGTCGGAACACCCGGAGTCATGGCCGGGCTTGTCCCGGCCAGCCATGTCTTCCTTGCGAAGCCGTCGCACGGCAGACGTGGATGCCCGCGACAAGCGCGGGCATGACGCCGAGAGTGTGATTCGACCTGATCGAAATCCGGGCTGAATGGCACCACCCGGCGCACCGGCCTGGAGCGCCTGGAGCGCGAGCCACCCTGGAACAAAAATCTGCCGCTGCATAGGTAGCGCAGATGCGACGTTGCCCATTGGCACGGCGCTCGCTAGGGTCCAAGACGCTCCGGATCGGCCGGATTGATCGGACCGCCTAACGTGAAGCAGGCACGATGGTGCCAGATAATGTGCGACCTATGGTGCCATTTACCGAGCAACGTCACCGCTTATCGCTTCGCCAACTCGAAGCTCCGACGGATCGGGCGTCTCGATCTGTTCAGGTGTGAACTCTTGGGGGTCCGTGGCACGGGGATCAGTGGGGTCAATAATGTCGGCGTCAACGCGCAATACACCGCGGACGATCATGCCAAGGGCTTGCGCGGCGCGCAGGGAAAGGTCGAGGATCCGCCCGCGTATGAACGGGCCGCGATCATTGACGGTGACCACCACGCTACGGCCGGACTTGGGGTCGGCGACCCGCAGAACAGTCCCGAACGGCAGAGAGCGATGCGCACAGGTATAGCCGGACGGATCGTATCTCCCGCCTGACGCGACGCGCTGACCTTCGGCGTAGTAAGAAGCAAATCCACTGAAGCTGCGTTCACCTCCATGAGGGACCTCCCAGTCGGCTTCAGGAACAGCGAAGCGATGCGTGGCGCGGCTCGCGACCTGTCGTGATCGGTTATGCTCACCATTGCCGCCGCGTATTTTTTCTTGAAGGCCACGCGCGGCGCGGTCCACACCACCGCGCGCCGTAAACCCCTGGTGCCGGATCGCCTTCGTCGCGCCGTCGGAATGGCGTTCACGCGCGGCCGCCGGGCTCTCGCTTGCCGACACGATGATGCTGGAAACCACCAAAAAACAAGTAATCGCGCAACAGGCGTGTAAGCTCGACACTTCTGTCTCCCTCTATTGTCCTGGGTTTATGCGCACTCCCCAGCTGTATAAAGAGAACACAACTGTACATTATTGGTTCCAATAATTGCACGAATGCGGAAAGGTCGAGCGGCCCGTCATGACCGAACGCATAAATCGGACCTAAAGCACGCCGAAAGACGCGCAACATTTCTCTTTATCTATTGATTTTGCTTCGTTTTTATCTGAATGGACCAAGTTTCCACTATGCAATCCTGCGACAAACGAAAATCGGAGTCCTGAGAGTGGATTCCGGTCAGATCGGAACATCTGGAGTCATGGCCGGGCTTGTCGCGGGCATCCACGTCTTCCTTGCAAAGCCGTCGCAAGCCAGACCTGGATGGCCGGAACAAGCCCGGGTATGACCCCGAGAGTGTGATTCGGCCTGACCGAAATCCGGTCTGAAATTTGCAATTCGGAGCTACGCCGGCCGGCTCGGCTCGCCCTGACTCGACCGAAGCTCGTTAGTTAGGCTCTATTTTGGGTGGACAACGCGCAACGAGGCGCACGGAAAATCGCGTAGTCCGGTACGAAAGCAACGCTGCGACTATATTTTGTTTCGAACGGCTGGTTCTGCGCAAATTTGCGCGCCCCCACGGGGCTGGCTCAGGCGATGGGAAGAATTTTGACCTTCGGAGGGCGGCCGCAGCGGGATTGAAGAGACCCGCCCTTCCGAAAAGCCTCCACAAACGAATACGCCGTGCATAAAAAGCGATGCATCACGAAGTGGCCGACGTGGCCTCGTCTGTCATCACCTTGAAGCCCGCAAGCACGCATGGGCCGAACGAGGTCACGATCGCAACGTCGGTAGCGTCGCGTCCGCGTGCCATCAAGATGCGGCCGATGCGCGGCTTGTTGTGGCGTGCATCGAACGTGTACCAGCGGCCGCCGAGATAGACTTCGAACCAGGCGCTGAAGTCCATCGGCGCATCGTCGGGTGGCACGCCAATGTCGCCGAGATAGCCGGTGCAGTAGCGCGCCGGAATGTTCATACAGCGGCATAGTGTGACCGCAAGGTGAGCGAAGTCCCTGCAGACGCCGCGGCGCTCGGAATAAGCGTCCCACGCCGTCTTGGTCGGGCTGGCGTGGGCGTAACCGAAGGTGATGCGATCGTGGACATAATCGCAAATTGCCTGCACGAGCGGCCAACCCTTCGGAATATGTCCGAACAGGGACCATGCCACATTCGATAGGCGATCGGTTTCGCAGTATCGGCTGCCAAGCAGATAGATCAGGACCTCGACCGGTAGCTCTTCTAGAGCATGCTGCTCCGCCCACGGGGCCACTTCATCCGGCTCGCCCTTGTCCTGCACCAGGAAGTCGGTGGATATCGTCAGCCGGCCCGTGGGCGCGCGGATCACGTGGCAGCAATTGCCGAAACTATCGTGATAGGTCTTGGCGGGGATAAGCGGATTGAGCCGCATGCGATCCGCGGTCAGCAGATCAGACATGCGTGACGGATGGACGCTCACCGTCAGGATCATCGGCGTCGGCTGCGGACAGTCATAAGAAATTTCGTAGCCCGCGCGAATCCTCATGGAACTTCCTCGTGGCCCGGCGTGATACCCATTAAAGAGAGAGACCGCCTAAAAGTTCCTGTCTTTCTTCACGGGCGTGTCAAGGGGGCGGCCTGAAGGACAAATCGTTCGACGAAGGTGTATCAAACCGTTCGCGGGCGGCGCGCACGATGGCCGGAAGGCTCGCGCTGTCCGGTTTGTTCGCAGGAGCAACTCATCGGCCGCCCTAAAGTAATCAGCCGATATGCAATGGCTTCCGGCCCGCGGAGACCGGCAGCATCAGTCCGGCCAAATTGGCCGGTACTCAGAATATGCTCTGGCGGTGCACGACCCCGGCGCCGCTTGGGCCGTTTATTTCAATGCAATGACGACGCATCTTTGAGCCGCAGACATGCGGCCAGAACTTCCCTCGATCGATAGGGCTTGCCAAAGAACAAACTGTCGGCAACGCACCGATCACGGTTGCCCAAGTTTCCAGAAGCATACACGACGGGAATATCCGCCACCGCCACCCGAAATGCCTCGGCCACGTCGAAGCCGCTCGCCGACCCCGGCAACTGAACATCGGTAAATACCGCGTCGATCGGCGCGCCCGACTTGCAAATATCGATGGCATGTTCCCCTGTTTCGGCTTCGATCACCGTACAACCGGCGTCGCGCAGGTAGCTCACGATGTTTTCGCGCACGAAATACTCGTCCTCGACCACGAGGATCGTGATCGCAGGGACACGGTTCGATTGTGACATACTTGCACACAGACCTTGCGGCGCTAAGCCAGCGGTTTGACCAAGACGAATTGTAAGGGGAGGGCTCGTCGCTCTCAAGCGGAAGCCGTCACTGGTCAACAGGCCCGGGCTCGTATGGTTCCGTACAAAGATTTTGCTCGCTTGAATTGCACTGAAGGCCAGTCCGGGAAAATTTGAATGCGGCGCCTTTGGCTTGCCACGGCGCCGCACCCATCCTTCAGTCATACGTGCGTGTCACGCCGAGTAAGCCGCCGAGGCAGTGAGGCCGCCTATGGTGGTCCGCCAATGACCACCGCGATCGGGCGGCGCCGTCCTGCGCCGCCCGGATTCGCTTGATGGCGAAGTCCTCGCCCCCCTCACCCCAGCGCCTTCTTCACCCGGTCCGGCGTCATCGGCGTTTCGCGCAGCCGCACGCCGGTCAGCTCCGCCACCGCATTGGCGATGGCCGGCGCAACCAGCGGGGTCGCCATCTGACCGACACCGGTCGGGTGGTTGTTGGTCGACACCACCTCGACCAGCATCTCCGGAATCTCGTTCAGCCGTGGCACGTGATAGTCGTAGAAATTCAACTCCTGCACGGCGCCGTCGGCGATGGTGATTCGCTCCGAGAGGGCGAAGCCGAGGCCGTAGACGATGCTGCTTTCGGTCTGCGCCACCACGTTGTCCGGCTGCACCGCAATGCCGGGGTCGAGCGCAACCCACACTTTTGGGACGCGCAGCCCGCCGGTCCGGCGGTCGACCAAAACTTCCGCGATCAGCGCGATCTGGGTGCCGGAATAGTTCATGTAAGTGAAGCCGAGCGCACTGCCGTCGCGCCTTTTGCCCCAGTCGGCCATGCGCTTGACGGTGTCGATGATATGCAAGGCGCGCGCATTGCCGCCGACCAGGCGGCTGCGGAACATTGCCGGATCGACGCCGCGTTTGCGGGCGAGCTCGTCCATGAACGATTCGATGGCAAAAATGTTGGTCAGGTGCGCGATGCCGCGCAGGCTGGAGGTGCGCAGGCCGCTTTCCTGCAGCACCGCCTCGGCGAGCCGGTTCGGTACCGCGTAATAGGCCGCGTCGAGGCCGTTGAAGGTGATATTGTCGCGCCCCTTGGACCGTTCGTAGCGCACCGGATCCTGGAACGCCGTCACCTCGTCGCAGGCCTTGCGGTGATGGAACGCGATGAGCTTGCCGGAGGCATCGAAGCCGGCGCGCAGGTAATGCGCCGACAGCGGATTGAACCGGCCATTGTGGACGTCGTCCTCGCGCGTCCACATCATCTTCACGGGCTTTTTGACCGCGTTCGACAGCACCACCGCATCGTGGACATACTCCTCGTCGCGATGCCCGCGCCGGCCGAAGCCGCCGCCCATCAGCATGTCGTGATACTTGATCTTGTCCGGCTTGATGCCGAGCGCGTCGGCCGCCACCGTTACGGCGATGGTTTTCGACTGCACCCCGCACCATAATTCGCAAGCCCCGCCATCGGGCGAAACCGACGCCACCGCATTCAGCGGTTCCATCTGGGCGTGATAGACGAGATCGTTGCGATATTCGGCTTCGACCACGCTCGCGGCCGCCTTCATGGCGGCCAGCGCGTCGCCTTCCTTGGCCCACAGCTTGGTCGGCTGCGAAAGGTCGCGCGCGGCCGCCGCGAAGGCGGGGAGCGCCTTTTCGCTGTCGAAGCCCCAGGCCTTGCCGGTGCGCGTCCACGTCACGTTGAGCGCGGCCTTGGCATCGAAGGCGGCCCACGGGGTTTCGGCAATGACGCCCACGCCGTAAGGCAGCCGCACAATGCGCACCACGCCGGAGATCGCCTTGGCGGCGGCTTCGTCGATCGTCTCGGGCGCCGCCCCTTCGACCGGCGCGCGAAGGATGGCGCCGTACAGCATGCCGGGGACTTGCACGTCGATCGAATATTGCGCCGAGCCGTTGACCTTTTGCGGCAGTTCGATGCGCATCACGTCCTTGCCGATGAGGCGGAACTGCTCGGGCCGCTTGAGCTCGCTCTCCGTCACCTCCGGCGCGGTCGCCGGCACCTCCGCGAAGGCCGCGATCTCGCCGTAGCTCAGCCGGCGCCCCGATTTGGCATGCACCACGACGTTGGGTTCGGTGGTGAGTTCGGCGACCGGCACATTCCAGTGCCTCGCCGCATTGGCGAGTAGCATCTTGCGCACCTGAGCGCCGAATTTGCGCAGATCGCGGAAATAGGCGGTCACCGCATTGCTGCCGGCGGTGTACATGTAGCCGAAGCCGGGATTCTTGTAGAGGTCGTCGTTCGGCGGGGCCACGACCACGCGAACCTTGGCCCAGTCGGCATCGAGTTCCTCGGCCAGGATCAGCGGCAGCGAGGTGAGCGACCCCTGCCCCATCTCGGCCGCCGGCGACATGATCGCGACCGTATCGTCGGTGCCGATGGTGACCCATGGGCTCATCACCGCTTCGGAGCCGGCCGCAGCAGTGCCATCCAAGCGCAGCCCGGACGCCAGGCCGAAGGTCAGACCGGCCGCGCCTACCATGAAGCCGCGGCGCGTGAGGGCCGCCGTATCGAATTGGATCGTCATGGCTAAACCTCCTTGGCGGCGCGTTCGACGGCGCGGACGATGCGCTGATAGGAACCGCAGCGGCAGATATTGGTGCTCATGTGCTCGATAATCTGGGCGCGGCTGGGCTTGGGGTTGTGCGCCAAGAGATCGGCGGCGCTCATGATCTGTCCGGACTGGCAGTAGCCGCATTGCGGCACCCGCTCGGCGAGCCAGGCCTTCTGCACCGGATGGGAGGAGTTTTCCGATAGCCCCTCGATGGTGGTGACGGATTTGCCGGCGACCTGCGACACTTGGGTCTGGCACGAAAAGGCGCGCGCCCCGTCCACATGCACCATGCAGGCGCCGCACAATCCGGTGCCGCAGCCGAACTTGGTGCCGGTGAGTTTCAGCTCCTCGCGGATCACCCACAACAGCGGCGTCGCCGGCGGGGCATCGGAATGCGCCGCCTTGCCGTTGACCAAGAAAACGAATGCCATGGCTTCCTCCAAGAGCTGCGGCCGTCCGCGCCGTCCGGACTGCTGGCGAAGCGTAGCGGCGACGAACGGCCGGAATGGATGCAGCTTAGTTCGTTTCCGCCGCGATGGGGAGCCGCAAACGGGACTGCGATCGACGGGGCCATAAGACCGGCGCGGGCGCCGCAATCGCCGGCGATGTGATGAAGGCTCTATGCCATCAATCCTCCCAAAGAGGTGCGGACCAACCGGCACCGGCACACGACTGTTGAATCCGCCCCTCGATTTGATTATTCTAGTCGATATGACTAGGACCGTAAAATCAACGCTGACAAAAATATCGAAGCCCGGACGCCAGGGTCGTGGCAGCCGGCGACCTCGCCACTGGCTCTTGCAAGATGCCAAAGCGCGTTTCAGCGAGTTGGTCCGGCGGGTCCGGAGCGAGGGACCGCAGCACGTCACCGTGCACGGGCGTGAGGCAGTTGTCGTCATCGCAGCGGAAGAGTTTCGCCGCCTGCAAGGAAATCTCACCGGGAAGGACCTTATCGCTGCCATGGGGGCCTCACCCTATCGCGACATGGAGCTTGAGCCGGGGCGCGCATCGATGCCGGTGCGCGACGTCGCTTGGTGACCGGGTGGCTTCTCGATACCAACATTCTGTCGGAGTTGCGCCGCACCAAGCCCGAACGCAAAGTCCTGGCCTTCATCGCCACCCAGCCGCTGGATCTCCTCTATATCAGTTCGGTGACGCTGGCCGAAATCCGCTTCGGCATTGAACGGGTGAGTGACGCCGGTCGCCGGGCCGAATTGAAGGAGTGGCTCGCCCATAAGGTGCGGCCGATGTTCGACGGGCGCGTGCTCGACATTTCCGAGGACGTCATGTTCAAATGGCGCCTTCTGGTCGAGGACGGCCGCAAGGCGGGTCATACCTTTTCGCAGCCCGACCTCATCATTGCCGCGACGGCGCTTCATTACGGACTGACCGTGGTGTCGCGCGATGTGAGCGATTATCAAAAGGCGCGTACGCCGGTGTTCAATCCATGGGGCGATCCGCCGACGAACGCCGGATCGTGAGATACGCAATGCTGTTACGCTTGCGGACTCCCGGGGACTGTGAATTACTATGATCGACTGTGGTGGCCGAGTGGCGACCGCTATCCTGGCTCATCAAAATCACCCCTTTTTATGTGGTTTCTGGTGTAGCTGCCGATTTGTCTTCCGCCCAGGGAATAGCGAAATGATGGTGCGACATATCCCCCGCTGGTTTGCCGCCGCGCTGGCGTGCAGTGTTTTGCTGTTGCCCGCGGCACTGCCCGCCGCCGAAACGGCCGCGGCCTATCGCCAGGGGCAGGCCAGCCCGGACGGGATCGGCAAGTTCTACATGGGCCGGGAGATCGCCCACGTGATGGGCTGGCAGGGCGCGAGCTGGCTGGAACGTCCCGAGCGCGCGCAGGAGGAGCGTACCGACCTCTTGCTGCCGGAACTGGGCTTGCGCGAGGGCATGGTGGTGGCCGACATCGGCGCCGGCACCGGCTACATGTCGCGGCGCATGGCGGCGCAGGTCGGCGCCTCGGGCAAGGTGTTCGCGGTGGACGTGCAGCCCGAGATGGTGCGCATGCTCATCAGGCTCGCTTCGATGCCTGGGGTTACCAATATTTTTCCCCTGCTGGGGGCCAAGGACGACGTGCCGCTGCCGGCCGGAACCGTGGACCTCGCCATCATGGTTGACGTCTACCACGAGCTGGAATTTCCCCGCGAAATGCTCGCCAGCATTGTGCGGGCGCTGAAGCCGGGCGGCCGGGTGGTGTTCGTCGAGTATCGCGCCGAAGACCCCAGCGTGCCGATCAAGGTGTTGCACAAGATGAGCCAGGAACAGGTGAAACGCGAAGCGGCGCAGCAGGATTTGACGTGGGAGCGCACCGCCGACGGACTGCCCTGGCAGCACGTACTGATTTTCCGCAAATCCTGACGCTGGCGCTAATCGGCGGTCGCTCCAATATCATCATCCGCGAATCCCGCGCCCCCCGGTATTTGTTGCGATGCACTTGATAAGAGCCAACGGATGCGTGGCCACCGAACGCATGACCCTGCGATCGAAGCAGTACCGATGCTTGCTTTCAGGCCACGACAGCGTATTCTTACTTCTCCAAGTAAGGATTGCGTCATGCGCATCACATCTAAGGGCCAAGTCACCATCCCGGCCGAAATCCGGACGCAAGCGGGCTTGCTGCCGCACACGGAGGTGGATTTCGCGTTCGATGGTGAGGTGGTGCGGATCATCCCGGCGACGGGGCGCCGCAAGACTGGCCGCGGAGCGCGGGTCGTCGCCCATGTGCGAGGGCGGGGCGATGTCGCCATGACGACGGACGCCATTATGGCCTTGACCCGCGGCGATTGAATGACCGCCGTCCTGATCGACAGCAACGTGCTGCTCGACCTGATGACGGAAGATCCGCGCTGGTTCGCGTGGTCGGCCGCGGCCGTGGCACGCGTAGCGGAGCGGTTTCGCCTCGTCATCAATCCGATCATCTACGGCGAGGTTTCGGTTCGTTATTCGCAAATCGAAGACCTGGACGCGGCGCTGCCGAAAGCCATGTTCGACCGGGAGGCAATCCCATATCAGGCCGCCTTTCTGGCCGGGAAGGCGTTTCTGCTTTATCGTCGGCGCGAGGGCACGAAACGATCGCCGCTACCCGATTTCTTTATCGGTGCCCACGCCGCGGTCGCCGGCTATCAATTGCTGACGCGCGATGCGATCCGCTATCGCACGTATTTTCCGAAACTGCCGTTGATCACCCGGATTAATTAAGGCAGTGCGCCGCTCGCGCGCCTGCCAGCCCGCACGGGCGACGTCCGCGGTACCGCACCCTCGGGCCGAGGGATCGCGACGACGGAAGTAAAGCGCCAGACGCGCCTTCTGGAGGTTTGCCCCCGGCGCGGCCGCAACGTCAGCCGCAATAGCGGCTACAAAACCCGCCCAGGCACCGCTATGGTCGGTGCAACGATCCACGCTTCGGGAGCACAGGCATGGCCCAGCCCAATGGAAACGCCGCCACAGGACAACATGCGAAAGGGCAGCAACTGCCCTTCCTCATCGCCGGCGGCGGCATCGGCGGGCTGGTGACAGCTTATGCGCTGGCGCGCCAAGGCTTTCCGGTGCGGGTGTTCGAGCAGGCGGCGGAATTCAAGGAGCTGGGCGCCGGCATCCAGCTTGGGCCGAACATTTTTCGCGCCATCGAGCGCATCGGGCTCAAGGCCGATATGCTGGCGGATGCGTGGGTGCCGCCGGCGCTCGAAATGCGCGACGCGCTGACCGGCGAGCCGATCACCGGCGTGCCGCTGGGCGAGCCGTTCCGCCAGCACTTCGGCCAGCCTTATGCGGTGACGCATCGGGCCGATATTCATGGTGTCTATCTGCGCGCCTGCCAGGGCAACAATCTGGTTTCGCTGGAGAACAACCGCAAGGTCGAGGATTTCAACGACGACGGCGATACGGTTTCGTTGCGGCTCGAAGGCGGCGAGACGGTGCGCGGCTGCGCGCTCGTCGGCTGCGACGGCATGTGGTCGCGCATCCGGGCCAAAATCGTCGGCGACGGCGCGCCGCGAGTTTCCGGGCATATCGCCTACCGTGCGGTGCTGCCGCGCGAGCAGGTACCGGACGATTTGTGGCGGCCCGAGGTGATGCTCTGGGCAGGGCCGAAAACCCATTTTGTGCATTACCCGTTGCGGCGCGGCACGCTGTACAACCTCGTCGCGGTATTTCACTCCGACCGCTATGTGGAGGGCTGGAATACCGAGGGCGCCAAGGACGAACTTTGGAAGCGGTTCGCCGGCCAGCGCCCCGAGGTACTGCGGCTTTTGGAGCGCATCGAGACCTGGCGCATGTGGGTGCTGTGCGACCGCGATCCGGTGAAGGACTGGTCCAGGGGCCGTGTCACGCTGCTTGGCGATGCCGCCCACCCGATGCTGCAATATCTCGCTCAGGGCGCCTGCATGGCGAGTGAAGACGCCGTCTGCCTCGCCGAGAAAGTCGCGGGAATGCCCGGCGACATTCCTGGCGCCTTCAAGGCTTACGAGCAGCAGCGCTATCTGCGCACCGGGCGGGTGCAAATCACGGCGCGCATTTACGGCGAATTCTATCACGCCAGCGGCGTCACGGCGGAACTGCGCTACAATGCCTTGCACGGGCGCACGGCGCAGCAAGCCTATGACGGCATGGCCTGGCTTTATGGCGGGATGTGATACCAATTTGCGATGAAGGAGAACCATCTCCACCGTCATGGCCGGGCTTGTCCCGGCCGTTCACGCATTGCTCGCAGAACGGCTGAAAGCAATGCGTGAATGCGGGCGACGAACGCCGGCATGACGAGTCATCCTAAGTCCGTGAGTTGGCGAGCGGTCTCCGTCCGCTTTTGAAGGTAACGAAATGGTTTCCGAGTTGACCAAGCTGAATATCCGCCGGGGTACCGACCGCCTGATGTTCGCGACCCGCTGGATCGCGGCGCCGATCTATATCGGCTTGTTCGGCGCGCTGTGCATCATCGGGGTCAAGTTTGCCGACAAGCTGTTCGCCGCGCTTCCCGGCATGTTCTCGATGACGTCGAACGAGGCGATCCTGACCGCCCTGACGCTGATCGACCTGGTCCTGGTCGCCAATCTGGTGATCATGGTGATGTTCGCCGCCTGGGAGAACTTTGTTTCCCCCTTGCGGCATCTCGATGCGGCGGACCGGCCGAACGGCCTGCGCGGCGTCGGCTTCAATGCGGTCAAGCTCAAAGTGATCGCGTCGGCGGCGGCCATCGCGGTCATTCAGCTGCTCGAAACCTTCGTGCATATCGATGACGTAGCCGTCTCGGATGCGGCGCTGCGAATCGGCATTACCCTGAGCATCCCGCTGGTCGGCGTGCTGCTCGCCTGGATGGACCGGATCGCCGGGCCGGACGACCACGGTTAGGCAGAGCACGGAGCCGCCGATCATGGGCCTGATGGCACCGCTCGTTTGCGCCGCGCTCCGTGGTTCGGCATCGGCGGCGGATCGACGTGCAGCTTGACCTATTGAGATGGATAAATATACTACCGATTTCGTATATCATTGGAGGTGTAGTCATGCAAGTCGCGAAATGGGGTAATAGCCTTGCGATCCGCATTCCCGCGGCCATTGTCGAAGCGTTGCAGCTCAAAGAAGGCGATCAAGTCGAAGTCCATGTCATGGATGAACGCACCTTCTACATCGCGCACGATCGGGCTCGCGAGCGCGCATTGGAGCGCATTCGTGCCTTTCGCAAGCCGCTTCCGGCGGACTGGAAATTCGACCGCGAGGAAGCGAATTCCAGGTAAATCGTGGAATCGTAAAATCCAAAAATGGCCGAGTTCCTGGACAGCAACGTTTTGGTTTACGCTTTCACCGATGATGTGCGCGCCGCCGCTGCGCAAGCCATGCTGGAACGCGGCTGTATCATCAGCGTCCAGGGTCTCAATGAATTTACCAATGTGGCAAGGCGCAAACTGCACATGACATGGGAGGAGTTGCATGATGCCGTCACGGCGATCCGTGCGGTATGCACTGCCATCGTTCCGATCGATGTGGAAACACACGTCGAAGCGATCCGAATTGCTCGGCGTTACGGATATGCCATTTTCGACGCTCTCATGATAGCCTCCGCGGTTCGCGCCGAATGCAGCATTCTGTGGTCGGAAGATATGCAACACGGTCTCGTCATCGATGAGCGCCTTCGCATCGCGAACCCATTCCGGTAATTTGATCACGGATCACGTGGACAAAGACCGGCCGGATGGAGGTGCCCCGGTCGCTGACCGCTGGTCAAATGCAACGCGGCAATCTCCTATTTATAACGCATGGGTCGGCCGCGCGTTCCGTTCACCGGCGGGGCCCGCCAGGATCGCGGTGCGCAGCAGCGTGTAGAGCACGACGGCATTGAGAATGTGCCACAGAAAATGGGTGCCGAGCGGAATCGTGTCGCAGACCGCCGCATCGATTGCGCGCAGCGCGAGCGACAGCGTGAAGATCCCCGCTGCCCACGTCAGATCGCGCGGAATTGACCCCATTCCTCGCGTTGCCCACGCCATCGCGATCAGGGCAACCAGCGCCGGCACATAGCCGACCGAACCGTTGAGAGCGCCGGCCGGCACCAACCCGGTCAGCCCCACCGCAGCGGCCGCGTAGGCCACCACGATCGCGACCGCGATGGTCGCGCCGAGATGCAGAAATCGCCGCAAGGCCAGCAGCAGGTAGCCATAAATGAAGGCCGCGATCGGAATCACGTCCGCCAGCATGGCGCCACTCGTTGCCACGGTATGGAACGTAAACGAGCCGGCGCCGACCGCGCCCACCACGACAATAAGTGCCAGCGCCGGCCAGTCAGGCGCGCCTGGACGCGCACAGCGGCGCCACAGTGCCAAGGCCGCCAAGGCGGCGACCAGGAATGCCGCGTTGGTCAGTGCGTTGGCGGGCTCGGCCCAGAACGACGCGTCGGTGCGCTCGCAATAGAGATCAATCGGCGTCAACCACGCCATGGGGTGTCCTATCGATGAGGTGCCCGGCTGCCCTTCAAGCCAGGCGTTGCAGCTTGAAGAAGGGGCGTTACGTCTGCCGCCGCAGCCGCGCCACGGCGTCGGCCAGCACTTCGCAGCCGAAGATGATATCGGCGTCCGACGTGTTCTCCTGAATGTTGTGGCTGATGCCGCCGATCGACGGGATGAACATCATCGCGGAGGGAAGGAACCGCGCCGCGATCATGGCGTCGTGGCCGGCGCCGCTCGGCAGGTGCACCGGGGTTTCGCCCCGTGCCGTGGCGGCCGCCGCGATGGTGGCGCCAAGGCGTTCGCTCAGCGCGGTCGGGGCAATCCGCACCGTCGGCTCGATAGCGATCGCCACCGGCCCGCGATTGGCGGCGGCGACGAGCGCCATGACGCGTTCTTCCAGCCGGTCCATCGCCGCCGCATCGGTGTCGCGCAGTTCCAGCATCATCTCGGCCTCGCCCGGAACTACATTGGCGGCACCGGGGTGGAACCGCATCGCGCCGATGTTCCACACCGTGTCTGCGGATGCAACGCGGCGGAATTCGCAGTTGAGCGCGGCGGCAAGGTCGATCAGGGCGGCGCCGGCGTCGCGGCGCATCGTCATCGGGGTGGTGCCGGCATGGTTGGCGGCGCCATGGCTGCGAATATGGAAGCGCCGGATCCCGACCAGCGCGGTGACGACGCCGATTCGCCGGCCCGCCGCTTCCATGCGCGGCCCCTGCTCGATATGGGCCTCAATGTAGCAGAGCTGCCGCCCGGCATCGAACCGCAGCGGCGCCGGCTCGGCCGCGATGCTCTCCAGCGCGGCGCTGAGCGAATGGCCGTCCTTCGATTTGGCGGCGGCGACGTCCGCTGCGGCGAGGTCGTCAAAAAACGAAAGGCTGCCGAGAAACGGCAGAAACGTTCCTTCCTCGTCCTGGAACGAGATGACGTCGATACTGGGCGCGCCGGTTTCTCCGGCCTCCAGGGCACTGCGGGCGATCTCCAGCGCATAGCCGACCCCGAGCGCCCCATCGAGCCAGCCGCCGCGCGGAACCGTGTCGGTATGGGAGCCGATGAGGATCGCCGTCGCAACGTTGGGGCTGCGGCCGAGCACATTGCCGACCCGGTCCATGGACGCGTCGAGGCCGGCCCGGCACAGCTTGCCCACCAGCCAGCGGCGCGCCTCGATATCCTTGGGCGACAGGGCCGGACGATCGACGCCGGTCTGGTAGGCCCCGATTTGCGCGAGTTCCCGCAAATCGTCGATCAGTCGCTGGCCGTTGATACGCGCCATGTCGTCTCTCTCACGGTGAGGGCGGTTAGCTCCAATGCTGGTAACTACCAGGTCTGTCGGACCGTATCATGCGCTCTTGAGGTCGGCGAGCAGCCGCTTGGGGTCGGCGGCGAGGGTTTCGAGCATCTTCCAACGCTGCTGTCTCGCCGTGGCGAGGAGCGATCGGATTACGGCGAAGTCGGCGGCCCCGGCGGCGGATCGGAAGCCGCCGGAGATTTTCTGGCGAGCTACATTCTGCGGACGGCCTGCCGGCCACGTTGTTGGTGAACGGCACGGTGAGATCGGAGAGGAAGCGCGGCACCTCGCCTTGCGGATGCTCAGACGCAATAGCAGAGATGGCCGACCCCGCGTGGCTTGCGGCCACGCGCCGTGCGCTTGCAGTTAGGGCTGCGCACGCATGAGCGGGGTTGCGCCGCATGGAGCGCCAGGCCCTCGGCATGATGGCGTCGCAGCGCCGCTCGAGGCCTGCTCAGGCTTACTCACGTTACGGCCCGTCGGATTGCTCGACCGCCCAAGGCGGCCTCGATCACGAGGCTTCGATCCGGCCGGTTACCCAACCGAACCGCTCGTCGGCTACCTATCCCACGGCGTGAAGAACGCCGTGGGATAGGGGACGCGCATCCCCGGCCAAGTGAACGATATCGGCTTTACCCTGCCGTCTCGCTATCCGTGGATATGGTGCACGAGCTGGTCGATGATGAATTGCTGATCGCTGATGATGCTTTTGACGAGATCGCCGATCGACACGATGCCGATCACCTTTTTTTCTTCGAGCACCGGCAAATGGCGGACCCGCTTTTCGCTCATGAGGGCCATGCATTGCTCGACGGTTTGGTCCGGGCGGGCGCAGACGACGCGCCGCTCCATGATGTCCCGCACCGGCGTCGTCGGCGACGCCTTGCCCTTGAGCATCACGTTACGCGCATAGTGCCGCTCCGTGATGATGCCGACCAGTTTGTCCCCCTCCATCACCAGCAGCGATCCGATGTCCTGTTCGGCCATTTTCGCGATGGCATCGAAAACGGTCGCGTCCGGGGCAATCGCGCAAACCGGCCTGACATTCTGGGCGAGCAATTGTTGTACGGTTATCATTGTTTCGCTCCCTCGGATTCAAGATGTGTTGAAACCAAGAATACACCAAATCGCCTCCGGAAAATCGAAGATCGTTGATGGAGGAGGTCTCACCCGCCGAGCCCCTCCAAATAGCGCAGCACTTCGGTGTGATTGGCCCGTGGGTCCAGGCTCTCGGCGGCGGCTTCCCACAATTGCGCGCACAGGTCGGCGAGCGGCGTCGGAATGCCGAGCGCGTGCGCCATATCGTCGGCGGTGCGCACGTCCTTGGCCATCAGCCGCAGCGGAAAACCGTCGGCAAACGTTTCCGAAATGATGAACTGCTTGAGTTTCACTTCCGTGGAGTTGTTCTTGCCCGACGAGACGTTGAGGATATCCGTCATCAGCATGGGGTCGAGCCCGAACTTGCGCCCGATCCGCAGCGCCTCGACCGCCGCTACCAGTCCGGCCGCGGAGACGTAATTGTTGAGTGCCTTCATGGCGTGGCCGGAACCGAGCGCGCCGGTGCGGAAGATCGACGTGCCCATGGCGGCAAGCAACGCGGCGATGCGGTCGATGGTGGCGGCGTTGCCGCCGACCATGATGGCAAGCGTGCCGTTCACCGCGCGCTTGACCCCGCCCGACACCGGCGCATCGACAAACGGGAAGCCGGCGGCGATCAGGTCTTCTCCGAGCTGGCGGGTGCCGATCGGGTCGGACGAACTCATCTCCAACAGGATCGCGCCGGGCTTGAGGTTGGGGCGAAAGCCATCAATGGCTTGGCGAACGATCTTGCCGTTCGGCAGCAGCGTGATCACCACATCGGCGGAGGCGACCGCCTGCGCCGCGTCGATGGCGCAGCGCCCGCCGGCCGCCACAAAATTCGCCCGCGCGGTTTCGGACAGGTCGAACCCGGTCACCGCAAAGCCGGCCTTGATCAGGCAGGCCCCCATCGGAACCCCCATATTGCCGAGGCCGATCACCGCAATGGCGGCAGGCGGAACGATGGGCGGTGCGGTCATGAGCGATCCTCGTCTGGCGTGTTTGCGGCCAGTATAGCACCTCCCCGGTCTCGGCTGCATCCGCGGTGGTCCAGAAATGAACGCTTCGACCTTCAGCCTCATCCTGAGGAGCGCGCCGCAGGCGCGCGCCTCGAAGGATGGATGCACGGCACTGACTTGCTGCCATCCTTCGAGACGCATCGCTCCGCGATGCTCCTCAGGATGAGGTCGGAGAAGCTTCCGGCGCCGGCGAGAACTCCGCATCAAATCCGCGGTTTCGCACCTTTCAGCGCAAGGGCCTCCAAAAGCTCCGGCAGCTTGCCGAATTCCACCATGTGGTGATTTGCGGCGAACGGCATCGGGATGCGTGCCGAATCGAGCTTTGGATCGCGGAGGCAAATCAGCTTGTTCTCCCGATCCGCGAGAGCGGCTTCCGCCGTCACCCATTTCGACCCGATCGCGTTTTCGGTCCAAAGCACCACGACGGCCTTCACCGTCTCGATGCGCTGGCGCAAGACATCGCGATAGGGCTGGCCGGCGATCAGGCCCTGGTCGTACCAGACGGAGATGCGCTTGCCTTCGAGTTCGTCGCTAAGGCTCTGGATCTGCGGGCCATCCTTACTGGAATAGGACAAAAAGACATCGGCCTCCCGCAGATCGGACCGGACCGGCATCGCCGCCAGGATGCGATCCATGGCGTAGATGCCATCCGGCCCTGCAATGGAGGTAAGACCGCTGCGTTGCGCCGTTCGAATGATTTCGTAAGGCATCCAAACGGAGCCCCCCGGCCGCGCCGGTCCAACCGCGGTCGTGCGCATATCCGGGCGCAACTCGACCTCTTCCTTGAAGGGGAGTTGCGGCATGCTTTCGAGGGTGGCGAGAATGCTGTCGCGCAGCGTGCCGAGATAGAGCGGCGCGTCTGTTCCCTTGACCAGGATATCGATCGTACGGGTGTGATAATCGGCGCGGACGAGCGCTTCCGCATCATGGCGGCGGGGGCGCAGCAGAACGCCGTTTTGCCAGATGATTTCGCGGCCGCTCAGTTTCGCGATGTCTTGGAAATACTCGACCGCAAGCGCGGGCAGGACATGGCGCGGCAGGAAGCCGCCGAAATCGAAGCGGAACGCGATTGTGCCGTCTGGCTTGAAATCATGGTCCGGCTGCTCGGGCGCGATCAGCGCCGGAATGACCAATTCGCCGCTGCCGAGGCGGTAGGCGACGCGAAAGGCGACCATCGCGCCGGCGATAATGCCGCAGCGGTCCGCCGGGTAGCTCAGCGCACGGCCACCTGAAATGGACGGGTTTGCTTGCTTCAGGATGCTGACGAGACCGGCCTCGCTTAAGCGGCCCTGGGCGGTTTTCGCCTCCTGCGAATACATGATCGTGTAGACACCGTAGGTCAGCCAGCGCGGGTTAAGGACGTAATCGGCGAGAAACGGCAACCGCTCGAAATGCATGACGATGCCGAGCTTGTCGAAAATGTCGAGCAAGCTCTCGCGCCCGCTCGCATCTTCCGTCGCGATACCGTTCTCCTTGCAAATTTCGCCTAAACGCTGCTCGCTGAGAAAATCATCCTGGGCGGCGTTTTGTTCGATGGACTTCAAGACTTTGAACTGCGCTGGGGAGAAGCGCTGAACGTTTTCCCCCAGCCCCTTCAAATTCTCCCAAAAGTTCTTACGGAAGAGCACGAATTCATCCTTATACGCGCCTTTTGCCTGCGTGCAGGAGAGGGAATAGAAGCCGGCGATGTTGGGAAATTTCTGTTTGAGCGTGGTCAGGTCGAGGTTGACGGGCATCACGTCCGCCTTGTTGCCTACCAGCAGCACCGGCGCGTTATCCCCGAAGGCGCGGACATGCTCCAGCCAATACTCCGCCTCTTCATTGGGGTTGCGTTCGGCGCGGCCCGCGAGCACGACCACATAGAGACATTTTGAGCGCAGGAAGAATTGATGCGTCGCATGCGCCATCACCTGGCCGCCGAAATCCCAGAAATGCACCGTCAAATCGTCATCCTTGTAATCGGTGACGCTGGTGAAGACGCCCGCTTCCTGCTCCATTCTGTGCGTGGACAACGCCGCATCCTTGATGGCGATTCCCTGCGTCATCGGCTCCTTGCCTTCGATCACATCCTCGCCATGCAGCGCACGGATGAGCGATGTTTTGCCGGCCTCGCCATGCCCGATGAAGATCGCCCGGACGCGCTTGAGTTCCTTTGTGAGCGCACCGTCACGCAGCGCCTTGAGATAGGCGTTGATCTCGGCCGGGCTTTGCGCAAGCTGCTCCTTCGATAGCAGCGCCCATTGCCGCTCGATCTCACGGTCGAACGGCTTCCCATCAAGCCGATCCTGATACCAATCGATCCAGACCTCGAATCCGGCGTCGAGGCCGCGTAGGTCCCTTTGCAGCTGTGTCCAAAGCCGGGCGGCTTCGGCCGGCATGTCTTTCCGCCATAACGGTTGAGCCAGCAGGAATACCGGGTCTGCCTCCGCGTCCGCCCGGCGCAGCGGGCGGTCAATCCGAGAGGGCCGCTGAATTTGTTGAATTTGTGCAATGTCCGTTAACATAGCGTCGGCGGCGGCGTCGGCGGCGGCGGCGGCGGCGGCGGCGGCGTAGGCGGCGGCGTTGACGTAGGCGTCGGCGGCGAAGGCGGCGGCGTTGACGTAGGCGGCGGCGGCGAAGGCGGCGGCCACGGCGGCGGCGGCGTCGGCGGCGGCGTCGGCGTCGGCGGCGGCGGCGGCGGCGAAGGCGGCGGCGGCGGCGGCGGCGTCGGCGGCGGCGGCGTCGGCGGCGTTGACGAAGGCGCGCCCGCTAACCGCCGGAGAGCCGTTTGTCAAGGAGAAAGCCAAGGATTGAAACGACCGGCAGACCGCAAGCGTGTGCCGG
Source organism: uncultured Alphaproteobacteria bacterium (assembly GCA_963802745.1). Taxonomy (GTDB): domain Bacteria; phylum Pseudomonadota; class Alphaproteobacteria; order Rhizobiales; family Xanthobacteraceae; genus JAJPKK01. The sequence continues at coordinate 153,654 of CAWDKL010000049.1, read as the reverse complement.
CCGCTGTGTGCGACGGTCCAGAACCGGAAGGCCGGGTCCGCCGCTTTGCTTCGCCGGGCCAATACCGGAAAGACGCGCATGGCCGCACGCAGCGCAATCATAGCCGTCGCATTTGGCGGCAAGCCTTCGAATTGCTTCTTGAAATACTCTCTGTCGTATTGCGCCATGGCGTGCCCCCGCTTCCGACACCCCAAACCTAGCCGATCGGGCTCAATCGGAAAAGCGTCTGGGCACCTTCGCGCTCGCGGCCATGGCAGGCTTTAGAGGATTTCGAAGCCCCGAGGCAATTTGCGTCGAAACGGCTTAACAGGGGCAAAAGTCGTGGCGGCCTGTTCGTCATCGCCGGGCTTGTCGCGGCGATCTCGTTCAGGAGAGCACGGTTTGCCGATTTTCGAGATGGCCGGGACAAGCCCGGCCATGACCCGTGGGAACCGCCACGACTTTTGCCCCTGTTACGAAACGGGAAAGGGCTGCCTATGAAACACCCGCGAACAGCGGTTCGTAGATCCGGTCCATCTGGATCGCGCTGAGCGCGTCGTGAACCAGCTTGGCATCCGGCGCGGGTGCCGCAGCGGTTCGCCGATCGTCCGGCAGAGTGAAAAGTTCCGGCCGTTCCGCCGCAAGCCTCAGCAACCGCTTGGTGGGACCCGGCGGGACGATCTCGCCGCTCTCGTATTTTTCGAACGATGTTTCGCCGGTGCCGAACAGCGCGCCCGCTTCCCGTTGCGTCAGGCCGCGGCGTTGCCGGATGGCGCGGATGATCACGGGAACGAACACGGTCTCGCCCCGCGCGAGCGCTTTCGCGGTGCGCCGTGCCATCTCGACGACCTGGTTGTCGTCATCGACGAGCTGGCCTTCCATGTCGTCGGGGTCGGTCAGCGAGCACCACCAGCCCGGCTGCAAATAGCGAAAGGTTTTTCCCTCGACCTGCAGCGACACCGGTTTTTCCCCGCGCGTCATGAGGCGGCCCGATTCCGCGCTCGGCATCGTATCGGGGTAGTTTCGCGGATTGCCTGCCACCGTCACGCCTCCTTGAAGCTGATCAAAAATAATGCCTGCCGGGCATCGCGCTTGAATTTTTCAGGCGCCTGCCCAGGCAGAGCAGGGGAGCGACGCATGTGCTACGCCCGCTTGCGCGTCCGGCCCCATTCGAAATCCGGGATTACTGGATCGCCCGCCTTCGAGCGTGTGAAGAACGCCCGAAGCAATCGACCTTGCACAACCGGTGGATGCGAGGCTTTATCCCTCCCCGTCTTCGGGGAGGGTGGACGCGCGAAGCGCGGCCGGGTGGGGTTTCTTACTGTCCTGCAGCCCGAAGGCCCCACCCGGCGCGCAAGAGCGCGCCACCCTCCCCGAAGACGGGGAGGGATAAGGGCTGTTTGCGCACGCGCCGAAACAATGGAATGATGCGCACACCACTTCAAGGAGCCCCGCGCATGGAATTCGGCATCCTGTTCACCTCCCACCCCAACACGGATACCGAGCCCTATCCGCACCGCGACGTGCATGCCCGGGTGACCCGCGAAATTCTGCGGGCGGACGAACTGGGCTTCGATTATGCCTGGCTTGCCGAGCATCATTTCAGCAGCGAATACGGCATCATGCCGGACGTGTTCGTCTATGCGGGCTATATCGCGGCGCTGACCAAACGCATCAAGATCGGCACCGCCGTGGTGACGCTGCCGCTGGCCAATCCGCTGCGGGTCGCCGAGAACGCGGCGTTCATCGATATTCTCAGTGGCGGCCGCTTCGTGCTGGGGCTCGGCTCGGGCTATCGCAAATATGAATTCGACGGTTTTGGCGTCGACTTCGAAGCGCGGCGCGACATCCAGGAGGAGGCCCTGCCGCTGCTGATGGAACTGCTGGCGACCAAGCGCACCGGCCACCAGGGCAAATATTTTAACATCAAGGTGGACGGCGCCTACGAGGTGTTTCCCCATGCCGTGCAGGCGCCGCACCCGCCGGTCTATCTCGCGGGGGCAACCGAGCGCTCGATTGCGGTCGCGGGCCGCATGGGTTTTGGCCTGATGCTCTCAAGCTGGACGCCGTTCGCCGACCTTGCCCGCCAGACCGCGGCCTATCGCACGCATCTGGAGGAGACCCCGGCGCCGCTGCGCGCCAATCCGGCCCGCGGCCACGTCGATATCGCCCGCCTGGTCTATGTCGCCGAGACCGACGCCGCCGCACGGCGCGACAGCGAGGCCGGCATTCTGCGCCACCTCGCGCATTTCTCCAGCGGCCACACCTCGGGCTATCTCGGCACCGTGCAGGAAAAGACCGTGGGCGCCCGCACCGGATACGATGCGCTCGCGCACGACATCATCCTGCACGGCTCGCCCGCGACCGTCGCCGACAAGATCGCGCACCTGCGCGATACCACCGGCGCCACGTCGATCATGGTGCACTATCCGCCGTGGTACGGCATCGACAAGGCGCTGCGGTCGCTGGAGCTCTTTGCCACCGAAGTAGCGCCGCGGTTTAGAATCGAGGGGAAGACACGGCTGCGCGCATAAGCTGTGCTAGGCCGCGCGCTATCCGTCCATGATGGGCACAAATCGGGATGTTCTGCTTCGAATGTGAAGAAATCCCGCAAGACATCGATCACCGGTAGGCGTGCGACCTTATCCCTCCCCGTCTTCGGGGAGGGTGGCGCGCTCTTGCGCGCCGGGTGGGGTTTTGGGGGTTACGGGCGAAGTCGATAGACGTGAAACGAGAACACCCCACCCGGCCGCGCTTCGCGCGTCCACCCTCCCCGAAGACGGGGAGGGATACGAACCTGCACTCTTAGGTCGTGCAAATTCATTGTCTCGCGGCACTTCTTCACAGGCGCGGTCGAATCACGCTCGCATGCGCGGGGCGAGTGCGTCCCTCACCGCTTGCACAGACCGCTCTTGAGCTCCCATCCGCGGCCGCCACGGGCAACCGCGATCACGTCGAAATAGAGCCGCTGGTTCGGGTCCGCGGTGGACAGGAACGTGACCTGGCAAAGATACGTCCCGCCGGAAGGTTCGTCGCAGGACGCCTCGAGCACCTGCAGGCCCTTGTCGTGCAAGGTGCTTCCGTTTGCGGATTCGAACTCATAGGCCGATTGAATGGCCGACACGTCCGGCGATGCCGCCGTCCCGCACGACAATCCTGCCAGCGCGCAGGCCCAAAGCACGAAGTCGCTCAGTCCCATCGTCTCCAACCCGCGTTTGCCGGATCGCGGCGCGAACGGCATGCCGGATCCCGATTCAATCGAGACCCCACTCCACCCTTACCGGTACATCTTCGATGTGGTGATTGCTCGTAGAATCTTTATAATGTACAAGCCCAATTGGATCGCGTCCAAATATTACCATCACCGATGATTTCCATATCACGCGCCGCGGGACAATTTTGTATGAATTCTAAGGAGCTGACTGTCGTATTACGTTCACAAAAACTTCAAAGCATATTAATAGCATTAAATTGTGTTCTTATGAGCACTTAAGGTAGGTCGAATGGCTGCTCTCGGCCATCTTGCCGATCCGAAATCTTCAACTGGGATGCGAGTGGGAACATGGGTGGTGGATCAGCGGCGCGCAAAGGCTTTCATCCATGGACCGGTTGGGTCGGCATCATATTGTGCTGGACCAGCGCAGCGGTGGCCGGGAATTTCGTGGAACCGCCGGTGCTTGCAAGTTCGCACGGCGTGCTCGATCTCCTGATGATCGCGCAACCCCAGCCGGTGCCCAGCATCGCCTACACGCCGCCGGGGGGGAGTGCCCCCATCAATCCGATCGGGTGGGTCTATCAATTCTGCCAGCGTGCGGCGGCGCTGCCGGGGAATGTGTGTCCACCGGGATCGGCCACGATGTCGCCTTATGGCGGGGTGCGGTGGGCCTTGCAGCAGGGCGATGCGCTGAAACTGCGGCTGGTCAACAGGCTGCCAAAGCAAAATCCGGTCGAGGTTGACCATTCGAGTGATCCGGGTGGCGCCAATCTGCCGCTCAATCTCACCAATATTCACACCCACGGCCTCATCGTGCCGGCGCGCGCGGCGACTCTCAAGGATCCGACCTTCGGGGATTATATTTTTGTCCAAATCTATAATCCCGCCAACGGCACGCCGATGCCGCTGCCCTCCCACCAGGACGGCTCGATCGTCAGGGGATTTGCGGATTACCGCATCGACATTCCCGCCAATCACCCGTCGGGTTTATTCTGGTTTCACCCGCATGTGCACGGGATTACGCTCAACCAAGTCTCCGGCGGCTTGGCGGGTATCATCTCGATTGGCCAAGCCGGCGACTATGCGCGCGGCGACCTGTTCGGTGCCAAGTTTCCGGAGAGCCAGGTACGCTACCTGACCCTCAAGGACATGCAGGTGCTGGCTGCCGGCACCATCCAGTTCCAAAACGGTCCGGCGAACGTCACGGCCGGTCAGGTGCTCTACCAGGAGGACCCGACCTTCTGCGCGCAGTATCCGGCAACCCCCGCGGAGGTGCGGCAAGGCTCCTGCCCGGGCGCCAATAATACCGCCGACGAAGGAAACAATTACACCGGCGGCCGCTGGTACTGGTCGGTCAACGGCCAAGTCTACCCGACCATCAACATGACCAGCCCGGACGGCGAACTTTGGCGCCTGACCAATGCGTCCGGCAGCGCCACGTACGACCTTCAACTCTCCAACGACCAAACCCAGACGCCGATGATCATGCAGCTGATTTCTGTTGACGGTGTCAGCATCGACGTGCCGCCGGGAACCGCGCCCGGCACCATGGTGACTCTCGGCGGGGCTCGCTTCAAAATCGTGACCTGCCCTGCCCCGCCGCCCGCCGGATATACATCGACCCCCGTCTGCGTCAGCCAATTCGCCATGATGCCGAGTGCGCGCGCCGAGCTATGGGTCACTTATCGCGACGCCAAGGGCAATATCATCCCGCCGCCGAAGGGAGCCACCGGCACCTTCAAGACGGTGGGGCTGACCACCGGGCCGGCCGGTGATTCCTGGCCGGCGGTCGATCTCGCCGCGGTCGCATTCAACCAGTCCGGGCCGCGCCAGCTGACGGCCTATGCCCTCGACATTATCGGCGATGCGCTGGCCGCCAATCGGCCGACCGGAATCTTTCAGCGCGCCCAATCCCTATGCGAAAGCGGCGCCGGTGCCGGCGAATTGCGCGGCGCTTCCGGCCGGCCATCACCGCCGGATATTCTTTGGATTGGTGGACCCCTTTAACAATCCGAACGTGTTCGGCCTCGGTTACGAGGAGGTTGACGCACGCGGCGCGGTGGTGCCCGGATCGCAAATTCCGGTCACGACGTTCAATCCTGGGACGATCACCGTCTGTCTTCCCTTGGGCGCCGGACAGAAGCCGGTTCGCGAAACCTGGGAACTCGTCAATCTGGCCACCGAGAATCACAACTTCCACATTCACCAGACCAAGTTCCGCTTCGTTCAGGCAGCGGCACCCGCGAATTCGCCGCTCGCCCCGGTGCTCGACCCGTCGGTGGGCGGCGGTATCATGGAGGACAACGTCCCGCTGGTGATCGCGACCGCGAACACGCCGGAAGTGGCAAAGCTCCAGAACGGCTACTGCACGATCGATCAGTGGCACAACGGCCAGTGCACCTTCAAACCCGTGATCGTCAACATTCCGTTCTCGCAACTCGGCGAGTTCGTGTTCCACTGCCACATCCTGGATCACGAGGACGGAGGTATGATGGCAAAAATGCAGGTCGTGCCCGCACCATATTGATCGATGGCCGCCCTTTCGCCGTGCCGGCAGGCGATGTAATCTCTTCCACGTACCGCCGGTCGATGCAGCGCTTGCCGGCCGGTCCAATAGGGCTTGGGAGGAACGTCATGCAGAACCGTTACGCCGCGCTAGCGCTCGCCGGAGCGCTGGTGTTCACCGCAGCCGCGTTGGCGGTGGCGCAGAACGCGCCGGTCCCAGGGGCGCCAGCGGGCGCATCGGCTGCGGCGCCGGCCGCGCCGCGGCCCGGCCTCACCATCCTGGAATTCAAGCCCGCCATGGATGACTTGATGACCATGCTGGTACAGCCGCGCCACATCAAACTGTATTACGCCGGACAGGCGAAGAACTGGCGGCTCGCCGGCTTCGAATTGAACGAACTGCGCGGCGCGCTTGCCCGCATCGGGCGCACCATTCCGACCTACCGCAATATCGGCGTGGACACGGCGGTGGCCTCGATCTTCGCCGACTCGATCAAGTCGGTCGACGCCGCCATCAAGGCCTCCGATTCAGCGAAATTCGCCGCCGCCTATGGGGAGATGACGGCGGCGTGCAATGCCTGCCACACCGGCATGGAGCATCCCTTCCTGGTCATCAAGGTGCCGGATGGCGCCATTTATCCCGATCAGGAATTCAAGCCGTAGCACGGCCGATGCCATCGGTGTGATAGGCTCCGCACGGAAAGTTCAGGGAGAACCGGGATGGCTGGCAGAGCGGCCGTCGGGCCGAAGTTGTGGATCATGGTGACCGGCGCGGTGGCCGGCGCGGCGCTGAGCGCGCCCGCGGTGCCGTCCGCCCGCGCCGACGATGTCGAGGCGTTTCTGGCCGGCACCGCGAAATCCTGCATCGCCTGCGACCTGTCGGGGCGCGACCTCAAGCTGCGGGAATTCAAGCGCATCAAGCTCGACCGGGTGAACTTGAAAAACGCCGATCTCTCCGAAGCCAGCCTGTTTCGCAGTTCGCTGCAGCGCGCCGACCTGTCCGGCGCCAAGCTGATCGATGCCGACCTCAACCGCATCGACGCCAAATGGGCGGATTTCGCCGGCGCCGACATGACCGGCGCTCTGCTGTTCGAGGCCGACCTGTCGAGCGCGAACCTCGCCGGTGCCAAGCTCATGAATGCCCGGCTCGGCCAGGCGCGCCTCAACCAGGCCAATCTGCAAGGGGCCATTCTGGCCGGCACCGACCTGCGCGGCGCCCGCCTCGCCGGTGCCAAGTTCGCGGGCGCCAATCTGCGCAGCGCCAAGATGGACGGCCAGAAGCTGCGCGAGATGGATTTGCGCGGGGTCGATTTCACCCTCTCCGACATGGTCGAGGCCGATCTCTACGGCGCCGACCTGCGCGGCGCGATCTTTGCCGGGGTCGATCTGTTCGGCGCCAATCTGCATGGCGCCGATTTGCGCGGCACCAGCTTCGAAGGCGCCAATCTCAAGAACGCCATCCTGACGGATGCGCAGACCGAAGGCGCCAATTTCGACGCCGCCATCATGCCGGACGGAAAGCGCGTGGAATGAGTTTTTCCCCTCACGCTGCCCTGCGCGTTGTCCTGCTCGGCTTCCTCGCAATCCTGATCGTCGCGCCCTGCGCTCGCCGAAAAAGGCAAGCTGGCCGAACGCCTCACGCCCGACGTGATGGCGGTGGTTTTTCCGGGTGCCGAACGGCTCGGGCCGGAAGAAGGTACCCCACCCGCGATCGCCGCCTACAAGGACGGCAAGGTCGCCGCCTATATTTTCTCCACCCTCGATATCATCGCGGCGCCCGGATATTCGACGACGCCGTTCGACGTCATCGCCGGCGTCGATGTGACCGGGCGCATCACCGGCGCCAAGGTGGTGTTTCACCGCGAACCGTATATCTACCACGATGCGGTGCGCCAGCCCTTGCTGGATACGTTCCTCGCCCGCGAGGCCGGACGCCCGCTGCGCGGCGGCGCTACCTCGCTGCAGCCGGATTTCGTTTCCGGGGCGACCATCAGCGCGCGGGCGATGCGGGGCGCTATCGTGACCACGGCCAACCTGGTGCTGCATGCGCGGGTGCCGCGGGCGTCCGTCACGGTGCCGACGCTCGACACCGAGAGCTTTCAGCTGATGTCGTGGAACGACCTCGTCGCCGAGGGCGCGGTGGCGCGGCGGCGCGTGACCTCGGGCGAGGTGGCGGCGGCGCTCGCGGAAGCGGGTGCGCCGGACGCCAAGCTCGACGTGCCGCTCGGCCCGACCGATCAAGTCTATAGCGAGTTCATGACCGGCCTGCTGACGCCGCCGATGATCGGCGGCAATCTTCTGGGTCTGCGCAATTTCGAAGAATACCGGCGCCGGTTTCCGGCCAATGCGCAAACCATTTTCGTGGCCTCCAACGGGCCCTATGATTTTCTCGGCACAAAACACTTCCGAGAATTGGAAGGGCGGCGCTTCGATCGCTTGCGCCTGGTGCAAGGCGATCGGACCTTCACGTTCGTCGAGGGCGACTACCAGCGGCTCGGCACCGGCGCCGGCGAGGGCATAAGAGCGCAGGAATATGCCGGGCTGTTCGCGCTTCCCGCCAATGCGCCATTCGATCCCGTCAAGCCGTGGCGGCTGGAGCTGTTGGTCAACGGTACAGGCACCAGCCCGGTCAGCGTCGCGTTCGGCCTCGACTACCAGCTGCCGGATGCGCACATCCTCATGCCGGACCCGCCGCCGGTCGCGCCATGGGTCGAAGCGTGGCGCGACGCGCGCACGAATATCGCGATCCTCGCCGCGTTGCTCACCACGCTGACCCTGATCTTCGTGTTTCAGGCGTGGATTTCCCGCTCGCGCCTGGCGCACCGGCTGGTGCGCACCGGCTTCCTGCTGGTGGTGCTGGTGTGGCTCGGCTGGACCGCGGGCGTGCAGCTCTCCATCGTCAATGTCATGAATTACGTCCAGGCACCATTCGGGCATTTCGACATCGGCTTCTACCTGGCCGAACCGCTGATGGTCATCGTCGCGATCTACACGTTGATCTCCGTCATCCTGCTCGGCCGCGGCGTGTTCTGCGGCTGGCTATGCCCGTTCGGCGCCCTGCAGGAGCTGCTCGCGCAAGTGTCGCGGGCTCTGCGGGTGCCGCAATGGAACCCGTCCGAGGCGCTGGAGAAGCGTCTATGGATGGGCAAATACATCGCCGCGGTGGCGGTGCTCGTGCTGGTGCTCAGCGGCATCGACGGCTCCGGCGCCACCACCGAGATCGAGCCGTTCAAGACCGCGATCACGTCGAAATTCACCCGCGCCTGGCCGTATGTTTTTTACGCCGGCGTGCTGCTCGCCATCGGGCTGTTTTCGGAGCGGGCCTATTGCCGCTTCCTGTGCCCGCTCGGCGGCGTGCTGGCGATCCTCGACCGGCTGCACCTCATCGACCTGCTCAAGCGCCGGAGCGAATGCGGCAGTCCATGCCAGCTATGCGCGCGCTCCTGTCCGGTGCGGGCCATCGAAAAATCCGGCAAGATTATTATGGCGGAATGTTTTCAGTGCCTGGATTGCCAGGTGGAATATTATGACGACAAGCGCTGCCCGCCGCTGGTGCAGGCCGCCAAGCGGCGCGGTGGCGGCGACAAGGTCGGCGCCGCCGTTCCGATCGCCGCCATCGTCAAAAACGGATAAGTGCCGGCGACTGGCAATGAACCCAGAGGCCCCCACCGGGCGAACGCGCGACGAGGCTCTGTCTGCATACGGCAATCCATGATACCCTTTAACGATGAACGTCGCTCTCACCAAACCCTGGACGATCGAACAGTTCCTCTCCTGGGCAGCCCGCCAGGAAGGGCGCTACGAGTTCGACGGTATCCGACCGGTTGCCATGACGGGCGGCAGCGCCCGGCACAGTCGCATCACGACGAACATTCTTATTGCGCTGCAGTCGCGGCTGCGCGGGTCACCGTGCGCCTGCTATGGACCCGACCTTGGGATTTTGACCATCGGCCAAAAAGTCCGGTTTCCGGATGCGCTTGTTACCTGCACCAAGTTTCCCGACACCGAGCGGCTTGCGCCCGGTGCCGTCATCGTTTTCGAGGTTCTGAGTACGGAGTCAGGGCGACGCGACCGCATCGAGAAAGTTCGGGAATATGCAGCGGTCGCGTCGATCCTGCGCTACGTCATCGTCGAGTCTTCGAGCAGCGGACTCATGGTCCTTTACCGCCAAGCCGGCGAGGCCGCCTTCACCGCGCTGACGCTGACCGGCGACGATCGTCTCGATTTGCCGGAAATCGCGATCACGATTCCGGTTTCGGAATTTTATGACGGCGTGGAATTTGCCCAACCCCTGCCGAATGAGTGAGCGAGCGCGTGACAGGGGTGCCCCCCGGATTTCCGGCTTCGCCTCCAATCCGGGCTACGGCGATGCACCGCGCCCGTGGGCCTAGAAATCGGGCGTCGTCGCCTCCGGCAGCGGAAACAAATTCTGGTGGAAATAGTCCACGTTGTTTTCCGCGCAGACCGTTTCCAGCATCGGGTTTTTGACCTTGCGCCAGCGCTGCGCCATATGCAGCGGTTCGTTGAACGTATCCGGGTCTTCGACCACAACCTGGGCTTCCAGCATATTGCCGTCGGGCGCCAGCTTGAAGCGCTCGACCACATGCTCCTTCTCGGTATGTGGCGTGCGCAGATTGTCGATGTAGCTGTTTTTGGTCAACAGCCCGATGGTGTTGACGACGAGTTCGCCGTTCTCATAGTGCCCGATCGATTCGCCGAACCACGACGGCGCCACGCGTTCCGAATGCTTGTCGGTCAAAAAGATGCGGCGCACCATGTGGTCGCGCTGCCAGATCATCCACACCTCTTTGGGCGTCTGGATGAAATACATCGGCTCGGCGGGATAGAGCAGTTGCCCCGGCACGCCGCCCGGATAGCAGCGCGCCTGCGCCGCGAACCCGACCGCCCGCTTGCCGCTGATGACCTCCTCGTTGGACTCGCGCATCTGCGCCGCGGCCCAGGGTTTGAGCACCGGATCGCGATAATTGCCGAGCCGCACCGTCACCTGGCGGCCATTGTTACCGACATTGCCGACGAACGGATGGTCGGGGTCCTGCCTGACCGGCCCGCGCCCGCTGCCGGCCGGCGGATCGCGCCAGTCGGCGCCGAGGGCGAGCCACGCGAAGGTGGTCGAGGCCAAATCCGGCACTTGACCCGCGCTGGACGGTGTCTGCGCCGCCACGGATGCCGTGACCATGAAAGCTACGGTCGCGGCCACCATAACAGCGGCGCCGCGCCGGCCGCTGTCCGGGCGATCGCGGCGCCGATCATCGGCTAATCTGTGCATCGACCTTGGCATCGAAGGCCCCTTCGGTATGGCGGTTTGGTGAACGCGGTGTATTCGCGACGCGACGGACCCGAGCGGCCGGTCAGCGGCGCCGCACGCCGGCCACCGACGACAGATCGCGGTGCGGCTCGCCGCAGTTATAGTCCTCGATGCGGATGTCGTTGCGCAGCTTGTAGACGAACCGCGTCTGCCAATCGCGTGTATAGTATTGCGGATCGTGGATCGTGACCACGTCCTCCAGCTCGGTCGGGCTGATCTTGCGGATGCGTTCGAGCGTGCGCAGTTCGTCGGTATGCGGTGCGCCGGTCGCGTCCAGGAAGGTTTTTTCGTTGAAGCCGGCGGTTTCGACCACGAGCGTATCGCCCTCGAAATGGCCGACCGAGTGGCCGTTATAGAACGGCCAGGTCGTGAGCTCCTCCTCGCCCGGCATCGGCTTGTCCATGGCGATCGGGCGCACCAGGTGGCTCAGTTCGTAAAGGATCGTGGTCTGGCCGGGCGGCCCGTAAACGATCTCGAACGGATACGGATTGGCCAGCAGGCGCGGCAGCCCATCGGGCACGCAGAACCGGCGGGCATTGTTGACGATCGAACCGTCCTTGAGGCCGGCGATGTTCTTTTCATAGGCGGCCTTGCCCTCGGGCGTGAACGGCAGCTCGCCGCCGCCCACCAGCACGATCTTTGGATGGTATTCAGTTGCCCAGTAGATGCCCTGCAGGTCGGGCACGGCATCGGCCGCGAACGCCGCCCCCGACAGGCTGACGGCGAACAGCATCGCGGCGCCGGTGCGCGCATCGCGGTAAAAACCCTTCATCGAACTCCTCCCATGTTGTGTCGCCCAGGCGCACGTGCCGAAGCCTGATGCCAAGCGCCGGGCCTCGCCGCATTGGTGCGCCCTATTCGCACGCGACCAAGCCGCGAGCGCACGGATATGAGGCCTTGGGCCGGTGATCCGCCGGGGCTTTCCCGGTTACGCTCATGGCAACGCTCTTAGCACGCCATCGCGCGGGAAAAAAAGCATGAGGTTGGCGCCGACTCGCCATTCGACCCTCCGGCTTGCGGCCGATGCCCGAACACCGATAAATCCAGGTGCCGGTCGCGTTGCGGCGCGATGGCGGTGGTCTGCAGCAACCCGCGGAGGAGCCGGTGGGCGAGGTCAGCCTGATCGACGTATCCAAGCGCTTCAGCATGCGCGTCGGCCACGCCACGCAGACCGTGCAAGCGCTGTCGCGAGTGAGTTTCACGGTGCGCGACGGCGAAATCGTCGCCCTCATCGGTCCGTCGGGCTGCGGCAAGACCACGGCCCTGCGCGTCGCCATGGGGCTTGAAACCGCGACCGCCGGACGCGTCACGGTGGATGGGCGCGAGGTGAAGGGCTGTGGCCACGATCGCGGCATGGTGTTCCAGCATGCCGAACTGCTGCCGTGGCTCACCGCCATGCAGAACGTGATGTTCGGGCTCGAAATGAAGGGCGCGCGCGGACAGGTGCTGCGCGATACCGCGGAAAAATATCTCGATCTCGTCGGCCTGACGCAATCGCGCGACCGCCGCCCGCATCAACTGTCGGGCGGCATGCAGCAGCGGGTCGGCATCGCCCGGGCGCTGGCGATCGATCCGAAGGTGCTCTTGATGGACGAACCCTTCGGCGCGCTCGATGCGCAGACGCGGGAGACCATGCAGGAGGAACTGCTCGCGATCCACGCCCGCACTCGCAAGACGATACTGTTCGTCACCCACGATCTCGATGAGGCCGTGCTGATCGCCGACCGCATCGTGATCATGCGCGAGGGAAAGGTGCAGGAAATCCTTGCCGTGCCGCTGCCGCGGCCGCGCGGCGATCTCGGCGTCGCACGCGGCACCACGGCGTTCGCGGATACGCGCTATCATGTGTGGAAGGCGCTGCACGGCGCGCCGGATGATGCAGCGCCGACGATGCCGGCAGCCATGCACTGATCCGAAGACAGTCTCATGGCGCAAATCGCGGATAGCAATAGCGAGCGGGCGACCGAGACGGACGATGCCGACGGTGCGTCCGCCGGACGGCGCACGCGCGTGCCGGACTGGGTCATTACCGCGGCGTCGGTCGCGACGCTGCTCGCGGTGTGGGAGTGGTTCGGGCGCGACATCAATCCGGTGTTCGGCTCCTATCCGAGCGCGATCGCGGTAGCCTTCGTCAACCTCGCCCGCTCTGGCAAGCTCGGCGCTGCGATGGGCGAAAGCCTGCAGCCATTCGCGATGGGTTATGCCCTTGCCATCCTGCTCGGCGTGCCGCTCGGCCTCATCATCGGCCGCTACCGGGTCGCCGAGGCAGCCCTCGGCATCTATGTGACGGCGGGCTACGCCATGCCGCTCGTCGCCTTGGTGCCGCTGCTGGTGCTGTGGCTTGGACTCGGCTTCGCGGTGAAAGCCGCGGTGGTGTTCCTGATGTCGGTATTTCCGATCTGCATCAACACCTGGCTTGGTGTCACCGCGGTACCGAAAAGCCTGATCGAAGTGGGCAAATCCTTTGTGGCGCCCAACGCCGTCATCCTGCGCCGGATCATCTTGCCCGCGACGCTGCCCTACATCATGGCCGGCATCCGGCTGGCGGTCGGTCGTGCCGTTGTCGCCATGGTGATCGCGGAATTTTTTACCAGCATCTCCGGGCTCGGCGCCATCATCATCAACGCGGCCAATAATTTCGACACCGCGACGATGTTCGTGCCGATCGTCGTGCTGATGGTGATGGCGATCGGGCTCAATGCCCTGATCGGGCTGATCGAGCGCCGGGTCGCGCCGTGGCAGGCCGAGATTGCCGGGAGGAACCGGGAGTAGCGGCCTTTCGCCGTTTGCCGTTGGAGGGCCGCTACCCCGCACGCTCCCCTAGCAACCTGCGGGACTCGCACATCTCAAAAAAGCGAATGTTTTCAATAGCTTACAGAAAAGACCCAATCGTGGCACTCGAATGCAAAAAGCCTTGAGAAACAAGCACTTGTTCTGTTTCCGGCTTGGCCGGACCTAAAGATGTGTGAATCCCGTAGCCTAGCAACCCGTAGCGCCGAAAGCTTGACAGGCTCGTCGATGACGCGTAACGAATACGCTCGTTTGTAAATCTAAACTAGATTTTGGTTGCTACGGGATCAGGCATAATCGTACGGTGTACGAGAGGTTGTGCACTGCATCTGGCGATGGGTGGGCTATGATGAGGTATTATAGGCAGAGGCACGATCGTAACTCTGGACGGCGTGCCATCATGGCCGGCGCGGCAGCGTTGGCGGCCGGAAGTATTGCCCTGCCTGGTTCCTGTCTTGCGGATAATCTGACGGCGCAATGGTTTGCACAGCATCCGAGTGGTATCCAGGGATACGCATCCGCCAGTTTCGTGAGCAACCAAACGAATGCAGGAATTACCGGCAGTGACTTCGGCCAGATAGCGATACCGAGTTCTCTTGGAACAAGTCGTGGTTCGGACGGCAATGTTCCTTCGTTCGGCGGCGCGAGTGGTAACGGGAAGACGTCCGACAAGTGGGCCGTCTACGGGACCAACCAGGTGGGGACATGGTCCGGCGCCAGCCAACACAATACTGGCAGCGGCAATTTCACCAATATTTACTACAGCACCCCTGGTAACTATAAAGGCTTTGTGGCCGATAATGCGCGGCGTACGCAGGTCGAAGAATGTGGCGTTCCGGGACCGACCGCGGGCGCTGGCTTGCCCGGCTTGGCTTTGGCTCTCCTCGGACTATTTGGCTGGTATCGGCGTCGCCTGACGGATAGTTGGTCGCTTCCTGCCAAATGGTTTTTGGAAAACGTACTGGCGGTGCCGTCGGTATGTTTGTTTCGGCGGTGATGCAGGCCTATGTCTGCGAGCCTGGCGGAATTTGCAACGATACGGTATGACGCAGTCTCTGCATTCCGGCGGTCAATGTCGCGCGGCGACTTTTTCGCCGGCCTTTATATCCTCGGCTGCGCCAACGGGCTGGCGGGTGGCATCATCCAATCGGCGCGTTCCGGCGATTGGATCGGCGGGTTTGCCAATATCAGCGTCATCGTGCTGTTCGCCTGCTTTGCCGGCGTGACGCTGCTGTTGCGCGACAACAGGACGGAGTTGATCCGTGCCCCCGATTTCGCGGTGGCCGCGGTTTTCCTGTTACTGGTCGCGCTGCCGGTCTCCCCCGCAAGCTGGCTGGCGGTGACCGGATTGAGCTTTTACATCCTCCTGTTGGGGCATGGCGGTTCGGCCCGCGGCCGCGGCGCCGTGATCCTGCTGGCGGTGACCGTGCCCATGCTGTGGTCGCCGATATTGTTTCACTTTTTTTCCGAGCCCATTTTAGCGACCGATGCCGCCATGGTGTCGTGGCTATTGGGGACCGAGCGGGTCGGCAACATGGTCCGGATGGCCGATGGCTCCGCAAACATGGTGGTGTTTCCCGATTGCTCATCGCTCAAAAATGTGTCGGTCGCATTCCTCTGCTGGATCGGCATCAGCCGGTTCGTCGCACACACCCCGTCGCGCAGGGATTTGCTGTTCTGTCTTGCCGCCTGCGGGTCGGTGATCGCGGTGAATGTTGTGCGCATCTGCTTGATGGGGTGCGGTCAGGAGTATTATCACGCGATCCACAATCCGCAGGGCGACATAGCGGCGAACACCATCATGCTGGTTCTTACCATCGGGTTTTGCGTACTGGGTGTCAGGCGTGAACTGTTCGCCCGCCCTTAAGTGGTTCGTGCTGCTGTTGCTTCCGCTGACGCTGGCGTGGAAGGTGACCTCAGATCCGCGAGATGGAACCGAGGCCAAGGATCGGGCCGCCGAATTTTTGATTCGCCATCGTTTCTACGTTGCCGAAAGAGATACCGTCGGAATGCCGCTCGCCGTCGCGACGACGCCGGATTGCCGCATGCTGGTGGGCGTTCCTACAGCATACGGGTCGCATCGAGATACCATAAATAATCTAGCCGCCGCCACGGATGACGTCTTCATCGTGTTTCGCGGCCGCATCTACCCCGAGCAGCCGATCTGGACCACCGCGTTTTATCGTCTGTGGTCCAAGTTTCTGCGCGCTCTCGGCTCCGGTGGAGAGATCACGCCGGTTTTCGCCGTCATCGCGGCACCGGGTTGCAACGCCAGACGATTGCCGTGGAGCGAATTGGGGTAGGGTTCGCTGCTTGCCCGGCCTTCCGCGCTGCGGGCGTCGCCCACCTTTGCGGGCATTGCCCCACGCTAACGTTGGGACCTCAACCGCCCCGTGGACTCACTTTACTTGTGCCGGCTGGCAGCAATCCGCCAGCGCGCGCCGCGCCTCGTGCGCCTGTTGGGACGGAAGATCGGCGCTCAGGGCGCGCGTCAGCGCGGTTTTGGTTTCACTCCACCGCTTGAGCTGGTAGTACGACATTCCGAGGTAGAATTGAAGTTCCGCATCGTCGCCGCGGCGGGCGGCGTCCGCCTGCAGCAACTCGCTGGATTGCAGATAACGGCCGCGTCGGTAGCTGAGAATTCCGAGCGCCTTCGCCAATTCGGGATCGTCGGGGTACGCCTGCCGCGCCTTGGTCGCCACCTCGAAGGCTTTCTGGTCATCGACCAGACGCCGGCCGTTGATGAGGGCGAGGCGCCGGGTCGCGGGGGCAAATTGCGGATTGACGCCGACCGCCTTTTCATAAGTTTTCGCGGCTTCCTCGATGGCACCGTCGCGCTGCAGGATATCGCCGAGCCGCAGCAACGCCACCGGATCGTTCGGCATGTCACGCAATTGAGCATCGAGCGTCGTCCGGGCCGCCGCATCCGCGGTACGCGGGTTGACCGCCAGCACGGCAAGCCGACGGCGCGCCTCGCTGCGCCCGGAAAATTCGGTGGTGGCATCAACCGACTTTTGCAGCGCCTGACGGGCCGCCGCTTCCTGCCCCAGCATGTAATGCGCCATCCCGAGATGGAACTGGATGCCCGCATCCGACGGCAGCGCAGCGGCGCTTTCTTGAAGAAATCGCAATGCGTTGCCGTAGTCGGCCTTTTTGAAAAAAATCCAGCCAAGCGTATCGGCCGTATGCGGTTCCTGCGGGACCACCTCTCGCGCCCTTCTCGCCAGGTCGTAAGCGGATTCGAGCTGGCCCGCGTCGCTTTCCAGCACGGCGAGGTTGTTCAGCGCGGGGAAATATTTCGGATCCACGGCGAGCAGCTTTTCATAAGTGGCGCGGACTGCATCGACGTGCTTCAGGCTATCCTGGATCAATGCAAGCTGCATCAGGGTGGGCACATCATTGTTGTCCTTGACGAAGGCCGTGAGTGTTTCGACCGCCTGTTCGGGCTTGCTCCAGGCCGTGTAGAGCTGGGCCAATGACGAGACGCCCGCCTGCGATTTGGGATCAATCTCGATGGCCTTCAACAGGTCGGCCTCCGCATGCGCAAAGTCCCGCTGCGCAAAGTAGATTTTCGCTCTGACAATCCATGGCTGTGTGAGCTTGGCGGCTTTATCGATGTAAGGCTGTATCCGAGCCAGGGCGTCCGCATACCGCTTCTCGGCAATATCCAGATCCGCAAGCCCTTCCACGGCGGGCAGATAATCCGCCGAAGCCACCAGGGACTTCGCAAAGGCCGTGCGGGCCTCGGGTTGCTTGCCTTGCTGAAGCAGGAGTGTACCGACGAGATAAGAAGGCCGAGGGTCCTTGGGGAACAGCTCCGCCATCCGACGGAGGACCTCCAACGCCTGATCGCGGTTTTGCTCGGCCAAATAGGCGTTTGCAAGCAGCAGGTATGGCGTATCGAGTTGCGGCCGTTCGTCGATCATCCGGGTCAGCAAGTCGACTGCGGCCGCGTACTGACCCTTTTTGAGCCGCAATTCGGCCAGCAGCACGGTTGCCGCTTCCAACTGCGGATTGAGGGCGAGGGCTGTATTCAGGCTGTTGACGGCGGCGTCCATCTGTCCATTGGCGAGATAGGCCACGGCCAGGCGGTATCTGGCTTGCGGATTGCGATCATAAAGGCGGTTGAGCTGCTCAAATTCTCGAACCGCCTTGGCGGCGTCCCCTGCGGCCAGACTGAGATTGCCACGCACGAACAGCGCGTCGAAGCTTTCCGGGTCCTGGGCCAAAATGGCGTTAGCGCGCGTGGCGCAATCGTCGGTGAGGCGTTCCGCGCAGGCAAGCTTCATCAGATAGACGCGTGGCGGCAGGTAATCCGGGGCTTGCCGGCTGATGTTTTCGAGCATTTCCGTGACCTCGGCGACGGCGCCGGTCTGGATCTTGAAATCCACATATTTCATCCGAAAAATGGATTGCAGCGGCGCAACATCGGCGGCTTTGCGGAACGCCGCATCGGCGGCCTTGAGATCGTTCCGATTCCAATAGAGGTTCCCGAACGCGAAATTAACAGCGCTCGACTGCGGCTCCAACGCCGCCGCTAGCTTGAATTCGGTTTCCGCCCCCGCCTGGTCCTGTTGCCGCAACTTGAGCTGGCCCATCGCTAGATGGTATCCAGGTCGATCGCGATCCTGCTGGCGGAGCTTCTCAATGACCGCCAGCGTAGCCTCGATGTCTTGCGGCGTCACGGCAGTGTCGGCCAGTGTCACCAGCGCCTCTCCGTTTCCGGGCTGGCGATCGAGGACCGCCTGCGCCGCCTCCCGCCCTTCTTTTAGGCCTCCGAGAGACAGGTAAGTCTGCGCCAGCCTGAGCCGGACCTCAACGTTTTCCGGCTCCAGTTCCGCCGATCTCTTCAGCAGAGCAAGCGCCCGCAGCAACTGGCCCTGACCGTGATAGAGGATTCCCAGTTGGCGCAGCGCCGCGGGGTGGGCCGGATCAATGCGGAGCACATTGCGGTATTCGGCTTCCGCCTTTTCGTATTGCTCGGCGGCAAAGTAATCGTTTGCGCGCGACAAATACTCGGCCTTGTCCTCGCGGGCTTCTTGCTTGGAGCAGCCGGACCCGGTGAGAGCAACGAGGCCGAGGGCGAAGACTGACCGGCGATACCGTCGCCAATCGATTGCAGTGATAATGGGGATCGTGGGCATTATGGCCGTGAGCCAATGTTCGCCGATACGCGCTGGACGGTTGCGGCGCGGGTGCGACGGTTTCGCTTTCAACCCTGACGCACCGCCCATCTTTGTATCATATGCCCCGCAGTGCGGAAGTTCAACAGGCGCTACGAGATCGGCTATGAGGTCGGCCGCTGCAGGAATCGCGCGAATGCGGCACTGTGCGACGAGCATGTCAGGCTCAAAGGCGGGCCCGGGCCGGCCGACGACCAAGCCGAATGTGCAGCCAAGTTGCGGTCGCGGCGCAGGTCGGGACATCCGCCCAGGCATCGGCCAACACCATCGAAGAGACGCTCGCTAAGCAGCATCCTCCCCATGAACCCAATCCGCCTTGCCGACAGAACCCTCAATATTTTACCTGAGCCGATCTGCCGCACCGATCCCGTCTTTGGCGTCACTACTAAAGATCGTATACCCCATTCAGTTCATATTGAGATGGAATTGCTGCAGTTCGGTTGTGAACCGGGATTGTAAAATGCAACCCGTTACGCGTTCGCTAGCGCAGTACGACGACGGTCAAGACCCGCGGCGCCGACGGAAGTGCCTGTAGCAAGGGTCTCGCGTCCACGTTGTAAGGTGCCAAATTGCCAATGCGACCCAAAGCCCCTGCGCTGGCACGAGCTGTGACTGGACATCGCGATCCCCATCAACATATACACGGCGGTGGTGCGGCTCAAAGGGCCGCAATGGCAGGCGACAAGCGGCCTTCCGCCCAGCGATGGTAGCCATATCCGGGATGGTTCCCATTCGGCATCAGTCCTTCGGTTGCGCATTAGCGTCCTAAACGCAACCAGCGAAGGCAAGAATAACGAGGCGAAAAGAGCGTCATGCTTCATGTTGACAGATCGCAATCGCTTACGAATCTGGTATCAGGACCCTCCGAGTTCGAAGCGTTGCGCGGAAAGTTCGATTTCGCTTGGGCGTTTCTGCGTCGGCGGTATTTTTCTATTTTGGTTTGCGTATTACTGGCGGCGCTGTTGGCGGCATTGTATTTATGGCTAACCCCACCGACCTTCTCGGCTTCCGCCACGATGATGATCGAGGCGCGCCGGGGCCAATTGTTTCAACAATCCCTCCTGACCGATGGTCCGGCGGATTCGTCCTGGGTTGAAACTCAAATAGGCGTTCTAAAATCCCCGAACGTGGCGCTAAATGTAGTCAATCAGTTGCACCTTGGCGATGATCCGGAATTCACGCAAGCCAACCCGGATCCGATCGCCAAAATTTTTGATGAGATTTATCGGCGCCTAGGCTGGGCACGCCCCGAGCAACCCATGTCCGAGAGGGACCGTGTCTCCCAAGCGGTAGGCGCGGTGTTGGGCGGTCTGGATGTTCGGCGTATGGGGATCGGCTACCTGATCAAGATCGATGTCCGTGGGCGCAACGCGGAAACGGTGGTGAAAATTGCCAACGCGGTCGTGGACGCCTACGTGCTCGACCAGATGAATGCCCAATACCAGATCAGCCGGCGGGGAAGCGATTGGCTTCAAGATCGGCTGCAAACCTTGCGCGAGCAGACGGCGGCCGCCGAGCGGGCCGTGGTAGAATTCAAACAAAAGTACAACATGGTAAGCACGGGCGCGAGCGGGCAGCTGATGAGCGACCAGCAACTGGCCGAAATCAATGAGCAAGTCTCCACCGCTCGCGCCCATGTGGCCGATATCCAGGCCCGCCTTGCCCGCATTGAAAAGATAATTCGGGCGGAGGAGCCCGACCTGACGGACGCGACGATGACGGACGCCTTGAGCAATCCGATCATCACAAAACTACGGGAGAAGTATCTTGACCTCGTGAACCACGCCGCGGAGTTTTCCGTGCGGGTCGGAGAGCACCACATGTCGGTGGTCAACCTGCGCAGCCAGATCAAGGGTATTCGAAAGTCTATTATCGACGAATTGGGACGGATCGCGGAGACCTATAAGAGCGAATATGTGATCGCCAAACAACGTTTGGAAGAACAGGAGACCCGCCTTGCAACGCAGGTTTCAGAATTCCGAGCGACCCAGCAGGCCCTGATAACCTTGAACGGCTTGGAGAGCTCTGCCCAAAGCTATCGGAAGCTCTACGACAATTTCCTTCAACTCTACACGCAGGCGCTTCAGCAACAATCATTTCCAATCAGCGAGGCCCGATTGATTGCGCCGGCTTCCGACGCAATCAAAAGTTCTCCGCGAAATACGGTGGTCTGGCCCTTTGCTCTGGTTGCAGGGGGATTTCTCGGGATCGGTATCGGAACCCTAAAGGAATTTATGGATCGCCGATTTCGAACTGCAGAACAAGTAGAGTTGGCGCTCAGCATCGAGTGCGTGGCACTTCTTCCCACGCTCGCCGATACGTCGCCAAAGTTGTTTAGGCGAGGCGTTGTCGCCGCCGAGTCCCGCCAAACGCGCAGGGAGTCCGAAATTCTGGCGACCGTGACAAATGCCCCGCTGTCGCCGTACGCGGAGGCACTCCGGTCCGTGAAATTCGCCGCGGAGCGGATTGGAGATACCGGTTCCTGTAAGGTCATCGGCGTGACATCATCGCTCCCGGGAGAGGGCAAGTTGACCTTGGCCGTTGGGCTCGCGCAGACCGCGATGCGGGCGGGACGAACAATTCTTGTGGATTGCGATCTTCGTAATCCCTCGGTATCGCGTCTGCTCGCTCCACAGGCAAACGTTGGTCTTTTTCACGTCCTCTTGGGTAAGTGCTCGCTCGAAGAGGCAGTGTGGGTCGACCCGCAGAACGGCTTGGCATTCTTGCCAGCTGTCGCCGTGTCGGATTGGCCGGTTGGAAGCGAAGTCCTAACCAGCGAATTGACGAGAAAGCTCTTTCAGGACATAAGGCGAACCTACAAATATGCCGTGGTGGATCTTTCTCCGCTCGTTGCCTTTGACCTGCGCATAACTGCGGGCCTAGTTGATTATTATGTTCTGGTGATCGAATGGGGTGTTACGCAAATGGACGTCGTTCAAAAGGCTCTAAAAAGAACGAGGGAAGTTGAGGTAAACTTCATTGGTGCCGTACTAAACAAGGTCAATATGAAGAAAATTACGTTATATGATAAATATCAATCTGCGCATAAATACTATAATAGCTAACAGGAAGGGTGACTGTATCGGATGTGGTCTTTAGTTCCAGAAGTCGCTGAAATTGGTTGCCGAGCGTATCGGTGTGAGTCCAAGTTTGCAAACTTGCGCAGCGGGAGTGCACCGCGTGACTTTCAACGACGCGGACTGCAAGCAGAAAACGGGTGCGCTCGGCCGCCGAGGGTGGCGCCCAGACGCGTCCGTAAATGATTATGCGTTGTCATACGCGAGGCAGACGCGGATACGGTACGGAACTCGGGTTGACGGCGTGCCGTAACAAATGACGTGTCGTGGTGATGACAGGAGTATGCTGACCTGAATTCTGACCGCTCGCAGTCCGTGTCTTGTGAGTCGCCGATGCAACTAAAAGGACGCGTTTCTCCTCCGCCCGAAGCGCTTTGTTAGATTGGAATCGCTGCGGGCACGCAATAGGCTGCATGGCTGTCAAGAACCTTCGAACTTTCCGATGCAATCCCGGATCGGCAACAGAAAAATGCGGCTAACTCTGTTGAACTCGCGAACATGCGGAGGTTAAACAGCGGCTGTTCTGGTATAGCTAGGGAGCAGACCGTGGGGGTGGCACTTTGGCAACTGGCGCTCCGGGGCAAGTTCACCCGGAGTGCGGTAGCTTTAGGTATTTATGAATAGGGGTTCTTGGCGTGGAAGCGCTAAGAATTCGGAACGACGGCGGCTGTTTGCGGAACTGGTGGCTTCAGGACTTTTGCGATCCCTATTTCGTCGGGCACTTGATTGATTGCCGCCCGGAAAAAATAGTAACGAAGGTGGCGGAATCACCGTATGGCGCGATGCTGAGGCGTTCGTTTCTGTACATCGATGAATGTATCAAAATACGTGGTGGCTGATACGTTCGGGTTTTCTGGGTCCGGTCAACATCGGTTCCGATGAATGGTGTCGATTGATCGGCTCGTCGATATGGTCGCCTCAGGTTGCCGGGAAGAATGTCGAGAACCGTCTCGTTGATGACGTTGATGGCCCAACGGGCGTTCGGGGGCGCAACTCAGGTAACGGACACAATCCGAGGCGAGGTTGAAGTGGTCTCCATGGACCGAAATTCATGGGCGGGCGTCGTGTCGCCGATGAATGGATCCGCGGGCAAGTCTTGCGGAATGCGTGCGTCGAAGACGGTGCGGTTCGCGCGCCCGGATCCGCTGCGAAGTCCAAGAAAGCTGAGCGCGGTTGATGGTGGCTTGGTCACCGCGGTATCGCACGGCCGCGCGCATTAAGCCTAGAATAATGCCACAGAAGCGACTTGTTTACATTTGCGACTGGCTGCCACCTGACTTCGGCGCGGTAGGTCAGTATTCCATGTTGTTCGCGCGCGAATGGGCGACCAGCGGTTGGGTGGTTACGCTTGTAGGATTGACATCCGGCTTGTCGGAACGTGATCGCCCCGGACCGGTTGGGGAAGGCACGCTGGAGGTAATCCGGGTCCATCGGCGAACCTACCAGAAGAACCAATTCACAGTCCGGGCCGTCTGGACGGTCGTTTCGAATGTTATGTTGCTGCGGGCAGCTTTTGCAGCCATGCGCAGCGCCGATACGGTAATATTCACCGGCAGTCCTCCGTTGATGCTGCATTTCATTGCTCCGCTCAACATGCTGCTGCGGAAACGGCTGATCTATCGGATTTCGGATTTTCATCCGGAGTGCCTGATAGCCGAGCGTGGAAAAAGCGGGTTCCTTCTCCGGCTGCTGCTGGCACTCACGCGGTTTTGGCGACGTCACGTTGACGAGTTCGAAGTTCTGGGCATCGATCAAGCCAAGCGGCTTGCGGACTCCGGCATTAGCGCGGAGCGGATTCACCTGAAGCGCAATCCCTCGCCAGTGGAATTCGCGCCCGGCCTTGCGGCTCTGCCGCTGCCGAATGAATTACGAGACGGGTCCGGGGTCATCCTCTATTCAGGCAATTGGGGTGTCGCCCACGATGAGGCCACCTTCATAGAAGGGTATGCGAAATACTTTGCTCAATCAAAGTTCGGTCTGCGGTGCTGGCTGAACGCAACGGGCGCGAAGGCCGACCGCGTCGCCGCTGAGTTAACTTTCCGCAAACTGCCTGTCTACCGTTCATCCCCGGTTCCGCTTGAGAACCTTGCATGTCTTTTGCTTGCGGCGGACGTGCACCTCATCACGTTACGCGATTCGTTCGTTGGCTACGTGCTACCATCAAAGATCCATGCTTGTATCGAATCGGGAAAAAGAATCTTGTTCGTCGGCAGCGAAGACTCCGATGTTCACCTGCTGGCGCGTAGCGCACTGCCGGCCGACAGGTATTTTCGCGTCAACACGGGTGATGTTGACGGACTTGCAAACACACTGCATGCCATCGAGCGCGCGGTCATATGCGAACGCAAAGGCGGTTCGGTGCGGACCGACCGGTGTGCCATATCAACCTAGCCCTCCGTCTTGCAATCAGGCTCGAATACCGCGGTGGCGGTGGAGGCAGGCTCGACGGGCGCGGTGTGTGATTGTTTGCAGCGGTCGAAACACGGACTACCGGTAGGCTGGTCCGGCAGCGGTGGCGAGGATCACGGGACTGCCCTTTCGACCATCGGTCGCTGCCTGTATGATCTCAGCGCTTAGCCGCGGACGAAGGCGGCGGGTGCGACCCGCGCATTGCGACCAGTATCCGGAGCTCGAACCGGTCCTCCAGCAGTTGGTCGCGCTTCACGCCAGCCGACGACGCCATTAGGCCCTGGCACGGCCACGCCGCAAGGATTCGCGCGGTCCTGGCTGATTTGCGATACGGTGGCATCGTCGGCCAGCCGAAGCTGCGGACAAACGGCTCCTGAGCGCCAGAACGCGAAACATGTGCGGCATCGTGGGCATATACGCATATCATTACGCCGCCAACCCAGCCGATCCCGCCGAGCTGCGGAACATTCGCGACCACATGGCCAAAAGGGGCCCGGATGGCCGCGGCGAGTGGTTATCACCGGACGAACGGGTGGGCCTGGGACATCGCCGGTTGGCAATCCTCGACCTGTCGGAGCGTGGTGCCCAGCCCATGTCGAGCGTTGATGGCAGGCTTGTCATCACGTTCAATGGGGAAATCTACAACTACCGTGAATTGCGCGCCGGGCTGGAAGCAAAAGGGTATAGGTTCCGCACGCACACCGATACCGAGGTATTGCTGCATCTCTATGCTGAAAAAGGCGAAGCCCTGGTCAACGATCTCCGCGGCATGTTCGCATTCGGCCTGTGGGACGCAGGCAAGCGCGCGCTGCTGCTTGCGCGGGATCCGTACGGGATAAAACCGCTGTATTACGCGGACGATGGCTGGACCTTGCGCTTTGCATCCCAAGTCAAAGCGCTGCTGGCCGGCGGCAAGATTTCGCGCGATAAGGAGCCCGCTGGCTGGGTGGGATTTTGCCTGTTCGGCAGCGTACCCGAACCCTTTACGACTTATCAAGACATCCGCGCGCTGCCGGCCGGTACAGCCATGTGGGTGGATCGCACCGGCACGCGCGAGGCGAACTCGTTCTTTTTCCTTGCCAAGGCCTATTGTGACGCCCAGCCGGTTGATCCGCCCGCTATCATGGAAGAAGCGATGACGCGCGTTCGCGAGGCACTCCTCGACAGCGTGCGGCATCATCTGGTGGCCGATGTTCCGGTCGGTGCATTTCTTTCGAGCGGTATCGATTCCGGTGCCCTGGTTGGCTTAATGCGGGATGCCGGACAGCAGGATATCCAGACCGTGACCCTTGGGTTCGAGGAATTTAAGGGCACAATCGCCGACGAGGCTCCGCTCGCGGAGGAAGTCGCCGCACGATATGGGACGCGCCATGTCGCGCGAGTCGTGACCGAGCGGGAGTTTCGCGACGACTTGCCTAAAATTTTCGAAGCCATGGACCAGCCTACGATCGACGGTCTCAACACGTGGTTCGTCAGCAAGGCGGCGCGCGAACTGGGCCTCAAAGTTGCGATTTCCGGCCTCGGCGGCGACGAGCTGTTTGGCGGCTATCCGTCGTTTCGCGATGTGCCGCGCTGGGTGCGCGCACTGGCGGTTCCTGGGCGCGTGCCGTTGGTTGGCGATCTGGCGCGTTGGGTCCTCACCAACCTCGAGCCTCTGTTTGGACATCATATGAGTCCCAAGGCGGCGGGCCTCTTGAAATATGGCGGGAGCTACGCGGGCGCTTATTTACTGCGCCGCGGCCTGTTCATGCCATGGGAACTCGATACTGTGATGGATCCTGAGGTCGCGCGCATAGGGCTGCGTCGCCTTGATCCACTGCACCGCATCGCATCCGTGCTGAATCCCATGCCGAAGACCAGCTACGGCAAGGTCGCCGTCCTGGAATCCGCGCTTTACATGCGCAATCAGCTGTTGCGCGACACCGATTGGGCCAGCATGGCGCATTCGCTCGAGGTGCGGGTCCCATTGGTCGATGTGAAGCTGCTGAGCCAAGTCGCGTCGGTGACCGCAAAGGGAGGGCAATTCAAGCGTGTGCTTGCGGGCGCGCCGCGCGTTGCGCTTCCGCCCAAGGTCATCGATCGCCCCAAGACCGGCTTCACGACCCCGATTAACGCGTGGCTGCAGCGCGATGCTCGGGCCCAGCAATGGCGGCGGGTTCCGGCTCTTGCCGTTGACCGCTGCGCGTGGGCGCGGCGGTGGGCATATCAGGTCGCGGCAGCATGACGAGCCGCGCCTTGGCCAAACGTCCGCACCGGGTACTGGCACTCGTTACCGATGCGTTCGGGAGCGCCGGCGGCATTGCACAATACAACCGCGATTTTCTCGCTGCGCTCGCCCGGATCGATCGGATTGACGAAGTGATCGTGCTGCCCCGACGCGGCGCGGTGCCGGCTGCGGAATTGCCGCCGCGGGTGCGGCAGCTCGGATCACACGGGGGCAAATTCGCCTACGCGGGCGCGGCGCTTTGGGCAATGTGGACGTACCGGCCGCTCGACATCGTGTTCTGCGGGCACTTATATATGGCACCGATGGCTGCGCTCCTCGCCAGAATTCTGGGGGCACCGCTCTGGATCCAAGTGCATGGTACCGACGCGTGGCAGGAGCTGTCCTGGCTGCATCGCCGGGCGGCGGAGACGGCGAGCCTCATCACCTCGGTGAGCCGCTACACCCGACGGCGCTTGCTCGCGTGGATCAGCATCGCACCGGAACGGGTCAAGGTTCTGGCCAACACCGTCGAGGCCCGGTTCACGCCGGGATCAAAGCCGCAGTATCTCGTCGATCGTTATCAGGCGCGCGGAAAAAAAGTGCTCATGACGGTTTCCCGCTTGGCGGCGTGCGAACAATACAAGGGGCACGACCGGGTGATCCAGGCGCTGCCGCGGGTGCTTCTCCGTCACCCTGAGACCATTTATGTCATTGTCGGCGAGGGAGATGACCGCGCACGGCTGGAAGCGCTGGCGGCGGAGGTGGGTGTGGCGGAGGTGGTTCGGTTCGCCGGTCCCGCTGAGCCGGCAGAACTTCCAGACCATTACCGCTTCGCGGACGCGTTCGTGATGCCGAGCACCGGGGAGGGCTTTGGCATCGTCTTCCTCGAAGCGATGGCGTGTGGCATCAGCGTAATCGGTGGCAACCAGGATGGCAGCCTCGATCCGCTTGCGGACGGCGTCCTCGGCCAGGCGGTGGACCCTCAGGATTGCGACGCGCTGATAGCGGCGATCGGTGCAGCGCTCGAACGGCCGTCATGTGGTGGCGACCGAGGAGGCCGATTCAGGATCGCGGCGTTTGCCGATCAGCTGGATGCGCTTGTGCGGTCGGTCTTGATTAGTTCCAGCCCAGACCAGCCCGGCCTGTGCGGTCTGATTTGACCCAGCCGGAATCCGCGTGACCGAGGTTGTGATCCAGGAACTGGTCCTTGAGCCGGGCCGCCTCGCTGCGCACTATTGGAAGGACCTGTGGCGCTATCGTGAGCTGTTCTGGGTGCTGGCCTGGCGCGACGTTTCGGTCCGTTACAAGCAAACCGTGATCGGCGCGGCGTGGGCCCTGGTTCGTCCATTCCTGACCATGGTGGTTTTCACCGTCATCTTCGGCAAGCTCGCCGGCCTGCCGTCGCAAGGCGCTCCGTATGCACTGCTCGTATTCGCCGGGATTCTGCCGTGGACGTTCTTTTCTACCGCGCTTGCCGACGCATCCAACAGCCTGATCGGCAACGCCAACCTCATCAGCAAGGTCTACTTTCCGCGATTGATCGTCCCGGCCGCTTCGGTGGTGGTGGCCTTCGTGGATTTCATCATCGGCTTCTTCATCTTGGTCGGACTAATGATATGGTACCAATATCCGCCCGGCTGGCCGATGCTCCTCCTTCCGGGTTTCGTGATGTTGACGTTCCTGGCGAGCCTCGGCCCCGCGCTTTGGATCACCGCGCTCAACGTCAAATATCGGGATTTCCGCTACGTAATCCCGTTCATCGTCCAGCTCGGCCTTTACGTCTCCCCGATTGGATTCAGCTCCAGCATCGTCCCGGAGCAGTGGCGCCTGTTGTATTCGATGAATCCGGTGGTCGGAGTCATCGATGGCTTTCGCTGGTGCGTCCTCGGAGGCGAGAGCCGCCTCTATCTGCCGGGCTTCCTGATGAGCATTCTGGTCGCTGCCTTTTTCCTGTGGTTTGGTCTACGCCAATTCCGGAAGATGGAAGCGAGCTTCGCCGATCTGATCTGACCGGGGCGATTGCGACAGCGCATGTCGGTCATCAGCATCGAACACCTTTCCAAATCCTTTCTCGTCGGCCACCGATCCGTTCAGCGCGAACGCTATATTGCGCTGCGCGATGTCATCGGCCGCGAAGCTAAAAACTTTGCCCGCAAGGCCGTCGATCTCGTGCGCGGACGACAGATCGTCCAAGGCGATGACATTGAAGAATTCTGGGCGCTCAAGGATGTGAGCTTCAAGGTCCAGCAGGGGGAAGTCCTCGGCATTATCGGCCGCAACGGCGCCGGCAAGAGCACCCTACTCAAAATACTCAGCCGCATCACCGAGCCCACCGCTGGCCGGGTCAAAATCCGGGGGCGGGTTGCCAGCCTGCTTGAGGTCGGCACCGGCTTTCACCCTGAATTGACCGGGCGAGAAAACATCTATCTGAACGGCTCGATTCTTGGGATGACGCGGCGCGAGATCGGACGGAAGTTCGATGAGATTGTGGCCTTTGCCGAGGTTGAGCGCTTCCTCGATACCCCAGTGAAACACTTTTCATCCGGCATGTATATGCGGCTTGCGTTCGCAGTCGCGGCGCATCTGGAGCCGGAGATATTGATCGTGGACGAGGTCTTGGCAGTCGGCGATGCGGATTTTCAGAAAAAGTGCCTTGGCAAAATGCATGATGTGGCCTCGAACGACGGGCGCACAGTCCTTTTTGTCAGCCATAACATGGATGCAATTCGGAACTTATGTTCTCGTGCTCTTCTTTTGAATAATGGGTCGCTCGATTTCGACGGGCAACCTGATGACTGTTTTCATCGTTATATGCATAATCAGCATCGCGCTACAGTCAATAACTGGAGCCGAACCTCGCACTCGGTTCAACCCACATTCGCGTTCGATCATATCGGTATACGATTGCTCGGACATCAACCTAATTATATATTGCAAATAGACTGCTCATTAATTGGGCAGCCACACCACCGACCAGCGATGGCCGCGTTTGACATCAGCAACGCTCTAGGTGCTACTTTAATGCAGGCGCTACCAAAAGCATCCCCATTTATAACGATAACTAACAACAAATGTGATCTCCGGTTTGATATAGCACTACCGCCCCTTGTTCCGGGTGAATACTGGATCTCCGGCTGGGTTGGACCGTCATACACAGAGACATTCGACATTTGCCGAGAATGCGTTTCCTTTGAAATTACCGAATCACCGACGCCTGGGCAAGTCTTTCCGCACACGCCCGAACATGGTTTCCTAGTTCCAAGTTGCGGATATGAACGGTTAGGCTAAATGAGAACCCTCTTATCAAACGTTTGGCGCTTGCAGCGACGTATTCGCCGCTATCAACAGGTGGCCTCTCTCTCTGATTCATTGAAACTATGTTCGATCCATCATGGACAGGGCGATATTCAGATTTTTCTGAAGCCCGCGAGGCGGAACGTCGTGCTTCGTCGTGGCACCACCGATCTTCAATGCTTAGAGAAAGTATTTATTGACCATGAGTATAAACTGCCATTTGCTGTGTCTCCGCAAGTGATTGTCGATGCAGGCGCGAATATCGGGATGGCAACGATATATTTCGCCACTGAATACCCCGGCGCACGTATTGTTGCAATTGAACCGGAGCTTTCTAACTTCGAAATATTAAAACGGAACTGCGGAGATTATCCAAACGTATCTCTGATTCACGCCGCATTGTGGCCAAGCCGTGACGCGTTGGAAGTTTTCGACTCGTCCGCCGAGAAGTGGGCATTTACCGTGAGGAGCCGCGCGGCGAGTAATTGCAACAAGGCAACAATTCCGGCGATAACTATCGCCGATGCTCTATCCTACATAAATGAAGAACGGATTGATTTACTAAAGCTCGATATTGAAGGTTCCGAACTTGAATTATTTACAGGGGGGCCGGAACAATGGCTTGGCCATGTGCGTATGATTGCAGTCGAACTTCACGATAGATTTCGACCTGGATGCTCCCAGGCATTTTATTCAGCCTTATACGGACGAAACTTTATACAAGAAATGCGCGGCGAGAACATCTTTATCCGCCTTGAGTAATTCACGGATAGAGCATATGCGATATAATAACATCTCACCCTGCGCCCGCTTATTAAATGAGCGTGATTTGCTGAGGCGCTAATGGCGACAGCTCGAAAGCCTCATTACGATTAACCCGGGCTTCGTCCGCCGACGCAAACGAGGCCGAGGCTTTGAAATGGCCCAAGGCCAGGGACGATCGTATCATACACCACCGCAATCCCGATCGCGATCCGTCTGCATGTGCTACGTTATTATAAAACACGTCATACTGCACTTTTCGATAAACCCTACAGTATGCAGAGCCGTTTAATCCTATTCACAAGCAGACTTGAGATACCATGGAGCTTGCGGCCGTCATCTGTGCCCACAATCCACGACGCGACTATTTCAGTCGCGTGCTTGATGCGTTGCGCGATCAGACGCTTCCCAAGGATCAATGGGAGCTTATTATTGTGGACAACGCGTCGAAGGTGCCGCTGGCTTTGGAATGGGATATCTCGTGGCACCCGAACGGGCGTCAGATGGTGGAAAGTGAGCTCGGTTTGGCGGCGGCGCGGCGGCGCGGTATGCGGGAGGCGGCTTGCGAATTAATCGTTTTCATTGATGACGACAACGTGCTTAATTCCGATTATTTATCTGAGGCGCTTCGGATAAAACGGGAGTGGCCGCTTCTGGGCGCATGGGGTGCCGGTACAATTATTCCGGAATTCGAAATCGAGCCTCCCGATCAGATTAGACCGTTCCTTGGAGCGCTCGCCCTGCGCCAAGTTGCAGCCCCCCAGTGGACCAACGTTTTCGGATGTGGTGCCACGCCGTGGGGTGCCGGGCTATGCATGCGAAGCAGCGTGGCTGCTGCCTATTATCGGCATTGCGCCCGGTCGGCGCTTGCCATCACCGGCCGCAGAGGCAACAGTCTTGCCAGTGGGGAAGACGTAGAAATTTGCTATGTGGCCTGCAGCATGGGACTTGGGATCGGTATCTTTCCTAATCTCGGAATCACCCACCTTATACCTAAACAGAGGATATCGGCCGACTATCTTGTTAAGCTTCGCGAGAGTACAAATATTGCTGAGGTTTTGCTGACTTACAAATGGCAGGGGGTTTTGCCGACATCGCCTTTGTCGATCATAGGTGGATTGAAAGCCTTGGTGTATATTTTAACTCTTCGGGGAATGGAGCGGAGGTTGTATATTGCCTGTCTCAGAGGAACCCTTAAAGCCATAAACATGATTACAATCGCAGCATCGCCAGGGTCTCGATGATCGACTTCGCTATGACAACCACGTCAAAGCATACCGCAACGGCTCGAATTGGGTAGTGCATTAGGGCTGTCATATTTGCGGATGTGAATGACCAAAATGATATCTCGACGCTTGCTTTATGTGCAATACACAGACCCGGCCGCCTATCCGCCGATTGAACATTCCTCCCGCCTTTTTGCCGAGCGGGGGTGGCGGGTCGTCCTCCTCGGGACCGGTAGCGCCGGCAACCTCGACCTCCGGCTGCCGGAGCATCCTCGAATTCTGGTTAAGAACCTCGGATTTGTGAAGGGTGGCTTGAGGCAAAAGCTTCACTACGCTGCTTTCCTGGTTTGGACTCTATATTGGACGTGGCGGTGGAGACCTCATTGGGTCTACGCGTCCGACCCTCTCGTTTGCCCGGTCGCATGGGCCGTTAAGAGATTGCTCAACGTTCGCGTCGTGTATCACGAGCACGATTCGCCGGGCGGCGGGCAGGCCCACACTTGGTTCATGAGGCAAGTTGGGGCGTATCGTGCAAGGCTTGGCCGGGAGGCCGAATTGTGCGTCCTACCGCAGCAGCAGCGGTTGCAACAATTCCTTGAAACCACAGGAAGGAAGAAGCGTACCTTTTGCGTTTGGAATTGTCCGAGGCTGGAAGAAATTAAAATGATTGCTGACTGTCGTTTGGATCAGGGCGGCGAATTGATCCTCTACTATCACGGGTCGATCAATCGCCCTCGTCTCCCGGAACAGTTGATCGTGGCGGCAAGTCGTTTCAAGGGTGCGGTTCGCCTTCAAATCGCGGGATATGAGGCACCCGACAGCATTGGATACATCAAGCAGTTAATTCGGCTGGCGGGAAAAAATGGAGAGCCCGAATTGATCGAGGCCCTAGGCACCATACCGCGGTGTGGCAATTTAATGGCGACCGCTGCCAGCGCCCACGTAGGCCTCTCTTTGATGCCAAGGAGAAGTCAAGATATCAATCTTCAGCACATGGTTGGGGCGTCCAACAAGGCGTTCGATTACATGGCATGCGGCCTGCCGCTCCTCGTAACCGATCTGCCGGAATGGGTATCGACTTTCGTCGAGCCGGGCTATGGGCGTGCCTGCAATCCGGCCGATCCGGATACGATCGAAGCGGCTTTGCGTTGGTACCTTGACCACCCCGCAGAGCGCCGCGAAATGGGGCATAGGTGCCAAGAGAAAGTTCGGCGGGAGTGGAACTACGACGCCACGTTCGCCGGTGTTCTGGCGGAGATGGAGCATGACTGACCCAGCCACGGCCGTCCTGCCTGGGCTCCTCCCGGATCGGCTGCCAGGAAAGGCAAGGCTCGGTCGGATGATGCTGCGTCCATTCCTGGACCGAACGCCTGCCGTACTGAAGGATCGGGCGGGACGCACCTACGTCTTACCGAGCTATGCAGAGCCCATAGCGCAACATATATTCACATACGGGGCTTACGAGCCGGATACGCGTGATGCGGTCCTTGCCTTTCTGCCGAAAAGCGGCACGTTCATAGATGTTGGCGCGAACATTGGCGCGCTCTCGATCCCGATAGCATGTATGCGCCCAGATGCTTCTATTATCTGCGTGGAGGCAGATCCGGATATATCTCGGTTACTGCGGGCAAATGTAAGTGGCAATTCTTGCGAAGCAATCAGGGTGATAGCCTGCGTTGCCGGGAACGCTGACAATAAGTGTGTTTCATTCTACCCCGCGCCGAAGGAAAAATTCGGAATGGGGTCTTTGGGGCCTCAATTTGGTGGCGCACCAATCAAGTTGAAACAAATGACCCTCGATACGCTACTCAGGGAAGCGAATGTCTGCGACGTTGACGTCATCAAAATCGATGTCGAGGGGGCCGAGCTTGCTGTGCTTCAGGGGGCGCCCAGGTTGTTCGCGTCGCGGCGAAAACCCGTCGTCGTGTTCGAATTTGCCGATTGGGCGGAAGCACGGATCAAGGGGCAAGCGCCTGGCGATGCGCAGCGTGCGCTTCTTGCCAACGGCTATCGCTTGTTTTATCTCGCATCAGGGGGCCGTGCGGGTAATGAGCTTCTTGAACCTCGGTGTACCGGAACTGCGATGCTGCTGGGCTTGCCAGAGCATATGAGCCTACCGGCGCGCCGATGAAATTGCTCATCATAGGCTTCAACCAGCCGGGGCAGATGGGGCATTATCTCGCGGCCGCCGCCCGGCGTCTGGAGCTTGATTTCGACATCATGGACGCCGGCGAAGCCGAGGCCCGCAGCAGGGTTGCACGCAGCTTTCACTGGAGGTGTCGCGACAAACGGCCAGGCCGGCTCGACCGGTTCGCCGATCGGGTTCTCGATAGCTGCGGCGAAAGACGGAGGGATCTGGTACTGACCACCGGACGCGCTCCCCTTGACCGCCTGCATATCGAAAAATTGCATCAGTTGGGCTCGACGGTGGTCAACTACTCGACGGACGACCCTTGGAATCCGGTGCTGCGGGCCTCGTGGTTTCTGTCTGCACTACCGGCATATGACGCAATTTTCACGCCGCGTCGGGCAAATATTGGGGACTTCCTCCGCTCCGGCGTTCGCATCGTGGAATATCTTCCGTTTGCATACGATCCCGACGTGCACCGGCCATGGCCGGAAGACGCGCCAGCGGCGGCGCCGAGCGATATACTTTTTGTCGGCGGCTGCGACAGCGATCGGCTTCCTCTCATCAGCGTCCTGATCGATGCGGGCCTCAACGTCGCGCTTTTCGGCGGCTATTGGGGTCGGCACGCAAAGACCAGGCCCTATTGGCGGGGGATTGCCGATCAGGACACCATTCGGGCGGCCTCCGCCGCAACACGCATTTGCCTGTGCATGGGCCGACGTGCCAATCGAGATGGTCATGCCATGCGCAGCTTCGAGGCGGCAGCAATCGGAGGCTGTGTTTTGGCTGAGGAGTTTGCCGACCATCGTGAACTCTTCGGTCCCGACGATCACGCGGTCCGTTATTTCCGGACGCCCGCGGAGTTGGTAGAAGGGGCCAAATTCCTGGTGGCAAACGCCAACGAACGCTGCCGGCTTGCCGCCGCCTTGCGCGACAGACTTGTTTTGGGCCGGCACACCTATACGGATCGGCTAGCCACGATATTAGGTGTATTAGGTGAGCCGATTGCAAAGTTATCGGTTGGGGTGAACTCGTGAGCGGTCCGGTAGGACTTGCCATGTTGCAGGCCTGCCGCCGTAACAGTTTATGAGCGAGGCTCAAGGTGTTTTATCACCGCCACGGGTGAGTGTGACCACATCTGCCGAACAGTACGCGAGCGGTTCATCGGATGCGGTCGTCGGCCGAGCCGTGAGGGATTAACGCTGTTCCGCTTTTCAATTCTGCGTTGAATTTCTATGTCATGTCATAAGCTGATTCCTGGGTGCTGCCCTGGCGCGGATTCAACATAAGGACTTGTGATCATGCTTGTTCTTCTGTTCATTTGGCTCATGGTCGGCATCGCCTTTATGTTCATTGGAAAGAGGCAGGATAGCGCGGGTCTACCCTTGGCTTATTTCCTCGGGCTCTCTTTGATTCATACGCCCGGTGCTTCACTTTACCTCGACACCGAAGCAGCGGGGACCAACGGTCTTTTGACCCAGATCGGCTTCGAACAGACGGTGATCGAACTCGTTTCGTTTCTCTTCGCAGTGCTGCTCCACCGATTTTTCGCGGCCCCAAGGTACCGTGCTCGCTATGGAGGCTCGGGCCATATCCAACAACTCACATCCCACCGCGCGGCAGCACTCGACCGACTCTCGCGCCGATATCTGGCAATCGGTGGGGTGTGTTATTTCCTGCTACTGCCGCTGCTGGGCGGGGTTGCAACCGTCACGGCCGTCATTTCTTCGCTGGGTGCGCTGATCATGGTCGGTCTCTGCCTCCGCTTGTGGCTGGCCGGCGAAACCCGGAATTCCGCCAAATTCTGGCTCACCATTCCAATCATAATCGTGCTTCCGCTCTTCACCGTGGTGCAAAACGGATTTATCGGCTATGGGATGTATTGGGTCATCGCGATCGTCAGTTTTTTCTTCTATCAATCGAAACGGCGATTATGGTATTTTTTCCTGGCGCCTATAATTGCTTTCGTTGGGATATCGGTCTTCGTTAACTATATGGCGGCGCGACAGGACCTTAGGCAACGCATATGGGTACAGCAAGTTGATACCAGCGATAGATTGGCGAGAATTGCTGATGTTTTTCTGAACTTCGAATGGTTTGATGGAGCCAATGCAAGAAATCGTAGCGCGATCGACGACAGGTTGAACCAGAATTTGCTGGTCGGCGCGGCTGTACAGCGGCTGGAATTCGGGCAGGTTGACTATGCCCAGGGTGCGTCAATAATCAGCTTGCTTACCGCCCTGATTCCGAGGGCCATCTGGCCGGATAAGCCTGTGGTAGGTGGCGGCGGATCCGTGGCGCACGATTTCACCGGCATGGATTTTGCCGAGGGCACCAGCATCGGCGCCGGCCAAGTGTTGGAATTTTATGCAAATTTCGGCACGTTCGGCGTTATAGGTGGTTTTTTGTTCTACGGATGGCTCCTCGGCATGATGGACTTGAAGGTTATCTGGTCACTAAGGACCGGTGATCAAGCCGGGTTTGTATTTTGGTTTTTGATTAGTTTAGCGCTGCTGCAGCCGGGAGGAAACTTGCTCGAGATTGTGGTTAGTGCGGCGAGTTCCGCAATTGCTGCCTACGGATTAGGTCGTTTCGTGATCCCGAAACAAATTACCGCTGGCTACAGCAATATCGGGAACCTCACGTCTGCCGGAGCATAACATTGCTAATGTTGCTAGCGAGAATATCCAGTCCCGGGGCCTTGAGGAAAATGACGGTACCATTGGCACGTTGGTTCGACTGGGTGGAGGGCAGTGTCCGGCGCTTGGGTCGTCTCGTTCTTGGGCTAAAAAAAGGTGGCGACTCCAAGAGCGCGGCAGCGCAAGTGTTACGCATTGGGGTTGCAACCGCCGGACGATTTCA
This sequence comes from uncultured Alphaproteobacteria bacterium, assembly GCA_963802745.1. Classification (GTDB taxonomy): domain Bacteria; phylum Pseudomonadota; class Alphaproteobacteria; order Rhizobiales; family Xanthobacteraceae; genus JAJPKK01. The sequence goes on along the minus strand of CAWDKL010000049.1, from coordinate 116,693 downwards.
CCTGCTCGATCTCGCGCGTGAGCTTGATGCTCTCGGAGCGGACGTCCGCTTTTATTCCTACGTGCCCCGAAAACGGGCCGAAATGTTCGGGTTACCCCGCCATTGTCATGTGGCGCTGTTGCCGTTCCTATTCCCACTTGTTGCTCTGGAGCGATTGTATCCGACCTTATGCAGTCGTACCGTCGAGCGCCTGATGTGTTGGGGGCTCGACATGTTGGTAATTGCCCGGATGCAGCGCTGTGACGTGTTTGTGTGTATGTCTGGGATCTATGTGCAAGCGCCACGCTTTGCAAAATGGAGATATGGCGCCCGTATCGCCTTGCACCGCGGAAGCAGGCATATCTTATCTCAACGGGAGATTTTGACGGGCCTGCCAGTCGCTCGGCGGCCGACTCCGCTTATGGTGCAACGTGAACTCGCTGGCTACGCTCTCGCGGACCAGATCGTCGTGCCCGCCGCCCATGTGATGGACAGCTTTGCTCCCTGGCCCGAGTATGCCTCCAAATTAATCGCAAATCCTTATGGCGTTGACCTCCTCCAATTTCCATTGCGCAACGGTTCGTCGCCATCGAAGGGCACCGTACTTTTTGTTGGACATTGGTCATATCGCAAGGGGGCTGACGTCCTTATGGCCGCGATCGATCAAATGGAGCACGTACGATTGATCCATGTCGGACCCGTGGTCGACATACCGTTTCCAAAACATCCCCGGTATTTTCATCACGACGCGGTACAACAATGGGAACTCAAGAAATTCTATCATTCCGCGCAAGTCTTTGCGATTGCTTCGCGAGAGGAGGGGCTCGCAGTCGTGCAAGTCCAAGCTCTAGCGAGTGGACTACCGTTGGTGTGCACCGATCGCACAGGAGGGGCCGATCTTGCGCGTATAGCCGGACTTGATCGGCTCATCAAAGTCGTACCGGCCGGCGATACTGAGGCATTCCGTGCCGCGCTTTCAGATACTTTTGAAAACTTATTAGGGACATACATGACACCGACGATCACGGACGCTGAGCGCACTCTTTTGAGCTGGAGGGCTTATGCGATCAGGCATGTACAAGCAATTTATGCAATGCTGGATGGGGAGATTGCGGAGACGTTTCAAAGTTTGCAATTTCGGTGACATGTAAATGCAGATACTTCATGTGGCCCCAACGTATTTTCCCGCTGTCAGATACGGCGGTCCCATCTTCTCCGTGCACGGGCTCTGTCGCGCATTGGCGGCGCGGGGTCATCGCATAGAGGTCTTCACTACAAATGTTGATGGGCCAAACAACAGCGATGTCCCACTTGGCGTTCCGGTTTTGCTCGACGGCGTGCGAATTCGGTATTTCCGGTCAGATATTTTACGCCGCTTGTATCGGTCGCCGACACTGGGACGTGCTCTGAAAGCCGAGCTTCGCACTTTCTCCTTGGTACACATTCATTCAGTGTTCGTGTGGCCCACTTGGGCGGCAGCACGATCGGCGAGCACGGGGGGTATACCGTACGTTCTCTCGCCCCGAGGTATGCTCGTTAAAGACCTGATCCAGCGCCGGAACCCTATTGTCAAGTCGGCTTGGATTCAACTCTTCGAGAAATCTAATTTGGAGCACGCCTCCGCAATTCATACCACTTCCGAACTTGAGGCCGAGGAACTAAAGTGGTTCAAGTTCCGGCTAGCCCGAGTAGCAACAATCGCCAACGGGATCGACAATATCGCGACCTTTTCTCCGGACGACGTTTCTTCAGACGTGAAAGATATCGTTCGGGACCGGCCGATTATTCTTTCGTTCGGCCGGATTAGTTGGAAGAAGGGGTTCGATCGACTTTTACACGCATTCGCTCTCACGACGGCCGGAACACTAGCAATAGTCGGCCCAGATGACGAGAACATGGTGCCGCAGCTCAAGCGCCTTGCGCAAAGCCTTCAAATTGAAGGCCGCGTTCGAATTCTGCCACGCTTTATTTCGGGGGCAGACAAAGAATATTTACTTAAATCTTCCCAAATATATGTGTTGCCTTCCTATTCGGAGAATTTTGGTAATACAGTCCTTGAGTTGATGCAGCGCGGTGTGCCGGTCGTGGTGACTCCGGAAGTTGGTGCGGCCGAGATCGTTAGGGTGTCGGGCGGCGGCATTGTCACAGGGGGCGAGCGGAGATCTCTCAGCGAGGCGCTCAATCGATTGCTAAAAGATACGCAACTCGCGAGATCAATGGGCGAAGCCGGTTCGCGCCACGCGCTCAGGCACTACGGTTGGTCCGGCATTGCCGAGCAAATGGAATCGCTTTATCAGAGCCTTGGCGCCTAACTTCATTGGGCGCACGGAATTACCCGTGGGCGTCTGGACGTTGACGTGGGTGTCCGTATGATCGACGTTGCGGCAACCGGAGCGTCGCGCCGCGAGGCTGCGGACCGCCTCGCGGCCGGCGTCAGGACGTTCGTGCTGTGGGTGCAACGCCTTGAGGCGACCGAAAAACGTCGTTACGCGGCCGGCGGCCCTCGCCTGTCAGGCATATCGAGGTTTCAATGGCAAAACTCGCTTACTTCCGGCGCAGCCTAGCGAATCAATTCACAAAAGAGCGGTTCAGCTGCCCGAGTTGCGGGTGTTTGACGAGCAAAGTCGTTGATCGCAAATATCTCGTTACGCAGCTTCGGCGCTGTGCAAATTGTCTGTTGCTGTTCCGAACTCCGACTGACGACCCCGCAACGAACGCATCATTTTATGAAAACGAATATACGCAAGGGTTCACTACCGACGTCCCATCCGATGCGACCCTTGCTGAGATGAAACAATCCAACTTTGTCGGCGGCGAGAAGGATTACTCCTACTACATCAGCGTCCTCACACAACTTGGCCTAAAGCCGGGGGCGTGCATTTTCGACTACGGGTGTTCATGGGGCTACGGCAGCTATCAACTTGACCAGGCCGGCTTTGAGGTCGTGTCGTTCGAGATTGCTCCCAGCCGCAGACGGTATGCGAAAGAGAAGCTCGGGGTTCGGACCGTTGATAATATAGACAAGGCCGCTATCGACTATGCCGATCATTTCGACTGTTTCTTCTCTGCCCACGTAATCGAGCACATCCCCGCTCCAGCACAGGCGTTCAGTTACGCAATACGACTGCTTAAGAGTGGTGGGTTGTTCGTCTCTTTTACACCGAATGGCAGTCAGGGGCACAGATCTGTGTCAGCTAGCTGGAGTGCACTTTGGGGCGAAGTTCATCCTAACTATATCGATGATGTCTTTTTGGATAGCAGTTTTAGGGGGTCACCTCGATCTGTAGGCACAACACCGGTAACGAATGCATTCATCCCGGAAAAGGTCCAACTCAAGCGCCTTAACAAGCTTGATGGCGGTGAACTTTTCTTTGCAGCACGAAAGATTGGAGACGCCTGGGGCTGACCCCTATAGCGAAAGTCACATGCCGGACGGCTCCTCGATATGATTCGAACCAAGGAAACGCGTCCACTGAATCGGAGGTTGCGCTGGGATGAATGAGGGTCGGCGCCCATCGTCAACACATGCTATGAACTCGTTTACACCAGCGAGCCGTTCTTGATTATTCTCGGGCTAAACGCCTATCATGGCGATTCCGCGGCGGCGCTCGTGCGCGACGGACGGCTTGTGGCAGCTGTCGAGGAGGAGCGCTTTCGGCGGGTGAAGCATTGGGCCGGGTTTCCCTCGGAATCTATTGCCTATTGCTTGCGTGAAGCGAGACTCAGCCTTGGTGACATTGAGCATGTTGCTATCAATCAGGACAGTCGGGCCAACCTGCTACCAAAAATAGGGTATCTGTTGACTCATATTCCCGATATGGGTTTGGTGCGCAATCGAATTGCAAACCGGAGGAGTCGGAATTCGATACCGATGCTGTTAGCAACACTGTTTCCGGGTGAGAGATTCCGTGGTGCGGTTCATAATATTGAGCACCATTTGGCGCATTTATCATCGGCTTTTCACGTTTCGCCCTTCGAGAAGGCCGTTGTGGTCTCCGTCGATGGTTTCGGCGATTTTTCCAGCGCTGCGTGGGGGATCGGCGAGGGCAGGAACATCGAGGTGACTGGGCGGGTACTGTTTCCACACTCGCTTGGCATCTTCTATCAGGCGTTAACGCAATATCTCGGGTTTCCGCATTATGGTGACGAGTACAAGGTGATGGGATTAGCACCCTATGGTGTCCCATCCATGTTGGATATCATGCGCGAAATCGTGAAGCTGAAGCCGGATGGTAAGTTTCTCCTCGATCTCTCATATTTTCGTCACCATCGCCACAGTACGGGATTTCGGTGGGCGGGGAGCTCCCCTGTATTTTCTGAGTTGTTTTCGCCGGCACTAGAGAACCTTCTGGGGCCCCGCCGACAGCCTGGCGAGCCGATCGAGGATCGCCACCGCAACATTGCTTGTTCTGTTCAGGCAATGTATGAGGAAGCCTTCCTGCACTTGATCACCAAATTGCAGCAGCAGAGTGGGCTCACGGACATCGCGCTCGCTGGCGGCTGTGCCATGAATTCCGTCGCCAACGGGAAGGTTCGGCGGGTGACTCCATTTCGGCGCGTTTACGTGCAATCGGCGGCGGGCGACGCGGGCGGCGCCATAGGCGCTGCGTTTGCGGTGTGGCATAGGCTCGGAGGGAAGCGGACCTTCGTGATGAACCACGCTTATTGGGGCCCTGAATTCGACGCGGAGGCCATCGCAAAGATTGTCAAGGAATATCTGCCGCAGCTGTCGGGTGGCGGCTTCATGATTGAGGAGATTACCGATGAGACTGTGTTGTGCAGCCGTGCCGCTGCAGCCATCGCGGAAGGTCAGGTCGTCGGTTGGTTTCAGGGCCGTATGGAGTGGGGACCACGGGCGCTTGGAAATCGCTCCATTCTGGGCGACCCTCGGCGCGCCGATATGAAAGCACGGCTCAATGCCAAGATCAAGCGTCGGGAATCCTTTCGGCCCTTCGCGCCGTCTATAATGCACGAGGCGGTTGCGGAATGGTTTGAGGAAGACGATGCCGTGCCGTTCATGATGCAGGTATTTCAGGTTCGCGAGGAGAAGCGCTCACTTATTCCGGCCGTGACCCATGTTGACGGCTCCGGCCGTCTGCAAACGGTTTCCCGATCGGCCAATCCGCGCTACCACCGATTGATCGAGAGTTTCCATGCACTGAGCGGAATACCGATGGTGCTCAATACGTCGTTCAACGAGAATGAGCCGGTAGTCTGCACGCCGCAAGAGGCGCTCGACTGTTTTTTGAGAACAAAAATGGATGTGCTGGTGCTTGGGAATACGATCATTTCCAGGTCCGAAAGTGCTCAAGCCGAGCAAGATTGATCGCGTCAAGAAGATTAGGCCTCTGACCACTGCGCGAACGGCAACCTATTGTTGTTCGTTGCAGCTATCTTTGATTGCCAAATCGCCCATTCAACAGCAAACTGCAATAAGTTGATTTCTGGCGTTGAAGAGAACCTCCCTTATCAGGGTTTGAAGCTCGTCCTCCACACCGCCGCGTTCTGAGTGACGGACAGCGTGCGCTCCGCCATCACGCAGACGAGCCGCTTCGAAGCGCTGAGTGCGCGACAATAAGCGAGCGCGTGATCGAACATATCGCACGCATTCGCATTCAACTGGCGTCGAGTTGCCCGGAGCGTGCTTTGTTCCACGCCGTCGCGCGCAGCCTAATATCGGCCGGCCTAGACCGGATTTCGATCGGGTCGAATCACCCTCTCGGCGTCATGCCCGCGCTTGTCGCGGGCATCCACGTTTTGCTTGCGACGGCGCTGCAAGGAAGACGTGGATGGCCGGGACAAGCCCGGCCATGACTCGGAGTTTTCGGATATGACCGGAATTGGGCTTAAAAGTCGTGCGGCTAAGCGTCCGGCAACACCCACGCAACGCCGAACGATCCCAAACGAATTCAAAAAAGCCGCATGATGCATCACCGGGGCTATCTTTGAATATGAATTCCTATGGTACCAAGTTCCACACTGACTCGGTAGAACCGCGCATCTGTGATGCCGGCGACCAGATCCATTACGACGTTCGGGTTTGCGGCTCTCGATTGTGCAAGGATGCTGCGGATGAATGAAGGCTGAGCAGCTCCTATATCGGGGATCGGGATCGATCCCGCGTTAGGACCGCTACTCACGTAACGGCGATTTAAGTTGAAATCCGAGATAACACTCGGCGCCAGATTTTGCAGATAACTTGCGGCCGCGTTAAAGTTATTACCGAGCACCCAGACGCTACCATTTCCGCCGGTAATCTTGACGTCGGAATCAGGAGCCGACGATAAAACCGTTGCTGGACACGACGGCGTGTTGATCTGAACAGCATCGCCGCTTGTCGGCAGGGCCATGCGGGAGCCTTCAAGTGTGACGCTGCTGTTGCCCGAGATCTGGGCGTATGTTAACGAATTCGGGCCTTCATACCATGCGTCGCGAACCAAAAGGGTCGCGCCTCCGGAAGCCTGGAAACTGACAAAGTTATCACCAAGAGCACCGGCAAACAGATTTGTTCGCCCATATTGTGGAGTTCCCTGCTGAGCCAGCGGTCCGCCGATAACTTGTAACGCCACTCCGGTCGATGCCGGTGCGACGGCGGTGTATGAAAGTTCGAAATCGTGAAGCTCCACATTTGTGTAGTCAAGGCTATCGACCAAAACATTGGCCGATAGAGCGCGCATTGCGCGCATTTGTTCCATATAAATTCTTGAGTTTTGTTGGTCGGCGTTTTGCACTTGAATTCCCGTCACGGTTCCGGCGTTGACATAAAAATCGCGCAGAATCACGCTAGAGGGGCCCTGTAATAACAAAACGGGGCCGGCTCCGGTGCCAGTCCATTGCAGGGATGTCTGAGTTCCGTCGCCGACGATTTGAATATTGCAATTCGGCGGTAAGGTCAGCGTTGAGTTTATATTATAAGATCCGTAAGCCAAATGAACAATGGGTCTTTGTCCGCAATAGGGCGTCGCTTGCTGAATAGCCTGCTGAATTGCCGCGGAATTCGAGCCGGCGGAAACCTCAATAATCATGCGGTTGTAGTTGGGCAACGTACCCGGTAGTGCCGGAGGCGTCTGACTGATCGAGGACGGAGCGACCACCTGATCGTCCAATTGGATCAGCCGCCCTGGTCCGCTGTTTCCGGAGCACTGAACCGCATTGCTGACCGTATAGGTGTTCCCCACGGATACGCAGTCGGGTGGATTCATCGCTGCGATCAATACCGGAGGATATCTCGGATTGGGCGGGCTGACCCATGTATTGTCCGTCATGACGGTTGGGCCCATGTTGCCTTGATACATGCCGCAGCAGGTGCTATTATTTCCGATGATAATGGTGTTGCCTTGCAGTCGTGTGACTGCGGCGTTCGTATAATAATATTCCTCGTAAAGAAATGCATTTGAATTGAGTGAGAAGTTATCACGAAAGTTGAACTGACCGGTATTAAGGAGGTCGAGGTCGACATAGGTCGAACCAATAAACACATTATTGAAAGCATGAAAGTTGCCGGCGCCGGGGTTGTTGGTGATTCCTACCCTATTGTTGTTGAAGGACGAATACCAAACCCACCAGTCGAGGGCATTAAAGTTTTTTAGTGCAATTCCTGCCACGGTATTGTTCAAGAACGTGGATCGCAAAACCGAGGATTCGGCAGCGCCTAGTCCGTATTGTCCACCTTGAATTCCTACCGCGGAATTCTGGAATACATCATCAGCATATTCATTTCCGGTGTCGAACACGCGTCCTTGCGTATAATTTTCCACTGATTGATCGACCAACACTCCTGCACTTCGGCTACCGTCGAAAGTGATGCGGTTGAAGCGGCTATAGGCTACGCCATCGATGTGAAGGAGGATTCCGCTGGCGGGCCCTCCCCATTTGAGGGTCGTAGTGCTAGGGTCTTGTCCAATCACGGAAATACCTTGAGCAGCCATGACTGTTACGGTGTGCGTGATCAAATAAGTGCCCGCTGGAATATACAAAATGGGCGCCTGACCGGCAGAGGTGCTCAAGGCACTCAGGGCCTGCTGAATCGCATTGGTGTCATCCGTGACGCCGTCACCAACCGCACCAAAATCTCTCTTGAGATCGGCCCAACTCGCGAATGGACCGACGAATTCGTCACCCAGCGCATTGTCCGCGACGGGCGGTGGCGGCGGTGGAACAGAAAAATCGGCACAGGGCGATGATCCGTTACCCGTCTGTGCGACGGTCTGACCCGCAATGGTAGAGGCAATGCTAAGCCACATCACGGTGCGCAGTACTCGAAGGTGGTGTGGTGCCATATTGCTCTCCTTGACTGCCGCTCCCTGGCCCTGCGCCATGAGCAATTGCGGTGGTCAGATCGCGCATGTGGTCGGTTGATAAGTCCCATTCCATTGAGCTTATCTTCGACCCTGTGGACCTTGGCATTGGTATAGAGGTCGGGGCGCTTTGGCAAGCGGGGATGTGATCCAAATGACCCAAAGTGTTGCATTCACGCTACGGATTTTCGCAGCTTGTCACTGGGGCCGTCAGCGCCAACTCGGTTGGCAGCCGACGAGAGCTTGGACGAACGCTTGAGTTTGCCGTTGCCGAGGATGCAAAGCTGCTCGGGCCACCCGCTATCAGTACTTCGAGGAGTTCGCGGGCACTGACGCCATTGACATAGGGGACCACACTGCGTGCCGTGATACCGGCATCGTAGGCGCTTGTGCGCGCTGTTCCTTTCTCCGGCCAAGCTTTCTACTAATTTCTTCCGGTACCTTGAAATCCGGCGAAGCTCGCGCAGACGGAGGTATCAAGTTCTGGTGCGGAATGAAGCTGCCGCGAGGCAGCCCAAACCGCGCCAGTTGCGCCAACCATTCCGAACCACCCGCGTCGGTGTTGCGACCGGGCACGTTCTTGATGTGTTGGGAATGGACCACCAGGGCCGGAATACCGCCCGCCTCGTCGGCTTAGTGCGGTCGTTGCTTCGGAGCCGTCATGACCGGAAGTCACCCCGAAGGGGGCGCAGTGTAGAAACTTAGATTCGAGCGCAGGCGTCTCTCCGTCTTCGTCTCGCCGCTTGATCGCCTCGCGTCCCTGGTGCGGGTGAACTTAGGCTTGCACCTGAATTGCACGCGCTCGGCCTTCGCATCGGTGCGCCGCCCTCCTCGCATTTGCAGGTTGCTTTGTGCGCGCCGTAGCCTGCGCCTGCGCCCTTTCAAAACTCATCGTGCGATTGACTGAGGATGCAGGGCGCGCCGCATTGCTCGCATAGAAGCGGCTTGGCCGGGCTCAGTGTTCCCTTGCGTGCCGCCCTGCGGCGGGGCCTTTTTCATCGTTTCATTTTTGGACAGATTTTCGGATCAATCAAGTCCGCGTAAAATGGGCCTCTTGGTTTCAGTCCCAAATCGACCCTTTATGGAACAAGGCAAAGATGGATACCTTTGGTTAAGTCGGGAGCCCCAACACCGTTTGATCTATCAACGCTTGCACAGCCCCGTCCGGCCGAAACTTCCTCGCGAAGAATGCACCAGACGCAAGGATCCGTGGTATGTCTGACGCCTCGATCCACTTCGGATGATCTCCACCGTGTGTCCACTCGGCGAACCGCTTGTTATCTTGGCAGATCCGCAAGTCCGCCTGATTACAGAGCAAGGTATGGAAAATTGACTCGTCTGGGACATGTCTTCCTCGGTAATACCGCACTAGCTTCTGCATGGCGGGTTCCAGCAGGCGGTCAATCGCCTTCTGGTTGGCTTGAAACCAAAAATCGCCGCCGAATATTCGCGACGGACGATTGAACTGAAACCACCGGGTCATACGTTCCATTCTTTGATTCCGCACCGACAAGAACTTCTTTCGGAATGGAAATGAGCCAGAGAGGAGCAACTTTTTTGAAGGAGACCAAAAACTATAACTGCAGTACCTATCGTATGCCATTTGCGTCCAAGCCGGGTGGCTGTGCGACCACGGTATATTGTCAGGAGGTACTGGATGGCGCCGGAGCTGCCGGTGGTCGAGATACGCATCGTAATTCGTTCTGGTTAAATCGGCAAGGATGTCGTTTGCAGACCGTACCGGATAGTCGCTGCCGCTTAATAGAACAAACCACTCGGGTTGATCACTCCTTCTCAAAGACTCGAGGGCCTTCAACGCGGCCTGTGGCAGCGTAATATCGCCCCACGAAGTAACAATGTGGGGATGAATAAATCGTACATTCGGCGGGAAAAGTGCTTCGGAGAGCGCGCACTGGCTAAAGTCGTGGTGGCACACGATCGGGGGAGCGCCGAACATTGCGTTCAGGGTCTTCACCAGCCTGAGGAGTTGCTCTGGCGCGTTGTGTGTAAGGATGGCAAATCCGATTTTGACAAACATACGTTCCCTCTGTTTTTGCCTCTCGATCCTGCCCGGAACGCTCATTATCAGTCTCTTGCCGGTTGCAACACAAGTGGGTGAATTTGTTTCTCCGTGGTTGGGGCCGCACGGCAAGCGCCGGGTGCTGTGCTGCGGGAAGCGCCGGCGGTTGCAAAAGCGGAAAGCGCCGGAAAATCGGCGTAACGAATCGCTGGCGCGGGTAGGGAAGCGCAGCGCGGCGGCACCATTGGCGGGATATGCCGTCAAATCTGCTGTCGTCGTTTCTTCTGTACCTTGCAGCCAAGTCCGTGACTGTGTGGCTCTGTCGATTCGTCCGATCTATCGGGCGCTTCTAGTCGAAGGTCTTGAGCGCTCAAAGTAACCCCCCCTTCGTACATCTTGCCGAAGACGGCCTTCTGCTTGGCGTCCTTGCCGCACCGCACGTCATGTCGGCTGCGGGATGCCTCACCGCCAAGGGGACGACGCGCACATCGACCGCTGGGAGCATGAGGAGGTGTTTGGGCGCCATCGTGCACGCCGGCTGCGGCCGGCGTGGAGCGATCATCCCCGCTCTGACGGCGATTCCGGCTCTGCCTAAATCGAGCGAAAGGTCCCGGTGCGCTCGGGTCCGCAATTGCTAATCGCAAAACATGCAATCCGCGTTGCATAGCTTCCACGGTTTGATGTTCGCATCATTTGAATTGCAGCTATGCGTTTGGGCGCCGACGAGTTTTGAGTCAACAGCGACCGTCCTGGCCGAAAACATCGGTTTCGAATCACTTCTTAGCTTACCACATTTTCAACAATTCGTAACGACTTTATCTCAAGATGCCGCGAAAGTTGAACGGACCGCGGTATTCCTGTTTTTCAATTGCTCGACGTCGGCCTTCGATTCCGTGGACGAGGCCCGGTTTCGCAGCAGGTAGCGGACGGTCATGATCACGATCCGCAAATCCGTCCACAACGACGCATTGTGAATGTACCACTCATCTAAGCTTTGCTTTTCCTCGGGGGTCGCAAGCTTGCCGCCATTGACTTGCGCCCACCCCGTGATGCCAGGTCGCACGAGGAGTCTGAACGCCGGATTTAGAGGCTGATCATTCGGTAGGAGAGGGCGGGGACCGATCAGAGACATGTCGCCAATGAGCACGTTGAGCAGTTGGGGCAGTTCGTCGGCTCGGCTGGCGCGAAGAATTCGACCGATGGCAGACAATCGTTCGTCCTCTGGAACCGGGCTTCCATTGGCCGTGAATGGCAGCTTCAAGGTTCGAAACTTGTAGATCAAAAACGGATGTCCATGGCGGCCCACGCGCTGCTGCCAGAAAAGAATCGGCGAGCCGACATCAACAAGAACCAACAAGCTCGTGATGATGAAAAGCGGTGCGAGAAGTATCATCGACATCAGCGAACCAATAATATCGAGCCCACGCTTGAACCAAAAGAACGGCGGTAAAGCAAAAGAAAGGGCGCTCGGCTCGCCTTCGAAACTCGGTACCGTAGTGGAAGCTGGCCGCCGCGAGTCTGTAATCCCGATCATCCGCGGCAGGAAGCTCAACTCGATCTGGTTTGCCTGGCAACTGCGCCGAACCTCGCGCATGATCGTGGGATCCAAAAAATCCTCCTCGCCGGCGACGACGACCCGTTCGACAATGACGCCGTGTATGGCAAATTCCCTGACGACGCGTTCAAGCTGTTGCGGCGTCCCAAGTATCTTTACTCCGCCAATGGCACGACCGACCGTCTCTGGGCTGTCGTCCAGAACGCCAATTATGCATTGCGCGCAGCCTGGATAGTTGCTGAGCAGTTCAAAGTATAGCGCCGCGAGACGATTAGCTCCGATCATGATAATGCGGTTACGCTGGAGCCGATAGCCAAGTGATTTGAACTCTTCTTGGAAGAGAAAGCGGGCGATCACCCGCATTGCGATAAGCCCCGTTGCCAGCAGCAAGCCGTGAACGAGCGGTATCGAACGGGGGATGCCATCGAGGCGTGTAACGGAGAAGAGTACGAGGCAGGTCGCAAATTCGACGAAAACGACCGTCTTCACGACTTCAATCATATCGTGAACCGAAAAATAGCGGGCCATTCCGCAATGAATTCGAAATATAAAAAACCCTAAGACCGTAAACAGAGCAGTCGTCAACCAATAGATGATGCTCGCCTTAAGCCGCTCGTCTGATAAAACTTCAAAATCACGCAAATATAACGCTAGCAGCGGCGAAAGAATGGCCCATGCGATATCGCTGCTGGATATGCGAAAGTTCTGCCCAAAACACGAACTGGGTGAGGGAATCCGCATTGGGCTGTGCTCCCGTTTGATCGTGGCGTCAGATTGAGAAGCTAGACAAGCTTTCATGAAACCCACCAGCCGCATGACGCGGCTGGTAGGAGCGACCGGCGGCCTCAATGTCCCCGAGAGTCCGCACGATGATTTCGATATCGGCGAGCAGCCCGGCCGCATCGGGCGTGCAATCCGCAGCGAAGGCGTGATCGCATAGCGTTTTCGAGCGGACGCCTTGCGATCGAGGAATCATATCCCTGACATACCTGTGCCGGTCCAAGCGCCGGGGTTGCCGCCACGCAGCCACGGGATTCGCGAGCTTGAGAATGAGCGCCTCCAGACCGCCTGGCGCCATTCGCTGAACGATGTGAAGGGTAGTTCCCGGCAAAGCGGCATCCTCCTTTTGTCAACCCCCTTCCGCAATCGTCGTGCCAGCGCAAATTGGCTGAAAACTGCAAAAACGAAGCTAATCGCCACGGTCCTTTTGCAAATTGCAAATGCGGATTTGCGATTCGCTACGATTTGCGCCGTTTCCCCCGGCGAAGGCATGGCACGCACATGGGACCGGCAGTGGTTTCGGCGCCATCCGGCCTCAGTCGACGCGCCGCGCATTGCCGCGGCCGACGAAGTCGGGCCGCCAAGCCGCCAGATTGTCGAAGTCATGCGGGCCCGGCGCAGCAACAGAGCGTGGCCGATCGCCCGTTTGAGATGGCCGTGGGCGCTCTCGATCGCGCCGTTCTCATGCGATATGCCGGGATTGTTGCGGGTCGGCCTCAAGCCGTAGATGTTTGACGCCCGTGGCCTGCCGGATCGCGTACGGCATATTCGTAATGCCCGGAACCGCCAAGCCCCTAAAACTTGAACTCGCTCTCGCCACAGCTTTCACTCCATTGCGGCACGCATGTAAAGCCGCCATTACACGAATGAAAGGATGATCAACATGACGAAAGTGCGCATTCAGACTTGAGATACCGATAAACGGGTCGCCTCCGATACGCAACCCCAAGGGGTGGAAGAAGCCAGGAAGAAGCCACAAAAGACAATTTTGTTGTCAACGAGGCAGTCAAAGTCAAATGACAACTTTGGCCGACACATTTTGTGACCAAGTGACATCGGCCGGCTTGACAGGCAAACAATTCTTGGCGCAGGGCGCTTGGCCGTCGCGGATTGTACTACCTCAGCACGTCCAGCATCGTGCGCGGCCACGATTCGCGGTCCCACACAGGCATGCGTGGTGCGTGGTCCGGCAGTCGGGGTTATTTCCTCGAACGAGGCCCCATTGACCGTCGGTACGCCGCGGTTACGTCCGAGGACCATGGGCAATTCGACCGAACTCGCCGCATAAGTCTGCATCGCACCTGAAGACTAATATGCCAGCCAACACCGGCGACCCCGACGGCGGCCGACTGTTCGAGATTCCCCATAGGCTAAATGCTGCTGCGCGCGCCACGATCGTACGAGCCACTGAGTACCACGAACAACTCGACACGCCGGACCCCCATGAAGGCGTAACTGTCTCGCAATATCGCCGGGCGTTGTCAACCGTCAATTCCAGCAATTCTCATGATTTACTGAATTGATGATACTTATCGTTAGTTTATACTGATACTTATAACTTATACTTAAATTTGTACTATCTGTGGTAGATGACCTCAACGGCGGGATGGGGTTCGGCGCTGACTCCGGTAATACATAGGGGGTTCGGTGTTCTATATGCAAAGCCCGTCGTTTCTGTCCCACCGGCGGTACCTGGAGCAAGGCCACGGGCACGCTGGTCGTACTTGTACCAGTCTGTTCGGCATCACGGCGATTCCGACCGACAATCAGTTTGCAAACAGCCTCAGGTTGACATGTGCTCCATAAAGGCTACCGATCCGCGGTCGCCCACCACCCTGGTACGGGCAGTAAAACTTGCTCCGGTGGTCCTTGAAAGTTTGGGACTCGCCGTCAAAAAGCAAGGCAACTCAATGAAGGAGGTGCGTGGGTTTGGGATTCCCAACGGCTTGAACCTTCAGGATCCTTGTGGTCCTGCCGGGTCGCCGATGATGTCAAGCGGCTACCTCATCGAAATCCTGTCTGCGGGCTTCGAACATGCCTCCGCGCTGTCGCGGGCCACAACACATTGAATGTTCTCGCCACTCTCCCATCCGAACATGACCGCAATCCGCGCCAACCAACCGATCGCCGGAACTCTCGGGCACAGCGTGCCGCGGATCGAGGACCGCAGGCTGCTGCGCGGCACCGCCGCCTTTGTGGATGACATCCGGATTGCCGGAACGCTCCATGCGACCTTCGTGCGGAGCGCGGTGGCGCATGCCCTGCTCATGCGGGTTGACGTGGCGGCGGCGCGCCGCCTGCCCGGCGTCCACGCGGTGCTGACCTATGCGGACCTGCGCCCTCTGATGACCTGTGATCGCATCCCGCTGGCCGTGCCGGCCGCCGCGATCCGGTTCGATGTTAACCCGTCGTGGCTTGCGGACCGGGAAGTCTGCCACGTCGGCGAAGCCGATCTGCATCGTGGTGGCGGACAGCCGGCGCATCGCCGAAGACGCGGCGCGGCTGGTCGAAATCGACTACGAGCCGCTGCCGGCCGTGGTCGATCCGGCGGCGGCGGTCGCGCCCGGCGCGCCCAGGGCGCGGCAGGACTGCCCGGACAATCTGGTGGCGCACACCGCCATCGCGTATGGCGACATCGCGGATGCCTTCGCCCGCGCGGCGCAGCGGATTTCCGCGCGCTTTCATCTGCACAAGGGCGGCGGCCACTCCATCGAGCCGCGCGGCGTGCTGGCCTGCCCCGGAGCGGCCGTTCCGGGCGCGGCGGGTGATGCGATGTCGCTCACGGTGTGGGATGGCACCCAGATGCCCCATCGCGCCAAAGCGGTGCTGGTGGAAGCGCTGGGCCTCTGCGAACACCAGGTGCGGGTGATCGCGCCCGACGTGGGCGGCGGCTTCGGGCCGAAAGCGGTGTTCCATCCGGAGGAACTGGCGGTGCCGGCGGCGGCGCTGCTGCTCGATCGGCCGGTCAAATGGATCGAGGACCGCACCGAGAATTTCCTCGCCGCGGCTTCAGAACGCAACCAGGTCTGGGAGGCCGAGGCCGCGTTTGACCGCGAGGGCCGGCTGCTCGGCATTCGCGGCGCGCTCTATCACGACCACGGCGCCACCACGCCCTACGGGGTTGCGCTGCCCTATAATGCCTGCACCAATCTGATCGGCCCCTATGTGCTGCCGGCCTATCACATCGATATCCACTCGTGCCTGACCAATATGCCGCCCGGCACGCCGACCCGCGGCGCCGGCCGCCCGCAGGGCACCTTCGTGATGGAACGGCTGCTCGACCGCGCCGCCGCGGCGTTCGGGCTGCCGCGCGACGAAATCCGCCGCCGCAATCTCATCCCGCCGGAGCGCATGCCCTATGCGACGCCGGTGCGCCAGCGCGACGGCGGCATGATGACCTATGACAGCGGCGATTATCCGCAATGCCAGCGCCGCGCGCTGGAGGTCGCGGGCTGGGCGGAGTTTCCGGCCCGCCGGGAAGCGGCGCGCCGCGCCGGCCGGCTGATCGGTATCGGACTCTCCAATTACGTCGAGGGCACCGGGCGCGGTCCGTTCGAAAGCGCGTCGATCCGGATCGGCCCCTCGGGCAAGGTCGTTGTCACCACGGGGGCGACCGCGCAAGGGCAGGGCGTCAAAACCATGCTGGCGCAGATCACCGCCGGGGTGCTCGGCGTCGACCCCGGCGATATCCATGTGATCGATGGCGACACCTCCGCGAGCCCGCTGGGGCTCGGCGCCTTCGCGAGCCGGCAGGCGGTCACCGCCGGCAATGCGGTCTATGGCGCCGCGCAGATCGTGGCCGACAAGATCAAGCAGGCGGGCGCCGTGCTGCTGGAGGTCTCCGCCGACGATCTCGAACTCGCGGGCGGCGTCGTGCGGCTCAAAGGCGTACGGGGGATGAACCGCAGCATCGCGCAGATCGCCCGCGCGCTCGGCGGCGCGCCGGGTTTTGCGCTGCCGGGCGGCCTGCCGCCGGGCCTTGCCGCCGCGGTCGATTTCGAGCCTCCGGCCATGACCTACACCAACGGCACCCATGTGGTGGAAGCCGAGGTCGATCCCGCAACCGGCGCGGTGCGCATCACCCGCTACGTCGTGGTCCACGATTGCGGCCGCGTCATCAACCCGATGATGCTCGACGGCCAGGTGATGGGCGGCGTCGTCAACGGCATCGGGGCGACGCTTTACGAATGGATGCGCTACGGCGACGACGGCCAGCCGCTGACGGTCACCTATGCCGACTACCTGCTGCCGACCGCCGACACCGTTCCGCCCATCGAAATCCATCACATGGAATCGCCGACACCGCTCAACCCGCTCGGCGTCAAAGGCGCCGCCGAGAGCGGCACCATCGGGGCGCCGGCCGCGATCGTCTCGGCGATCGAGGATGCGCTCACCCCGCTCGCCATCGCGATCTACGACCTGCCGGTGACGCCGGCGCGGCTGCGTGCCCTCATCGTCGAGGCGCAAGCGCGGGCGGCCCAAGCAAAAGCCGCGAACGGATGACCGCGAGGCCGAGTGACGACCTCCCACCTGCGCTTACAACCGGCGGGTCCGGCCGCCCCGAAGCAAACGCTCTCCTAAACCTCTCCCGAACGGAGAAGGTGAAGGAATCAGCCGATGCCGCGTGACCAGTGCGTTGCCGTGATCGGCGGCGGCCCGGCAGGGTTGATGGCGGCCGAGCACTTGGCATCCGCCGGCTATGCGGTGACGCTCTATGACCGCATGGCATCGGTGGGGCGGAAGTTTCTCCTCGCCGGCCGCGGCGGGCTCAACCTCACCCATAGCGAACCGCTCGAAGCATTCCTCACCCGCTATCCGCAAGCGCCGCCGCTGCTCCTGAATGCGATCCGGGCGTTTCCGCCGCAGCACCTGCGCGCCTGGTGCGAAGCACTGGGCCAGCCGGTGTTCGTCGGATCGAGCGGCCGGGTGTTTCCCGCCGCCATGAAGGCGTCGCCGCTGCTGCGGGCCTGGCTGCAGCGGCTGCGCAACCAGGGCGTGACCTTCATGCCGCGCCATCGCTGGATGGGCTGGACCAAAGCGGGCGGCAGCCTCGTCTTCGAGCGGCCGGACAGCACACCGGTGGAGCACAAGCCGGACGCGACCATCCTGGCGCTCGGCGGCGCCAGCTGGCCGCGGCTCGGCTCCGACGGCGCCTGGACCGATGTGCTGGCCCGCGCCGGCGTCGCCATCGCGCCGCTCAAGCCCGCCAATTGCGGTTTCCGGGCCGACTGGGGGCCGGATTTCGCCAAGCGTCAAGGCGGCGCGCCGCTCAAGCGCATCGCGCTCGCCTTTGCCGGGCAGACGGTGCGCGGCGAGGCCGTGATCACGCAGGATGGAATCGAGGGCGGCGCGATCTATGCGCTTTCGGGCCTGCTGCGCGACGCCATCGCGGCGGCGGGCGAAGCGACCATTGCGATCGATCTGCGCCCCGATCTCGCCGAGGCCGCACTCGCCGGGCGCCTCGCCGGCCGGCGAATCAAGGAAACCCTGTCCACCGCGCTGCGCAAGCAGGCGAAACTGTCCCCCACCGCCATCGATCTGCTGCGCGAAGCGGCGGCGCGCGCCGGCATCCGCGTTGCGGGCCAGACGCCGGCGGACCTCGCGCGGCTGATCAAGGCCGTGCCGGTCCGCCTGACCGCGGCGGCCCCGATCGCGCGCAGCATCTCCACCGCGGGCGGCATCGCGTTCGATGCCCTCGACGACCGCTTCATGCTGCGCGCGCTTCCGGGCGTGTTCGCCGCCGGGGAAATGCTCGACTGGGAGGCCCCGACCGGCGGCTATCTGCTGCAGGCAAGCTTCGCGACCGGCGTCGCCGCAGCGCAGGGCGCGATTGACTTCATGCAAGGCAAAGCCGCGGTTTTCTGAGTGACTGCAAGACGTGAAAAAGGTGCGAGCGGCAAATTGTGCGCGGATGCGCCGTGTGGGCAACGCCGCAATGGCGTCGCCGACTTGGCAAAGCTGAACTCCTTCGCCATCCGCCCGTGGCCGCAGCAGCTTCAGGAGAGTTGCCCACCGGGCTTGGCCCGACCTGCAGCGCACGAAACCGACGGTGCCAAAAGGCCCGTACGGTATTCTGAGCCGCTAGTTTCTTCATAGGCCAGGTGTTTTAAACCTTAGCGAATGTTGCGGAACCATTTCCAGATTTGCGGCTTTACTTGACGAAACAAACTGATGGAGCAGCCACATGTTGGGACTTGTCATCACCCTACTCATCATAGCCCTGATTGCCGGCGTGCTCGGGTTCGGCGGGATCGCGGGGGCAGCCGTCGGCATCGCCAAGATCGTATTCTTCGTCGCATTGATACTGTTCGTGGTATCATTGATCTTCGGCGGAATGCGCGGCGGATTTAGTGGGCGTCCGTATTAGAGCTGGTCACCATCCATGATGGCGTGTTGATGCGGAGTTTTGAGTGACCATGTGCCACTTGGAGCTCCGCCTTTTTATGTGCGCACAAATGCGGAAGCGGAACCTCGATAACGACATTACGGGAGCGATTTATCTGCTGCAGATGTCTGCCGGGACAAGCGTTCGTGCGAAGCGTGACGTATCTTCACTGGTTCGATCGCCGGTTTCATGCGCGGTACCTGTCAAGCCATTTATAATGGAACGAAAGCATTTCTGGACTCATTCTCTTTCGCACTACGGGCCGAACTCGATGACAGCGCGCCAGCCTGCTTGATGCCGGGGGCGACGGAAAGCGTGCGCGGGCCGATTTGCTCGTTACCAAGGTCGGCAGCGCAAGGACGACTCGGCGGACGTGGCGCGGATCGGATTCGAGCCATATGCGGGGTGATGGGGGGCGAGCGGTTGGAAGAATGAGCCGGCCGCTCCAGCGGGACACGCAGTTCGCTATGCGATGCCGAGTGGCACACCATTCCTCCGGCTTCGTTGAAAACGGGTGGAGGACGGCTGCGGCCCGCCACGTCGTGCGCGCTTCACATTTAAGTGAGGAGGCCCGCGACGCATCGAAGCTGCGGATTTGGAACATCTCCTCGCCGAAGCGCGTTTGTGCACCGCAACGCGAGTGTTGACGACAGCGCATCGGTGAAAGGGAAAACATATGGAGCACAATACGGCGACAGCATCTGCTCGATCGGGCGACAAGCACGAAGACAAAACTGCCAGCGCGGCAACTCAAGCTTCTCAGCAGGCGGCTCGCGGTTCGGCGGAGCAAACGGCGCGCGTCGCCGACGCGGCAACGAAGGTCGGCGAACACGCGGTGCGAGCGGGCGCGGGCATCGCTCAAAAGAACGCCGAGACCGTTCAACTGGCGCTGCAATCCGGCGCTGAATTTGCTGCAAGAACCACCAAACGTTCCGCTGATCACATGAGTCGCGTTCTGGGTGTCGCAGGGGAAGATGTCAAAAAGGCCGCAGAAAAATCGACCGACAACATCGAGGCGATCGCGCAATCCGGCGTCGTGATGGCGGAAATCGGCCGGCGGCTATGCGGCGAGTGGGCCGAGTTTGCCCGCGATCACATGGAGCGGACGTTCGACCGCATGGACGCCTTGATGCGTTGCCAAAATCCGCAGGAATTCGCGGCTGCGCAAAGCGACTTGGTACGAGAAAATGTCGACGGCTTCATCGATTATGCACGCCGGGTCGGCGAGCATTACGTGTGGATGGCCAACGAAGCCGATAAGAAAGTAGACGAAACCCGGGCGCAACGAGGCCCGGCAGGGCGGTAAGACACCTGGATTGGTTGTTTCCCGCAGCGATCGTTTAAGTATGGCAGCACCGTTTTCGAACAAAGCGGCGGTGCTGCCATATATCTTTCCGGATTACCGTTGCTATTTTAATGCAGCGCCACCTTCTGCACGCGCAGATTGCCGATTTCGCCGATCAGCAGGTTGTTTTCGCTGCGGCAGTCGATGGCGTTGACGAAGTTGAACTCCTTCGCCATCCGCCCGGCCTTGCCGAACTTGCCGATCACGGTGCCGTCGAGCTTGAGCTTGTAGATATCGCCGGCGACATCGATGTCGTTCGGCGGATTGGAGTTCGAGGCGTAGAGCACCTGGTTGGGGCCGGGCGTGATGCACAGCGCCTGCGGAGCGCCCGCAGTGGTGATCGCGGTCTTGAAAGTGCCGTTGCCGTCGAACACCTGGATGCGCTTGTTGCCGGGATCGGCCACGTAGACGTTGCCCTGGGCATCGACCGCGATGGCACGGGCGCTGGCGAATTGGCCGGGCTCGGTACCCTTCGAGCCCCACGACGTGACGAACACGCCGTTCTTGTCGAATTTCGCCACCCGCGCATTGCCGAGGCCGTCGGCCACATAGATATTGCCGGCGGCGTCGAAGGCGACGTCGGTCGGCCGGCTGAAGAGGTCGGCCTTGAGCCCCGAGCCGGGCAGCGCGCCGGCCGGCAGATTGGGCGGCGGGGTGCCGCCGGCACCGTTGCCGCGCGCCGGCACCGGAATGGCCTCCGCCTTGCGGCCGAGAATCATCTGCACCCGGCCCTCGGGATCGAACTTGATGACCGAGTTGGTCATTTGATCGACGACCCAGATGTTGTCCTGCGGATCGATGCGCACCTGCTGGGCGAACATGAAGCCGTAAGAATCCTTGCCGATCTCGCGGACGAATTTGCCGGCGCGATCGAACTGGAACAGCCGCGAACCGCCATGCGCGAAGGCGCGCGCGCCGCCGAGCGACACGGTCGGGTGTCCGGTGCGGGTATAGACGAAGATATCGCCCTTGGAATTGGTGGCGACGCCGCCGACTTCGCCCAGATAGATGTCGTCGGGCATGGTCAGCGGATTGGTGACGGCGTCATAGGCGATCTGGGGCGCCGTCTGGGCGGCGGCCGGCAGCGCGCCGATGCAGGTCGCCGCCATGAGGGACAGCACAAAACGTTTCATGGTGAATCTCCCGAGTGAGGATTTTTGGACAATTCGCCTCTCTGGTCATGGCCGGGCTTGTCCCGGCCATCTCGATCGGCAAGCACAGTTGCGTTGCGCTTCGAGGTCGCCGGGACAAGCCCGGCGACGACGACTCAAAGGCGAATGTGCGTAAAGCGGATGTTTACCGCGCCTCGGCCTTCTTCATCGCGTCGGGCTTGAGGATCAGCTTTTGCACCCGCCAGGATTCGATTTCGCCGACCACGATCTCGTCCGGATTGCGGCAATCCATCATATGGACCACCTGGAAACCGCCGAATTCCTTGCTGGCATGGCCGAACTTGCCGATGATGGTGCCGTCGAGTTCCATCTTGTAGATCTCGCCGGTGATCGCCCAGCTGCCCGGCAGGTTGCCGTTCGGGTTGGAGTTGGAGGCGAACAGGTATTGGTGCGGGCCGTCGGAAATGCACGCCGTCCAGCCGACGCCGACCTGGTCGAGGATCTTCTTCGGCTTAAGATTGTTGTCGAGGATCTGGTAGCGGAAGTTGGAGCGGTCGGCGACATAGACATCGCCGGTGCGGGCGACCTGCAGACCGTGCGGCAGGTTGAATTCGCCGGGCTCCTTGCCGGCCTTTTCGCTGCCGACCTGGGCGACGAAGCGGCCCTCCTTGTCGAACTTGACGACGCGGTTGTTGCAGTAGCCGTCGGAGACGAAGATATTGCCCTGCGGGTCCCAGCCCACATCGGTCGGGCGGCAGAAGATGTATTTTTCCGCCGGCTTATTGGGGCCGGTCGGCGTCGCTACGGCGCCGGCGACGGCCGGCGGGCGGCGGCCCAGCACCATCAAAACCTTGCCTTCGGGGCTGAACTTGGTGACCATGTTGGTCCCCTCGTCCACGGTCCAGATATTGTCCTGCGGGTCGACCCGCACCGAATGGGCGAATTCGAAGCCGTAATAGCCCTTGCCGATCTCTTTCAGGAAGTTGCCGTTCTGGTCGAATTCGAACAGCCGCGTATTGGCGCTGCGATGATAGACGAAGATATGCCCCTTCGAATTGGTGGCAACCGCAACGGATTCTCCAAGATACTCGCCGGCCGGCAGTTTGAGAAAATTGGGCACCGAGGTGTAGGGAATTTCCGGCACGTTCTGCGCCTTGGCCTTCTGCTGCGCCAGCGCGGGGCCGACCCACACCATGGCGGCGATAACGGATAACGATGCGACAGTGCGCTTCATGAGGACCTCCCGGGGATGTGTGGCGAAGCTGTCCGACCGACGGCGATCGCGGGCGGGACCATACGCCAACGGCAAGTCCGCCTCAATGGGCACCAAGCGATGCGTGGGTGGGGCAAATCGCCTGGCTTTGTGCGCGGGAGTGTCAGTGCAGGGCTGGCGCAAGCATTCGCGGCGATTTTGCCGACCTGGGGCGATGCGGCCGGTCGTTCCGGCGGTGGTGGCCCGCCCCAACGCCCTCACGCGCCCCTGCCCCTCACCCTAGCCCTCTCCCCACGGCGTGAAGAACGCCGCGGGGAGAGGGGACGTGCGCATCTCCGGCCGTGAAAAACGCGGATGGGAGAGGGGACGCGCGCATCCCCGGCGCCGACACGCTCCATCCGCCGCCGCGGCGTAACCCTCCGCCGCCGGCGGGCAGGCGCCCCCTCTCCCCATCGTCCTTCACGATGGGGAGAGGGCTGGGGTGAGGGGCAGATGCGAGCACCGGCGGTGCGGCGGTGCGGCCGGTCGCTCCGCAGCGGTGGCCCGCCCCAACGCCCTCACGCACCCCGGCCCCTCACCCTAACCCTCTCCCCACGGCGTGAAGAACGCCGCGGGGAGAGGGAACGCGCGCATCCCCGGCCGTGAAAAACGCGGATGGGAGAGGGGCCGCGCGCATCTCCGGCGCCGACGCGCTCCATCCGCCGCCGCGGGCAACGCTCCGCCGCCGGCGGGCAGGCGCCCCCCTCTCCCCATCGTCCTTTACGATGGGGAGAGGGTCGGGGTGAGGGGCAGATGCGAGCACCGGCGGTGCGGCGGTGCGGCCGGTCGCTCCGCAGCGGTGGGCCGCCCCAACGCCCTCACGCGCCCCTGCCCCTCACCCTAACCCTCTCCCCACGGCGTGAAGAACGCCGTGGGGAGAGGGAACGCGCGCATCCCCGGCGTGAAGAACGCCGCGGGGAGAGGGGACGTGCGCATCCCCGGGCGCCGGGATGCGCGTCCGGCTCCGAAGCGAAGACGCCGCGTATTCCCGGTTACCGCCCCGGGCGGACCCCGCCGACGTGACGCCGGCCGTGGATTGGATTCTCCAAAATGGACCTCATTTACCACGATGTAAAATGGCGGCGGCGGAGCGGGCTTTCATCGCCGGGCGCCGTGGCGGCGAGCGCCGCTGTCGGCTACAATGACGTTGATCGCGATGCGCGATGCGCCATCTTTTCGCGGGAAAGTAGGCGAGGCGGTAGAACGTCCAAGCTGCGCGCGTCGCGCCTTGCATGAGGCGTCTCGCGGCAACGCTGTCGTCGAGGTGCGGAAGGAACGAACATGTTTTTTCTTTTGCGGACGGCGTTTTGGCTTTGCGTCGTGCTGGCGCTGCTGCCGAGCCTGGTGCCGTCACAAGCTCCACCGGCGCCGGCCGATGTCGGAGCGGCGGATGCCGTGACGGCCGCGTCGGCTACCGTGGCGGATCTGCGCGGTTTCTGCGAACGGCGGCCCGATGCCTGCGCGGCAGGGTCGCAGTTAGCGGTTGCGTTTGCCCAGCGCGCGCAGGCAGGTGCGAAAATTGTATTCGACTTTGTCGCCGAACGGCTCGTCAAGACCGAGCATGCGGCGAACCGCGTCGGTGCGGTTGCGCCGGCGGCCGCCAATGGTGAAGCGCCTCATGGGGACGCGGCCAAACCGGGGCAGCAGAACCCGTCGTCGCACAAGGCACCGGCGGGCGCCGCCACGCAAAGCACCTTGACGGACGCTGACATGGTACCGCCGTGGCGCGGCCCGCAGCCGCACAAGGACGCGCCACCCCGGCGCCCGCCCGCCCAGGCTGCCCTGTAGCGATATCCCGGATCGCCCCTCATATACGGGTGGCACCGGCGACGCGGTGCGACGCCTGCGGGACGTGCCAACCTGATGCCGATCGATGAAATCGCCGAAAATTTCGCCCTGCTCGATGAGTGGGACGATCGCTATCGCTATGTCATCGAATTGGGGCGCACGCTGGCGCCGTTTCCGGAAGCCGCGCGGACCGAGGCCAACAAGGTGCTGGGCTGCGCCAGTCAGGTCTGGCTCATCACCCAGATCGATCGCACCGTCCCGCGTGCTCCGGTGCTACGATTTACCGGCGATAGCGATGCTCATATCGTGCGCGGCCTGATTGCTATTCTGCTGGCGATTTATTCCGGCAAATCCGCGCAGGAGATTCTCGACACCGACGCCCTGGCGCAGTTCGACCGCCTGGGGTTGCGCGAAAATCTGACGCCGCAGCGTTCAAACGGGCTGAAATCCATGGTTGGACGCATCCGCGACGCGGCACGCGGTGCACTCGCGGATGCCGATCATTAAGGTGTGCCGGACAGATCCGCCCGTGTCAGGTTGCGTCGATTTAGGTATTGGCGTAATTCGTCGAGGGAGCCGAACCGCATGGTGCTGTCCGCCATCTTTGCCGTGATCGAACCGTCCCTGTACAGCGTGTACGCCATATCCTCGATCACCCCGGTCTTGAGAATCGTGTGAAGTTCCGGTTCCGGCACCTCCGCAGGGGCCACCGCGGCGACCGGAGCGGTCCGCGTCGGCGGTTCGGCGGGCACCCCGTGCTGCCTGTCCCGCTTGTCTTGCCCGCCATCGTGGGGGCTGCGGCTTGCCGGCCACATTGTTTCGAAGGTTTTCGGTTGCGCTTCCAATAGATTGGGACGTGCCTGCAAAAACTCAGGCGGCGCTGCGGCCGGTGCCGGACGCAGTTCCGGCGCGGTCGCCTCCGGGCGTGGCCGCGACTTACCCGGCGTCCGCACCTTCAGCGCCCTCAAAGCTTGGGCAACGCCACGCAATTCCCGCAACGCCGCCGCCAGCCCGAAGAGGACAGTTCCACCCGTCATGGCGACGCTGGCCGCAACCAGCAGGGCCGCGCCCAGCGGACTTTCAAGGATCGGGAGGCTGAGCCCCACCAGGAACACGCCGGCCGCTACCGCGATCGAGCCGATTAACACGAGAAAATAGAACATGGCCTATCGCCCACAACTGATCGGAGCAAATGACAGAACATCCCGGGAATCCGCCCTTCCGTTGCTTTCCCGCCCGACCGATCGTACCATGGACCTTGAAAGCCGCTGCTTCCATCCCTGACTATAAATTCGCCACGACGAGCGCACTATATCCTATAACTTGTTCTCGGTGATTGTCACCGGAGATCTGCCCCAAGTTGTTGCCCGCTGGTCGCGCACGCTCGATCGTCTTGGCGAGGCAAACCATCTTGGATTAACGACGCGATCCCACCTCAACCTTTGGCTGTGGCGTCAGGCCCAGCAAACCACCCTCCTGCCGCCGTTGCCGGTTGCCGCCCCGGCGCGCGCACCTTAACTACAGGGCACCGGCCATCGATCCGACCGATGGTCGGCGCACCCGTTCGACACCTGAAGAGAGGAACCCTCCGATGTCGTTTTCCCTGCCTCACCTGCCCTATGCGTATGACGCCCTGGCGCCCTACATGTCACAAGAAACCCTCGAATATCATCACGACAAGCATCACTTGGCCTATGTCAACAATGGCAATAATTTGCTTAAAGGAACGGAGTGGGAAGGCAAATCGCTGGAAGACATCGTCAGGGGCTCGTTCGGCAAGAACCCCGGATTGTTCAACAATGCCGGCCAGCACTACAACCATTTGCATTTCTGGAAGTGGATGAAGCCCCACGGCGGCGGCGACAAGATTCCAGGCGAACTCGAAAAGCAGATCATCGCCGATCTCGGATCGGTCGCCAAGGCGAAGGAAGATTTTATTCAGGCGGGCGTCACCCAGTTCGGATCCGGCTGGGCCTGGCTCGCCGTCAAGGACGGTAAAATCATCGTTACCAAGACGGCGAACGGCGAAAGCCCGCTGGTCCATGGCGCCAAGCCGATCCTCGGCTGCGACGTATGGGAGCATTCCTACTACATCGACTACCGCAACCGCCGCCCCGACTATCTCAAGGCCTTCATCGATCACCTCGTCAATTGGGAATATGTGGCCGAGCTTTACGCCGCAAAATAGCCGGCATGACGGTCGGGCGCCCCGCTGTTCCACCCGGAGGCT
Source organism: uncultured Alphaproteobacteria bacterium (assembly GCA_963802745.1). Lineage (GTDB taxonomy): Bacteria > Pseudomonadota > Alphaproteobacteria > Rhizobiales > Xanthobacteraceae > JAJPKK01. The sequence goes on along the minus strand of CAWDKL010000049.1, from coordinate 89,950 downwards.
TGCGGGTGGAGCCGTGCGTCCGTCCGTGCGATTCGTGATGCCTCTGAAGTCATCGCCCGCGCAGGACGCGGCTACGTGCTCGCTTACCAAATCCCCGGCTTGCCGTCGCCTTGATGATTGCCCACCGGCCGGGTACGTCAGGCGGCGCCTCCGGAAGGAGGCCTGCGAATAAAAGCGGAGTGCGATGACATCATGAGCGACCACGGGCTGTCCGATGACCGCTAATTCCCACCGCGTGATCGTTATCGGGGCAGGGCCGGTCGGTCTTTGCCTGTCGCTGGCGTTGGCCCAGGAAGGCGTACCGGTGACGCTGATCGAAGCGCTCGGCGACGACAACTTCCTCGAACAGGTACCGCGGGCCGGGACCAATCATCCGGCGACGCTGGAGATGTATGACCGCATCGGGCTTTACCAAAAGCTGGAGCCGCGCGGCATCGTGGCGCCAATATTTCATTATTGGGACCGGGCGTCGAACACGCTGACTGCAGCATTCGATCATATTCACCTCAAGGACGACACGCGGTTTCCGTACGTGCTGCAATGCGAGCGCATCAAGATCGTCGAGGAAGCGCTCAAGCTGGCGAAAGCGCATCCCGGCATCGACCTGCGGCTGGCGACGACTTTTACGCGCTTCACGCAAGGTAGCTCCGGCGTGGTGGCGCATGTGGTCGATCCGGCCGGCGAGGCGGCGGCGGTGCCGGGTGCCTATCTTGTCAGCGCCGAGGGCGCGCGCAGCATCGTGCGCAAGGACCTCGATATCGAGTTCGAGGGTTTTACCTATGCGGACATGACCTTGAACATCGAGGTCGCCTACGATTTCCGCCGCCACGGCTATGCGGAGCGCAACTACATATCGGACCCGGTGGAGTGGTCGAACCTGTTCCACTGGAAAGGGCCGCCGGACCGCTGGCGGGTGCATTTTCCGATCGACCCGTCGGAAGACGCCGAGGCGGCGTGCCGGCCGGAGGCGCTGCAGGCGCGCATGCAGGCGTTCCTGCCCACAGGCTGTGACTTCGATATCATCGGCAGCAATCTCTATACCGTGCACCAGAGAGTTGCAAAAAAATTCCGCAGCGGTCGTGCGATCTTGGCGGGCGATGCCGCCCATGTGAACAGCCCGATCGGCGCCATGGGGATGAACAGCGGCGTCCACGACGCCTTCAACCTCGCCGACAAGCTGGTGCGCATCTTGCGCGGCGAGGCCGATGAGGACACGCTCGACCGCTATGAGCGCCAGCGCCGCCACGTGGCTATCCAGCACACCCAGGCGCAAACCATCCGCAACAAGCGCCTTTTGGCCGAGAAGGACCCAAACGTCCGCCGCCGCAACCAGGAGGAGTTGCGCCGTACCGCCGAGGATCCCGCCAAGGCACGCGCCTTCCTGTTGCGCGCCTCGCTGATCGAAAGTCTTCGCGAGGCCGAGCGGATTTTGTGATTCTATCGCGGCGCACTTAGGATATCTGTAATATTGGATAGGCTTGCCACGCCGTGGTTTGAACATATTGCGCACGCAACGTCCCCTTGGTATTTAGACCGGATTCGAAATCCAATTGAACCCGTTCGAACCAACCTCATCAATAGGTGCATACTTCACGGTCCGGAGAAGTTGTGCCGAAAACAGCCAAGCGGTCCCCGGGTTAATTTCGGCATCATAGATATCTATGCCCTCAACGGATGCGATATAGAAACCGCCCCTGCTAGTAGGCGTCCTGCGTTCTATTCTGATATCAAACCGTTCCGTCGAACTCGGATATAGAAAACGAGGGGTTAATTGCACGGCTACTGGCCGCGACAACAATAAAACCGGATCAGGGCCCACGCGTTCGGCGATCTCCCCCGCGGATCTCCAAAAGGCATCTTCCTCCGGGCGAGCTGCGAACCGAATTTCTTCCCTATTACGGTTACAAAACTGCCGCCAGACTCGATCCGCTGCGTGTTGTCGGAAATTATCTACAATAATTCTATTTAAATTAGCTGATTCGCTTTCCATCGGAGACGTTATAAAATGCCCTTTTCCGATTCTATTAAAAGTGCACGTAATTCGCTTTTTACGCGCAGCTGGTTTTCCGTCCCAAGCTTCGATAGAAAAATCTCTAAAATACAAGATGCCGGCCGGCGCTTCCATAATTGCCCCCTCCATGGAAGCCCTCAAGCTTTCGAGCTTAGCGGAATCGATAGGTTCACACCTCAAGCGCTCCAAGCGCTCAGTCTCTATGGCAGCAACCACGTCGATGATAACTCGTCGTAACAAAGTGCTTAACATCGCAACGTCGGCATCCGACTTTAACGCCGAACTTCCTCGCTTCATTTGAATGACGGGGCTCTCCAGTGCGGTCGAAAAGCAACGTAGCTGGTGAAGAACATTCCTCAGCGAGCGGTCACTGTTCGGCAACGCGTCCTCGTTCTTAGCCAAGTTCTCTATCCGTGCGCATACGCCGCCATCGCCGCTCTCCGGCGTCTCCGCTACAAGAAGAGAAACCATTGGTAGCAACAAATCTTCACGGTGATGCAGTGTTGATGGAGTATATACGCGGCCAGGCACAACGCGCCGCTCCGTCATATTGTCTAGCGTCGCGACCAGTCGGTCGAGTTCGTTACCATAGCTTTCTTCGCCGAACGGTTCCCCAGCGAGTTCCAACCGCAGGACTTCAATAAAAGATTGAACGAAGGACCGATCATACGGCGTAACGGCAGGCGCATGCGACTCTGGGTCGGTTATCTCGCGGCGGAGCAACTTCGCAGCAGTTTGCGCACTCAGGTTCGAAACTTGTTTTTCATTTATATGCCAATATAAGAATAGCAGCGCGGTCAGGAGCATCACATCATCATACGCGCCCAGTAGGATGGAGTTGAAAAGCTCGTCCGGGTGAGGAGATGGTACCCAGTCTTGCAGGATATGCTGAGCGTGCTGGATCGCTGCATCCCAATTGAGCTTAAGGATATCTGGGAAAAGCAAACAGGGTTCACGCAAATGCACCGAATTCTCAATTTCATGTCTGACGGTCCGCGGCCACTGGATCAGTGCATCGCGGTAAAGTGCCGCACCAATCTCATCCTCATTCCAAACGGCGAGCGCGAGGAGGTACGCGGTGTTTTTTAGATGTTGCCATAAGAACTGCCAACTTGCCCCAAAAGCCGCCCATTGGGCCGCATCTGACGCATCGTTTTTCTCGCGCCAATGGCGACCTGCCGGACCAAATTGGAGCAGACTTTCCCAAGCTCCGACAAAGTTGACGACAACGCTTTCGTAGGCCTTAGCACCGGAGCCCGCAAGCGCGAGTCGTGGCGCCGCGGCTTCGCCTGGTGCATTGACGACTGTCGTTCGCTTCGTAACCCACGCCTCAAGTCGATAGGCCAATAGGGGGCCTAGGTCCACGATGGATTTTTGCACACGGGGTGAGATTTCCGGATCACCAATCCCGGGCAGCAATCGGAGGGGAACGCGAAAAAGGCCTTCGATAAAGCTCGGGTCGTCGCCGATCAAATCTGCTGCTCTTTCGAATAGAGGGCTATATTGAATTATCCATTTTTCGTGGGGCGCCAGGAAACGTGCGCCAGGAATTTCCGCATAGTTGAACAGGGCGCCGGCCGGAGTGCGAGATGAGTTTGCGACGGAACCGGTGGTAGCGCGCCATCTCGTGTACTGCAGCCTCGAATGCGACGGGCGCTCGGCGATCTATCTGGGCTGCCACCTTGTCGGCTAGTTCCTCCAAAATTTGTTCTGGTGTTGGAAAGTCTCCTGCACTGGCAGCTCTCGCAAATCGGAATGCCCATCGAAGAGCCAGGCGCTCAATTCGATCTAGCGGCACCCCACCCCGCCGCCGACACCATGCCAGTTTCTTGTTGTGTAATGGGATATCAAGGTGCGGGGTAAACCACAACTGTGGTTGGCCGTAGGAGATACCGCGAGGCCGAAAATTAAGCGTGGGTGACTTCTGACAGCGTGCCCACCAGCGTTGCGCGGCCCAGCGAACCCAAGTCATCCTTACGTCATAAAGCGCGGTCTGAGCGCCGAATGTCTTTTCGAGTTCGATTTGGTAAGGTTCACCAAGATCGAGGCCAAAATGGACAACTAAATGGTCTTCTTCCGCAACTTTCTCCATGAGCGATGATCCTGCAGCCTGATAGACTTGTTCCCGTAGTCGGTTGGTCATTTCAGCTGGGATGACTACATTAGCCGTATACCGTTCACGGAGGTCCTCTCTTGCCGTCTGCTGGACAAAGCGGAATGTCGTCGAAACGAAATATGCAAGTGCGCACAAATTCACAAGTAGCCAGGTCATGTGCGCGCCCAGAAGAACGAACTTGAATCGTTCAAATGAGGTGCCCTGTGCCAAAGGCCAGACGAGTTGCACACTGAGCACCACTAGCAAAGCGATAGAGCTTGCAACCACTTCAAATGCCATTAAACTCCTGATAGTATAACTTGACGTTGGTTTCAGCGCCCTGGCGTTGCGCAATAAGTGTCACCAATCCAATGGCAATTGAGATCACCCCCAACACTCCAACCTGGGTGGTGATAAGGTTACCCGTGATGCTTGTGAGCAGCGACTGGCTGTCGATATCCTCCCTTGAATGCGTCCACGCGGAGACCCCCTCTGGACAAAATTGCGTGGCAATCAGTCCCGCGATGGCCACCAAAACGTAAATTCCGATGAAAGTTCCGAAAGTGCGACCTTCGAAGGCCCACTTGAGCGCTCGCAGTTCGATGCCGTGGCACGAACGCTTTATTGCTACGTTCTCGCGCATGTGGTCGCGTATTTCGCGCCGCACCCACTTGTTTAGGCTTCCGGTAACGCCGCCTCTACTCCAGTCCATGACGCTCACCTGGAGCCAAAAGCAGCGCTCCTTGTGCGAGGCGACAGCGGTAAGTCATGGAGGTGTCCTTCATGAAGCACGGGGATTAGGGGTGGAAGCTCCATTATCGCTTGCCGCGCAATGAGGTCGCGGGAGGGGTTCTGCGCGGTACAACGTCTCGAATGATGGAGACGATCAATGATGGCGGCTATCGGCGACAAGATCGCCCTCGCGGACGATGATACAGATGCGACGTTCATGGCGATCAAAACGACCAGAAGACGCGTGATGACGCGGTTCGTGATTCTACCACTACGGCTTCGCCACCACGTCCTTGGCGGCGCCGACCCAGCCATTGTGGGTGAGGTCGAATACCACCCCGTTGGGGTCGCGGTATTTCGCCTCGTAGAACGAATTCGGCGAGGTCGGCCGCCCGGCGAGGTAGGAACCACCGGCATCGACGACCTGCTTTTCGGCGGCATCGAGATCGTCCACCCACATGCCGAAATGATAGAGGCCGAGCTTTTCGTTCTCATGCTCCTTGGTGAGCAGCGCCACGTTGATGAAGCCGTCGGACATGTAGATGCCGCGGCGCGCCCTGCCGGCCCGCTTGAGCCCGAGCGCCTTCTCGTAGAATTGCGCCGCCTCCTCCGCATCGGGGACGATGATGGCGATGTGACGAATTCGCGACATGACGGCACCTGACCTTGATCTCGATTCCGATCGACCGGGCTTGCGCAAACGCGGGAATCCCGCTGCCCACATGCAACCCGCTTCATTTGCATTAGACTTGGGTGACCCGCGGAAGCAATAGCTGTCTCCGGCCCGCCGGGCGCCGTTCTATGTTCCATTCCGGCGCCGGCCCGCGCATCGCCTCAAAAACGAGCCGCCCTGGCGGCAGGCCCGGCGCAGCCTTATGTTGACGGGAAGCGGTGGCACTGCGCGAACCGCAACCGGAGATCCGTCAATGTCGTGGTCGATCAATATCGGCTCGATCGCCGGGACGGCGATCCGCATTCACATGACGTTCGTGCTGTTCCTGATCTGGATTTTTGCCGCCGGCTGGTCGGAAGGCGGCGCCAATGCGGCCTGGACCAGCCTGATCTTCATGGTGCTGCTGTTTGCCTGCGTGCTGGCGCATGAATTCGGCCATATCTTCACGGCGCGCGCCTTCGGGGTGGCGACGCCGGACGTGACGCTGCTGCCGATCGGCGGGGTGGCGCGGCTCGAACGCATTCCGGACAAGCCCAGCGAGGAGTTTCTGGTCGCGATCGCAGGGCCGTTGGTCAATGTGGTGATCGCGATAGCGCTGATAGCGCTGACGCCGACGCATTTGAGCGCGGCACATTTCGCCGCGATACCGAACTCTGCGGTGGCGATGGCCGATCGCTTGGCGGAGGTAAACTTGTTTCTGGCCATCTTCAACATGATCCCGGCCTTCCCGATGGACGGCGGACGGGTGTTGCGCGCCCTGCTGGCGACCCGGCTCGGCCACGCGCGGGCCACCGAGATCGCCGCCTCGATCGGGCAATGGACCGCCTTCGCGCTTGGTTTCCTCGGCCTGTTCTACAATCCGCTACTGATCTTCATCGCCATCTTCGTCTATCTCGCGGCTGCCTCCGAGGCGCAGGTGGTGGCGCTGCAGGCGATGTCGCGCGACGTGCCGGTGGTCGCCGCCATGATGACGCAATTCGTCAGCTTGACGCCCGACGAGCATATCGATGCCGCCGTCGAGTCGCTGTTGCAGACGAGCCAGAACGTGTTTCCGGTGGTGGCACCCGACGGGCATCTCGCCGGCATGGTCGGCCGCGGCGAAATCATCCGGGCGCTGCGCCAGCTCGGCCCCACCGCGCCGGTGTCGGCCGTGATGGTCGGCGAGGTTCCGACCGTCAACCGCAGCCAGCGTCTCGAAGAGGCGTTTAGGTTGCTGCAGGAACGCGGCGCCCCCGCGGTCGGGGTGCTCGACGGCACCGGCCGCCTCATCGGCCTCGTCACCTCCGAGACCATCGGCCAGATGCTGATGGTCAAGCGCGCCCTGCCGGAGGGCGTGCGCCTTGGGCCCTGGAGCCGGCCGGCGGGGGTGTGACGGGGGATTCTCAAACCCCTCGCGGTGTTCGGCCATCCTTGGGGTGAGACCCGCCTTGATTTAGCGCTAATACCGTTGACTTAAGCCGGAGTTCCGCGCGTCCCCTCTCCCCGCGGCGTTCTTCACGCCGTGGGGAGAGGGTTAGGGTGAGGGGCAGGGCACGTGAGGGCTTTCGGGGGTGCATTCGTTGCAGCCGCCGGAGACGATCGGCCGCGCCGTCTGTGCTGGCGCCTGCCCCTTACCCCGACCCCCTCCCCATCGTGAGGAACGTGAGGAGAGGGGGCGGGCGGGCGCATCCTGGGTTAAGTGAACGGTATTGATGTTAGCGCGGCGTAATTTTTCCGGCGGACTGGCACACCGGTGTTGAAGCCGCATCATTTGCCCGGCTGACGCACGGAACCCCACGGATCGAATTTTTTGTCGGACACCGGAATCCGGTCGATGGCGTCCTTGAATGCCTTCTCCTCCGCCTTCTTTTTCTCCGGGTCAACCTTTTTTTCCTCTGGAGGAGGCGCACGCCCGCCGCTCCCCTTGCCTCCCCCCATCCCCTGGCCAAACGACGGAACCGTCAGCAATGCGATGGCGATTGCGACGACAATAGCTCTCATGCCACCCTCCATACGGCCGCAGCCAACCGGATCTTTCCCAAGATGCGAGAACCGGCGGCTTCCCTGGCGCACGCAATGTTACGATGCCCGATTATCGCGGCCGCCATGGTAATTTTAAGGCATGACGCAGCAAGCGCCGTGAAGCCTTTTGCCCTTCGGGATAGCCGACGGGCATGGCACCGCTGATCGAACGTCTTGGCCGGATCACGGCGCTGATCGACAGCGAACCAGAGCAGGGCTGCTTCGACGCCCTGCGCGCCGCGGGGAGCCACGGCCGTCCGCTCGGTTCGGACAGCTTCATCGCCGGCTTCGAGCACCGCCTGCCCCCCAGCGTTGGGCGACGCAAGCCCGGTCCCAAGCTCAAAGGCGCAATACACAGAGATGGGGGATTGAGCAGGCCGCCACCGTAATTCCCGGTAATTCCCGGGCAGGATGACAAGCGCGTCACGCTCTTGTATTTCTCCGCCTACTCATACGAAGCATGCATGCCGCCGTCGATCGGAAACAGCAGTCCATTTGGGGTGACCATGACGCTAGTGGAACGCAAGGTCCTGACGGACGCTCGCGGGTACCGCGAGGTCGCGCTCGACTATCGCATCGCCCGTGCCGCGATGCTGGATGGGGTAAGTGCCAGGACCGGCCGCATCGCGTGTCCCGGTCTCGACGCCTCGCGAAGCGATTATGCGTATGGTCAATGTGCTTTGCCGGGTACTGGGGGGAAGGATCTTAAAGTTTGGGCCGACGCGTTGGGCGTCAATAGCCTCGGTATCAGGATAGTCGCCTACCTCTCCGGACCGTTCTGGGGCATCCCGCTGGCATTCCTTCGCGGTCGCTTCGATGACCGGGAAGTGAACACCGGGTTTCTACGCTCGCTAAAGCGCGGCACGAATACCGGGATATTGACGACTGGGACCTTCGACCAGGAAGCGCTGAATGCGCTCATGTGGGACGCTCGGCCGGACCTGAAAGGCATGGCAATGACCCGTGCCTGGCTGTATTCCGAACAGTCGTCGTGCCAGTACCTCGACATGTCCATGCTTCCAGCCATACGTGCTCACAACGCACGTAACGCGGATCAGAAATTCGGGCGGCTTGCGAGGGCAATTGGACTTTTTCTTAGTACGTTCGAGATGCGAAGTCTGCTTCTCGGTGCTCTCGCCCAGCCTATTGTCATGGACCCGCGGGATCCCTCCAAGACGGTGAACGCGATTCATCTCCGTGACATTCACGATCTCTACAAGTATGGGATTATACCGGCCGCCGCGGAGGAACGCCTGCATGCGGCCGGCTTGCTCACGTTTCCTCCCGTACACTCTTACACGGGGGAGCTTAGATTTTCGGAAACTGAAAGCTCGACGACTGCGTTGGCAGTCCGCCGCCCTTGATCGATCCGAACAAGAGTCCGCCAACGCGCATTGCAGAAGCGCCCGCGCCATCGCTGGCACTCTACTTGGTGTGGCAGGTCTTTCCTGCATCGTCGTAATTGTTGCAGACCGTGTGAATACCTGCCGACGGCCTCAAGCGAGATCGGATACGCGCTGGACCAGCATGAGGCCGACGCAGCGCGGGACAAGTGTGCGTCGATGCGGTCCGCGAGGCTGGGAGAGGATCAGCCCGCCCCGCCGTGAAAAAAGTCATAGATGCGGCGCGCGATGTCGGCATTGACGCCCGGAACCTTGGTCAGGTCGGCGATGGAGGCGCGTTCGATCGCCTTGAGGGTGCCGAAATGGTGCAGCAGCGCGCGCTTGCGGGCCGGGCCGATGCCGCCGATCTCCTGCAATCCGGCTTCCCGGATGTCGCGGCCGCGGCGCTGGCGGTGCGATCCGATGGCGAACCGGTGCGCCTCGTCGCGCAGCCGTTGGATGAAGTACAGTACGGGGTCGCGCGGCGGCAGCCGAAACGCCTCCCGGCCGCCGATGTGAAACGTTTCCCGCCCGGCGTCGCGATCAGGGCCTTTGGCGATGCCGACCAGCGGGACGCCTTCGATCCCCAGGGCGGCCAAAGTTTCGCGGGCGGCGCGAAGCTGGCCTTCGCCGCCGTCGATGAAAACCAGGTCCGGCCAGCTCTGCTGACGGTCATCGGGTTCGCCCGCGGTATCCGGCAAATCATCCGAAACCTCGGTGTCGCGGGCGGAGTCTCGCACCTCTCCCCGGCGGGGAGAGGTCGGAATGGGCGCGTCAGCGGCCATTCCGGGTGAGGGGGCTTCCGGCGGATTGCGCTCATGCTGCGGCTCCCCCTCACCCGGATCGCGCCAAGGGGCGATCCGACCCCCGATCAAGTCGGGGGCAGGCTCTCTCCCCTCCGGGGAGAGGTTAAGGAGAGCGTTTGCTTCGCCGGGGTCGGCCCCGCCGCTTGGCAACTCAGGATGAGGGCGGAGATCGTTTCGCGGCTGCTCGTTCATCAGCCGCTTGAAGCGCCGCGTCAGCACCTCGCGCATCATGCCGAAATCGTCGCCGGGCGCGAGGTCGGGCGATTTGATGTTGAACTTGCGGTACTGGTTCTTGCGGAAGCCTTCCGGGCCGGCGACGATCATGGCGCCGACCGGATTGGAGCCCTGGATGTGGCTGTTGTCGTAAACTTCGATCCGGCGCAGCGGCTGTTGCAAACCGAAGGCGTCGGCGAGCGCGGCGAGCAGCCGCTGCTGGGAGGCGGTTTCGGCCAGCTTGCGGCCGAGCGCCTCGCGGGCGTTGGCGGCCGCATGCTCCACCAAATCGCGCTTTTCGCCACGCTGCGGCACCGCGACCTCGATCTTGCGGTCGCTCTTGATCGAGAGCGCCTCGGCCAGCAGGTCGCGATCCTCGATCTCGTGCGACAGCAGGATCAGGCGCGGACAGGGCTTGTCGTCGTAAAACTGCGCCAGGAACGCGCCCAGCACCTCGCCGATCTCAAGCGAGCGATCCGCACGCGGAAAATACGCCCGGTTGCCCCAGTTCTGTCCGGTCCGGAAGAAGAACACCTCGATGCAGGTGAAGCCGCCGTCCTGATGGGCGGCGAACACGTCGGCCTCCTCGACATCGCGCGGATTGATGTCCTGGCGCGCCTGCACGGCGGCGAGCGCGGCGAGCCGGTCGCGCAACACCGCGGCGCGCTCGAAGTCGAGTGCTTCGGCGGCCTGCTCCATGTCGCGGGCCAGCTCCTCCCGCACCGCGCGGCTCTTGCCCGACAAGAAGGCCATCGCCTCGCGCACCAGTTCGTCATAATCGGCGCGGGATATTTCGCCGGTGCACGGCGCCGCGCAGCGCTTGATCTGGTGGAGCAGGCACGGCCGGGTGCGGCTGTCGAACACCGCATCCGCACAGGAGCGCAGCAAAAAAGCGCGCTCCAGCGCCGTGATGGTGCGGTTCGACCGCATTGACGGCGGCGAACGGTCCGAAAAACGCGCCCTCGCGGTTGCGGGCGCCGCGGTGCTTGAGAATTTGCGCCGGCCGCTCGCCCTGCGAAATCAGGATATAGGGGAATGACTTGTCATCGCGCAGCAGCACGTTGAAGCGCGGCCGCAACCGCTTGATGAGGTTGGCCTCGAGCAGCAGCGCCTCGGTCTCGGTCGCCGTGGTGACGCATTCGATCGACGCCGTGATCGCCACCATGCGGGCGATGCGGGTGACCTGCCCGGTCGGACGGGCGTAGGACAGCACCCGCTTCTTGATGTTCTTGGCTTTGCCGACATAAAGCACGTCGCCATCGGCGCCGATCATGCGATAGACGCCGGGCGCCGAGGGCGCGTGGGCGGCGAATCGTGCGACGACTTTGCGTCCGGCCCCGATGCCGGCATCGGGCACCGCATCGAGATCGGCGGCAAGGTCCTCCGGCAGCGCCGGAAGCGCGTCGTCAGCTTCTTCCTCGGCCGGTTCGGTGTCGGGCGCGATGGTGTTGTTCGGCATGCGCTGTTGCTACCTTGGCGCGCAACCTATTCCCCGGGATGGCTCACGGCTGCGCTCCCGTCATCGGCGTCGGACGAATACACCGCAACGCCGATCATCGGATCGACCGGGTTTTCCCACGGGCGCCGCATGATCATGCGCCTGGCATCTTCGTAGCCTGCCTGCCAGCGGGCCTGAATGGTTGCCGGGGAAAAATCGAAGTCCCGCATGTTGCTTTCGCCTGCGATGGGCTGCGCATTGATCTCGATCAAATTCATCACCGTCCCGCAGCCGTAGGCGGCGAGCTCCCTGACCTCAGGGGTACCGCGGCGATCATTCGGGAGCATTTTCACCAATTCCCGGACAACATGGCGCATCCGATGCAGCTGCGCCTGTCGGGCGACGTGGCTGCGCGCGCGGCTGCCAAACAAAATGTCTTTCTGGCGCATGAACACGTCCGCAAGCGATTCGGGTTCCGGGCCCCGGCTGTGCCATATTTGCGCGGCGAAGATGATGGAACTGCGCCGCGGGTTGTCGTCGAACACGACTTCGACGGGTGTGTTCGAGTAGATGCCGCCATCCCAATAGGCCTCGCCGCCCACCCGCACCGCGGGAAATGAGGGCGGGATTGCGCTCGACCCGAGCACGTGATCGAGGCCAATCACTTCGTCGCGGCTGTCGAAATACTTCATCGCCCCGCTGCGGACTCCGACCAGGCCCACCGTCAATCGCGGGGACCCGGAATTGATGAGGCCGAAGTCGACAAGTCTCGGTAGCATCTTCTTCAGGGGATCGATGGAATAAAGCGAAGCCCGTTCGACGCCGACCGCCGTCTCCATGCCCCAGGCGACCGCCGGGTTCGGCCAAAAGAACCCGGGGACACCGGCCAGCACCGTCGTCAGACTGCCCCACCGGCCACCGGACCAACTGCCAATTCCCGACCAGAACGCGCGCAGCCGCTCCAGCCGATCCGCGATCGGGTTGCCCGCGATGATGGCGCCATTGATGGCACCGATGGAGGTGCCGATCACCCAATCCGGTTCGATGCCGGATTCGTGCAGCGCCTGGTAGACGCCGGCCTGATAACAGCCCGGAGCACCGCCGCCCTGCATGACCAATACGATTTGGCCTGGAAGCGGCCGCTGCCCGTCGGCGGCGGCCGGGCCGGTTTTTTCATCGGGACGCATCATGTGCGGGAGTTCCTCGGACGGCCATGAAACCACGTTGCGGTCGCCGCCCGTCGTGGAGCGGAGTCCGGTCACGCCCAAGCATCTCGGGGAGGCCGGGGACCTCCCGGCCAGCTCGTTTGGCGTGCTTGGCTGGCGCGGGCATGACGCCGGCGAAAGGGCGAGTCGACTTCGTTAGTGCCCAGCTCAGGTTTGGAAGCCAGGTTGTACCGATCACCGTGACACGTCACCGTGGCGCGCGCCGTCGGCCCTCCGGAGCTTCCGAACGAGCCATGCCATATTCGCGATAGACTTCGGCAAAATCCTCCGCCAGTTCATAACACAACGTAAGTTTGCGGTTCGCTCGGTCCCAGCGCGCGTTGATATAGCCACAGGTCCGCATTTCCAGCGCGAACGGAGCCGGCCATACCACCAGCTCCGAAGATCGCGCGGCCACCGGTTCCAACAATTTTATCGAGCGCGCCAGCGAGGCCGCAATCTCAAGCTTACCCTTGGCATCGCCGTAAACCACGTCGATCTTGGTCTCCGGCTGGTCGGGACTGCGCACATGGGGCTGCAACAGCAGCGCCCACGACGTTGCGGATTTTTTGTAATCGTCCTTACAGCTTTCCTGACGTTCCTCCGGAAGTTTCACTGAATTAGCAAGACCCTTGAATTTGATCGGATCGGCCCCAACCATGTAGCAGATGATCTGGTAAGCCCGCTGCCGATTGAGCCCATGCTCATCATAATAGGGCAGCGGCTCGCCTTCTTTGGCGTCCCGCCGATCGACCATGAACCACCCACGGGCTGCCTCGGTCAGCACGCGCTCGGAAAACTGCGATCGGATGTGAATAAGCGTCAATGCCGCAAAGGAGTCCGCGACATCCTCCTCCCGAGCCAGCACCGGCAGTTGCAATTCCGATATCGTCACATGGGCCAATTCGTGCAGCAGCACGAACAGCATGTTGCCCGAGACGAATTCAGCGAGTTGCTCCCGGCGCTTGGGGGAGAGGCCTTTCAAGCGCGGATGCTGCCCTAAGGCGCGGACGGCCTCATCGATACGGGACTTGAATTTATCAAAATCGGCCGGCGTCGGCTGCGCCCAAGCGTGAGCAAGGCCGATGAAGACAAGCATCAGCACACCAACGGCTCGCCACGGCCGCCGCAGGTTGAGCGATGCGGGCCGCATGCCCTTTGCCGCCGACGGATCAGTCATTTGTGTGTCTTGTGCTTTACCGGCGGATGGGCGTTCGGCCGGTAGCATGAGCCTCGCGAACATTTGCCACGGTCCTGATTTGGAAACGTCGGGCTGACACATTCCCCGCGTTGATCCAGTGCGCCAAGGACGTTCCGAACATCTTTGTGGTTGTGATATCTGTGCGGCTCCCGCAGAAATTATTGTGGCCGGGATGCAAACGCAGATAGCGAGAATGACTCGAAGCACAGACATTGGATTCTCCTTCGGTATTTTCGCTGCGGATTGCGCCGGATTAGCCCATGCGGCCCGGCATGCGATTGGTTTCTTCGGCCACCAATTTCGACAAGCAAACCCAAGCACTGACGATATGTCAATGATCCGAGCGGCCGTTCAAGGGGTGGACGCGACTCGGCCGAGGCAAGACGCGGAACCACATGGCCGCAGCCTCCCGGTAAAGCGGACGTCGTTGTCATGGATCGATTCGGCGGCAGGCGTGATGATCATCCTCGGCATATCATCACGCTCGCGGCAACCTATTCCAGGTGATGGCCGTCCTCGACGGCCGTGCCCAATATATGCTCGCCGCCGTCAACTGCTATGGTTTCGCCGGTGATGTTGCGGGCGCGGACCAGGAACAGCACGGTTTCGGCGATCTCATCGGGGCTCGGGCCATGCCCGAGCGGCATGGCGGCGCAAAAACGGGCAAAAGCCGCGGCATCCTGCCAGGCGTTCGGCAAAGTGGGGCCGGGTGCCACCGCATTGACGCGTACCCGCGGTGCCAGGGCTTGGGCAAGCATGGTGGTGGCAAGGTGGAGCCCGCTTTTGGCGAGCCCATAGGACAGAAACCGGGGCGTTGCCCGGTACACCTGCTGGTCGAGAATGTTGATGATGGCGCTGCCCGCCGGGGCCTGGGCGGCGAACGCCTGGCTGAGAAACAGCGGTGCGCGCAAGTTCACCGCAAATTGCCGATCGAACCGTTCGCGATCCAACCGCCCGATTGCGTCCGCTTCGAACCGCGCCGCATTGTTGACCAAGAGCGTCAAGGGACCGATCGCAGCTGCTGCGGCCGGTACCAGCCCCAATACGGCCTCGTGCTCGGCCAGATCGGCCGCGACCACGACGGCCCGGCCGCCGACGTCGGCGATCGTGGCACGCAGCGCCTCGGCGGCGCGCACGGAAGCGTTGGCATGGATCGCCACCGCAAAGCCGGCGCGGGCGAGTGCGAGCGTAATGGCGCAGCCGATTCGTTGCGCTCCCCCGGTAACGAGGGCGGCCGGTGGTGAGGTGGCGGAGGGATCGCTCGGCATCGTGGTCTATTCGCCCAGATGCGCCCGGCCCGCAACCCATCGGTTCCGGACGGCGATCCCGGCCCCCTGGCCGTAATCGGCGAATGGTCCTCTGGTCCGCGCAAAGGCCTGATTAACCTTGACTATCATGTTCGGACCCGCATTGAGAGCCGGTTAACTGCGGGACCTGTTAAGTGCGCGCCAGACTTGCCGGCACCTGCCCGCGCGGCGAGCATGGTTTATTGCTCACGCGGCTCGGGCCGGCCGGATGCAACCATGATCACAGGGTCCGCGGAGGGTAACATGCGCCAATGGATGATCGGCACAGTGGCCGCACTGCTGATTCCCGGCTTTGCGGGAGCGGCCGATGTGTACGGGGGCGGTCCTTATGGAGGCGCCCCGTACGGGGCCGTCCCCTACGCGCCGGTACCATATGTGTACAGCTGGGCGGGAGCCTATGTCGGGGCGAATTTCGGCTACCAGTGGGGCACATTGTCGAACAGCGGTACCAGCCCGAGCGGCGTGGCGGGCGGCTTTCAGGGCGGCTATAATTGGCAGCTTGGCCAGTTGGTGGTCGGCGGCGAGGCCGACTTCCAGCTGTCCGATGCCAGCGGCTCGTTCGCCGGCTACACGTTCTCGAACCCTTGGTTCGGTACGGTGCGGGGGCGCATCGGCTTTGCCCTCAACAACATCCTGTTCTATGGGACGGCCGGCCTTGCCTATGGGCGCGGCGAGATGTCCCTCGGCGCTTTGAGCGAGACCAATTTCCACGTCGGCTCCGCCTGGGGTGCCGGTTTGGAGATCGGCCTGATGCCGAACTGGTCGGTCCGAGCCGAATATCTCTACATCCCCTTGAGTAGCGAGACCTACACACTCACCGGCACCAGCAACGGTCCGTCGTCGAATTTCTTGCGCTTTGGGGTAAATTACCGGTTCTGAGGCGGCGGATACCGATCCTTGGTTACGAGAGGTCGCCGGCATGAGCTTCAGGCCTCGCGGCTGTCGAGCGTAAAACCGCGGCCGGCATCCCGACCCAGGAGACGCGCCAGAACCGGCCCGATTGTCGCGAGTTCCGCCGCAAGCTTCCACGGCGGATTGATCACCATGACCCCGCAGGCCTGGAGACGACCGTCCGGCGGCATCGCCGCGACGGTAAGTTCGGCGCGCAGCGACTTTTCCACGCCGGCTTCCCGCAGCCGCCGGGCCAGCCGGTCGGCGTCTTCGCGTCCCTTTAGCGGATACCACATCAGATAGATGCCGGTCGGCCATTTGCGGAACGCCGCCATCACGCGTTCGGCCAGGCGGGAGAACTCGTCCGCCTGCTCGAAGGGCGGATCGACGATCACCAGGCCGCGGCGTTCTTTCGCCGGCACGAAGGCGTTGAGCGCGCGCCACCCATCGATCCGCATCACCTTGGCCTGTTCGGTTCCGCGCAGATGGCGCGCCAGCGTGTGGGCGGGTGCCGGCGCGAGTTCGCAGGCAATCAGGCGATCCTGGGACCGCAGCAGGTGGCACACCAGCAGCGGCGAGCCCGGATAATGGCGCAGCCCGCCGCCGCCATTGCAGGCGTCCACCGCCGCCAGGTAGGGCGCGATCAGGCCGGCCGCGGCATCCGGCAAAACCGCGCCGACGAGCCGGCCGATCCCGTCGCGCCACTCACCGGTGCGGCTCGCTTCTTCGCCGGCAAGATCGTAAAGCCCCTCCCCGCCATGGGTGTCGATCACCCGGAACGGGGCGACCTTGTCGCGCAGATGCACGAGAATGCGAACGATGACGATGTGCTTATAGACGTCGGCAAAACTGCCGGCGTGAAAGGCGTGGCGATAATTCATCGGGCGGCGCGGCGATGCACCGTCAGCCCCGCTTCACCGCGCCCGCAGCAAATCGGCGACGCGCGCTCCAAGCGTGCCGTCCTCAGCCGCCGCGCACCGGCGGCATGACCAGCTTGTCGCGCTTGCAGCTGCGCTGGACGACCTCCTTGCAATCGCGGAATTGCAGGTCGCGGGTCATGCAGATCAGCACGTCATTGAGCCGGCGGCTGCCGCAGGCAACCGCGATGCCCTCCGGCGTCAGACCCGGATTGGCCGCCACAAACGCGTCCTCGACCTCCTTCGGCGTCACCGTCAGCGGCGCCGCCAAATCGAGATATTGCGGCGGAATCTTCACCACCGCCCGCGCCTTGCGGATGGTTTCGAAATACGTGTTGGCCGGCACGCCGGAGCAGGTGCCGTGGCGGTCCCACTCATGATAGATCAGGCCGGGCGCCGGCATCAGGTCGAGCATCGCCGACATGGTGTTGCGGGCCAGTCTGGGCGACGGCACCTGGCAGAATTCCGGATAGCCGCGCTCATATTGCGGCCACAGCCCGTGCACCACGAAGGAAAACGGCCGCGGCCCGCATTGCGGGTCGCGCGCCGCCCGTCCGGCATTGCGTTCCGCGCTGTCGGCACAGAAGGACGGCGACCACGACAGCACGAAAACGTAATAATCGAATTTCCCCGGCTCGTTCTGGCGCCGATCCTGCGCCGCCGCCGGGGCGATCGTGCCCAACAGTCCGGCCAAGAGCGCGATCCCTCGTGCCAGGCTCAGCGCTGCCGCCACAGCGGCAAACATTCCCGATCGGGCGCCATTTTCCCGGCCCGCAACCCGCAACATCGTCATCTCCGTCCTCCTGGTCACGCGGGAATCTTAGCCGGAAAGCCGGAAGACAGCAAAAACCGACATGGCGGCCCGCGATGGGGGCCTCCATGCGTCACCGCTCAGGGCCTGGCCAACCGGCAGCGTGGGTTGTAGGCCCAGTTACGGTCGAGGCCGACCACGCACCATTCGACGCCATAGCCGACCCCGAGCAGGCCGCCGTTCTCGCTAATCGAATAGTTGATCTGCCGCCGCTTGCCGTCGGAGACCATCACGGACGCCGTGCAGAACCGCCGTGGAATGGTGCCGGACGACCACGGCTCCCAGGCGATCTCGCGGATATTGTCGAAACCGACGATCTCCAGTTCGGAATTCCAGAACGCATATTCCTTGGACGTGAAGCGCGACACGATGGTGTCGAGCGGTCCATGCTCGGTACATAGGGGTACGTTATTGTCGTAGCGCGGACCCGACATCCAGAAGTTCAACTCGAAGATGTTCGCGGCCTTTGCGGTGGTGCCGGCGCCGGCAGACAGCATCATGGCGGCGAAAACGGTCCCCAAAACGGCTTGCATGACGCGTCCACGCATCATCCCCTCCCCCAAATCCCCAGTGATTCGCAGCGTGCCGCGCGCCATCGCCGCGGTCAAGCGAAGAGTACGCAAGCAGGATCGAGAATCGGAATGCTGTGCCCGCGAATGCACAGCGACGGACCTTGGGCCGACCGGCGCCTCACCGCCAATCGCCGGCCGCGGCCTGCACGATGGCCAGCGCCGCCACGGCGGCGGTATCGGCGCGCAGGATGCGGGGCCCCAGCGCGATCCGCGAGGTATGCGGCCGCTGCACCAGCCGGGCGCGTTCGTCTTCCGCAAACCCGCCCTCGGGGCCGATCAGGACTGCCAGCGCCGCGGCGCGCTCCGGCGCCGCGGGCACGTCCGCCCGCAGCGCCGCGACCGGATCCGCGCAGGGCGCGTCCTCGTCGCAAAACACCAGGTGCCGCAGCGGCTCCAGCGCCGCCAGGGCGGTTGCAAAATCGGCCGGCGCGCCCACCTGCGGGATCGCCAGGATGCCGCATTGCTCCGCCGCCTCGATGGCGTTCGCCCGCATGCGGTCGAGATTGATGCGCTCGGCCTGGGTGTGGCGCATAATCACCGGCTGCAAGCGGGAAACGCCCATCTCCACGGCCTTTTGGATCATGTAATCGAGCCGGGCGCGTTTGAGCGGCGAGAACAGGTAGTGCAGATCGCCGGGCGGAGGCTGTGGCCGCACTTGGGCCTCGACCGCCAGGACGGCGCCGCGTTTGCCGGCACCGGCGAGGCTGGCCTCCCATTCGCCGTCCGTCCCATTGAAGATCAGCACCCCGTCGCCGGGTGCAAGCCGCAGCACGTCGCGCAGATAATGGACCTGGGGCGGTTCCAGAGTGACTGCCGCGCCGGCATGAAGTCCGGCGGCGACGTAGAGGCGGGGACGGCGAAACTCGTAACGGGACATCGCTTAGCCGATCGGCGCGCCTATGAGCGAACGCGCGGCGCGAGGCCCTATGGCATGGCACGAAGCCGCCCGGCCGGGCCAGCAATTTATAAATCGTCTGTTTATCGTAAACGTATGTTCCGCCGCCTCACGGCCGCCGAACTCTCGCCGGATTCGGTCTGTTATGTCTTCATTGACAATCCAAGTCGATACCGAATTGACCGCGTCGTACGGCGTAACGTTCGAGGAGTTGGGAGATTCACATCATGAGGGCCTTTTACCGCGTTCCCCTCATCCTGGCCGCAATCGCGTTGCCGGCGTGCCTAGCCGGCGCGCAGAACTTGCCCTGGCCGGGCGAAGCACCGCGGCCCGCAGCCGCGCCCTGGCCGGGGGGCGGGCCTTCGGCGGCCCCCCCGATGCAACCGATGGCGATGCCGATGCCGGGGGCGGCCGCACCGATGTCGCCGGGGGCGGCATCGTTTGGCGGCGGTGGCGGCGCTGGCATGCCGCCGTGCCTGGCCGAGTTTACCAAGCTGCGTGAAGACGTACAAAAGCGAGGGCTCGCCGCCAAAGCCGCCGGCGAGCGCAAAGTGTCGCGCGAGGAGATGTGCAAGGAAGTCACCGCCTACAGCGCGGTCGAGCTAAAATGGGTCAAATTCACCGAGGCCAATGTCAGCAAATGTGGCATTCCGGCCGAAGTACCGGCGCAACTGAAGCAGGCTCACGCGCGTACCGAGGAGACCAAGCAGAGGATTTGCGCCGTAGGTCCGGCCGCCGGGGTCCCGGCTCCAAGCCTCGCCGAGGCGCTTGGCACCACCAAGTTACCGACTCCGGAAAAGACTAAGACCGCCAAGGGCACCCTCGACACGCTGACCGGCAACGCCCTCCAGCGATGAACAATACCGCCGGGCGGGTCGCGGATTCGATCGGCAATTGGGTCGACGGCCGCGCGCCCGCCTGGGCCAAGCCGTATCTGCGCCTGGCCCGGCTCGACCGGCCGATCGGCTCGTGGCTGCTGCTGATTCCGTGCTGGTGGTCGGCCGGTCTGGCGGCGATCGCGGGCCACGCCCGTACCCCCAATCCCTGGCACTTGGTGCTGTTCTTCATCGGCGCGTTTGCGATGCGCGGCGCCGGCTGCACCTGGAACGACATCGTTGACCGTGATCTCGATGCCTTAGTCGAGCGCACCCGCTCGCGGCCGCTCCCGTCGGGCCAAGTGAGCCTCGGCGGCGCCGTTCTGTTTCTCGTGCTGCAGGCGCTGGTCGGGTTCCTGGTATTGATCCAGTTCAACCGCTTCGCCATCGCCACCGGCATCGCCTCGCTCGCAATCGTCGCGGTCTATCCGTTCATGAAGCGGATCACCTACTGGCCGCAAATCGTGCTCGGGCTCGCGTTCTCCTGGGGCGCCCTGATGGGCTGGGCCGGAGCGTTCGGCCGCCTCGATGCCGCGCCGCTGATCCTTTATGCGGGATCGATCGCCTGGGTGATCGGCTACGATACCATCTACGCCCACCAGGACCGCGAAGACGATGCGCTGATCGGCATCAAATCCACCGCGCTCCTGTTCGGTGCACGCACCAAGCCGATGCTGGCGCTGTTCTACGGGCTTGCGGTCGTGCTGATCGGGGTGGCCGGGGCGCTGGCCGGCGGCGGGATGCTGTTCTGGGCGGGCCTTGCGGGGTTTGCCGCACATCTGGTGTGGCAGATCGTGCGGCTCGATATCGCCGACCCGGACCTGTGCCTGACGATCTTCAAGTCCGACCGCGACGCCGGGTTGATCCTGTTCGCCGGGATGCTGGCGGATGCGGCGGTGCGTTCATAAATCAGGTTGGACTTTACCAAATGCTAACTGGGGGCGCACCGACCACATGTCGTCCGGCAGCGCATCTATTCATCCTATCGCCGCGTCGGCGGCCAAATCGGCAAAACTTTGTCATGGGGCCGCCGTCATCTGCGTCGCAGTCCGGCTTGAATATAGACACGTAGCTACATCTTACGCGTCCCAAGCGTGAATTCTTTCAGGGAGACCTCGGTGACCATTACCACCATGTCCAGCCGCGAATTCAATCAGGATGCCAGCGGCGCCAAGAAGGCGGCACAGCGCGGACCGGTATTCATTACCGACCACGGCAGGCCGGCCCACGTGCTGCTGACCATGGAGGACTATCGGCGGCTGACCGGCGCAACCATCAGTCTCGCCGAGGCGCTCGCCCAGCCGGAGGGCGCCGACACCCAATTCGATCCGCCCCGCATCGGTGGCGGCATCTTTGGACCCGCCGATCTCGCCTGATGTTTCTGCTCGACACCGTGTGATCTCCGAACTCCGACGGCCGCAAAAGGCGGACCGCAATGTCCAGGAATGGGCGCACCATCCTTCGGCCTCATCCTGAGGAGCGCGCCGCAGGCGCGCGTCTCGAAGGATGGATGCACGGCACCCACTTGCTGCCATCCTTCGAGACGCATCGCTGCGCGATGCTCCTCAGGATGAGGTCGGAGAGTGCCAGTCAGCCCCCAGCCCTTCCGGCCGATCGCTGCGGCGGAAAATATTCGTCCCGCACCCGCCACACCGCCTCGAAATCGAGTTTTTCGCCCGCGAAAATGATCTGCCGGCTGGTCTTGTCCTTGCGCGCTTTCAAATAGGACGTGAGGTTCATCCAGCGGATCGTTCCTTCCGCGCCCGCTTTGTCGCGGACCATGTCATCCTTGTCGCGCTGCTGGCGGATTACCAGATAGACGTCCACCGGCTGGCTCACCCAGTATTCGAGGTGGCGCGGGTTCTTCACGTCGAAGATTTCCTTCCCATCGGCCTTGCGCTGACGCAGATAGGAATCGCCGCTTTTGAGCTGCACGTAAATCTTTTTTCCGCTGGCCGTGCCGGCATTGTCCTTGAATTCGACTTCGCCGTCGATGCCGTAATCGAACTTGGTCAATTCGCGGAAAATCTGGTTGGCCTCGCCGCAGATCGCTTGCATGTGGCCGGTGAGAATTTGTTCCAGCGCCTGGGTGTCCAGTTCCTGCGTCGCGCGCGCATCCATGGCGACCACCTTTTCGGCCACCGGGTCCGAGCCCAGCCGCTCCTCGATATGGTCGCGGAAGGGCACCCGTTTGTCGCAGGCCTGGCAGGTGATGAAATTCTTTCCGGAATCGAGCCGCTTGCGCACCATGGCGTAATCGGTAACCGGTTCGCGACATTTCGGATTCGGGCAGACATAGCGCCGCTCGCGTTGAACGTCGCGAGCGTATTTTGCCAGATGCCGGTGCACGAATTCGACGAACACCACCTGCAATTCGTCCGGCACCCCGGTCTCGAAGAACGTGCTCAGCTTGCCTTCGCCATCGCCGAGCTTTTCGAATAATATGCCCGTGGTCTTGCCCTTGGTGGTGGCAAACTCCGCAGCGTTGCGCCACAGCTCCTTGCGGTCGAATGTGCGGCTGTACCAGAGCCGCACCACCAGTGTGGTGTAGATGGTCTGCAGTTCCCCGCTGAACCGGTAGGTCACGAAAATCTCCGGATGCTGTGGGATATCGCGATCGCGGTTGTATTGCGACGGGAAGATCAGCAAGGTCTTGCCGTCCTCGGTCTCCCGGATGCACAGCGAATATTCGAGCAGCGTCTGCACCAGCGCCCGCAGCAGCAGTTCCTCGTCGGGACGGTGCTTCAGCCGCTCCCCGCCGGTGAAATCGAAATCGTTGCTGTAGATATCGTCTTCCGCCACGCAGCCGATTTCGTCCCGGTGGGCGCGGGCGGCGCGGATGATCGCGGCCGCATAGCCGTTGAGCAGGTCCGGCCGCAGCAGCACCAGGTCGCCGAATTTAAGCGGACGCACCAGGCCGTGATTGGCGAGCAGCGTCACGGCCGTGCGCACATCGGCCTCGCCGAAGGTCTCGTTCGGCAGCGCCTGCTCCAGCCGTTGCGCCAGTTCGGCAAACCGCAGGAGCCGGATGTCGGCGCTGTCCCGCATCGCCACGACCGCGTTCTTGATCTCCGCCAGGAGGCGCGGCGTCGAGGTCCACGGCAGCCTGTCCCACGGGATATGCTGGGCGATGAGCTGCTTGAGCCGCGACGGCTCATTGCCATTCGCCGCATCGGAGCAATTATCGCCCCTTTTGGCGCTGGTGGGCAGGCAGGCGGCGAAGCCGTGCTCCTCCAGGAAGCGGTCGATCTTCCTTTGGCTCACCGTCATGCCGCCGACATCGAGCCGCGTTGGGATCAGCAGCTTGGCCACGTCGCGCTCGGCGCCCCGGCCCGCGACGGCGGCGCGCAAAGCCTTGAGCCAGTCGCCCGCCTCGGCGAACGGATCATCCTTCTGCGGATTGATCAGCAATAGCGCCAGCGCGGTCTCTTCGAGATAAAGCTGATGGATGAGCCGATAGTCCTCCTGGCCGGCCAAATCCCACAGCAGCGCTTCGCGCTCCAGCGTGTCGTCCGGTTCCGGCGGCAGGTCGAGCCGCGACACATTCATGCCATGGGTGGACTCGGTTTTAACGTAGCGGTCCTCGATCAGCCGGTGCGCCAACGTGGTTTTGCCGACGGTGCTTTCGCCGATCAGCACGACCTTGGCGTTGACGTAGCGGCGGGGTGGAACAGCACGCAACATGGTTGATTGTTTATTCAGGTGATAGACCGAGATCGTATTGTCGGCATTGCCCACCACAAGTCGTGAGCCCAAGGAACTGAATGTTACCGAAACGGGAGACCTCGCCCGTGGTCCTTGATTTATAGCTTGCAGGCACACACCCGATTTGAAATCCCAGAGTTGAATCGTAAGATCTGTGAACCCTGTAGAGGCGATCAAGGTACCGTCGGGTGAGACGGCGACCGAATGCACGTCGCTTTGGTGTCCCTCCAACGTTCCCACGCAACATAATGCGTCCAGGTCCCAGATTTTGACGGTATTGTCACCTGAGCCGGAAACCGCAAACTGGCCGCCGGGGATAATCTGGACGGAATGTAAATATTTGGAGTGTCCCTCCAGCGTTGCGATGCATTTGCCGGTTTTGAGGTTCCAGACGCGCAGCGTGTTGTCGAAGGACCCTGACACGGCGTGGTCGCCGTCTCGCGTCAACGCGACCGAGGTTACCGCAGCTGTGTGGCCCGCAAACGTTGCGAGGCATTGCGATGTTGCGAAATCCCAAAGTTTGAGGACCGGATCGCCATCTGCACCGGTGGAGATGGCGCGTCGTCCATCTGGTAGTGCGGCAATCGACGGCACAATGTTTTTGCTTGCTTCCCAACTCGCCACCTCTCGCCCATTCCCGGCATCCCAGAGTCGAACCGTATTGTCGCCTGAACCTGAAAGAATCCTCTTTCCATCTGGTGTTATAACGACACAAAATACTTAATTCGTATGCCCTTCTAGCGTCGCCTGGCATTTACCGGAATTCAGGTCCCAAATCTTAAGGGTCGTGTCAAACGAGCCTGAGACCGCCCAACTCCCGTCCGGGCTAACGGCTACGCTCTTGACCCAATCCTGATGCCCCAAGAGTGTCCGCTCCAACACGGGCAGAGGCTTGGGCGGCGTTCGATCCCTGTCCGGATCCTGCACCGTCCGGCGCTCGCCTTTTTTCTCTTCTGTGCGCGGCGTCGCCGGTGGCCCCCCTTTGCGTCGCGACGACGGACGCCGTTCGAGCACCCCCGGGCGAGCGTCCCCCGTTTCCTCGGGCCGCGTGTGCCGTTCTTCCATGCGTCGCGCCACCCCACCGCCACAGGCGCTCAGCAATTCCCCAAAGGCCGTGTCGGTCTCCGTGCGATAGTCCACATATTTGTAGCCGCGCAGCGTGTCCGGGAGGTCGCAGTCGGCGAGCAGCACCGGGATGAACCGGCGGCCGGCATTGCCGGGATCGCGAAACATCACGGTCGCACGCTCCAGCCCGACCCAGCCCGAGCCGAGCGCCTGCGGCGACAGGCACAGGACCAAAACCCGCGCCGCTTGCAACCCGTTCTCGACCGCCAGGAAAATCTGATCGCCCGGCTTGACGGCCCAGTCGTCGTACCAGACGCGCAGCCCGGCCGCCTGCAGCCGTTCGGCGAGTTGCAGCACCCGCGGCTTGTCGTTGCGGTTATGGCTCAAAAATACATCGAAGGCGAAAGCGTTGCTCATGCGAACTGGCCAATCCAAGATTGCAGGCAGGGCGATGATAGCGCATCTCGCGAATTTTTCGAACGACCTGCGCTCGTTTTGCCGGCAGGGTCGTCGAGGGACCATCTTGATCCCCCCGATGGACAGAATCGCCGACTCGTCTTACCGTCTCGCCTTGGTTGAAACGGCCGGCATGGCGCGAAGAGTCCGGGACGTGCTTCATGGGTTGTGGTTCGCTTTTGGCGTTTGCCGTCCCGGCAAGATGGCGCGCCGGATTGGTATGGATGGCGCTGTCGGCCACCGCGTTCGGCTTCATCCTGGCGGCGGGCGATGCCGCCGCCAACCAATGCCAGCCGCGGCGGCCGCTGCCGATCGTCATCCTGCAATCCATGGGGCCGTGCAATTTCGACCTCGAGTTCCTTGAGCTTTGCGGGCGACCCGCTGCAACAGGCCGCCTGTCTGCTGCGGCCGGTCGGCCGCCGGGCCGTGCTCGGACCGCCGCTTGCCGCCCTGCCGAGAGTGCTGGCCGAGCGGGTCGGCCGCTCGACCCTGCTGCCGAGCCGCGCCGCGCTTGCCCCCATCATCACCGCCGTGGGTGCCGACCGGTCGTTCACCGACGGCCTGTTCGGCCAAATCTCCCGGGCGCACGACGGCGACCCGTTTTCCCCGACGGCCCGCTATTTCGTGATCCACGACACCAGTGGGCCGAAACGCGAGTGGTTCTCGTTCGACATGGACGACGATCCCAAGATCAACGATTTGGAGAAATTCCGCTGCAAGGACTCCGCCGAAATCGCCCATGCGGTCATCAATCGAAAGGGGGAGATGTTGCTGGGGCACGACTTCGGCGTGCCGTGGCGCTCGACCAAATTCGAGAACGCGGCGACCTTCGGCACCGCCCTCAAAGGACTATTCCTGCATGTGGAGATGGTGCAGCCCCGCCGTGGCGATTTCGGACGCCGCGGCGACGACAGCACGGCCCCCGAACCGGGCTTTACCTATGCGCAGTACGACCGCTTGGCGCTCCTCTATACGATTGCCAGCGTGCGGGCCGGCGAGTGGCTGGTGCCGGCCTTCCATGCGGTGATCGACGGCGGCATCCGCGGCGGCCATGACGATCCGCAGAATTTCGATCTGGAGACCTTCGCCTGGGCGATCGAACGCATCGGCTGGGAGGTATCCATGTATTCCGCACGCAGCCCTGTTCTGAGCGGAGCGGCGGTTGACAATTATGCCAAGCCGCTGGGGGTGAATGGACGGTAAGCGCCGGGCGGCAACACCTGAGCTGCTGTCGCCGCACCGCGTATTGAGCCAACTCCCTTCCGCAATTCCCCGGACTCGGTGTATCCTCTGCGCCAACGCGCCTCCGGCCCAAGGAGGTGAGCGGATCATCTTCATTCCAGGGGAAAATTCATGCCGAACCGAAACGCGACGGGCGCGATGGCGCTGACCGCCGCCCTGATGCTGTCGATTGCGGGCGCCGCGGCGCACGATGAAACCAAATATCCGGACTGGAGCGGCCAATGGCGCCGGGCGGCGGGCGTCGGCATCAACTGGGACGAGACCAAGCCGCGCCTGAAGCAGGATCCGCCGCTGATCCCGGAATATCAGGCGATCTGGGAGGCGAGCGTCGCCGACCAGGCCGCCGGCGGCCAGGGCGGCGATACCCGCGTGCGCTGCATCCCGAACGGCATGCCGCGCCAGATGACCATCGTGCGGCCGCTCGGCTTCTTCATCCAGCCGGACATGACGCTGGTCGTCTACGACAACAACATTCCGCGCTGGATCTATACCGACGGCCGCGAAATGCCGAAAGATGCCGAGCCCACCTATGCGGGCTACTCGATCGGCAAATGGCTCGATACCGACGGCGACGGCAAGTTCGACACCCTCGAAGTCGAGACCAAGAATTTCAAAGGCCCGCGCATCTACGACGACAGCGGCATCCCGCTACACCACGATAATGAATCGGTGATCAAGGAGCGCATCTCGCTCGACAAGACGAACCCGAATATCCTGCTCAACGAGATCACCACCTACGACCACGCGCTGACGCATCCTTGGACGATCACCAAGCACTATCAGCGCGTGCCCGGCCGGGTGGAGTTTCACGAGGATGTCTGCTCGGAAAACAACAACCATGTATATATCGGCAACGAGGGCTATTTCGTCAGCGGCGACGGCTATCTGATGCCGACCAAGAAGGACCAGCCGCCGCCCGATCTGCGCTATTTCCCGCAGACGAAGAAGTAGGCTCCGCCTCTTGAAGGAAAAGCGTTGCGCCGGAGGCTTTATGACGTCCGGCGCACGGAATAGGTATTTTGCCCCTCTGGAGAATCCGTGAGTGGAACCCGGCACCTGCAGGATCGCTGTGGTGGCAAAATGCCGATGGGCTCCCGCCGCTCTTTGCCCTCGCGAGCCGTGGGAAGCGCGGCGCCAAGCCGGACATCGACGCCGCAATGACGGCCGCGGCAGATCTTGTGTCTTTAGCCGGCGTCGATCCGCCGGCGGGTTTCAAAGCTTTGCCGCAGATCCACCATGCGCACCATCATGGCGCGGCGTGGATCGAAGGGCAGGGCTTGAAATCCCCATCGCGCGTAGAAGCCGCGCACACCGTCATCGAGCGGATGGGTGATAACGGCCATGCAGCCAATCATTTCCGATGCGCGCAGGGCCGTCTTTAAGGCGAACTGCAGGAGGGACACGGCATGCCCCTGCCCCTGAAAGTCCTTGTCCACCGCGAGCTGACCAAGGAGCATGGCGGGCACCGGATCGGGACGATTGCGTCGCTGTGGCTTTGGGAGGAAGGCCCGCTCGATTTGCGCGGCGCTCAGGGTGACGTAACCGACGATCCGCCCCGACGTGGTGTCGGTTATGACAGTCACCCGCGAGAGGTCGCTTGCCTGATTGGCCCAGGCATGGCGCCGGAACCAGCTATTGAGAACTCCCTGCCGCAATCGAAAAGATTGCGGTCGTCGTCCTCGGTGATCGGCCGCGGCGGCGTTACCACCACATTTGTCAGGCTTTCCAAGACGGGGTTCGATGCGCGAGTTCGGCGAAGGGCTTTGCCCCGTACGGACTTGGCGCAGCCATGACGATCGATCCGACAGCGGCACGTCAGGCCGCGCAGTCCGTGCCCGGCATCCCCTGCGATGCCGCCGGCCCGGTTTTTCGCGCGCCGTGGGAAGCCCAGGCCTTCGCGATGGCCGTCGCGCTGCACGCGCGCGGCCTGTTCGGCTGGGACGAGTGGGCGGCGATGCTGGGTGAGGAAATCGCCGCGGCGCAACGGGCCGGCGATCCGGACCGCGGCGACACCTATTACCGCCATTGGCTCGCGACGCTCGAACGCATGGTCGCCCGCAAGGGGTTGACCGATCAAATGACCCTGGCCCGCTACGGCGCGGCCTGGGACCGGGCGGCGGCGCGCACGCCGCACGGTTCCCCGATCGCGATCACGGCAGCAGACTTCTCAGCGGACTGATGAGCCGCGCAAACATGTCACCGATCGAGGGGCCGGGGCCGTCATTGGGAATTCTTTCGCCAGCCCAGGCATAGGTTCGGCGAACTCCCCGGCTGATGCTTGACGTGATGGTGTCCAATAACCATTGCCCAGTAGGTCTTGTAGCGGGTATTTTCGTTCGCCGCCATGGCCACGCCGAGACTGTCGGCTTCCGCCAGCAGCAGGTTGGCATTATGGCCGGAGGAACTCTTTCCAGATACGCAGCGTGTCGGGCCAGGTCCTGGTGCCGGCCGCGATGTTCTCGCCAGCCGAATCGAGATCGGCACCCGCGATCCGGCCCGAAAACGCCCCCGCAACATTGTGATCCATGATCCCGGACGCCGCCATCGCCTTCGCTTGCCGCTCCGCGACCGCCGTCAATTTGGGATCGATCTTGACCGCCGGCAGTCCATGCGCTTGCCGGTATTGCGATATCATCGCGGTGATGGTGGCGACATCGTCCGCCCATGCTGCCGACGTCGCGACCAAAAATCCGATGAGAAAACAGATCCTCCGCATTCCGCCTGCCCACCCTCCAAATCGGGCGCACGAACGCCCCCCATGGGAGAACAGTGGCATGCCCCCGCGTCGAAATTTTGTGCGGCAGCGGGCTTTTTTGCGGGCATCGCAGGGATGTTCTTCACGCGCGCAGCGCCTGACGACGGTTTCAGGCACCGTTGGACGTCCGCGCGTCCTCGCTGGCCGTCATAAACAGGCCGCCCGGGAACAGGCTCCGGAGGCCCCAAAACGCGCCGCGCGTGCCCCAAAACCAGACGCGATCGCCAAGATCACAGAATCCGACGACCTTCGTCTCCGGTGTGGTATCGCTTGCCAACTACGCTGAGATTCTTCATCTCGAAGTGGGCGGCGGCCGGTTTTTTGACGGCTGCATACGCCGCCTCTGTGGTCGTCGAAGACCGCGGCGATGGTGTCGGAATGTTTCCCATGTGATATTCCTTTAAGCTTATGGGACGTATAGCAAAATGCTTTCGGCGGTGCGGACGAAAAGCAACGGTGGCGTGATGTTTGGTTTGCTTGAACGAACTGCTTTTGCAACTGACAAATTCCGGACGGAGCTTACGTTCGCGTGTTATTGGACGGTAGTATCGGAAAGATCCTTATGCGGTTGATCTGGTGCGCCGGAAGGCGGACTATTTAGACAGGATTTCGATCAGGTCGAATCACACTCTCGGCGTCATGCCCGCGC
Source organism: uncultured Alphaproteobacteria bacterium (assembly GCA_963802745.1). Taxonomy (GTDB): domain Bacteria; phylum Pseudomonadota; class Alphaproteobacteria; order Rhizobiales; family Xanthobacteraceae; genus JAJPKK01. Next base: position 60,053 of record CAWDKL010000049.1, on the reverse strand, counting down.
TTGTCGCGGGCATCCACGTCTTCCTTGCGGCCGTTCTAGGATAAAGACGTGGATGGCCGGGACTTCGCCCGGCCATGACTCCCAGGTGTTCGGACGTGACCGGAATCCGGTCTAGGAGCGTGACGTGCGCGCCGCTTGCCTGGGCGGCACGCAACGCTCTTCTCATCGCGCGGCCACCCGCGTATCTGTGCGTCCGGTCGCCCGCCAAAGTGGGCTTGCTGATCGTGAACGAGAGCCTGAGCCGCCATGCCCGATCTACTGTTCGAGCTGTTTTCCGAGGAAATCCCCGCCCGCATGCAGGCGAAGGCGGCGGAGGATTTGCGCAGCATGGTCACCAATCGGCTGGTCGATGCCGGGCTCGTCTATGAGGGCGCCACCGCGTTCGCGACGCCGCGGCGCCTCGCGCTCGCCGTGCAGGGCATTCCGGCGCGCCAGAGCGATCTCAAGGAGGAGCGCAAAGGGCCGCGGGTCGGCGCTCCCGACGCCGCCGTGCAGGGCTTCCTCAAAAGCGCCGGCCTCGCCTCGCTTGCCGAGGCGACCATCCAGAAGGACCCCAAGCGGGGCGACTTCTATGTGGCGCTGATCGAGAAGCCGGGGCGCGCCGCCATCGACGTGCTGGCGGAAATCCTTCCGCTCGTCATCCGCACCTTCCCGTGGCCGAAGTCGATGCGCTGGGGCGAGCGGTCGGCGCGCCCGGGCGCGCTGACCTGGGTGCGGCCGCTGCATTCCATCGTGGCCACCTTCGGCCCGGAGACCGAGCAGCCCGACATCGTGCCGTTTGCGATCGACGGCATCGCGGCGGGCGATGCCACGCACGGGCACCGCTTCCTGGCGCCGCGAAAATTCCATGTCCGGCATTTCGAGGATTACGCCGCGAAATTGCAGAAGGCCAAGGTCGTGCTCGACCCGGCGCGGCGCAAGGATATTATTTTGGCCGATGCTCGGCACCTTGCCTTCGCGCAGGGGCTGGAACTGGTCGAGGATCCGGCCCTGCTCGACGAGGTCGCGGGGCTGGTGGAGTGGCCGGTCACCCTGATGGGCAGTTTTGATGAGGCGTTCCTGCGGCTGCCGCCCGAGGTGATCCGCACCACCATCCGGATCAACCAGAAATGCTTTGTGGTGCGGCACCGGAAGGAGGGCAAACATGCACCCACGCTCGCCAATAAATTCATCCTTGTCGCCAATATCGAAGCCACCGATGGCGGCGGCGCCATCATCGCCGGCAATGAGCGCGTGATCCGCGCGCGGCTGTCGGATGCGAAATTTTTCTACGAGACCGACCTGAAGACGCGGCTCGAAGACCGGCTGCCAAAATTCCGGGACATCGTGTTTCACGAGAAACTCGGTACCCAGGCGGAGCGCATCGCACGCATCGAACGATTGGCGGCGGAGCTTGCCCCGCTGGTCGGCGCCGACGTGGAGAAGACCAAGCGCGCGGCGCGGCTCGCCAAGGCGGATTTGCTCACCGACATGGTGGGCGAATTCCCCGAGTTGCAGGGCCTGATGGGGAAATACTATGCCCGCGCCCAGGGCGAGGACGAGAGCGTGGCGGCGGCTTGCGAGGATCATTACAAGCCGCTCGGACCGGGGGATCGCGTGCCGACCGATCCGGTGTCGGTTGCGGTGGCGCTGGCGGATAAGCTCGATACGCTGGTGGGATTTTGGGCGATCGATGAGAAGCCGACGGGAAGCAAGGACCCCTACGCGCTACGTCGGGCAGCATTGGGTGTTATCCGATTGATTTTAGATGGTTCGTTACGGATACATCTTGTGCCAAGTATTCATGAACACGCCCTTCATATCGCCAAAGCCCTTGAAGGGATCCGTCATCAAAAGGGACAAAGTGCGGGCGGAGATTATGTAGTAGCCACTGGTTCTGTCGGCCTTGCACCTGTTTGGAATGGAAAGCAGATTGACCAGCATAGTATTGATCTTCTCTCCTTCTTCGCCGATCGCCTCAAGGTCCAACTCCGCGAGCAGGGCGCCCGCCACGATCTCGTCGATGCCGTGTTCGCCCTCGAAGGCCAGGACGACCTGCTCCTCGTCGTCCGCCGGGTCGAGGCGCTGGGCAAATTTCTCGACACCGAGGATGGGAAAAACCTGCTCGCCGGCTACAAGCGCGCCACCAACATCCTGCGCATCGAGGAAAAGCGCGACAATACGGAATATAAAGGCGCCCCCGAGGACGGGCTCTACCGGCAGGCCGAGGAGTGGGAACTGGTCAAGGCGATCGACACCGCGGCGGCCGAGGCCACGGCAGCCGTAGCGCGCGAAGATTTCGCCGCCGCCATGACGGCGATGGCCAAGCTGCGCCCGCATGTGGATGCGTTCTTCGACAAGGTCACGGTGAACGTGGACGAAGCCCCCGTGCGCGCCAACCGGCTCAAACTCCTCAACCGCATCCGCGAGGCCACCCGCACCGTGGCGGATTTCTCCAAAATCGAGGGATAGTTTCGCAACGATTGGCCTTATGCACGCCGAGAATTAGACCGGATTCCGGTCACGTTCGAACACCTAGGAGTCATGGCCGGGCGAAGTCCCGGCCATCCACGTCTTTATCCTAGAACGGCGCAAGAGAGACGTGGATGCCCGCGACAAGCGCGGGCATGACGCCGAGAGTGTGATTCGACCTGATCGAAATCCGGTCTAAGTGCTTCAAACGCCGGATGCCCCGCGAAAGCTGGGCATCCAAATCGCGGCCGATTGTTATAAAGCCATGCCTGTATCAAACCGCCGCCGGGGTGAGCCCGGCGGCGCATAAAAGGAGGTCCGAAAGGACCACAGAGCTGTCGTTGAGTGGGCCGTCCCGCATCGGCCCTGGTTCGGTGTGAAGCAAGTTCCTCCACCGAACCAAAAGTGTTTCATCACGCGCACGAATGATAGCGGCCGTCGTAGCCCAGATACATTCCGGTGCTTGGGTTGTACGACCGGAAGTGTGCTTCGCAATACGCCACGCCGCCGCCAACGGTGGGAGCATAGGTATAGCCATAATCCCCGTAGTATGGATAATCGTATCCATACCCATAGGCATAGGGATCGTAGGCATACGCGCCCAGCGCGCCGAGGGCCAAACCGGCGCCAAGACCGGCCCAGCCGGCACCACCCCAACCGCCGCCACCACCACGCCATCCGCCGCCGCCGAAGTGCATTCCCCCGCCGCCAAAGTGGCCACCACCGCCGCCAAAATGGCCCCCGCCGCCGAAGTGTCCGCCACGCGCCAAGGCCGGCGCCGAGATAACCGCGAGTGCTGTCGTTCCTGCGACCAGCAACGCGGCCAAACGTGACATTCTGTTCATCGTCAATCCTTTCGCGGACGACCGCCGCTGTCTCATGCCTTTACACCCAGGTAAGTGACGACGCCCCGGATGCGTTGCAGCGCGGTCAGATCAAATCTTTGCGACACGAAGCGCTTTCCCGGCCGCTCAACTGAGGCTCCCGCACCAGATGTTACGGAGAAGAGGCTGCTGGCCTGCGCAGACCCCGCTGCGCGGCCGCTCGACCGGTCGAGGCGATGGACACGGCGGCGGGCGAGGCCACCGCAGCCGTGGCCGCGCAAAGATTTCGCCGTCGCCATGACGGCGATGGCCAAGCTGCGCCCGCACGTGGATGCGGTCTTCGACAGGCTCACCGTGAACGTGGACGAAGCCTCGTGCGTGCCAACCGGCTCAAACGCCTCAACCGCTTCCGTGAAACCCCGGCACGGTGGCGGATTTCGCCAAATCGAGGGTTAATGCGGGTTACGTTAAAGGCGGTGCGGCACAGGATGGGCGATGGCGCATCTTCGCGCCGTGCCCATGCGGGTTACGCAACGGCGGGCAAGCGGAACAGGTCATCGGACCTGGCGGCTTTGCCCCCTATAACCTAGGCGATAAATCAAGCAAAAACTTTTGGAGTAATTCCCTAAAAGCCAGGGATGAATGTATTGTCTGGTCAAGCCGAAAATGACGGCGAGCCTCAATACCGTTCACCTAACCCGGAGTTGCGCGCGTCCCCTCTCCCCATCGTTCTTCACGATGGGGAGAGGGTTAGGGTGAGGGGCAGGTGCACGCCAAGACTTCGGGGTACGTGTGGCGTTCGCTGCTGCTATCGGAGAACGATCGATCGCGCCGTCGGCGTGGGCTGCGGCCCCTCACCCTAGCCCTCTCCCCACAGCGTGAAGCACGCCGTGGGGAGAGGGAACGCGCGAGTCCCGAGGTTAAATGAACGGCATTGGTTTGAACCGCAATTGAAACGCAGTGTCACCACGCAGTAACGCTGCGTTTTTGCTAAGAGCACCACATCAGCAGACGTAGCTGTTCCGCACATACCAGCGACCGTGCGAAAAATACCGGTATGGCGCATAGCAGCTTCCATATCCGTAATTGCCATAGCCGTAAGGGTACCCATAGGCTCCAGCCGCGCCGAGTGCCCCCAGCGCCAGCCCGACTCCCAAGCCACCCCATCCGCCGCCGCCACCTCCGCCGTGCCAGCCTCCACCGCCGTGCCACCGCCGCCGCCACCACCACCGTGGCCGCCACCTCCGCCGTGCCCACCACCGCCGCCGCCGCGCGCCAATGCGGGCGCTGAGATAACCGCGAGCGCCGTCATACCTGCGACCACCAACGTGGCCAAACGTGACATTCTGTTCATCGCCATTCCTTTCGCGGACAACCTCCGCTTTTTCCATTTCTCTACGTAAACATCGACTTGCAACCCCCAAGGTCCGGTTGATGCGCTGTCAAATCAAAACTTCGCGACACGAAGCGCGTTATCTGGCCGCCTAAACGGCGTCCGCACCCGATTTCCATCAAGAATGGAGCTGCGGCCCTACGCAGAAGCGGTCGCGCTGAAGCGCGACTGCGCGGGGTCAATCCCATGACGGCGATGGCGAGGCCGCGCCCATGCGGATCACGTTTACCAACATATGCGGCCCCGGCGAACTTCGGGGTCGGCCGCTTTCGGGCGCTTTACCCCGAGGGCTGCGGGAGGTCAGCGGCAATCGCCGATCCGCTCCGCCTCGATGGCAACACTGGTGTTGACGAACTCCCGTCCCCCCACGGCACCCTTGGATATAATCGTTGCCGTGTAATGATCGGGCGTGTCGAAGCTGAAATCGCCCGACACGTCCATGTCCAACTGGCCGGTACATTTCATCCGCCAGCGCAGCGCCGTCGCGGTCGATTTGAACTCGACGCGCTCGCAGCCGGAATTCACGGTGCGGTATTCAGGAGAAAATGTCGTCGCCGTATCGGCGGCCTGCTCGGGCGACAGGCACCGCGTGCGCATTTGCGGCGGCGTTTTGTTCCCGTTCATGATCATCGTCTCGGTGAGCTGCCATTCCCCCGGCGAAATACCGTCGGCCGCCGCATGGCGCGCGGTCAGACCACCGCCAAGGCACAGGGTAATCCCGGCCAGCAGCAGGGCTCCGGAACGGCGGCGGCGCAACGGTCCCGCGGAGTTTGGCCGGCTCTCGATTGGCGACATGATTGGTTCCACCAAGGGTTATGGATCGACGGCGTGAGTGTACCGATGGTTTGCGGCGAACGCCAGCGCGGTATGGCGGCCATTGGCGTCCATGGATGGCGCGCATTGACGCGCGAGGACCCGCGGCTCAATGGCACCGGCGCAGCATGCGCCCGCGGACGTGCACGTTGCGGGTTCTTGGCATAATATGCGCAGCCAAGAGCGCCGCGGCGCGGACGGATGCATCGGCGCGCGAACGGCAAGCGGAGGGTCGGCATGACGGCGCAACAGCGGAATTTCCTGACGCTGGCGATACTTGCGATAGGGGCTGCGGGCGGCGGTGCGGTTCCCACCTTGGGGCAAACCGCGACCCCGGAGCAGGCTCCGGTCAATGCGGACGCCGGCGCCGGGTCGATCCCGGATTTTTCCGGCATTTGGGCGCATCCGACCTGGCCCAGCGTCGAGCCGCCGCTCGCGGGGCCCGGCCCGGTGCGGAACCGCTCACGCCTGCGTACCGGCGAGAGCAACGGCAACCGGCTGGTGGGCGATTACACCAATCCGATCCTGCAGCCGCACGCCGCCGAGGTGGTGAAAAAATACGGTGAGATATCGCAGCGCGGCGTGACCTACCCGACGCCGGCCAATCAGTGCTGGCCGCAGCCGGTGCCGTATATTTTTTGGACGATCGGCATTCAGCTGCTGCAGGAGCCGGACAAGGTGACGATCCTTTACAGCAATCCGGATCACGAAGTCCGCCAGGTGCGCCTCAATCAGCAGCATCCCGTGATCGTCACGCCGTCCTGGTACGGAGATTCCGTCGGCCATTACGAGGGCGACACGCTGGTGGTCGATACCGTCGGCGTCAAGGTTGACCGGCCGTTCGCGATGGTCGATATTTTCGGCACGCCGTACAGCAAATCCCTGCACGTGGTGGAACGCTATACGCTGCTCGATTACGAAGCCGCGAAAGCGGCGCAGGAGCGCGGCCAAAAGGAAAATCGCGCGATTCCTCTGAATGACTCCGGCCTGAATGTCGATGCTACCTATCAGGGCAAGGGATTGCAGCTCGAATTCACCGTCGAGGACGACGGCGTGTTCACCATGCCGTGGAAGGCGCTGATGACCTATCGGCGCGCGTCCGGCCAATGGCCGGAATCCGTCTGCGCCGAGAATACGCGTGAATATTATTACAACAAGAACTCCGAGGTTCCGGTTGCCGAGAAGCCGGATTTTTGACGCCGGCGCGGGAACAGCACTGGTAGACCACGAACGCGCCGGCATTGAGTACACGGGAAGCCATGGGCGCCGCGGACGGTCGCGTTCGTCCCTTAAGAAGAACAATCGACGAGGAGGAGTAGCACCATGTCACTGTTCCGTCTGAGCGAAAGTGCCGTCATATGTGGCGCCATGGCGGCGCTGCTGTGCGCGGCGGTGCCGGCGGCGGCGCAACAAAAGGGCGCCCCACCGGATTTTTCGTCCAATGGGGTCGCATGGGTGGGCCTCAACGGCAACGGCCCGAGCTTTGCCGCCGTTCCGGGGCTTGTTCCGCCGGTCACCCAGGACCCGGCGCATCCCTTCGTGCCCAATGGCGTCGGTCGACAGCCGACCTTCCGGATCGCCGACCTCAGCAATCCGAACCTAAAGCCCTGGGTGAAGGCGCGGATGCGAAAGGACAATGACGAAGTGCTCGCCGGCAAGATCGCCTTTACGGCACGGTCGAGCTGCATGCCGGCGGGCGTACCGTATTTCATGGCGTATGGTGGGGCGACGCCGCTGTACTTCGTGCAAACCCCGAAGCAAGTCTTGATGATCTTTGCCGGCGACCAGCAGGTGCGGCGTGTCTACCTCGACGTGCCGCATTCGAACAATCCGAAACCCTCATGGTATGGCGAGTCGGTCGGGCACTATGAGGGCGACACGCTGGTGATCGACACCATCGGGCTGAACGACAAGACCGTGCTCGATCCCTATCGCACGCCGCATACCGACAAGCTGCACGTGGTCGAACGCTGGAAAATGGTCGACGGCGGCAAGGCGATGGAGGCGGTGTTCACCGTCGATGACCCGGAAACCTTCAACGAGCCGTGGAGCGGAATGCGGCGCTACCGGCGCGTGCAAGAGCAGCTGGCCGAGGATGTTTGCGCCGAGAACAATCAGCATTTGTTCGACTATCACATCCCGGTCGCCGAAAAGCCGGATTTCTAACCGGTTCCGCCAGGCCAGACCCAATACCGTTCACCTACCCCGGAGTTGCGCACGTCCCCTCTCCCCATCGTTCTTCACGATGGGGAGAGGGTTAGGGTGAGGGGCAGATGCGCGCCAAGACTTCAGGGGCAACGTGGCATTCGCTGGTGCTACAGGAAACGATCGGTCGCGCCGTCGGTGCGGGCATCTGCCCCTCACCCTAGCCCTCTCCCCACGGCGTGAAGAACGCCGCGGGGAGAGGGAACGCGCGCATCCTGGGGTTAAGTGAACGGCATTGAGGCGGGTAAATCACCAACCGGCCGTTTCTCAACGTTTCGGGGCGCGGAACCGGCGGCGATAGACGCCGGTTTCCTCGACGACGGCGCGGGAGAGTTCCTGCAGCCGCCCCACCGCCTCGCCCTCGATCAGCCCGAACCGCGCGGTCCAGATGTCGCGCTTGACCGGCACGCATTGCGCGACCGGCGTGCCCTTCGGCAGCACGCCGTTGAAATCGGCATCGTGCCAAAACGCCGGGAAGTTGATGAAATTGTCCCGGTAGGTATCGGCGTTGACCAGCCCGGTCAGCGTGACGAACGGCAGGTCGCGCCGGTTAAAGGGATGCGAGATCAGCAGCGAATAGCCCGGCGGGAGCTCGAAGGTCCAAAAATTGGTGAATTTGAGCAAAAACCGATCTTCGTCGAAAAACGGGGTTCCGATCACCTGATTGTTGTCGTGAAAATCGATCGGCGCGCGCGAATAATTCATCAGCCCGCCGCCCGGCACGTCGCGATCCCACGACAGTTCGCCGTCCTGCACGCGAAGGTCGGCGACCAGCGGCATCAGGAAGCCATGCGTCATGGCGTCGATGACCGGCGGGCAGCGTTTCACCGTCATCTGCTCGGTGCCGAACACTGCGCTGTATGCCTTCTGCGGCATGGTCTTGAACCAATCCGGCAGCCCCAGCACGGCCGGCAGCGGGCGCGGCAGGATGGGCTCCAGCTCGGGCGGGCAGCGAAACGTGATCGTCTGCTGGGCAGGATTTTCCATGCGGTGTCTCGTTCCAAACCCGTGCCGGCCGGTGTCGCGCCGCGGCGCGAGCCGAGGCGGCGTACCGGCTTAACTTCAATACCGTTCACTTAACCCTAGGATGCGCCCGCCCCCTCTCCCCATCGTTCTTCACGATGGGGAGAGGGTTGGGGTGAGGGGCAGGTGCCAGCACAGACGGCGCGGCCGATCGTCTCTCGCAGCTGCAACAAATGTCCCCCGAAGGCCCTCACGCGCCCCTGCCCCTCACCCTAACCCTCTCCCCACGGCGTGAAGAACGCCGCGGGGAGAGGGGACGCGCACATCCCCAGGCTAAGTGAACGTTATTGGGCTTAAGTTCTACGCCCGCCTCGGCGGCCCTACAACGCTACGAATCGGGGACGGCGCCAGCGGAACACCACCAATCGTCATAATGCAGGTCATGACGATGCCCGCCCGCGGCCGACCCCATCGCCGACATCCGGAACGCGGCGAGAGCGTATTCCCGCAACCCGGTTATGCCGCCAGCCGCATGCCCTGGGCTCCAATCGCTGCGAGCAAGCCGTCGGCGGACGCGAGCAGCGCGTCGATGTCTTCACCGTCCGCGGGCGCGGCGTTGGCGTGGGTGGCATCGAGGATCGCCTGCACCTCGGACGGCACCGCCTTTCGCTCGATCAGGCGACGGATGTCGGCGTCCGAGGCCGAAGTCGCGCCGGACCCAAGTTCAGCGCGTTCCGCCATAACGGCCGCGCAGGCCTTCTGCAGCGCCTTGGCGAGCAGCACCGGCGCTTCTTCGGGAAAACCGCCGGCCGCCAGTACCTTGGCCATGCGCAGCGCGCGCTCTGCCTCGGCCATGAATTGCGGCGCCCTTCCGTCGGGCGGGGTTGCGTCACCGGCCGTCTCGACGAAAGCGGCGGAGCGGTGGAGGACGCGGGACTCATGGGTGAATTGCAGCATACCGGTGGCGGCGAGCCGCTGCATCGCCGCGAAGGTGGAGCGATCGACCAGTTCGACCGCACCGGCCTGGTCCGCCGGCAGGCGGGCCAGCTCCGCCGCCATGGCGGGCGGATCGAGATCGAGCACCACCAGCAGTTTCGGCGGTCCGCCGACGCGGTGACGGGCCTCCACCAGCAGGACCTTGTCGCCATGGCGGGTGACCAGCTCCGCCACCAGCGCCTCCTCCGGCGAAACGACGCGCGGCGGCTGGCGGGCGGCCATCAAGGCCTGCATGCGCTCGATGAACGCGGCGCGCCCGGACGGCATCTTCAGCGCAGAGAGATCACCCGCGCCGTCGAGCACGCCGTCGGCCAGCGCCTGCTTGTCGCCGAGCAGATACAGGATGTTGTGCTCGATGGAATCCTCGGTAACGAGATTGATGACGCTGACCGACCGCAGCTGGTTCTTGCGCCAGGCGCGGGCGATGCGCTGTTCGAGCTTGGCCGGGTTCCACGGCAGATCCACATTGATCACGGCGCTGGCGACCTGAAGGTTCAGCCCGACGCTGCCGCTATCGGTGGAGAGAAACAGCCGGCACGCCGGATCCTGCTTGAAGCGGTTGATCTCGGCGCGCCGCCGCTGCTGCGGCAGGGATCCGGTGTGCCAGGCCGCTTCGACGCCCATCTCGCCGGCCAGCTCCCGGACCATCGTTAACATCCGCTCCCATTCCGAGAACACGATGATCTTGCGGTCGGGATCGTCGAGCAGGTCGCCGAGAATGCGCTCCAGCTCTTCGAGCTTGGGGCTGATTCTGCAGACGGGGTCGAGGATCGCGGGCGAGTCGCACACCATGCGCATGCAACCGAGCAATAGCTGTAAACGGTCGAATTCAGCCTGCGTCAGCGGCCGGCGGTGCGATTTGGCGATCAGCTGCCGGGCCGGCGCGTGATAATCCTCGTAGCGAAGCCGTTGTTCCTCCGCCATGGCGACGAAGTAATTCTTGACGGTCCGCCCCGGCAATTGCGCCTCGACATCGGCCTTGCGCCGGCGCAGCATCAACGGCTTGAGCCGCTCGCGCAGGTCGGAAAGATTTTGGTAGTCCGTCGGCCGGCCGCGCGCGTCGAGGCGGTAGAAATCGCGGTTGAAGCGGAACAGCGGCCCGAGAATCTCCGGGTCGAGATACTGGACGATGGAATAGAGTTCATCGATGCGGTTTTCCAGCGGCGTGCCGGTGAGCACGAACGCATAGGGCGAGCGCAGGGATTTCACCCGGCGGGCGGTCTTGGTCTGCCAGTTCTTGATGCGCTGGGCTTCATCAAGCACCACCACGTCGGGCTTGAGGATGGCGTTGATGTCATCGGCGTCGCCCAGCACCTGTTCGTAATTGACGATGGTGAAGAAGGCCGGGTCCCGGTACGCGGCGTGCCGCTGCGCCCGCGGGCCGAACACCAGGCGGGTGGAGCGGTCGCAGAATTTGGCGATCTGCTCCTCCCATTCGGTCTTCAGCGAGGCCGGACACACCACCAGCACGCGCTGAATATTTTTGCGTTTTGCCAGCAGAATGCAGGCTGCAATACCCTGGATAGTCTTGCCCAAGCCCATTTCGTCGGCGAGCAGCGCACGCTCCCCGAAGGCCAGATGCAGCACGCCGTCGCGCTGATAGGGCAAAAGCGGATGGGTGACGATATCGAGGCTGGCACGACCGGCCGCGACATCGGCCTCGAACGCCGCGCGGGCCTCGACGCGGGCGCGCTCGCGCCGGGCGCGGTCGAGCCACGGGGAAAAATGCCGGGACACCCGCAGCATTTGGCGGATCGCGGCCGGCGCCGACGGCCACGCCGCGATCAGGGCTTCGATTTGCTCGGGTGCGGATGCGATGCCGCCGTCGGGCGCGAGATGCGGGCCGAGCCAGTCGCGGACGAAGGCGACATTGTGGTCTGATTCCGCGGCCGGCCACAGCACGGCCGGCGCACCGGTGCCGCCGCGATCCAAAAACACCTCGATGCGCGGGCTGCCGGCGGCCTGGGCGGCCCTGAGCGCCTTGGCGCGGCCGCGCCCCAGAGCGGCGATCGTGCCCTCGATATGCTTGCAGGTGCCGAGCCCGTTGACCCGAAAATCGATGCAATCGCAAGAATTCACGGGTTCCTTCAGGCTGCGGATTTCGACCGCGTAGCTGCCGCCGCTCGCCGACTGGGCGCGGAACGTGCCGAAAAACGGCTGATCCGGCTCCATCGCCGTGACGGAGAGGATTTCGGTGCGGCCGCGCCAGCGCCGCAGCGCAAGCTCGTGATCATCGGTGGTGAGCCAACCCGGCGGCGTGGCCGGCCGTTCGAGCACCGTCTTGGCTTTGCGGGACGGCTCGGCCTTGCGCCGCGCTCCCGGCTTGGATTTCGGCTTTTCGCGGTGAGCAGCGGCAGCATCTGGCATGGCGACACGCATGTTCGAGACAGGACGAGGGATGATTCGCTGCGATCATCCCACCAATCGCCCTTCAATCAAATGCGATCCGCGCCCGGTCCACTACGAAATCTTGTGCGGCAGAGGCGGCCGGGCGCAAAACTCTCACCGGACGATACGTCGCGCCGGTGGCAGCCTAAGCGTCCTCCCGGTCGACCTGCCCCTCACGCCGGCTGCGGCGCCCGCCGGATCATCCCGCGCTGCGGGTTGTAACCAAGCACGGCGAGCAGGAAGAACGCCACCCCGGATACGAGGACGACCGCGGCCGCCGTCATCTCCAATTCGCCGTAGAGCGCGAAGCGGATCAGCTCCACCGCATGGGTGAACGGGTTGGCGAGCGCGATATAGTACAATGCTTCCGAGCCGCCCTCGCGCAGCCGCCACAGCGGGTAAAGCGCGGAGGAGAAGAAGAACATCGGAAACATCACGAAATTCATCGCGCCGGCGAAGTTTTCCAGCTGCTTGATGTGGACCGACAGGAACAGCCACAGCGAGCCGAGCATCAGCCCGGATAGGATCAGGGCCGGCAACACCCAAACATAGGCGATCGGGTCGAACGTCACGTCGAAGATCGGGATCGCGCAGACGGCGAGGAACACGTAGCAGGTGATCACCGCCAGCGCGGTTCCGGCCACGAGCTTGCAGGCCAGCAGCACCCAGCGCGGCAGCGGCGCGGTGAGCAGGAGCCGCATGACCCCCATTTCGCGGTCATAGACCATGGAGAGCGACGACTGCATGCCCTGGAACAACAGGATGATGCCGAGCAGGCCCGGCACGATATAGACCTGATAGGTGATATAGGTCTTGTAAGGCGGGATGATCGACACGCCGAATACATTGTAGAAGCCGGCCGCGAACACCGCGAGCCACATCAGCGGCCGCACCAGCGCCGATGCCAGCCGCCCCTTCTGCTGCGAGAATTTTGTGATTTCCCGCATGGTGAGCGCCTTGAGGGCGCGGCCGACGTGAGCGAGTTGCATCGTGGTTTCCGGGCTACTTGTTCAAATGGCAAGGCGTTTCGGGCTCGTCGTCGCCGAGCGTGTCGAGTTCGTTGATGCGGTGCAAAAAGCCCTCCATCGGGGCGCTGGCGACCACCTGATAGGGAGCGGCCAACAGCACCGCCTGGCGCACCTGATGGTCCCACGGCCGGATGCCGACCGGCAGCCCCTTGTCGCCGTCGAACCCGGCGCCGAGGATGAAATCGCGCTGTTTGGCGAATTCCGCCGAGCGGGTGCGCAGCACCGATTGCACGATCATCTTCACCGACAGCCAGGCCGCCCAGTCGGGGCCGTCCATGCGCCGGCCATTGGTCTTCTTTTCGAAGCGCGAATTGACCTGCGGGGCGCCATTATGCTCCCAGGTCCAGTGCCACGCGGTCGGCTCCAGATCGATGCTGCCGACCACCGGCCGCGGCAGCACCGTGTGGTAAGGCACGGTGCGGGCGAAATCGAAGGCGTCGTCGGCGACGAACACCACGTCGTAATTGCCCCGGATAGCGCTGAGCAGCGCCGGATTGTTCTGCTCGCGTTCGCGCGGATCGGTCCCGGCCTTGAAATGCTGATCGGCAACGATTTTGGCGCCGAATTTCTGCGCCGAGCGCGTGAGCGCCTTGACGACGGCGGCATCGGCCGGCAGCGGCCCCTCGAACACCAGAATGTCGCGCCATTTGCGCGATACCAGGTACTGCAGCAGCGCATCCGTGCTCATGGCCTGGCTCGGGATCACGTGCACGAATTCACGCGCGCAGAGATCGCGGCGCAGGCTGTCGTCGGGGGTGGTGACGTTGAACAGCAAGGCCTCACGCCCCTTAACGGCCGCTGCCAGCGGCCAGAAGGCTTCCGCCGGGGCGTCGATCAGGAAAAAGTGAATGCCCTTCGCCTCCAGCGCCTGCGTCACGGCCGGGGCGACCTCGGCGGGCGATTTCACGGTGATGCGTTCGAGCGTGAAATCGGTATTGAGCACCCGTACCAGCGCGGCGGCCTCATCCACGCCGATCTGCGCCCCGGCGAACGGGGCCTCGCGGGTCTTGAGGACGAGGCGCTCATAGGCGCGCAGCGGCTCGTGGCGCGGATCGCCTTCGATATCCACATAGCCGATCGTCACGTGCTGCCGCGGCGCCGCCGCGGGCGGTGGGGCGGGCTGCGCCAATGCAGGCGCGGCGGCGGCCAGAAGTCCGAGGCCAACGAGGAATTTAATCATCGATCACCACGCCCCATGGAATGCGGCCGACCGGAATCGACACCGTGGCCTTGCGGGTCTGCAGATCGATCACCGTGATGTCGTCGCCGAACCCGTTGGCAACGTAGAGGATTTTTTCGTCGCGCGTCATGCCGAGCCCCCACGACCTTTTGCCGACCAGGATATAGCTCAGCACCTTGCGGGTCGGCACATCCACCACGGCCACATGGGCGGCATGGCCGAGCGTCACATAGGCGGTCTTGCCGTCGCGGGTCATGCGCAGATCGACCGGCGTCACGTCGGTCTTGCGCATGCCGGGCGGCTGGAACTCGATCTTGCCCTCGACCGCGAATTTTTCGCGGTTGATGATATAGACCTCGCCGGACAGTTCGGTGGATACCCAAAGTTCCTTGCCGTCGGGCGTGGCGGCGAAGCGGCGCGGGCGGGTGCCGACCACGACGTCCTGCTCCACATTGCCGCTGTCGGCGTCGATCAGGTGGATGAGGTCGCCCACCTCCGACGTAACGTACACGTAGTGCCCGTCCTCGCTGATGAACACGCCCTCCGGCTCGGCGCCCGTCGGGATTTCCTGGATGATGATGTTCTGGTCGATGTCGATGACCGAGAGCGAGGAGCCTTCTTCGTTGGAAACGTAGATGCGGCGCCGCTTCTCGTCGATCCCAAACGTTTCCGGGCTGGCGCCGGTGGACAGCTTGCCGATCACTTCGAGCTTGGCCACGTCGATGATGTCGATCACGTCGTCGTCGCCGCAGGCCACGTAAAGCTTGCTGTGATCGGCGCTGAAATGCATGTCGCGCGGACGCCGCGAGGTTTTCAGGTCCTTGACCAGCTTGTTGGTCTTGGGGTCGATGACGATGATATTGTTGGTCTTTTCGTTCGACACGAAGACCAGCCCGGTATCCTTGGCGGCGCCGACCGAGCACGAGATCGCGACGAGCGCGGCGACGCTGGGCAGCACCGACAGAAGGCGGGGCAAGAGGCGAGGGATTGGCACCGGCGTTCCTCTTTCGCTTGCGAAGTTGATTGATCCCAGCGTACGACGTATCCGCGCGGCCGGGCAAGCGCCTGCCACTTGGCACGGTGTCGCCCCCCAATGCAATCGCCGCGACTCGGGAGGACCAAGGCCGATGGACGATCGCTCCAGCGTCATTGTGGCGCCCGCGCTCGCGTTAGACAATGTGGTGAAGAGCTACGGGCCGATTCGGGCGGTCAATGGCGTCAGTTTCGCGGCGCGTCCTGGAGAGTTCATCGCACTGCTCGGGCCCAACGGCGCCGGCAAATCAACGCTGTTTCAGTTGCTGTCCGGCCTGTTCGTCCCCGATTCGGGGACCATCGAGGTGATGGGCCACGACATGAGCCGCGACGCCGTGCCGGCGCTGGCACAGATCGGCATCGTGTTCCAGCAGCCGACCCTCGATCTCGAACTGTCGGTCACCTCCAATCTGCTGTTTCACGCCGGCCTGCACGGCATTCCGCGCCGTATCGCCAAGCCACGGATCGAAGCCGAATTGGCGCGCCTCGGGCTTGCCGACCGCGCCCACGACAAAGCGTCGCAGCTAAGCGGCGGCAACCGCCGCCGGGTCGAGCTTGCCCGTGCGCTGCTGCATGAGCCGAGCGTATTGTTGATGGACGAGGCGACCGTCGGCCTCGATCCCCAAAGCCGCAGCGACCTCCTCAAATTGCTGCTGGCGATGCGGACGGAGCGGTCCGTCGCGGTGCTCTGGGCCACCCATTTGTGCGACGAGGTCGAGAACGCCGACCGCGTGATCGTGATGCACAAGGGCAAGGTGCTGAAGGATACCACACCGAGGCAGCTGGTCGCCGAGGCCGGCACCAAGACCATCGAAGACGCGTTTCTGGCGATGACCGGGATGGCGGCGGAGCGGGTTTGAGGCTTGGCCGCCCCGTGCTCCGCCTGCCACGCAGGGTCACAAGCCGCTCTAATGTCCGCTGATCTTGAGCGCCTCGTCGAGCAGGAACAGATCGGTCAGCAAGGTCCGGACGTGGATCGAGGCATTGAGATTATCGACGATCTGCGACCCGATGGCGCGCTGCGCCAGCACGAATCGCATCGCCTTGCGGGCGCGCGCGGCATCCTGGCGGACTAATTCGATGAAGGCCGCCTGGTCGTCGCCAGCGGCGCCCGGCGGCGGCGCCATGGCGGCGATGATCGCCAGGCCCGCATCGGCGCGCGCCAGATAGCTGCGGATGTCGTCGTCGCCGCCCTCCCCATGGGCGCGGCCCTGGGCCGCATAGGCCAGCATGAATTCATAAGTCTCCTCGACGGCGTCGATCGCCTCGGCGAGCGTCTTCGGCGCATCGGCTGCGGATGTCATTTCAGGTATCCTTTTTTGGATTCGATAAGCACAGCCTGTGCTGCGCTGTAGCGCGGTGCCCGCGGTTGGATCGGATTTCGATGAGGTCGGAGCAGCGACCAGCGTAGGGTGGGCAAAATCGCGGTCGGTCCGGACGCATCCGCAGGGCTGAAGCAACGGCGATTCGCCCACCCTACGTGCTAGCCCTCATCGGCACGCCAGCGCTTCGGGTCGTGATGTTCCTCGTATTCGCGCCGTGTAATCCAGCCGCGGAACATGGAGCGGGTCAGCCGCCATTCGTCCGGGCGCAGCGCGAAATAGATGTGGATGATCACCATCGACACCAGCGCCATGGCGGCAAAGCCGTGTGCCACGTAGATCCAGCCCCATTGTTCGTCGTCGAGCAAATACGGATTGCGCCGCCACCATGGGGTGTCGATTTTCAGCAGCATCGACAGGCCCGACGCCACGATGGTGAGGACCAGCACCGCGATGCCGGCGTGGTAGAGCTTCTGCGGGGCGTCGTATTTGGCCGGCAGCCCGGGCACCGGTCCGGTTCCGCCGAGCGCGCGCGATAGCGCTCGCCAGCCGTTGCGGATATCGGCGCCGCCGATCACCATGGCCCAGAAGTCCTGCCAGATGACCGCGCGGACGATGTGGATCAGCACCAGCGCCGAAAGCGCGATGCCGGTCATCCAATGCAGCGTCAGCCACTCGAATTTGTAGCCCAGGATGGGGAGGAAGGCGGTGCCCATCAGGGTGAGCACACAGGCGGCCATCAGCCAATGATACAGGCGATCGACCAGGTGGTGGCGGCTGATCCGGGCGGTCGCCGACGCGGCAGGCGATAGGGTGGTCTGCGAAACGGTCATCTTGGCTCGCCCGTCAGTGCGGCTGCTGGGTGCGCCGCGACGTCACGGCCTTGATCAGCGCATGCAGCACGATGAAAGCGAACGCCGCGCCGACAAACCAGGGCAAAAGATCCCACGAGGCGCCGATCAGCGTGTCGTCGCCGCCATAGATGGACTTCGAATAGCGAAACAATTCCATGCCGGATCACAGGGTGGTTGCGGGGGAAGAATGCTCGGCGGGGCCTTTTTCTCCCCGTCGCAGGCAGAAGCCCCACCCCGTCCCTCCCCGAAGACGGGGAGGGACAAGAGGCGGCTAGGCCTCAGCGACAAGCTTACGCCCTGGCGTCGCGGATGGCGCGGGTGACCAGATTGGCCATCAGCGGGATCTTGAACGCATTGTAGTTCAAGGGCGAGGCACCGCGGGGCGCCGACTGGCCGGCGAGCTTGGCGATATCCTCGCCGAGCGGCTTGCCCTTGACGATCAGTTCGACGGCCGTGAGCCGCCGCGGCACGGCGCTGACGCCGCCGCAGGCGATGCGGCAGCTGTCGATCACGCCGTTCTTCACCTGCATCGCCGCCGCCACATTGACCAGCGGGAAGTCCCAGGCGTTCCGGTCGGCGACCTTTTCGAAGTAGAAATAGGCTCCGGCCCAGGCCTTGGAAATCCGGATTGCGGTCAGGATTTCGTTCGGCGCCATGGAGGTCATGCGGGTGATGTCGGTCTTCGGGCCGATGAAGAATTCATCCGTCCCGATGACCCGCTCGCCGCGCGCGCTCTTGATCACGAATTTGGCGTCGAGCGCCACCATGGCGGGCGCGGTGTCGGAGGGCGACACCGCGACGCAACGGTCGGACTCGAACAGCGCATGCTCGCGATTGACCCCCTGCGGGGTGTCGGCGAAGCAGGTGTTGCCGCCGGCCCGGTAGCAGGGCAGGCCGGAGCGGTAGTACCAGCAGCGGGCGTCTTGGGAGACGTTGCCGCCGACGGTGCCGGCATTGCGGATCTGCGGGCTTGCGACCCTGCCGGCGGCGTCTGCGAGCAGCCGGTACTTGGCCCGCACCACCGGATTACGCTCCAGTTCGGTGAGCGTGGTGAGCGCCCCGATTTCGATGCCGTCGGCGGTCTCGCGCACACCCTTCATCTCGGCGATGTTGGTGAGATCGATGACGGCCTTGGGCTTCTTGGCGCGCTCCTTGAACCACGACAGGCTGTCGTAGCCGCCCGCCATCTTCCAAGAGTCCTTGCCGAACCGGTCGAGCAGCGCGAACGCGTCCTTGAGCTGTGTCGGCTGATACAGCTCGAAGCTGGGCATGATGTCTTTGATGATCATGGCGTGTGCTCCCTCAGACCGTGTTGATCTGGAGCGGCTTGTGCGCTTGCGGCCGCTTCGAGAGATGATTGAGGATCATGTCGAGCGACACCGGCGTCCGGTTGAACAGGTGTCCGCCGAGCGCGTCCGAGATCGCCGAGGTGACGGCCGAGGCGCCCGAGCCTTGCACCGGTTCGCCGACGCCCTTGACGCCGATCGGGTTCTGCGGATCGGCCTTTTCGACCGCCGCCCAGGCAATCTCGGCCGGCACGTCCAGATAGGTCGGCGGCTTCGATTGATAGAGCAGCGTGTTGGTCGGCAGGCCGAGCTTCGGGTCGTAGACGTGCCGTTCCAGCATCGCCATGCCGATGCCCATCACCTGGCCGCCCCGGATCTGGTTGGCCAAACCCTGCGGATGCAGGACCGTGCCGCAGTCGGCGACGCACAGCATGTTGACGATGTTGACCTTGCCGGTTTCGACATCGACCTGCAACTCGACGAAGGTCGTGGTCAATCCGGGGGTAACGCCGACGCGGCGCAGGCTGTCCTTGGCAACGCCGATCAATCCGGACCCGGCGATCATGTTCAGGCCGATCACCGTGATCGGGTTGATGTCCTTCGGCGCCTCCTTGCCGGAGAACTTGCCGCCGAGTTCCATCGCCTTCTGCGCCGCCTGCGCATAGGTGATCGACTTCGACGGATCGGCCTTGCTGACCACCTTCTCGTTGCCGAGATCGTAGTCGTCGGCCTTGCCGCCGAGCACCTGGGCGGCGATCTCGGTCAGCTTCGCCTTGGCGTCCAGCGCCGCCACATACATGGTGCGCGACTGGGTCGAGGCCGTGAGGCTGCCGGCCTGGTTGGAGTTCCACGGCAGGCCGCGGCGGCTGTCGCCGCGCTCGATGATCACGTTGTCCCAGTTGTAGTTCAGCATATCCGCCGCAACACGGGCGGTCGCCGAGTGGGAGTAGGTGCCGAGATTGCCGACGCCGGTATGGACGTGCAGCTTGCCGTCCGGCGTGATCCGCACCATGCCGTCGAAGCCGTTGGTGCCGGCCGAGTGATAGCCCTGGCCGATGCCGATACCCGTCACCTTGGTGCCGATGCGCTGGCCGGATTTCTTTTTGCGTTCCTCCCAGTTGAACATCGCCGCGGCCTTGTCGAGCGCGTCCTTCTGGAAGGCACTGGTGAGCGGCCCCTGGTCGGCGCCGATCTTGCTTGACGATTCGGGCGCGTTGATGCGCCGGATCGCCACCCGGTCAAGGCCGAGATCGCGCGCGGCCTTGTCGATCATCGGCTCGAACACGGCGACGAACTGGTTTTCGCCCGGTCCGCGCTGCGGACCGACCGGCGGCGTGTTGGTCAGCACCGGCACGGCGCGCCAGCGCATGGCGGCGGGCTGATAGACCATCGAGAGCGCGTTGCCGGCGGAGCGGAAATCGCCGCCGCCGATATGCGGGCCGTTTTCCTGCACGATGTAGAGGTCGGCGGCCAGCATCTTGCCGTCGGCCGCGAAGCCGAGCTTGACATGGCCCTGGAAGCTCGGGCGGGCGCTGCCGATGCCGTATTCCTCGATGCGGGAAATGCGGTGCATCACCGGCCGGTTGATCTTCTTCGACATCAGCGCGGCGATCGCCATGTTGGGATAGCCGGGGATCTTGCTGCCGAAGCCGCCGCCGCAGAATTCCGCCACCAGCACGAGGTCCTCGGGCTTGATGCCGATCAGGCGGGCGATATTGGGCACCGCCGAGGTGTGGCTCTGGTTGGAGCCGTGCAGGATGCACTTGCCGCCCTGCCAATACGCCATGGCGGAGCGGGTCTCCATGCTGTGATGCGACAGCCCGCCGGAGACGAAACTCTCCTCGACGATCAGCTTGGCGTTCTTGAAGCCGGCATCGAGGTCGCCGTAACTCCACTGCTCGGCCGGCTTGCCGAGCGGCAGCTTGTCGTCGCCCGCAAGGGCAAAGTCGGCGGCATCCCATTTGACGGTCTGCAGGTTGATCTGCGCCGCCGCGACATTGCCGTTGGAGCGCGCATCGGGACCGCCCGGGAACAGGCTTTCCAGCGGATCGGTGACGTGAGGCAGCTGCTGGAAGTCGATCTTGATCGCCTCGATCGCTTCGGCGCAGATTTCCTCGCTCTCGGCCGCGACCGCCAGGATCGGCTCGCCGACGTAGAATACCTCATCCTTGACCAGAATGGGCTGGGCGGGCGGCGGGAATTGCGGCACGTCATCGGCGGTCAGAATGCCGAGCACGCCCTTGATTTTGAGCGCCGCCGACGTGTCGATGCGGCGGATCTTGGCGTGCGGGATCGGGCTGGTGAGCGTCTTGCAGAACACCATGCCGTCGGCACGGAAGTCCTCGGCATATTTGGCCCGGCCGGTGACCTTGGCGGTGACGTCGACGGGAACGAAGTTCTTGCCAATGAGGTTGTACGCCATCTCAAGCCTCCCTGGATGCGCGCATGACGGCTCGGAGGTAATGGTCGTAGGCTCCGCACCGGCAGATATTGCCGGACATGGCGAGCCGTGCCTCGTCCACCGTCGGCTTCGGATTGTGCTTCAACAAGGCGACGGCGGAGACGACCTGGCCGGACGTACAGAAGCCGCACTGGGGCCCCAATTCCGCGATCATCGCCTTCTGCACCTTGTGCAGTTCGCCGCCCGGTCCCTCGATGCCTTCGATGGTGGTGATTTTCCGCCCGCGCACCGCGTGGGTCAGCGTCGAGCACGAATAGGTCGCCACATCGTCGAGCATGACGGTGCAATTGCCGCACTCGGAATGATCGCAGCCGAGCTTGGTGCCGGTGAGGCCGAGCTTGTAGCGCAGGGTGTGCACCAGCGTTTCGTTCGGCAGCACATCGACCGGCCGGTCGCGCCCGTTGACGTTGAGCGTGACCAGGCGCTCCACCGCGCCGGCCGCCTGGGCCGAGGCCGAACCGCTGCGCCCGACAATCACGTAGCCGGCGGATGATACCGCAACGCCCGAGGCGATCACGCCCTTGATGAACGCACGTCGCGAGGCCCGCAATTCGCCCCGATCGGGGCCGTGGCCGACGTGCCCAAGATGTCCGCCGCCACCGCCATCGTCATGATGATGATCGCAAGACGGACGTAGATCGTTGTCCGACATGAGCATCCTCCCAATGCGAGCGCTTGCCGGAGCGGCAGCCGCCCAGGTTAGAATTGATCAAGTCTGACAAAAGCACGAAAGGCGGCACGACACAACGCGGTTGTGACTGACGTGACTGACGGTCAGGGCGCGATGTTCGCGCCGCTCGGCCAAGCGCGAATTGCCGTTGAGGAACATGGCCGCGTCGCGTCGAAACTCGTGCGCTTCGATGAAGAGAGCGTCCGGTAATTTAAAGCCTTCGCCATCCGCTCGATTTCATTGAGCAGTACCGTCTTGCCGACGCCGCGCAGCCCGGTGAGCAGCGTACTCTTCTCCGAGCGGCCGGCTTTGATCCGGCCAAGCAGCACACGGGCTTGTTCGAGAATCGGATCGCGACCGACAAGTTCAGGGGGCGGCGAGCCGGCTCCGGGCGAAAAAGGATTTTTGATCGAGTCCATGTGTACCCGTTTATACACAATTATAGCTGAATCCAAGTATAACCGTGTATAAATCGCTATCATCGCCTCGGTGGCGTGTCTGTCCTCGAAACTGAATACAAGCCGCCCGTTGCCCAGGACCGAGATCCGCCCCTTGTCTTTGTCTATGTCTTTGCCCTTCTCAGGAGCCTTCCAGGAGATCCGGGTGGCTG
This sequence comes from uncultured Alphaproteobacteria bacterium, assembly GCA_963802745.1. Lineage (GTDB taxonomy): Bacteria > Pseudomonadota > Alphaproteobacteria > Rhizobiales > Xanthobacteraceae > JAJPKK01. Next base: position 37,577 of record CAWDKL010000049.1, on the reverse strand, counting down.
CAGGCTGGCTCTTCGTCTATCCTGCGCATGACAGCGGAGCGCGCCGACGTTCGCACATAGGCACTGAGCATGCGCCTGAAATCAGGATTTTGGGTTGCGGCCTATGTGCGGCGCTGCAACGTCGAAGGCGTGTTCGCCGCGGTGCGCCGGCACGGCGCCGACGATGCCGGCGCGATCTTCATCAAGGTCAACCGGCTTGACGGCACCGCCGATGTCTATGCGCCCGCGCCGCAGTCGGCGTTTTCCGACCATCCGGTTGACCGTGCCTTCAGTCCCGCGCTGAAGACCATGCCCGCCACCGACGAAGACGCCGAGGCCTATCTGGTGCGCCAGATTCGCTTTGATCCCGATGTCTGGATCGTCGAGACCGAGGATCGCCAAGGGCGGCATTTCCTCGATCGGGTCGTGGCTTGAGCGGTTTAGCGCCAATACCGTTCGCTTAACCGGAGTTGTGCGCGTCCCCTCTCCCCGCGGCGTTCTTCACGCCGTGGGGAGAGGGTTAGGGTGAGGGGCGGGGCACGTGAGGGTCTTCGGAGGTGCATTCGTTGCATCTGCGAGAGACGATCGGCCGCGCCGTCTGTGCTGGCACCTGCCCCTGGGTCGAACCGGAAAGCGGAATTAGTTCTTGCCGGCGCGCGCCATGGCGACGGGCGGCTTGGCGCCCTCGATGCGCAACCGGGTCGCCGCCATGTCCTTGCCGCGCCGGTATTGAACCTCCAGTTCGGTGCCGATCGGCAGGACGCCGATGACGGTGCGGAACTGCGCGGCGCTCCTGACGGGCGTGCCATTGGCGGCGATCACCACGTCGCCCTTTAGCAGTCCGGCGCTCGCCGCGGGAGATTGCGGTTCGACGGCATCGATCACAGCGCCTACCTGGCCGGCGGCGGGGTGGGCACCGTCGTCCTTCGACGGCGGCAGGTCGCGCAAGGTGACGCCGACGCGGCCCCGCTTCACGGAGCCGTTGGCGATCAGTTGCTCCATGACGAGCCGCGCCATGTTGACGGGCACCGCGAAGCTGATGCCGACATTGCTTCCGGTCTTGGACAGGATCGCGGTATTGATCCCCACCAGCCGGCCGTCGAGGGTGACCAGCGCGCCGCCGGAATTGCCGGGATTGATCGGAGCATCGGTCTGGATGAAATCCTCGTAGCCCTCGATGCCGAGCCCGGTGCGGCCGAGCGCCGAAACGATCCCGGAGGTGACGGTCTGGCCGAGGCCGAACGGATTGCCGATCGCCAGCACGAAATCGCCGACCTCCAGGCTGCCGCTGTCGCCCATCGGGACCGCAACCAGATTGTCCGCCTTGATGCGCAGGAGGGCGATGTCGGTTGCCTGATCGCGGCCCACCAGCTGGGCCTTGAAACGGCGGTTATCTTTGGTGGTGATCTCGATGGTATTGGCACCCTTGACCACATGGTCGTTGGTCAGGATGTAGCCGCGTGCCGCATCCACGATCACCCCGGAGCCTGCCGATTGGGTCTCGCGCCGCAGCGCCCGGTCCGGAATATCGAAAAATTCGCGAAAAACCGGATCGCGAAGCAGCGGATTGTCGACCACCTCGACCTTCTTGGTGGCGATATTGACGACCCCGGGTGTGACCGCTCGCACCACCGGCGCCACCGATGGCCGCTGCGGTGCCGCAATCGCTCCGGCCTGCGCGCCGCCGCTCAAAAGCAAAGAGAAGACAACGCAAACAGGTAAGACCTGTGCCGCTCGCATCGTACCCCGCCTCCGATCTGACGAACCCTCCTCCCCAACGGAAGGTTCCGCGTCGACCGGGCGAGATAGCGGCGGATTGAGCCATTTCAAGAGCGAACCGGGACGCCGCCGCAAACAGCGTAAATCAATTGTTTCCCGCTGTGGCGGCCCTGCCACGGGCCGCCTGCCGGGCATCGCCGGTTACTTCAGCGCGGGCCCCATGGTCACCGTCAAGGTGCCGACGCCTTCCACCTCGCATTCGAGCTTGTCGCCCGCGACCGTCGCGGCGACACCGGACGGCGTGCCGGTCATGATGATATCGCCCGGCGCCAGCGCCACCATCTCGGACAGCTTCTCGATCACTTCCGGAACGTTCCAGATCATCTGCGCGAGGTCGCCGTCCTGGCGCAGCTTGCCGTTGCATTTCAGCCGGATGTAGCCCTTGGCCGGATGCCCGATCTCGGACGCCGGACGCAGCGCTCCGCACGGGGCCGAAGCATCGAAGGCCTTGCCGATCTCCCACGGCCGCTTGATGTCGCGGGAGGCGATCTGCAGGTCGCGCCGGGTCAGGTCGATACCGACGCCGTAGCCGTAGATCAGGTCGTTGGCCGCGGCGGCCTTGAGGAAGCGGCCGCCGCCCTTGAGGGCGACCACGAGTTCGACCTCGTGATGCAGGTCCTTGGTGAGCGACGGATACGGTACCGTGCCGCCATCATGCACGATGGCATCGGCCGGCTTGGAAAAGAAGAACGGCGGCTCGCGCTCGTCCTGGCCCATCTCCTTGATATGTTCGAGATAATTGCGGCCGACGCACCAGATGCGGCGCACCGGGAACAGCTTGTCGCTGCCCACGATCGCAAGGGCGGCCTGGGGCGGGGGCGGGATGACAAAACGGGAAGCGTCAGCGCTCATGGGGTATCTTCTGCCTGGAGGAAAATGAGATCGGGGGCCTAGCCTCGAACCAGCCGCCGCGCCGTGCCGAATAGACGGAAGGGGTCGCAAGGTCAATGCGGGGTGGCCGGCGCCGTGCGGCGCAAAAACGGGCACTTTGGGGTTCGCCATCCTGCCCGAAAGGCAACGCCTGGCGTCGTCGCCGACGCGTCGGCGCCTGCATGGCGAGATTCCCCGAGGCTATCGCGCCTTGCCGCAAAGCTGTATATATTCATAAAAATCGGTGCGCGGCTTGTCGATGTCAATCGATGCGGTGGTGGACCTGCGGTTCGCAATTCAACCGATTCCAGCCGCGCGCGGGCGAGGTTTGCGTGGGGCCGCGAATCCCTGCGGCGCCGGTGCCGTAAGCTGAATTGGCGGGAAAAAATATGAGGAATGCGATTTCCGCTTTCGTGCTCGCGGCAACCTTGACCGGCAGCGCGGGCGCGCAACCCTATCCATCGCGACAAATCACGATCAACGTGGCGTTCGCGGCGGGCGGCGCGCTGGACACCACCGGCCGCATCCTGGCCGAGCGCATGCGCCTGTCGCTCGGCCAGCCCATCATCATCGAAAACGTTACCGGTGCCGCCGGCAGCATCGGGGTCGGCCGCGTCGCCCGCGCCCCCGCCGACGGCTACACGCTGAGCATCGGCAGCATATCGACACATGTCTTCAATGGCGCGATCTATGCGCTGCCTTACGACGTGCTGGCGGACTTCGCGCCGGTCGCGCTGGTGGCGACCAATCCGATGCTGATCGTCGCCCGCAAGGACATGCCGGCGGACAACCTCAAGGAACTCATCGCCTGGCTTAAGGCCAACCCCGGTAAGGCTTCCCAGGGCACCTTTGGGGCGGGCAGCGTCGGCCACATCGTCGGTCTGTTTTTCCAGCAGATGACCGGGACGCGCTATTCGTTCGTGCCCTATCGCGGCGGCCCGCCGGCCATGCAGGATCTGGTCTCCGGCCAGATCGACATGATGATCGACAATCCCGTAACCTCGCTGCCGCAACTGCGCGCCGGCGGCATCAAGGCTTACGTTGCCACCACGAAACATCGGCTGACGCTGGCGCCGGACATTCCGACCGCGGACGAAGCCGGTTTGCCCGGACTCGATGTCACCAACTGGCAGGCCCTGTTCGTGCCCAAGGGCACGCCGCGGGACGTCGTCGCCAAACTCAACGCGGCCGTCGTCGAAGCCTTGGCGGATCCGGCCGTGCGCAACCGGATCACCGATCAAGGCTTCGAAATTCCCCCGCGCGAGCAGCAGACACCGGAGGCGCTCGGCGCGCTGCACAAGGCCGAGATCGCCAAATGGTGGCCGGTCATCAAGGCGGCGGCCATCGGGAGGGAATGAGCGCGCACCGCGCAAACCGGAGAGGAACCAACATGAAACTTCCGCGCCGCAAATTTCTCCATCTGGCAGCCGGCGCCGCCGCGCTGCCCGCCGCCGCGCGGGTTGCGCAGGCGCAAACCTATCCGGCGCGGCCGGTGCGGATCATCGTGGGATATGCGTCCGGAGGCTCGGCCGACATCACGGCGCGGCTGATGGCGCAATGGCTTAACGAACGGCTGGGCCAGTCCTTTATCGTGGAAACCCGTCCCGGTGGCAGCACCAATATCGCCACCGAGGCGGTCGTGCGCGCACCGCCGGACGGCTATACGCTGCTGCTGGTCGCGCCGGCCAACGCCATCAACGCGACACTGTACGGCAAGCTCAACTTCGAATTCATGCGCGACATCGCGCCGGTCGCGGGCCTCATCCGGTTTCCCAACGTCATGGTGGTAAATCCGGCGGTTCCGGCCAAGACGGTTCCGGAATTCATCGCCTACGCCAAGGCCAATCCGGGGCGCCTCAACATGGCGTCGTCCGGCAACGGATCGACGATCCATGTGTCCGGCGAGCTGTTCAAGATGATGACCGGCGTCAACATGGTGCACGTGCCGTATCGCGGCGGCGCGCCCGCGCTTACCGACATGGTCGGCGGTCAGGTCCAGGTGATGTTCGACAACATGCCGACCTCGATCGAGTTCATCCGGACCGGCAAGCTGCGGGCGTTGGCGGTGACCACCGCGGCACGCTCCGACGTGCTGCCCGACGTTCCGACCGTGGCGGATTTCGTGCCCGGCTACGAAGCAAGCTCCTGGTATGGCGTCGGCGCACCGAAGGGAACACCTGACGATATCATCGCCAAGCTCAATCGTGAGATCAATGCGATCCTCGCCGATCCCAAAGCGAAGGCACGGTTTGCCGAGCTCGGCGCCTCGCTGCTTCCGGGCTCGCCCGCCGATTTCGGCAAGCTCGTCGCCGATGAAACCGAGAAATGGGGCAAAGTCGTAAAATTCTCCGGTGCCAGGCCGGAGTGAACCGCGCGACGCTAGACCGTGGCCGATGGGAGGACCGCTTTTGCGGTCCGTACATCCGGGGTCGGCGCCCGTCATTGGCACGTCACCCCGGATTTCCGGACCGCGAAGAGGCGGTCCTTCAATCCGGGCTACGACATCCGCCCGCTCTCATGAGCCAGCCGGAAGATTGACGAATCTCGGTAGACGAACGGTTATTGTATTGCCTGTATCCGGAAGGGAAACGTCATGACACTCGCACGCCGCCGATTTCTGCAAACCGCCGGGGCTATCGTCGCGGCACCCGCGCTGCCCCGCGGCGCCGCGGCGCTGGATTATCCGGTGAAACCGGTGCGCTGGATTCTCGGCTATGCGCCGGGCGGCACCACCGACATTCTTGCCCGCCTGGTGGGCGCGTGGCTGTCGGAGCGGCTGGGCCAGCAATTCATCATCGAGACGCGGCCGGGCGCCGGCACCAATATCGGCACCGAGGCGGTGGTGAATGCGGCGCCCGACGGTTACACGCTGCTGATGGCGAGTTCGTCGAACGCCATCAATGCGACCCTCTATGAAAAGCTCAATTTCAATTTCAGCCGCGATATCTGGCCGGTCGCCGGCATCGCCCGCGTGCCGCTGGTCATGGAGGTGCACCCATCGGTTCCGGCCAAGACCGTTCCGGAATTCATCGCCTATGCGAAGGCCAATCCGGGCAAGCTCGCGATGGCGTCGTCCGGCGTCGGCACGCCGCCGCATATCGGCGGCGAGTACTTTAAAATGACGGCGGGCGTCAACATGGTTCACGTGCCGTATCGCGGATCGGGACCGGCGGTGACCGACATGATCGGCGGCCAGGTGCAGGTGATGTTCGACACCACGGTGGCCTCGATCGAGCAAATACGAGCCGGCAAGCTGCGCCCGCTCGCGGTGACGTCCGCCACGCGCCTCGCGGCGCTGCCGGACGTGCCGGCGATGAGCGAATTCTTGCCCGGCTTCGAAGCCAGCGCCTGGTACGGCATCGGGGCGCCGAAAAACACGCCGATGGAGATCATCGAAAAACTCAACCGCGAGGTCAATGCGGGCCTCGCGCTGCCGCGGCTAGAGGCGCGGATCGCCGACATGGGCGCAACGGTGCTGTCCGGTTCGCCGGCCGACTTCGGCAAGCTGATCGCCGACGAAACCGTGAAATGGGGCAAGGTGGTGAGGCTTGCGGGCGCGAAGGCGGAGTGATGGCGAAATGGCACAGTGCTTTCTATGAGGAGGGAACGGTGACGAAACTTCCGCGCCGCCGATTTCTGCAGGCCGCCGGGGCTGCCATTGCGGCACCCGCGCTGCCGCGTGCCGCCGCGGCGGTGGATTATCCGACCAGATCCGTGCGGGTGATCGTGCCGTTCGCGGCCGGAGGCTCGACCGACATCGCCGGGCGGCTGATCAGCCAATGGCTGTCGGAGCGGCTGGGGCAGCAATTCGTCGTCGAAAACCGGCCCGGCGGCGGCACCAATACCGGCACCGAGGTCGTGGTGCGCGCGCCACCGGATGGATATACGCTGCTGATCTGCGGCGCCACCAACGCCATCAACGCGACCCTCTACGAGAAACTCACCTTCAATTTCATTGCGGATATCGCGCCGGTGGCGAGCGTCGTCCGCTCGCCGCTCGTATTGGAAGTGAATGCGGCGTTTCCGGCCAAATCGGCCGCGGAACTCATCGCCTATGCCAAGGCCAATCCCGGCAAGATCAACATGGCATCGAGCGGCACCGGGGCTACGCCGCATATGGCCGGCGAGTTGTTCAAATTGATGGCCGGTATCGATATGGTCCATGTACCCTACCGCGGCGATGCGCCGGCGATTGCCGACCTGCTCGGCGGCCAGGTGCAGGTCTATTTCGGCGGCGTGGCGGCGGCGATCGAATACATCCGGGCCGGCAAGTTGCGGGGGTTGGCGGTCGGCACCGCAACACGATTGGACGTGCTGCCGGACATTCCGGCCTTGAACGAAACCCTGCCGGGTTACGAAGCGAGTTCGTGGTATGGAATGGGCGCCCCAAAGGACACGCCGGTCGACATCATCGATAAACTCAACACCGAGATCAACGCCGGACTGGCGGATCCCAGATTGACCGCCCGGTTTGCCGAACTCGGCCTCGCGCCGCTTGCGGGGTCATCCGCCGATTTCCGCAAATTCATTGTCGCCGAGACCGAGAAATGGGGCAAGGTCGTAAAGGCCTCCCGCGTCAAGCCGGAATGATGCCGCATTTTGATTATTCAATGCTCGCCAATCAGATGTCTGGAAAGAGCATTGCTTCATAATTCTGTGCTCCGTGAAGGATGTGAACGATATTCACCAATTCGGCTTCGATCAGATAGAAAATGAGATAGTTACCAAAAAACCGACGGCGGATGCCGGTACGCTCATGGCGGGGAACAAGCGGGAAAAGCAAAGGGTTGTCGCCAATTTCCATCGCACGGATGCGGAGTTCACGTACCATCTCGCGCGCCCGTAATGGATTGTCCTTCGCGATGTGATCACCGATACGCAACAGATCGGCGCGCGCTTCCTCTGACAGTCGGACCCTCACGATTCTCCACGCGCGCGTGCCATTTCGTTATAACGTTCTTCAAGCTCGTCAAAGACGGTTTCCGCGTCGTGGACGCGGCCGCCGCGAACATCGGATATACCACGCGCAATGGCGGCATCGGTGGCCGCAAGAAGACGCTCGCGGTCCTCCAGCAGCCGGAGAGCATCACACACCACTTCGCTGGCATCATTGTATCGCCCGCTGGCAAGCTGGGCCTGAATGAACGCCTCGAAACGCTGTCCCAGGGTTAAGCTTATCGACATGCAAAAATAATATGACGTCTTTCGATCGCGATCAAGCTGTCGATCGCGCAATGCGCGCAATTCACGCCACTGGCGGAATCCCGCATCGGCATGCTGCCGCGTTTCAAATGGACGAGGGCCGCAGCAATCCCTTGATCGTCGCCATGCCGAGCATGGCGAGATGCGGGCCGTGGTCGAAGGTGCCGTCGAGCGCCAGAGCGTAGAGTTCGTCGATATCCACCATCATATGCTCGACCCCGCTTTCCGGACGCCAGCCGGGAATCGGAGTCGCATCGCGGGCGAAGAACGTCCACATGCGGTTGGAGAGCCGTCCCGAGTCCGGATGAAATTGCGCCAGCGGCTGCGCATGCGGCACCTGCAGCCCGGTCTCTTCGGCGAGTTCGCGGATCGCGCAGGCGTCGGGCGCTTCATCCCCGTCGCGCAGGCCGCCGGGAAACTCCAGGGTGAAACGGTCGAGCGCGGGCCGGAACTGGCGCACCAGCGGGATGCGGCCATCGGCCGTAACCGCGAGGATCGAGACATAATCCGCAGTCGCGATGGCATGATAGACCGCGCCGTCATCATGCGCTGCGGTGACGACGCGGTTTTCGACCAGCGTGGCCCACGGGGACAGCACGGTTTTTTGCGACGAGGCGATGTGTGGGAAGCGCGTTGCGGAACGTTCGGTCATGGCGATCATCGATCCTGGCTGCCGATACGCGATCTATACACAACGGCGCAGACCCACGTGCCCGCAGGATAGGCGCACGGATGATCTCGAGAAGGTCTCGCTTGAGCCCCGTCGGCCATGGGCTTGCGCGCGCGGTCCCGTTATGCAACTCGGGGTTCACCATGAGCGACATTCTGACCCGTATCGCGGCCTATAAGCGCGACGAGATCGCGGCGGCGCAGCGCGTGCGTCCGCGCGCCGCGGTCGAGGCGGCGGCCAAGGCGGCACCGCCGCCGCGTGGATTCCTCACCGCCATCGAAGTGCGGCTCGCGGCCGGCGATTACGCCCTGATCGCCGAGATCAAGAAGGCGAGCCCGTCGAAGGGCCTCATCCGCGCCGATTTCGATCCGCCGGCCTTAGCGCGGGCCTATGAAGCTGGGGGCGCCACCTGCCTCTCGGTGCTTACCGACACGCCGTCGTTCCAGGGCGAGCCTGCGCACCTGGTGGCGGCGCGCGCCGCCACGCACCTGCCGGCCTTGCGCAAGGATTTCATGTACGACCCCTACCAGGTTGCGGAAGCCCGCGCGCTGGGGGCGGACTGCATCCTCATCATCATGGCGGCGCTCGATGACGGTGCCGCCCGCGAGATCGAGGCCGCGGCCCTCGCCTTCGGCATGGACGTGCTGCTGGAAGTCCACAACGAGGATGAATTGGAGCGGGCCTTGCGCCTAAACTCCCGGCTCGTCGGCATCAACAATCGCGACCTAAAAACCTTTGTGACGTCGCTCGCGGTCGCCGAGCGGCTGGCGCCGCTGGTGCCGCGCGAGCGCATCGTGGTCGGCGAAAGCGGCCTGTTCACACCGGCCGACCTGGCCCGGCTGGCGGCCGTCGGCGTGTCAACCTTCCTGGTCGGCGAAAGCCTGATGCGCCAGGCCGATGTCGCTGCCGCGACGCGCGCGCTGCTCGCCCGCGGCGAGACCGGCCGTGCGGCCGTTGTCCCGACCGCCCAAGCCGCGGCGGCGCGGTAGCGCCATGACGGACGGCCTCACCCATATCGATTCCGGCGGCGCCGCCCGCATGGTCGACGTGTCGGCAAAGCCCGCAACCGAACGCATCGCCGTCGCCGAGGGCTTTGTGCGCATGAGCGCGGCCACGCTGGCGCTGGTGCGTTCCGGAAACGCCAAGAAGGGCGACGTGCTGGGCGCCGCCCGTATCGCCGGCATCATGGCGGCGAAGAAGACCCACGAGCTCATCCCGCTGTGCCATCCGCTGGCGATCACCAAGGTGGAAATCGCGATCGCGCCGCAGGACGATCCGCCGGGGCTTGTGGTCGAGGCGACCGTCAAGGTGACGGGCCAGACCGGCGTCGAGATGGAGGCACTCACCGCCGTGTCGGTCGCCTGCCTGACGGTCTACGACATGGTCAAGGCGGTCGAACGCGGCGTCACCATCGAGGCGATACGGCTGATCGAAAAGAGCGGCGGCAAGTCCGGACATTTTCGCGCCCCGTCTCCGGCTCTCCCCGCCGGACCGCCCAGCGCGGGGGACTAAAGTGCAAAGCCTGTCGGTTGCGGATGCGCTCGCCCTGGTGCTGGCGGATGCGGTGCCGCTGGCGGCCGAACCGGCCTCCCTGCTCGACGCCTGCGGCCGGGTGCTGGCAACCGATCTCGCGGCGCTGCGCACCCAGCCGCCCGCCGATGTCTCCGCCATGGACGGCTATGCGGTGCGCGCCGCCGATGTCGCCTCCGCGCCGGCCCGGCTTACCGTGGTGGGCGAGGTCGCGGCGGGGCATGCGTTCGATCGCGCGATCGGGCCCGGCGAGGCGGCGCGCATTTTCACCGGCGCGGTGATGCCACCCGGCACCGACACCGTGGTGATTCAGGAGGTCACCTCGCGCGACGGCGATATTGTGTGTATCCAGCGGCCCGAGGCGAAGGGCCGCAACATCCGTCCGCGCGGCCTCGATTTCCAGGAAGGCGCGGTGCTCATTCGCCAGGGCCGCCGGCTGACGCCGCGCGACATCGCGCTTGCCGGCGCGATGAATCACGCAACCGTCATGGTGCACCGGCGCCCGCGCGTGGCGGTGCTGGCGACCGGCGACGAGCTGGTGGCACCCGGTACCCCGCCGGCCCCGGGCCAGATCGTGTCGTCCAACAACATCGTCCTGATGGCGATCGCAGGCCGCGAAGGGGCGCAGGCGCATGATCTCGGCGTGGTGCCGGACCGCCTCGACGCGACCGCGGCGGCGGTGCGCCGCGCCGCCGATACCGGCACCGACGTGCTGGTGACAAGCGGGGGCGCATCGGTCGGGGATTACGATTTCGTCCAGCAGGCCTTTGCCGCGGAGGGCATGGCGCTGTCGTTCTGGAAGGTCGCGGTGCGGCCCGGACGGCCGCTGATGCACGGGCGGCTCGGCGGCATGCAGGTGCTGGGCCTGCCCGGCAATCCGGTGTCGTCCTTCATGTGCGCCGTGCTGTTCCTGGTGCCGCTGCTGCGCCGGCTGGCCGGGCGCACCGACGTCGCCTTGCCGCTCACCCGCGCCACGCTCGGCACTGCGCTGCCGGCCAATGACGACCGCGCCGATTACATGCGGGCGGCCCTCGTAAGGGGGCCGGACGGCGCTTTGGTCGCAACGCCCTACCGTAAGCAGGACAGCTCCATGCTGGCGCCGCTCGCCCACGCGGATTGCCTCGTGGTCCGCGCCCCGTTGGCACCGGCGGCGGATGCCGGATCAGCCTGCGATATCCTCGAACTGCGCTCGCTATAAAAGGACTCGTTACGGCGTCGCCACGGGTCATCGTTCATGAACATGACCGGCGTTGCCTTGATGAAATCCCTTACGTGCGTGCAAGTGTCGCCGCGACCAGTTGGATAATCTCCTCGATGTCCGCTGTTCGGTCGCCGAGAAGCCGTCGCCGACGAGCTGAACGTTGCATCGACGCAGCGATGTGTATATGATGATTGGTCTATACACAAACGATCGGATCGTTGGGATGCGAACCAATATCGACATCGACGACGCGTTGTTGTCTCAAGCCATGGCGGCGGCTGGCCTGTCAACCAAACGAGCCACCGTGGAAGAGGGCTTGCGCCTGCTGGTTCGCCTGCGCGAACAGGCCAAGGCGCTTGCGGAACTCAAGGGAATAGGGTGGGAAGGCGATCTGGACCAGATGCGTCAGGGCCGCCCGCCGCGCCGGTCGTGATTCTCGTCGATAGCTCAGTCTGGATCGCGCACCTGCGCGGTCACCGGACGGCCGCGACCGTCAAACTGGAAGTCGCAGCCGGTCGGGAACCACTCCTCATCGGCGATCTCATCCTGCTCGAGGTCCTTCAGGGTGCCCGCGATGAGTTCCATGCCGCGCACATCGAATACGGATTGCGCCGGTATACTCTCGTGCCGCTTCTGAATGCCGATCTTGCCCCTCGTGCCGCGCGAAACTATCGGAAGCTAAGAGAATTGGGTTTCACTATCCGCAAAGCGGCCGACATCATCATAGGCACCTTCTGCATCGAGCATCACCACGCGCTGTTGCACGATGACCGCGATTTTGCGCCGATGGAGGAGCATCTGGGTCTTATGGTTGCGTGAAACGGCGACTTCGATTGCCGCACGGCCAATGGCGCCTTGGTTACCCGATGCCCCGCGCCCACGTCCGCTGCGCCCCACACTTGAAATCTATCCGGGACATATCGGTGGGCATGCAGAGGGTCCTCCAATTGGCGAAGTTCCCGGCGGATTGCCGCGATGGCGGCCATCTCCGAAGATGGGATATTCAGCATCGTTGCGGCGATCTCCGGACCACAGGCGGCTTGAACAACGCTCCGTTCGCCCACATGGAGTTTACAGGCGGGATTTCCAGCCTGCTCATTCGACAATGAGTTTGACCAGATCGCCCGGTTTCGGCCTTTCACCGGCCTCAAGACCATTGAGGATGCGGAAGCGTTCGACCGGATGGTCCGTCGGCGCCATCCGGGAGGCGAGCGCGTCAACCGTATCGTTCGGCTGGACCTTGACGATTTTCAACCGCAACGGCTTGATGGATTGAATTTCCTCCGCCGATAACCGGCGCCAGCTCTGCACCGCCTCGCGAAAACCGCGGTCCGCCTCGGGGCTTCGCGTTTTGGCGATGAAAACCAAACGGTAGACCTCGGCGCCGAGGCGGATGACATAAAACCGGAACCACCCTTGATCGCCGCGCGCGGTTGCGGTTGCGGCCGCAAAGCCGTTGACGGTGAGTGCTTCCTTCGACCCTTCGTCGATATTCTCGATCCAGCCGGAAACCAGATAGTCCATCAGCGGCTGTTCGGCCGGCACGCGGGCGGCGTCGAGGCGCAACGCCTGGGCACCGCCGTCCTTCGTGCCAAACACGGCCTGGGCGGTGTTTTCCAACACAAAGCCCTCGGGCGCGGAAAACGTAAAACCAAGCTTCGGATGCAGGAAACGGCGGCCGCGCACGAAGCCGTCGATCGGGTTCTCCCCGTAAATGAGGCCGTCGATGCCGGCCAGATAGGCGGCCTTGTCGCGCTCGCCGGCGCCGTTGGACGGAATCCAGCTGCCGGGCGGCGTTTTCGGCGTTCTGCGCGCGCTCGAGCGGGCTTGGGTAGGAGGTGAGCACATCTTGCGACCGGGGATCGATGCCGCGGATGATCTGGCGCAGGTCGGCGTCGCGCCGCATCGCGGTGAGCAGCCGCGCGGCCCCGAAGGCGTCGTAGCCGGACCGCGCCGCAATGCGTACCCCGATCCCGTCGGCTTCCAACTCCTGAGATCGGGTAAAACTCGCGAGCGCGAGCCGCGACCGCGCGATCTCCATGGCACCGGCTTCCGGGTCGCCCGGCGTCGCGTTGACATTCATCACCAACTCGACCTTGCGCACCTGTTCTTCGCGAATTGCCGCATGCCGGGCCAGCACATGCGCCATTTCGTGCGCCATCACGGAGGCGAACTCGGCGCTGTCGTCGGCAAGGGCGAGCATTCCCCGCGTCACGTAAAGTTGCCGGCTGGGCAGCGCGAAGGCATTGATGTACGGTGAATTCAGAATGGTGACCTTATAGGCTTGGTTCGGCCGCCCCGAGGCGGCCACCAGCCGATCCAACACCTTCGTGAGTTGCGCCTGCAGTTTGGGCGCTTCATAGGCGCCGCCATATTCCGCCAGCACCCGCCGGTGTTCGCGTTCGGCCGCCGGCAACTCGATCGACTTCGGCAATTCGGGTAAGAAAATCTCGCCGCTGCCGGAAATCGATGCGCAGCCTGCGAGCCACGCCGTCAGCGTCGCCGCCGCCGCGGCCCCTCGCGCCGCCCGGCCCCTTGGTTGGTGATGGCTCCCTGTCGCCACTGCCGTCACGATCCGCCCGCTCGGTGCTATTGGATAATTTCGATTTGTTCCGGCCGTACCGCCTCGATGGCGGGGCCGCCGCGCTCCTCGACCCAGCCGCGGACCTCGATCCGGCGGCCCGCCAGCGCCCGCGGTGCCAGCCCGGCCCCCGCGAAGATGCGCTCGTTGCGCTTGAGGATCGATACCGTAAAATCCTGCGACCAGCGCGGGCCGAAATTCACGTAGACGATCGCGCCGCTTTCGCGCACCGTTAGAACGCGGCCCGCCACCACGGCAAAGCGCCCCTGTTCGGCCAAAACATCTGCGGCGTCATCGGCCGGTTTGACGATCGCATAAGGTTCGCCCCACAGGCCGAGCTTGGCGGCCCTAGCCGCCCGTTCGGCGCCGCGCAAGTGAGCCCGGCATCCCGCGGCGAGGGCGACCGGCGACACCACGGCCTGGCCGGCGGCGACCAGTTCCCGCTGCACCAGCGTCTCCCCGCCCGGGCCTGCGACGAACGCATAGGCGATCAGCCGGCCGTACCGATCGGGCGTGGCGCCGGCCCGCAGCGCCACATCGCGTTGCAGTACCAGCGCCTCCAGCGCGGTCTTGGCCGCCGATGCGGCCGCCACCCGGGCCTCGTCTTCGTCGCCCGGCACCGGCATCACGGTTTCGACCGCGGCCAGACGGACTTCGCGGCCGTCCGCGAGCAGAAACGATTTGCCGTCGAGCACCCGGGCGGCCCGGCCCGCTATGGCCGCGCTTGCACCGGGAGGACCGCCACAGGGATCCCCTCGAGGCGCCGCCGGGGACTGGGCCGCGAGGTCTCCCGCCGCGAACAAAGCCGCGCCGCCGATCAGCAAGGCCGTCGTGTTGCTTCGGGCCAACGATTCACCGGTCCTTCGACACGTCCGCACCATGCACCGCGCGCTCCAATACCTCGAGTTGCGCGTCCCCTCTCCCCATCGTTCTTCACGATGGGGAGAGGGTTAGGGTGAGGGGCAGGTGCGGGCTAAGACTTCAGGGGTAATGTGGCATTTGCTGCCGCTACAGGAGACTATCGGTCGCGCCGTCGGTGCGGACACCTGCCCCTCACCCTGACCCTCTCCCCACGGCGTAAAGAACGCCGCGGGGAGAGGGAACGCGCGCAACTCCAGATTAGGTGAACGGCATTGCACATCAGCTTCAAGCGTTTGCATCCGGCATCCTTTCGGTCGAAACCCAGTCGGCGGCCTCGACATCCGGCGCCATCCAGGCATGCGAGGATGTCAAAAGCTTGATCGGACCGCACCGCAACACGAATTCGTTGGGTCAACCGGAATTCGAGCCGTTAAGGAATTGTTGGGAGTCATGGGCCGGCTTGTCCGGGCTTGTCCCCGTCATCCACGACAAGCGTCGACAAGCGCGGGCATGACGGCGAAGCGATCGCATCGAAATCTACGTTAGCCGCACGGCGAGGAAACATGCCAGGGTCCGGGACCGACCACACCAAGGAATGGAGCGACCGCGCCGGGCCGATCATCGTGCTGGTCGAGCCGCAGCTTGGCGAGAACATCGGCACCGCGGCGCGCGCCATGGCCAATTTCGGCCTGACCCGGCTGCGGCTGGTGCGGCCGCGCGATGCCTGGCCCAACGTGCATGCCCGCCGCGCCGCTTCGGGCGCCGATGCGGTGCTGGACGGTGCCGTGCTTTACAACTCGCTGGAATCCGCGCTTGCCGATTGCAGCTTCGTGCTGGCAACCACCGCGCGCGCCCATGACCAGGCCAAACCGGTGATCGGGCCGGCCGATGCCGCCCGCGAAATGGCGCCACGGCTCGCCGAGGGGCGACGTGGTGGCGGTGGTGTTCGGACGCGAGCGCTGGGGTCTGATGAACGAGGAGGTCGGGCTCGCCGACCGCGTCGTGACCTTTCCCGTCAACCCGGCCTTCGCCTCGCTCAATCTCGCCCAGGCGGTCCTGATCGTCGCCTATGAGTGGTTCAAGCTCGGCGGCGAACTGCCGTTCCGGATGCCGCAGCGCTCGCCGCCGGCCCGCAAGGAGCAGCTGTTCACGTTTTTCGGCCAGCTGGAGCGCGAACTGGAGCGGGTGGAATTTTTTCGCCCTGCCGAGAAGCGCGAGACCATGACCATCAACCTGCGCAACATCATCACCCGCATGGCGCCGTCGCAGCAGGATATCCAGACCCTGCACGGCGTCATCATGGCGATCGCGGAGGGTCGCAAGGGGCCGGCGCGCGGCGGCATTCTCGACGGCCGCGAGGCCGGCCTGCTGCGGGAGATTTTGGCGGAACACGGCGGCGGCCGGGTGCCGGGCGAACGCGGCCCGGTGCGCGGATTGTCGCGGCTGTTGCGCCGCAATCCGACGGATGCGGAACGCAAGCTTTGGGAGGCGCTGATGCGCGACCGCCGCTTCGCCGGCGCCGGGTTCAAGCGGCAGGTTCCGATCGGCCCGCACATCGTGGACGTGGTGTCGTTTCCGTTGCGGGCCGTCATCGACCTGGTGCCGGCGCAGGAAAGTCTTGAGGCCGCGCGCACGCGCGCCGAGAAACGTGCCTGGCTTGCCGCGCGCGACTATTCGGTGTGCGAGGTCGCGGCGGAGGCGATCGAGGCGGATATCGCCGCCGTG
Source organism: uncultured Alphaproteobacteria bacterium (assembly GCA_963802745.1). GTDB lineage: Bacteria > Pseudomonadota > Alphaproteobacteria > Rhizobiales > Xanthobacteraceae > JAJPKK01. The sequence goes on along the minus strand of CAWDKL010000049.1, from coordinate 21,179 downwards.
CTCGACACGATCGCGGATGAACTGCGGTGCTAGCCGAGCCCGGATTGCAGTCACGCTGTGGCGTCCTTGGGCGTCATGGCAGGGTCATCGCCGGTTCTAATTACCCTAAAGACCTCTATCCGAGTTTTCTTGCTCTCTTCGGCAGCATCCTTTTGTTCGAGCCGCGCTGCGAGCATTCTTCCGTCCCGACCGCAAAATGGCACAGCCGCCACGCGCAGGGCCTGTCAAGGCTGGCCGTGTCTTCGCGGCCACCCGCAGGGCTTGGCCTGGAGGCGCTCCCGACATCATCGGGAAATTCCAACCGGTCGCTTTCGCTGAAAATTACGCCGCCGGCGACATCGCAGGGCTTGTCCGCCTCAAGCCGGCATTGACTCTCGTGCTTCAAGGCGCGTGAAATTCCGTATAAGCTGGATGAGAAACAGATCGCTTGGCTGCGGCTCTCGGCTACGGCCTCCCTGGTGAGACCCATGAAATTTGCTCGCTGTCTATTCCTACTGCTCGCCATTGCGGTGGTTGGGGCGACGCCCTGCACCGCGCAGAACTGGCCGACCCGCCCGGTCACCATGGTGGTGCCGTTCGCGGCCGGCAGCGCCTCGGACACGGTGGCGCGCATTCTCGGCGCGCGGCTCTCGGAGGTGCTGGGTCAGCAGGTCATCATCGAAAATGTGGGCGGCGCCGGCGGCATGACCGGGGCCGCCCGGGTCGCCAAGGCGGCACCCGACGGCTACCAGTTCGTGCTCGGCGGTACCGACACCTTCGCGCAGAACCAAACCCTGTACAAGAAGCCGCTCTACAACGCGGCCGCCGACTTCGCGCCGGTCACCCTGGTGACCGAACAGCCGCTGGTCCTCCTGGCCCGCAACGAACTTGCCGTGCGCAATCTTCCGGACTTTATCGCTTATGCACGCGCCAACCAGGCCAAGATGCAATACGGCTCGTCGGGTGTCGGCTCCAGCTCGCATCTCGCCTGCGCCCAGCTCAACGCCGCCATGGGCGTGAATATCACCCATGTACCGTATCGTGGTTCGCCGGCCGCCATGCAGGATCTGATCGCCGGCCGCATCGACTACTTCTGTGCACTGGCGGCCGCCGCGATGCCGCAACTCGCCGGCAAAACCATGAAGCCGATCGCCGTGATGACCCGCGATCGCTCGCCGCTGTTTCCCGATCTCGCCAGCGCGCATGAGCAGGGCCTACAAAATTTCGACTCCTATTTCTGGAGCGGTTTTTTTCTGCCCAGGGGTACCCCGGCGGCGATCGTGGCGGCGCTTGATGCGGCGACGCTGGCGACGCTCGACACACCCCTCGTTCAGGACCGGCTCAAGGGCGTCGGCGTCACCGTGGTGCCGCCCGAGCGCCGCTCGGGCGACTATCTGCGCCGCTTCGTCGCCGATGAAATCGAGCAATGGGGGGCAGTCATCAAGGCGAGCGGCGTGAGTTTGGATTGAGGAATCCGCCGTAGGGTGCGCAAAGGCGCCCGCCTCGGCCTCGGTGGTAGATATCGGCCTATCGCGCCGTGCGCACCGCGGACGCGGCCGGTGCGCACGGCGCGATAGGACCGCGCCCATGTCCGGCGTTCCTGCCAGGCGCCTTTGCGCACCCCTGCACCGCACCCTACACCGCTCACGGCCCGTCGCCCGGCACGATGCCAGGTGGCATGGCATAGCAGGCATCCGCGACGGCGCCGGGCGTCGTCCACCACACCCGCTCGCGCTGCGGATGCTCGACGCAATGCCGCAGCGCCTTGCGCAAGAGCGGCAGGCGGAACGGCTGGCCCATCACGAAGGGATGCAGCGAAATGGTCATCACCAGCGGCTGCTTGACGCATTGTGCGAGCATCTCGTCGAACCCGTCCACGATCATGTCGGCGAAATCCCGCGCGGTGCCGTCGCGATGGATGATGGCGGCCGAGTTGTTGAGTTCGGCCGGATACGGCACCGACAGCAGCGGACCCGCACGCGTGGCGAGCCAGAACGGCTGGTCGTCGGCCGGCCAATCCATCACGTATCTGTAGCCCGCCTCCTTGAGCAGATCCGGCGTGACATGGCTCTCTGAAGCCGCCGGCCCCATCCATCCCTTCGGCGGCCGGCCCTCGCGGCGAAAAATCTCCTGCGTCACGTCGTCGATCAGGCGGCGTTCGTCGAGTTCCCAAAGGTCGCCCTGGCGCTCCGCATTGGTGCGGCCATGCCCCACCACCTCGTCGCCGCGCGAGCGAATGCGGTCGCAGATTTGCGGGTGATATTCATAGAGGAGCGAGTTAATATTGTGCGCGGCCGGCAGCTTGAGTTCCTCGAACAGGTCGAACAGGCGCCAGATGCCGACCCGGTTGCCATAATCGCGCCAGGAATAGTTGCGCTGCTGCTGCGGCTCGCCCTTTTTAGCGGGGTCCCAGCCGGTGCCCTTGCGGTAGGCATAGACCTCGATATTCGTAGTCACGCAAAACGCGAGCCGCTTGCCGCCGGGCCAGGAATAATCCGGCCGCTCGTCAATCACGGAATACGGGTAGCGGTTGTGCTTGGGGAGTGTCAGCATCGAATCCTCGCAACCGGCCGGATAACAGAGCGTCGCATGCTATCGCCCGCCTGCAGGAGTGCTTCGGGCTTGCTCCGGATGTCGAACCAGCGGATACACGACGACCGTGACGGCTTCCATAGTGCCGTTCGTCGTCCTTATTTAGCACCGAGTTGTTCCGGCCGCCTCAATGCACCGGCGCTGTGGAAGAACTGCTTTTTCGGCCTTGAAAAGATCGAGGATCGGGAGCCGTCCCGGCTATCCGTACGCGTTGGACGGATGGGTGGCGGCGACCAAGCCCCCCGCGGCAGCCAGCCCTCAACGGTGGTCTCCCATTGAGCATTCCGCATCGGCGGCATCGGCATTGATGGGCGTTGGTGCTATACGGTGGGCGCGAGTTCAACTGGTACCTTACCACACTCGCGCCAACAGTTAACCGCAGGAAGCTCCTCGAATGCCACAGGCTTTGCGTTGCAATTGTGCGGTGCGAGATCACAGCCTTGCTTGAAACATATTTTTATGTTTATATCGCCTCGGCAATCGGAATTTTTGGCCGTTCGGCCGTAGGCGTTGATGCGCGATCGCTTCGAACCCCCCCAAAGAACCGGCTTGTTGGCGTCAGCGGCTGCGATGGCCCTGGCGTCTCATCCTACGTGCTGACTGATCTAGGAGACAGACGATGCAAAAAGGCACCGTCAAATGGTTCAATCCAACCAAGGGTTATGGGTTCATTCGACCTTCAGCCGGAGATAAGGACGTCTTCGTCCACATTTCGGCGGTAGAGCGCGCGGGTCTTAGCACCCTGAATGAGGGACAGGAAGTCGAGTACGAACTCGTCACCAACCGCGGTAAGACATCAGCGGAAAACCTTATATTCAAGAAATAGCCGGCCCAAACGTTGGAGGGACTTCCGGCCAATTGTTGCGCCGAGCCCCCGGCTTACTACCGGGGGCTTTTTAGTGCGCCGTCGCCAGCGGCGTCTCGGCGGATTGCGGAACACGTGCCGGCCGGGTTCGGGCGCTGATGCCACTTTCGCATTTGACTCGGCGGTGCCAGCCGGTTCACTGGCGGGTCAAAGCTTGGCGGCCGTGCATGCGGCAAGCGTTTCCACAAGGTGGCACCCGTGAGCCTTGGTCCCATTCAAACCAGCGTTGCCGAAGCGGCTGGTGGCGATCTCAGCTTCGCTGACTACCGAGCAACCACGTTTCGTCCCGGATTCGACGGTCTGCGGGCCATCGGGTTCCTGCTCGTCGTCACCGCTCATATTCCGGCGGTGCCGTTGTTTGCCTATCTGCAGGGCTGGACGGCGGTTTGGGTGTTCTTCGCCATCAGCGGCTACCTGCTGACGATGCTGTTGATCCGTGAGGAGCGCAAGACCGGCGGTGTCGCGTTCGGTCCGTTCATGGTGCGGCGCGTCGCCCGCATCGTGCCGAGCTATGCGGCCGCCATCCTGATCTACTGGATCGCCGTCGCTACGCTGCCGCCGCTCGCCGGCGAATACGCGCTGTTCATGCAGCGGCTGCCCTACTATCTCACCCTGATGCCGGAATACTCAAACTCCACCGGGTTCAACATTTTCACCCATGCGTGGACCGTCGGCGTGGAAATGAAATTCTATCTGTTTTTTCCCGCCATCGTGTTTCTGCTGATCCGCACCATCCACAAGGATGCTTGGCGGTTCGCTGTGACGGCGGTGACGACTGCCGTGTTGATGATGCAGGGCTCGTTCACGGCCAATGCCTATGGGGCCATTCTGGCCGGTGCCATGCTGGCGCAGCTGTTGGAGTGGCCACGGGCCTATGCGGCGATCGCGACGCTGACGCGGGTGCCGCTGGTGGTGCCGATGGGCTTCGTGGTCGCGCTGTTCGCCCTGCTGCTTTACGTGGAGGTGCTGCCGGCCGTGACCCTGGTTGCGACCTATCTGGTCGCCTACCTGATCCTCCACGACAGCATGTTGCGGCGCGGGCTGTGCTTCGCTCCGCTCATCTATCTCGGCCAACGCTCCTACGGTGCCTATCTGCTGCACGTGCTGGCGATCCGCTTCGGCTATATGATGTTCGGCAGCACCACGCCGCTCGCCGGCTGGCTGACGGCGGTGACGACGCTGGTATTGACCATCCCGGCGGCCGAATTGCTCTACCGCGCCGTCGAGGCGCCGGGCGTGGAACTCGGACGGCGGATCAGTAACCGGCTGCGCCGCGCCGCCAAGCCCGCCTAGCGGGGGTCCGGGAGCGCGGTCAGGTCGGGGCATCAGGCGGCGTAGGGTGGGCAAAAACGCCCTGCTCCGCGGAGGTCTGACGCCGTGGCTTCCGGCGATTTTGCCCGCCGTCCCCGGTTCGCCGCAGGTTCGGGCGTCTCCGCTCCGCCGAGGCGGGGCGAATTTGCCCACCCTACAACCGGCAATTCAACACGACCGGAATATGGTCGATGAAGGCGTTCAGCAGCCCTTCTTCTTGGTCAGTTCGATCGCCTCCTCGTCGGTCGCGGCGACCACGACGGTGTTCACCTCGTCGCCGCTCTCGTCGATGATACAGCTGACGCGATAGTCGAACTTGCCGGGCGCCGTTGCGGACGGGGTCTTGGTTTGGATGTTGCACGACGAGCACAATGCGGATGCGGGCTGTGGCTGCGCTAAGGCAACGCATGCGAGCAATGCGGCGGTAAGTGCGTGTCTCATAGTCGAACGTCCGTTTTTGGCGAAAGCGAAGGCGGGTCGGGCAGCTCGGCGCCGGCTCGGCTGACGCCACGCCCGCCCGCCGTCATGGCTTCTTGTAGTTCGGGTCCATCAGCTCGAACCGCGTCCAGCTCTCGAACTGGCCGGAGGTGGTCTCGCCGGTGGTCGGGTTGACGTCGCTCTGCCCCGGCTTGCGCAGGAAATGCGCCTCGACGTCGAGGTGGCGTTCCGGGGTCGTCTTCTCGCAGCGCTGCTTGATGAAGACGCCGCCGCCGACCGGCGTTTCGCCCGGCGCCGGAGGGAAATCGGTGCAGTTCCAGCCGTCGGGCTCATAGCGGTTGATGATGGCAAGCCGCAGCATGTGGGCCATGCGCCGTTCCATGATGGCGCCGCGCGGATCGCTGACCATGCGGATGCCGCGCAGCACGCCGTCCTTGTCGAACAGCACGGATAGGATCACCGGATGCCCGGCCACCCGGGTGCCGAGCCGTCCCTGGGCGTAAAGCGGGTCGTCGATGGCGCGGCCGACATATTCCTGCTGGTCGTCGAAGCGCGCATAGACCTCATAAAGGCCGCTCGGCTCCGGCCGGCATTTGCGAAAATCGCCCCAGTCGTCGATCATCTGCCGCGGCGGGCCGCCGTTGCTGCCGCAGGCCAGGTCCCCAAAGGTGTCGGTCGACATCTCATCGGCCTTGAGGCCGAGTTTGAGGCCGTGGATTTCGCCGGGGTCTTTTTGCGGTGGCGCTTGGGCCTGGGCCGCATGGCCGAGCGGCAACAGCAGCGCAAGCAAGGCCAGCGCCATGCGGTACGCACCGTAGGGTGGGCAAAAACGCGCGCTTCGCGTTTTTGCCCACGCGGACCGATCGCGCGGTTCGACCGCGTGGGCAAATTCGCCGGCGACGCCCGTGATAACTCCGCAGTCACGGCAGGCGATTTTGCCCACCCTACAACGCACTTCGCCGAGCCAATGGCTCACTTCTTCATGGGCTCGCATTGCCGGGTATCCTTGCCCCAGAAATCGACACAATCCTCGTAGGTTGCCGGGCCCTTGCCGACATCCTTGGCGAACAGATATTTCACCACCGCCTCGACTTCGCGATTGGACAGGAAGTCGTTGCCGGCCGGCGGCATATCCTTGCCCATCTGCTCGCGGGTGTAACCATAGCAGCGCTTGTCGGTGTAAGCGAAGCGGTCGTGATACGGCATGCCGGTGCCGGGCCGGCCGCATTTGACGACTTCGGTGAGCTGTTCGGGCGTCAGTTGGGTCACGCGCAGCGACAGCGCATTGCCGCCATAGCCCTGGTCTCCCGAGGCATCCCACTTGTGGCAGAACTGGCAGACCGCCTTGCTCTTGAAAATTTCCTTGCCGAACGCGATCTGCCGCGCTTCCTCGGCACTCGGCGGCGTTTGGGCGCCGGCCGCAGGGGGGACGAGCAGGGCGAGCGAGACAAAGCCGGTCAGCCAAAGGGCGTGGCTGCGGCGGCGGGACAGGGGTTGCATCGGCATGGGCATGGTCCGGTTCCAAGGCACTGAGAGGGTTCCGTCGCGGCAATGAGCATCACGGAAACCGGGGCGGCGTCAACCGGATATCGTGCCGCTCCGGCAGTCATGGCCGGGCTTGTCCTGGCTCGCCCCGGCCATCTCAGTCTTGATTGCGAGGCCATCGCAACAACAACCGTCATGCCCGCGACAAGCGCGACAAGCGCGGGCATGACGCCGGAGAGCATGCTTTGACCTCTCCGAAATCCGGTCCAATCAGAGCGCGAACACGTACAGCATGGACGCGGGCGCCATGTTCTTGATCTCCGGCGCGAGCCCGTAGATGTTGACGTTCTGCCGCGAGCCGGCCAGCACCGCCACGTATTGCTTGCCGTTCACCGCGAAGGTGATCGGCGGCGCATTGATGCCGGTGCCGGTGTTGAAGCTCCACAGCTGCTTCAGCGTCTTGGCGTCATAGGCGCCGAAAGTGCCGTCGGATTCGCCGAGGAACACCAAGTTGCCGGCGGTTGCGAGCGCGCCGCCGTAGTTCGGGTAGTCCATCTTCAGCGACGCCTTGGTGTCGCCGGTAATCGGATCGACCGCCTTGAGGCTCCCGTAGAGGCGCTGCACCGTTTTGGCGCTGCCGCCGGTGAACCGCTCGCGGGCCTTGGCGGTACCGCCCTGGTCCTCCATGTCCTTCTGTTCCAGCGTCTCGATGGTGTTGCAGCCTTCGATCGAGGGAATGAACAGCAGCCCGAGTTCCGGATTATAGGCCGACGGCTCCCAGTTCTTGCCGCCGACATTCGACGGGCAGGTGCGCACCGACGGCAGCCCGCGCATGCCGTGGGAACCCGCCCCGTACATCTGGATGTCGGAATTTGGATTGTAGTTGAGCGGCCGGCCGGTCTTGGGGTCGAGGCCGGGTGCCCAATTCAGCTCGTCGACATATTGCTTGCCGGCGACGAACGACCCGTTGGTGCGGTCGAGCGCATAGAAGAAGCCGTTGCGGGCGGCGTGCACGACCAGCTTGCGGTCCTCGCCATTGACTTTGGCATTGATGATCGGGTGCTCGGAGATTTCGTCGTAGTCGTACGGGTCGTTCGGGGTGTATTGGAACCCCCATTTGATCTTGCCGTCCTTGGGGCTGATGGCGAGTACGCTCGCGGCCCATTTGTTGTCGCCGGGCCGGTATTGAGCATCGTAGTCCGGGCCGGCATTGCCGATACCCTGGTAGAACGTATCGCTTTCCGGGTCGTAGGTGGCGGTCTCCCAGGTCGAGCCGCCGCCGTGCTTCCAGCGGTCCTTGCCGTCCTTCCAGGTCTCGTTGCCGGGCTCGCCGGCGCCGGGGATGGTGTAGGTCCGCCAGGCCATCTTGCCGGTGTTGAGGTCGGTCGCTTCGATATAGCCGCGAATGCCGAATTCGCCGCCCGCCGGCCCGACGATCGCGAGGTCGCGCACGATCAGCGGCGCGATCGTCAGCGTCTCGCCCAGCGCCGGTTCCGCGATCTTGCGCTCCCAGGCAACCTCGCCGGTCTTTTTGTCGATCGCGAACATGCGCCCGTCGAGCGCAATGGAGATCACCTTGTCCTTCCACAGCGCAACGCCGCGATTATTGACGCCGCAGCAGGCGACATCGCCGGCCCAGGCGCGGTCGGTGCCGGGGTCCATCTTCCATTTGATGACGCCCCGCTTTCCGGAGGTCATGTCGATGGCGTAGACCGAGCCCCAGCCGTCCGGCACGTACATGATGCCGTCCTCGACCAGCGGGGTGGCTTCCAGCGCGCCGGACGCGTAGCGGCCGCCGGCCTGGAAGCCGCTGAGCGCCACCGTGAAGGCGGGCTTGAGAATTCTTCACCGTGTCGGTGTTGATCTCCTTGAGCGCCGAGAACCGGTGGCCCTGGTAATTGCCGTGGTGCAGGATCCAGTTCTGCGGCTCGCGCTGCGGGTTGAGCAGGCGGTCCTGGGTCACATCGGCGGCGCGGGCCGGCGTCAGCGCGGTGCCGATCAGCAGCGTAACGCCCAGCGCGCCGGCAAGGGGCTTCGATTTCATGGCATTTCTCCCTGGATGTGCCGGCACCAATACGCCCGGCTCGGCATTGCGATCCGTTCCCGGCGGGAAGCCGGAAGCATGTCCGAGGGAGCGTAGTCTGCAACCGATCCTCCGGTCAATGTCGGCCGCAAAGAGGCCGAGGGGTGCGTTGTGGCCTCACCTATAGCAGCCTATTAGGTCTTATAATACTCAACGCCGAGGATACGCTGAGTACAGTAAAACCCACTATTTAATTCACTCCATTGTTTCGCTCTCAAGCAACGCGGAATGCGGCCCTCGAAAAATAGTAAAAATAGTAATGTGTCCGGCTTAGATATGCATCCCGCGACGTCTTCACCAAACTCGCCGGCGCCGTGGCAGGCACGCCGTGAACGTCTGATGGCGTCCGGGCTCCCGTGGTACAATCCCGTGGAGCCGACCGGCATCTCGGCCGCGACATTCAACAAACGCGGAACCGCTGCGACCCGACTTGCCGTTGCCGGCGCGAGCCTTCCACCCGACAGGGGAGAAGCGGAAGACGGGTGCTTACGACATCCCCAATCGTCGCGGGCTTCTGCGAACGCCGCGAATACGCCAGTCAGGTGATCTGTCCGTCGGCCTTGAGAACCCGCCTGGATCGCGCGATCGCGACAGCGAGGCCGGCGTCAAGCTCGCCCGGCGTCAAATTGGGTTGCGTGATTGATCGCCGCATCAGTTTCTCTAGCGCGTCATGGTCCTTGGGCAGCGGAGACGCGCGTTGAATGGCGCTGCGATAATCCTCAAGCGTCTCGCCGAGCAGCCACTTCGCCTTGCAGACCTGGTCGATATCCGGTTCCGCGGTGAGGGCATCCAGGTAAGCGTCCGGCGGCGCGTTTCCGAGGCGCCGCTGGTAGCAGGCGTTGCAGACATCGTTATACGTGTCTTTCATCAATCGGCCCCACGGGCCGGTTGTGGATTGGGCGCGGCGGAGAATCCGGGCGTTTGCATCGCTGATCTGGGTCATCAGATCGAGGCATTTGCGCGCGGTTTCGACTACCTCCGCGTCGTCGCAACGGACGCCGGCCGATCCGCGCTGCGGCTCGCTCCATGCCCCGTGCATGCGCCAGGCTGAGATCAGGAACGTGACCACCACGGACGCGGCGATGGCCAACGCCAAGCTGAAACGCTGGTTGACGGTGACGCCGCCGAACAGGATCATCAAGGCGAGGATCGCGAACAGCAAGACCTCCACGCCCCACAGCAGGCGGAGAGTGTTGTCGCCGGAAAACGAATTGAGCACGCTGGAAAAAAAGCCGAACGCGCCGCCGATGAAATCGGACGGGGATGGTTTGGCCGGCTGGCGTGCCTTCTTGCTGGTCATGCAATTGCCTCCCCACCACGCTCGCGAGCACCAGCCCGCTATCAGTCAACTCCGGCGTAGACTCCGGTCGAGGTATTTAAGGCAGCGTTCGTAGAAGTTCGGATAGTTGGATTTTACACGATGTTCCAGGCGGTCGGCAATGTCCCGGTTGTTCTTGGCGTCGCCGATCAAATGTGTGTAACCGAGTTCTGGTGGCCGCGAGCGGGTCGAAGGCTTCCGCTGAGGATGAAAACAGGTAGGCGGCTTCGAGCCCGACATACGGCGACGCCAAGTCATTGCAGTGGAATTCGAGACAAGCGGAGAGGAAATACTGTTCGACAAGGATGTTGTCGCGTACGCCGAGCGTCGGCCAGACCGCTTGGTTGCGCGGATGTCGGATCACCGCTACGGCAGATTGCGCATAGTGGCGGATGAAATTCACGTCGTGCCCACCGAATATACCGCAGCATAAGGCGCGGTTGCCGCGCCGCCGCGCATACCACGACCACTCGGGAGGCAGCCAGCCGCCCAACCTCTCGATACCGTGCAGGAACGCTTCGAGCCGATAGAGCGACTGGTCTTCGATATAGAAGATCTCCGGGTTCTGGGCGAACACCGGCGCGGCCGTCACCGCAGCGGGTAGCGCATTCCAGAGAAAGACGTCGTTATCGAGGTGGACGAACGGCGCCGTTTGCGCCGCGTAGGCCGTGAGCTTTCCCAGGACCCACCATTCGGGATCGTGGGATGCGGCAAGCGCGTCGAAACCCAGATCGACGTGGCGAAACGGAAGCCCGAGCGTATCCACCAGCAGGCGCGCGCCGTCGCTGTCGGTAACGAGCCATGAATCCGGATAATGCTGGGTGGCTTGCCCGACCGAAAGTATCCAGGATAGCTGATGATGCTTCTCACTGAACCACTGGCGATGGTAGTGGGTACGGTAGGGCGCGGACCAGAATGACCACACGGCGCGCATCAGATCAGGTGACTCCCGATGCCGCTGGTGCCCGCATAACTCAACCGGGGGAGAACGTGGAAAACCGCAGTCGTCCACAGCCGGCTTGCGACTTCGAGCCGGATCAGGCGGGGGCCGGGGGCGGCGTTGGCTGCGATGTCGATCTCCAACTCGATCCTACCGGACTGCGGCGGGCCGAGCATCCGCACCTTAGCGCCCGATCCGGAAATCGAAACCTGGATTACCCCATCGAGAGTCGTACCGATCAGCGACACCTGTATGGTCGCACCGACCACACCGCGGTCATTCTCGATGCGAGCAACGCGTGGCTCTGGCAAATCCATGTCCGACTCCCGGTTGGCAGGGTGCTATGGATCAAACAACACGCGATCTTGGATCACCGCCTGAGCGATGGGCTTGAGAGAATGCGCCAAAATCCGGCGGATGGTTGCTGTCGGTCGCGATGCTCTGGTTTTGCGCGTCGGCGAAACCGCGACGGGCCGATGCCAGCATGCCGTCAAACTCATTTCTCGACGCAACTTCGCCCTTCAGAGCGCCAATCTTCACCAGATTATCGAGTTCCGGTTTTCCCATGATTAAAGGTCCCGCTCGGAACCAACGATAAAGATCTTAGCTGAACGGCTTATTTTATTGATGACGGATCCTTCTTCGGATGCCTTGCGGTGCCAGTCATGAAGCGAAAGAAACAACGGGCTTACCTTCCGCCCCAGCCTGTTCCCGGCGACGTGTGCTGCGGTATAGAGATCGGAGTAATTCAATTCATCTCCGATCACCATGAGATCGATATCGCTATAGGCCGTATCGGTTTGTTTCGCGACCGAACCGAAAATGAAGGCGCTCGTGATGGCGCCTGCATAAGGCGCGAAGCATTGTCTGATCGGTTCGGCCACGCCAACGGTCTTCTCGCCGAGACCGCGCAACTCCTGGAAGATCGGCGCGGTATCATTTGCCCGGCCGTGCTTCCGATTGCCAATGCGCTTGTGCCGACACCATTCCGCTGCGTTCTAGCTTAGACATTTCAAGTCGAACCGCGCCCACACCGGAATGGATTGGACCCCAACGCGCACGGCGCAAGCGCTCCAATCGCACGTTCGATGTCCTGCACCTTGTTCAAGCTCATGCTTTACGCCCCGCTCCGAGTGCCCGCGTCTCGGGCGGGCATGGCGCAAGGCCACGCCATGCCCGCCTGGTGAAAGGCCGCACCTACCTGGCTACAGGGCGAACACGAACAGCATCGACGCCGTGGAGGTGTTCTTCAGCTCAGGCGCGAACGGAATGACGTTCTGCGACTGCCGCGAACCGACCAGCACCGCCACATATTGCTTGCCGTTGACCGCATAGGTGACCGGCGGCGCGTTGATGCCGGTGCCGACGTTAAAACTCCACAGTTCCTGCAGCGTCTTGGCATCGTGGGCCGAGAAGGTGCCATCCGGCTCGCCGATAAAGACCAGGTTGCCGGCGGTAGCGAGCGCGCCGGAATAGTTCGGGTAGGCGAGTTTGAGGGACACCTTGATCTCGCCGGTGGTCGGATCGACCGCTTTCAGCGCGCCGTAGAGCCGCTGCTGGATCCGGGTGCTGCCGCCGCTAAAGCGTTCGCGCGGGTTCACGGTGCCGCCCTGATCGGCGAAATCCTTCTGGGGCACCGTCTCGATGTAGTCGCAGCCCTCGATCGAGGGGATGTAGAGGAGGTGGAGGTCCGGATTGTAGGCGGACGGCTCCCAATTCTTGCCGCCGGTGTGGGCCGGGCACAGCGCATCGCTTTTCGGCTTGGCGCGGGTGCCGTGGCTGCCCTCGGCGTAAATCTGCACGTCGGCATTGGGATTATAGTTGAGCGGCTTGCCGGTCTTGGGGTCGAGGCCCGGCGCCCAGTTCATGCCGTCGGTATAGGCCTTGCCGGCGATGAACGAGCCGTTGGTGCGGTCGAGCGCATAGAAGAAGCCGTTGCGCGCCGCGTGCACCACGAGCTTGCGGTCTTCGCCATTGACCTTGGCGTCGATGATCGGGTGCTCGGAAATTTCGTCGAAATCATACGGGTCGTTCGGGGTGTATTGATAGCCCCATTTGATCTTGCCGTCGCTCGGATTGATGGCCAGCACGCTGGCCGCCCATTTATTGTCGCCCGGACGATATTCCGGATCCCAGTCCGGCCCGGCATTGCCGATGCCCTGATAGAACGTGTCGGTCTGCGGATCGTAGGTCGCGGTTTCCCAGGTCGAGGCGCCGCCGTGCTTCCAGCGCTCCTTCCCGTCCTTCCAGGTCTCGTTGCCGGGCTCCCCGGCGCCGGGAATCGTGTAGGTGCGCCACGCCATCTTGCCGGTGTTGAGGTCAGTCGCCTCGATATAGCCGCGGATGCCGAATTCGCCGCCGGCCGGCCCGACGATCGCAAGATCGCGAACGATCAGCGGCGCCATGGTCAACGTCTCGCCGAGCGCCGGTTCCGCGATCTTGCGCTCCCAGGCGACTTCACCGGTGGCCTTGTTGATGGCGAACATGCGCCCGTCGAGGGCGATGGAAATGACCTTGTCCTTCCACAAGGCGACGCCGCGATTGTTGACGCCGCAGCACGCCACGTCACCGGCCCAGGCGCGATCGGTGCCGGGGTCCATCTTCCATTTGATGACGCCCTTCTTGCCGGCGGTCGCGTCGATGGCATAGACCGAGCCCCAGCCGTCCGGAACATAGATGATGCCGTCTTCGACGATCGGCGTCGCTTCGAGATTGCCGAACGCATAGCGCCCGCCGCTCTGGAAGCCGCTCAGCGCCACCGTGAACACCGGCTTGAGGTTTTTCACCGTTTCGGTGTTGATGTCCTTGAGCGCGGAGAAGCGGTACCCCTGGTAGTTGCCGTGGTGCAGGATCCAGTTCTGCGGCTCGCGCTGCGGGTTGAGCATACGCTCATTGGTCACATCGGCGGCATGTGCCGGTGTTAGCGCGCTACCAAGCAACAATGCGCCGGCTGCGGTGCCGACCAGCGATTTCGTTTTCATGGCATCCTCCTGTTTGTTGCGGCTTCGAACGATTCTTGCCGAGCATAGCGCGCGCGACGAACTCGGTCACGGCGTGGTTGACGACCTTATCGCAAAGTAGGCCCGTCACCTATGCCGCCGGCGAAGCGCCGCGGGGGGCTACGACACAGCATCGCCAAGAGCGCGTACGGCTTCGCTCCAGAGAGCGTTGGCATCCTGAATGTCGGACACCGCTTCTTGTGGCGTTGCCGGCCACGTCGGTGTTTTCGCCCGGATGCTTGGCGAGATCGAACAGCTCGGTATTGCCCGGCCGCAAAGCGAGCGTCACCAGCTTCCGGTTGCCCTTGCGGATGACGCCACGGAACGCCTCCACATTGATCAAAATGTCGCCGTGCGGCGAGGGTTGGTTGTCAGCCTTGCCGTCGAAGGATGGTCGGTACTGCGCTTGGCGCCGGCGAGGGCCAGCAGCGTCGGCATGATGTCCACCATGGAAGCGATCATGTTACCAGATGCGGTCCGGAAAGCCGTGCTGGCGGCGTGACGAGGTGCGAGTGTCGAGCGTAATGGGACTCCAGGCGGCGTGGCCGCGCGGTGAAACGTCGCACTGCTGGCGCGCAGATACCCGGCGTGAATGGCGAGTCAGCCAGCTATTCAATGACGTGGTCGGCGATGGCGAGCAGCGTCGGCGGCACCGCACGTCATGCTCGCGAGGCGCCGGTCCTCTTCGCGCGTGACGACGATGAGCGAAACGCATAGGAATGGGGCTGCTTCGGAGGGCCGCGATGTATATGCCGAATTTCCTCGACGGTTTCGACCGGCTCGTCGCCTTCGACGCGGAGACGACCGGCAAGCGTACCCCTGACGCCGCGTTCATTCGCAAGCAGCCTTTTGCCTGGAGAGCCCCCGGCATCATCATCGAAGTCGGTTTCGTCGAAATTTTGCGTGAAGGCGAGGGCTGGAAGAAGGGCGAGACGTGGAGCTCCAAGGTCAACCCGGATGGCCCGATCGACCCCGAGGCCATCAAGATCCACGGGATTCGGCCAGCCGATCTCAGGAACGCTCCACGGTTCGCAACGATCCTGCCGAAAGTGAAAGAGTTCGTCGGAGACTCGCCGATCGTGGCCCACGCTTACAAGAACGAGCGGGATTTCCTCGACTATGAGTTTGCCCGGGCCAAGGTGATTGCGTGGGGCGAGAGCGCCTATGCCGACGAGCGCTACATTTGCACACAGGTCCTGTTCGCACAGCTTTTCCCCGGCGCCAGCAAGTCGCTCACCGCGATGGCCGACCGGCTGGTGCTCGACAGCAGCGAAAGAGATAACCGGCACGGCGCATTGCTTGACGCCGACATGACTGCGGATGCGCTCATACTGATGGAGCACCAACTCAAGCACGGTGAGACCGGTGCTCCGAGATCATGGACCTCGACCTGTTAGGCCCGCAATCGGCCGCCATGGCCGCTTCCGGCGCCGCCCGGCGTGCTTCTGGTCCGCATGGCGCAGATCGTCGCGGCGAAGTCCGGGCGACAATTTCGTTTGACGTTTTCTTGGGTGCGGCAATGCCGACCGGGACGCCCGCCTCGAAGCTTGGCAGATAAACACTGAGCGTCGGCACATCTGGGAGCATCGGCGAAGGCTTCGCGCTAGCAACCGCAAGCGCCCGTAACTTATCTGCGCGGACATGCTCGATGGAGGAAGGCAACAAATCGAACATGGCCTGCACCTGCCCGGCGATCAGGTCGGCAACGGCAGGAGCACCACCCCGATAGGGCACGTGAACCATGTCCACACCGGTCAGCATCTTGAACAGCTCGCCGCACAAATGTTGTGCCGTACCTACCCCGGCCGACGCATAGTTGAGCTTGCCTGGGTTAGCTTTGGCATAGGTGATGAATTCCACCACAGTCTTCACTGGGACTGACGGATTCACTTCCATGATCTAAGGCACAAACGCAATGCTTGCTATAGGCGCAAAGTCGCGCGTGTATTCGTATTTCAGATCGAGATACAGGCTCGGGGCATAAACGTCATTTGTGCTGGTGAGGAGAAACGTATAGCCGTCAGGTGGCGCACGCAGAGCGGCGTCAGCCGCAATTGTGCCGCCGGCGCCTGCCCGGTTTTCGATGATGAACGGTTGACCAAGTCGCTCGACAGCCGTTGGCCGATCAAACGCGCATAGATGTCATTGACGCCTCCTGGCGAAAGCCGCAGATAATCCGCACAGGCTTTGCCGGATACGTCTGCGCCTTTGCGACGTGCAATACAGCCGGCAAACTACCGGCGGCAACAAGCGATTCCAGAAAAATTCTCCGGGTTTGCATGGCCATACTCCTGGGTTGGTTCAAGGGTGGAAGCCACGTCGGGTAGAGTTAATCAGAGTACGCTTATCGGGAGGCGCTGGCGCCCTGCCCCTCATCCTCGTATTTCTTTTAGACCGACGGGCGACGGCCGCTGACGGCCCACATGATCGGCGAGGGAATCAACAGTTCCTGGTCGTCGAGCAGACGCATGTCGCGCTCGAATTCCGACTCGTCGATCAATCCTAATTCGATCATCTCGTCTCGAACCTCTTCGATACTGGCGCGGAGCAGCTCTAGGCCGATGGATCGCGCTCCCCACATGAACAATCGGGCCTCGGCTGCTATTTCGATGATACCCAGCGAATGCATGCGCGCAGCCAGACGGCGCCCATAAAGCAAATCGACGTCGCGTTTCGCCAGAAGCCTCTCCAGCGCGGACAAAGCCTTTATCGGGATTTCAGTCGAGCTGACCTCAGGGTCTGCACGCAACGACAGAGAATCGAATTCTTCTGCCAGCAGCCACCCGCCAGACTTCAACGCCGAAACGATGCGCCTGAGAATCCTGTCCCGCTCTCGCAGATGCATAAGCACAAGACGGACATGGATGAGGTCGAATGCGGCTTCCGGCAATGGATCGACGGCGATGTCGTGCCGACGCACATCGAGATTAGCCTTTCCGAGAGATTTGAGAAATTGCGTATTGATGTCGGTCGCGATGACATGTCCTTGCGCACCGACGCGATCGCAGAGCCAGTCGGCGACCGTTCCGCCGCCAGCCCCGATTTCAAGACAATTCCAGCCATGGGTCACGCCTATTTCAGTCAGGTGGCGGACCGTTCCTGCATCGAAAACGGCCGCTAGGCTTCGGAAGCGCGCTGCCGTCTGCGTCGCTGCATTGTCAAAGATATATCCGTCGTGGCGCATCGCCAGCTTCGCAACGCCGATGGCAAGCTGGGGTGCAGCCATTTCGGACTGGCCAAAATCGCCGATAGAAATTGCATCGACAGCTTCCACCATATTTATATCCTCTGCGCCGCTTTGATAGGATCCTTTACCGCTTCGAATTTGTCAAACTCGATGTTGTATAGTTCGCCATTCACGCGCTGGAGACGACGGACGTAGATATCCTGCACAATGTCGCGCGTTTCAGGGTCGATCAAAATCGGACCACGCGGGCTTTGCCAGGCCATGCCTTTCATTGCCCCGATGACGGCATCCCCATCCGCGCGGCCGCCCGTCTTCTTCAGCGCTTCGTAGATCAAGTGCATCCCGTCGTAGGCAGCCAATGCCAACGTGTTGGGACGGGTTCCATTGTTGAAACGCTTCGTGCCTTCCACAAATGCCTTGTTCGTTTCGGATGGGTGCGCGACTGAATACTGAGATGTCGTTACGACGCCGAGCATTGAATCATTCATCTGGTCCAGTGTGCGATCATCCACGACATCGCCAGTGCCGATCAGCTTGATACCGGACGTGTGCAGGCCGCGCTCCGCATATTGCCGCGAAAAGGCAATGCTCGAAGAACCTGGAAACCAAACGAATATGGCATCCGGCTTTGTATCGTGCGCACGCTGAAGGTACGGAGCGAAATCAGGACTTAAGAGCGGAACCCGCAGCGACGTTAGGATTTCTCCGCCGTTCGCCTTGAATTCGTTCGCGAACGACTTCTCCGAATCGGAGCCTGGAGCATAATCGGAAACCAAGGTCACAACCTTCCTGAACCCGTTCTTTGCCGCCCACCGCGCCATAGGAGCACACAGCTGCGCCTGCGTGACGAAGGTACGGACGATGTAGGGCGAGCGCTCTGTAATGATCGAGGTGCCCGCTCCCATAACGATTTGCGGAACCTTCGCTTGCGCAGAAATCGACGCAATTGCGAGGGCGACTGGTGTGGTGAAGCAGCCCGCAAGAATGGCGACCTTGTTATTGACGACCAATTCCTGGGCTATCCGTTTTGCCCGGTCCGGCACCGCGGCATCGTCACGTATGATCAACTCAATCGTCTTGCCGGCGACATTCGTGCCGTTCTGCTCGATAAACAGCTTCGTGGCGGCAACCATTTCATTGCCTTCTATGGCGAACTGACCGGTCATTGGCACCACGAAGCCGATCTTGATCGTCTCTTGTGTCTGCGCCGCAACTTTCCCGACGGCTACCAAAGTACCGGCAGCAATAAGCGATTCGAGAAAAATTCTCCGGGTCTGCATGGCCGTACTCCGGGGTTGGTTTAGGGGCTCACGCGCGCACGTTGCGCCGTGAGTGCTTCCTTTCCGTCATTTAGAATGCCGTCGAACCGTAGACCCGATTGTGTTATCTGTAAATTTCCAATGTTCGAAGACCCTTTAGCGATTTAGCTAAATGCCGGAGGGGTTGTGGCTCATGTCATCGTGGACTGATCGTATCGGTCGGCGCGTGAAGCTGCGTGATCTCCATATCCTAATGGAGGTCGTGCGATGGGGCAGCATGGTCAAGGCTGCCAAACATCTTGGAATTTCCACACCGGTGGTGTCGAAGACGATTGCCGACATCGAATATGCGTTCGGCGTGCCTCTCCTCGACCGTCACCCGCACGGAATCGAGCCAACGCTCTATGGCCGCGCGCTCATCAGACGAAGCATCGTGGTCTTCGATGAGTTGAGACAAAGCGTGAAAGACATTGAATTTTTGGCCGATCCGACGGTGGGAGAGGTGCGAATTGGATGCACCGAACCGATGGCGGTGGGCTTTGTGCCGGCGGTCATTGAGAGGATAAATCGCCGGCATCCACGAGTTTCGTTCCACGTCGTGCAAGCCGATTTCGGAACAATGCTGCCCGAACTGCGCGCGCGCGACATCGACTTGATGATCGGGCGGCCCGCGGGACCCATATCCGATGAAGACCTGGACACGCAATTTCTATTCAACGACCGGCTCTTCGTCCTTGCGGGAAGGCAGAATTGCTGGACCGGTCGCCGCAAGATCAAGCTCGCCGAACTGATCCACGAGCCTTGGAGCTTGGCGCCCGTCGGTAGCATCTCGCAGTCAGTTATGGTTGCTGCTTTCCGCGCCGCCGGCGTGGACGCCCCGCGAGCGGTTGTCTCGGCCGCCGCAATCCAATTGCACATCCATCTGCTTACGACCGGACGCTTTATTACTATAGGGACTGAGTCTGGTGATACACTTTGGTGGCAACCATTCGGCCTTCAAAGTGCTGCCGGTCGATTTACCGCTTCAGCCGAGCCCCGTCTTCATTATCACTCTCAAGAATCGCACCCCCAACCCGGCCGTACAGCTCGTCATCGACTGCGCTCACGAGGTGGCAAGGCCGTTAGCGAAGCAAAAATAGTTCTGCAGCCTTAGGCGTGGCGTCCGCAATTGGCCCATCGCTTCACTTCCCGCACGCGCAATCCCTTGGCCGCTCCGACGCCTCACCTCGGCAACCGCGGCTTCTCCTGCGGCAAGCCGCCGTCGTCGATGTCGAAATCCGGATCGAACATGGTCTTGCTTTGCGCGCCGATGAAGGCCGGCTGGACCTTCATCCACGCGCTGGGCTTCATCTCCTTGGCATAGGCCAGCAGCCGCGCTTCGAGATCGCGGACGATGTCCGGGAACTATTCGGCCACGTCGGTCTTTTCGCCCGGATCTTTTCCGAGATCGAACAGTTCGGTCTTGCCCGGCAGCAAAGCGAGCTTCATCAGCTTCCAGTTGCCCTTGCGGCTGGCGCCACGGAACGCCTCCACATTGATCAAAATGTCGTCGTGCGGTGAGGGCTGGTTGTCAGCCTTGCCGTCGAAGGATGGTCGGGGCTGCCCTTGGCACCGGCCAGGGTCAGCAGCGTCGGCATGATGTCCACCATGGAAGCGGTCACGTTACCAGATGCGGTCCGGAAAGCCGTGCTGGCGGCGTGACGAGGTGCGAGTGTCGGGAGTAGTGGGACTACAGGCGGCGTGGCCGCGCGGTGAAACGTCGCACTGCTGGCGCGAAGGTCCCGGCCTGAATGGCGGGTCAACGCGAACCTCCCCTATGTGCTCAGCCGCCATCGAATGTGAGACGCGTTCTTGTAAGCCGATGGCCGGCAGTCTGGACACACCACACCGCTTCGTTTCCTGCTGTGGACAAGCCGCCATGACAGCCCCGGCCGCAACGCAACAATGGGGCGGGCAACTGGGTTGGCACTGCGCCGCTTTTGACCCGTTGCGGTCATTGTCGCAACCAAAGTCAATCCCGCATCGCTTCATTACGTCATCAACGCGGCCTAAGTACCGCTGTAACGTGAGACCAATGCCGCGCCGTCCTGTACATCGGTCGATTTGGGATTTTCCTACGCAGTGGCTTGCTTGGCGATCACAATCGTTTCGACGACCGAGTGCAAGAGTGTCGGTTGCGTCGCTAAGCGGTGCCTCAGTCCGGTTTCCACTCGGTCGGCAAAATCTTGAAACGCCTCGGGGTCGCCGGCACGGACCCGATTGAGGGCAGATGCCAGTGTCGGCACAAAGATCGTACGGAAAAACAGTGCGTGGCTGGTTGCCAAGGCCTCATTGTCTCCGTCTCGTTCATAATCACCCCACCACGGGTCTGGAAGCAGCGAGGTCTCGCTGTGTTCCACGATCAGATTGTGGAATTGGCCGTCGCGGCTGAATGGTGCAAGAAGCTCCCGTTTGCTCCGCGGCCAGACCCCCAGCACCATGCGCGCGTGTTCATCGGCCGTGATCACGCCCTCCGCCACCATCTCGACGAGGACCTCGTTTGCGTGATCCATGATCCCCTCGAATTCGTGAACTCCGTTTTTGTAAACGCCTGGCATCACGACAATCAGGTGCCCGCCCGGCCGCAATTCCGCTGCCCGCAACGCAAGGAAGGCCTCCCAGTCTTGCGCCCCTTGACGATCGAATTCGGCCCGTACTGCTCCGGTGCTTGCGAACACAGAAAA
>CAWDKL010000048.1:0-426014 GCA_963802745.1 uncultured Alphaproteobacteria bacterium | reverse complement strand
GCGATGATACCCCCGGGGCGTCCATCCACGGCAATGAAGATCACTGTCGCGCCTTCACGCTGAAGATCATTCGCCCGCGTTTCCAAATCTGCGCTGGCGACGCCGATATCGCTGAGGAACCCGGCGTTGCCGACTGCGATTTGGCGGCTCCCGACATTGCCGGTATCCCCCTGCCGTCACGGATTCGAAATCGGCGACGTCCTGCAACGCGAGCCCGCTCCTCGCCATGGTGAGATCGCGGCGGCGAGCGGGTGCTCGCTTGAGCGTTCGAGACTGGCGCCGAGCGACAGGATTGTCGCTTCGTCGAACCCTTCCGCGGCACGACGGCGACGACGCGGGGCTTGCCTTCGGTGAGTGTGCCGGTCTTGTCGACGACAAGAGTGTCGACTTTCTCGAAGCGCTCCAGAGCCTCGGCGTTCTTGATCAAGACGCCGGCGGTCGCACCCTTGCCGACGCCCACCATGATCGACATCGGCGTGGCGAGGCCAAGCGCACAGGGGCATGCGATGATGACGACCGAAACCGCAGCCACCAGCGCATAGGCGAAGGCTGGCGACGGTGCCCAGATCATCCAGGCCGCAAATGCCAGCGCCGCACGAGGCCATGACCGCCGGAACGAACCAGCCGCGACCGAGTCGGCCAGCCGCTGGATGGCGCCCGGCTGCGCTGGGCGTCGGCCACCATGTGCACGATCCGGGACAGCATCGTTTCGGCGCCCACTCTGTTCCGCGGTCATCACCAGAGCTGCCTGTACCGTTGATTGTGCCGCCGATCACGCTTGATCGCCCGCTGCCTTTTCGACCGGCAGCGATTCACCAGTCACCATCGATTCATCGACGGCGCTCGTCGCCCTCCGGCACCGACGCCGTCGACCGGTACGCTTCGCCGGGGCGCACGCGAAGACGATCGCCGACATGAACTCGATCGAGCGGATACTCCTTCGTCCGCGCCATCTGCACGAAGCGCCGCGCAGTCTTTGGCGCTAACTTCAGAAGCGCGCGAATGGCACCGCCGGTCTGCTCCCGCGCGCGCAATTCCAGCACCTGACCGAGCAGCACGAGGACCGTGATAACGGCCGCCGCTTCATAATAGACCGCGACGACGCCACCTTGACGAAGGGCCGGCCGGGAACAGTCCGGGAGCAAAGGTCGCGACGAGGCTATAGCCATAAGCGTCGCCGACGCCGAACGCGATCAGGCTGAACATATTGAGGGATCGGTTCCTGACCGATTGCCAGCCGCGTAAAAGAATGGCCACCCGGCCCAAAGCACCACCGGCGTGGCCAAAGCGAACTGTATCCAGACCGAGAGAAGCGGCGGTATACGGTTGAGAAGCGGCAGATCCGCACCCATGTCGAGGACGAGCACCGGCACGGCGAGAACCACACCGACCCAAAAACGCCGCGTCATGTCAGCTAATTCGTGATTGGGTCCATCGACCGGGAGACCGGCCGGCTCCAGCGCCATGCCGCAGATCGGACAATTACCCGGCCCTCGCGAACGATCTGCGGATGCATCGGACACGTCCAGCGACGTGGTCGATGTGCGACCGGCTCCGGCTCTGGATGTTCGCTTGGCTTAAATAGGCCTCCGGATTAGCCTCGAACTTCTTGCGGCACTTTCGCGGCTGCAAATATCCGTGATTTTCGGTGTTAGATGGTACTTGCCGCGCCGGATCGACCGACGTACCTCAGAAGTGATCGTGATGGTGGTCGTGAGACGCATCGTGTGCGGCTTGGTTGAGTTCATATTTCCCGCCTCCGTGGGTGGCAACGGCTCTTGCCGCTGAACATGGGGCTTCCCATTATTGGAAGGTCAAGAGGCGGAGGCTGAGAAATTCGATGAATATCGGCGAAGCTGCCGCCGCGAGCGGCGTCAACGCGAAGATGATCCGCCACTATGAAAGCATCGGCTTGATCGCTCCCGCCGAGCGCAGCGAGAGTGGCTATCGTCTCTACGGCCAATCCGACCTGCATGTTTTGAGTTTATCAAGCGCGCGCGGAAGCTCGGCTTTTCGATCAAAGATATCCAGCGGCTTTTGGCCCTTTGGCAGGATCAGCGGCCGAGCGCCGACGTCAAAAAGATGGCGTTCGCGCACGTCGCAGAGCTGGATACGCGGATCGCCGAGCTTCAGGGAATGAGAGATACGCTGCGTAACCTCGCGAATAAATGCAATGGCGACGCTCGTCCGACCTGTCCCATTCTCGAAGAATCTCGCCGGATGACGTCGATATAAGAGGCAAGTTTGCGCACCGCTTCGCCCACGACCGATGATCTCGTGGCGAAGATAATTTCAGACGATCAGGTCTTTCGAATTTGGGATTTCGATCGATAAAGGCCGAGACGAACTCGCATCTCGGCACAATCTTTAATCCGCGTTGTCTTGCCACGTCGAGCACCGAACGGATCAGGAGCTTACCGATCCCTTGCCCTCCATGCTTTCGGCACCTCCGTGTGAAGCAATGCAAGCCGGTCGCCCTCCATTGCATAGGTCACAAATGCGACCTTGTTATCGACGATGAGTTCGAAGCGATGGCGACTTGCATTGTCCGTGACCTTGTCCACGAATCGACTCCACTGAAAGGAACCTTGCATCGCGGCCCATCGTCAATTCACCAAGGCACTTTTCGGGTTGAGGTTCTGAATATGGCCGCTCTCGGTGCCCGCCGTCGGATCGATGACGCAATTGATGAGCGCCGGCCGTCCCGCCGCGAGCGCCTCGCTCGAGGCACTTGCCAGGCTCGCCGTATCGGTCACGTGATACCCGGTGCCGCCGAAGGCCTCGATCAGCTTGTCATAGCGGGCGTTGGGATGAAACCCGTCGGTGAGGGCGGGAGCTCCGGCCTTGTCGCCGCGATAGATGCCGCCATTGTTGAAGACCACGACGACGACCGGCAGATTGTAGCGGCAGATGGTCTCGATCTCCATGCCGCTGAAACCGAAGGCGCTGTCGCCCTCGATGGCGACGACGGGCTTGCCGGTCACGACCGCTGCGGCGATGGCGTATCCCATGCCGATGCCCATGATCCCCCAGGTTCCGCTGTCGAGACGTTGGCGGGGCTCGTGCATGTCGATGATGTTGCGGGCGAAATCCAGCGTATTGGCGCCTTCGTTGACGACATAGATATCGGGCCGGTCGGCGAGCGCGTTGCGGACGGCGCGGAGCGCGCTCGAGAAGTTCATCGGATTGGGGTCGGCGTTGAGGCGCGCCGCCATGCGCTCGACATTCTTCTGCTTGTGCTGGCCGATCTCCTTGAGCCAGGCGGCGCTCGGCCTGACCTGGCCGGGCTTGAGCGCGGCGAGCAAGGCCGCCATTGCGGATTGGATATCGCCGACGACGGGCGCGGCGATGGCGCGGTTGCTGTCGATCTCGGTCGGCGAAATGTCGATCTGCACCAATTGCGCGCTCTCCGACCATAGCGGCGGTTTGCCGTGGGAGAGCAGCCAGTTCAGGCGCGCCCCGATCAGCATGACGACATCGGCCTGGCCGAGGGCAAAGGAGCGCGCGGCCGCGGCCGATTGCGGATGATTGTCCGGCAGCAGTCCCTTTGCCATCGACATCGGCAGAAACGGGATGCCGGTGGTCTCGATGAAGGACCGGATCTCCTTGTCCGCCTGGGCGTAGGCCGCGCCCTTGCCGAGAATGATCGAGCGGCCGCTCGGCGCTCGCCAGAAGGTCGAGGGCGCGCGCAATCGATTCGCGGGCGCCGGAATCTGGCTCGGTGCCGCGTCGACGACCTTCACCAGAGATTTCTTCGCCGTTTCCGCGTCCAGCGCCGCGCCGAGGGACAGCCGCGGTCAGGTCGAGATAGACGCCGCCGGGCCGTCCGGAGACGGCCGCATGGATCGCGCGCGCGATGCCGATGCCGATATCCTGGGGCCGGTTCGACGCGGAACGCCGCCTTGGCGAAAGGCTTGGCCGCATTCATCTGGTCGAGTTCTTCGTAATCGCCCTGCTCGAGATCGACGATCGCGCGGTCGCTCGATCCGCTGATCAGGATCATCGGGAAGCAATTGGTGGTGGCGTTCGCGAGCGCGACCATGCCGTTCAGGA
Source organism: uncultured Alphaproteobacteria bacterium (assembly GCA_963802745.1). Classification (GTDB taxonomy): domain Bacteria; phylum Pseudomonadota; class Alphaproteobacteria; order Rhizobiales; family Xanthobacteraceae; genus JAJPKK01. The sequence goes on along the minus strand of CAWDKL010000048.1, from coordinate 421,961 downwards.
AACCCGGTGCCGAGACCGTGAGGCAGATTCCTGGCTTCTGCGTCAGATAGCCGGCGATCGCGGCCGCGTTGCCGGCGCTTTGTTCGTGGCGAAATCCGAAATACCGCAGCCCCTCCGCTTGCGCCAGCCGCGCCAGATCGGTGATCGGGATGCCGGCGACACCGTAGATCGTATCAATTCCGTTCAGCTTCAGGGCGTCCACCACCAGGTGGAATCCGTCGGTCAGCTCCGCCTGCGTCGTTTGTCGCCTGTCATGTCCTTCATCCTTGTCGAAATGATGGGTCGCTCGCGCCGGAAGCGAAGGAGCGCCGCTAACTCTTTGAACGGTCGCAGAACGCGTGACAACGCGTTATTGCTGTCCGTCGCAACGACCTTCTTGTCGTGGAAAGCTCTTGATCTGCGCGGGCGTATAGCCGAATTGTGCGAGCATCTCGTCGCTATGCTCGCCGAGCAAAGGCGCACCGGTGATCTCTGGCGTGAAGTCGCAGAACTTGATCGGATTCGACCGTCAAGAAGGTGCCGCGCTTTGGCTGTTTGACCTCGACGATCGTCCCGGTCTCGCGCATATGCCGGCGCCTCGGCGATTTCTTTCATGGAAAGCACTGGCGCGCAGGGAATGCGATATTTGCTGCAGATATTCGATGGCCTCGTATTTGGTTTTGCCGGCCAGCCATTTCTCGATCTCGGCGAAGATATCGAAAATATGCGACTGGCGCGCCTTGGCCGTCGTGTAGTCCGGGTCGTTCGCCCATTCGGGCTTGCCGATCGCCTCGGCGGTCGCAGCCCAATTCTGTTCCTGGATCGTGAAATAGATATAGGCGTTGGGATCGGTCTCCCAGCCTTTGCATTTGAGTACCCAGCCCGGCTGACCGCCGCCGCCAGCATTGCCGCCGCGAGGCACGACATCGGTGAACTTGCCATTCGGGTATTGCGGATATTCCTCGAGGTAGCCGACGCGCTCCAGGCGCTGCTGGTCACGCAGCTTGACGCGGCAGAGATTCAGCACCGCATCCTGCATCGAGACGCTGACCTTCTGGCCGCGTCCGGTCTTTTCCCGGCCGAACAGCGCGGTCAGAATCCCGATCAGCAAATGCATAGCCCGATATTGCTATCGCCGAGCGCCGCGGCGCTGATCAGCGGCCCATTGTTATTGCCAGACGCCTGCCCCGATACGGCCGGCTCCCCATTCCAATAGCCGGTCGTCGAGGCCGCGCCGCCGGCGCATTGCGCGACGTTTTCATAAACGCTGAGATCGGCGAAGGGTGAATTCTCGTGAAATCCTTTGATCGAACCCCAGATCAGCCGTGGATTGATCTCGTGGAGATGCTCCCATCCAAAGCCCATCCGGTCCATAGCCCCGGGACGGAAATTCTCGACGATAACATCGGCCCAGGCTAACAGCTTCTCGAACATCTCCTTGCCTTCCGGCGTCTTGGTATCCAATGCGATCGAACGTTTGTTGCTGTTATGCATGGTAAAGTAGAGCGCATCGACATCGGGGATGTCGCGAAGCTGGTGGCGCGTGATATCGCCGCCTTCCACGCGCTCAACCTTAATGACATCTGCGCCATACCAAGCCAAAAACTGGGCGCAAACAGGACCCGCCTGCACGCCAGCGAAATCGATGACTTTGATACCTTCAAGTGGCTTGCTCATTTTCGTAACTCCTCAATTTTTCATGTGTAATTCTGGCGCGGTCAGCGTGCATTCGCTGCCGACTTTTCCGATTTCATTATTGCTGTTGCATGGTGCCGCGCCGCTGCCGGGCGAAGAACGGTGAGGACAAGAACGACGGCGACGATATTTATTCCGGTCGTCAGAAAGAGAACGTCATTCCAGTTTCCAGTTATGGATGCGGCGAGGCCTCCAAGCGGAACCAGGAAGGCCGCAGCGCCCTTCGCGGTGTAGAGAAGCGCGGAATTTGTGGTCGCGTATTTCTGCCCGAACAGATCCGTGCACATGGCCGGGAACAGGCTGAAAATCTCACCCCAGCAGAAGAACACCATGCCGACGAAGACGATGAGTCCCCACGGATATTTTCCGGTCATGCTGAGGAGGAAATAGGCGATGGCGCCGAGAGCGAACGCGATCGCCATGGTCTCCGAAAGACCTATCTTGTCGGACACCCATCCGAACAATGGACGCGCAATGCCGTTCATCACATTGGCGAAAATGAGCGCGATGGAGAGCGTCGTCGCTCCCATGAATACGATCACATCGGAGACGTGATAAGAATTGGCGATGGGAGCCAGATAGGCGGTGACGATCAAACCGCCTGCACACATCAGTACGTCCAGCACATAGAGTACCCAAAAGACGCGGCTCGTCAGTACCTCGTGTGGCGAATAGCTGTATGTCGTCTGCTGCACCTTCGCGGAAACTTGCGCCGCGACTTCACCGCGATTTGGATTCCGAATGAACTGCGACACGATCAGAACAACGGCGCCTGAAGCAACCCCGCCCAGAAGAACGCCGATGCGTAGCCGCTGGTCTTGATCGCCATTTGAATGGGAATGATCGTCAGCGCTGCGCCCGCGCCGAATCCGCCCGCGACAAGACCGACAGCTAGGCCGCGATGATCGGTGAACCATTTCACTGCCGTGCCAACGGCCGTGCAGTACACGGCGCCCGCACCCAGCCGGAAAGAGCGCCGCCGAGATACAGGATCGGCAGCGATGTGGCGTAGGAATTGATGATCCAGCCCAGCGCGACGAACAGGCCGCCCGCCCCCATGACGACGCGCGGTCCAAGATGCGGACCGAGTCTGTCGGCGAGCCATCCGTTGAGGGGCGTTGCCCAGGTCTCCAGAGCGACGAAAATCGTGAACGTCAATCTGAATGTTGGAAACCGACCACCCGTGCGCCTTATGCAAAGGTGATACGAAGACCGACCATCCATATTGGAAATTGGCGATCATGATCATGCAGACGACGCAAAGCGCGAGGTACCACCACCGCTCACTGCGCGCGCGTACCAAACCAACTTGCGGGGCCGCGGCCATAGTCATTGAAAACACTCCTTCGAATTTAGTTTCGTATCTTCGGGAGATTGGTCCGGCGCTTACGTCGCCCCGGTCGGAACCGGCACCGCAAACTCACGACGTAGCGCGTCGCCGTGCTGATCGAGTGTCGGCGCGCCTTCGCGCACCTGCGGGTCGGGATACCCGGATATTTTTATGGGGTTGCCCGTCATTCTGACCCCGCCCGCTTCGATCAGCATGTTGCGCGCTTGAGTTTGAGGATGTTCGGCGCTTTCCGAGACGTTCAGAATTGGCGAGACTGGAACGCCTGCGGCATGAATGACCTTCAGCCAATGCGCCGCAGGCTGCTTTTTAAGAGCCGCTTCGAGTTCGGATTTGAGAGCCGCATTGTTCCCCATGCGGCCCTCGTTGGAAACAAACCGGCTATCGTGCGAAAGATCGGGGGCGCCCAATCGCGTCGCAAAGGTCTGCAAAGAGGCGATCGTTTCCCGCCGCGATGACTGAAATCATTGTCCTGCGATGCGAAGACATCGAAGGGGCCATGAAAGGATGACGGTTGCCAATTCGCCCAAGGGGCTTGCCCGTCGCGACATATTCCATGAAGCCGTGTTCGAGAAACGCCTGCGTCGAATCGAACATCGCGACATCGATATGGGCGCCTCTGCCGGTTTTCTCGCGGGCGAAGAGCGCGCTTGCGATTCCGCCGAACATGAAAAGACCTGCGCAAAGGTCGGAGAGCGAGGTCCCGACGCGCGTCGGCGGCCCGTCCGGAAATCCGGTGACACTCATCAGGCCGCTCATGGCCTGAACGATGGTGTCATACGCCGGATAATTGGCGAGGGGGCCTGTCTGTCCGAAGCCAGAAGATGACGCGTAGATCAACCGCGGATTGATCTTCGCAAGTTCTTCATAGGACAGCCCAAGGCGTTGCATCGTGCCGGGCCGGAAGTTCTCGGCGAGCACGTCCGCCTGACTGACCATGTTGAGAAGGATGGCCTTATCGAACTCGTCCTTTAGATTAAGAACGACGCTTTCTTTGCCGCGATTGACGAAACTGAAATAAAGAGATTGGCCTTTGTAGAATGGCCCATATGTGCGTGTATCGTCGCCGTGGCCAGGCGACTCGATCTTAATAACGCGCGCGCCGAGATCGGCTAAAATCGTCGTGCCGAAGGGACCATTCAGAACGTGCGTAAGATCGATAACCACCAGGCCAGAAAACGGACCTGCACTTTGCTCGCTCTTCGGTAACGACATCGCATCTGCTTCTGTATCAACGGCGCGTTGTCGCCGTTCATTTCGATGAAGCAGAGCTAGAAGACCGTCGACGGCGCGGCCTTGATTTGCGTCAAGATCTCGGCCTGCGAATTAATTGCCGCTATACTGAAGGATTGGCACCGCCGCAGAGTGCGTGACGCTGGGAGAATGCCGCGAATATGTATATCTTTTCACGACAACGTGAGTGAGAATAATTCATCTAGCCATCGTCACGGTGTTCACGCGAGCGTGAGATACAAGACGTTCTATATCTCGATGTAAAGAGCTTCCGTCACTGTGGATTCTTTGGATCGAGCCATTTCGGTGCAATGCTAGCAGTTGAACTCGGTCTGCCTTAGGACCCCTCCGGCGAGGCCAGATGCTTCCCGCGAGCTTCCATCTTCTTCAAGACGGCAGATGCTTCATCGCCTGCCCTCGGGACCGCGCAAGCGACCGTCGCCGACGCCCGCGCAGTAAAGGTTGCCGGCAGACCGGCGCGTTGCATCGACGTAGGCGCCAACTTGCAGCCGCACCTTTGGAAAATTCTGATTGAATTTCGGCCCGATTTCGGTTCCCTTGAAACCGTTCCATCCTGATCGGTGGGACCAGATATTGCTTCCAAAAGATTTCTTATTGGCTTTTCCCGCCAGACGTCCCGGCCGCCGCCGTCGCATCGATACACTCAGATTTCTGATTAATGACTAAGTTCCTATCCTCTCCGCTCCGAAATTTGGCTGCCGGCGTTGCTTTCATGCTGGTGGTTTCGGCATGCGCGACCGCGGCGTATATGGCAAACGGCTGGCGGTTCGGCGATGCGCTCTACATGGTCGTGCTCACCGTTTACACGGTCGGTTATGACGAAGTTATTCCGATCAACACGCCGGAATTACGCGCCATCACCATCGCGTTGATCATCACGGGCTGCACCGGGATGATTTTTGTGACCGGCTCGCTCATTCAGCTCATCACCGCCAGCCATCTCCAACAATTATTTGGGTTCCGCCGCATGCAAAAAGATATCGATCGTCTTACCAATCACGTCATCATCTGCGGTTACGGACGCATCGGCCAGATGCTCGCGCGAGAGCTTCAAGCCGGAAAGTGTGACTTCGTGGTCGTGGAGCGCGGCGACGGCCGCATGACCGCGGCGCGCGAGCTGGGTTTCCTGAGCCTGCAGGGCGATGCGACGGATGAAGACGTCCTGCGGAGTGCCGGTGTTTCGCGGGCCCGGGCGCTCGCGACCGTTTTGCCGGACGACGCGGCGAATGTGTTCATCACGCTCAGCGCCCGCAGTCTCAACCACGAGATGACGATCATCGCGCGGGGCGAAGCCGCGTCCACGGAAGGCAAGCTCATTCAGGCCGGCGCCAACCGTGTCGTGCTGCCGACGCGAATTGGCGCAGAACGGATGGCCGAGCTTTTGCTGTATCAGGATGTCGCCAAGGTATTGTCTGGAATTAAAGCCGGCGATCTCGACCGGCTCGGCCGTGATCTGCGCCGCCTTGGTCTTGAAATCGAAGTTGTCGCCGCGGGCGTAGGCAGCCGGAGCGTCGGGGCGACCATCGGCGCGCTCGAGGCTCTTGCCGGAGGCGCGTTTCTCGTCGTTGCGCTGGAGCGGCAGAACGGGGAAGTCTTGCTCCAGCCGTCGGCGGATGTCGCAATCCACGAAGGCGACGGCGTTGCGATTGTCGGAAGGCCGGGCCGGGCCCAAATCATCGAGTTCCATTTTCGCACGAGCGACTACGAGCTGATTGCACGGCGAAGCGCCACCCGCACGGATGCTTTTCGGAGGAGCGAGGGTCATATGAAAAACAGCGCTATGGCCGAGGGCGAATCCCCGTCCCGGCTGATCGACGCAAGGATCAAGGAACTGGACGATTGGCGGGGCGAGACGCTTGCCCGCGTCCGCGCGCTTATCGAGCAGGCGGATCCCGAAATTGTCGAGGAATGGAAATGGCGCGGCGTTCCTGTTTGGTCTCACGATGAGATCATCTGCACGGGCGAGACTTATAAGAGCATCGTGAAACTGACCTTCGCCAAAGGCGCTTCGTTGGAGGACATTTCCGACCTGTTCAACGCTAGCCTCGAAGGCAACACAAGGCGCGCGATAGATCTCCGTGAAGGCGATGAAGTGGATGCGGATGCCTTCAAAGAACTCATCCGCGCCGCCGTGGCCCTGAACGAGTCTTCGGCGCAATTGAAAAAACGAAAGCCGTAGGCAGAATCAGCTCTCGCCAAACGCCGCCGCGATGATCGGATGCGCCGGATGATTGCGTTCAAACCAGATGGCGGCAATGTGAGCCACGAAGGCATCCGATTGAAGAGGAAGCCCGGCAGCGGCCGCAGCGCCGGAACGTTCTTGGAGAAGAGCAGCGAGCGCCGCGCGGTCGTAGACATAAAGCGCCCCGCTTTCGATGCAGCAGGCTTCAGGGGGAAATTGTATCGCTGCCAATCCACGTGTCAGGGCTGAAGTAGCGACAATTTCCGATGCGGACTTTGCCGCTCTAATAGTCCTCAGAGGCAGGTAGCCAACGGGTTTCGATGGCCCAACCTCAATCAGACAGCGTAGCATCGAGCGCTGCTCGGCATCGCTCGGCCCGTGATCCGTTTGATCGCTCATGTCCCGACGGCAATAGCTTGCATTAAGAGGAGCCTCGTTAGGCGGCGGTCTCTAATTGGATGCTTTGAGCGAACCGCCGCAATTAGCAAAAAGTCGATGGGAGACTTTCGGTCGGTGCCGTCACAACGGCTGCGTTTTATGGATGCGATTTTTGGACGTATCCTCGTTCCTCTCAACGATGTTTGATCGGCTAAGCTTGTGCTCAACAAGTTTTGTTCACGCCGACGCTTCGGGCACCGACCCTGATCGCGATATACGCGTTACGAGGTTTGAGGACCTCTCCCGCTCTTTGCCGCCAACAGCGAGGCTACGATGGAACGCCGAGACTTTTTGCTGTCTTCGATGATGATGGCGCTTGCCGAAGGCCCGGCGCTGGCCTTGCCCATCAATCCGAAAGAGACTTTCGTCTTACAGCACGCCAATATCAAATTCATGCCGTGGAACGGCTTGCCGAAAGGCAGCGGCGAGATGGCTAAACTTTATGGCGATTTCAATAAACCGGGACCCTATCTCGTTTTGATGAAATGGAACCCGGGCTGGTTCAGCGCGCCACACAGCTACGCGACTGATCGCGTCCAAATGGTGCTTTCGGGAACCTGGTGGGTAAACAGCGGCGCGGATTTCGATCCCAAAAGCGCAATCGCCGTTCCCGTAGGCGGCTATGTCAAGCGCACCGCGCGAACCTTTCACTATGACGGCGTTCCGAGCGGCATCAAAGAGCCGGTCGTCATCGCAATCTTCGGCATCGGCCCGATAAATATCGAGTTGGCGGACCCGCATTTGCCGGCGTGGCGGCGCGTGTAAACCCACTGCCGCTCTCTATATATTTTCAGCCGCCGAGACTTATCGAATTTATATGCGATTTTGCCCATGTTCTTTGCGATCGGAGTTGAAGAGGCGATCGCAGATGGACCATCACTTTAACCGCGGCCACAAAGTGGACGAGAGCGTCGGACAGCAGGTCATTTTCGAATTTGGAATTTGCATCGCGACGCTCTTGGCCATCGGCATTGCCTGCGAGCTCGTCTTCCGCGCATCCTGAATGCGGGCGTCGCAAGGACGTAGGCCAGACGTCTTCAAGACGCTGAAAGTAATGTCCCAAGATAAGCCCGTATCGCGAAGCTATTCCCTCGCGTTTACAGTAAATCATACTTGCGCATGAGGTTACAGAAAGATCGACATCTGATAGTCTTCGATTGTGTCGAGGACATCGCTAGGCATTTTGTCGGTCTTGGCAGTCGGCGTGACGGGGGTTGCGTTGGCTCATTCGAATCTCACTGTCGAAACCATTCATATCGAACATGTCCGCATCGTCTCGACGAAGACGTTCGCGGAGGTGAGAGCGGCGCTCGAATCGCAAGTTCCGCAGCTCGACCCGGAGGTCGCTGCCGCCTTGAACGCAGGCGACGCCGAGCGCGCGCAAAAGCTTGAACGCGGCGCGCCCCTTTTTATCTTCCTGAAACGCGATCACGGCGCGCTTCTCAAGGCGCAGGGTGGCGCGCGTCACGCGATTCAATACGAGATCGGCAATCCCCTCACCGCGTCGCGAATGACCAAGCACAAATTGGCCGCCGCGCTCTACGCGCCACTTCGTGTCGTGCTCTACGAGAATTCAAATGGCGGAACGACATTTGAATACGACAAGCCATCCACACTTTTCGGACAGTTCGGCGATGCGCAGGTTGATAAGGTCGCGCACGAGCTCGATCAGGAGCTGGAGCAGGCGTTGCGGCGGGCCGCCGAATGAAGCGACGCGCCTCTGATGAATTGTATTGGATATGAAGCGCTGAGCACACGAGGACAGGAAGCATGAAAGTTCTTTCGATCAACGGACAATCGCACGAGGCCGACGTGCCAGATGACATGCCATTGCTTTGGGTTCTGCGCGACGTCCTGGGCATGACAGGCACCAAGTTCGGTTGCGGCATCGCCCAATGCGGCGCCTGCACCGTTCACCTGGCGGGCCAGCCCGTGCGCTCCTGCCTGTTGCCAGTGAGCGCGATCGGCACGCGGCCGGTGACCACGATCGAAGCGGTCGGGCAGACGCCGAATGGCCACAAGATTCAGCAGGCGTGGCTCGATAAAGAAGTCGTGCAATGCGGCTATTGCCAGTCCGGGCAAATCATGTCGGCCACCGCGCTCTTGAACCAGACTCCGCATCCAACGGACGCCGATATCGATGCCGCAATGTCCGGCAATATCTGCCGTTGCGGGACTTATGTCCGTATTCGCGAGGCCATTCACGCGGCCGCGTCGGCCTAAGGAGCAACCATGGGATATGACCTCCCCTCAAGGCGGTTTGTGCTGAAGGCTGGCGCGGCAGCGGGCGGCGGTCTGTTGCTTGGCCTGCATCTGCCGAGCCTCGCGCGCGCGTCTGCCGATACGTCCGGCGATTTTGAACCGAATGCGTTCCTGCGGATCGATTTGCACAACACGATCACGCTGATCCTGCCGCATACCGAAGTCGGACAAGGCGTCTATACGAGTGCCGCCATGCTCATGGGCGAAGAACTCGAAATCGGCCTGGATCAGGTCAATATCGAAGCCGCGCCACCTGACATCAAGAAATATATCGATCCCCTGCTTGGCGATCAGGCGACCGGCGGCTCGGCCTCGACACGCGCCGATTGGGTGCGTCTGCGCGAGGCCGCGGCGGTCGCGCGTGTGATGCTGATCTCGGCCGCAGCAAAAAAATGGAACGTCGATCCCGCGGGTTGCCGTGCCGAGCGTAGCATCATTCATCACGATGCAAGCGGCAAATCGGCCACCTATGGCGACGTCGCGAGCGATGCGGCGCAATTGCCCGTGCCCGCCAATGTCAAATTAAAAGACCCGTCGCAATTCAAACTGATCGGCACCAGTGCCAAGCGGCTTGATACACCTTCCAAGGTCAATGGAACGGCCATCTACGGTATCGACATCATCGTACCCAACATGCGTTTCGGGACCGTTGCGATCACCCCTGTCAAGGGCGGCAAGCTCGCCAGTATGGATGAGGCGGCGGCACGCCAGGTGCCTGGTGTCCACGACATCATCCGCAACGATGAGGGCGATGCAATTGCCGTAATTGGCGATCACATGTGGGCAGCGAAGCAAGGGCTCGAAGCGCTCAATCTCAAGTGGGATGCCGGAGAGAACGGCGATGTGACGCTCGAAACGATCGTATCGACGATGGATCGGGCGTCGCATAACAAAGGCGTCGTAGCCAAGAAGGTCGGCGATGCCGACGCGGCAATCAAGGGCGCAGCGACACAGCTTTCGGCAATCTACCAATCGCCGTTTCTGTCGCATTCACCGATGGAGCCGCTGAATTGCACTCTGCATATCAAGCCGGACAGCGCTGAAATCTGGCTCGGCACGCAGGTGCCTGTGCGGGCACAAAAGGCGGTCGCGAGTGTCGCCGGCCTGCCGCAAGACAAAGTGACGGTTTATAACCAACTTATGGGCGGTGCGTTTGGGCGGCGCCTCGACATCGATAGCGTCGAGGTTGCGGCCTCGATCGCCAAACATGTCTCCTATCCAGTCAAGCTCGTGTGGACGCGCGAGGAAGACCTGCGCCACGATTATTATCGGCCCTATTATTACGATCGTGTCGCCGCTGGCCTCGACGCGGATGGAAAAGCTCGTCGGCCGCACACATCGCGTGACCGGCCATCTATTCTCGCACGTTGGGCGCCGCCCGCTTTCAAAAACGGCCTCGACTTAGATGCCGTCTAATGCGCGGACGAGACGCCTTACGAAATTCCCGCTGAATATGTCGATTATGTTCGCGACGAGCCACGGGCGATGAACACGAGCTGGTGGCGTGGCGTCGGCCCGACACATAATCTCTTCGTCGTCGAGAGCTTCATTGACGAATTGGCCCACGCAGCCAAGCAGGACCCGATCGAATTTCGTCGCGGCATGCTCCAGAAGAATCCGCGAGCCCTCGCGGTGCTCAATCTTGCGGCGGAGAAGTCCGGCTGGGGCAGTCCGCTGCCGCGCGGCGCCGGACGCGGTGTCGAATTGCAATTCGCGTTCGGTAGCTATCTCTGCTGTGTGCTCGAAGTCGAAGTGACTCCCCCCGGCGAGATCAGCGTGCGCCGCGCCGTCGTCGCGGTCGATTGCGGCATGACGGTCAATCCCGACACTGTCGAGGCGCAGATTTAGGGCGGTCTTATCCTCGGTCTCGGCACGGCCATGTACAACGAGATCACGCTGACTGGCGGCGCGATCGACCAGAGCAATTTCCACGATTATCGGGCGATGCGCATCAACGAGGCGCCAAAGATTGAAGTCTATCAGATCCGCAATGGCGAAAAGCCCGGCGGCATTGGCGAGACGGGAACGGCGGCCGCGGCGCCGGCGCTGGGCAACGCCATTTTTGCCGCCACGGGCAAGAGATTGCGCCGGCTTCCGTTCGGGCGCGGACAATTGAGCGGAACCTAGCAGACAGCAACATAATCCCATTGTGAGGATGGACGCTTGCGCATGAAAAAATGGCTCGCCTTCGCCTTTGGTGTTGCCGCGCTCGCCGCGGCCGCCGCGGCCGCATTCTTCTTCTTGCCAGCCGGACTTGAACCGGTAACAGCAAGCGCCGCGCAGCCGAGCGGCGATGCGCTGATTGCGCGCGGCGAATATCTGACCAAGGCCGCCGATTGTGAAGCCTGCCACACGAATCCCGGCGGCGCGTCTTTCGCTGGCGGCCGTAGGTTTGATCTGCCGTTCGGGACACTTTATGCGCCGAATCTCACGCCGGATCGGGCGCACGGCATCGGCGCTTGGAGCAATGCGGAATTCGTGCGTGCCCTGCACCACGGGATCGGCCGCAATGGCGAAGACCTTTATCCGGCATTCCCCTATGCGTCTTATGCCTTGCTGACGGACGATGATGCGCTGGCGATCCGGCCTATCTTGCGACCGTCAAGCCAATCGCCGTGGCGCCACCTGCCAATGACCTGAAATTCCCGTTCAACCAGCGCTATCTAATGCGGGCGTGGAAGCTTCTGTTCGTCCCCGGCCATCGCTTCGAGGCGAATACCTCAAAGGACGCGACCTGGAATCGCGGCGCCTATCTCATCGGGCCTCTCGGCCATTGCGGCGAATGCCATACACCACGCAATCTGATGCAAGGATTGGACGACAGCCGCAAATTTGCCGGCACGAAACAGGTGGGCTGGCTCGCCTATAATCTGACCAGCGATCCCGATCATGGACTTGGCGGCTGGAGTGACACGCAATTGGCGCAATACCTCTCCATCGGCCACGCCGAAGGGCACGGACCGGCGTCTGGGCCGATGGCGGAAGTCATTGGATTTAGTTTGCGCTATCTGAGCGCCGACGATATCCGCGCGATGGTCGCCTATTTGCGCAGCATCCCGCCGCAGCCCGATGGGCCGCCTGCCGCCGGACGCGGCGCGCCAGCCGACGTGCAAAAAACTCCGCTTGGCGCGCGTATCTTTGTCGAAGCTTGTGCTGGCTGCCATCTGCCGAGCGGCCAGGGCCGCCAGTCGCCGTGGGCAGCGTTGGCCGGTTCGCACACGACCGCCGATCCCGATGCCAACAATCTGCTTCAAGTGCTGTCTCAGGGAACGCAGATTAAGACTTCGCAGGGGCTAATGTTCATGCACGCGTTTACAAGCGCCTATACGGATGAAGAGGTCGGCAGCGCTCGCCAATTACACCTGCGCGCAATTCGGCCAGCCGGACGTGCCATGTCACGGCAGATCAGGTGCATAAAATGCGCGGAGGCGCTCCAGCCAAGAACCCTTGAAGAGCTTCGCGATGATCAGCGGCTGGAAACGATCGAGAACGAATTGCCCATAATGTTCACCGGGACGCTGACGACGGCGCCAAGCGTACTGGTCATTTGATCCGTTGCGTCAGACGTCCCGACATGGTTCTTTTCGATGCCGCTTTGAAGCACGTGCTCCAACTGCGGGGCGATCGCGGCGATCTGTGCGTATTTGTTGTGATCCGGACGGATCGTTGCCGTGCACATTCGTCAGATCGATCACCACTGCGCCAAGTTTCGCCAAATCTTCGACGTTTCCATCGTCGCCCACGCGGGCCTGTCCGCCCGCCAGAAACTTTGACAGGGCCAGAGCTTTATCATCCTTCGAGAGCACGATGTAATAAGGTTTTTTGGGCTTTCCGTAAGCGCGCAAATCCGATTTGAAAACGTCGATATCGATGTCCGGCGCCGCAAGAAGAACCAGCCCGATCTTTTCCGGATGCTTGAGGCCGCCTTGCAGTTTGATCTGACGCATCGCTTCGACAAATACCCAATTGCCCATGGAATGCGCGAGGATGTTGACCTCTTCCGCATTGCTGTCTGTCAGTAAGCGAATTGTATGGGCGAGCTGATCGCGCGCCGCTGTGGCGCTGTTATTATCGTAGAGGTAATCCGTCAATTTACCGCGCGAGGCCCAGGTGAATAGCACCGGCACATGATCCGTGTGCGCATCGTGAACGACCTGCGTGAAGCCGTAGAGCGCCTCGGCAAACATCGTGTTGAAGCCGTGGACGAAGAGGAAAATTTTGCGGTGGCCGGGCGGACGTTTCGCCAATTCGGCATTGACCGCGGCGAGGAACGCCCGATCGCCGTCTATGTAGCCGGCATCGCGAACCGCGAAATCGCGACGCGGATCGCCGGGCGGCGTCTGCGGCCATTCGATCTTACCATCGACATGCGTCGGCGGCACAGACATGGTCGCTGATGCATAATCGAGCCAGTCAGCACGAAAGCCGCTGTACAATGTGCCTGGCCGCGCGTCGCGCTCACGCGTCGAGGCGATGAGAATGGTGTGCTCGGTCGCGCTCGGAGCTTCGTAGGCCGTGGTTGCCAGGAACCCGCTCTCGGGCCGCGCGGCGCAGCCCATCATCAGGTTCATGCAGACGAGCATGAGCGCGGCGGAAAGCCAGCGTCGCAGCCCTATCCTCGTCAGGCATGAGAACAATGAATCCCCCGAGCAAACGCCACCGGCCCAAAGCCGAGGAGGTTTTGCGGCAGCCTTAAAACTCTGTCGAGTTCGCCCACCTTTGTCACGCGTTGGAAAGACGGCAAACTTCTTAGTCCGGCCGCCACCTGTCAGACGCCGAGAGATTCTAACCAAATGTTTTCACTAGGCTTATAAGATTGGACCGGCGCCGCGGGGACATGTTCTTTTGGTAAACGCTTTCTAACGCAGGAATGGTCTCGCCGCATTCTTGGGCCTTGTGGCCGATTTGCAACGGGGATTTTGTTGTCTGCCGTCAGCGAAGCTGCAGTTTCCAATTTTCCCGGCACGGCGGGAAATATGTCCGCTTCAAAGGCAAAGCCGGCTGCAGCTAAAATTGCGCACCGTTGAACAAAGCGGAAAACGAGGGAGAGGCCGATGCGCGTGCAAGCCGGATTGCTATCGATGATCTTCGCTGCCAGCCTCGCGGGCGCATCATTCGCTGACCCGCTCAAATACGACACCGACAAAGATGGGACGCTCGATCTTGCCGAAATGGAAGCGGCCGCGGGCGCGGCGTTCGATCGGCTCAATAAGGATCAGGACACGACCCTCGAATATAAAGAAGCCAAAGGCCGGCTGAGCAAAAAGGCCTTCGTCGCGGCGGATCCCGACAAGGATAATTCGCTGACCAAGGACGAATATATCGCGATGGCTGAAAGGCTCTTCAAAGCTGCCGATCTCGAGAATGACGGCACGCTCGACGTCAGAGAACTGCGAAGCCGCGCCGGCCGCGCGCTTCAGCGGCTTCTAAAATAGGCTCGGCACGAAAGAGACACGGCCAAGACATTCCTTGGGCCGTTTCAAGAACTGACTGGCTCAGATGGGATTTAATGCACCATCGCGTGGAAGCCGAAGAAGATCGCCGCCAGAACGAGGACAGCGAGAGCTGTGCTCCACAGCAGAACGTAGAGAATGGGCACGTCTTTGCGCCCAGCGCGGGCACGGTTGGGCTTCAATTCAACCGGATGTTCCTCGGTGCCCGAATGATAGTGCGTGTCATGTTTTGTCATACGCGGCTCCTTGGCACGGCAACGCTGCGCCATACCGCGAGTTCCAGTATCCAGATCTTTCACTTTCGGGGCATGCTTTGGCGTAAGCGAAAGAACTCCGCCCAAGGGTCGCCCGAGAGGCGCTGAAGCCGGTTGCTGAAATTGCCGATCGTGAACTGGCTGCCGCTGAGAACGCTGTCGAGTTCATCCCAAGTCAGCGGCGTGGATACACCGGCCTGCGGCCGCGCCCGTGTCGAATAGGCAGAGACGGCTGTCGCGCCGCGCGCATTGCGCAAATAATCGAGATAGATGCGCCCGATCCGCTGCGTCTTGGTGACGGTGGCGGTGTAGCTTTGCGGAGAATCATGCGCCATAGCCTCGGCCAGGCCGCGGCAGAAATCCTTGACCTCCACCCAGGCGGCAGCAGGCTTCAACGGTGCGACGACATGCAGGCCTTTACCGCCCGTCGTTTTGACGAAGCTCTTGAGCTTCTTGTCGGCCAGACGTTGGCGAACCTCGTGCGCCGCTGCAATGATCGCGGAAAACTCAACGTCTTCGCCCGGGTCAAGATCGAAGATCAGACGGTCTGGATGATCGAGATCGTCGGTCTGTGCTCCCCAGGGGTGAATTTCGAGCGCAGCAGATTGCACGAGAGCAACGAGCCCATCGAATGACTTGATGCCGAGGATCGGCTGCTTTTCGTGCGGATCGTCGATTTGCAGGATGTGATCGTCGATACCGGCCCAAGGATGTTTCTGGAAAAAGCCGCCCTGCGCGATGCCGTTCGGACACCGCAAAAGAACCAGCGGCCGGCCGACGAGATGTTTTTCAATCATCGGCCAAACCATTGCGTAAAAATCCGCAAGCCCCTGTTTGGTGACGCCTGCGGCCGGCCATAATACGCGATCTGGATGCGTGAGCTTCAGGCTCGTCTTCGGCGTCTCAGCGTCGTTCGGCATGGCCGCTGCCTTCTCGCGAACGATGTCTTTCGGGTCTTTATCTTCGCGCAGACCTTTGAACGAAGCTTGGCGCAAATTCGCATCGGCCGTCCAGCCGCGAAATTCGACTTCCGCAACCCTTGTCGGCTTGACCCATACGGCATTACGGCGCGCCTCTGCCGAAAGCGGCGCGGTAAAAGCGGGTTTCGCAATCTTCTCACGCGACAGCTCGGAAAAGAGGTCGGCCGCCATCTTATTGGAATAGCCGGTCCCAACGCGCCCGGCGTGTTTAAGCTCGCCCTTGTCATAATAGCCGACCACCAGCGAACCGATCGCCTTGCGCGCCGTCGTCGATGGCACGAAACCGGCGATGACGAACTCCTGCCGGTTGGCGCATTTCGTCTTGATCCATTCAGGCGTGCGCTTGGAGATGTATGCGCTCTCGCGTTTCTTCGACACGATGCCTTCCGCGCCGAGGCGGCAGACATGCTGCAGCATGAGGTCGCCGTTCTCGTCGAAATGTTCGCTCAGGCGCAGAACGGTGTCCTTCGGCGCCGTCATCAGCAGCGCCGCCAAAGCCTCCTTCCGGTCAACCAAGGGTACAGATGTGAGATCATAGCCGTCGATGGCGAGAAGATCGAAGGCATAATAGACCATGCCGCTTGCATCGCCCTCGCTCAGCGCATTCTGCAAAGCCGAGAAATCCGAAACGCCGTTATCCTCCTCGACGACGACTTCGCCATCGATGATGAACTCCCTACCGGCGAGCGCCGCGATCGCAACTGCGATTGTCGGAAAGCGATCTGTCCATTCAAGCCCGGTGCGCGTGCGCAGCTTGACCTTGCCGGCTTTCGCCACGGCTTCAATGCGATAGCCGTCGAATTTCAGCTCATGAAGCCATTGCGTGCCTGTTGGCGGCGCGGCGGCGAGCGTCGGCAACATCGGTGGCAGAAAGTCCGGCTGCGCGCGACGCTTCGCCCCTTTGGGCGGCGAGAAGGCGTAGCGGGCGGCTTTTTTCGCGCCGGCTTGCTTGCCGGCTTAGCCGCCTTCTCGTCGGTTTTCACGGCCCTGGCCGAACGCCGTTTCGCCGGGGCCGGATCGGATTTGACGACACTATCGAGCGGCGCCAAAGCGCGGGCGCGCGGTGACCCCGGCGTCTCGATGCGGCCTTGCGCCGCCCGGCCCGACGTCCAGTGGCGGCTTTTCTTGTCGCCAGCAATATCATCGATCGACCGCCCGGTGACGACGGAATTGGGTGCCTCTTTCAGGATATCCGGATCGCGCGGTCCCCGCGCTTCTTCGTCGTCACCCTTGATCAGGAGCCAATTGTCGCCCTTTTCGCCCGGCCGCGGGTGCATACGGACAAGATGCCAGCGGCCTTTCAGCTTTTCGCCGTGCAGAACGAAATCGAGATGGCCTTTGACGTAGCCGGCGTGCGGGTCGCCGTCCGGCGTCCAGGTCCCGCGGTCCCAGACGAGCACAGCGCCGGCACCATATTGCCCCTCGGGGATCGTGCCCTCGAACGAGCCGTAATCGAGCGGGTGATCTTCGACATGGACGGCGAGGCGTTTTTCGCCCGGCACCAGGCTCGGCCCGCGTGTCACCGCCCAGCTCTTCAGCACGCCGTCGAGTTCAAGCCGGAAATCGTAATGCAACCGCGTCGCATCGTGTTTCTGCACGACGAAGGCATGACCGCTATCGCGTCCCTTTTTGCCCCGCGGCTCAGAAGTCACGTCAAAATTGCGCTTCTTGTGATAGGCCTCGAGCGCCATGGAAGCCCCGCCTTTCAGCTCGCCTTTCTGACACGCCGCTTGGTCGCCGACTTCGTAGGCGCCGCTTTCTTCGTCGCGGCTATGCGCCTTTGCCGACGTTTCCCTGCCCGTTGTACGCCGGCCGGATTCGGCATCGACGCTACGCCGCAAAGCATCCATCAGATTGATGACATTGCTCGGCGTCTTCGGCTGCGCCGCAGCTGGGATCGGCTTGCCGGCGCGCTTGGCGCGGATCAGATCGACGAGCGAATCCTGGTAGCGATCCTCGAATTTCGAGGGATCGAATTTGCCGCGCTTGGTATCGATGATATGCGCGGCGAGATCGAGCATCTCTTTCGAGAGTTTGACGTCAGGAATCAATTCGAAATATGGCTTTTCGTCCCGCATTTCGTATTTGTAGTGCAGCGTCGTCGCGAGCAGACCATTGTCGCGCGCCTCGATCATGATGATGCGCTCGCGGCCAGACAGCACCACGCGCGCGAGGCCGACCATGTTGCTCTTGCGCATGGCGTCACGGATGACAACGAAAGGCTCATCGGCAACCTTGTCGTCCGGCGCGAGATAATAAGAGCCGTCGAGATAGACTTCGTCGATTTCATCGCGCGGCACGAAGGTCTCGATGTCAATCGTATGCGTACTCTCGATCGCCTGCTTGGCGATTTCACTTTCATCGAGCGTGATGTAATCGTTCTTACCGATCTCGTAGCCGCGAACCATTTCGTCGCGCTCGACGATATCGCCCGTCACTGAATTCGATATATTGCTGCCGAACCCGGTTGCCGGTTTCGCGGTTGATGAGGTGAAACGAAATGCGCTCGGTCCGGCTGACCGCCGGGAAAAGCGCAACGGGACAGGAAACCAGCGAGAGCTTGAGATAGCCCTTCCAATTCGCACGCGGTGCCACGGCTGAGACCCTCAGGACTGACCGGGAGCAGGCGGGCCGCTCCCGGCTACGCTAGACTTCGCGCATTACACCACATAAGCCTAAGCAACGCCACGCGAATGAAGGCGCCAAAAGACGCGGTAAACCCAACGCCGATCGCGCTAAAATGTTCCGCGGCGCCTGCAGCATGGAGAGGAGTGGTGGCCCCGGCAGGGTTAATCATGTGCCAACATCGCACCTCAGCAGCGGACACGCTACAACTCCTGGGCGATGTGTGTTAATCACTCGTGCGGCGGGGCACACCGCTATCTGCGTCCTGCCCATAGGACGGCTTATCGTTCACTCACATGAAGAGGGATTTGCCTTGTCTGGAGACAGTCTCCTGATCATTCTCGTTGTCGGCGTCGTCGCAGGCTGGCTTGCCGGCCAGATTTTGCGCGGCACCGGCTTCGGCCTCGTCGCCGATCTCTGCATTGGCATCATCGGCGCGTTCGTCGGCAATTGGATGTTGCCGAAGCTCGGCATCCATCTCAGTCGTTCACATCTGCTGTACGAAATCGTCTCGGCGACCATCGGCGCGATCGTGCTGCTCCTGATCCTGGGCTTGTTTCGACGGCGCTAATGAATTAAGATTTAGGCTTGCCTTTGAGCCGCGGCGCACACCAGCGCCGCGGCTTTTGCATTTGTAAACCCAGCGTCGCGACGGAAACGAAGACCATGGCAGACTTCTTTCAAACGGCCTTTGTCACGCTCCTCGTGACTTTGGACCCTCCGGGGCTCGCGCCGATCTTCATCGCCTTGACCCTGGGCATGACAAAGATCGAAAAACGCGAAGTCGCGGTCCGCGCCAGCATCATCGCCTTTGCTATTCTTTTCATCTTCGCACTTGGCGGCGCCACCGTCATGGCAGCGCTCGGCATTTCCCTGCCGGCGTTCCGCATCGCAGGCGGGCTTCTGCTTTTTTATACAGCGTTTCAGATGATTTTCGCCGAGCGTGGTCAGCGAAAGAAAGAACTCGCGACCGACGCAGTGACGATCGACCATATCGATAATCTCGCCGCCTTCCCGCTGGCGATGCCCTTGATGAGTGGCCCCGGCTCGATCACCGCAGTGATCCTGCTTGCCGGCCGGGCAAGCGGCAATTGGCGCGAGCAGACCGGCCTCATCCTCATCATCTTCGTGGTGATTTTGATGTGCTACATCGTCTTCCTGCTATCGGAGCAGGTGGCGCGGCTATTCGGCACCACGGGCACGCTGGTTCTCGGTCGGATGCTGGGCGTGATACTGGCGGCTCTTGCGGCACAATTCGTCATCGACGGCATTCGCGCGATCACCGGCTGACTGATTTAGGACCGCGGCGCAAGGCCGTCCATCCAATTGCGGTAAAGTCCCGTGGCCGACGCGCGCCAGGTCTTGGCCGGATGCACGCCATCAAGCAAACTTGCAAGTTCGCGATGCGGCTGGCGGCTTCGCCCACCCGTCACGCGCTCCGCAAAGGACGACAGGTGCCCCTCCAGCGGCGCGTCGAAATAATTTTCCGGAAACGCCGGAAAGTCCGGCCGTTCGCCACGTAAAAAACGCGTTACATCGCGGCGATATTCACGCAGCAGCAATTCCGCATCATATTCGGGATGGCCCTGAAGGAAGACAAAAAGACTGCCGCACTGCTTGACGAATGTATCCACGCCGACTTTCGGCGAGGCGCTGAGAGCGCGATAACCATGTGCCGATAACGCACCTGCATCGAGATCGTTGAGCCGCGAATGCGGGAAGTGCAGCGCCGACCGAGACCCCGCGTCAACGGATCGTCCGCCATGACGGCACATTCGAAAATGCCCGAATATTTTCTGCCCACAGGCACGCGCTTTATGCCGTCGAGATGCAACACCGCCGCATGTGCGGCAAGGCAGGAGAAAATCGTTGAACGCGTATGGTCCGCCGCCCAATCGATGAGCCATGTAAGACTTGGCCAATAGGGTTCGTCGGCGAGAGAGGCGGCCTTCGGCTCGCAGCCGGTGATGATGAGTCCATCCAGTCTGTCGCGCGTCAACTCATTGAGATCGCCATAAGTCTCTTTGATATGCCGCGCTGCGCCTTCGCCACGGGCAATACCGGGAAGCGCAAAAAATCGCACCCGCGCGCGACGCCCCTCCGCGGCATGATCGATCAAAGCCTTGAACTGCCGTTCGGTTGCGGCAAGCGTCGCGTCCGGCATGTTGTTGACGATGCCGATTTCGACGCATTGTGCATCCGCGGCCCGCTCTTCGCCGGGCTTCGTTTGCATCGCTATGTCGGCTGGCGCGCTCATTCGGCCGCCCTGCTCTCGTCATGCACAGCGGCCAAAGCCTGATCCAGATCTTCGATAATGTCGGTCGCATGTTCGATACCGACGCTGATCCGGATCATCTCCGGCCTGACGCCAGCCTTGCGCTGTTCGTCCGCCGTCATCTGCCGGTGCGTCGTGGACGCGGGATGGCAGGCGAGCGATTTCGTATCGCCGATATTGACCAGCCGTTTGATGAGCCGCAATGCGTCGTAAAATGTCTTGCCGGCCTCGAAGCCGCCTTTGACGCCGAACGTCAGTAGCGACGACGCCTGGCCGCCGAGATATTTCTGCGCCAGTGCGTAATAAGGGCTGTCCGGAGAAGCCGCTGTAATTCACCCAGGCGACGCGCGGGTCGGCGCGAAGAAATTCCGCGACCTTGCGAGCATTCTCGACATGCCGCTCCATGCGCAGGGCGACGGTCTCGATGCCTTGCAACAGCAGGAAAGCGCTATGCGGCGAGAGCACCGCGCCGGTCGTACGCTGATAAACGCTGCGGCAGCGCTCGATGAACGCGCGCGGGCCGAAACGCTCGGCATAGACGAGCCCGTGGTAGGAAACGTCCGGCTCGTTGAACATCGGGAAGCGGCGGCGCTGCTCGGCCCACGGAAAATTACCTGAATCGACGATCGCCCCGCCGAGCGTCGTGCCGTGGCCGCCCATGAATTTCGTGAGCGAATGCACGACGATATCGGCGCCGTGTTCGATCGGCCGCCAGAGAATCGGCGTTGCGACGGTATTATCGACGATCAGCGGAACGCCATGACGATGGGCGGCCTGCGCCAAAGCTTCGATATCGCAGATATTGCCCGCCGGATTGCCGATGGTCTCGCAGAAGACGGCGCGCGTGTCGGCATCGATCAGGCGTTCGATCGCGGCGGCGTCGTCACTTTCAGCGAATTTCGCCTGGATGCCCTGGCGTGGCAGGACATGCGCCAGCAACGTGTGCGACGTGCCGTAGAGCTGCGGCACGGAAACGATGTTGCCGCCGTGATCGGCAAGGTTGACGAGCGCAAAATTAAGCGCCGCCTGGCCGCTCGCCACCGCGAGCGCGGCGACGCCGCCCTCAAGCGCAGCGACCCGTTTTTCGAGCACATCGACAGTCGGATTGTTGATCCGGCTATAGCGGAAGCCCTCGACCTCAAGATTGAAGAGAGCCGCGCCGTGGTCGGCGCTGTCGAACTCGTAAGAAACTGTTTGGTAGATCGGAACCGCGACGGCCTTTGTCGTCGGCTCGGTCGTATAGCCGCTATGGACTGCAATGGTTTCCGGCCGCAATTTGGATTTCCGCATCGACACACTCAATTCGAAACTATTGTCTCAGCCTGAGACCTATCACGTCTCAGAATGGTCTCCCGCCGCGTCCTGCTATGCCTCGGCGCAGAAACCATGCCGGTCATAGCCAATGGACGCTAAGAAGAGCTTAGCCTTTCTCGTGACATGTCGGCTATAAGTGTAAGGTATTTTAACCTCTTTGCTGGACGTTTCGAGTGGCTGACCGAGAGCCGGACCGCGAACG
Organism: uncultured Alphaproteobacteria bacterium; assembly: GCA_963802745.1. Taxonomy (GTDB): domain Bacteria; phylum Pseudomonadota; class Alphaproteobacteria; order Rhizobiales; family Xanthobacteraceae; genus JAJPKK01. The sequence goes on along the minus strand of CAWDKL010000048.1, from coordinate 399,700 downwards.
CTTTTCTGCCTCGAAAGCCTGGCTGCGGGCGCTGGAACTGACGGCGCGGATCGACCGAGAGCCGCAGCGCACGTTGCCGAAGGTGATCGACGAACTTGCGGCGCGCTTTGGCGACGCGCCCGCCCTGCTCTCCGATCACGCAACTTTGAGCTTCGGCGAACTCGCCCGGCGGGTCAATGCCATCGCCCGCTGGACACGCGCGCACGGGCTCGGCGGCCGGACGGTTTGCCTCCTTATGCGGAACCAGCCGGATTATCTGGCGATCTGGCTCGGCATCACCCGCGTTGGCGGCGTGGCCGCGCTTCTCAACACCAATTTGCGCGGTGATGCTCTTGCACATTGTATCAAGGCCGCCGGGGCCGAACATATCATCGTAGACGCCACGTTAAAGGACGCGCTCGACGCGGCTTTGGCTCAGCCGCAGATGTCGCCGACAATCTGGGTTCACGGCGACACCCAGTTGGCGGGTTTTCAAGACGAGATAAAAGCTTTTGCCGCGAGCCCCTCTTTCGCCGGAGGAAGAAACAGGCGTCAGCCTTTCGGATCGCGCGCTCTGCATCTACACATCCGGAACGACCGGCCTGCCGAAGGCGGCGAATGTCAGCCACCGGCGGATCATGACCTGGAGCTATTGGTTCGCCGGTATCCTGAACACGGGTTCCACCGACCGGACGATGAATTGTCTGCCGATGTATCACAGCGTCGGCGGCATCGTCGCCATCGGCAGCGTGCTCGTCAGCGGCGGCTCGGTTGTGCTGCAAGAGAAATTTTCGACGCGACGCTTCTGGGACGATGTCGTGCGGTGGGATTGCACCCTGTTTCAATATATCGGCGAACTCTGCCGCTACCTTCTCAAGGCGCCTGAAAGTGTCAACGAGCGGGCGCATCGTCTGCGGCTTGCCTTCGGCAACGGCCTGCGTGCCGATGTCTGGACCGCGTTTCAGGACCGCTTCAACATCCCGCATATCGTCGAATTTTACGCGGCAACCGAGGGCACGTTCTCGCTGATCAATGTTGAAGGGGAGCCCGGCGCGATCGGCCGCGTTCCCCCTTTCTTAAGCATCGTTTCCCGTCCGCGCTGGTGAAGTTCGACGTCGCGCGGGGCGAGCCCTTGCGCGATTCCGACGGCTTTTGCGTGCCCTGCGCGCCCGACGAGATCGGCGAAGCGATCGGCAAAATCGGCTCCCGCTCGGAAGCCGGGGCGCGATTTGAAGGCTATACCAGCGCCGAAGACAGCGCCGCGAAAGTCCTGCGCAATGTTTTTGCTGCTGGGGATGCCTGGTTTCGGACTGGGGATTTGATGCGGCAGGACGCGAAAGGCTTTTTCTATTTCGTCGACCGGATCGGCGACACGTTCCGCTGGAAAGGTGAGAACGTCTCGACATTCGAAATTGCCGAAGCGCTCAGCGCCGTCCCCGGCGTGGCCGATGCGACCGCCTATGGCGTGACGGTTCCTGGCGCGGACGGACGTGCCGGCATGGCGACACTCGTCATTGCGCCGGATTTCGATCTGAAGCTCCTGCACGCGCGGCTCACCACGCTGTTGCCTTCGTATGCGCGTCCGCTCTTCCTGCGGATCAGCGCTGAGATCGAGGCGACGGAAACCTTCAAACAGAAGAAAGCCCAGCTCGCGCGCGAGGGCTTCGATCCTGGCAAGATCGAGGATCAGCTCTATTTCGACGACGGAAAAGGCTATGTGCCGCTCGACGCCCGAACTCTTCGCAAAGATCAGCGTTGGCGAGATTCGCTTGTAACCAGCCAAGCCGACAAGTCGGCGCCCATCGCCGCGATGGCGGCCTTCGCCGCAGGAATGACGCCCGATAGAGCGTAGAAGAGGTGCGGCATACCGGCATGGCACGTATGATGAACTTCGACGCCCGCCGCCCGCAGCTTATCGGCATAGGCCGCGCCTTCGTCGCGCAATGGATCGCATTGTGCCGTATGCAGAAATGTCGGTGGCAGGCCGGAGAAATCCGTCGCACGCAATGGCGAGATACGTGGATCGTCCGCTCCCACGCCGCCCGCAGTGTAAAGCGCGATATCGTGGTCGAGCGTCGCCTGATCGAGAACCGGCGATGCGAACGCATGGCGCGACGGCGCTTCGCCGGCGAAATCGAGAATGGGACAGAGCAGAAGCTGAAAGGCCAAGTCCGCTTCTCCCGCATCCGCCATTCGGCGACAGCGGCGGCGGCCAATGCCCCGCCCGCCGAATCGCCGGCGAGCCCTATGCGCTCAAGGCCGTAGGCCTGTGCCTGTTTAAAAATCCATTCGAGCGCCGCCAAAACATCGTCGAGCGCCGCCGGGAAGGGTTGTTCTGGCGCCAGCCGATAATCGACGGCGAAAACGTTGCAGCCGCTTGCTGCCGCCAGTGTGCGACAGAGAGCATCGTGCGTCTCGAGGCTGCCTGCAACAAGTCCTCCGCCATGGAGAAAGACCATTGCCGTCGCCGATCGAGCCTCCGGCCGGTACAGCCGGACCGTTCGCCCGGCGGAGTCGATCTCTTCGACGCCGGCGATTTGCGAACCCGGCGCGCAAAATCGCAGGAGATTGGCGAAAGCCGCGCGCCGCGCCTCGATGTCCAACGCTGCGACGCTGCCGCCCTTCAACGCGAGCATATCAAGAAAACGTTTAGCATGAGGATCGAAAGCGTCGGTCACAGAGGATTGTACTCGCGCAAGAGCAATTTTTCGCCTGCGAGCCTATAAGAATTGCCTTAAGACTGCGCGACGAAAATTCTCATGTCCCATGCGAGGACTCGTTTTTGTCTAGCGTTGTAGGCACCGCTCCGACCAAGACCTGGACCTTTTTTGAAGGTGACTGGCATGAAGGCAATGTCGCCGATCATGGGACCGCGCACGCATGGCGCCTGGCTTGGCTCGGTCGTCTTTGATGGCGCCCGCGCCTTCGAGGGCGTAACACCGGACCTCGATCTGCATTTCATGCGCGTCAATGAGTCGGCCCGGCGATTTCTGCTGAAACCATCCGTGTCGGTCGAAAGCTGGCTTGACCTCGCCCGCGACGGGTTGAAGCGCTTCGATGCGATGGCCGAACTCTATATCCGACCGATGTATTGGGCCGATCTCGGCACGACCGGCGGCGGCGTGCGTTTCGATCCTGAACTCGACGCGCTGGTGCCTCTGCCTTTACGAGGCAGCCATGCCGAAGCCGAGCGGCTTATCTATTACGCTTTCGCCATTCCGGCGCCCAACGCTCGAATGCGCGCCGGTCGACGCCAAGGCAAGCTGCAATTATCCCAACAACGCGCGGGCGCTGATCGAGGCGCATCGGCGCGGCTTCGACAATTGCCTGATGCGCGACATGCTCGGCGCGATTGCAGAGCTTGGCAATGCCAATGTCTTCATGGCGAAGGACGGAATCGTCTACACGCCCGCGCCGAACGGAACATTTCTCGATGGCATCACCCGGCAGCGCGTCGTCGGGCTGTTGCGCGATGCTGGCGTGAGCGTGATCGAGAAGACGCTCTCGCTACGCCGACTTTGAACAAGCCGACGAAATTTTTTCGACCGGCAATTTCTCCAAAGTGATGCCGGTCACGAAGATCGACGAACGCGCCGCTCCAGCCCGGGCCGTTCTTCCACAAGGCGCGCGAGCTTTATTGGGCCTTCGCACACGGCTAAGCGCGCGATTGCGCCTGTTGACGGATGCGCGCCAGGCTCGTCGCTGGCGTTATGGCGTCCACATCGATCTTGAGATGGATGATCGCGGGCACGCCTGACTCGCGTGCGGCCTTGAACGCCTCCGGAAATTCTTCGGTCTTTTCCACCGTCACGCCGAAACCGCCGAAGGCGCGCGCATAGGCGGCGAAATCCGGATTCCGAAGGTCGGTTCCGACGACGCGGCCGGGAAACTCGCGCTCCTGATGCATGCGGATCGTGCCGTAGCTCGCGTTGTCGCAGACAATGAAGACGATCGGCAAATCGTATTGAACGGCCGTCGCGAACTCCTGCCCGTTCATCAGAAAATCGCCATCGCCGGCAAGCGAAATGACGAGGCGCTCGGGCTTCAAAAGCTTCATCGCCACGGCGGCGGGGACGCCATAGCCCATCGAGCCGGAGGCCGGCGCGATATGCGTGCCGAACCGGCGAAAGCGATAAAAGCGATAAATCCAGGCGGCGTAATTGCCGGCGCCATTGCATAGGATCGTCTCGGGCGGCAGCGTTTCGCGCAGCCAGACCATGATCGCGCCGAGATTGACACCGCCGGGCTGCGGCGTGGCGACGTCGGTCCATGCGCGATAATTCTGATGCAAGGTCTCGGTGAAACCCCTCCACGCGATCTGTTTTGGCGTCGCAAGCTTCGCGAGCGCGGCGCTGAAGCGTGCCGGTGTCGCGTTGATCGCAAGTTGCGGGCGATAAACACGTCCAAGTTCTTCGGCGCCGGGATGGACGTGGACGAGATTTTGCCCGGCTGGAATATCGAAAAGTGTGTAGCCCTGGCTCGGGATGTCGCCAAGCCTTCCGCCAAGCGCAACAATGAGATCGGCCGATTTGATCGCGGCGACAAGCTTCGGATTCGGGCCGATGCCAAGGTCGCCCGCATAGCTCGGATGCAGCGGATCGAACAGCGGCAGACGCCGATAGCTTGTGACGACCGGCACCGCGAAACGCCCGGCGAAATCCTGAATATCCTGCCAGGCGCGCTCGTTCCATCGGCTGCCGCCTAGGATGAAGATCGGCTTCTCGGCGCGCGACAAAGCATCGTGAAATTGCGCAATTTCCACATCGCCCGGCGCCGTTTCGACCGGAATGAAGGGCGGCGCGTCGGGGACGTCGATCTGCTCATCCAGCATGTCGCGCGGCAAGCCAAGAACGACCGGCCCCTGCCGCCCGCTTGTCGCGGTATGGAAAGCGCGCGACAGCACCTCCGGTATGCGCGGCGCATCGTCGATCTCGCTTGTCCATTTTGTCATGCTGCCAAAGACGCCGCGCAGATCGAACTCCTGAAAGGCTTCGCGCTCGCGCATACGCCGCTCGATCAATCCGACGAACATGATCATCGGCGTCGAATCTTGTTGGGCAATGTGGATACCATGCGCCGCGTTGGTCGCTCCGGGGCCGCGCGTCACAAAGCAAACGCCTGGCCGCCCGGTCGCTTTACCGATGGCTTCCGCCATCATCGCGGCGCCACCCTCCTGCCGGCATATGACGACCTCTATCGGGCTGTCGCGCAAGGCATCGAGCACCGGCAGAAAGCTCTCACCCGGCACGCAAAAAGCGTGGCTGACGCCGTTGGCGACAAGCTGATCGACCAAAACCTGCGCCGCGCTTCGCATCGTCATGGCCCGAACACCGCATATTCACTGTAAGCAAGATCGCCGAGACGTGGCGGATGCGGCCCCTTGAAATATTTACGGCCCAATTTCTTGGAATAGATGCCGGGCAGAGCGGGCGTGGCGTCTTTCACATCAAGCAACACTGATAAAATCCCATGCCTCAGCAGATAGCGGCCAAGCGCGCCCGCGCAAAGAAGGAAATCCGCCATGTCGCGGCAATAGATCAGCCGCATGCAGGGAAGTGGCACTCGTCCCGCCCGGATGCTGAATGGCGCGAAGACGAATGGCAAATCGCCGTTCTGTGTCCGGCAGACAAGGCTAAGGCACCCAAACTGCGCGTGGTCCGCTAAAATCGCTCGTTCGGCGGCCGGCAAATTGGTCTCAGCAGCCGACGGGATTTTCATGACGCCCAGGCCAAATCCCTTGAGCTCAGGGCCGGAACGGCAAAAAATTGTCCTTCGCTAAAGCGCTTGAACCCCTGCGCTTCGACGACTGGCCACGTCGGCGGCGCAGGCGAGATGTTGATATAGGTGACCTCTGGCCGCTTGAGCGCGAATGAAACCAGCATCGAGGCATAGCTTCGCATCGACGGTTCGACATACCAGCTCGAAAGATTGCAACGGATGTAACCCGCGCCACTCTCTTCGAACATCCCGCGATAGAGCAACAAGATCACGCCGACCGGCTTGCCGTCATTTTCCATCATATAGCCGAAGCGCGGATAATTAGGCGGCACGGGCAACGCCGCCATTCGCGTGAAACCTTCATCCAATAGGATTGCCGCCGGCCCGGAAAACCGCGCGTCAGCAAATCGGCGATCGCGCTGAGGTCGGCCTCATCGATCTGCCGGCAAGCAAGAGTCGCAGGACGTACCGACGAGACGGCATTCACCATGAGGCCCCGAGGCGAATTGAATAACTTTTGAATTTAATGTAATGCCCGGCGTTGGCCAAGTGAAGGCGCCCTCTCTGTGTCCATTAGGTTAACGATATACTCGCAGATCGAACAGATCGCGGCCGAACAAAAGGTCAAAATTCAGCCTCTGCGCGACGATCTGCTCTTATCCGAATCGGGCCTCGACTTCGCTTTGTTTCGCCATCCTCGTCGCTCGACTTGAGGATAAGCTCGGCTACGACCCTTTCGCGACGGCGGCCGACGCAGGCTTTCCCGTGACATTGGGCGATTTCGTCAGGTTCTACGAGAATGGCGCAGCCTGAACCGCAAACATTACGTCAGGTTCTCGCCGGCGCGGCGGGCACCAAACGCATGTTGTGGGGTGGCGCGAGGCGCCGTCGCACTGGCCGATCTCGCCGAAGACCGCGCATTCCGCGACGGCGATGTTTCCGGCCGCTCAATCATTCTGGCGACGCATGCGCAGCTTGCTGCCGCCCAAGCGCTTGTCGCACTCGACGGCTCGCGCGCGACGCATCATTGTCTGTCCGCCGGACCTGCCACTTGCCCATCTCGCGGCGATCGCCGCGAAGCCGAGGCCATGCCATCGTCACGGATCGCGACGAGGCTGATTTTGCCGGCCACGATCTGCCACAACGCATCGCCTGCGATCTTTCTCCTCGCTCGCACGAGGTCCGCCGCGCCGATCGCGACCGAATGGGTATTGTTCGACCTCGGGCACCACCGGCGTGCCGAAGATGGTCGGCACATTCGCTCGCGGCCCTGACCGGCGCCGATCAAGCCGCAGCACAAGCGAAGCGCCGCCGGTGTGGGGCACGTTCTACGATATTCGCCGCTATGGCGGCTTGCAGATTTTCTTCCGTGCGCTGCTCGGCGGCGCCTCGCTCATGCTTTCGAGTGCCGGCGAGCCGGTCGCCGATCATCTGCAGCGGCTGGCGCGCTTCGGCGTCACCCATCTTTCCGGCACGCCGTCGCATTGGCGGCGCGCGCTGATGAGTCGCCTGCGATCGCGATCTCGCCGCGCTATGTGCGGCTCTCGGGCGAAATCGCCGATCAGGCCATTCTGGACAGTCTGCAAACGGCAATTTCCGCGGCGCATCGGCCATGCCTATGCCTCGACCGAAGCGGGGGTCGCTTTCGAAGTCACGACGGGCTGGAAGGTTTTCCGGCAGACTTTGGCGATGCTCGCGACGGCGTCGAAATGAAAGTGGTGGACGGCACTCTGCGCATCCGTTCGCCGCGCACCGCGAGCCGTTACGTTGGCGCGCGCCGCAAGCGCTCATGGACGAAGATGGCTTTGTCGACAGCGGCGATATCGTGGAATTGCGGGGCGACCGCTACTATTTCGTCGGCCGGCGCGGCGGCATCATCAATGTCGGCGGCCTGAAGGTTCATCCGGAGGAAGTCGAGCAATCATCAATCGGCATGAAGCCGTAAAGATGTCTCTTGTCGGGGCGCGACGAATCCAATCACCGGCGCGATCGTCGTGGCGGATATCGTCCTGCACGAGCCCGTCGAGCCCGGCCCCGACAGCGATTCCCGAAACAGGACATTCTCGCATTTTGCCGTACGGAATTGCCGGCGCACAAAGTCCCGGCTTCCATCAATTTTGTCGCCACGCTCGAAATGACGCCGGCGGGAAAGCTGGTGCGCCAGAATGGCTAACATTCTTGTGACTGGTGGCAGCCGCGGCCTCGGCCTCGGCGTTGCGCGACGCTTGGCCAAGTCCGGCTATCGCGTCATCGCGCTCGCGCGGCGCGAGAGCGAAGAACTTTCGAAGGCGATGGCCGAATGCCGCGCGACCGGAACCGGCGAAATTTTCTTCGAGGCCTTCGACCTTGCAGAGACCGAAAAAATTCACGCGCTCGCGACGCGATTGCGTAAGGAATTCGGACCGATCTATGGGCTCGTCAACAATGCTGGCATCGGGACGACCGGCGTGCTCGCGACGATGCCAGATGCCGAGATCGCGCAGCTGATCCAGCTCAATACGCTCTCACCGATTTTGCTGACCAAATATATTTCGCGCGCCATGCTCGCGGACGGCGCCGGCGGATTGTGAACGTCGCGTCGATTGTCGGCTTCACCGGTTTCAATGGACTGTCCGTTTACGCGGCGACCAAGGCCTCGCTGATCGGCTTCACCCGGTCGCTGGCACGCGAATTGGGCCGCGTCGGCGTTACGGTCAACGCGGTTGCGCCGGGTTTTGTCGCCACCGAGATGACACACGACCTCACGTTGGAAGACCGCGAGAGATCGCGCGACGCAGCGCATTGCGCCGCCTTGCGGAGACCGATGATATCGCGACGCTGTCGAATTTCTGCTCAGCGACGGGGCTCGCAATATCACCGGCACTTTGATGACGATCGATGCGGGCGCGACCGCCTGATTTTTGGCGTCAGAGGCCGAGTGCCTCTTTCACCTTTGCCGGCCATGTCTGCGGCTCGATCCCATGCGTACGGAACAGCGCCACCGCCAGCCGGTCCATGCCGAATGCGATGCAACCCGTATGCGCCCGTCGCCCGCGTGATCGCGCAGGCCCCATGTCACGCCGAAATGATCGCGATGATAATTGAAGCTCATGCAGGCGGTCGGCGACGACCGAGCACCGGAATGAGCAATTCGAATTTCAGCGCCTGCTGGATCTGCGCCACAGCCATCATCTGACCGGTGCGGCCAAAGAACGGATCGCTGGCCGGCGCGATTGATGATGGCAGGCCGAGCCTCTCGGTCATGCTCCTTGGCGCGCTCGATCCAGCGTTGCGAAAGGCGACCACTTCATCCGCCGAGCCGATGCAGACATATTCGCGCATACGGAACGATTGCAGCCGGTCGATGTCCTGCGAGGGCTCATGGCGGAAGCAATCGCAGGCGATATCGAACAATAGCCGCCGCGTGGGGCCGGCCGCGTGCGCCGCCACGGATAGATCGGGTAGCAGGCTGCAGGCGTCAGCACGAGATCGGCCGAGGACAGCGCTGCGTCCAGTCGTCGCCCTGCTCCGCACGTCCCGCCGCGGCGCGAATGTCCGCCTCGGACCCGTGCAAGGCACAACGCAACCCAGCAAATTCGGGAAGCCTTTCAGATAGCCTATTCTTTTCGAGATCGCGCCGGCTCATGACCGGCGGAAAGCGCATGATCTCGGCATGCAGTCCCCGCTGCGAGATGAACGCGGCCAATTTCTCGACGATCGCTTCATAGCGCCGGTGCGGCCATAGACGCCTTCCACCCCCATCGGCCGCCAGAGGCTTTCAGCCAAGGCGCCGAGCGGGTCCGCGATTTGGGCGCAGGTGTTATGTTTTTACGCGCCACACTCATGACTCACCTCGTAATGAAGACGGCACGGAACCCATCAAAGCCGCCGTGGAGACGTTCGCAAGAATACGGTCGTTGCTGATCATGATCGGCGCCGAGAGAATGTCGCGCAAATGCCGGCCGAGCGTGAACTCGCCATCGTTGCGGTAACCGGCGAGGCCCGCGGCGCGCATCGCGCTCAACACGGTTGCGACAGCAAGTTCCGACGCATCGACTTTGGTGAGCGTGATCGCCGTCTGAAAATCGAGCGCACCAAGCGCCTTCGGATCGTCGGCCACGGCTTCAAAGCGCGCCAAATTCGATGAGATCAGCGCGCGGAGCATTTGCAGCGTCGAACGCGCCTTGGTGTAATGCGCCGCGCCCGGCGGCAACACGCCGCCCGATTGCCGCGCGGCTTTACGGATGAACGCTTGTGCACGGCCCATGGCGCTCGCGGCAATGCCGCCCAGACGCTTGCCCAGAGCAAATGCGAGACCGGCTGCATCGTCAGTGCATGGATCTTCTGGTAAGGCTCAGGCAGAATTTGTGTGCGGTCACCGTGAGCCTTGAGCGTGAAGCCGGGCTCCCGTCCCACGCATCCCCAGCGCGTTCCAGCCAGACAGCGGCTCAAGCGTGTAATCGTTTTTAACAAATGTCACGAGAATCTGATCCGAGCTTGGCGCATCGTCGGCGCGCCGCGCGGTCGTGACGATCACGTCGGCTTCGGCACCGTAAGAAATGACCGTCGCTGTGCGATCGAGCGTGATTGAATCCTCGCTTCCTTCAATTGCCGCGGCACTGGCGCGAACATTGCCGCCGTTCTGCCCTTCCGTCGTCGAGGATGCGAAGAGAAGTTGCTCCTCGGCCATCCGTCGCAGGAGGTCCCTGTGCCAGGCGCTGGCGCCGGCGTGGCGGATCACGCAGGCCGCCGCGCTGTGATGCATCGCAAAGATCATCGCCGTGGCGGCACACGCCTGTCCGAGCTGATAACAGACATCGGCGATGTCACTCAGTGGCAAGCCGTCGCCGCCGAGATACTCGCGGCACCATCAGGCTCAGCAAACGGCCCTCGCGCACGGCATCGAGCGCGGCGGTTGGAAAACGCGCTTCAGTATCGACGGCCGCGGCGTGCGTGGCCGCGATTTCGACTACACGCGCGACACGCGACGCCAGATCGGCGCGAGCACCCGTCGCGGCCTCCTCGCCTTGCGCCGCGCGCAAATGAACGTTTTGCACTGTCATCACCAAAATCCAGTTCGCCGGCGGTCGTGCACACGAATTAGAGACGTAATTCGTCTAATTTAGCGGAAATGCTCAATTGAGCTATTAATTCCGCTCCTCACGAATTCCTGTTACTTGAGCCTTAGTTGATACGAATCGCCGTGGGGGCGGAGAGATTGCCCCAATCGCCGATCACCGAGACCTTGTGGCCCATGGCCGCCAGTTTGTCTATGGTCGCTTGTGGGAAGCGGCGTTCCATGTTCAGCTTGCCGGGCAGGAATTCGTGGAAATCGAATGACGTGTACAGGTGCGCGCTATCGAAGCGCGGCGCTTCGATAGCTTCCTGCGGCGACATGTTGAACTCCACCATGTTCAGGAACACCTGGAGCAGCGTCTGGTCCTGCAAATCGCCGCCGGGGGTGGACATGGCCAGGAAGGGCTTACCATCCCTAAGCACGAGCATGGGGCTGAGGGTCACGCGCGGGCGCTTGCCGGGCGCCAGCTCGTTGGGATGGCCGGGGGTGAGCACGAACGTCTGCATGCGCTCGCTCATGGCCAGGCCGGTATCGCCGGCGATCACCGAAGGCAGCCAGCCGCCGCTGGGCGTGGCGGAGAACATGTTGCGTTCGCGGTCCACTACGTTGACGCAGGTGGTGTCGCGCGCCGCGATGGTCGATTCGGTGGATGCGGGCATGGGCAGCGGTCCGCCGAATGCGCCGGGACGATGCTCGAGCGACGCGTGGTCGGGGTCGATCAGCTTGCGCCGCTCGGCGGCGTAGTCTTTGGAAAGCAGCGTCTCCTCGGGGATTTTGGAAAACTTCGGGTCGCCATAATAGCGGTCGCGATCGGCAAAGGCCAGCTTGATGGCTTCCACCAGCGTGTGAATGTACGCCGGGGAGTTGTGGCCCATGGCGCGCAGGTCGTAGCCTTCCAGCAGGTTGAGGGTCTCTATCATCACCGGACCTTGCGACCAGAAGCCGGGCTTGAAAATTTCATAGCCGCGATACGTTCCGGTGCGCGGCGTGTCGGTCTCGGCATGGAAGCCGGCCATATCGTCATAAGCGATCAGGCCGCCGTTACGCGCGCAAAACTGGTCGTATTCATGCGCGATGGGACCTTTGTAAAAATAATCGCGCACGGCGCGCAAACGCTCGGCGCGATCGCCCTTGGCTTTGGCTTCGGCGCCGGCCATGGCGCGCAGGGTCTTGGCCAGAGCCGGCTCGCGGAAGACATCGCCGCGCCGGGGTGGCGCGCCATTGGGAAGGAAGAATTCGCGGGAAGTGGGCCAGAGCTCCAGCAGGGGCTGCGAGCCGCGGATCCAATCGGCCATGACTTCGGTGAGCGGGAATCCTTCGGTGGCGTATTCGATGGCGGGCGCGGCGACTTGGGCGAACGACAGGGTGCCGTAGCGTGCGAGCGCCAGGATCAGCCCATCCATCGCGCCGGGCACGGGAGAGGCCAGAATTCCCTGCGCGGGCATGGCCGGCACGTGTCCCGGCTGTTCCCAAAGCTCCCGCCGGCGGGACTCATAGAAGGCGACGGTGGCGCGCTTGGGGGCCGTGCCGATGCCGCTGATGACGACGACGGGCTGGCCGGCCATCTTGATCACGATGGGGATTTCGCCGCCCAGGCCGAAGTGATCGAGCTCGGTGACGCCGGCTGCCAGGGTGGTGGCGACTCCCGCATCCACCGCGTTGCCGCCTTCGGCCAGGATGCGCATGCCCGCATCGACTTCGAAGTTGTTGCAGGATCCCACCATTTCGTGCAGGCCGCGCACGGGGGGGAACATGGTGAGCTTCGATTGAGCGGGGAGCAAGAAAACAAGAGCCGCCTGAAAGGCGGCTGCGGGCAAGATTGCCCGCCCCACAAGACGGGCGAGCCTAGCTTTCATAACGGTACATCGCTCCCGCGATCGGCACGCCGCGCACTTCGATTCTGCGGAGGTCCGCCGAGCCGACACCATGCCGCTCGGCGAGGAGCAGCGTATTCTCACAGGTGCGGAACGGCGCAGTGCCGCGCGGGGCGCGCGGATCGTAACCCATCACGGCGGTGGCGACCGCGTCAGTCGATACCGGATTCAGGCCTGCCAGCAGCACTCCTGGTTGCACCCGCCGGATGCCCTTGATCCACGGCCCTTCGCCGCCCGCGATGGACTCGATGCCATCGACGATCTGCAAATCGATGGGCCGCGACTTCACCAGATCGGCGACGATATGCGGCACACGATATCCCGGCTCGCGGCTGGATGACGGATCCAGTTCCGATGGCGCCGATTTGGAAGGCTGCCGGCGGCCCGCGTGCATGGTCTTGGCCCGGCCGGAGGTCGGGTTTTCGTTGGGCTCGTCCACGCCGGCATCGTCGCCATAGATGGATGCGGGCAACATGCCGAAGCAGTTCTTCATGGACAGGGTCACGCCGCAGGTCTCGTGGTTTTTCAGCTTGGCCATGCTGACGAAGACGTCCGTGTCTTCGTAGGCATGATTCAGATCGTAAGCCGGGAACAGATAGCCGCCGCCGGGCACTTTGAATCGCGCGTATTTCTTGCCCTTGCCCAGCGCGTTGGTATTTTCGAACTCCACGCCGGGCGCGGCGGCCAGCAACTGGCGCACGTTCCAGCCGGAATCGAGCAGGTAGTCTTCGAGCGGGCCGCTGGTGGCCCAGGCGCTCTCGACGAAGCGGATGCGCCGCGCGCCGGCGCGACCCATCAGGTGCGCGGTGGCGCCGACCAGCTTCGGGTGCACGTAGTGCGTGACTCCCGGCGGGCGGCCGTCGACACGCAGCGCGGGGCTGCCGGTCATGTTCAGCTTGATGGTTACGGTTTTGCCGCGCACTATGCCATCGAGTCCGCCGAGCTGGTCGAACAGGGTGGCCAGGCGGGCGGTTACATCCTCGTCGTACGAAGCGCACTTGGCGATGGCGACGGGCGCGGCGCTTTGCGGGCCAGGTGCGGCTTTAAGCAGCGGGGCAGCGCTGATTAGGGCAATCCATTCTCTCCGAGTCATTCTTCTAGTCTAAACGCACCGTGGCACAGGCGGAAACCCGCTCGATATCGACGCCAGTGCCGCCTTCGTCGGTGACGTAAACCTCCAGATCCTTTTGGATGCCATCGGGAGTGATGAGATGCGCGTGCTTGAATGTGCCCAGCACCTGCACGGAGACGTTCTCGATGGGGTACGCCGAGTAGTTCACCAATTCCACCACCACCTGCTTGCCGTCGGCGGTGGACAGCAGGTTCGAGAGCATCGAAGAGACGTTGAACAAGCGCGCGCCCAGATTCTTGCGGCCGGTCATCGACTGCACGTCGTGCCAGATGTCGTTCAGACGGTCGAGCTCGGCTTTATCCAGGGTGATCTGTCCGGGCTGCAGAGCGGACTGCCCCTTCCATCCGGGGGGCGCGGTGAGCACGGTGCCGCCCGCGCGCGCGAAGTTTTTGAGCATCTCGCGCTGGTCGGGCGTGAGCGAGGCGGCGTCGACATCGACAGCCATGGATGTGCCTTCGAGCGCATCGGGGGTGAGGCGCTGGCCGGGGATGGCGCGCATGGGCGTATGCTTGGCCGCGATCATGTCCAGGATGCCGCCCGAAAGCAGGGCATCGTCGCGATCCTGGACCACGGCCAGTTTGCCGTAGGGGTGGAGGGCGCGCCATTCGGGGTGGCTTTCAAAAAACTGGAGCACCTGGGCCATGCCGCGCCAATTCTTGAGGGCGGGGGCGTCGCCGCGTTCCAGGCGGGCGGAAAAATCGGCATCGAGCGCCACGATCCAGCGGGCGCCGGCCATCTCCGCGTCGGCGATGGCTGCCTGATAGCGCTCACCGGTGACGACGGTGTGCGCCGGGGGCAGATATCCGAGCCACAAGCTGGCGGGACCCCAGGCGCGCACGGAGCGGATGAATCCGGTGTTGGTGTCGATCCAGGGCGAGCCCGAGGGCGCCGCTTTGGCCGCGCCGTTGTCGAGCACCTGGATGCCGGGCCACACGCCTTGATACGTGGCGACGATGGGGTCGGGGCCGCCCAATGGCATGCGGGCGCGGGAGGTGAGCTCAACCACGACGGCGTGCGCATCGGCCAGCATGTCGCGCACGCGCGCGGCCGTGCCGGTGGGGAAATCGCCCTCCAGCACGATGCCCTGCAAGCCCGCGCGAATGGCCTGGCGCGCTGGATCGGCGGGATCGGCGCCCGGCTTGAGGACTGCCAGGGTAGCGATGCCGCGCGCGGCGGCGTTGGTTATGAATGCGGGCGAGTACGAGGTGACGAGCAGGCAATTGATGGGCGTGCCGGAGAGCAGGTCGAGCGATTTGGGGTCGGCGCCGGACCAGCGCGCGGGCACCCAGGCGGATGGGGGCGCCAGGGAGGCCAGCAGGGGCATCGCGGAGAGGAGCGCCAGGCAGGGGGCCGTGCGGCACATCATTCTTCTACTTTACCTTGGGCGTGCGTTCGCGGGTGCTTTGGGTAGGGCGATGCCATCCTCGGTGAGTTCGCCAATGATCATCCGCACGACCTCGTTAATGTGCTTGAATGCCTCTTCCTCCGTGGTACCCCAGGTGGAAGCTCCATAGCTTTTCAGCGCGCGACAATAGGCATGCCAGCGATCGTCATCGGGCTCAACCACCACTTTGAGAGAGTAGGTCTTCATGGTGTGCTCACCTACTTCTACTGTACCCCGCCGTCATTTTCCAGCACGCTGTCCGGAGCGAGCGGGTCTGGAGACCCGCTGCAGGCGTGGACGCCCGCCCCACAAGCCCGTCATGACATTGTCTGGCATTCGTGCTATGCTGGCTCTTTGGAGGCGCCGCCATGCCAATCACCGAATCCCGCAACCAGAAGCTCGACCTTCGGCTGACGCCGTCGGCGAAGCGGGCGCTCCAGGCCGCCGCGATCGCGGCGCACCGCTCCGTCAGCGAATTCGTTTTGGAGAGCGCCCTTGCGCGGGCCGAGGAAAGCCTGCCCGATCGCCGGCGCTTCGGGTTGACCGTCGAGCAGTGGGAAGCTTTCCAGGCGGCGCTCTCGGCTCCTCCCCGGCGCGCTCCGCGGATGGCCAAGCTACTCAGGCAGCCGAGTGTGTTCGACCGCGGCAAGATATAAGTGGCCGCGCTGCGCATTGAAAAGCTGCAACGCCGCCACGGCATCGACACGTTCGACTGCGGCCGGGAGGCTCTGAACCGCTTCCTCATCCGGTACGCCCTGCAAAACCAGCAGGCCGAGGCCTCGCAGACGTACGTCGCGCTGGCGGATGAGGAGGTCGTGGGTTACTACACGCTGGTGGTCGGGCAGGTGGAGTACAACGACGCCCCCGAGCGCCTGACCAAAGGGCTCGCCCGCCATCCCGTGCCGATCATGCTGCTGGCTCGCCTGGCCGTTGCGGTCTCGTGGCAAGGCAAGGGTTTGGGAAGCGGACTCCTTAAGGATGCCATGCTGCGCACAGTGCAGGCTGCCGAAATCGCCGGCATTCGGGCCTTCGCGGTTCACGCGAAGGATACCGAGGCCAAGTCCTTCTATGAGCACTTCGACTTTGCCCCTTCGCCGAGCGATCCCTACCATCTCTTTCGCCTGCTTAAGGACATCCGTGGCGCCCTGAAATCATGACTACCCGCGGCCATGCGCTTCGGCGTGGCGCAACCAGCGGCTAGAATTGCTCCTCTGGGAATCCGAGGTCATCACCAGGTTCCAAAAAGAACAACTCGACGGACGGCTCGTGACGGTAATGATGCAGCAGCGCCGAAATCATTCGCATCACCAACTGGAGGGCCTGGAGGGCGTCGACTCCGGCGGCATACCGGATTTTGCGTTCTCCGAGTCCGACCACTTCGAATGGGCTGTAGAAGCCCGAAGCATCCAAAAATGGTTGAGGTTTGCCGAGCCGAACAACAAGCGCACGCCCCTCACTGGGGAATTACGGCACCTCGACACACGGCATCGGCGGAAGCGCTGATCGGCGCGAAGGAACGGGTCGCATGTCGCCGCACAACTTAGCAGAAGCGGCGCGGTAGATGAAAGCCGAGATGACGGGATCGGACCGATCCGATATCGTGCGGTCACGATCGCATCGCGTGAGCCAATCACGCGCTCCGCAGGGAGGCAAGCCGTGGGCATATATACACCAACCTGCACGATGGGGCGTGCGTCATCGCCGTGCCCGTTGCGGGCGTCCACGTTCAAAATGCCGTGCGAACTCAAAGGTGTTGACGGCCTGGACAAGCCCCGCCATGACGATCCAGGTAGGCTGCCGGCAATCCAGGCCGGAACTATGCGTGCAATTTTCACCGGCGCCCGCCTGTTGACAGAACGGATTGCGGTGATCGCGGCGCATCCGGTAGTCCGCTTATCGTTGGCTCTTGCGCTCATGGTGGCGGCAGTTCCAGCCGGTGCCACGGTTTTCGACGACCACGACACCGCGCGGCTCGCCGCCATCAACGAAGCCATCCAGGCCTTCGAGGACGACGTGGGTTCGGCGCTGCACAACCTATCCCCCGACGACGCCGGGCTGATCGAGTCCTACGCTTATGTGGAGCTCAATCTCGAAGCCGCCCACGAACGTTTGAACACCATTTTCATGATGGTGGCGGTATCGATCTATATGGAAGCGCCTGCGGATGAGTTCCTCATCCTCGACATCATGCATCGCCAGCTGCTGCCGCGGAGCAAGAATTATCTGGCCGTCAAGAACGACGCCGTCGCCAGCATGGCGGCGGCACATCCGGAGAATAAAGTATTTGCCGAATATACGGCCCGCGCCGGCACCCTCCTCGGCCAGCGTGCCATGACCCTGCTCGATGAGCTTTTTGGAAGGATCGAGACCTTGCGGCGGAACGCCGGCAAAGCCCTACGCGGGATCATCGGGCTCATCTACATCCACTACATCCACGACTTGCTAGCTACTTTCCGGCGCAAAATTGGGCTTTTTGCGCAGCGAGGGATATCCTATCTATGTACAATAGAAAAACCCCGCCGGGGCGACCGGCGGGGTTGAAGTGATGATCGGCAGGACGGGCGAATATCATCCGCCGGTCTGCGTTGCCGATGCGGTTTGCTGGGTGACGGCGCGATTGGCGATGGTGCGTCCGATGTTGATCAGATTGTCTGCGATGACACCGAGGCCGACCCAGCGTTTCATGCCGTCATCGCCTTTGTAGCGGCAGCGGGCGAGACCGTGCCGGCGCTTTACGACGCTGATGCGTCCCTCGCACCCGGTGCGCCATTTCTGACCGTTTCGGAACCAGCGCTTCTTCTGCTCGCGTTTGCGCTCGGCGCTCTTGGTCGAGCGGTTGGGGATGCAGACGCGTTTGACACCCTTGGCTTTGGCAGCGGCCTCGTCCAGCGTGCGCAGCTTCACGCTGCGGCTGCGGTCGCGCAGCTTGGCGCCGGCCTCGCCGGCGATCTTGGTGATCTTCTTCATGGTGCGGATCAGCACCCGCACCCCGCATCTTGGCGCCGCCGACGCGGGTGAAGTCGCGGTACACCAGATTGGCGCGCACTTCGCGTTCCAGCACCTCATAACTCCAGTTGCGGACATGCTTGAGCACCAGCAAGCGCAACACCACGTCGGCCGGAGTGCCTTGCCGGCCGCGGCTGCGGCTGTTGGGATGCCGCTTGCCCAAAGCTTCGTACACGGTCGCCACCAGCTGTTCGTCCTCCAGCACTTGGTCGGCGTGCACCATCCAGTCCTCGCGCAGATCGGCGATTTCCGCCTGGATCAGTCCGTCGCCGAACCCAAGCTGTGCGCGTCGCATTTTAATCATGGCGCCGCCTCCGGGCTTTCGACGGGGGTTTGGCTGACCGGGTTTTGTCCGCGCGCAATAGTTCGTGGTTGAGTTCGCAGACGGCCTCGATGGCCGCCTTGAGGTCCTGATAATTGCGCACCCAGCGGCGCACCTCCTCAACGCGTTCGCCGCGCAGGCTGAACTGCCGGGTGCGTCCGCCCGGATAGCTGACCGTCAGCACCGTGAGCGGGTGGCCTTCACCGCTCGCGCATTTGGCACAGCCGCTGGCGTGATTGCGGATGGTCCGCTCCAGCACCGTGCCGCGCACCATCTCGCCGGTCACCGGGAGACGGCCGAGCAGCTTCTGGCGCTGCGCGATGATTTGCTCCTGTCTCATTTATATAAATGAGACAGATTTGCGCGCCCGCGTCAATACCCATTTCGAGAAAATTTTTGCGAAAACCTGGTTCAACCAGGGGGACCGGGCGACGGGTGCCAGGTTAGACCCGAACCCGTTCGCCCTTGCACCTTCCAGGCTCGGCTGCCTCTGGAATCAAAGCGCCAGCACCGCTATTTTGCGCCGGAAAGTAGCTATTACCCACATGGCTTCGTGGCCGATAGAGAAGCTCCGGCCCTCTCCACCGATAAAATTTCCGCGGCATGGTCGCGCGCACATGACGGGTTCGCCGATCGACGACGAAAAATTCTTGCTCGTTTCCTATCTGATAGGCGTCAGACATCTGCGTGCGCCTTTGGAAGCCCGCATGCGACGATCTCATTTACCGGTGGGGCAGGACCATTTGGGGCTGCCTTCGCCACGAGTGTCAATGCGCTCGCGTCGATGTCGAGCGATATGTCTGAACCTGCTGAATCTCGTATTGCAGCTGCCGAAGAATGGCGTCGGACATCTGCAAAATCACCGATCCCATTTGCTCCGTAGAAAATACCAGGTCGGACTCGAGCCCCCAATGGACCACATCAACGCGACGAACCACCATCATCGGAAGCTCCATGCCGTGCGCCAACCGCGAAGCTCGTTCAAGGATGTCTATCTGTAGAAGGCAGGCAAGAGGCGCGGCAACCTCCCGCGGGACCTTGACACGTCTTTTCGCGCCATTCGGCTCCGTGATTTCTATGACGTGGCTTCCGTCGGGTTCGCCCGCGGCAACGATGCCAGTCACCCGAGGCGCTCCTTCGCCGGCCATCGTTCACGCTCCCCGAACGCTTTGCCGTTCCGCGCCTTGCTATGCAAGCTTCGCGAACGACCTTCGGGCAATGGCAGAGCGATCTGGCTGATGACGGCGGCCAGCCCAACGGTTGCGAGGGAACGAATGGGCCGCTGCCCCTAAAAAGTGGCCTTCGTCGCTCTCCACACTTCCGATGATTTGGGCGTGTGTTCCCCCACCACGCCCCGACCCCATCCCCCACTGCCCCCACGGGCTGAAGTCGATGCGAACATTTATTAGGAGATCGTGACCTTTCAATGGACAGCTTAAGGAATAGTTAGGATTCCGTTCGGTTCCGACGCCGGGCGGTCCCGGTCACCCCGATGACCCGATTCGCCGCCGGACGACGCCCTGACCGGCGGCCGCTGTCGCTTGGACATTCCGGGCCGCATGCGTTGCGGCTGAGTTCCGGACATTGCGGACGCTGGCATGCCACGCTCCCCACCGCCCGACATCATTACCAAAGTGCGGCGCGACCTCATCATTCCGTGATGCCAGCCCGGTCCCCTCGCCGCTTCGCCCCCTCACATGGTTCCGCAAAAGAAATGGCCCCAGCCGAGGGTACGGCCGGGGCTGCTAACATCAACCCTTGGGGGGGGATGGGGGGTAGGGCCAATGTCTACACCTTGGTCGCGGGAGCGCCCTAATGGTTCATGCCTGGTTAACCATTTTTGGACCGGCCCCGAACGCAGTAATCGCTTCATGGGGCAAATCGAGCACAATGACGCTTGGCAGCCATCCGCCATCCGCAATGCACCCCGGGGGCCGCTAGATCAGGGAGTTCGCGCCATGATGCCCGCCATCACCACAATGGCCATCCTCACGGGCTGGGCCATCATCGCCTGCGCGTGCGCCTGCGTCTTGATCCGGCGCGCCTGAGCGACCGCCGCTCCCCCCGATCGCCCGAGGCGCGGCGCACCAAGCATTGCCCAGGCTCCGTGACCGCGCCATCGCCCGGTGACCAGCGGCGAACCAACGACCTCCAACGACCCGCGGTGCTGGCGATTGGGCTCGATGCATCCTATCATGGCGCACCATCGCGATTTGGACGACGCGTGCAATGCAGCGCTCGCCTTTATAAAGCCACTTTGGTGAACAATCGCCTTGATTTAATCTGGTCGGACCATGCTTCGGGTGACTTTAACATGATGTGCGATGAACCCAATTCCCGCCGGATATCCGGACGGCTCCGGATAGGCCTTGCCGTGGCCCTGGCGGTAGCTCCGTTGGCCGCGGGCCAGGCGCTGGCGCAAGATCAGGCGGCACCGGCCGCCAAGCCGAAACCGGCCGCCAAACCGGCGGCGGCCAAACCGGCGGCGGCCAAACCCAGCGCAGCGGCGCCGGCCATCGGCGGCGTACAGCCCGCACTGCTTGGGCAATACGGTGATTGGGGTGCCTACACGGCGACGCCTGACGGCAAGAAGGTATGTTTCGCGCTGGCCAAGCCAACCAAATCCAGTACCGAGCCGCCGAACCGCCCACGCGATCCGGCCTTCCTGTTCGTGTCGTCGCGGCCGAGCGAGAAGGTGAAGGACGAGATATCGGTGATCTTCGGCTACCAGGGCAAGCAGAATGCCGATGCCATGGTGCAGGTCGCAGGCGCAAGCTACGCCATGTACACGCAGGGCGATGGCGCCTGGGTCAAAAACGCCGCCGAGGAGTCCAAACTGGTCGAAGCCATGCGCAAGGGCTCGGACCTGACGGTTAAAGGGACCTCGGCCAGGGGGACCGCCAGCACCGACACCTATTCGCTCAAGGGCCTCGCCCAGGCGCTCGACCGGGTCGGTCAGGAGTGCCGCTAGACGGACGACGGGTTAAGCGGCGCCCTCTGGGAGGCTGACGGCAAAAATTCACATGAAATCCGAGGAGGCCTTCGCACCCGGCCAGCGGATCGGCGGCTCCGCTGGCGTGCATGCTCAAGCAAGGCTGCGGGTAACATTGATGGCGCAGCGCCGCTGGTGGGCAAGGACGCCAGAGTTCTGCGAGTCCTGTTTTGACCGTGCCGGGCGCCTTTGCCCACCCTACGATTCCGCGATTTGGCGTGACCGGAACGATCCCTCGACGGACCGACGGGCTCACGGAAAATCGAGCGATTGCTGAAACCGCATGGCGTCTACCTCGGCCTGGCCGCCCGCGACAAACGCCTTACCCTCGATCTGGTACAGGCGATTGTTGTGATGAAACACCGCGATGTACGCATAACCTCCGTTGATGCCCGCGATGGCTAGCTGACGGCCGTAGTTCCAGCGAATGCGGTGCTGGATGTCGAGCTTGATCGTGCCCCCCTCGGTCATCTTCTTGACCGCATCGGCCATCAGCGCATCTTCTTGGGTTTGGCTGCCGGTTTCCGGGATTTCCGTGACCATCAGCGTGAACGCGCCGCCCTCTTGCTTGGTGTAGTACACGTGCGCATCGAATGCCCGGCCGTCGGCGGTGCGATAGACCGTTGTCGCGATGGTGGGCGCGGTCGGAAAATTGACCGTGAACGAATGATCGGGTGGCTGGAACTCGTTCCATTCGTCGGCCACGGCCGGCCCGGCCAGCATCATGGCGAAGAAGAATGCCTGCAGTCGCATTTTACCATCCCTCTCAAACGTCTCGATCAAGCATAACGTACGCATTCCAGGCATCGAAGGCCAGCGCGTTTTCGCATCCACGGTACTCTTGCGCGCATGATGCTTAGCCAGCCGACGCCGAGGATCACGGTTTGCGACTCGGACCGGAAGACGGCTCGGCTTCGACCGGAGCCATCGTCATTCCAGCGATTTGCGGAACCGCAGGATGCAAAAAGTCATCAGCACCGCCGCGATCGCCGCCATTGCCAGCATCTGCGGCCACAAGATCGAGAGCCCAATACCTTTAAGAAACGTGCCGCGGATAACGATGAGATAATAGCGCAGCGGATTGACGTAAGTGAGCCACTGCATGAATTCCGGCATGCTGGAAATCGGAAAGCTGAAACCCGACAGGGTGAACAGCGGATTGACCACGAAGAAGTTGGTGGCGAAGGCCTGCTGCTGGGTCGAGCAGACCGTGGAGATCAGCAGGCCGAGCGCCAAAAGGCTCAGCATATAGATGGTCGTGCCGAGCAGGAACACCAACGGATTGCCGACGAAGGGAATTTGGAACCAGACGATCCCCACGATGGTGACGAGGCCGGCCAGGCCCATGCCGACGACAAAAAACGGCACGGTCTTGCCGAGGATGAACTCGGCCGGCCGAATCGGGCTGACCATGATCTGTTCGAGCGTGCCGACCTCGCGTTCGCGCACCACCGCAAACGCCGTGAGATTGACCACCATCACCAGCGTGATGGTGGCGATCACGCCGGGCACGAAGAACCAGCGGCCGTTGAAGTCCGGATTGTACCAGGGACGCTGCACCAGCGTGACCTGGACTTGCCGCATCAGCCCCTGAATGCCCTGGGTGCGCTCCGCCAGGTCGGTCGTATAGTCCTGCGAGAATTGCGCCGCGATCGTGTTGATGTAGCCGAGCGCGATCAGCGCGGTGTTCGAGTTGGTGCCGTTGACCAGCACCTGGAGCGGAGCGGCCTGGCCCTTGCGCAACAGATTGGCAAAGCCCGCATGAATTACCAGAGCGACCGCCGCATCGCTGCGATCGATCATCCCGTCGGCCTCCTGCTGAGTCTGGGCACGCCTGACGATGGCGAGCCGGTTACTCGAGGTGAAGCGGGCGACGAGATCGCGGCTTTCCTGCGTGTGGTCGAGATCGAGCACCACGGTCGATACGTGATAGACCTCGAAGGTCGCCGCATAGCCGAATAAAAGCAGCTGGATCACCGGCGGCACGATCAGACGGAAGCGCCCCCATTTGTCGCGCCAAAGCTGGATGAACTCCTTGATCAGGATTTGGGTGAAGCGGCCGAACATGGTCAATCGAGCCGTTTATGGAAGGCGCGGGCCGCCAGCACCATCACGGCGACGGCATAAACCAGAAGAAACAATATCGGCATCGCCAATGCGGGAATATCGGAGCCTTTGAGAAAGATCGATTTCACGATGGTGACATAGTAGCGAGAGTAAACCAGATAGGTGATATCCTGCACGATGCGGGGCATCTGGTCGATGGGAAACACGTAGCCCGAAAGCAGCGTGGTCGGCAGCAAGGTGAGCAGCATGGCGATCTGGCTGGCGCCGATCTGGCTGCGGATCAGCACCGACAACAGATAGCCGATCCCGAGCACCACGATCAGAAACAGCGTCGTGGTGACGAATAAGGTAAAAATGGTGCCGCGGAACGGCACCCCGAACCACAGCGCCGCGAGGACCAGGCAGAAGCCGGCATCGATCCAGCCGATAACCAAATAGGGCGCGATCTTGCCGATCATCACCTCGCTCGGCCGCACCGGCGTCGAGATGAGCAGTTCCATGGTGCCGCGCTCCCACTCGCGTGAAATGGTGAGCGAGGTGAGCTGCGCCCCGACCAGCGCCATGATGACGGCGACCACTCCGGGAATGATGAAATTGCGGCTTTCCAGATCCTCGTTGAACCAGACTCGCGACTGCACCATCATCGGCTGGATTTGCTGGAACTGGCGGCCCTGCCGATCCAGGGCGTTGATTGTCATTTCGCCCGAATAGCCGGAGACCACGGCGAGCGCATAGCCGTAGGCGATGTTCGCAGTGTTGTCGTCGGTCGCATCCAGGATGGCCTGGACGGACGCGCTGCCGGTATCGTTCAGGCGCTGCGAGAAATCCGGCGGCACCACGATCGCGATCTTGCAATCGCCGCGATCGATCGCGCCCACCAGCGCCGGATAGGTCGCGACATTGCGCGCGATGGCAAAATAGGCCGACGCCTCGAAATGCTTGAGCAGGGACTGGCTGTTCTGGCTCGCCTCCCGGTCGAACGCACACACCGGAATGTGCTTGAGATCGAGCGTCACGCCGTAACCCAACAGAAACATTTGGGTGAACGGCATCAAGAGCGCGATCATCAGGCTGCGCGGATCGCGCCAAATCTGCAGCAGTTCCTTGACCGCAATGGCTTTGAGCCGGCCTATCCTCATGCGGCCGCCCTCCCCTTCGCGGCATCGGCAGCGATGAGCTGCACGAACGCATCTTCGAGCGACGCGGCGATGCGCGCCATGTGGCGCGGACGTAGGCCCTTGGAGGCCAGAAACTCCGGCAGCTCCCGCAGGCTCATCTCGGCATTGCGGACCAGAACGTGAAGCGTATTGCCGAATACCGAGCAATCCAGCACCCCGGGTGCCTCCTGCAGCGCCGCCAGCGTCGGCCCGAGCGCCTCGCATTCCATCAGCAGCAATTCGCCGCCGAGCGCGGTCTCCTTGAGTTGCGCCGGACTGCCGATGGCGATCAGACGTCCATGGTTGATCAAGGCCGCCCGGTGGCAGTACTCGGCTTCATCCATGTAATGGGTCGAAACCAGGACCGTCACGCCGTCGCCGGCGAGGCTGTGGATGAGGTCCCAGAAGCGCCGCCGCGACGCCGGCTCGACGCCCGAGGTCGGCTCGTCCAGGAACAGGATGGGCGGCCGGTGCAGCACCGCGCAACCAAGGGCCAGGCGCTGCTGCCAGCCGCCCGCAAGCGTTCCGACCAATGCCCGCTCGCGGCCGCCAAGCCCGGCCATCTCGACCGCAAAGCGCATCCGCTCGGCAATGTCCGCGCGCGGAACGCCGTAAATGCCGCCGAAGAAACGCAGATTCTCCTCCACCGTGAGATCGCGGTAGAGCGAAAATTTCTGCGACATGTAGCCGATGCGCTGGCGCACGGCTTCCGGATCGCACGCGATGTCGATCCCGGCCACGATGGCGCGGCCGCCGCTCAAGCGCAGCAGGCCGCAAAGGATGCGGATGATGGTGGATTTGCCGGCGCCGTTCGGCCCAAGGAAGCCCATGATTTCGCCGCGCGCGATGCGAAAACTCACATGATCCACGGCGACAAAGGCGCCGAACCGCTTGACGAGGTCGTCGGCGATGACCTGGTCGCCGTCTTGCGTTTGGTTCGGCGGCGCGGACATCATCACGGCGCATCCCTCGCCGCATCCCTTGGCACATCCGCGGTTTCAAGCAGCGCAACGAACACGTCCTCGATGCTGGGCGCCGCGACCGCGATCGCGGAAAACGGCACCCCGGCATGGCCGAGCGTCTCGCGCAACTGCGGAATGCGCCGCCCGGCATCATCCGCCACCGCGTGGACGCCGTCGCCGACCAAGAGGACGTGGCTCACCCCCGGCTGACCCGTGATGGCAGTGCGCACCGCGCGGCCGTCGGCGGAGAAAATCGCAATCAGCGCGCCCGGCATGCGCTCTTTGAGCGCCGTCGGGGTGTCGCAATAGAGCGCGTGGCCGTTGTGGAGCAGGGTCAGCCGGTTGCAGCGTTCGGCCTCGTCCAGATAGGCGGTCGATATCACGATGGTGACACCCTCCTCGCGCAGCCCATAGAGGATGCGCCAGAAGTCGCGGCGGGATACCGGATCGACGCCGGTGGTCGGCTCGTCCAGCAGCAGGATCTTTGGCGTGTGCACCAGCGCACAAGTCAGTCCGAGCTTCTGCTTCATGCCGCCGGACAGCTGGCCGGCCTTGAAGCGGCCGAAATTGCTCATGCCGGACGCCGCCAGCAGCCGGCTCGCGCGCTCGCGGCGAAGGCGTGCCGGCACTTCGAACAGATCCGCATAGAAGCGGATATTTTCGTCCACCGTCAGGTCTTCGTAGAGGCCGAAGCGCTGCGGCATATAGCTCACATGCTGCTTGGCGGTCTCGGGATCCGCGACGGCATCGATTCCGTCGATCATGATGGCCCCGCCGTCGGGACGCATCACGCCGGCCAGCATGCGCATGGTCGCGGTCTTGCCGGCACCGTCGGGTCCGACGAGGCCGAAGATTTCGGCCCTGTTCACCGCAAAGCTCAGCCGGTCGACGGCGGTCACGTCCGCAAACCGCTTGACCAGCCCGTCGATGCGGATGATGGGCGCTTGCGCGGTCACGGCTTGCCCGGCGGCAGCGCCTCAAGGACCGCATCGGCCGGCATGCCGGGCACCAGTTCATGGGTCGGATTGTCGATGTCGATCTTGATGCGGTAGACCAGCGTGACGCGTTCCGCGTGGGTCTCGACGCTCTTCGGCGTAAACTCGGCGGATGACGAGATGAAGGAAACGCGGCCCCGATAGGTCTTGCCCGGGTAGGTGTCGGTCGTCACCGCGGCGCTTTGATCGAGGCGTATCTTGCCGAGATCGGTTTCGTTGATATAGGCGCGCAGCCAGATGTGATCGAGGTCGGCGAGCGTAACCACCGGCGCGCCGGGCACCATGATTTCGCCGAGTTCCGCCTGCCGCACCGTGATCACGCCGTCGAAGGGCGCCGCCAGGACCGTGTAATCGAGCACGATCTTGGCGAGCTTGAGCGACTCCTCGGCGTTGCGGATATTCGCCATGGCGAGCTCGACCTGCCGCTCCGCGGCGGCCTCCAGCGCCCGGTCGCGCTCGATCGCCGCATTGGCCTTCTTCAGAACGGCGTTGGCCTGGTCGCGGGCCTCGACACTGGCGGCACCAATTCGCGTCAGGCCGGTGGTCCGCGAAAATTCGACCTTGGCCAGTTCCAAATCCGCGGCGTCGCTCTCGACGGTCTTCTTGGCAGCGGCGAGATTCTGTTCGGCGGCGGCAAGCTGGCGCCGCTGCACGGCGAGCGCCGCCTCCGCCATCACCACCTGTTGGCGGTAATCGGAATCGTCGAGACGCGAAATCAACTGTCCAGCCTTGACCCATTGGCCTTCGTTGAGCGGCAATTCGATGATTCTGGATTGCACGGTCTTGAAGCCGAGAACGCTCTGATGGGCTTCGATATTGCCGGATACCATAATGGTGGCGGTTCGGCCTGCGCTGGTCAACCACTGTACCAGGGCGTCATAGTTCCAGGCTGCTGCGGCAGCACCACATGCGAGCAACAACGCGAGGACAAGCGAACCGCGTTTCCATCGTGCAGAAATCGCCATTTGGTCCTTGTGCGTCGTCCTTGCGAGGCGAATGATAGGGCGCGGTCGCGAGCCGGCATCATGCTTCATCCAAGCGCCAGGATGGCGCCTTGATTTACATCAGATGCGGCGGCCGCATCATAGCATCGTGGTCCGCCGTGGCGGATGGATTTATCTCTTGCGCAAAATCAATTCGCGCAAGGTACGTCAGCATACGCTGGCTTGCGCTACCTGTGGACCAGTTCGCCGCGGCGCCGGAAAACTGGTTACCCCGCAGGCGGCATCCGATCGAGACGCTGCGGCGCCAGGAATGATGATGAAAGATTTGCCGCTGGCGGAGGTCTATCGGTTGCTGGAACCAGGCCCGGTGGTCTTGCTGACGACCTTCCACAAGGGCCGCGCCAACGTCATGACGATGTCGTGGCACATGATGGTCGAATTCGAGCCGCCGCTGGTTGGCTGCGTGGTCAGCAGCGCGAACTACAGTTTTGCCGGATTGCGGGCGACCAAGGAATGCGTCATCGCCGTGCCGGCGCGACCCCTCGCGTCGAAGGTCGTGAAGGTCGGCAATTGTTCCGGGCGCGACGTGGAGAAATTCGTAAGGTGCGGCCTGACGCCGGTGCCGGCCGAACGGGTGACGCCGCCGCTGGTCGCGGAGTGTTTCGCCAATCTCGAATGCAGGGTGACCAATACGCGGCTGGTCACCACATACAATCTCTTTATCCTTGAAGTGCTGAAGGCCTGGATCGATCCGGAACAAAAGCACCCCAAGACTATCCACCATCACGGCTACGGAAAATTCGCGGTAGATGGCAAAATGATCCGGCTGAAATCGCGGATGCGTTAGGCCCCTCGTTTCGTGAGCATTGGCTTCGCTTCGGCGTTCATGCGCGCGGGTATCCGACCGTCTGGGCAAACGTGACGAACTGTCCGTCGCCGAGTTTCATGGTAGCGGCGAGCTTTGGATAGTCGACCGACCCTCGAAACACCGTGGCCAGACCCTCGGACGCACAGTAGAGGTAAACATTCTGGCCGATGAACCCGCTATCGACGGAAGCGAACAGCCGGCGATCTTCGGCGGGGATGTCCTGCATGCGCTCCCCATGCGCCACGTAGACGAGATTGAGCGGTGCGGTGGCGACGAAATCCTGCATGCCGGTCTGACCGCGGATATCGGCCTCGAGGTGTTGCTCCAGACGGTGCAGCTTCGGATCGTATAGCCATACGCCATCGGCCATGGCAGCGTAGACGTCAATAACCATCACGTGACGCCAATACGGCGCCGTGCGATCACCGCTCGGGCGATTGATGCCGAACGCGGCCCACAAAAGGTCCGACAAGACTTGCGGCGGCAGCGGCCGGTCCGCGTATTCGCGGATCGAGCGCCGCAGCTTTAGGGCATCGAATAGCGGCTTGCCGCCACTTGCGCGGGGCGACGGCAGTTCCTTTATTTTTGCCGCCGCCACGGCCAATTCGGAAGTGCCGGCCACAAATGCGGCCGAAGCGAGCCCCGCATTTGCCTCACGTCGCGTCATCATGGGTTATACTCCATTTTTTTATAGTCCGTGAAAGTATTGCCGCCTCTCGGACCGCTGATCGAGCCGGACAATTGAACTTGTTTCGATCCTCAGCATTGATGGAAATCAATGGTCGGCCGCCACGCTCCTCGGCAGAAAACCTCACGCGGCGGGCGTGCACCAACCGGCCGGGCGAGATCACGCGAAAAAGCGCCGCCGCATTTATGACGGTTCCATGAATGATCTGACGCAAATAACCTTTTTGATTCAATGCTAAACAGTGATCGGAAATCGGATCCGGATCGGCAGTTTTTGCAATGAAAGCGCGCATTCTTCAGCGTCTCGGGCAAAGCGAAGTCCTGTTGCCCGCGCGCATAGCCGAGGGGCTGGCGGCAAACGATCGCGCGAAAGTCCGCATGAGCGCCCTGCAGGCCCCTGCGAGACGGGCGGCCAATCCGGCTGCGGCGCCGGACGATTTTGCAGCCGAATGCGCCACGTCTGGCGTCAATGCCGCCGAGATTGGAGCGATGGTGGCGACCGCACACGGGTTTGATCCCGGCGGCATCGCGGCGTCGGGCCTTGCCGCCCAAATCACTGCGCTGTTCCGCGATATCGGCACCATGATCGATGCCGTAGCCGCCGCCGATTCGCAATCCGGAGCGGAGGCGACGAAACGGCTGTCCGCCCTAAAATCAAGAATTCCACTCGAACGCGACGCGATCGAAGCGGCTCGAATTCGCGGAACTCTCGGCGCTCCCGGCCGACGGAAGCGACACCGCCCATCGGCTGGTCATGGATCTGCACAAGGCGCTCGTCCGGCTCGCTGCCGCCTGCGCCGAGGCGGATATCGCGGGCGCCCGTGCTTACGGCATTACGGCAAGCGATCGGCCGGTCATCGAAGCCTTTATGCGCGGCCTCGCCCGCACGCGTGCCCTCAAGTTCGATCATCCGGGCCTCGATACCACGGTCATGCGTTCCGGTTCCCGCCTGGTCATCCAGAACGACAAACCGCGCAACCGCATTGACCGCGCAAGCGAAACGTCCGCATGCTGGTCCGGTCAAATCCTGGGACCGCTACCGATGATCCACCTGCGCCGCCAATCGCTCGTCGCCTATGAGGCGCCGCTGTGCGAAACCATTGTGGAGTGCCCGGCACCGCGCGGCTCCGAAGTATTGGTGCGGATCGCGCGCTGCGGGGTGTGCCATTCCGACCTGCACATGCAGGACGGCTATTTCAAGCTCGTCGGCGACAAGCGGCTCGATATCACGGCCGGGCGGTCGCTGCCGTTCACGCTCGGCCACGAGATCGCCGGGACGATCGAAGCCGCCGGCCCCGATGTGGCGGCGGATGCTTCGGCGGCGGCTGGGCGCGAGGTTGCGGTGTATCCCTGGATCGGCTGCGGCTCCTGTGCGGCGTGTCGGCACGGCGAGGAAAATCTGTGCGCCGCGCCGCGCCATCTCGGCATCGCGGTGGATGGCGGCTATGCGAGCCATGTGCTGGTGCCGCATCCGCGCTATCTCCTGGATTACGCGCCCCTTACGGCGGCGCAGGCCGGAACGCTGATGTGCTCGGGCCTCACCGCCTTCGCGGCGCTGAAACGGCTCACCGCGGCGGCCGCGCGGGGGCCGGTGCTGCTGGTCGGCCTCGGCGGCGTCGGGATGATGGGTCTGGGGCTTGCCCGCACCTTGTTCGCTTCGGCACCGCTCGCCGCCGACATCGATGCGGGGAAGCGGGCCGCGGCGCTGGCGGCCGGGGCTGCGGCGGTGTTCGACCCGGCCGATCCGGCGGCGCGCAAGGCCGTGATGGCGGCGACCGGCGGCGGTGCATACGGGGTCTGCGACTTCGTCGGGTCGGACGCTTCGCTCGGCTTTGCGACCGGCGTGCTCGCCAGGGGCGGCAAGGTGGTGGTCACGGGGCTCATCGGCGGCGGCTATGCGACGCCGGCCGCGATGTTCGCGCTGCGCGCCATGACGATCGAGGGGGTGCTCACCGGCACGCTTGCGGAAGCGCAGGAACTCATGGCGCTCGCGCGAGGCGGTCACACCCCAACCATGCCGATCGCCGAACGGCCGCTGGCGCAGGCGCAGGCCGCGCTCGACGATCTGCGCGCCGGCCGCGTGGTCGGCCGCGTGGTGCTGACGATGTGAGCCGCGGCAGCGGCGATCACGCCGAAACGCTGATGGTGCCGTCGCGGTTGTCCACCATTACGGGCGAGCGGAAGAACGCGATCGTCGGCGGCGAACCGTATTTGGCGGTCACCATCTGTTGCCATTCCGGCGTATAGACCCGCTCGGCGTCGGCGCGCGACTCCCAGACATAAATGCCGCCGGCGCTAAGTCCGTCGTCGCTCACCCAATAGTTTTTTCGCAACAGCCCCGCCAGGCCTTGGTAGCGCGGCGCCGTTCCCCGGAACGTCTCGGTGATCTCGGCGAGCGTGGCCGGTTGCGGCAGCTGAAACGTCACGATCGCGACGATCATGTTTTTCTCCTCGTTGAGTTCCGACTCCACGGTGATATTATAGCCCGCGCCCATAGCCAAGGAGTCGAAGCGGCGATTGCGGGCACCCTTCAATGTGATTTCACAGCGGCCCGCGCCATCACCATCTCGAGCATCGCGTGCCTTACCCGGTCGGGATCGCGGCGATCCGGCATCGCTTCCGCCAGCCGCCGGCATACCCCAAGCCGGCGCTCCGCCTCCCGCAGCAGCAGCAGGCCGGCATCGGAGGACTGATTGCCGCCACCAAAATCGACCGTGACTTTCTTGCGGCGAACGGCGGGGAGGTCAAAGGGGAGCAGCGGATCGAACGGTTCGTCAGTCATGTCGGCTGTGGCGCAGAGCTGAAACGCAGGGCTACCGAACGCAACACCCGATTTGCTACGTGAGTCGCTCGCTTTGCGCCACTGTCCTCGCCAAAAATCTCATGCCCGATGCATAATCCGGGCCTAGCCTTGGAAGGCCCCGGTTTCCGGGGCCTTTTTCGTGTGTGCAAAGCATCATCGGCAGCTTGAAGGTGGAAGTCCTCGACCCAGCCTGATGGTTGCGAAGGGTCGGCGCGGTAAGAGCACGGAGGCCGAAGCGTATTGTCATTCGCGACGATGCTGGTAATGACGGGCCTCTCCGCTGCGTGCTACCGATATTTTGAGATACCAGTGCGCCGTTTGATAGTCCGTGCAACCACAACCGATGACTTAGTTAGATAGAAAAATATCATTTTCATCTTTTCAGCGAGCTGAAAGCTGTTGGAGCCTGTCTTATCGCCAAGCCAAATTGCCTTCGCGGAGAGCTGCCGCAAAGCGGCGACTTACCGAATCCGCCGCTCCGGACAATGCGGCCTGAGTTGTCGCAGGCACCACGAGACGCTGATAATTGATCCGGGCTGGTACCCGCGGCGGTGCGGGCGGTCTTACCGGCTTGGCCTTCCCTCCCATGTTCGCCCCGGTAGCCGACCGTGCGGAGACTCTTGCAAAGTTGGCGGCCGCGAGTGGGGTGATCGTATCGCGAACATCGTGGCGGCGCTCGGCGCATGGCCGGGATGCCGTGACCGGTTGCGTTGCTGTTGCGTCACGCTTGGTTCATGTGCGAGTCTCATTTCGCTGGTACAACCAAATTCGGAGGTAGGTCATGAAGAAAGCTTTGTTCGCGGGTGCAATGCTGCTGTGGGCCGGCAGCGGAGCCTGGGCGCAGAATGCGAATGGCGGGCCGCAGCAATGCTCATTATCGCAAGCGGTGGTAAACAACGTACTTGGCCAGTTGTCATACGTGGTCACGCTCAGCAACGGCGGATTATTCTCGCCCAATAAGATGTGGGCAGCAGTGGTGGATCGACAGGGCGTGCTGTGCGGCGTCGTCCGGTCGAGTCCAGATGCATGGCCGGGCAGCCGTGATATTGCTATCGCTAAGGCGTTCACCGCCAACGCGTTCAGTAACAGCCAGCTTGCCCTCTCGACCGCCAACCTCTACGGCCCAACACAGCCGGGCGGTTCGCTGTATGGGCTGAACAACTCGAATCCCTTCAATCCCCTATTTAATGCGCAGGCAACGGGTACCGGGTCTGTCGTCGGTGGCATCATCACTTTCGGTGGCGGGGTTGCCCTCTACAGCAATGGGCAAGTGGTCGGCGGTCTCGGCGTATCCGGCGACACATCATGTGCGGACCATGCTATCGCCTACCGGATGCGCGCACGAGCCGGTTACGGATCGGTTCCGAGCGGGGTCGGGCCAAACAACACGGATAACATCAGCTACTATGCGCCAGGACTGTTGTCGGGCCAGATCGATCCCTCCCAGTTCAAGCAGCCGCACTGCCTGGAGACTGACATTACGCCCTGAGCATTCCAGGTCGATCGCTCGTTCAGGTGGTGGAGTGCCCGAAGTGGCCTGGGGATGCTGAAACTTCCGGGAAAGGGTCGTTAAGCCCGTCATTTTTTCCGGATTCGGGTCACAAGCCGCTGTGCCAATCGCACGGCGGGCGCGACAGGGGTGCCCCGGACCGTCGCGGCCCAAGGTGGGCGCCCGCCCATCACCTGCCATTCGCAAGCTCATCGCCAACGGTCTTGAACCGTTGGCGATTTACTTGATTGCTGGACGTCGCCCAGGCGGAGCGCATCATGCCAAAGATCGATATCGCGGGCCTCAAGACGGATTCGGTCACGGGATATCCGGATCCGTTCCGGCAGGCGGTGGCGGGCCGCAGCCGCAAGCGGCTCGGCAACGCGGCCGGACTCGATCAGTTCGGCGTCAATCTCACCACGCTGAAGCCGGGCGCGGCGTCGGCGCAGCGCCACTGGCACTCGGCCGAGGACGAACTCGTGTATGTGCTTTCCGGCGAAGTCGTGCTGTGCGAGGACGGCGGCGAAACGCTTTTGCGCGCGGGCGATGCAGCCGGCTTCAAGGCCGGCGTGGCCGACGGGCACTGCCTGATCAACCGCGGCACGGTGGATGCCGTTTACCTCGAAATCGGCACCCGTGCGGCCCGCGAAAGCGTCGATTATCCGGATATCGACATGCGCGCCGAGCGCGACGACAAGGGCATGCGCTATCTGCACAAATCCGGCGCGCCCTATCCGGGGTCGGAGCGGTAAGGCCAAGCCGGGGCCATTGGTGAACCGAAAGGCGGGGCTTTTTTTCCTCCGGTCCTCGGAGCGAAAACGGGAGCGATCATATTACGGCACCAACGGCCGTTTATGATTCCCGCCGGTGCCGCGTCGGCACTCGAAGGCGTCCGGCTGACGGCGGGCGCAAAATGCCATAAGGTGCAACGCATCGTCCGCGCCAAAAGCTGCTCATCGACGCGCCAATAAGGACTTGACCGTGCTGGACCGCTTCCTCGACCGGCTCGAAGAATGGATCATCTGCGTGCTGATCGCCGCCGCGACGTGCATTACGTTCGTCGCGGTGGTGCATCGCTACGGTGCCAGCAATTCGGTGGTGCTCGCCAATTGGGCCAAGGCCCACGGGCTAATCCCGATCAGCATCGCGGCCGATGCGGTCTACGGCTTCCTGCAGGGAATCAATCTATCCTGGGCGCAGGAACTCGCCACCTACATGTTCGTGTGGATGGCGAAATTCGGCGCCGCGCTCGGGGTGCGCACCGGCATCCACGTCGGTGTCGATGTGTTCGTCAAGCAGCTATCGCCCAAAGCCCGCACGCCGGTGATCGTGTTCGCGCTCGCCTGCGGCGCCCTGTTCACCGGCATCATCGGCACACTGGGTGCGATTTACGTGTATGAGCTCGATCCCGACCAGGTATCGCCCGAACTCGAATGGCCGAGCTGGATGATCTATCTCTGCATCCCGCTTGGCTCGTATCTGATGTGCTTCCGTTTCCTGCAGGTGATGTGGCGCTATCTGCGGACCGGCTATGTGCCGCACCAGGGCCATGGC
The DNA here is from genome assembly GCA_963802745.1 of uncultured Alphaproteobacteria bacterium. Lineage (GTDB taxonomy): Bacteria > Pseudomonadota > Alphaproteobacteria > Rhizobiales > Xanthobacteraceae > JAJPKK01. Next base: position 364,711 of record CAWDKL010000048.1, on the reverse strand, counting down.
ATCGAGTATGAGGGCCAAGTCCCGGCGCCGGAAATTGCGCCGGCGGGTTCGATGCCGGTTGCGGAGCCGGTACGATGACCGCGCATTCCGAGCCGCTTGCGGACAAATCCTTTGCCGGACGGCGCTCCGGCGCCATCATGGCGACGCTGATCGTTGCGGTGCCGCTGGTACTCGCGCTCGTCTGCGTGCTGGCGCGGCTCGATATCATCGCATTGTCGCAGTCTGACGCGCGCGATCCTGCTGTTCGCCATGCTGCTATCCCTAATGGCGACCGGCATGCCGATCTCGATTGCGCTCGGCCTGTCGGTGCTGACCTATCTGTTCATCCTCTCCAGCGTCGATCCGAAGATGGTGGGGCTAAAACTCTTCACCAGCATCGACCGCTTCGAGATCATGGCGATCCCGTTCTTCATCCTGGCCGGCAATTTTTTGACCTCCGGCGGGGTGGCGAAGCGGATGATCGATTTCGCCACCTCGCTGATCGGCCACTGGTATGGCGGCCTCGGCCTCGCGGGCGTCGTCGCCTGCGCGCTGTTCGCGGCGATTTCCGGGTCGTCGGTGGCGACCGTGGTCGGCATCGGCTCCATCATCCTGCCGGCGATCGTGGAGAACGGCTATCCGCCGCGGTTCGGTGCCGGCGTGATCGCGACCTCCGGCGCGCTCGGCATCCTGTTTCCGCCGTCGATCAATCTGGTGATCTTTGCCGTCGCCACCAGCGGCATGCAGCCGAAGGGGCCGGACGGGGGGATCGTAGATTCCGCTTCCGTCGGCCAGCTGTTCATCGCCGGGCTGGTGCCGGGGCTGATGCTCGCCACCATGCTGGGCATGACCACCTGGTACCGGGCCTGGCGCAACGACTATCCGCGCATGCCGCGCGCCAGCTGGGGCGAATGCTTTCGCGCCTTCCGGGAGAGCTTTTGGGGGCTGTTCCTGATCGTGCTGGTGCTCGGCGGCATCTACACCGGCCTGTTCACCCCGACCGAGGCCGCCGCCATGGCGGCCGTCTATGCGTTCTTCATCGCGGTGTTCGTCTACAAGGAGTTGAAGTTCTCGGAAGTGCCGGCGGTGCTGCTCAAGGCCGCGTCCATGAGCGCCATGATCCTCTACATCATCACCAATGCGACGGTGTTCTCGTGGCTGCTCACCTCCGAGCAGATTCCGCAATCGATGGCGGAATGGATGACGGCCCAGGGCTTCGGCATGGTGGCGTTCCTGCTCGTCACCAACGTCGTGCTGCTGGCCGCCGGCAATTTCATGGACCCCGCCGCGATCGTGCTGATCATGGCGCCGATCCTGTTCCCGATGGCCGCCCGCCTCGGCGTCCACCCGGTGCATCTCGGCATCCTGATGGCCGTCAACATGGAGGTCGGGCTGTGCCACCCGCCGGTCGGCCTCAACCTCTACGTCGCCTCCGGCATCACCAAGATGGGTATCACCGAGCTGACGGTCGCGGTGCTGCCGTGGCTCGCCACCATGCTGGTGTTTTTGGTGATGGTGACCTACATCCCGGAGATATCGCTATGGCTGCCGCGGGTGCTGGGGATGCTGAATTAAGCTCCATCCGCGACATCGGCCCGAAGCGGGACCTGAGGCTTGTAGGGTCTAACCACGATCTCGCCGGCCCGCTGGCGGATGGCATGTATGTCGTGCCAAGTCTGCATCGCCAGCAGCGTTTCCATCTTAACCCCGAATGCCTGTTCGACGCGCAGCGCCATTTCAGGCGACAGCGCCGCTTTGCCGTCAACGAGGTCGGACAGGCTGGCACGCTGCACGTCGAGCACATCGGCTGCCTCGCTTACGCTCAAGCCGAGTTCGTCCAGAATCTCATCGCGAATAAACTCGCCAGGGTGAGGCGGAGCCATTCCGATCGTGCGCGGGACCCTGCTCATCAGTGGTAGTCCTCCAAATTCAGGTTGCAGATTTCTCCCTGTTCAATGTCGAAAGTGATGCGCCAATTACCACTGACGGAGATGCTCCACGTTCTCGCGCGCTCGCCCTTGAGCTGGTGAACGCGCCAGCCGGGCGGGCCGACAACGCCGCTCATGTCGGGAGCCACATGCAGCACGGCAAGGATGTTGCGTATCCGCTTTACAAGTTCCGGGCGGATTTCTCGGCCGTCTCCATCTTCAATAAGACGCAACAGTCCACGATGCTGAATGCTCCGAAAATGCATATGAACAAGTGTACAGCGTGACCATGCGCATCGCGAGACTTTTTTCCAACAGACGCGTTTTTCGTTGCGCGCTGCTGGCGGCCGGTAATTTCGCGAACCCGCCTGCCACCGTGCGGATCATGGCGCTGCCGTGGCGTCGAACCGCCGGAGAAGGGACCGATAGCTTTTCACCTCCCACAACCTGCGTCCGCCATGCCGAAAACACAGTTCAAATGACCCCGCCTGCCCGCAGCGCCGCAATCGCGGCCGCATCGAGGCCGAGTTCTGCGGCCAGTATCTCGTCGGTATGTTCCCCGAGCAGCGGCGGCGGCAGCCGCACCGCGGCGGGGGTATCGGAGAATTTGTACGGCATCCCGACCAGTTTGAGTGCGCCGATCGCCGGGTGATCCACGGTTTCGATCATGGCGCGGGCAGCCGCTTGCGGCTCGGCAAAAGCCTCGGCGACCGAGTTGATGCGCCCGCACGGCACCCCCACGGCCTTGAGCTTGGCGAGCCAGGCGTCGGCGGTATCTTCGGCGAGCGCCACTGCGATGCCGCTTTCGAGGAGATCGCGGTTTGCCACCCGGGCGCGGTTGTTGGCAAAGCGCGGGTCGGCGGCCCATTCGGGGTGGCCCAGCACGGCCGCGCATTTGGCGAACTGCGCATCGGTGCCGACCGCAAGCGCCATCATGGCGTCCTTCGCCTGGAAGGACGTATAGGGCACGATGCTCGGATGGCCGTTGCCGAACCGGCTGCCGTCGCGCCCGGCGGCGAGCAGGTTTTCCGCGATATTGACCAGCATGTGCAGCGAGGTCTCGAACAGCGACAGGTCAACCCTTTGGCCGCGTCCGGTGCGATGGCGGGCGTTGAGCGCCGCGAGGATCGCATTGGCGGCCAGCATGCCGGTGCAGATATCCACGATGGCGACGCCGTAGCGCACCGGCCGCCCGTCCGGCTCGCCGCAGATGCTCATCAGGCCGGATTCGGCCTGGAGCACGAAATCATAGCCCGGCAGCGCCGCCTTGGGGCCGGTCGGCCCGTAGCCGGTGATCGAGCAGCGCACCGCGCGCGGCGCGTGTTCCTCGAACCAGGCGTCGGGAAAGCCCCAGCGCGGCAGCGTGCCGACCTTGAAATTATCCACCACCACGTCGGCTTTCCGGATCAGGGCAGCCAACAGCTTCTGCCCGGCCGGCACCGCAAGATTGAGCGTGAGCGAGCGCTTGTTGCGGTTGGCGGAGAGAAAATACGCCGCTTCGCCCTCCACGAACGGCGGACCCCAGCCGCGGGTGTCGTCGCCCGTCGGCGGCTCGACCTTGATGACATCGGCGCCCAGGTCGCCGAGCATCATGGTGCAGGTCGGTCCCGCCAGCACCCGCGTCAGGTCGAGCACGCGAATGCCCGCCAATGCGCCCTCGGTGGCGTTCATCAACCCGCCGCTCCATAGCTGATTGCCATGCGTCTCCCCAACATTTTTCCGCGGTGCGGATTGTCCGCGACGAGGCGTTGTAGGATGACGCCGGATGGCCGACAAGGTGCGCGAGTGCTGGGCGGCACGGTAACGGATTCCTTCGGGGCTCACGCGGTCAGCCTTGAGCGGCTCCACGCGGTATGCCGGCAGCACCGGCGGCGGCGAGCTTGCCCAAGCCCGAATTTTGCACCACGATGCCCTATGGGGCAAACCTTCATCCCGGCGCCGGCCACCGGCCGTGAGGCCCAACCCGCGGGGAGGCAGCCAATGCGGCGGCGCGAAATGCGCGCCAACGGCGTCGCGGCGACGGCGGCTGCGACGTCGCGCGAGGCGCGAGCACAGGCGAAATTGATGCCGGGGGCGGCCATCAACGTCATCGATTGGGGCGCGATGTCGGGTCCGCTGTACAGTCCCAAGGACTCGGCGCCGGTGCGCGGCACGGCACGCAATCATTGCCGAACCACTGAAGTTCTCGGAGTGTTACGGCAGTGAAAGTCCTGGCCGTACGTGGCGCAGTCGTCGACGTCACCTTCAGCGACGGCAAATTACCAGGCCTCGATGAAGCCCTTGTGGTCGAGTGGGATCAGCCGGGCGTCCTCGTCATCGAAGTTCAGGCGCACCTCGACGAACGAACCGTGCGCGGGGTTGCCCTGCAATCGACCGCCGGGCTGAAGCGGGGAACGCCGGTGCACGCAACCGGACAGCCGCTTACCATACCGGTCGGCGATTCGCTTCTGGGTCGCCTGCTCGACGTTACGGGTGCGGTTCGGGATGACGGCCCGGCCTTGCCGGCCGCAATGCCGCGCTGGCCGATCCACCGGGCGGCCCCGCCGCTTGGGGAACGCAGTCCGGCTACGGCCATCTTTGAAACCGGCATCAAGGTCATCGATCTGCTCGCGCCGCTGGCGCAGGGCGGTAAGGCTGCGATGTTCGGCGGCGCGGGCGTCGGCAAGACCGTCGTCATCATGGAACTCATCCACGCCATGGTTCAAAGCTACCAAGGTATTTCGGTTTTTGCCGGCATCGGAGAGCGCTCGCGCGAAGGCCACGAACTGCTTGCCGAAATGCGGCGATCGGGCGTGCTCGACCGCAGTGTGCTGGTCTACGGCCAGATGAATGAGCCGCCCGGAGCGCGCTGGCGCGTCGGGCTGTCGGCGCTTACGATTGCGGAATACTTCCGCGACCAGAAGCGGCAAAACGTGCTGCTGCTGATGGATAACGTGTTCCGGTTCGTCCAGGCGGGCAGTGAAGTCTCAGGGTTGCTCGGGCGCCTGCCGTCGCGCGTCGGCTACCAGCCGACGCTGACGACCGAGGTCGCCGCGCTGCACGAGCGCATCGCATCGGTCTCCGGCGTAGCGGTGACGGCGATCGAAGCCGTGTACGTGCCGGCGGACGACTTTACGGATCCGGCCGTCACGGCCATCGCGAGCCATCTCGACAGCATGATCGTGCTGTCACGATCGATGGCCGCCGAGGGCATGTATCCGGCCGTTCACCCGCTGAGCTCATCGTCGATTTTGCTCGATCCGACCGTCGTCGGCGAGGCACATTACCGAATTGCCGAGGAGGTTCGCGAGACGATCGCGCACTACCGGGAACTGCAGGACATCATTTCGCTGCTTGGCATCGAAGAATTGAGCGCGCGCGATCGCGTGATCGTGACGCGAGCCCGCCGGTTGCAGCGCTTCCTCACGCAGCCGTTTGCCGTCACAGAGGCATTTACCGGCAAGCCGGGGCGGTCGGTGCCGCTGGCGGAAACGCTCAAAGGCTGCCGGGCGATCCTTGATGGGGCCTGCGACGGCTGGGCAGAGAGTTCTTTCTACATGGTGGGCACCATCGATGAGGTGCGCGATAAGGAACTGCTGTCACACGGGAAACCAAGAACGTCATGAGGCTGCTGATCACCACCCCCACGGATGTCATGCTCGACGACCCCGATGTCGTGGCGCTGCGCGCCGAGGACGAGAGCGGCGGCTTTGGGATTCTCGATGGCCATGCGGATTTCCTGACGGCACTGACGATTTCGGTGGTGAGTTGGCGCCGCGCCGATAACCTCAGACGATCCTGTGCCGTGTGTCGGGGCGTGCTGTCGGTCACCAAGGGCAGGGAAGTGGCGATCGCGACACGCCAAGCAGTTCTGGGCGATGATCTCGACCATCTCGAACGCGTTGTGCTGGCGGAATTTCGTGAAGCCATCGAAGCCGAGCGCGTGGCGCGAACCGAGAGCGCCCAGCTGCAGATGAAGGCCATCAGGCAGATCGTCCGCTACCTGCGCCCCGAACGGTCGTCCCGATTTGGAGGCGAACCGTGAACGCCAAAGCCGTCGAACCCGATCCCGAATCCCCGGACGGAATGGCTGCCGCGGTTCGGCGGCAGCGCGAGCGCCGGCAGCGCTGGTTGCGGGAAGGCGAGCCATCGGTTGCCCGTTTCGTCGGTCAGATCGGCGTGCTCGGCTGGGTCATCGTGGCGCCGACTTTGCTCGGTCTGTTCATCGGGCGCTGGCTCGACCACACTTTGGGAACCGGTATTTTCTGGAGCGCTCCCTTGTTGCTGCTCGGCGTCGTGATCGGATTTTGGTCGGCTTGGCGATGGATGCACAGGCAATGACGCATATTGATCTCCTCGCGCACGACCCAATTCCGCGCTTGCTCGGCGCCGGCGCCTGGTTTGCCGTCGGGGTGCTGGTCGGCGCGTTCCATTTTCTGACCCTGCGATGCAATGTTTACCTGTTGGTGATCGATCGGCGCCTCTTTCTGGCGCTGCCGGCTCAACTGGCGCGGTTCGCTGCCCTTGCCGGCGCGCTCGGCATGGTTGCGGCCGATTTCGGCGCGTTGGCGCTGATCGCCGCCACCGCCGGCATCCTGGCCGCGAGAATGGCGATCTTGCGATGCGGGGCGCAACGCATGATCCGGTCGCCGCTTGCGAACGAAACGCTGTTCACGATCGGACCGGTTCCGATCACCGAACCGGTCGCGGTGACCTGGGGCTTGATGGCTGCGCTGGCGCTCGGCGGCTTTCTTGCCACGCGATCGCTCGCCCTTGCGCCGTCGCGGATGCAAACGGTCCTTGAGGTGATCGTCGGCGCCATCGAAGATCAGATTCGCGACACCATGCGGACGGCACCGGCGCCATATCTTCCGCTGCTCGGAACGCTGTTCTTATTCATCCTGATCGCGAACTGGTCGTCACTGATTCCCGGCATCGATCCGCCGACCGCCCATTTGGAAACCGATGCGGCGCTGGCGCTGATCGTTTTCCTCGCGGTGATCTGGTTCGGGATTCGGGCGCGCGGCGTCGGCGGCTACCTAAAGACCTTCGCCCAGCCGACCATCATCATGCTTCCCCTCAACATCGTGGAGACCTTCACCCGCACGTTTTCGCTGATCGTGCGTCTGTTCGGCAACATCATGAGCGGGGTTTTCATCATCGGGATCATTCTCTCGCTCGCCGGCCTCTTGGTGCCGATCCCGTTGATGGCGCTCGATCTGCTTACCGGCGCAGTCCAGGCTTACATATTTACGGTGCTGGCCATGGTCTTCATCGGCGGCGCGGTCAGCGAAGGACGTGAGGACAGCAGCGTGGAGAATGAAACATCATGAACTGGATCGAGATCGTCAGCATTTTCGCGGCCGCGATGGCCGTGTCGTTCGGCGCGATTGGTCCCGCCCTCGGCGAGGGGCGCGCGGTCGCCGCCGCGATGGATGCCATCGCGCGCCAGCCGGAGGCCGCAGGCACCATATCCAGGACCCTGTTTGTCGGCCTCGCGATGATCGAGACCATGGCGATCTATTGTCTGGTGATCGCGCTGCTGGTGCTGTTCGCCAACCCCTTCATCCACTGAATCCATGCGGATCGATTGGTGGACGCTGGCGCTCCAGACCGTCAATGTCCTGATTCTCATCTGGATTCTTGCGCGGTTCTTTTTTCGCCCGATCGCGAATATCGTTGCCGAACGGCGGAAAGAAGCCAACACGCTGATGGCCGACGCCTCCGCGGCCCTGTTGAGGGCGGCCCATGCGGGCGCGGAGGCCGAACAGGCCCGCGCCGAAATCGGCGCGGAGCGGGAACGGCTGATCGCCGAGGCGCGCGCTTCGGCCCAGGCCGAGAAAGCGAATCTGCTCGCGCAGGCATCGCAGGAGACCGCGAAATTGCGCGAGGATGCCAAGTCGGCAATCGCGCGGGACCGCATGGCGGCCGAACAGGCGATCCTGGCGCGCGCGAGCGAACTCGCCGTAGACATCGCGCGGCGGCTGCTGGAACGCCTCCCGCCAAAGGTTGTCCAATCGGCTTTCCTCGACGGGATTTGTCAGGAATTGCGTGCCCTGTCCGCGGAGGACCGCGAGGACTTCGCGTCGGTTTCGGCAACGGATCACGCCATCGTGGTCATAACCGCGCAGGCGCTCTGCGCGGAGGAGACAGGCTCCGTGCGCGACGCGCTCCGAGCGGCACTCGGCGCGGAGGTGCCGTTTGAATTTCGCGCCGATCCGGCGTTGATCGCGGGCCTCGAAATACATGGCCGCAACGCCATCATGCGCAATCATTGGCGCGAAGATCTTGATCGAATCCGCCAGGAGCTTGGGCGTGACCAACATTCCGCTCGATCTTGAGCACTGGCTGACGGATGCCAGGGAGCGCGTCCGAGCGACGATGCTCGCGCCGGCCGCCGAACAGATCGGCCGGGTCGAGGCGGTCGCCGACGGCATCGCAACCGTGTCCGGCCTTGCGGGCGTCCGGGTGAACGAACTGGTGCGCTTCCAGCATCGTCAGGTCGGCTTTGCCCTCACCCTGGACGAACATTCCATCGGCTGCGTACTGCTCGACGACATTGAGGGCGTCGAAGCCGGCCATCGCGTCACCGGCACCGGCGAGATCGTCCGCGTGCCGGTCGGACCAGGTTTGCTCGGCCGCACCGTCGATCCGCTCGGCCGCGCGCTTGACGCCAGCGGGACCATCGACGCGGAAGGATTTGAGCCCGTGGAGCGTCCCGCTCCTGCGATCATCGAGCGCGATTTCGTGACCGAGCCGGTGCAGACCGGCCTGCTGGTGATCGATTCCATGTTTGCGCTGGGGCGCGGGCAGCGCGAGCTCATCATCGGGGATCGCGCCATCGGCAAGACGGCGATTGCCGTCGACTGCATCATCAATCAGAAGACCAGCGACATGATCTGCGTCTACGTCGCGGTCGGTCAGAAATCGTCTACCGTCAAGCGCGTCATCGACGCAATTCATCGGCATGGCGCGCCGGAGCGGTGCATTTTCGTGGTCGCCGGTGCCTCGGCTCCTCCGGGCCTGCAATGGATCGCGCCGTTTTCCGCCTTCACGATGGCAGAATATTTCCGTGATCGCGGAGGGCATGCGCTGGTCGTCATCGACGACCTGACCAAGCATGCCGCCACGCATCGCGAAATCGCGCTGCTGACGCGCCAGTCGCCGGGCCGCGAGGCCTATCCGGGTGACGTATTTTACGTTCATGCGCGGCTTTTGGAGCGTGCCGCGAAGCTCGCCAAGGGCGCCGGCGGCGGGTCGTTGACCGCGCTTCCGATCGCGGAATTGGATGCCGGCAATTTGAGCGCCTATATCCCGACCAATCTGATTTCGATCACCGACGGCCAAATCGTTCTTGATGCCCGGTTATTCCACGAGGGCCAAAAGCCCGCAATCGATGTCGGGACCAGCGTCAGCCGCGTCGGCGGCAAGACCCAGGCCAGGGCGCTGCGTGAAGCGGCCGGCACGCTGCGTCTCGATTACGCGCAGTTCCTCGAACTTGAGATGTTCACGCGCTTCGGCGGCGTTACCGACACGCAGGTGAAGGACAAGATCGCGCGCGGAACCCGCATTCGCGCGGTTCTCTCGCAACCGCAATACGCGCCGCTCCGGCTCGCCGACGAAGTGGCGCTGGTGATGGCGCTGCAGGAAGGTTTGCTCGATCGATTGCCGCCGGAAGGGATCAAGAAGTTCCGCGGCGAACTTACCGGCTTTCTGAACCGGTCCGCGGCCGCGATCGTCAACGAGATCACCCGCACCGGCGGCATTGACGATGCCGGCCGCGCCGCATTGAAACTCAGTCTCTCCAAGCTCGTGATCCAGATCGTGCCGCCATCGGCCGACCCCAACGCCGGAACGCCGTGATGGCCGAGCGCCTTGCCGACGTCGTCACGCAGATACGAAACGTTCGCCAGCTGGAGGCGGTCGTCACGGCGATGCGCGGCATCGCCGCTTCGCGGGCGCAGCAGGCGCGATCGCTGCGCGACGGCATCGATGCCTATAGTCGAGTGATTTCGCGCGCCATCGGCCAGGCCTTGAACCTGCTGGCGGTGGATACTATGGCCGCGGCACCGCTCCGACGCCACAGGCTTGGCCTCATCCTGTTTTGTGCCGAGCAAGGCTTTGCCGGGGCCTTCAGCGAACGCGTTCTCGACGCGGCGGCGGACGACCTCGCGGGAGCCACCGCCCTGGTGGTCGGGACCCGCGGCGCGGCGGTCGCGGCGGAGCGGGGCGTAGCGCCGGCCTGGACGATCCCGATGGCCAATCATGTCGACGCCATCCCGCGGTTCGCCAACCAGCTCGCCGACGCGCTGTATGGCTATGTGGCCGACGGCGCTGTCACCAAGGTCAACATTGTGTTCTCGCGGTCGGTGGCCGCAGGCGGCATTCTCATCGATCGCCGTTCACTGCTGCCCATCGACTACAAAAGTTTCGCGCGTCCGGTCGAGAGGCTGGCCCCGTTGACGACGCTCATGCCCGCGCTGTTGCTCGAACGCCTGGCCGCCGAATATGTTTACGCACAGCTTTGCGAAACCGCGGTGCACGCATACGAAGCGGAAAACGAAGCACGGATGTTGGCCATGACAGCCGCCAAGACCAACATCGGAGCGAAACTCGTCGGGCTCGCCCAGCGCGAGCGCCAGCTCCGGCAGGAAGAAATCACGACCGAAATCGTCGAACTCGCGGCCGGAGCGGAAGCGTCACGACGTGCTGCCGGGTAAGTGATCCACAGTTTCGATCGTGACGCGCGCGACGGCCTGCGGCTCCGCTAACACCTCGGCGGCCGCGTTGATGCGTCGGCACGGCACGCCGACGGTGTTGAGCCTGGTGAAGCCAGACGTTCGGCGGTATCCTCGGCGAGCGCTGTCGAGATATCGCCATCGACGAGGTCGCGATACCCTGCGCACTCTGCGCAGGCGGTTGTTGACAAAGCGGAGAACGGCGGCCCACTCTGGGTGACCCAGCACCGCCGCGCATTTGCTTTGCCGCAGCAAGCGTAGCCCGGATGAGCGACCTCTTGGTCGCGACATCCGGGACGGCCTTTCCCGCATGTCGCTGCGCTCATGCGGGCTACGGCGCTGGCTCGATGCACGAACGAGCGCCCGCCCGCATCGGCGCTGAAAGGAGCCCAAAGGTGCTCCGGCCAAGCTTGACTTGGCTTTGCGACTGCGCCTATCCAGTGCGCGACAGGGGGGGGCGCGGCACGCGATCATTGCGGCAACAGCGTTGTTCTCGGCGTTTTTGGGCTCCGATTTGCTGCGTGTTTTTCCAATTTCCCAAACTCTGGAAGGTAACGATGGATCCGCGCAAATATGCCGCCGAGGCGATCGGCACGTTTTGGCTTACATTTGGAGGGTGCGGAAGCGCCGTTATCGCCGCCGGGTTTCCGCAGGTCGGAATCGGGCTGCTCGGCGTGTCGCTGGCCTTCGGCTTGACGGTCGTCACCATGGCCTATGCGATCGGGCATATTTCCGGGTGTCATCTCAACCCGGCCGTGACGGTCGGACTGACGGCCGGCGGACGGTTTCCCCCCTCCGAGGTTGCACCCTACATCGCGGCCCAGGTCGTCGGCGCGGTTGTCGCCGCGGGCGTGCTTTATGTGATCGCCAGCGGAGCGCCGGGATTCGATCTGGCCAAGGGCTTTGCCTCCAATGGTTATGGCGACCATTCGCCCGGGCACTACAGCTTGCTGTCCAGCCTCGTCGCCGAGGTGCTGCTGACCATGATGTTTCTTTTCATCATCATGGGTTCGACCCATGGCCGGGCGCCGGTCGGCTTCGCACCGCTAGCCATCGGGTTGGGGCTGACGCTGATCCACCTTATCAGCATTCCGATCACGAACACCTCGGTCAATCCCGCGCGCAGCACCGGCCCGGCCCTGTTCGTCGGCGGCTGGGCGCTGGCGCAGCTGTGGCTGTTCTGGGTTGCGCCGCTGATCGGCGGCGCACTCGGCGGAATCATTTATCGGTGGCTTTGTCCAGAGCCGGCCGTGGCCGTGACCGGCGATCCCCCGCGGCGGCGCTGAGTATCATCGCCTAGCTTCACGGCTTTACACCCGTCGTGTTTGCGACCCCCGCCATCCTGGTGATGGCGGGGGTCGTTTGCGTTTGGAAATTGTCCCGTCCTATCGCAAAGTGGCGGCCCTGCGAACGCGGCGTCCCGCTTCGCGGCCGGAAACTTGGAGAACCATCATGCGCCAGCTGACAGCGACGATTGCGACTGCGTTGATTGTCTGCGCCGGCATTGCGGGCACTGCCGTGGCCCAGACGGCCGATCTCGTCGCCATCAACGGCAAGGTGTTCACCGCGCGGGACGGCGCAGGGCTGGCGCAAGGCTTCGCGATTGCCGGCGATCGCTTCATCGCGGTCGGCAGTTCGCCGGAGATGCGCGCACATGTGGGCGCCGCCACCAAGGTGATCGATCTGGCCGGCCGCTTCGTGGTGCCGGGCCTGGCGGACGGGCATTTCCACAACGAAGGCGGCGGCCCCGGCGTCGATCTGTCGGCAACGCGCTCGATCGCGGACCTGCTGGCGGCCGTGGCCGCGGCGGCCGCCACCGCCAAACCCGGCGACGTGATCGTCAGCAATTCCGACTGGCACGAAGCCCAGCTCCGGGAGCAGCGCCTGCCGCTCGCGCGCGAACTCGATGCGGTCGCGCCCGCCCATCCGGTCGTGCTGGTGCGCGGCGGCCACGACTATATCCTCAATTCCGCGGCGCTGCGCCGCTGGAACATTTCCAAGGACACGCCGGTGCCGGAGGGTGGCGCCATCACCCGCGACGCCACCGGCGAACTCACCGGCGAACTCGTCGATAACGCCAAGCGCCTCGTGACCCTGCCGCCCCCGAAGCCGGTAACGATCGACGATGTCCTGACCACCCAGCGCAAGGTCAACGCCTTCGGCATCACCAGCGTGCGCGTTCCCGGCAGCTACAAGGGCGAGTTCTTCCAGGCGCTCGATGCCATCCTGGCGGCACGGCGCGCCAGCCTGCTGACACTGCGCTACAACGTCTACCTGCCGGGGTTCGGCGTGCGCGATCCGGCCCGCATCCGCGAGATCATCGCGAAATCGCCGCTGCGGCAAGACGAGGGCGACGAATGGGTGCGCATCGGCGGCATCAAGCTCTTGGTCGACGGCGGCTTCGAAGGCGGCCACATGTCAAAGCCCTTCGCGGGCGAATACGGCAAGGATGGAACATTCTATGGCCTCACCGTGGTGCCGCCGCGGGAATACAATGCGGTGGTGAAAACCATCAACGATCTCGGATGGCGGGCGACGACGCATGCGGTCGGCGATGCCGCGATCGATCAGGTGCTCGACGCCTACGAGGCCGCCAATGCGGAGCACCCGATCGCCGGCAAGCGCTGGGCGATCGAGCATCTGTTCGTGTCGCGCCCCGAGCAGCTGGCGCGCATGAAGCGGCTCGATCTGGTCCTGGCGGTGCAGGATCACCTCTATCTCGCCGCCCCCGCCTTGAAAAACTATCTCGGGATGGCGCGGGCGAGCCAGATCACGCCGGTGAAAACCTATCTGGATGAGGGTTTCCTGGTGGTGGGCGGCACCGATTCGCCGGTGGTGCCGTTCAATCCGTTTTTTGAATTATACCACTTCCTCACCCGCGACACGATCTCCGACGGCATTTATGGCGCCAACGAGCGGGTCACGTCGCGCGAGGATTTGTTGCGCATGATCACCATCAACTATGCGAAGCTTACCGGCGAGGCCGACATCAAGGGTTCGATCGAATCCGGCAAGCTCGCCGATTTCGCGGTGCTGTCGGACGATTTTTTGACGGTTGCGGAGAATAAAATCCCGGCGATGCGGGCGATGCTGACCTATGTCGGCGGCCGCGAAGTGTTTCGCGATCCGGCGATGCAATAAGGCAAGGACATCCGGTTATTCTATATGCGTTCAATCCGGACGCTGTTGCCGCTCCAGGAGCTTGACCAACGCGTGCAGCGTGCGGTTGACCGGCGCCGGCAAACCGTAGGCCTCGCATTCGCGCACCACGTAGCCGTTGAGGTGATCGATTTCCGTGGCCCGGCCGCGGCCCACATCCTGAGCGGTGGAAGACATCGCCTCGGGAATGACATTCGCGAGATTGAGCATAGCCGCCACCGGATCCTCGAGCGCGATGTGCACGCCCTTGGCGGCCGCAAGCGCAATGATTTCCACTACCGCCTCGCGCATCACCTGCCGCGCTTCCGGGACCGCCACCAGGCGCCCATACCGGATGCGCCCGATCGCCGAAATCGCGTTATAGGCGCAATTCATCACAAGCTTCGCCCACAGCTCGCCTTCGATATTATTGGAGACGCGCGTCGGAATGCCGGCGCCGGTGAGGTGAGCGGCGAGGTCCGCCATGATCCGCGCGTCCGCCGGGCGAGATCCGTCGGCGCCGATGACCAGGTCGCCGCCGCCATTGTGGCGGAGCACGCCCGGCGCAGAAATTTCCGCTGCCACATAGACCACCGCCGGCACCACCAGGTTCGATACATGGACGCGGATGCGTGCGGCATTGTCCACGCCGTTTTGCAAGCTGAGGACGATAGTGCTGGGATCGAGATGCGGAGCGATAGCGCGGGCGGCCTCGTCGGTGCCGGTCGATTTTACGCAGAACAGCACCAGCCCGGCGCCGGCAACGCCGGCCGGATCCGTCGTAGCCGTCACCGCTATCCGCTCCGCCCCGCCCCCTGTTTCGAGCCGCAGGCCGTTGTGTGTGACCGCGTCCACCAATGCGGGCCTGCCGATCAGCCGCACCCGCGCGCCGGCGCGCGCCAGCATGGCGCCATAATAGCACCCTACCGCACCGGCCCCCATGACCGCGACATCGGCAAAAACGGCATCGTGCATGTCGCCTCTCCGGGCCCGCGCCCAAGTGTACCCCATCAACGGGCCGGCAGCGCTTGTGTCCGTGGCCAGGCGCGCACCGGTTTGCTACATCACGTCCCCAGCGAATTCATCGCCTAAAACGATCCGGCACGGATCGGGGAGAACCACATGCATAACGAAAACCGCGCCGCCACGATTTCGCTGGTCGTCGCATGCACGCTGGCACTGGTCGCAGCGGCCGGCGCCCAAGAACCCAACTCCGTAGCCAAAATTGGGGCCAAATTTCCGGATTTCAGCGGCCAGTGGACGCGCATTCCGGTCCCGGGCCTCACCGGCCAGCCCTCCTACGACCCGACCAGGTCCTGGGGCAAAGGCCAGCAAGCGCCGCTGACGGCGGAATACCAGGCCGTCCTCGAGGCCAATCTGCGGGACCAGGCAAACGGCGGACATGGCGGCCTGGTGGGCTGGACCTGCAAGCCCTATGGCATGCCGATGATGATGTACGGCTTTACGCCGGTCGAATTCGTCGTCACGCCGAAAACCACGTATGTCCTCATCAATCTTCTGGATACCATGCGGCGCATCTATACCGACAAGCGCGGCTGGCCGGAGTTTGCCGAGCCGAGCTTTGGCGGATACTCCATCGGTCATTGGGTCGATCAGGACGGTGACGGCGTTTACGACGTTCTCGAGGTCGAGACCCGCAATTTCAAAGGCCCCCGGTTCTTCGACGAGGCCGGCATTCCGCTCCACACCGACAACGAGTTCGATCTTCAAGGAGCGCATCTACCTCGATAAGGCCGATCCAAACATCCTGCATGACGAGATCACAGCGATCGATCACGCGTTGACCCGGCCTTGGACCGTCACCAGAAATTATCGCCGGGTGGCGTCCGATCGGCCGGTGTGGCTGGAGTTCAACTGCAACGAAAACAATCCGCATGTGCTGATCGGCGGCGATAATTATTATCTCAGCGCCGACGGCCTGCTGATGCCGGCGCGCAAGGATCAGGCACCGCCGGATTTGCGCTATTTCAAGCAGCCGCGGAAATAGTATTGCGCGTCGCGGGGGAGCGGCGCATGAGCGGCATGCGGCATAGGCAATTCCGCTGCGGTCGGAGCAGCGCGCAACGTAGGGTGGGCAAAATCGCCCTGCCCCGTGCCCGGTATGGCGACGTCGCTTGCAGCGATTTTGCCCACGCAGTCGCCCCCCACGTTGTCCGCGTGGGCAAAATCGCCGCAAGTTTGGTCGCCTCTACTCCATCGAGGCAGGGCGATTTTGCCCACCCTACAACCGGCGATTTAACACGAGCGGAACGTGTTCTAAACGGCCGTGATTTTGTCCACGCGCGCTTCCGGCTGCCCTTATGACGACGGTGCGTCCGGGGTGCCTTGCGGCTTGCGGTACGCGCTGCGGGCATCCAGCACCGCCTCGACGATCGAGATGTAGCCGGTGCAGCGGCAAATGTTGCCGGACAGAACTTCGCGCACGCGGTCGGCGTCGCAGTCGGGCTCCTCGCTCAGCAGCGCATGCGCGGTGACGACCATGCCGGGGGTGCAAAAGCCGCATTGCACCGCGTGATGGCGGCGGAACGACGCCTGCAGCGGCGTCAGCGCCTCGTCGTTGGAGAGGCCTTCGATCGTTACGATCTCGCGCCCCTCGGCCTGAACGGCAAGCATCAGGCAGCCACGCACCGCCTCGCCATCGACGAGGATCGTGCAGGCGCCGCAGACGCCATGCTCGCATCCGACATGGGTGCCGGTCAGGCGCAAGTAATGGCGCAGGCAATCGACCAGCGTGAGTTGCGGCTCGACCGCAACCGCGACGGATTTTCCGTTGACCGTAAAGCTTATCGGGAAGGTTGCCGTCATGGCGATCCAATCAAGAGCAGTGCGTTGGCGATGGTCCGACCGCAAGCGGGGAGAGGTAAAACACTTATGCTTCGAGAACCCGGCACCGTTCCGGCGGCAGCTGCAGCCACACCCGGCTCCCCGGCGCGACGTTCTCCTCCGGCGGCGTGACGACGCGAAGTTGCGTGCCGTCGCCGAGTTCGACCATATAGTCCCGGCTACTGCCGAGAAATACGTTGCGCGCCACCACGGCCGGCAAAATGTTCTTCGCCGTGCCGATCGGTTCGTCTGGCTCGAAGCGGACCTCGTGCTGGCGGATCGATAGCGCGCCGCTGCCGCCGGGCGCGAGCGGGGTGCCGGTGCAGGACACCGCGATGCCGGCAATTTCCACATGGGCGGCGTCAAGCGCTTTGCCCTTAAGGATATTGCTCGACCCGATGAAGCGCGCGACGAATTCGGAGCGCGGCCGCGCATAGATCTCTTCCGGCGGTCCGAGTTGCTCGATCTTCCCGGCATTCATCACCGCGATGAGGTCGGCCGTGGTCATGGCTTCGGACTGGTCGTGGGTCACGTAGACCGTGGTATAGCGATATTCGTCGTGCAGCCGGCGGACTTCGAAGCGCATTTCCTCGCGCAGATTGGCATCGAGATTGGACAGCGGCTCGTCAAGCAGCAGCGTTTCCGGATCGACCACCAGTGCGCGCGCCAGCGCCACCCGCTGCTGCTGTCCACCCGACAGTTCGCCCGGATAGCGCGCGGAGAGTTCGGCAAGCCGGGTCGTCGCCAAGATCGCAGACACTTTGCGCGCGATATCGGCGCGCGGCAGCTTGCGCAGCGTCAGCCCGTAGGCGACGTTGTCGGCCACCGTCATGTGCGGCCACAGCGCATAGCTTTGGAAGATCATCGACATCTTGCGGGCTTCGGGCGGCAGCGTACGCGCCGGCGACGACACCGTGCGGTCGCCGACCACGATCTCACCCGCGCTCGGCTCGACGAAGCCGGCGATCAGACGCAAAGTGGTGGTTTTGCCGCAGCCCGAGGGACCGAGCAGACACACCAACAGGCCGTGTTCGATGCGCAGCGATACATCGTCCACCACCGCCTGGGTGCCATATCGCTTGGTCAGATGGCGCAGTTCAACCGATGCCACGCCCGCTCTCCCTGCCCCACCGCGACGCCGCTGCCGAGGTAAGACGGCTCTGCCGATAGCTCATGTCGAAAAATCGGATGGACTTACTTACCCGTGAAGGCGGGCTTGCGCTTCTCCATGAAAGCACGGCGGCCCTCGATATAATCCTGGCTCTCGAAGCAGGCCTTGACCCTGGCGGCGCATGCAGCAAGGTCGCGCTTGGACTCCTCCTTGATGACCTCGCCGATGATGAACTTGGTGGTGGCGATGGTCATCGGGGCATTCTCGCCGATCGTATCGGCGTATGTCTTCACATAGGCTTCCAGTTCGGCGCCCTTGACGACGCGGTTGACGAGCCCCATGGCGCGCGCTTCCTCGGCGTCGAACTGGCGCGCGGTGTAAAAGATCTCCTTGGCGAAGGAGGGGCCCACCACGTCGACGAGCTTCTTCAGGCCGTGATACGGATAACCGAGACCGAGCTTGGCCGCCGGCACCGCAAAACGCGCGTCGTCCGAGCAGATGCGCAGGTCGCAGCACAGCGACAGCCCGACCCCGCCGCCGATGCAATAGCCGCGGATCATCGCGATCGTCGGCTTCGGATATTCATAGACCGCCGCGTTGGCGCGCTCGACGGCCTGATTGTAGCGGGCAACCCCTTCCTCGCTGGCGCGCTCGCTCTCGAATTTGGAGATGTCGGCGCCCGATACAAAAGCTTTATCGCCGGCGCCGGTCAGCACCACGACGCGGATATCGCTGTCGTCGCGGAATTCGTTGAGTATGCGCGCCGTCGCCTCCCACATTTCGAGCGACACCGCGTTGCGGCGCTCCGGATTGTTGAAGATGACGTAGCCGACATGGCCGTCCTTACGCGACAGCATTTTGTCGATCTGGGCGAGCGTGTTCATCCAGGTTGTTCCTAATCCTCAAGGTCTCGTTGGACGGAAAAGTCCGGTGGGTGCTCATTAAAGTCGAGGCTACAACTTGCCGGCCTTTACGGCGCGCTGGAACCGCAATTTTTGAGCACCGCGAGCAGCGTTGCGGAACGCCGACGGCGAGCTTGCCGGGGTGAGCGAAAGCGACATCCGTCGATTCCGCAGGTCGGAGCTGTTTAGCATACCCGTAAAGGCGTTGGGAGCGCCCCACACCGATCCACGCGATTCTTTGGCGGCGGCTTGTGATGCCGCCGCAAAAAAATGAACCAGTTGCTCCGCACGGTGTTCAGTGTCCAGGGCGCGCGTGAACTCTGCCGAAGCCTTGAAGTCGAGCATCGAGGTGATAGCGGAGGTATCATAAAGCATCCGCAAGGTATCCTTGCCGGGCATCGGGTGGTGCCTCGGCCACAAGTGACACTGAAACCACAAAGGAGAGTTCCTATGGCCGAAACACGCCAGTCGGAGATGATTGGAGACCGCAATGATTATGAAGCGGCAAATATCAGCGCGGTAACTCCGGCAGAAGATGTGCGTACCATCATGATCAACAGGGTCTCCTGGGGGGCCGTGCTTGCCGGGATGGTGGTTGCACTCGTCGTTCAGCTGATCCTCAACATGATCGGCATCGGAATTGGAGCGGCTACCCTCAACCCAGGGATGGGCGATAATCCAACGGCGGCCGATTTTTCCACCGGTGCTGCCATTTGGTGGGCTGCTGCTGGTATCATCGCCGCGCTGTGCGGAGGTTACGCGGCGGGACGCCTGGCGGGAAAACCGAAGGCATCCACCGCGGCCTGGCATGGCCTGACTACCTGGGCGCTGACCACCTTAGTCATATTCTACCTATTGTCCTCGACAATCGGCGGAGTTGTCGGTGGGGCTTATCGGACCGTGACGAACGCGCTCGGCAATGTGGCCAACACGGTTGGATCCACGGCGCAGACGGCGGCCCAACTCGCCGCGCCAAATCTGCCGCAAATCACCAATCCGTTTGCCTCGATCGAGCAGTCGATCAAGAGTGCGGCCGGAGATAACGATCCGGCAGCACTGCGTGATGCCGCAGTTGCGGCCGTTCGTGCGGCAGTAACAGGGGACCAGCAGCAATCGCAAAATGCTCAAGAGAACGCAGCACAAGCGCTGGCCCGCGCCAGAAACATCCCAATCGAGCAAGCGCGGATGCAGGTGCAAGGCTATGAGCAGCAGTACCGGCAAGCGGTTGAGCAAGCCAAGCAGCGGGCGACTCAAGTTGCCAATGCCACGGCCAAGATTGTCACACGCGCTGCACTGATCGGCGCCATCAGCCTTCTGCTCGGCGCGATTGCCGGCTGGTTCGGCGGACGCATGGGCGCGGTCGAGCCCACTCTGACGCGGTGGCTACGGCCGGGGTTCATTGCAGGTGCCTCGCTGGTGCCGGGCGAGGACAACCGGCGCTAAGCCGTCAGCTGTCCAGCGACGGTAAGAAGAAAGCCCCTGCGAAGCGGGGGCTTTCTTGCACTTAAATAGCTTCGGCTTTGCGCAGGTCCGCGATCTCCGCCGAACTGAAGCCGAATTCCTTTAAAACCGCGGCGGTGTGCTGCCCCAGGGCAGGCGGCGCCGCCGCCATTTTGCTCGGCGTGCGCGACAGCGCGAACGGCTGTGCGACGAGTGTCAGCCCGTCCTTGTCCTTGGTCGGTACCGGCTGCGCCATGCCGAGATGCTTGACCTGCTCGTCGGCGAATACCTGATCGATGTTGTAGATCGGTCCGCAGGGCACGCCCGCCTCGTTGAAGCGCTCCACCCACTCGGCGCTCTTGCGCTTGGCGGTATACTTTTCGATTTCGGCATTGAGCTCGTTGCGGTTCTTCGACCGGTTGGCCGCGGTCGCGTATTCGGGCCGCGCCACCAGATCGGCTACCCCGAGGGCGGTGCAGAACCGCTCCCAGATCTTCTGCCCCGCCACCGCGATATTGATATGGCCGTCCGCGGTCTTGAAGACGCCGGTCGGGATGCTGGTCGGGTGGTTGTTGCCGGCCTGCTTGGCCACCTCGCCCTTCACCAGCCAGCGGGCCGCCTGGAAGTCCAGCATGAATATCTGTGCCTGCAGCAGCGAGGTCTCGACCTGTTGGCCCTTGCCGGACGTTTCCCGCTCCAACAGGGCGGTGAGAATGCCCATGGCGCAGAACAATCCCGCGCAGAGGTCGGCAATCGGGATGCCGACACGAACCGGCCCTTGGCCCGGCAACCCGGTGATCGACATCAGTCCGCCCATCCCTTGGGCGATCTGGTCGAAGCCGGGCCGGTCTGCATAAGGACCATCCTGGCCGAACCCGGAAATGCTGGCATAGATCAGGCGGGGATTGATTTTTTTCAACGCTTTGTAGTCGATGCCGAGACGGGTTTTGACGTCCGGGCGGAAATTCTCCACCACCACGTCGGCCTGTTCCACCATGCGCTTGAACGCCGCCACGCCCTCCGGCGCCTTGAGATTGAGGGTGATGCTGCGCTTATTGCGGTGCAAATTCATGAAGTCCGGGCCGTCGCGCGGGCCGCCCAGCGGTTCGCCGCCCTCAAGATGCTCGGGCGTTTCGATCTTGACGACGTTGGCGCCCCAGTCGGCGAGCTGGCGCACGCAAGTCGGGCCGGAACGCACCCGCGTCAAGTCCAGCACGGTAAATCGCGAAAGAGCCTTCGAGGCCCGCGGAAACGGCATAAGCACTTCTCCAGGCGTGTTTCCCGCTGCGGCCGCGCGGGCGGGCGACATTCTCCGATCTTAGCGGGATTGTCTATCGCCTTGGCCGCTTCGATCGGCGCCGGTGGCTGGGAACCACCGGCGCATCGATGGGCGTCGATTTGCCGCCGCGCGGCCTATTCGATCTCGCGAAGGGCAAACTCCTGCGCAATGCCCGGCCGTATCGCCCGCGCAGCCGCAAAATCTGCGTCCGCCCCGTCCACATCGCCGATGCGTCGCTTGGCAATGGCACGTCCATAGAGCGAATCGGGCAGTCTCGGGTTCAGTGCCAAGGCGGCATCGAAGTCCGCGATCGATCCCGCAATCTCGCCTTTGCGCAGGCGGGCCAGGCCACGGCTCATCAACGCAAAGGTGCTGCGCGGATTGATGGAAATGGCGGCTCCATAATCGGCAAGCGCGAGGTCGAACTCCCCCTTGTCGCGCCAGGCATTGGCGCGATTGAGGAAGGCTGGAGCATAGCGCGGATTGAGTTTGAGCGCCGCGGCGAAATCCGCGACCGCATTGTCGAGGTCGCCCTTGTCGCGCCAGGCCATGCCGCGATTGTTGAAGGCCATGACATATTTAGGGTCAAGCCGGATGGCCTCGGAATAGTAGACCAGCGCGTGGTCGGGATCGCCCTTGATGAGATAGACCGCGCCGCGATTGTTGAAGGCGACCGCATTCATGGGGTCGGCTTCGATCGCCGCGCTGTAATCCTCGGCGGCGCGATCGAGATCGCCCTTCTCCCGATAGGCATTGCCGCGGTTGGTATAGGCGCTACCATATTTGGGGTCGATCCGGATCGCCTCGTCGTAATCCGCAATGGCGCGATCGAGGTTGCCCTTGTCGCGGTAGGCGCCACCCCGATTGGTGAGCACGACCGCGCTGCGCGGCACCAGCCGCAGCGCCTCCGAATAGTCCGCGATGGCGCGATCGTAATCGCCCCGGTCACCGTAAGCCGCACCGCGATTGTTGTAAGCCAGCGCGTAGCTCGGATCGAGCTTGATGGCGGAATCATAATCGGCGACCGCGCGCGCGAGGTCGCCGCCATTGCGGTAGGCGAGACCGCGATTGGTGAATGCAACCGCAAGCTCGCGCGGGCTCCGATTACCGGAGCGGATCACCGCCGTGCAGCCGTCGACGGCGATTTCCGACGGATAGACCCTGCCTTCATTGATGCACAAGGTCCATTCCGACGGCAATTCCTGTTGTGCGGCCGCGGGGGCGGCCAGAAGCAGCACCGCCAGCGTCGCGGCCGCATGAATCCGGGTCCTGACTTGGGTCATTGGGAGTTCCTGCGAATGATTTTCCGCACTATATCATGTCGGATGCCGGCCGGGCAGAGAAACCGCAAAGCTCTCGGGCGGGTCGACGCACGAAGACCCGCCCGACGGAAGCACCGACATCGACGATCGGCTCACATGGGGAGCAGGTAGCAGAGTGCGAAGAATGTTCGATGGCTCCCCGGACGTCCCCAGGATATCCCCGAGGCGATGGCCGAGCCGTCGCGGCTTCGGTTTGGCTGCGGCCGGTTGCTTGTCGAATCCGGGGGGGCCGGGTAGAAATCCTGTCTCTGTACGTGCGGCGGCAATTTGGCTGCTGTCCTGCAAAGCAGCCGATGGGCGCCTCCCGTCGGCCTGGAGGCGCGTCATGACAGCTCCGTTGCTCGGAGAAGACGGCCACCCGACGCCGGCGCTTCGTGCCGGCCGATGGTGGTACCGCCTGCTCGCGCTTCTGCTCATCGGCGCGGGACCGACTCTCGCCCAACCGGATAATCCAGTCCTAACGGAGGAACTTTCGGCACAAGCCGCATCGGCGCTCTTTCAGACCCGAATCAGCGCCGTCGCCCGCATGCTGCAAAACAACCCTCGGCTGAAGCGGCTGTCGGCACAGCAGCGCGAGAATCTTGTGGAATTCGTCACCGGCAACATGCTGTTCGTATTGCTCCACGAATTGGCGCATGCCGCCATCGACGATTTCGAGTTGCCGGTGCTGGGACGCGACGAGGACGCCGCCGACGACTATGCGGTGATGCGCATGCTCATCGTCGGCACATCGTTTTCGCAGCGGGTCCTCGCCGAAGCCGCGCGGGGATGGTTCCTCAGTGACCGCCGCGATCGCCAGGAAGGCGAGCCGCTGGCCTACTACGATGATCATGGTCTCGATCAGCAGCGCGCCTATAATATTGTTTGCTTAACATATGGTTCCGATCCGGAAAAATTTATGGACCTCGCCAATCGGGTGAAGTTACCGGAGGATCGCCAGGGAACTTGCCCGAACGATTATGCGAAAGTTTTTCGATCTTGGACGACGGCACTTAAGCCTCATCTGCGCGCTCCCGAGCAGGCCAGAGTTCATATCGACGTGATCTACGGCGAGGGCAAGGGAACTCTCAAACCTTTTGCCGAGGCATTTCAATCGATCGGGTTATTGGACGTCGTGGCTCAGCGCGCCGCGGATCAATGGGCGTGGCCGAAGCCGTTCACGCTGGAGATGCAGACCTGCGGTTACATCAACGCGGCATGGGTCGCATCGACCCGCAAACTGACGCTGTGCTACGAATTGGCCCGGGATTTCTCCGAACTCTATCGCGCCTTTGGCGAGGCATCATTCGCCAAGCCGAAACGGAAGCGGAATTGATCGGTCAACAGTTCGGCGTTACGGATGATGATTTATGCCCGTTTGCGTGCATGCGGCAGCATTTCGGTTCCTGACTTTCTGCGGCGCGAGGGCATAAGCCGCAAGGCCAAACCAAGTTGACGCAGCGGAATGAACGCGGCTTCAGCTTGATGAACCATCATTAATGATCACATGAATGACCATTAATATTAAAAAAGAATGCATTTTTTACAAGAATGCTATTGCCTTCGGGGACAGGAGCACTATATCAGTCGCGGTGAAGGGAGCAATGTTGCTTCCCGTGTGAGGGAGAAAAAGTCCATGTTCACGAAAATCGGTACGGCCGCCGCGGTCGCAGTGTTGGCTTTCGCCGTTGCGCCGAGCGATTCCTTCGCGGCCTCGAAGAACAAGGCCGACAATTCATACCGAAACCAGCATGAATGCCAAGGCGGCGCCTGCACGGCGCTAAATCCGGATCGTCAGCAGATCCTGCCCAACCAGAGCGCCCAGTTCTACAAGAGGCAGAAGGGGAAGAAGCACCCGAGCTCGAACAATAGCTGAGCCGAGCGGACGCGTTCTAGCTTTCCGGCCAAGTGGTTACGAACCGCTTGGTCGTTTTTATTTGTCAGTGTTTGTTTCCCACGAAAAGCGCCCGCCTTGCTCGCCCAACCGCGTCTGAGGACCCGGCGGCGCTGCGATGCAGGAAGAGGGCTGCAAGCGACCGGCCCAAATCCAGCTGAGATCGTTCGCTTAGCTTTCGCGTGTCCGCCTATGCTGTTAGCCTCGATGCCGCTCGGGATTGGGCGAGGCCGCACAGGGAGGGCTCACATGGAACGCTTCATCGCCGATCTGGTCGAAGACTTGGATGCCGGCCAGATCGATCGTCGCGAATTCTGCCAGGCCGTGGCGCTGGCCGCGGCCGTCTATGGTGCGGGAGACGCCGCGCAGGCGCAGGCAGCGCGCGGGTTCAAGATCATCGGCATCAATCACATGTCCTACACCTGCCCGGACTACCGCAAGGCGCGCGACTGGTACGGATCGGTGCTCAACATGAAGAGCGAAACCACGCGCGATGACGGCAAGCGGGCGAATCTGATGTTCGGCCCCGAACCCGGCAAGGGCGGTTCGTTCATTGCGGCGCGCAATGTCAATAATTCGGCGAGCGGCAGCGCCGGCCCGAAGGCGGATGCCCAGGCCGTCATCGACCATGTCTGCTACACCGTTGCAAACTGGGACGAGGCCCGGGTGCGCACAACCCTGAAGGCCAAGGGGCTCGACGTGACCGGCCGCGACGGCAGCCTGCATGTCTACGATCCGTTCGATCTCGACGTGCAGATCGCATCCGGGGCCGCCGAAAACGCGTTCAGGCGCTGAGGGGGAGATCCGTCATGGAAGGGTTCGTCGCCAAACACGTTCATGACTATCAGAACGGCAAGATCAGCCGCCGCCGGCTGATCGAGACGCTCACGCTTGCTGCCACAACGGCCTTTGCGGGCAAGCCGGCCGGGGCCGCGGAGCCATCCGGGCTCGACGTCGCGCTGATCAATCACGTCTCCTACACCTGCCCGGATTTCCGCCGGGCGGCCGACTGGTACTCGATGGTGTTCAATCTGGACCAGGTCGGCGCCACGGGGCACGACGTGGCGCTGCCGTTCGGCAAGAAGGGGGAAAAGCCCTTTGGCGTCAGCGCCGACGACGTGCCGCTGACCCACATCATTTGCCGCACGCGCGATGCAGCGGCCGGCAACGGACCGCCGCGACGCACCGCGAAGGCGGTCATTGATCACATCGCCTTCACGGTCGCGGATTTCGACCCCGCGCGCGCCAAGGCGCAACTGACCGCGCTGGGCGTTCGGAACGTGCGCGATGGCGGGCCGTTCAGCGTCTATGCGGACGACCCGTTCGGCTACGAGGTGCAAATCTCCGGTATCGGCGTGACCGCGCTGTGCGGCGCCGGAGACCGGCCTGGCTGCGGGAGTACAAGGTAGGCCGTAGGTGCCGCCCGCTATTGCTTCACATACTTCGTCACGCCCCGCAGCGTTGCTTCCGCCGTGTAGATATTGCCGGCTGCGTCGATGGCGATGCCCTCGCCCATGGCGCCGTCGGCGGTGTCGGCTTTGTGCGGCGGCACGAAGATCGTTACCTTGCCGTCCTTCAGGCTGCCGGCGCGAATGCCGCGCAGCCAGCCGGGGTGGACCCGCGGCGTCGATTCGGAGTTGGCCGCATAGATCATGTCGTTGCCGTCGATCGCCAGGCCGCTCACCCGGCTGAACTCGCGCATTTCGCCGAGGAACTTGCCCTCCTTGGTCAGGATCTGGACCCGATGATTGTGGCGGTCGGCGACGATCAGCCGGCCCTGGGAGTCGAATTTCAGCGCATGCGGGGTGCGGAATTCGCCCGGACCGGTCCCGGTCTTGCCGATGGTGCGCAAGAATTTACCGTTGCGGTCGAACACCGAGATACGCCCGACCAGATTGGGGTCCTCGACATTGGTGTGGCTCTCGGCGACGTAGATATCGCCGTTGGCCGGGTCGGTGAGCACGTCGGTCGGTTCGGTCAGCGCTTCCGGAGGATTGCCCTTGACGCCCGGTTTGCCCAGCGTCATCAGCACCTTGCCGTCGGGGCTGAATTTCACCACCACGCTGCCCTTGGGCGTTTCGCCGGGAAATTTGGCAAGACTTTCGGGCGTGGTGACGCTGGCGTCGGTCACCCACACATTGCCGTCGCGATCGACATGGATGCCGTGCGGCCAGACAAACATGCCGCCGCCGAAGCTTTTGATTTCTTTACCATTTTCATCCAAATGATGGACCGGATTGGCTTTGGTGCCGAGACAGCCCGGCGAGGTGCCGGGCGAGCAGCGGTCGGTCGCCCACACGGTCTTGCCGTCCTTATCGATGGCGACCCCGTTCGACCCGCCCCACTTCCTGCCCTCCAGATTGAGCTGTCCCCAATCGCGGATGACGCGATACGGATTGGCACCGCTGTTGACCGGCGCAATGTCCTGCGCCTGGGCTCCCGCCATGGCCATCCACATCACGGCCGCCGCCGCACACCCTGTTCTTGCGAAAGCCGATATCGACACCGCAGCCTCCCTTGTTTTCAATCGCGCTATGTCCGGCCGGCGCCCGCATCGCGTCCGCGGCACACCCAGCCCTCTGCGGCCTCAACTGCACATCGCAATGCCGCTTAGTCAATATTGTGCACCGTTCCGGTCCCCTGCCACAACAGCGTTAACGCATGATCTGGGTCCCGTGGCGCGTTGGGCAATGGGTGCCGCCAAAAATGCTGACACAGCGGAGCCGCCGAAATCCAGGATCGCCGCCCTTTCGCACAATGCTTCCGGTGATATAGTTCGCTGATGGGAGGTGAGCGATGCTCATTCAGCGCCGACAATTCCTGCGCATGGCAACCGGTGCGGCCGCTCTGGTCGGGGCGGCGTGGACCGCCGCCGCGCAAACCTATCCGGCGCAGCCTGCGCGGATCATCGTGGGCTTTGCCGCCGGCGGTGCCACCGACATCGTGGCCCGCCTGATGGCGCAATGGCTGTCGGATCGGCTCGGCCAACCCTTCATCGTCGAGAACCGGACCGGGGCCGCCAGCAATATTGCCACCGAAACGGTCGTGCGCGCCCCGGCGGACGGCTACACGCTGCTGCTCGCCGGATCGACGAACGCGATCAATACGACCCTCTACGACAAGCTCAGTTTCAATTTCGTCCGCGACATCGCGCCGGTCGGGAGCATCATGTTCACGCCGCTCACCATGGACGTCAATCCATCGGTGCCGGCGCGCACGGTGGCGGAGTTCATTGCCTATGCGAAGGCCAATCCGGGCAAGCTCAATATGGGCTCGGGCGGCGTCGGAAGCCCGCAACACGTCGCCGGAGAGTTGTTCAAGATGTTGACCGGCGTCGATATGGTCCATGTCCCTTATCGCGGCGGCGCACCGGCCATCGCGGATCTGCTCGGCGGACAATTGCAGGTCATGTTCGACGTGATGCCGGAGTCGATCGAACACATCGGCGCCGGCAAGCTCCGCGCCTTGGCGGTGACGACCGCGAAGCGATCGGAGGCGCTGCCGGCTACCTCGGCCTTGAGTGATTTCGTGCCGGGCTATGAGGCGAGCGCCTGGTGGGGCATCGGCGCGCCGAAGAACACTCCCGCAGAGATCGTCGAGAAGCTCAACCGCGAGATCAATGCCGCGCTTGCGGACGCCAATATGAAGGCACGGTTCGCGGCTTTGGGGGGCACGGTGCTTCCCGGCTCCCCCGCTGAATTCGGGAAGCTCATCGCCGATGATACCGAGAAGTGGGCGAAAGTCATGAGATTTTCAGGCGCCAAGGCGGAATGATCGGCAGTGCCCGTGAGCCGGCGCCAGGTGTCGCATCGCCAATCGGCGCGGCGCACGGACAAGGCCCCTATGATATCGTTTCCAGAAATGGCGGCGCCATATTTTTTGGTCGATCGGCCGAAGTTCCTCGGGGGGCACACAGCCGATCCTGCCCGACTGGATGCGACGCCTCTTACGAATAATCACCATATTTCGAAATCAACCGAATGGCCAATAATGTAAGAGTGCGACTTCTTGTGTTTAGTTAGACCCAATTCCGGTGATATCCGAACACTCCGAGTCATGGCCGGGCTTGTCCCGGCCATCCACGTCTTCCTTGCAGAGCCGTCGCAAGTAAAACGTGGATGCCCGCGACAAGCGCGGGCATGACGCCGAGAGGGTGATTCGACCCGATCGAAATCCGGTCTCGTGAATTTGGTCAGCGGGCGTGGCATCGCTATCGGGAACCATTTTGCGAAACTTCACCACCGATTTTTACTCGCGCACCGATCAGAAAAACCACAAAATCCCCATCAATATGGGCTGCTATGCACGTTTGGAACAGTTTTGCCCCGGAGCATCTTACTCCCCCCGGATCCCCTTTTCGCGGATCACTTGGCCCCAGCGCATGTATTCTTCATTGAGATAGCGGGCGAATGCGTCGGGCGACATCGGTGCCGGCACCGTTCCGGTTTCTGCGAGTTTGGCGCGGGTCTCAGCGTTGTTCATGGCCACCGCGATGGCGTCGTTGAGCTTGTACACGACCGTGTCGGATGTATGTGCGGGCGCAAGCACGCCGGCCCACTGGTCCGCGACCACATCGAAGCCTTGCTCCGCGAAGGTCGGCACGTCGGGAAAGATGGGCGAGCGCCGCGCCGATGTTGCGGCGAGCGGCTTGATCCGGCCGGCGGCGATATGGCTCATCACGGTCGGCCCGTCGCCGAACAGGCCGTCGATCTGGCCGCCGAGCAAATCCGTCATCGCCGGCGAATTGCCGCGATACGGCACCTGCAGAAATTTTACGCCCGCCGCGGCCTGGAATAATTCAAGACCCAAATGGGTCACAGAACCAAGCCCCGTGATCGCAATGGCGATCCTGCCGGGTTTCTGCTTGGCCAGCATCGCCAAATCCTTGGCAGAGTTCGACCGGCAGCGCGGCGTTCACCACCAGCATGGTGGAATTGAAGGCGACCAGACCCACCGCGGCAAAATCCCGGATCGGATCGTACGGCGGATTGGCGCGCAGGTGCGGATAGACGGCCGCCACCCCGGCGGTGGTGAAATAGAGCGTGTAGCCGTCGGGATCGGATTTCGCCACATATTCGGCGCCGATCGCGCCGTTGGCGCCGGTGCGGTTCTCCACGATCACGCTCTGGCCAAGCGGCTCGCGCATTTTCTCCGCCAACAACCGCGCCATGAAATCGGTCGCCCCGCCGGCCGCGAAACCCAGCACCAGCCGGATCGGCCGGGACGGATAGGTTTGCGCCGCGGCGACCGCGACCGATGCGCATAGGCTCAGCGCAGCAAGCCACAGCCGCGGATATTTTCCACGGCTCATTTGGCAAACCCCGCACTGCGGAGAAACGCCCGATCGGACTGGATCTCGCCGGCAACGAGTTTTTGCATTTGATCGAGGGTTATATCGACATCGGATTGCACGTTCAGCCGCGAAAATGCCTTCCACTCCGGCGTCTGCTTTACTTTCTCGATCGCGGCGGTGAGCGCATCGATCACCGGTTGCGGCGTGCCGGCCTTGACCATGACGCCGCGCCAAATCGTCTCGACGATGTCGAAGCCCTGTTCCCGGAACGTCGGCACGCCGGGAAAATATTCGTTACGGTCCGCCGAACTGATGCCCAGCAGCCGGATGTCGCCGTTCTGCACCTGCGCCAGCGCCGAGCTCGGCGTGATCACCGCCACGTCGATGTGGCCGCCGAGCAGGGCGAGACCCGCCTCCTGCCCGCCCTTGAACGGTATCCAGTCGGCGGTAAAGTGCCCCTCCTGCTGCAGCCGGTAGAACACATATTGGTGGAAGCCGCCGGACGAGAACCCGCCGACGGTCAAATGGTCCGGGTGCTCGCGCAGGTCGGCAACGAGCGCGCCCAGCGACTTGAAACGGCTGTCGGCGCGCACCGCCACCGCCGAGGGCTCCGCCTGCAAGGCCGGCAGCACGGTGAAGCGGTCCAACGCATAAGGGATCCGATCCATCGCCATGGTGAACGACATGCTCGATGTGGTTGACAGGATCGTGTAGCCGTCGGCCGGCTGGTTCAACAGCGTGGACATCGCGGCGACGCCCGACCCGCCGGCGCGATTTTCCACCACGACGGTCTGGGCGAACATGTCCGAAAGCTGCTTGCCGAGCTGGCGCATCATCACGTCGAGCGGCGCGCCGGGGCTGGTCCAGCACAACAGCTTGATGGTGCGGACCGGATAGCGCTCGGCGGCCGCAACGGTGCCAGCGGCGAGCAGAACTGCCAACGCTGCAACAAACAGCCGCTTCATCTGCCGTTCCTTTCCGGGGACCTGTGCGCCTCCACCCGATGTGGCTTTGCAGTGGCCCAGTCTGGCCGGTCCGACCCGAGAGGTCAAACACCCCGCTCAAGCGAAAAGACGCGCTTTTTGCGCATGTTTTCCAGCGAACGCGCTCAGCTCGCCCTTTGCACCGGTGGTATCACCCACGATCCATCGAGGATCGAAGGCTTGGTTTGGTTCGGCCAGTATAGCCGCAGCATAAGGATGAATTTCCCCGCCGGTGCCGGCAGCCAATTGGACTCCTTATCGGCGCCGGGCGAATCCTTTTGGATGTACAGATCGATGGACCCATCCGGATTGGACTTCAAAGCCTGCCGCGGACTGATGGAGTAGCGGTTCAGCGGATTGGCGACGAAAAAGTAGTTTGCGTCATACATGGTCAGCGACCAGAATCCGTTGACCGGCGGGGTCTGCCCCTTCTCGAAGCGCATGACGTATTTTTCACCGCCGTCATAAGCCCGTGCCAAAATTCCGCCGCCTGATTTTTGGGAAACCGGATAGACCGCATCCTCGGGAAGATTGGCGCCGAGGCCGATGGCGGTTATCAGCGCGCGCTGGATATAGTTCGTGCCGTATTGTCCTGTCTTGGTGGTGAAGCCCCAACCGTTGATGTTCTTGATGTCGCCGCCGCTCAGCCGGTAGTGCAGCATGATGCGGTCGAAGGCGATTTTTGGAATCCGGCCCAGCAGGACGGGCTCGAGCTTGCCGGGGTCGAAATCCTGCCCCGGCACCAGGCCGATTTGGGCCATCTGCTCGACCACCGGGGCGTCCTCCGCGGTTGGCGGATTGGCCTTCATGAGTTCGGCCAGCAACGTGAAATAGGCCTTCGCGTCCAAGGCGTTGACCTGTTCGCGCACGGCCGTCTTCATGTCGATCGACGGATCGACTTTGCCAGGCGGCGGGGTATAGGCCTTGCCATAGGCGCTCAGCGGCACCAGCTTGCAGGCGTCCTGAAGCGCATGGACGGCCGCATAGTCCTCCGGCGTCCCGGTGCAGTAGATGCGCCCCAATATCCAGACCAGAGCGGTCGCGGACTTGTACTCCGTAACCCCGGCCGGCAATTGACCGGTCCAGCCGGGCCCGGTGATGGCGTAAGTCTGCGCACCGGTTCCGGTGGTGCGTTTGCCGGGCGATGCGAACACGTTGGTCCAGCCGTCGAGCATCGGGAACAGGAAATAACGTCCGTTCATGTCCGGGATGCTCAAAACCCACGGCTCTTTGCCCACATCCACGAAGGCCGTCGTATACAGCGTGTCGGCGTTCGGAGCGGTCACGTCCCGAAAGGTGGCGTCCGGATATTCGCGCAGGCGGATGAACTGCCCCATCGGGCCACGGGTGCCGGCGGGCGCCGCCACGTTGGTGACGACGCGCCGCGTCATCTCCATGGTTACCAGGGGATAGCCGAAGGTGTAGGCCTCGATCGCGACCCCGAACTCTTCGATGCCCTCGACAAAGTCCGCGATCGGCCCTTCCGCCGCGCCTGCTGGGTATGCGCCGGCACAGCCGGCGAGCAGGCCGAGACCCGCAATATTTGCCGTTCGTCGTGTTATCGCCATTGTCGCCTCGTTTTGATGCATGGTGATCTTACCGATTGATGCCCCGCTTGCTCACACCCGCCTCATATGCCTCATATAAGTAGCTCATATGTAGGTGAAGCAGTCCGAGGTTGGCCGGCCCGGCCCCTCGCTCGGCGTGCGGACCGGTGGGAACCTCACTCAGCAAGGAGAGAGCCAAAGCCACAGCTACTCCCGCTCCACCGCGAGGCCATGCGCAGCAACACTTTCAACAGTTCCACGGTGGCGTTGCCGTTCTGGCCCTGCCGCGGCCGCTCGATCGGAGGCAATCCGGCCGGATCGCGGGCGAGCCCGCGGGCGACGGCATCGAGAATGTCCTGGCCCCATTTGGAGCGCTCGAAGCCGCGCGGCAAGGAACGCAGCGACGCCAGCCGCTCCGGCGTAGTCGGAGCGTGGGTCGCGATGTCGCCGATGGCGTCGTCCTTGAGCACACGCCCGCGCGGTACGCCGCGCGACTGCGCCTCGCGTTCGCGCCAAGCCGCGATCTCGATCAGGACGGCAAGTTCCTTCGGCTTGCGCACCAGCGTTTTGAGCCGCTCCCAGGCGGTGTCGGGGTCGGCGCGGTAGGGTGTCTGGCGAGGTCAGGATTTGCATCTCCTCGCCGACCCAGTCATCCCGCCCGCTAAAAGGCCGACCAACGCCACCCAGATCGGCTGATTTGCGCTCCAACTCAGCCCCACCCCACTGACCTCGTTAATTTGTTCGGGAATTATGGTCAACTCTACCTCTTGCTTTGGGTGAAGCGGGTGACTTAGGATGATTTCATCGGAGGGGATGGCGGCGTCTGATGTGTGCCGGATGTCACGTCGTCTTGACCACTCTAACCGCATGAACCAGCGTCCGTCCAGTAGCTCCAGTAGCGTCGTGGAGGGGGAATTCGGTTCACGCGGAGCTTTGCGTTGCCGATCAAGATGGCGTCCCCGGTGAATTGTTTCGGAGCCGGTGGAGATGTTCCTGAGACGCCTCTATCGACGAGGCGGTGCCGGTTATGAGCACGTCCGCCGATCGACCAAGCCTTTCGCGTCAACCCGAACCGCTTCGTCAACACGACCCCGAACCCGCACAAAAAAACCGCCGTCCGGATCAGACGGATGTCCTCGCCGCTGAGTTCCAAAAGGTCCAACGCCTGCGGCAGGACCTCTCCGAGCCGCCGCCGGATGTCAATGCCGCCACGCCGACCGCGCCGCAGACCACTGCCTCGCCGTCGAGCGTGATCGATTGTCGGTGTAACGCACGCGAAGCCGCGGCGAGGGCCGGAAAATCGCTCGGAGTGATTCGTATCCGGGCTGGGCTCATAGACGCAACCCCGTCGCGCCGGATGATCGGGAGGCTATCATACTCGATTTCATGCGCTAATTGCGGGCCAGCGCGGGAGGGTATCCCACGCGACCATGCGGTCACCCGCTAATGCGACCGGAGCCTTGCACAACGGGAGTAATGCTGATCAAACCCTGCCAAGTAAGACCAGGATCAACACGATAATCAAGATGGTACCAAGCGCGCCGCCGCCATAATATCCGGTCCCATAGAAGAGGCCACCTCCGATTCCACTGACCCCGCCGAGCAGCGCGATGATAAGAATGATGAGCAGAACAGTTCCGAGCGACATTACATTTTCCTTCCTCTGGGGGCACTGGGGCTACAGTAACACGGCACGAAGTTGCAGACCCTTTCCGCCGTTCCGATCTTCGTCGTGCAGTTCCGGCCGGCCTTAGTCGCGTAGCGATGCCAGGCTTAATGCGATCATTCGTGAACATCGCGTCCCTGGCCACCGAGAGCCGCTGCCGCGCACGCGATGAATGCGCCGATCAACATCGCCAAACTCGTAAAGATCGCGAGCGTCGCGCCAGCCTTGCGCGCTTCATCGGCCTCTTGTTGCACTTTGACTTTCGCCGTCTTCGCATCAGCGATGATCTGATCCACCCGCTTTGCCGCTTCTTCCGCCGTCACCCCTGTGTGCGCTGAGATGAGCTGTGCAAGATATGCCTTGTCGGAGTTGGGGACGTCTCCGGTCACTAGACCGTTCAAAATGATCTGGCTAGTTTGTGCCTTGGCGTCGGCCGCCGCGCCATCACCATTCGGACGATCGGTGCGGAATAAGCGATCCAGCAGATAGTCGCTGGGGCCTGTGGCGGCTGTGGGAGATTGGATCGCGCCCGTTCCCGCTTCACCCGCGACGCCGGTAGCGACGGAGGCAGCTCCGCTGACAACGAAAGCTGCCGTGGTGGTGACGATGACCGCTCCGGCCACGGATGCCACGGCCCATGATAGGAAACCGTTTGCGGTGTCACGAAAGAAAACCTCATGTGCGTGCAGACCGACCCATTTAGTGCGAAGCCGACCCGTTAAATAGCCGCCCAAACCCGACGCCAGCCAATGCATGACGATGAGCCATATGCCGCCCACAACCGTCACAGCCGTGACGGTTGCGCCGGTGTTCGCCCATGGCGATACCGAGGCCAATCCCAGACCGGAGCCAAGCGTAAACAGCAGCAGGGCCAGCGCTACAGAGGCGAACGCACCGCCCAAGATGGCTGGCCAGGAGACGCCCGAGCTTGCGAATTCGCCGAGGGCCCCCCGGCTTAAATGGGGGGTCGCTAAGGCTACGGGCAAGTCAGACATGGCATCACCTCCATTCCGGCTAGGGCGAGAAACAACGCAAGTAAAATGATTTGCGATCCGGCAGCGCTGAATCACCCGGTACGGCTGCGTGTCCCGATGCGTTTGATTAAACCGACCACAACCGCGCAAGCGGTCGTGCCGAGAGGGTTACGTTTGATGACGTGCTCATCAGCACACCTCACAGTCATGGATGGGTCAATTTCTGGTGCAGCTATCGGCAGCAAACTGCCGTATTGATAACTTTGCAGA
Source organism: uncultured Alphaproteobacteria bacterium (assembly GCA_963802745.1). GTDB lineage: Bacteria > Pseudomonadota > Alphaproteobacteria > Rhizobiales > Xanthobacteraceae > JAJPKK01. The sequence goes on along the minus strand of CAWDKL010000048.1, from coordinate 329,445 downwards.
GTCTAAATAGTTCCGACATGCGGCAGCGCATCGCATTCCCTTGCAACAGCCCAAGCTCCCGTATCGGGCAATCTTCTGGGCGCTCCACAGCGGCCCAAAGAACGTGAAGCTCACAAGAACTGTCCCGGAGTCCTGTCGGAAGCAACGGCCTGCCCGGTCAGGTTGCGCAGCCTCGAACCCGCCGCTGGGCGCTCTGGGCGTCGCCGCCGCGCAAGATAGCCACAGTTGAGGACACCCTGGGAACCCATAGAACCATCGCGGGTTGACCCTACGAGCTTCACCTTAACGGAGACAAGAAATGGCCACAACGGTTGATGATCGACGGGAAACAACAATTGATGATCGACGGGAAACCGTCTCCCTGATCGGCAGCGACAAGGTCGAAGGGACGGCCGTGTACGGAGCCGACGACAACAAAATCGGAAGCGTGCAGCGAATAATGATTGACAAGGTCAGCGGCAAGGCCGCCTATGCCGTCATATCGTTCGGCGGGTTTCTCGGACTGGGCGAGGACTATTATCCGATGCCCTGGCCCAATCTCAAATATGACACCCGCCTCGGCGGTTATCGTGTCGGCGTGACGGAAGATCAACTCCAGCGGGCGCCAAAGTTTAGCCGATCGTCCGATTGGAATTGGGCCGATCGAGCCAACGATCAGCGGGTGTACGGCTACTACAAGACACCTCTCTGGTATTGATGAGGTGCTCTGTCAAATCCCCGCCTAGCGCGGGGATTTCCTCGTTTGAGGCGGTCTGAAGTGCAGGATTAGTCCGGCTTGGCTGCCTCGGCGGCGGGCGAGAAAGGCTATCTTTGCCTCGATGGCTATTTCGAGACGTGCTCTGGCTTACCCTTGCGCTTGGTGTGAGCAAATTCCTCAAGCTGCTTTTCTGTCATGGAATTAACCATCTCCTTAGACGCGCCTTTGAGGCTGCCTTTGCCCGTCTTGCCACGCTTTGCGGAGAGGGCGGCGCCAGCGGCTTTTTGTTGGGCGGCGGATTTGGCGGGCATGGTAACCTCCTGTCACTGACTAATCACTAACGCCGTTGCTCGATTTGGGTTTTAGTCTAATCGGTCCTATGCGCCGAAGGGCGGTGCGATTGACCACGGTAGCCGCAAATCGAAAGCGAATTAATGGCGCGCGGAACTAAATCGCAAAATAGACGTTACGCTAAACCTTGCTGAACCCACAGTCCGTCGGCGGAAATGTCGATCGATTTTCACACCAGCATGGCTTTCAAGACGAGGAGGAAAAGTGAATATGCCAAAGGCACCCAAACACCCGGCGCAAGACCATCATCACGAAGCGGCCGCGCATCACCATGCTGCTGCGCACCATCATCATCAGGCGGCGCATCATCACTCGCTCGGAGAGCATGAAGACGCGCAGCATCACGCGACCGCGGCTCACGAGCATAGCGAACAAGCTCACAAGCACAGCACGACAAGTCATACGCAGAGCCACAAGTAAATTGGATTTAAGCGAGGGGAGGCATGAACGCCTCCCTTCCGATCAATCGGCTGAGCTATGGCGCCCCGACATACCAATCCCTATAATTGCGCCCGCCATCACGGCTGCCGCAAGCGCACGAAGGGGATACCGGCGGGTCCAACCCTCAATCTCAAGGAGAAGAGATTTTGCTTCCTGGGTCGCCGCATGAGCCAGAGGCCGCGACATGTACTTCGCAAGCATGTCCTCCAGGCTGTCGAAATCAGCGCGAAGTGCCTTCACGGAGTCCATTGCTTGCGGGGCGGCGTTCCGTTCCTCAGGGACAGATTCCACAGTGGAGGCTGCTGCACTTTGCCCTGTCCCCAAGACATTTTTCTGTTGTTGCATCTGTCCTCTCCGCTTGGATGGCATTAGTCTAGCGCTAATAAGCCCGCACAACCGCTTGGGACAGCGTACCAGCCACGCGGCGGGAAGGCGTGGCTGGTACTCTGCGTTGCCGCCGGGTTAGCGGGAAGAAATTTGGATAACCGCGTTCCCTTCGATGTCGTGGAAATCACGATTATTGCTGTCCCAGGAAGGCATCTTTTTGAGCTGATCGTCAGTGAGTCCTTCCGCCACAAAACGGTCGCCCCGTAAGGCCACGTCTTCTGCAGGGATCATGACGTGCTTTTCACCCACTCCGAGGAAGCCGCCCATCCCTACGACAAGGTGCCGCTTGCCATCGTCGGACTGTACGACCCGTTCCATAACGCCGAGCCGGCTGCCGCGCTCGCTATAGAGTTCCGCGTTCTTGAGTTGGGAAACGGTTATATTTTGCCGCGGTACCGCGCCAGTTGTCGCAGGCTCCTGGTGGCCGGCGGGTTGCACGCCTGCACTTTGCTGTTTGGCGCCCTCTTGTTGCGGTCCGCCCGCTTGCTGGATGTGAACTGTTGGTTCGCCTTTGGCCTGGTTAACGACTATATGCGGATCGGCCCGTTCGTAGTGGACAGTCGGGGCATTGCCCTCCTCCTGCACCTGTACTTTTGGGGGGGTGCCGGATTGCTCCACATTCACTCGTGACCCCGCCGCTTTCTGCACTTGTACCTGCGGCTGCTGCGATTCCGTGACATGTACCTGTGGCGGGGCCTGCTTTACTTCAACTTGAGGCTGCACCATTGCTACGTTAACATCCGGACGTGGCATTTTGATGGTGATCTCAGGCTGCGGAATGTCAACCGTAACCGTTGGCGCCGGTTGCCGGACGAATATCTCCGGCTGAGGCTGACGTACCGTAACTTGCGGCTGTTCCTGTTGGACGGTTACCTGGGGCGATGCCTGTTGGACCCGTACGGCAGGCGCCGGTTGCTGGATTACTATGTTTGTTCCCGCTCCCTCCTTTGGGGCTGCCGCCGGATCAATCCGCGCCAACGCATCGCGACACGCTTGGGTATTCTTGTTTGTTTTGTAGGTATTAACTTGTTCCGCTGTTATTCCTGGGTTCGCGGGGTGCCGTTGTTCCAAAAACGTCAGCAAACGATCACAATCTGCCGACGTCGCGGTTGACGACGCTCCGGACGTTGCCGCCTCCGGTGAGGCAGGTGGTGGCGCCTGTGCAAGCGCCAGCGACGACGCCAGCGCAGTCGATCCGGTGAGTAGAGCGAGAAGAACATTGCGCATTTGATTCCCTTATGTGAGGTGATTGCTGTCCTCTCAACTCGCCACGATCGAGTGTCGTTCCTTTTTTCTCCTCTTTCAGGAATGCTGTTAATTCTTCACGCCGCGGCGTAGTGCCTTGATAATGTTCTTGTTTAGTTCTCGGCATATGCCATGTACATTACAACGGAACACCTACGATCCACCGTCATGCTTGGCTTGCGGAAGGGCCTTAACCTGATTGCGGCATGCATCGCGCCCTGACAGAGGACGAACAGGCCCAAGTGGCGCAAGCGATAGGGGATGACCTGAAGCTGAACGATTGGAGGTTCGGACAGGGGCCACCGCGAGGGACAGGGCCGAACATCATGAAGCCGTGAGTGCTAACCGGCGTGGCGAATTGGCGATCTCACGGCGGATATCGGCGTTAAAAAACCCAACCGAGTTGCTCCGGTGTCGGGTGACTTATGGGCCAAAATCCAACCATACGCCCTTCCAGGCTGAGAATCTTTGGACTAATGACGATTAAATCCACTTGCGTAGACAGGCAGATATCAGCTCGGCGAACCAGGAGTGCGATATGCGCTTTTCGGTAATGCTTGTTGGATTGTCTGCCGTGTCCGTTGATCGCTGGTCCAGTCCACCTGTCGCAGGCCGTCGTCGATGACGCGGTCGCGTGCGTACACCGGATCGGTGACGAGCAAAATGCGGCCTGCACGCGTGCGATCCAATCAGGCCGAGGCTTCGGGCAAGGCCTTGCCAGGGGCTATGCCAGTTGCGGTATTGCGTACATCGGTAGCGGATAGCTTTTTGGCGGAGGGGGTGGGATTCGAACCCACGAGGGAGCGTAACCCCCTGCCGGTTTTCAAGACCGGTGCCATCAACCACTCGGCCACCCCTCCATTGCGGTGTTCCCAAATGACGTAGCGAGTGCGGGTGCGAACATCAAGCCGCTGTCAACGGTTCGCCGCGCTCGGCTCGGCCCGGCTCGGCGCGTGCCGTACGGTTCATTACACGTCACCGCGGCCCGCTTTCACGCCGACCCCCACGGCTTGTGGGAATGATCGACCGGATGGTCCTCGACCAGATGCGCGCAGCCGGCCTTGTGAGCCCAGTAGCGCCAAGCGCGGCGGGTTTCCAGCGAATAAGGCTTGTAGCCGGCATTGCGCGCCGCGATCTCTTCGTCGTGCAGGGGCTTGATCGCACCGCCAAATCGTAGCGCGTTCATCTGCACGCGGGCATTGCGCGGGATGTAGACCGCCATCCGCACCACCTCGATCAACGACCGCGCGGCTGCCGAAAAGCCATGGCCGCGCATCAGCGCCACATTGTTATCGCCGAGGCAGCGGGCGAGATCGCGGCCCTGCTCCATGTTGGTGACCAGCATGTTGGTGCCGGGGCCAAACCGGTCCGCCATATCCCACACCGGCACCGTCGCGCCCATAAAACTCCCGGAATGGATCACGGGACGTAGCGGCACGGCGGCGATCGAGAACGGCAGCACGTCCTCCGAATGGGCATGCACCACCGCCTGTACGTCCGGCCGCGTCTCAAAGATACCGCCGTGGATGAACCGCTCATGATAGAGCGGCCGGCCGTCGTCGCGCACCGGCGTGCAATCGAGGTTGAACTCGACGATATGATCTTCCTCGACCATTTCGGGCGCAATCGAGGTGGCGAGCAGGAACCGGTGCGGATTGTCCGGATGGCGCACGCTGACATGCCCGTAGGCATCGACCACGTTCTCGCGGGCGAGGATGCGGTTGGCGACGACGAGGTCGCGGACCAGGGCGGAGATGTCGCTCATGGGGTTAGGGCTCGATGGGGATGACGGAGATGGCGCGGACGGGAGGGCAAAAGCAGCTATAGCATATCCGCGCGAGGTCGGTGGGCCGGATCATTGCTCTCGGCCTCGGCGACCAGCGCCGCCATGGTGCTGGGCTGCCACCGACCGGCTGCATGCCGAGCCGGCCGATCGTCGATCCCCGGCGGCACGCTGGCGCAATTGCGGCGGAGCCGCATCGCGCTTACATTCACCTACCGGACGCAAGCATATCGGGAGATGATGCAATGCTCACACGGCGCGCTTTGGTCGCGGCGGGCGGATTGACACTGGCGGCGGGGGCTGCCTTTGCCAAGCCGGTCATGACCGACGACGGCATCTATCGCGAGGACTGGTTTCTCGACAGCTTTTTGGAACTTAGCGATGATCTCAAGGGCGCCGCGGCCGCGGGCAAGCAGCTTGCCGTCATCTGGGAGCAGCGCGGCTGCCCGTATTGCCGCGACACCCACCTGATCAATTTCGCCCGCAAGGACATCGAGACCTATGTGCGGGACCATTTCGAGGTGCTTGAACTCGATCTTCACGGCTCCCGCCTCGTCACGGATTTCGACGGCAAGCAGATCGGCGAAAAGCAGCTCGCCGCCAAGTATGGCGTGCGCGGCACCCCGACGATCCAGTTTTTCCCCGGCCGCGACGACCTCGGCACCAAGGCGCCGCGCGAGCGCGAGGTCAACCGCATCCAGGGCTACCTCGCACCGAAGGATTTCATCCGCATGTTCGCCTTCGTGGGCGAGCGCGCCTATGAGCACGGATCGCTGCGCGATTTCCTGCGCAAGCAGAGCTGATTCCGTCGTGCGCCGGCTGGGCTGTAGGGTGGGCAAAGCCGCCGGGTCCCGCCTCTGTGGGCACGGCGCCAACGGAATGCCATTGTCCACCCAATGCCGCCGGACGCAGATAATGGTCATGCGCGGCATCATCGCCATGATGGCCGGGCTTGCCTGCTGGCCGCTGCCGGGCGTGTCGCAGCCCGCGCCGGAAACCGGGCTGGTGCCGTATGAGATCGTCCAGCGCAACGGTGTGGCCGCCATCCCGGTGCCGCTGACCGACAAGGCCGGTGATCCGCGCGCCGGCGCCGATGTGGTGATCGGGCGGCGCCTTGGCAATTGTCTGTCGTGCCATGCGATCGGCGTCCTGGAGGCGGAGCCGTTTCACGGCGAGATCGGCCCGCCGCTCGACGGCGTCGCCGGCCGCTGGGATGCCGCGACACTGCGCATGATTGTGGTTGATCCCAAACTGGTGTTCGGTGCCGAGACCGTGATGCCGGCCTTCTACCGGGTCGATGGGCTCAACCGGGTGCGGCCGGAATTTTTCGGCCGGCCGATCCTGACGGCACAGCAGGTCGAGGACGTAGTGGCTTTCCTGGCGACGCTGAAATGATGCGCAATGCTCACGGAGCCGTGCAAAAGTTTCTGGAGGAGGCGATGGTGCAACGTATGAATCGCCGCGAGGCGCTAGGTGCCGGGGCTGGAGCCGTCGCGGCGGCGCTCGGCGTTGCACCGGCCCTGGCATTCAATGATTATGCCGATCAGATCAAGGCGTTTACCGGCGGCAAAGCTCCAGTCGAGGGACACCTCAAGATCGCGCTGCCGGAATTGGCGGAGAACGGCAATACGGTGCCGCTGTCGGTAGCAATCGCCGGTCCGCTGCCGGAAAACGCTCACGTTGAGGAAATCCTTGTGCTGGCGCCCGCGAATCCGAATGCGCGGGTGATCCGGTTCCGCTTCTCCGCCAGCAGTGTGCCGCAGGCGTCAACCCGCATTCGGCTGGCCGAGACGCAGGACGTGATGGCGGTCGCCAAACTCAGCGACGGAACCTTCATTTCGGCGTCCCGCCAGATCAAGGTGACGATCGGCGGCTGTGGCGGCTGAGGCCGCGCGCCCGCGCTATCAGGAGACCGCCATGGCAGAAGTCAAACCGCGCATCCGGCTCGACAAGAAGGAAGTCCGCAAGGGTGAAACCGTGGACGTGAAGACGTTGGTGTCGCACGTCATGGAGACGGGCCTGCGTCACGACGCGAATGGCAAGCTCATCCCCCGCATGATCATCAACACCTTCACCTGCACGCTCAACGGCAAGTTTGTGTTCGGCGCCGATCTGGAAAGCGCGGTGTCGGCCAATCCGTATTTCGAATTCAAATTCAAGCCGGAGGAATCCGGCACGCTGCTCTTCACCTGGGTCGATGACGAAGGCGTGCGGGTCGAGGCCACCGAGACCATCAAGGTCGTCTGATCCGCCATGAACTCGCGGTGGGCGTTGGGCGCAATCGTGCTGGCCGTACTTGCGGCCGGGGTCTGCGCGGTTGCGTTGGCCGCGAGCGGGCTGGAACATCCGCCCTGGCAAGGCCACGGCATCGCACCGCCGGTCAAGGATTTCCCGCTGCCTGAAATCGTTTCCGGTTACTGGTTTCGCACCAAGGAAACCCAGGCGATCCAGGACGACGATTTCAACAATCCGGGGTTTTTCGCCATCGAACAGGGGGAACAGCTGTGGTCTACGCCGGACGGCGCCGCGGGAAAATCCTGCGCCAGCTGCCACCAGGACGCCGCCGTCGCCATGAAGGGCGTCGGCGCCGCCATGCCGAAATGGAACGCTGCACTGGCCAAGCCGGTAAACTTGGAACAGCAGATCAATATCTGCCGAACCGAGCGGATGGGCGCAAAAGCCTGGGCGTTCGGCAGCGCCGAATTGACCGCGATGACTGCTTACGTGCGCTTCCAGTCCCGCGGCATGCCGGTCGCCCCGCGCGTCGATGGCCCGATGACCCCGTGGTTCGAGCGGGGAAGGCGCCTCTATTACACCCGCAACGGTCAGCTCGATCTTGCCTGCGCAAGCTGCCATGAGAAGAATTACGGCAAATATTTGCGCGCCGATTTTTTAAGCCAGGGCCAATCGAACGGCTTTCCGGTCTACCGCCTGCGCGAGCAGCGCTTGGTACCGCTGCATGAGCGGATCGAGGGTTGCATTTTCGACGTCCGCGGCATTCCGTATGCGCCGCTGTCCGACGACGCGGTGGCGCTCGAACTCTATCTTGCCTGGCGCGGCTCCGGACTGCCGGTGGAAACGCCGGCGGTGCGGAATTGACGCGACGATCCGACAGCGGGCACGGCCTATCGCCGAAGCGATGGGTGCGCATGCGAGGACCAGACTACCCGTCCCGAATGACGGGCTGTCCGCAGATTGGCTTCGCGGTATTGGCGGAGGCTTGCTGCCGCCGCCGTCTGCCCGTATACGCCCCTCTTTAATGAGCATCACCCAAACGAGCTCCTTCGTCCTGCACCAGCGCCATCTGCTGGGGATCGGCAAGCTGTCGCGCGACGAGATTCTTGGCTTGCTCGATCTCGCCGAGGAGTTCGTCACGCTCAACCGGCAGATCGAGAAGAAGCGCGCATCCCTGCGTGGCCGCACCCAGGTGAACCTGTTCTTCGAGGTCTCCACCCGGACGCAGTCGTCGTTCGAACTGGCCGGCAAGCGGCTCGGCGCCGACGTGATGAACATGGCGGTCAATGCGTCCTCGATGCGCAAGGGCGAGACACTGATCGATACCGCCATTACCCTCAATGCCATGCATCCGGATATCCTTGTGGTCCGCCACCATGCCTCCGGGGCGGTCGAACTGCTCTCCCGCAAGGTCGATTGCGCGGTGATCAACGCAGGCGATGGTGCGCACGAACACCCGACCCAGGCGCTGCTCGACGCCCTCACCATCCGCCGCAACAAGGGACCGATCGAGGCGCTGACGGTGGCGATTTGCGGCGACATCGCCCACTCACGGGTCGCGCGCTCCAACATCATCCTGCTCAACACCTTGGGCGCGCGGGTGCGGGTGGTGGCGCCGTCCACGCTGTTGCCGCCCGGAATCGAGAATTTCGGCGTCGAGGTGGTGCGTGACATGCGCGCCGGCCTGCGCAACGCCGATATCGTGATGATGCTGCGGCTCCAGCGCGAGCGTATGAACGGTTCGTTCGTCCCCTCCACCCAAGAATATTTCGCCTATTTCGGCCTCGACCAGAAGAAGCTCTCCTACGCCAAGCCGGACGCTTTGGTGATGCATCCGGGCCCGATGAACCGGGGCGTCGAGATCGATTCGAGTGTCGCCGACGGCGCCCAATCCTTGATCCGCGAACAGGTCGAGATGGGCGTTGCGGTACGGATGGCGGTGCTGGAAGCCCTATCGCGGCACCTGCCCAATGCGTGACATCATCCCCGGCCGACGCCCGATCCTCTTGACCAATGCGCGGATCATCGATCCCTCGCGCGATCTCGATCTCCACGGCGACCTGCTGATCGCCGACGGCGTCATCCGCGACGCCAAGCGCGGGATCGGGGCCGCCGGCGTGCCGGAGGGCACGGAGGTCATCAATTGCCGCGGCCAAGTGGTAGCGCCGGGCTTGGTGGATATGCGCGCCTTCGTGGGCGAGCCGGGGGCCGAATACCGCGAGACTTTTGCCTCCGCAAGCCAGGCCGCGGCGGCGGGCGGCGTGACCACCATCGTGTCGCAGCCGGACACCAGCCCCGCCATCGACGAACCCGCCATGGTGGATTTCGTGCTGCGGCGCGCCCGCGACACCGCGATCGTGCATGTCCACCCGATGGCGGCGCTGACCAAGGGCCGCCGGGGCACCGAGATGACCGAGATCGGCCTGTTGAAGGCCGCCGGCGCGGTCGCCTTCACGGACGGCGCCAAAAGCGTCACCAACGCCCAGGTGATGCGCCGCGCGCTCGTCTATGCGCGCGATTTCGACGCTCTCATCGTGCATTTCACCGAAGATCCCGACCTGGTCGGCGAGGGCGTGATGAACGAGGGAGAGTTCGCCTCCCGCCTCGGCCTCATCGGCGTGCCTAAGGCCGCCGAGACCATCGTGCTCGAGCGCGACCTGCGCCTCGTCGCGCTGGCGCAGGGGCGCTATCACGCCGCCTCGCTGACCTGCGCGGACTCGCTCGACGTGTTGCGGCGCGCCAAGGACGCGGGCTTGGCGGTAACGGCCGCGGCCTCCGTCCACCACCTCACGCTGAATGAGAACGACGTCGGTTCCTACCGCACCTTCTGCAAGCTGGCGCCGCCGTTGCGCGCCGAGGCCGACCGCATGGCGCTGGTAGAAGCACTGGCATCGGGCCTGATCGACGTCGTGGTGTCGGACCACGACCCCCAGGACGTGGAGACCAAGCGCTTGCCGTTCGCCGAAGCCGCCCCCGGCGCCATCGGCATCGAGACCATGCTGGCCGCGAGCCTGCGCCTCGTCCACAGCGGCGACGTGGCGCTGCCGGCGCTACTCAAGGCGATGTCGACGCGGCCTGCCGAACTGCTGGACCTCCCCTGCGGCACCTTGCGCCCCGGCAGCCCCGCCGACGTGGTGGTATTCGATCCCGACGCCCCCTGGGTGCTCGACCGCGCCGACCTCAAATCCAAATGCAAGAACACGCCGTTCGACGAGGCGCGGCTGCAGGGCCGGGTCACCCGCACCATCGTGGCGGGCCGCACGGTGTACGAATTCGTGTGAGGGGCAGCGGACCCCGGAGTCCGCCCTCTGGAGGTGCATCCGCCGTGCCCTGGTAGGGTGGGCAAAATCGCCGGCCATGGACGCGGATGCGTCGCAAACCGGCAGCGATTTTGCCCAGGCGGACGGAGGCCGGGTGCGACCCTGCGGGGGGACGCGCCGTAAGGCACGGCGATTTGGGCCGGCGTGCGAGGGAGGCGACGCGGGAGGCTCCCCTCTCCCCACAGGAAGCTGTAGCGGATGACGAGACCGGGAACCGGTTCGGGGAACGCTAACGCGCACTATGGCTTCATCTCGCGTGTTTGATTTCAATCGCTTTTGGCAGTTCCCCCGCGAACCTTCGGCTCCCGATTTTATCGGCCGCTTCGGGTCAGGAACAAAGTTGGCCGCAGGGCGTTTCGTAGACTTCGCAGCGCCAACGGTGCAGACCGTTGCCGGCACGTGCCAACGAGACAGGGCCGCAACGACCGGCTCCAGGTCTGCGCCGGTGTTCCGAGGAGGCTCGATGCGGCTCGGGTTGAAGTGGACTGCGGCGCGGGTCTGCCCGGCTTGCGGCGCATGCGCATGTAACCGGCGCTGGCTCTTTTGACGAGGACGGATGCAGCGTTCGACATATCGATGCCGACAAGGCTGACCACGCATGTTTTGCCATTCACCGCCGGGGCGACCTCAACCCTTTGCGGTATCGACCGGCGCATGCATGAATAAATTGGTTTTGCTGTCTTCATCAACTACGATATGGCTTGGTTCATATCCTCGCTTCCACCTGCCTAAATCAGTTGCAATATCCGGAGGGCCGATCCAGTGAAACTGATCTGGCACGCCGACAATCTTCTGGAGGTTGACTGGCTGCGCAATGTTTTGGGAAATCTGGTCGAGGAGGAATGCACGGACCTCGATCTGACCTGCTTCGACGATGATTGTATTCATGTCGTTAGCAGCAACTGGAGGCCATTGCCAGCCTATGAAAACTACTTTCGTGAGTGCCGGGCAAGATGCCGTCGCCTCGTGCTGATGCATCTAAGCGACGAATGGTTTTCGGGCGGTTACGCCCTTTACCGACATTTCGACGCGGTTATTCGCAATTTTGCAACAGACCTGGCAAGACACCAGGGTATATGGACGATCCCGGAAGGCTATGCCAACGGCACGAGAACACCTGGATCGGTGCGTCCCGTAACGGAACGTCCCTATGTCTGGTCCTTTACGGGTGAAATCAAGGCATCCCGCGTAGATATGGTCGAGGCTTTCGCACCCCTCAAACCTAACTTTCTGGCGGGGACGACGTCCATTTACCAACAGGGCGGCAGGAAACTGAGCAAGGCGGAGTTCGATGACGTTCTGGAGAATACGGTCTTCTCGCCATGTCCGATGGGCAACGTCATTCTCGAGACTTGGCGGTTATATGAGAGCCTTGAGCTGGGATGCATCCCGATCATCGAAACAAGGGCGACCCTCGACTACTTCACCGGTTTGTGGGGGCCGCACCCCATCCCGTCATTCGGGCGCTGGGACGCAGCCCATCACTACGCCGAACGCGCCCTCGCCGACAAACCCTGTTTGCTGCGCCAACAGTCGGACATCCAGGGCTGGTGGAAGGCCAAGAAGGAACAAGTTCGAAGGCAAGTGCGCGAGGCGGCCATCGGTCCCTCGCATCGGGCCGCGTTGCAAAGCTATGGCGCGCTCGCTCGCAACCGCTACCCCATGCTGCATGAGCCGCTGCGTCTCGGAGAACTTTTGCGCCACCAGACCGGTACCACATTGATGCGGCGGCTCAAGCGTCCCGCCGGGCCGCTCAAGCGCATCGCCAGCGAGAGCCTGCGCAAACTTCGGACTTGAGAGGCTAAACTCGTTCGCTTCGGCTGGCGCAGACAATGCGATCGACCGGGCTCGCATGCGGCTGGCGCGAAAGCGCCAGCCGGCATGCGTTGCGCTCACAGCCCGAACACGTACAGCACGGTCGCCTGGCGCTGGTCCTTGAGCTCCGGCGTGTTGACGAGCTTGGCTTTGGCGGAGGCGCTCGGCCCCGACGCGATCGCGACATACTGCTTGCCGTTCACCTCGAAGGTCATCGGGGGTGCCGAGAAGCCGGAGCCGACATTGACCTTCCACAACAGGTCGAGCGTGGTGTCGTCGAATGCCGCGACGGTGCCGTCCAAGAGCCCGAGGAACACCAGGCCGCCGCCGGTCGCCACCGTGCCTGAGTAGTTCGGATATTGCAGGTGCACGGTTTTCTTGATCTCGCCGTTGAGCGGGTCGATGGCGGTGAGGTTACTCTCGTAGCGGTCGGCGGTGCGGTACACGCCGCCTGTAAATCCGCGCTCCTTGCTGTGCCGGGCGGTATCGAGGGTCACGTCGGAACACGCCGTCATCGCCGGGATGTAGGTGAGCCTGGTCCGCGGGCTGTAGGACGACGGCCAATAATTGTTGCCGCCGGCGATCGACGGGCACACCTGCCGGGTCGGCTGGCTCGGGTTCTGGTTGGCGAGCGTCGAATAGGTCTGGATGTCCTTGTTCGGGTCGTAGTCGATGGGCTTGCCGGTCTTCTGGTCGATCCCCTTGGTCCAGTTGATCTTGTCCATGAACGGCTTGGCGCTGACCATGGCGCCGTTCGCCCGCTCCATGGTGTAGAAGAAGCCGTTGCGGCCGGAATGGGTGATCAGCTTGCGCGGCTGCCCGGCGATCACGCCATCGATCATGATGTGGGTGCCGACCTCGTCGTAATCCCACATGTCGCCGGGGGTGAACTGGAAGTACCAGTTCATGGCGCCGGTGTCGGGGTTCCACGAGATGGCGCTGTTGGTAAACAGGTTGTCGCCGGGCCGGTAGGTCGGATCGAACATCGGCACCGGATTGCCGGTGCCCCACACGGTCTGGTTGGATTCGGGGTCGTAGGTGCCGGTCACCCACACGGCTCCGCCGCCGGTCTGCCAGGCGTTGTTGTTGCCCTTCCAGGTCTCAGCTCCGGGCTCGCCCGGCGCCGGAATCGTATATTTGCGCCACAGCCGCTTGCCGGTGGCGGCATCGAGGGCGGCGATCCAGTCGCGCACGCCCTGGTCGCCATTGGCGGCGCCGACGATGATCTTGTCCTTGATGGCGAGCGGCGCGGAGGTGAGCGCTACCTCCGGGGTATCGGCGAACGACGACTCCCAGGCGATTTTTCCGGTTTCCTTGTTGGTAGCGATGATCCGCGGCGGGCTCTCGGCGGCGGTGATGACGAAATTGCCCCATAGGGCGGCGCCGCGATTGCGCCCTTGCCGCTCCTCCTTCGGGTCCATGCGCCAGACGATGCGGCCGACATCGCCGGAGGTGCCGTCGATCTTGTAGAGCACGCCCCAGGAATCCGTGACGTAAAGGAAGCCATCCTCGGCCAGCGGCGTCGCCTGGATGAACTCGTTGCCGGCGCCGCCGCCGAGCGGCACCGCATAGGCGAGTTTTAAATTCTTGACGTTGTCCTTATTGATCCGCGCCAAGGGCGAATACCGCTGGCCGTTATAGGTGCGGTGGTTCATCAGCCAGTTCTGCGGCTCGCGGTCGGCATTGACGAGCCGGTCTGCCGTCACGTCGGCGGCGAGCGCGGGTCCGGCCAGGATAGTGGTCGCCAGCAGTGCCTGGATTGCGACGTTGCGTGTTGCCAAAAGTGCCTCCCATTGCGATGGCGCGCCGGTTCGACTGCGGCGCTTGAGGAGAGGGTACAGGATCGCGAAGACGATGTCCGCACCGGGGGCAGCGGCCATCGCCGGCGCTTCGGGAAAGACGTAAGGCGGGTTCGCGTTAACCCGCCGCTTCGAACCCCGCCGGTCCGACCGGGATTATCGCTTGGCGGATGTGCAAGTTATCTTTGCCCGAAGCGCGCGGCCAACACGGCATTGGTACCGGCCATGTCGAATTCTTCCGGATCGAAGTCTTCGTCGAGCCATTCGCGGCGCCCTACGTATTCGGGATGCTTGGGATCCGCGAGAATATCGAGGAGTTCCATGTAGCCCCACGGGCCCCCGCAGTCCTCGGGCGGACAGGCGCGCTTGCCGGCAACGCAGCGCGGATAGGTCGCCCCCGCGACCGCTGGCTCGGTTTTTTCGACGGCGATGACATGTTCCCAGTCGTCACCGAAGTCATAGGTATAGACGAATCTGCCGATGCCCGACGTCACCACGTCGCCCACCGTAATCAGGTTTTCATCACTGTCGCCTTCATCGAGAAAGCCGTCTGCTTCCTCGGGGTCGCCATACTGCTGCCCGCCGATGTCGAAGGCGTGCAGGTGGCAGTTTTCCCAGCCCATCGCGGATTGGAGCGTCAGATGCAGATGGCCCAGCGTCATGCCGGCCGGCACCAGCAGCCGGCGCCAGATCGGCGGCTTGGTGCCGTTCAGCGTCACCTTGAGGCTGACGACGGTGGCGTCGGTGGCAGGAGCCTGCGCTGCCGCCGGCTTGGCGGATTTGGGCTTGGCGGGCTTTGCCGCGGTCTTGGCCGCGGCGATATTGGCCTCGACAGTCTCCGGCTCAGTCGTTTTGGGCTTGCTGCCCTTTGCCTTTCCGGTCTTCGGCTTCCCGGGCCGGGGATTGCTGGGCGTGGCCACGATCTTCCTATCCTGTCGGCTTCGGGCGCCGGTCGCGACGCCCACCTGCCGCGTTTTGCGCGATGCTCGCGTCTGCGGCAAGGAATTTCGGCGGGCTCCGCCGGCAACCCGGCCACCGCCGCACATGCGATCACGCGGCGAAACCGGATCATCGCGGTGCGCGCCCTTGAGGCGACAGGTGAAACGACCGGTGCATAAAAAAGAATTTGCATGTGACGACGCTCACACTGAAGCTCGGCGCGCCGCAGCATAATGCGCCTACACCAAACGGTGTGGAAATATCGATAGGAGATAAATCATGTTGATCAAAATCTCAATAGCAGCGGCGGCGCTCATTGTTGCGACTTCGGGCGCGGCGACCGCAAAAGACGCCAGCAGGGGCCTCGCCCCGAACGCCCAGGGCTTATACGCGGCGAGCGTGCTCAACGTCGATAGAGCCGCCGGGCATTACTATAGCGGTACGACAACAGATCGGGCCGATATTTGGCGGCACGGCCACTACCTGGGCAACGATCCGGATTCGCGCATCCGCTTCAACTTGATCCGGGACGACAGAGGCCACGCTTACTAGAAAATTCTAAATCAAACCGCCCGCCGCTCCAGGCGGCGGGCAATTTTTCACCCGAGGACGCGGGAGGACGCGGGTGGGTTACTCTCCGGTCACCCGCACCGGTCCGCTCGCCGCCGGAGCGACGACCCCGCGCGCCGCGATATGGTTCGCCACCACGTCCCAGATCGGCGGGCCTTGGGTATCCGCGTTCACGCTGGCCCAGCCGGCGACGACGTAATCGCGGCCCGCCGCGATGGGCTCGCCGGTGCGTGTCAGCCGAAGCTCAGAAATGCGCTGTCCCATCGGCCGGGCGATATCGATCGTGTAGGCAAGGCCGCCGAGGCGCACCATATCGCCCCCCTGGCGGTAATACGGATCGGGATTGAACAGGTTGTCGGCGATATCCTCCAGTACCTCCTTGAGCCGCGCGCCCGACATCGTGGTGCGGTAGGCGGCCGGATAGGTGATGGCGGTCGCGTTGTAGATATCTTCGCGCGTAATCGCCTCGCCGGGCAACAGCGTGGCGCCCCAGCGCAGGCCGGGCGACAGCGCGATTTCGGCGTCGCGCTCGGAAAGCAGCGCAGCGCAGATCACGTCGTCCAGCGTGCCGTTGAAATTGCCGCGGCGGTAAAGCAGCGCGCCGGCATGGCCGACCACCTCGCGAAGATGCGCAAGATGCGGCGCCCGGATGGCGGCGATCGCCGCCGCCATGTCCCGGTCCGGCGTGATCGCGTCGGCGAATATTGGAATCAGCCGATAGCGATAGTCCTTGATGGCGCCGTCACGGACATCGAGGTCGAGCCGCGAGACGAATTTGCCGTGGCTGCCTGAGGCGACCAGCAGCGTCTGCCCCACTGTCACCACCGCCGGCAGCGCGTCGTGCGTATGCGCGGTGAGGATCACATCGATGCCCGGCATCCTTGCCGCCAGCTTGCGATCGACATCGAAGCCATTATGGGAGAGCAGCACCACCAAATCGGCCCCGGCGGCGCGTGCCTTGTTCAACCTGAATGCGTACCTCGTTCTCGCGGATCCCGAACGACCAGCCGGGGATCATCCAGCGCGGATTGGCGATCGGGGTGTAGGGATAGGATTGGCCGAGCACCGCGATCATGACGCCGCCCCGCTCGATCATGATCATCGCCGGGAACACCGGCTCGTCCCACTCGGTATCGCGCATATTGAGCGCCAGGAATGGAAAGTCCAGCGACTGCACGAGTTCCTTCACCCGCGCGGCGCCGAGCGTGAATTCCCAGTGGCCCACCATGGCGTCGGGCCGCAGCCGCCGCATGCAATCGACCATGTCCTGGCCGCGGGTGATGAGCGACGTATAGCTGTTCTGCCAGGTATCGCCGCCGTCGAGAAACACGACCTTGCCGTCGCGCTCGGCGCGGATTGCAGCGAGCACCGTGGCAATGCGGTCTAGCCCGCCCATCCGGCCATACGTTTTGGCCAGCGCGGCGAAATCCTCCGATGTCAGCGCATAGGCTTGGGCCGAGCCCGCCGCGATGCCGTAATGCCGAAGCAGCGCCGCGCCGGTCAGATGTGGCACCTGCCCCCGCTCCGCGCCGATGCCGAGATTGACCGCGGGTTCGCGAAAATAGACCGGTACCAGCTGGGCATGCAGATCGGCCATATGCACCAGCGTCACATTGCCGAGCGGCGCGAAGGCGAGCAGGTCGGACTGACGCAGCCGCTGCTGCGCCAGCGCACGCGACCAGCCGCCCGGCACCACGGCGGCAAGCGCCGCCGCTATTTCAAGAAATTCGCGCCGGGTCGTCGTCATAACGCTAGACCTGCGATGATCGAAGCCATGCTCGGCATACGCAGCGGACTGCGGATAAATAGCAAGCGGATAGAGAAACGCACCCGCGCCCGATCCGCTCACCATAAACTTCATCACGCGCGGCGCGGAACCTGCTCAAGCTCAGATCGATGATCCTCGATATATACAATATAAGAGGATTTTCGCTGTTCGGTGTGGGTAGAACCGGTCATGCGGGCAGTACTCTTTGCAGTGGGTGTTTTAACCTGCCGTGTCTCCCGCTTCGCCCTCCGGCCTCCCCCAGCGTGAAGCTGATCTACAGCGATCGATCACTTTCTATTCCATACATCGACGACCTCCGGAGGAGCCGCCAGTGCTTTTTGCGGGCTACAATTATCCGACGTCGTTCCTATCGTCCAGTCATTTGGGTTTGTCCAGACCGCGTTCGGGTTTAGTGTACAATTAACGATAACATAGCCTAGGGTTTCTAGTTTCTGCAGTTCAGGATACTCATACGTAAAGAAAATGCGAGTTTTGCTGGCGCCGCCAAGAAAAGCCCATACTTTTACGGGCTTTTTTGTTTGCTGATAAAGCCCCACTGCCATGTCGGCGTAGCGTTGTGAATACTGTCCCCATATTGTGTCTGCTTGAGCAAATGTTAATCGATTTTGATTTGGATACGGCACCCCATAGATGGATACGGTTGCTCGACCAGCGTCCGTTGCGGTGCCGCGGTCGTACCAATGCTCCTTCAACATCTCGACATACAAAGGATACTGCTCAGCTTCAACCGCGCCCTCGTCCCATATGGCGCAGTCGCTCACATTCGTTTGTTCCGGATGAGCGGGCGACGGCCCGTTGCCGCACGCGAAATAAGTAGTCGAAAGTGGAGGAGTAGTGAAATTAATGGAGCTCAGGACACGGATGAGGTTACCGCGATTCCCGGGGCCCGACCAGAACCCCATATGGGCCTGCGTGTTCGGGTTTGCTATCCAGGGGATGTACCTCTCGGCGTTGGCGAGAAGTCGATTTGTGAAGCCAGGGTTAGCAGTAATCGCTTGCTTGATTGCATAAGGAGTAAATACCGGCGTGTAAGGATCAAAATTATTACTTAAGCCGGTAGAATTAGATAGGCTCTCTGTTTCAAGCGCGCTCTGGGCGTACGCCAAATCTACATTGCCGGAGAGCAAGACGGCGGCGGAAAACAAAAAAGCGGAGGCGGGCGACACGGTTGAAGCATGCTGATTCATGGCATTTCCTACTAGGCGAAAGTACATCGGCCATCGCGCGCCAATCGACGTAAAATTGACCCGCCATCGGATAGCTCCCGCGGGAAAATTCCTCCAACTGGACGTTCTTGTCAAGGCCACGTACGTCCCCGACCTCGATCCGAGCGCTTTGCCGATCGGTTCACGTTCGGAGCACCCGATTCCCACGCCAGTCGGCGGGCGTCCGCACCGATGGTTCCGCGCCGGTGCCCCTTTTGGGGCCGAGCCGGGCATCGCCAGGTTGACCATAGCGGGAGCCATGCAAGGCCGGATGCATTTTTATTCTTGTACCGGATTTATTTTAGTTCATGCGCTGGAACCGCAAAGGCTCTTGGGATATCCTTCGCGTGGCCGTGACCACATGGACAAGCCTGCCGGCAACGGGCGCTTGCACGGCCGGCTCCCGCCCCCGTAATTCCCGCCTCACCCGTACGGTAGCGGTTCCATGCTTGGTTAGGGGGCCGATAGAGAAGCTGCGGCCTTCCCCAACGGTTCTTCCGCTTCACGGATAACCCATCGTTTTTATTGGCGGTCCCGGGAAGACTCGAACTTCCGACCTTCGGTTTAGGAAACCGCTGCTCTGTCCTGCTGAGCTACGGGACCACTCACTGCAATCAAAGGCTTACAGAGAGACAATAAGCAAGTCTCGAGTTTTTTTAACGATATATCAACCAAAGATTGAAAGGAAAGATGGTGAAGTAGACGCGGACAACGTAGCGCTATCCGCGTACTTAAGCAACCAGAAGAATCTCAGTGATACCCTCGCGACAGCACGCACGACGCCGTGCCATGCCACGCTGACCGCAACCTGGCGGGGCATCGAGGGGCCGGCCTTGGCGGCTGTCCTCGGGGCGGCGGGGATCGCAGCCGGCAACGACGAATCGCCGCGTCGCCATCGACGGCAGAACGCTGCGGGTCAGCGGGGATCAGCACGGCAAGGCGGTGCACATTCTCTCGGCCTTTTGCAGCGGTTTTGCAGAAAATGATGTGGCAGGCGGCCTCGCGCGGCCAGGATCTCGAAATCGCGGACGCACTCAAGCTCCTTGAGCAGCTTGATCTCGGCGGCAAGCTGGAGGGGGTGACGTCATGTCAGAACCCGTGACCGCAGCTGGCGTCGAACGCGGCGGGGATTACATCTCCCCGGCCAAGGACAATCGGAAAGCGCTGCACGAGAATATCGAAAGGGTCGATGGGCCGGTTCCCGTCGCCCGGCGCCGAAAAAGCGCACGGGCGCGTCGAACAGCGCAGCATCGAAGCGGTTGCCGAAGCCGCGGGTATCAAGGATGCGTGGCCGGCCGGATGCCCAATCTGTCACGTGTGCCGATCGCGTCAGGTCAAAAAAGGGACCTGGCAGGAAACCAAGGAAACCGTCTACCTCACCGGCTACCGGCCGCCTGCACCGCACTCCCCGTCATCCTGCAAGCCAATCGCGGTCCATTCGGGCAGCGAAATCATGCATCGTCGGTGATGTCGCGGACCAGCTGAAGGATCCACGTGCCGGACACCAGGCACCGCCATACCGGTTAGATTTGGTGGCCCTTTTTGCGCAATTCCTCGATCGCGCGCTGGCGCAAATCCTCGCCCGCTTGCTGTCCGAACATTTGCCCCACCTGCATGCTCTGCTGCAGGATCGCCTGGGTTTTGGCCAGCATTTTTTGCCCGCTGGGGCTGCGGTAGAATGTTTCGATATCCTTGAGTTCGTCCACCGTGAAGTTGGTCGCGTACACACTGGCGATACCGTCAACCATTTGGCGGTAATAGGGCTCGAATGCCTCCAGAAGCATCGGCATCATGGCATCCAAGTCGCGTTCGATCTCCGGCCGGCCGCGAACGATCGCAGGTTTTAGCGCTTGCATGATCACCGGCATTACCGCCTTGAACTGGTCCGTCACCTTCATGGTCGCCACCAGACTGCGGGCCGCCGCCATCGCGGCTTCGTTGGGCGACGCCGGGTTGGGCGACCCGGCGTTGAGGGGCGGCGGTGCTTGCAGCGGTCCGGAAGGGGAGACTGGCGGCAATTGCGCGACCGAGGCGCCGAACGACACCAGCAATATACCGGCGGCGATCCAACACGATTTCCATGAAAAATGGGGCATCAGAGTGATCCTGCTGCGTGAGCCAAGGCGTTGAAGTCGAGGCGCGTCCTGCCGCTAAGCAATTTTATCCCTGCGCACCATAGGCCGGTTATCACTGGTTTGGAATCGCTAACAGCCGGCCGGCGCGGATTGCTGTGACGTGACAGCGATGGTTCTGGAATGCTCACAATGTGGGCACCGGCATCCCCGCAATTCCGCAGGCAGCCTTGACGGTATTGGCCAGCAGACAGGCGATCGTCATTGGGCCGACCCCGCCGGGAACCGGCGTGATGGCGCCGGCAACCGCCCGGGCCTCCTCGCATGCGACATCGCCGACAAGGCGATGTTTACCGTCGCGCATCACCCGGTTGATTCCCACATCGATGACTGTTGCGCCCGGCCTGATCCAATCGCCACGCACCAGTTCGGGCCGGCCGACCGCTGCGAACAGGAGTTCCGCGGTCCGCGTCACCGCCGGTAAGTCGCGGGTCTTGGAATGCGCAATCGTCACCGTCGCACTTTCGGCGAGCAGTAACTGGGCCAATGGCTTGCCGACAATACTCGAGCGGCCGATCACGACGGCGGAAAGCCCGGTCAGCGAGGTGTGAACCATTTTGGCGAGCAGAATGCACCCCAACGGCGTGCACGGTACCAGCGTCGGCAGGCCGATCGCGAGTTGTCCCACATTGAGCGGATGGAACCCGTCCACGTCCTTGTTGGGATCGATGGCGGCGATCACCGCGTGGGGATCGATTTGCGGCGGCAGCGGCAGCTGAATCAAGATGCCGTGGATATCGCGGTCACGGTTGAGGCGGTTGACCAGCGCCAACAGCTCGGTCTGCGGCACGGTGTCCGGAAGGTGGCAATCGACGGTGCGGATACCGGTTGCGACCGACATCTGCTTCTTGGTGGCGACATAGACTTCGCTCGCTGGATCATGTCCGACCTGCACCATGGCGAGCCCAGTAATGATGCCGTAGCGTTCGGCCAGTTCGCCGACTGCTGCGGTCACGCGATCGCGCAGCCGCGCCGCCTCCGACTTGCCGTCGATCAAAACTGCGGTCATGGGCGGCCTCCAGGCGGCGATTGTCGATCGTTCGTCGATAGCGCATGTCGATGTTTTGCTGCAGGGGAAAGAGCGGTAACCTCGGGTGGTGAAACCCGATCGTGAGCTCAGCGCGCGAGCCCCAGTCCGACGGTTTAATTTCTAAACGTCCGATGGTCTATCTGTGGGGTGAGGTATAAACTCGAGCGGACCCAGCAACGCCACCCCTCTCGCGACGAATACGCTGCGAGAGGGGTGGATCATGTTCCGCGAGCTCTGAAAGTTCAGATTAAGGGAAGTCCTGGATGCTCACCTTGTATTCCTACCCGGAGCTGTTCGGGGTCGCGGACAACAATCCGTTCGGGCTCAAGATTTTTGCCTTCCTCAAGCTTGCCGAGCTGCCTTTCCGGCATGCGCATATTTTCGACGCGAAGGCGGCTCCCCGGGGCCAGCTGCCCTACATCGTTGACGATGGAGAACAGGTCGGGGATAGCGACAAGATCATCGCCTATCTGCAGGGCAAATATCGCCTGTCGATCGATGGTGCGCTATCGGATGTCCAGCGCTACAGCGCTCTGATGATCCGGCGTACACTCGATGATTTGTACTGGGTGATGTCCTATTCGCGCTGGAAGGACCCGCAATTCTGGCCGCTGTTCCGGGATGCGATGCTGGCAGCCCATCCAAGCCTGACGGCGAGCGGGATGGAGGCGGCCCGCACATACAATTTCCAGCGCTACCACTACCAGGGCATCGGCCGCTATGAGCCCGCGGAGGTCTATGAGCGCGGGATCGCCAATCTCGCAGCGATCGCCGGCTCAATCGGCGAGCGCGGCTTCGTGTTCGGTTCGAAGCCTGGCAGCATCGATGCCGGCATCTATGGCTTCGTCGCCAATATCTATTTCTACCCGATCGACACTCCGCTGCGGCAGTTCGTGACGTCGCAGCAGGCGCTGGTGCGGCATTGCCGAGCCATCCATGCCACAGTCGCGGCCTAACCGCTTCCGTCCGCAATCCCGCCCCGCTTCAGGATCGGCGGGCGCGCTCAGCGTCGCGTTTCCCGGCGAATGGGGGGCACCGCCGCCGGGTTGATTGCGGGTTGAACGGGAGTCGGCTGGCTTGCCCCAGGGGCCGGCATCTGCAGGACCGCGGTTTCGGTCGCCTTCTCGAGGGTCGCCTCGCGACCCATGACCGCCTTCAATATCCATCCGTTACGGTCTTCGCCGACGCGCAATCGCACGACGTCGCGAGTTGCGGCGTCGAGGAAAATACCGAAGCTTTCAGTCGTCCCCGCGATCGTGCCGAGCAGCGATAAGGTCGGCTTTTCCGGCTCTTTGGGCGGCGGCGGCCGGAGCGCCACCGGCGCGACGAACGTCGGGGCCGGCGCCGACGGGGCGGGAGGGCGACGGGACGGCGAGAACAATGGACGCTCACGGGTGGCTGACAACCGGTCGAGCGCGATCTTCCAGAGCGGATTGCCGGTCTCGCGTGGCTCCGGATCAGCCGGGCGTGCGGTCGGTCGGGCATCGGCCGGGGAATTGCCGTCGCGCGAAGCTGTCTGCGCCAGCGTTGGGACGATATTACCATGCGCGACAGCTGCCGACGCGATCGCGGCCAGGAGACACCAAAAGGCGGTGCGCAATTTCATTTCGTTCCCTGCCATTGTCCGGAGACTGAGATCAGGACGCGCAATTTTCCTTCCGGCATTGTGCCGGGAACCGATGGACCTTGAACCGACAGCTGGTCCACGAACAAGAACGGCATTCCAGCTTCAAGATCGTAGAGCATTTTTTGCAACGCCGGCTGCTCGACCTCGCAATTCACCGTCACGCCGATGAACCCGCGTTGCGACTGCGGGCCCTGTAAATCTACCTGGGTGGATAGGATATTGCCACCGGCGTTTACGATTGCGGCCGCGACCCGCTGCAGCAGGTTCGCACCGCCGACCGTGACGGTTGCGCCTTCGAGGACCGGCGAGCCGACCGGCGCCGCGATGCCCCCCGCCGCAGCGTTTCGCGGACGAGCGGCGCGGCGGCCTTCCAGTTGATTCAATATGTCCGCGGCGGCGGCGACAGCTTCGCGGCGCTCCAAGATATCGGCAATCGAGGTCCAGGTCATCCCGGCAAACAGCAGCACGGCCCCACAATAGAGTAGCGTCGCGCCCGCCGGGAACCGAGCCAGAAATGCTTTGAAAAGGGCAGATAGGTTCATGTTCCGACCTCGAAGATCGGCTTGATCTGTGCCTCGATGTGAAAGCGCTCGCCCGTTTCGCCGGGTGTGTGCGTGGTCGGCGCATAGAACGTGGCGCGCGTGAAGTGCGGGGACTGCTCGATCAATGCGATCAGAGCGGGCGCATCGCCGGTAAGGCCTACCAACTGCAGCTTGTCCCCCTCGATATGAAGCTCCGTGATGTAGGTATGGTCCGGGAGCACCTGCGACAGCGCCTCCAGCACCATCACGGCCGACGGCGTCGTCTGCTTGCGCCGTTCGAGCATGCGCTGCGCCGAGACAGCGAACTCCGGTCCGGCGCGCAACGCGGCGCGGCGCGCCGCGACTTTGCGCGACACGTCCTGCTGTTCGGCATCGAGAGTTCCGGCCGCGATTGCGGCGTAGCCGAGGGTCGAGACCGCCGCAAGGCCGCTGATGACGAACAGTGCGACGAGTGCGCGGCGAATCCGGTCAATACCCAATGCGCCCTTGGCGCGATGCTCGAATACCTTGAGGGAAACCGCTTGCGGGCCGGCAGGTGGAGGAACCGTCAAGACCACGACGGCGGTTGCACCGTAGTCCGCGATGGCCTGGGCGTAGGGCGCGACCAACGACCGGGCGGTCGCGGCGATCGTCATTGCGACGCGATCGTTCGGCGCATCGATCGGCGGCGTCCACGAAAACACCGCGTCATTTGCGGCCCACGGCGTCAGGCGGTCGATCTGGGAGCGCACGATGCCGTCGAGAAATTCGACGGCGCGCTTGGGCAGTTCGAGCGGCCGGAACAGGAAACGCTCCGGCAGCAACACCATCCGCACGCGGCTCTGGCGTAATGCGGTCGCCCAGTCGGGTGGCAGCCCCTCGGCCAGCGCTCCGTTCACCATGCGGATATGGTGATCGGGCAATTGCAGGCGCCGCTTCGGATTCTTGCCCTCTCCAGATGCATGCAAGGTGAACTCGTCATACGCGTTCTCGATGACCTCAACCTCGCGTTTGGTCACCAATCGCTCGATCATCGCCTCGATGGTGGCGGCCACGCAATCGATCCAGCGGTGGAAGCCGTCTTGAAACGTCGGGAACAGGTTCATGGCCCACCTCGTGCCGGGGCTTGAGCAGTGACGAACGCACCTCCCTCGCGCCAACGCCATGCCGGCGCGCGATCCGTGCGCAGCACATTAAGGCGGTGCCCCAAAATGAACGATTCATCTTGGACGGGCTCGTCAGGATCAGTACGGGGGAAACATTCATTCATTTCACGGCGCCGCCTTGGACGGCATTTCGCGCAACAACGTCAATGCCTCCGGTGAGCCAGTTCACCCGAACCTCATAGGCGGAACCAAGCCGCGACAACACGATGGTGCCTCCGCACGACGTTCCGGCCGCGAAGAAGCTGATGGTTGACCGCGCCGGCCGCTCATTGCAATTCTGCGGCAACATTGCGGTAAACGACACGTCGTCCGGTATCTGCACCCGCCGGCCGTTCGACCCGGACCGGATCAGTCGCGCCGGGGCGTCCACCGTCGCGTTCACCTGTGCGTGTTGCCGCAACGCCGCCGTGCGATCGGCCTTAAGCAGTGCGGCGGCCTGGATCGCATAGGCTTCGAGCCGCGCATGGCTGGTCGGCCGCGAAAGGCGCGGCAGCAAAATTGCGGCGAGCAAGGCAACGATGGCGATAACGGCGACCATTTCGATCAGCGTAAACCCGGCCTGCCGGCCCACCTGATCACTCGGTACTTGCAGTTGAGATATCAGCCGCGTTACCGGTACCTCCCTCCTGCCCATCGGCCCCATAGGAGAGGATTTCATACGCGCTGCGCTCGCCCGGAGACCGATACGCATAGGGTTTGCCCCAGGGGTCGTTGGGTACGGTCCCGCCTTTGAGATAGGGGCCGTTCCAGCCTGCCAGTCCGGGGGCGGGCTTCACGAGCGCAGTCAGCCCTTCAGACGTCGAGGGGTAGCGCCCGGCGTCGAGATAGAACAGATCCAGCGCGCTGGAAAAGCTCTGAATCTGGATCCTGGCGGCCTTGATCTTCGACTCGCTTAGGTAATTCAGCACGCGAGGCCCGACCAGGGACATGATCAGTCCGATGATGGTGATTACCACCAGCATTTCCACAAGCGTGAACCCATCCTGGCCGCGCCTGCGGGGACCTCGGCGTCGTAAACCAAACGTCTGCGGGCTCAACTGTTCCATGGTATTGTACCTCTGCTTGGATCATCCGACAATTTGACTGATGGAAAGGAGCGAAGTCATGACCGACACGATGAGCCCCCCGACAACCACGCTTATGCAAACAATGGCAAGCGGCCCGATGATACCGACCACGCGGTCCAAGCTGCGCTGCAGCTTGGCCTCGTAGAAATCCGCTACGCGCGAGGAAAGGGTAGGCAATTGGCCGGTTTCCTCGCCCATGCGCAGCATTCGCACCGCCATGGGGGGAAGAATAGCGGAATTGCCCAGCGCGTCGGACAATTTTCCCCCGTGGCGCACGCGGTCGGAGGCTGCAGACCACGGTGCCGCGCGTCCGGTCACCGCCATGATGTCCACGAGGATGCGCAGCGTCGCGGTCAGCGTGACATCGCTAGCTAACAAAATACCCAAATTCCGGCAAAACAAGGCAGCGCGATAATAACTGAAAACCAAGGAAATCCCCGGCAGCCGCGACAGTTCGGAGATCACCGCCGACCGGACGTCCGTGCGGCGCAATAACATCCAGGCACCGACCACCACGCAAAATACCGCCACGGTCACCTCAATCGCGTTGCCCCGCAGAAATTCCGACAGGTCGAGAAATGTGCTGATCATGGAATCAGTTTTGGCGCCGAAGTCACGTAATACCGAAGAGAATTGCGGCAGAACAAACAGAACGAAAAACAACAGGACGCCGGTCGCCGCAACCAGAATGAACGCTGGATATTGCAGCGCGTCGGTGACTTTGCGGCGCAACCCCTCCGCCCGCATGCGCTCGTTGGCGATGAGTTCGAGGATGTGGTTCAGCTTGCCCGAGGTTTCGCCGACTTTCACCAGAGCTTGGTAGATCGGCGGGAACAACGCCGGGTATTGGGCGATGGCCTCGGCGAAACTTTCGCCGGCCAATATCCCGGCACGGATTTTGCCGACCACCGGCCGCAGCCGTCCGATATCGCGGTCGGTGGCGATGAGTTCCAAGGCGTCGTCCAGACGCGCCCCGGCCTTCAGGAGCAGGGACAGGTCACGGGTAAATATCGTGACGTCTTCCGCCCGCGGCTTATTGAATAGCGCGAGCGTCATGCGCGATACCGCGGCGGCGCCATCGTCCACCAGCGTCTCGATCGGGACCATGCCGAGATATTCGATGCGCCGCGCCACCTCGGAGGCGTTCGGCGCCGCCAGCGATCCGTTGACGATTTCGCCGGTCTGGGTCATGGCGCGATAGCGGAAATTCGGCATGGGCTCACCGGACCGTCGTGACGCGCAGCACCTCGGCCGGCGACGTGATCCCGGCCCGGCATTTGGCGATGCCGTCATCCACCATCGTGGTCATGCCGGCGCGAACCGCAGCTTTGTCGATCTCGACGGAGTTGGTATTGACATTGATCAGGCCGCGCACGCTATCGTCAATCTTCAGCAATTCGAACACTCCGACGCGGCCACGGTAACCAGTTCCAGCGCAACGGTCGCAGCCTTTCGGTTCGTAAATGGGTTCGCCGGGTCCAAATCCCAAGGCGTTATAGCGTGGGTCTTTCGCAAGGTCAGCCGGTGTCAGGTCGCGTTGGGATTTACAACGGTCGCATAATTGTCGCACCAACCGCTGGGCGATGACGGCCCGCAGCGTCGATTTCAGCAGGAAGCCTTCGACGCCGAGGTCGAGGAGGCGCGGCACCGCGGCGGCCGCCGTTTCGGTATGCAGCGTGGTCAAGACCAAGTGGCCCGTCAACGCCGCCTGGATGGCAATGTGCGCGGTCTCGGAGTCGCGGACTTCGCCCACCATGATGACGTTGGGGTCCTGGCGTACGAACGCCCGCATCGCGGCTGCGAACGTCAGCCCGATAGCAGGCTTGGCCTGGGACTGATTGATACCGGCGATCTCGTATTCGACCGGATCCTCAATGGTCAAAATTTTGCGGGTCGGCTCGTTGAGCACGGAGAGGATAGTAGCAAGCGTGGTGGTCTTGCCGCTGCCGGTCGGGCCGGTGACCACAATGACGCCGTGCGGAAGGGTCAGCAGATCGCGAAGCTTGGCCTCGTCATGGGGCATAAAGCCGAGCTTCTCGATCAGCAGCAGACCGCGGTCCTTCGGCAATAGCCGGATCACCGCGGACTCGCCGTGCTGGGTCGGCATGATGGCGACGCGGATATCGAGTTCGGATCGCGCGACATTGAGCCGCGCGGCCCCATCCTGCGGCAGCCGCCGTTCCGCGATGTTAAGTCCCGACAGAATCTTCACGCGCGAGATGATCGCTTGCGGCAAGGCGCCCGCCGGTGCTGGGATCGCGCGCAGCAGGCCGTCGATGCGCAGCCGTACGGTCAGCCCCGAACGGAACGGTTCGATGTGGATGTCGCTGGCGCGCAGTTCGACCGCCTTTTCGAGGATTTCATTCACGGCGCGAACCACGGGTGCCCCGGATGCGAGGTCGCGCAAGCTCTCGATATCGTCGTCGCGTACCGGGGCCGCGTCTTCTGCCTGGGGCGAGGCGTCGTCTTGACCGAGACGCCGGTCCAAGACGGTCTCGATGTCCTCGAAGGAGGCCACCGCGATCTCCACAGTTCCGCCCAAAACGATGCTGGCGGCGCGGAGCGCGGCGGAATTTTCCGGATCCGCCATCGCGAGCGTAGAAGAGCCGTCGGCGGTCTGAAACGGGAATACCTGCATCTCGCGAAGAAAACGTCGCGAGAACCGGTTGGCTAACGTGGGAGCCGCCATGAGTTCCGGCAGCGCGATGCGGGAATGTTTGAAAAATACCGCAACTTCGTCGGCAAAGTCGCTGGCCGAAAGATCGGTCAGCTTCCACAGCTGTTGGAGCGCCGGCTCCTCCGGAGTGGACGCCGAAGCGCTCAGCATTTGGGTTGCGCCGGCCAGATGATTCCTGATCCGGAGGTAATGTGCAAAATCGTGACCGGGTTCCGAAGCCATCTTTTACTTCCCGCGCCGGGACTTACCAGCGACTGCTAACGACCATTATTGGCGTGACGATGGTGACCGAATTCTCACAAGCCTGCCATTTTGTGCAAGGTGTGTGACTATTTTTCGAACAGTTCGAGACGTTCCAATTACGGCCCACATAATGGCACCGCCTGGGGCGGCAAACCGTGAACACAGCCAAAAGTTGTTAATATAAGAAAAAACACGTAACAATCACGGTCTCATCATTCCTTCATACTGCCGCACCGAGCCGAACCTTGCTTCTGCCCACCGTGTCATAGCTGTGTCATAGCTGTCACAAGCATCTGCTACTTGGCTTTCCGCGGTGTGTGCAATTCGCCACAGACGACTGTCAGCGTGAAGCGCGAAGGCAAAATCGTTCCGCCTTCGCACGGGAGCAGGCGCCGTCTGCCGCGATACGGCCCAGGTTGGCTGGCAAAGGGCGGTTCGTAACGGGGTGGTGTGGTCCATTGAGTGCATCGATTCACCATAAAAGACCTAGGGTTGGGCCGCGCGGCGCCGCTATGCCCTGCGCCTTGCTCGCTGCGGGCGGTTTCCTCGTAGGGTGCGGCCTGGTGCCGGCAACAAACGAGGACGTTTCGAAGGCCCCTGATCTCTGGGATCGGGTTCGCACGATCGACCTGCTGCCGCGCACACCGCAGCCGATCGGTGGGACCGGCGAGGTCACGGGTAACCAAGTGCGCGCTCAGGTTTACAATGGCACCACAGTGCCGGCGATCGACAGCGCGCCGCTACACCCGGAAGCGGGCGGTGCAAGCGATGCCAGTGCAGGCGGCGGTGGCAGTGCCAGCGGCGCCGGTGCCAGCGGCGCAAAGGGTGTGGGCGGTGACGGATACGAACTGAACTTCGAGAATACCCCGGTGGCTTCGGTCGCCAAGGTCGTTCTCGGCGATCTGTTGGGGACCGGCTATACCATCGACCCGCGGGTGCAAGGGACGGTCAGCTTGGCATCGGGCCGGCCGGTGCCGAAATCCGACCTGCTTTTTGTGCTCGAGAACGCCTTGCGGCTCAGCGGCGTCGTGCTGGTGCGCGATGTCCAGGGCTATCGGCTGATCCCGCTCGGCGACGCCATCGGCGCCGGCAATCTGGATTCCGCCGCGGCCCGCGCGGAACCGGGTTACGGAATCTCCGTGGTGCCGCTGCGGCATGTATCGGCCGCGACGATCCTCAAATTGCTCGACAGCTTTGCCACCAAGCCCGGCACGGTGCGCGCCGATACCACCCGCAACTTATTGCTCATTCAGGGCAGCGGCGCCGAGCGCCGCGCCGCGATCGACACCGTATTGGGTTTCGACGTGGATTGGATGCGCGGGCAGTCCGTCGGCATCTTCCCGGTTCGCAATAGTCCGCCCGAGCCGATCATTGCCGAACTGGAAAAAATTCTCGAATTCCGGCGAAGGCGGTCTCACCCAGAACAACATCAAATTGCAGGCCATCGCGCGCATGAACGCCGTGATGGTGGTCTCACGCCGGCCGGAATTGCTGCGCAGCGCCGAGACCTGGATCAAGCGCCTCGATGCCGCGGATTCCTCACGAAGCAGTGTCCATGTTTACCGGGTCAAGTACGGCGATGCGCGCCTGCTGGCCCGGCTTATCAACGACATGTTCGTCGGTAGCGCCGCCGGTGGTGCCGGTAGCTTCGATACCCCCGCAAACCAAACCGCGCCGGGAGGGGGCCTTAGCACGACGGGGAGCGGTGCCCTTGGCGGCGGCGCCCAGGGGGGATTAGGCGCAGGAGGCGGGGGGCTCGGAGGGGCAGGCGGGGGCCTCGGAGGGGCAGGCGGCGGAGCGGGCGGCTTCGGGGGCGGCAGTGCAGGTGGTTTCGGCGGCGGTGGTGCCGGCCGTGGCGGTGGCGGTGGTTTTGGTGCCACCGCCAGTACGCTGGGCACGGCCGCCGGGGCGGCGGGAGCCGCTGCCGACGCCCGCGGAGGCCTTGGCGGTTTAGGTGCCGGCGGCGGCCCCGGCGGCAATCAGCCGGTCATGGAAGGCGTGCGGATCACACCCGACGTTAAGGGTAATTCGATCCTGATCTATGCGAGCGCTGACAAATACCAGATCATTGCGCGGACGCTGGCACAAATCGATCGGCCGCAATTGCAAGTCGCGATTGACACGACGGTCGCGGAAGTCGATCTCAATAACGATCTTTCGTACGGCGTTCAGTATTTCCTTAATAACGGCAAGGCTACGGTCTCCAGTATACCTACTCAACTGACCGGCGCAGTGAACACCCCGCCCGGCGGGGCCGTGCCCGGCCTGCCCGGGGTGGCCGGCGCGGCGTTTCCGGCATTCAACTTCGTGTACGGCAACCTGCTTTCACCGAACATCGTTCTCGACGCCCTGCACCAGGTGACCAACACCAAGGTGCTTTCCAATCCGTCCGTTGTCGTCACCGACAATGAACTCGCGACCCTCATCGTCGGCCAGGACGTACCGATCGCGACCGGAAGTGTGACCCCAGTCACCGGCGGGACGACCAATCAAGTGAACAGCTACGACTATCGCCCTACCGGTATTATTCTCCGCGTCATCCCCCACGTCAGCGCCAATGGGAGCGTAAAACTCGATATCCAGCAGGAGATCAGCGATGTTGTCACTGGTAATTGCACTGGTGTAAGCAACCCAACAAATACAAATCCTTGTATCAACCAACGCAAAGTTTTGAGTCAGCTTGTGATTGCCAGTGGCCAAACCGTGATGTTGGCAGGATTGATCAAGGATACACAAACTCTGACGCGAAACGGAATCCCCCTGCTCGATCAGATTCCCCATCTCGGCGACGCCTTCTCGCATCAGGACAAGGGTATTGTGCGCTCGGAGCTCATCATCTTCATCCGCCCGACGATCATTCGCGACGGCACCGACGCGCAATTCGTCGCCGAGGAGTTGCGCACCAAGATGCACACCAGCATCGACCGGGCTCCGCCGGATATTCCGCCCGGTCTGAAGGCGCGCTAGGCTTGCGAAGCGCTTCAACGAGGACACAGCGATGATGTCGGGCGCGCCAAGTCGGTCGTCGGTTTGCTGGAGCGGCTTGTTGTCGCGATCCGGCGCGAAGGAAATTTGCACGGCCGAGACGGCCGCCATCGCGGCCGCCGGCCTATGCGCCGTCGCGGCTAGCTTGATTGCCGTCTCCGGTGCGCCGGGGTTTCTTGGCGCCGCCTTGGCCGCCGTAATGTTTGCAATCGCGGCGTTCGACGCGCGACATTTCATCATTCCGGACGAATTGACCGTGGCGGCCCTGCTCCTCGGCTTTGTGCATGCAGCCGCCGTCGCGACGGATGGCGTGGCCGAAGGTTTGACGGCAGCGATGCTGCGCGGTTGCGTTCTGGCGTTGGCTTTTTTCGTGCTCCGTATCGTCTACCGCCGGTTGCGCGGCCGCCAGGGCATCGGGCTGGGCGACGTCAAACTCGCCGGCGTCGCCGGGGTATGGCTCGACTGGCCGATCATCCCGATTGCGATCGAGATCGCGGCCCTCGCGGCGCTCGGCACCATCTTGGTGCGACACATGTGGCTGCATCGGCCGTTGAGCCGGACGAGCCGGCTGCCGTTCGGGCTGTTCCTGGCACCCGCGATCTGGGCCGGCTGGCTGTTGGAGACGATGATGCTGCTCGGCCCCTGGGAATGATTAGCAATCGTGAAACAGACCGTATGCCCATGATGAAAGCGTATCTTCGCAAACGGCTCGAACCACGGCGGAGCGCCACCACCATGGTGGAAGCGGTCGGCGAACCAATCCGTCTCAAGCTCAAGGGGAACCTGCGCCGCAGAAATCTAGCCGGCGCGTGGGTGCGGTTGATTGCCACCGCGGCGGTGCTCGCTGTCTGGCACATGGGCGCGCATGCGGCACCGCGTCCGGAAGCTGCCGTGTTCGACCCGGAAGATTATCGGGCGACGGCCAGACGGATCATGCCGCTCGCGCAGCGCGGCGACCCGCACGCCCAAGCGCTGCTCGGCTTTATGTACCAGTATGGTAGGGGCATTCCCCAGTCCTACGACATGGCGGTTCGCTGGTATATCCAAGCGGCAGAGGGTGGCGATGCGAACGGGCAATACCTGCTCGGGCTGATGTACGACAAGGGCCTCGGCGTCGGTCAGGACATCGTGCTGGCCTACAAGTGGCTCAATCTCGCGGCGGCGAATGCGCCGCGGCGCACGCGCGAACAATTTACCCGGCTGCGGGACGCCGTGGCCACCAAGATGACACGCACGCAAATCGACTTGGCCCAACGGCTTTCGGTAGATTTCGTGCCGCGCTATTGATCGCAATGCCTGTCAGGTTCGCGGAGGATCGACGCGGCTGTCACCCACGCAGCAGGTGCCGCCGATGAGCTGATTCTGAGCAAGGGCAATTTTAACGGTTCACACTTCCTTTCGCAGCTTCTACTTGTCGTGCGGCGGCCACCGCGGTTCGGCACGGCGGCATAACCGTGTTCCGGCCGCTCACGCTGGCGCGAAAATACCTGGCGCGCAAATACCTGGCGCGAAACAACAGTCCGGGAGGTTCCCATGAGCCCGACCACCGCGCGGCCCAAGGCCGAGGATTTCGTCGGCGCCCCGAACCGGCCGTTCACCGGCCAGGAGTATCTCGAAAGCCTGCGGGACGGCCGCGAAATCTACATCTACGGCGAGCGCGTCGGCGACGTGACCACCCACCCGGCGTTCCGCAACGCTGCCCGCACGATCGCCAAGCTCTATGACGCGCTCCACGATCCCGCCACAAGCGCCGTGCTGACCTGCCCGACCGACACCGGCAATGGCGGCTACACGCACCGGTTCTTCCGCGTCGCCCGCACCCGCGAAGATCTGATGGGCCAGCGCGACGCCATCGCGGCCTGGGCGCGTATGTCCTACGGCTGGATGGGGCGCACGCCGGACTACAAGGCCTCGCTGATGAACACGCTCGGAGCCAATCACGCCTTCTACGACAAGTTCGCCGACAATGCGCGCAACTGGCACCGGCGGGCCCAGAACCACGTGCTGTTCATGAACCACGCCATCGTCAACCCGCCGGTCGATCGCGCCAAGGCGGCCGACCAGGTCAAGGACGTATTCATCACCATCCAGAAAGAGACCGACGCCGGCATCTATGTGTCCGGCGCCAAGGTGGTGGCGACCTCGTCGGCGCTGACGCACTACAATTTCCTCGGCCAGAACGCCGCGATGCCGATCAACGATTCCGACCTTGCGGTGATGTTCATCGCTCCGATGAATGCACCGGGCGTGAAGCTGTTCTGCCGCACCTCCTACGAGATGATGGCGAGCGTAATGGGCACGCCGTACGATTATCCGCTGTCGTCACGCTTCGACGAGAACGATGCGATTTTCGTGTTCGACAACGTCCTGATCCCCTGGGAGGACGTGCTGCTTCACCGCGACATCGAGAAGATCAAGGTATTTTATCCAAAGTCCGGCTTTCTCAACAGCTTCCAGTTCCAAGGCTGCACGCGGCTCGCCGTCAAGCTGGATTTCATGGTCGGCATCATTGCCAAGGCGCTGCGCGCGACCGGCGCGGAGGAATTCCGCGGCAACCAGGCCATGCTCGGCGAAGTCATCGCCTGGCGCAACCTGTTCTGGGCGATCTCCGACGCGATGGCGATGAATCCGGTGCCGTGGGTCGGCGACACGGTGCTGCCCAACGCCCAATCGGGCGCCAGCTACCGGGTGTTCGCCGGCGACGCCTACGGCCGCATCAAGGAGATCATCCAGAAGATCGTGGCCTCGGCGCTGATCTATTTGCCGTCATCGGCGCGGGATTTTCAGAATCCCGAGATCGACAAATATCTGGCCAAATATGTGCGCGGCTCGCATGGAATCGATTATCGCGAGCGCATCAAGATCATGAAACTGCTGTGGGACGCGGTCGGCACCGAATTCGGCGGCCGCCACGAACTCTACGAGATGAACTACGCCGGCAACCACGAGGATATCCGCATCCAGGCGATGTGGAACGCCCGCGGCTCCGGCCAGCTCGACCAGATGATCGCGCTCGCCGACGCTTGCATGGCGGATTACGACGAAAACGGCTGGACCGACCCGACCTGGGTCAATCCGGACGACGTGTCGTATTTTGGTGGGCAGAAATAAGCCCGTGCTTGAGTAAGAGCCACCACGAACGGCCCGGATGATAAGGGTGAGATTGTCAACGATGTGCCGTCGGACCAAAAGGTTTACGTTATTCTCTCGACAACTATATCGCCCATAAGAAAAACGACGATTGGCTCAAGGCACATCCCAACGTCACATTCCGCTTTACGCCGACCTCTGCCTCATGGCTCAATCAGGTCGAAATCTGGTTTGGTACTCTTTCCCGCAAGGCCATCAAAGGCGCCAGTTTACTGGAATATACACTAGACGACCGATTCCATAATTCCGATCATGTCAGCCGCTATCCCGAGGCTTCCAAACCTGCGTACCGCTTAGTGATCCGCTACATGGGCTTTTATCGGCATATGATTCGAACTTTGGAAACGCTGGGCTAGACGAAGCTTCGCTACGAGGAGGAGGGATTTGCGTCCCGTGCCCGGATCGCGTCCTCGACGGTGCGGAATATGTGGTCCGGTCCGATGACCCGGTCGAGCCCGAACCGCGCAATCGCCTCCTGGGCACGAAGCGAACTCGAGGCGCGCCACGGCGAAATCAATGCCGGCGGCCCGGCAGCTGTCGATAAGCTCGCGCAGCTCCTGGGCGGCGGTGAAATCGATCTCGATGATGCCGGTCGCTTCCAGCACGATGAGGTGAGGCTTTGGGGTTTGCGACCGCATCACGGCGAGCAGGTCGTGGCGGAACCGATAAGCGTTGAGAAACGTCAGCGGTGCTGGAAATCCCGCCACCATGACGCCGGGTACCCGCTCGCCATCATTGTGCTCGCTGGGCGGCCACCAGACCGAAGTACCGGGTACGCGTTCGAGCGGCACGACCGCAGCTTGCGTCGTGCTCCAGACGCCATGCAACAGCGAAAGCACGATCCCGATGGCCACGCCTTCCTCGATCGGAAGCACCATGATGGCGAGTGCGGTCGCGACGATCAGCAGGAATTCGCCGCCCGACTGGCGATAGATCACGACGATCTGGCCGAATTTGACGATCCTAAGGGCAACAAAGAGCAGCACGCCGGCAAGCGCCGCCTGGGGAACGTGGCGCAGCAGAGTAACCCCGACCGTCGCCATGGCCAATACGATAGCCGCGGCCACGACGCCGGCGAGCTGGGAGCGTCCGCCCGTCGCCGCCACGATGGCGGTGCGCGGCGGGCTGGCGTTGACCGCGAAGGCGCCGAACAGGCCCGCCAGAATACTACCGGCGCCGACGCCGACGAAATCCGCATCGACGTCCGGCGCTTCGCCCGGGAGCGAAGGAAACGAGCGCGTGGTCGCCGCCGTCTGGACCATGACGACGAGCGCGATGATGAATCCGAGCGGCAGCAAGCGGACCCATTGGCCGACCGTGACCTCCGGAAATGCGAGCTTCGGCAGCCCGCCCGCCACGACGCCGAGCACCGCGACGCCGCGGCTTTCCAATCCCAGCAGCACGGTGATGATCGTCGCAGCGGCGAGGCCGATCAGTGCACCCGGAATGCGCTCGGCAATCCGCTCCGCTCCGATCACCACCAAGAGAACGCCGAGGGCGATCGCAACCGTGAGCGGGTTGGCTTCGCCCACATGGCGGATCAGCATGGCGACGCGGCCCAGCATCGGGCCGTCCGGCGATGGCAGTCCAAGAACGTCGGGCAACTGGGAGACCAGGATGTGCGCCGCGATCCCGACCAGAAAACCGATCGTCACCGGGACCGAGAGGAGATCCGCAATCCAGCCGAGGCGGAAAATGCCCCCGGCAACCAGCATGGTTCCGACCATGAGGGCCAGCATGGCGGCAAGCGCCGCATAAGCCGGAGAGCCGGCCGCGGCGACAAGCGCGAGGCCGCCCGCGAAGATCGGCGTAATGGTCGAATCGGCGCCGCTCGAGAGGAACCGGTTGGCCCCGAATAGCGCGAATGCCAGCGAGCCGGCCATGAAGGCAAAGAAGCCGATCTCGGGGGCAAAACCGCCGAGCCGTGCCGTCGCCATCTGCTCCGGAATCGCGATCGCGGCAAGCGTGAGGCCGGCGGCAAGGTCGCGCGGAAGGAGGGCCAGGCGATAGGGTTGCAACGAGCGGAGCAACGGCCACGCCGGAAACCGGCCGAAGTCCGCCAAAAAATCCGTCCAGAAACCCGCATGGCGGTTGGTCGTTGGACCGGGATGATCTGTCATAATCAAATACCCATCGATGGAAAAATCGAAAATACGATCAATGCCGGAAGTGCCGCACGCCGGTGAACACCATGGCGATGCCGTGATCGTCGGCGGCGCGGATCACCTCTGCGTCGCGCACCGAGCCGCCGGGCTGGATCACGGCCGTGGCGCCGGCTTCGATCGCGACCAGCAGGCCGTCGGCAAAGGGGAAGAAGGCGTCCGACGCCACCACGGATCCCAAGGTCCGCGGCGCCGGAAGACCGGCGCGGATCGCTGCATCCGCGGCTTTGCGAGCGGCGATGCGGGCAGCATCGACCCGGCTCATCTGGCCGGCCCCGATCCCGACCGTGGCGCCATCCTTGGCATACACGATGGTATTCGATTTGACGTGCTTGGCGACCCGGAACGCAAAGCGCAGGTCGGCGAGTTCGGCCGCCGTCGGGGCACGCTTCGTCACCGGCGTAAGCGTCATGTCGTCCACTACCGCGTTGTCGCGCGTCTGCACCAGCATGCCGCCGGCGACCGATTTGAAGGTGAGGCCCGGGGCGCGCGGGTCGGGCGGCCCGCCGGCGATCAGCAGGCGCAATTGCTTCTTCGCCGCGATGATGGCTTCCGCCTCCAGGGTTGCGGCCGGCGCGATGATGACCTCGGTGAATATCTCCGTGATGGCCCGCGCGGCGTCCGCGTCCAGCGGCCGGTTGAGCGCCACGATGCCGCCGAAGGCCGAGTCCGGGTCGCAGGCCAGTGCCCTGCGGTAGGCTTCTCTCAGGTCGGTGCCTTCCGCGACGCCGCACGGATTGGCATGTTTGATGATCGCGCAGGCGGCCGTTCGGGCGGGGTCGAACTCGGCCACGCATTCATAGGCCGCGTCGGTATCGTTGATGTTGTTGTAGGATAGCTGTTTGCCTTGCACCTGCCGGGCCGAGGCGACCCCCGGGCGCGTGTCCGGGGCCGCATAGAACGCAGCACCCTGGTGGGGGTTTTCGCCATAGCGGAGCGATTCGATGAGGTGCCCGCCGAAAGTCCGGAATTGCGGTGCCGCGGTGCCGAGTTCAGCCGCGAACCAGTTCGCGATGGCGGCGTCGTAGGCCGCGGTTCGAGCGAAGGCCTTGGCGGCAAGCCGCCGGCGCAGCGCCAGCGTCGTCGCGCCGCCATGCGCGGTCAATTCGGCCGTTACGGTGGCGTAATCGCCGGGTTCCACCACGACGGCGACATCCGCGTGGTTCTTGGCGGCGGCGCGGATCAAGGCCGGCCCGCCGATATCGATATTCTCGATGCAATCCACATAGCGCGCGCCGGCCGCGGCGGTCGCCTCGAATGGATAAAGATTGACCACGAGGAGGTCGATCGCCGGTATGCCGTGCTCCGCCATGGCGCGGCGATGGCCGGCATTATCGCGGATCGCCAGCAGGCCGCCATGCACCTTCGGATGCAAGGTCTTGACCCGGCCGTCCATCATCTCCGGAAATCCGGTTAGTTCCGCCACGTCGCGAACCTTCAGCCCGGCGCCCGCGAGGGTTTTGGCGGTCCCGCCGGTCGAGACCAGTTCAACCCCAAGGCCGGCAAGGAATTGGGCAAACGCCACCAGCCCGGTCTTGTCGGAGACCGAGAGAAGGGCGCGGGAGATGCGGTGCGGTTGGTCGGACATGGCGCCGTCTATACGATCGCCGCGCCGGCTTGCCCAGCCACGATGCCGGCGGGCGTTGACCCGCTAACCCCCGGCGGACACATCCGGCGGTGCCAGACTGAAAGTCCAATGGACGCGATCGACCAGATGCGCGCGGCCATAGATGACGATTTGCAGGGTGCGGCGCGGCCCGTCCGGACCGGCCAGATAGACGCTTTCCTCCACCGCCACGGTGTCCGCATGGGTATCGAGGTTCCACACATCCTTGTTGGGCAGGACCAGCACAGCACCATGGGCGTCGGCCAGCGCGCTTGCGCGGATGGAAGGATGCAGGTGAAACCGAACCGCAAAGGAATCCTTCGCATCCGGCGACAGTTCCGTACCGGCGGCGGACAGAAAGACGTCCTCTCCTTCAAGGGTCGCACCGTCGGTGGACAGCGACACGAACCGCTCATGAATGATGCCGAAACGCGCCGCGTAGCCGTTATGGACGGCACGCAACACCGTCTCGTGATCCTGCTCATACCTTGAGACCGTCACGGTACTGGGGCCATCGCTGATCAGCACCCCAAACGAGCGACGGAAGGCCGCGGAATCGAAAAAGCGGCAAGATGATGAATCGTTGAACGTCACTGTCGAATGGGCCGCGGTGGCGCGGGCCACTTGCCGCCAATTCTCCCGTCCGGCCGCCGGCATGCCGCAGTTCACGATGATGCGCTGCTGCCCGGAGGAAAACTCGAAGGCAAGACAGCCCGCATGAGCGTCACGGCTCACCTCGATCGCGGGCGGACGCGCGGTGTCCATCACCAGCGTGCTGGCATCGGCATCGAGACGCTGGTAGCCGGAAAACGGCGTTTGTCCTGGAGGGGGGCTGCGGACCTCATCATAGGCCAGCACGGTGGCGAGCAGATCCGACGGCGTTGGGCCCATCCCGTTGAACAGTGCCAGCGTTCCGTCGCCGTGGCGGAAGAAACGCAGCATCGGCATCATGCGCGTGATGGCATTTGTCAGCGCCGGCGGCGGCGCGACGTTACGGGCCACGTAGGCTTGGCTCAGCGGCAGAAGATCCAGCAGAATTTCGATGATCACCCCGGGATTGCGGCTGATATGGCCACCATCGGGCAGAACTTGGCGTTCCAACTCGGCGACGAGCCGTCGCGTCGCGGTGCGCAGGTGGCCAAGCTGCCTGGCCATGCAGAGCGACGCGTAAGTCAGCGCGATGCGGGCCTGCAGCCGCGGCAGGCCGTCCTTGGTGTCGTTCACGGTGGCCCGCAGAAACCGCACCTGCCGGGTCAGGTTGCGCACCAGCCGCCGATAAAACCGCACATCGGCATCGTCGAGGATCAGGGTGGCTTGGCTGAGCCAGGATTGGATCCGCCGTGCCACGATCTCCGGCTGCCAGGCGATCGGGTGCCAGGTCCCCTGCAGCGCAATCCATTCGTCCACCAGTGCGCGGGCATTGGCGCGTGTGATGTTGGAATCGGCCGCCCGCAGGTGTCGCAGCCAGGCGAAGCCCAACAGGGCCTCAGCCCATTCCCGGCTGGGCGGGGCCATTTCAAACGGCGATCGCCCGTCGCAGACCACCACCTTCCCGGCGAACGCAAATCGGCTGGCGTAGATTTCGCTCGCCCGCGTCGGGTCCGCGGTACGCAACTCCTGCGGGGCGATGACGAGCCGCTCGCCCGAGGGACGCCAAAAGAATGGCGCCGCCACCGGATGAACCATCATCCGTCCCTTAAGGATATTAAGTTTGCGTCGAAGCACCAGCCAAGACAGCCGGGCGCGGTCCGCGATGACAGCGCGGGACATTAAGGCTGGCCCCTCCACAAAAGCTTCCGCCGGTGTATCATCACGCAACCTAACAGAGTGTGAGCGACCGGCAAGCCCGTATCCGTGTCCGCGCTCGAAACCCGGTGAAGCCGCGGCCGACGCCGCTCTCTTGGAGGCGGGCGTCTCGGCCGCCTCCTCCTTTATGAAAGAGTGGGTGTCCGCCTGGGCCCCGGACTTGCGACGCGCACCCTCGACTAAAGGCGGTCGAGCCGGGCGGCAAAAAATCCATCGAGTCCCGCCATCCGGGGATCGGAATCCGGCCACTGGCACGGCAAGGTGCGCAGGTCCCCCTCCGGGGTGACGAACCCGTCGAGGCCGGACAGTTCCGCCGCTGCGATCGGCCGGCGACGAATCCGAGTGTCCCGCGCCATCACCGCTGCCACGACATGTTCGCCCTCCTCGGGTTCCAATGAGCATGTGCAGAACACGATGATGCCGCCAGGCTTGGTCAGATCGATGGCGCGACCGAGCAGCCGTTCCTGGACGGCGGCCAGTGCCGCGATGTCGCCCGGTGCTTTGCGCCATGGAATATCCGGATGCCTCCGAATTGTTCCGGTCGCGGTGCATGGCGCATCGACCAGAATGGCATCGAACGAATTGGCCGCGGGTTCGGGTATCCATTGCTCCGCGGATGCCACCACGGTAGCCGCGGTAAGACCGGTCCGGGCGAGGTTCTCCCGCAATCGCGCCATGCGCGGCTCGGAGCGATCGATGGCGGTCACGTGGGCGCCCGCCAAGGCCAGTTGCGATGTCTTGCCGCCCGGAGCCGCACAAAGGTCCGCAACCGAACGGCCGCGCACATCGCCGAACAGGCGGACCGGCAGGGCGGCGGCGGCGTCCTGAACCCACCAGCTGCCATCCGTGTAGCCGGGTAGGGCGGAAATCGGTCCATGCGCGGCTAGCCGCACCGACCCGGTCGGCAATGTGCGCCCCTGCAATTGCTCCGCCCAACGGTCTGGATCCGATTTGACCGTGAGATCAAGCGGCGGTTCGCGGCCGTTGGCTTCGGCGATGGCGCGCGCGATATCCTCCCCATAGGTTTTGACCCACCGAGCCAATAACCATGGCGGGGTATCCAGGCACATCGGTTCCAGTTGCGCCAGCCGCTCCGTCCCGTTGCGGGCGATTCGGCGCAGCACGGCATTAACCACCCCGGCGAAACGGGCACTGCTTCGGTCGCCCTGAACCAGGCGGACCGAAAGGTCCACGGCCGCGTGATCCGGGATGCCGAGAAACAGCAATTGGGCGGCGCCCGTGATCAGCGCGCTTTCGAGCCCGAAGACGGCGGTTACCTTTTCGCGCAGGCCTTGGTTGAGGCAATCGCCGATCAATTTGCGCAAGGTTCCGAGCTTGCGCAACGAGGTCGCCACGATCCGCCGCGTCAAGGCGCGATCGCGCTCGGAGAGCGTGCGCAGGGAAGCTTGCGCGTGTCCGCCGTCGAAATGCTCGTCAAACGGCCGATTGCGATGCAACACGCCTTCGAGCAAGTCGGCCGCGGCACGCCGCGCCGCCAGGCCGGGCGGCGTGCCGGGAGCCTGAGAGATCATCATGAACGAGACGCTCCGCACCGCGCGCCAACCCGCGCGTCGCGCCGTGTCCCGTATATCGAATATCGCGCAGGCTGAGCAAGCCGCCGATCGCGCTGCGGTCGCGAGCCCGCGTGTTGTCGGGATGCTCCGCCTGGTGCCGCAGTCCGCCCGGTCACAGGGCGCGAGCACGTGCACCGCAATCGGCAAGCATTTTCCGCAAGCCAAGGCCGTTCGTCACGCGCTCGGCGAAGGCTAGGCGCGCAGTACGGTCGCCGAGCGCGAGATCAAGACCGTCCGGATCGACGCCGGTAACCTCCCATGCGCCGTCGGGCTCGCCCAAGAGCTTGGTCGCGTACAGGCGTACCGAGTTCAGGGTGATCGGCGTTCATGTGGGCGATGGCGCCTTCTTCGATCTCGACGATTTCCTCGGCACCGTCGCGCTTGGTGACGATGTCTGCCGCCATGAGGTCGGCGGCGCGGGCAAACCCGCCATTGAGGTGGGCCGACACGATCGTCAATCGCCAGAACGCGAAATCGCCGAATCCGGCGTAAAGCTTGGATTTCGGATGGCGCGACAGGAAACGCCGCCCCACCCGGACGCCGTCCGGCGTGTCGCGCTCGATCTTCGCGAACGTGCCCAGAACGGTCAACCGCGGATGCGCCAGCGGATCGCCCTTGCCGGTCGCAGCCAGCAACAGCGAAGCACGGGCATCCACCTCGATGTTGGCGGTGTGGGTCGACAGCCGCGACACCAGGATCAAGGGCGAGCCGTCCACGTCGGTGGCCACATTGACCAGGGATGCGAAGGGGTACCCGGTATTGCGGTCCAGCGTCGCGAGTGCGCCGGAGCGGGTCACGCGCAACAGCGCCTTCGCGACCGCGACAGGGTTGAAATCGTCCGGCGGGCGGGCGGTTTCCGGCAATCGACTGGGCATCACGCCCGGCAGGGCGGTCGCGCGTTCTGCTTCACCCATTCCGTTCTCTCCTGCCAAATCGCCACATTTCCGCCGCGCCGAGCGGGCTTGGTAAGATTGATAGCTTGCGTCCTGCGACTCATGTTAGACTGTATCTATGCCAACTATCGCTCTCGTCGATGATGACCGCAACATCCTCACCTCGGTCTCGATAGCTCTCGAGGCCGAGGGATATCGTGTCATGACCTATACGGACGGCGCCTCCGCGCTGGACGGCTTCAAGACCAGTCCGCCGGATCTGGCGATTCTGGATATCAAGATGCCGCGGATGGACGGCATGGAGACGCTACGCCGGTTGCGCCAGAAATCCGACATCCCGGTGATTTTCCTCACCTCGAAAGATGAGGAAATCGATGAACTGTTCGGCCTCAAAATGGGCGCGGACGATTTCATCAAGAAGCCGTTCTCGCAGCGGTTGCTGGTGGAGCGCGTCAAGGCGATCTTGCGCCGTGTCGCCGCCAAGGACCCTGCGGCGCCCAAGGAAACCGACGCCGCCAAAGTATTGGAACGCGGGCTGCTGCGGATGGATCCGGAGCGCCATACCTGCACGTGGAAGAACGAACCCGTCACGCTTACGGTTACGGAATTCTTAATTTTACAGGCGCTGGCCACGCGGCCAGGTGTGGTAAAAAGCCGCAATGCCCTGATGGACGCGGCCTATGACGATCAGGTCTATGTGGACGATCGCACGATCGACAGCCACATCAAGCGGCTGCGCAAGAAGTTCAAGCAGACGGACGATGCGTTCGAGATGATCGAAACGCTTTACGGCGTCGGCTACAGGTTCAAGGAATGACAGCCTAGC
This sequence comes from uncultured Alphaproteobacteria bacterium, assembly GCA_963802745.1. Taxonomy (GTDB): domain Bacteria; phylum Pseudomonadota; class Alphaproteobacteria; order Rhizobiales; family Xanthobacteraceae; genus JAJPKK01. The sequence goes on along the minus strand of CAWDKL010000048.1, from coordinate 285,404 downwards.
CAGAGGAGCTGGAACGGTTTCGGTTACATCGGGCAGGCTGCGCGAAGAGTACCTACCGATGCGGGATCAAGGTGAGCACGGCGCGGCTCTGCCCACCCGACGTATTCCCACCCGACGCATTGTCGATCTGACCAAATCTGCTCTCAACAACGTGATCGCAGCCGTGGGGAGCGGTCGCCGTCCGAGGAGCGGGTTGAAGCTTGTGGGGGGCCTTCGACGTGCTTGACAAGACTGTGCATATCGACACCGAGGACACTGGACCAAGCCGCTCGCGCCGGCGGGTTGTGCTGTTGGGCCGGCGTCGTGGGGTTGCGGCAAAATGGCTGCGCCGGGGCCGGATTGCGGTCGCCAGAACGCCTGCTGCGATCGGGGATTTTTTTACGGGCGCCTGGACGGTGCTCCGCACCGAAGGACCGCGGGGCGGGCTTCGGCACACATGGCAGTTCCTGGTCAGACAAAGCTCTTCAAGCCTGACGCGGCGCATCGTTGCGCTCAATGTGGCGGGGCTTCTTGCCTTCGTGCTCGGCATTCTGTTCCTGACCCAGTTTCGCGCCGGGCTGATCGCGGCGCGGGTGCAAAGTTTGAGCGTTCAAGGTGAGTTGATCGCCATTGCGATCGCCGGCCAAGCGTCGGAGTCCGATGCCATCACCATCGATACCGACCGGTTTATGGAATTGCAGGCCGGCGAAAGCTTCGGTCCATCGGACGACGCGCTGTTCGGGTTCGAATTTCCGGTCAATCCGGAACGCGTCGCGCCGCTTTTGCGGCGGTTGATCACGCCGACCAAAACCCGCGCCCGGATTTACGATCGCGACGGTCTTCTGATCCTCGATAGCCGCAGCCTGTTCGGACGCGGCGATGTCATGCGCATGGACCTGCCGCCGCCGACGGATAGACCCGGAATTGTCGAGCGCACCTTCGGCGGCATTCGCAATTGGCTCGGACGCGGCGACCTACCCTCCTATCGTGAGCTCGTGCCGGACAATGGAAAGCAATATGCGGCCGTGGTGACGGCCTTGGACGGCCAAACCAAGAGCGAAGTGCGCGTCAACGAGCGCGGCGAGGTCATCGTGCTGGTTGCAGTTCCGATCCAGCGCTTCCGCACGGTGCGCGGGGCCTTGCTGCTGTTGACCCAGGGCGGCGAAATCGACGAGACCGTCGCGGCGCAGCGGCTATACATTCTCAAGATGTTTCTGATCGCGGCCGGGATCATGTCCGTCCTCTCGATGCTGCTTGCCGGCACCATCGCGGGTCCGGTGCGCAGGCTGGCGGAGAGTGCCGAACGCGTCCGCCGGCGCGTTCGCGGGCGCGTCGAAATCCCCGATTTCACCAGCAGGCGCGACGAAATCGGACATCTGTCGGGTAATCTCCGCGAGATGACCAGCGCGCTCTACAACCGTATCGAAGCGATCGAGAGCTTTGCGGCGGATGTCGCCCACGAGTTGAAAAATCCGCTCACCTCGTTGCGGTCCGCGGTGGAGACATTGCCGCTGGCCAAATCCGAATCGAGCCGTCGCCGGCTACTCGAGGTCATCGAACATGACGTGCGGCGGCTGGATCGGCTGATCTCCGATATTTCGGACGCCAGTCGAACTCGATGCCGAGTTGCAGCGCCAAGAAGCCATTCCGGTCGATCTGTACAAGCTGTTGTCCGCCGTGGTGGCCGTGGCCAACGAAGTCAAGCGCGACGACGGCGTGCGGGTGACGCTCGGCTTCGAAGGGGCCCCGCGGATCTATTTCGTGCAGGGGCATGATTCGCGGCTCGGGCAAGTGATCAACAATCTGATCGATAACGCGCGCTCGTTCTCTCCCGTGGCCGGAACCGTGCGGGTCACCTGCCGCCGTTCCGGCGCGGTGATCACCATCACAATTGACGACGACGGCCCGGGGATCAGGCCCGATGCCATCGAGAGGATATTCGAACGCTTCTACACCGACCGGCCGCAACAAAGCTTCGGCCAAAATTCAGGTCTCGGCCTGTCGATCTCAAGACAGATCGTCGAAGCGCATGGCGGGCGGCTCAGCGCGATGAATCGTACGGCTGCTACCGATCGGACCGATGCCGACTGCGGGGACATTGCGGTCAGCCAGGTAACCGGTGCTCGATTTGTCGTGCAATTGATCGCCATGTAGGCGGTGGTGAACTGCGCCGCCACCATTCACGCCTCCGTCGTACTGGCGGGTGCCCATGCGATTCTGATTCGCGGACCTGCGGGGGCCGGCAAATCGCGTCTGGTCCTTGCTCTCATCCAGTCCGCATCGAACAACGGGCGGCTCCCGTTCGCCCGTCTGGTGGCCGACGATCGCACCTACATCGAGGTCTCCCACGGTCGCGTGATCGCCCGGCCGCCGGCGAGTCTCGCCGGAATTCTTGAGATCCGCGGACTTGGAATGCAGAACTTTCCTTATGAGCCGATGGCGACCGTGGCTTTGGTCGTGGACCTCGGCGACGTGAATGCGACCCGCCTGCCCGAGATTGCGGCCGCGCAGGCTATCATCGCAGGCGTTGCACTGCCGAGGCTTGCGGTCGCACCGGGATGCGATCCGCTACCGGCCGTGCTGGCCGCCCTTGATCGCCAGCGGAGCCGATAGTGACCAAACGCCTCCAGGAACGTCGCGACCGCGAGATAATCATCGTGGCACTTCTCACCGTCAATTCGCGCCACCAGCGCGCCGGACCGTCGCCAGTCCGGCGCAAGAGCGAGCCCTGCGAAAGCCCTTGCACTCGGCCGCGGGATGGTGATGATGGCGCCGCTTTCGTGCGGCGCAGTCTCGGCGCCCGCCGGGTGTTCGTATGATCGGTCTTGTCCTTGTCACCCATGGCCGGCTCGCTAGCGAGTTTCGCGCCGCTCTGGAGCATGTCGTTGGTCCCCAGAGACAGATCGAGACGATCACGATCGGCCCCGAGGATGACGTCGAGCAACGCCGGCATGATATCATCGAGGCGGTAAAACAAGTGGATACCGGCGAGGGCGTCGTCATCTTGACGGATATGTTCGGCGGTACCCCGTCCAACCTCGCCATATCGGTCATGAGCCGGCCCAAAGTCGAGGTTCTGGCCGGCATCAATCTGCCCATGCTGATCAAGCTCGCCAAGGTGCGGGACGAATGTCCGTTGGCGGAAGCCGTGGCTGCGGCCCAGGAATCCGGGCGGAAATATATTACGATCGCGAGCCGCGTATTGGCGGGCAAATGAAGGACACACCGCTTGCAGGCGAAGACGACTGCACGCCCGATCCGGCCATAGCGCCGCCGGGCGCGACGGTGCGGGTGTTGAGGATCGTCAATCAGAAGGGCCTGCATGCGCGGGCCTCCGCCAGATTCGTGCAGACCGTGGAAAAGTTCGATGCCGAAGTGACGGTCAGCCGCTGCGGCGAAACCGTGGGCGGCACCTCCATCATGGGGCTGATGATGCTGGCTGCGGGACCTGGTACCGACATCACGGTGCTGGCATCCGGCAAGGAGGGCGCCGAGGTGATGGCGGCGCTCGAAGCCTTGGTGGCCGGACGATTTGGCGAAGACGATTAACGCCGGCACCGATTGCTCAAGCGCTCTCGAACAGCGATTGAACTTCCAACCTCAAGCCGGCAATGGACCCCATTGTGCGGCACCCCGATTACGAATGGCAAGCCGGTCGAGACCGACACGAAGAGCCGCAGCTGGCTGGGGATCCGTTGGCAGTTCGATGCCGACGATGGACGCGGCCAGGGGCGCAGCGTGGCGAATTATGTTGTAACGCATGCCCCAAGTGCGAGCACGGTGTGAAACCGCAATGCATTCACGGGGCCGTCGCCGGCGAGCCCGCCGCCCAGCACGATCATGTGGATGTGCGGATGGTGATGCGGGCGTATTCGTCGGATTTTGCCGGCGGATGAACACGGCGAAATCTGTACCGCAACTTCCTACGGGATAAATCCCCTGCTCCTTGAGCTTCACCTTCGTTTCGGACCACCGCACAGCAGTGGTAAAGCAGCGGGCGAGCATCGTCTCTGGAGGAGGCTTCGGGCTCGCGCGGTAGCGGGCCCGGTTGACGCAATCATTTAGCGCGCTACCACTGCGACAGGCTGCATGAGGTTCGTAGCCACGAACTCGCCGATCTTGTGGCCCATGTCCTGGCCGACTTTGGTAGAAAATCGATAGTGGAAGCCAGCCCAAATGCGTGCCTCGGAGACTTCGTCGGAGAAGGCACGCATATTGGTCCAGTGGTGAACGACGCCAGGCGCCGTCGGGCTTGCGATCGAAACGTCCGGCACCTCAGCCGTGCCGAACACGACTTCCATCACGCCGGCGAGACTGGCACTGGATATGCAATGGGCACAGGGGTATTCTGGATGCATCGGCGTGGCCTCGATCGGCGCCCAGGCAGGATCGCGTTCGGTGGCCGGATTGTTGTCGATGTCACCATTGCGGATGGCGGTGACCGGACGCCAGAATTCGTAGTGGTACTTGGCGTCGAAGACCGCGATCAACGCATCTTCTCTGGCAACCGCCGCAAGTGCGAACAGGCGAGCGCTGTCGATAAGGCTGAGCTTTTTGGCCTCCGCCACCGTACGGACAATCGGATAGTAGCCCCTGCCGTTGACCATCAACCAAAAGCGTGCGTCCTCGGTCTGCCGAGCGAAGCGCTTGACGCTGGTACGGCCGCCGAGTACCTTGATCTCGTTGTAGTTGGCGGCCCACTCCGCACTGTCGAGCGCGATCGGCGGAGCGGGGCGGAACTGCGAAGCACTGGTCAGGGCGAAAGGCTTGACCTTCGGCCACTGCGGTGCTGCCGTAGGAGCGGTTGGGACGTATACACCGGCGGTAGTCCGAGGCCGATAAGTGTCGGGCTCCCTTGCGCCGTCGTTTGCGCGCTCTTCCAGGATTTTGGCCGCGACCGCTTCGCCAAGTTTGATCCCCTCGGCCTTTGCGGGGCTATCGGGAATGGCGGTAAGATAGGACTTCAGCAGGGAGTTCATGGTGGCCTGCGTCTGCGGATTAATGCCGGCGAGCACGGTACCAGCGGCGGCGGCCGCCGCGGCGTCTTTCGAGGCGCTTGGCGTGGCTGGAAGCTGGACAAGATAGGGTCGGTACTTGCGTTCGATGGAATTGACCGCATCGAACATTGCCAGCTGCGTCATGGCGATGATCCGCTCGGCCGGGGGCGGTCCTATGTTATGGAGCACGCCATAGCTCACTGCATTCTCGTTCCAGTCGGCGATGACATCCGCGGAGGCAGGAGCGACCAAGCCGAAAATCGCAACCGTCGCCAACAGTTTGTGAAGTCTCATGAAAAATCTCCACCTTTGGGCCGCTGTGGACTCGATGCGGTGACCTGTTCGACCGCTCATCCATCGCCCGCTGCAGAACGTGCGCTTGCACGGGCCAGCATAACAAGTCTGTTTTTCGAACTGGCCCAGAGCCGACTAATGTGGTTCATTGCGGTATGCTCAGTGGCTATGATCAGTTTTGCCCCATCGCAAAGGCGTCGGAAATCCTGGCACTCGCCGGACGCCGCTCATTCTCCGCGAGCTGATGGCCGACATCCACTCGTTCAACGATATTCATCGCGGTGTGCCGCTAATTTCGCGTGCGGTGTTGGTGGCGCGCCTGCGCGATTTGGAACATCACGGTATCGTTGAGCGCCGGAAGCGCGATTGCGGACCCGGCTACGGCTACTGGCTCACGCCGGCCGGTGATGCTTTTCGCACTGTCGTGAGCGAGCTCGGCCACTGGGGCCTTGTTCATGCGCGCGATGTAAGGTTCAACCGATCTCGATCCGAGCTACTTGGTATGGGCCTTCCGAAAGCGCGCAAGAGGTGCAAGCCGCCGCGGATCGAAGAGGGTATTTTATGCAGCTGACCGGGGGGCAGGCGCTGGCGCGACAGCTGGTGCTGGAGGGCATCACCGACCTGTTCGGCGTTCCGGGCGTACAGCTCGACTGGGCGGTGGACGGGCTGCGCGAGGTCAGCAACCGCATCCGCTACGTGGTGACCCGCCACGAGCAGGCCGCCGCCTACATGGCGGACGGCTATGCGCGCACCACGGGCCGGGTCGGCGCCTGCATGGTCGTGCCTGGTCCGGGTCTCCTCAATGCGATGGCGGGCCTTGCGACCGCCTATGCCTGCAACTCCCGGGTCATGGCGATCGTCGGCAACATCCATTCCGGGGGAATCGGCAGGGGCTACGGCTTGCTCCACGAAGTCCGCAACCAGTCGATGATTTTGGGCAGCGTCACCAAGTGGCAGGGCCAGGCGCTGACGCCCGCGCACATTCCGGCATTGGTGCGGCGCGCCATTGCCGAACTGCGGAGCGGGCGCCCGCAACCGGTCGGGATCGAGATCGCCCCCGATATTCTGGCCGCGACCGGGGACGTGACGCTCATCGATCCACCCCTGGATGAAAATGGTGCCGGGGTCCCCGACGCGGCGGCCATCGAACAGGCGGCCGCGCTGATCGCGCAAAGCCGGTTTCCGGTGATTTATGCCGGCGGCGGCGTTCTGGCGGCGGGCGCGACAGCGGCTCTCCAGGCGCTGGCCGAACGGAGCTCGATTCCGGTGGTGCTGAGCGAAAACGGCCGTGGCGCCATGTCGGACCGGCATCAGCTCACCCTCAACGCGCTCGCCGGGCGCGCGGTGTTCGCCCATGCGGATGTGGCCCTGATCGTCGGCAGCCGATTTGCCGATATGACGTTCGGGGTGCCGGCGTGGCAGGCGCCGGGCATCAAATATGTGTGGCTCAACATCGACCCCGCCGCGTGGAACCCGCCGCGCGCAGCGGAAGTCGGCATCGTGGCGGATGCGCGGCTTGGATTGGAAGCCCTGGCGGCGGCGTTGCCGCGGCGCCAGGGCCTGCGGCCGGCGGATCTCGACAAGGTGCGGGAATGGGCCGACGTGCAGGCGCGGGTCGCGGAGCCGCAAATATCCTACATCCGGGCGTTGCGCGCCGCTATTCCGGACGATGGTATTTTGGTGAATGAACTCACTCAGATCGGCTACCTGGCGCGCACGCTTTATCCCGTGTATCAGCCCGGCACGTTCCTGACGCCCGGTTACCAGGGTACGCTCGGCTACGGATTTCCGACCGCCCTGGGAGCCGCCGCCGGCAATCCGGGCCGCGCGGTCGTGAGCATCAATGGCGACGGCGGCTTCGGCTGGGCGATGCAGGAGTTATCGACGCTGCGAAAATACAATCTCAACGTCGCCATCGTGGTTTTCGCGGACGGCCACTTCGGCAACGTCAGGCGGTTCCAGGAGGAGCAGTTCGGCGCGACCCATGAGGTCGATTTGTGCAATCCGGCCTTCGACAAACTCGCCGCCGCGTTCGACGTGCCCTTCGCACGCGCCGAATCACCCGACGCGCTGCGGCGCGTGCTGAGCCGTGCCACCCAGGATCGCACCCCGATCCTGATCGAGGCACCGGTGGGGCCGATGCCCAGTCCGTGGGGCTTGATGCGGCTGCAAGCGCGGCCGGGGGCTGGCGGCGGCGGTCCGCCCAATCCGCTTGGTCCCGTTCTCGCGAGGTAATGACTGTGTTCGCGCTAGGCGGCTTCGAGCGTCATTATCTCCGCGAGGACTACGATCAGCAGGGTGGAAGGTGCACATGCACAGTATCCCTCACGCGGGACTCTTCCACATGGTCGTTCCGATGATGCCGATAGCCGTTGCCGGAATCCCGGATGGCACGCCAAGGCAAATGCGAATGCCTTTCAAGCAGATCGTCGGGTAAGTGGCGGCTGGCCTCGGAGATAATTTCCAGCGTCCTTGTGGCTGCGTACAAAAGCGTGCGCGACGCCTTGAAGTCCCGATAGGTCAGGCCGGAAAGCAACTCCTGCGCGTAAAGGATGTTGTCGCGTATATCGTACAAAACGACGAGAAGCGGCTCAGAAGGCATAAATCGCTGCACGTTCGGCGGACGGCCGGACGTGCGGTTTTTGGGCGGCGCGGTCGGACACATCGACCGGTAGGGGAAACAAATCCTCGATCGTGTGAATGATGGCGACATAGCCCCAGACGCCGAGATGCGCGTCCGGCGCCAGCTCAACCATGATGTCGATGTCGCTGTCGGGCCGGGCGTCGCCCCGCGCACGCGAGCCGAACAACGCGGCATGCGTCACGCCCCCGCGCTTTCAAGACGGCCTCGTTCTCCCGCAAGCGGGCTAGGATGTCCTGCTGTTCCATAAGCGTACTCTACCACAAGCGGGCGGTTCTGGGCAACCCAAGACATGCCTGACATTGCCTGACATTGCCTGACATGCCCGACTTTGATGCCGCATCGCAGTCGCTCACCCGCTTCTTTCGCAATCAGAACGTTGTGGAGACCGCACACCTTGTGAATGGTTGCGCGGCATTGGCCGATCAACAGCAACGATCGCACAGCGCTGATTGGTTGCCGACACGGGGTAGCGAACCACACCGCCCCCTGCGAGATTCTGCCGGTAATTGATGGATTCGTCTATTCGTCTTTGCGCGGCGTAGCCGCTATTATTTTTACCGCCTCCCATTCCTTTGGAGAGTCAGGCGCGTCATTCCTTCGGAGCCGTCATGCCTCCGGCATAACAGCGCGCGCAGCGGAAGGCACCCCGATAGGGGGCGTAGCGAAGCGAAGCACCGCGCGTCTTTCGCGCGGTTGCCGGAGCGAGCACGCTGTTAGGCTGGGGGCATGGGAGGCGACGGAAAGACTTGCGTCGCCCTTGGCGGCGCTCCGTATGTCGGCGGCGCTTTGCCGCCGACGGCCTAGGGATGGAAGCCCGAAGGGCGGTGACCTGTCACTCACGCCCCTCGAACGGAGCCACACCCTGAGAGCGAAAGCGTGAGTGACAGGGCTCCGTTCACGACAGCCCGACCCCCTTTAGGGGGGACGCCCAAGCTTTTCTATATCATTGTTTTTCAGATGCATCCGGGCTTCGACGTGTCGGAGTTGCTTAGTTGGCGTCGCCTTGCGCACAGCCCAAAGCTACAGTAGCATGTTGACATGCATGCCGTGTCATCATCATCTCGATGCTGGATAACTCAAGTGGATGTTCATCTCGTCTGTCCGAATTGTCGCGACCAAACGACATACGGAAACGCAATCATGGGATGGAATCACTTTACCTGTCCAAACTGCAAGAAGTCGTTCCAGACCCTGATTGCAACAGTGAGGGCGAAGCGGTCTCGTGGCAGTCGAAAACATTTTAGTAGAGAGTTTTATGTCCGAGTATACATAAACAATCTGGAAGAATTGATTCAATTCACTTCGTCAGATTACGATGACTTTGAGCTTCGTTCATCAGACGCCGCTGCCTTTAGTTACCGTAATGACAGACTGACTGTCGTTCAAAACCTCACGATTGGACGGCACAAAATTGTGCGGCAGCCTGAACTACTCGGATGCATTTCCGTGGCGTTCATCATTTTCGGGATCATAATCATCATCATCATTTTGGCAGCGGGGCGCTCCTGAGAACCAGACGCCAAGGCGTGAACTCACGTGGGGACGCAAAGCGGCATCAGGCAGCCTCTCATAGCAGTCTACCCAGTTCACCAGCAGCGTGACGTTCCCTAATACGGGTAAGATAGACCTCCACAGAGGCTATCAAATCAAGAACATCGCCCGGCCCCATGAAATCAAACAACACCGGCTTGCGGTGTAGGTCATCAGCTACGATCTCAAATTCAGCTCCGGTGCGGCTCTTAACTCTAGCAGTTCTGTTGTGCGCCGGATACTTTTTCAAGCGCCTCCGGCAGTCGTTGTCAAAATAAAATATATTCCCGTGAGCAATGCCATTACGGAGGTGGTAAATAAGTTCAAGTATAGGAGCATGATTTAAATAGGAGCGTCTGAGCCTAGAGAGGGCATCACCAAGGGTCAGCAATGAACCCACTAACCAAATACGCGGCAATTCATCGACAATTTCAGGATTAGTGTGTGCCTGACCAAGATAATAAGGCAAATCGAAGATATGTTGCGTTCTATCTTTACGGGTGACATAGCTAGCAATTTGCCCCAACGGTGATTTGGACGCTAATGTTTTTGCGTCCGGTCCTCTCGCAATTTCTATTGCAGCACTATGGGCATAGTAGCCTTGGACCATTCGGTGAGCTAATCGGCCTACATCAAATGCTGGTTTATATTTTCGGTAAAACTTCTTCTCTTCTGGATTAAGTTGATCAATTGGCACGCTTCCAGAAAGAACTCGCTCAATCAAGAGATAATCGAAGTTTGGTGGTACATTCATGGGCAGAGTCTCGAAATCGTGGAAGCGTCAACATTGTAGCTGCGGGCAATCGAGCGCAGCGTTTCGCCGTGCTTATCGCGCCGCCGGATTGCCTCGCGCTGCTGGTGCTGGGTAAGCTTCGGCTTGCGCCCGAATTTCACGCCCTTGGCCTTGGCGTCGCTGCGCCCGCGCTCGGTGCGCTCCTTGATGCGGCGGCGTTCCAGCTTCGCGGCAACGCCAAGCATGGCGAGGACAAGCTCGGCAAAATCGGATGTGGTGTCAACGATGGGCTCTGCGATCGAGCGCAAGCCCACGCCTGCCTTTTGCAGGTCGCGTGCTATGATCAACAGATCCGTCGTGTCACGCGACAGGCGGTCAACGGCGGGGATAATCACCACGTCGCCATCACTGACGGCGGCCATCAATTTGCGCAGCTGGGGGCGGTCGGCAGTCGCGCCGCTGACCTTCTCGCGGAAGATGCGAGTGCATCCGGCGGCCTTCAACTGGGCAAGCTGGCTGCTGTGGTCTTGGGCGTCGGTCGAAACGCGGGCGTAGCCGTAGATCATGCTGGTCGGAATAGAGCCTTGCGGCGGTAAGCTTCCGCCGCCCGTGGATGATGCGCAAGATCGTAACGGTGTCGGTCGCGGCATCGTAGTGGTAGGGTACCGTAAAAAGCGACACGATGCTGATTCGCACATGCTCCCCAAGCGCGGGGCGGGGCGTTCCAATTTCGGGAAAATCGCTCGAGCGCGTAAACAAAGCGTCGAAACAGGCGGCGTATTTGACCGCGACGCGTACGCCGGCCTTTTTGGTGAGATCGCGGGCAGTAGAGACTTCGTCGAATTGCGCCAGCCGAGAAATGATGACCTTTGCCATCAAGCCCCAAGCGAGGCCAGAAGCTTCGCCATGTGCGCCCTGTGTTCCTCAAGCGTCACAAATTCCCCGCGCTCGACGGCGGCAAGCGCCTCGTCCACATAGGGCTTCGCCCAGGCCAGATCGTCGGCCTCAAGTTCAAGCTCGGTGATCCTGTCGTCGATCAGCTGCCGTGCAGCCTCTTCGACTGACGGAAAGTCACCGCGCTCGACGTGGGCGGCAAGCCACTCCTGTTGCTCAGGCTTCAAGGTGATGATGCTCATAGCCCTTTATACCACAACTGGCCGTCACCGGGACAGCCTAAAAACGCGCTCCACTTCTGCAACAGAATTATGCAACAGAAAAGTGGAGCGCCCGTGGGGCCAAGCCCAGTCCCTGGAGATTGATGCGGCCGCTGCTATTCGCCCTTGCCGCCGATCTGCTTCAGCTTGGCGAACACCGCCTGCACATCGAGTTCCTCATCCTCGCCGCTGCGATGCTCGGCTTCGGCTTCGGACTCGGTGAACCGGCCGGTGGTCATATCCGCCGGCAGCAAGGTCGCGCCGGTCTCCGGCTCCGGCGGCCGATCCTTGGCGGCGCGCTGGACCTCGAAATCGAGGTCGATCTGCGAGCACAACCCGAGCGTTACCGGATCCATCGGCGCCAGATTGGCGGCGTTCCAATGGGTGCGCTCGCGGATCGCCTCGATGGTGGTTTTGGTGGTGCCCACGAGGCGCATGATCTGACTGTCCTTGAGCTCGGGATGGTTTCGCACCAGCCACAAAATCGCGTTCGGACGGTCCTGGCGGCGCGACACCGGCGTGTAGCGCGGCCCCCTTTTTCGTTTGGGTTCGGGCAAATGCACCTTGGATTCGGCCAGCTTCAACCGATAGTTGGGGTTGGTCTCACCCTTGTCAACCTCCTCACGGGTCAGCTGTCCGGTCGCGATCGGATCCCGGCCGATAATGCTCTGGACGCCCTCATCGTCCGCGATGGATTTGACTTCGAGCGGATGCAACTTGCAAAAATCCGCGATTTGTTCGAACGTCAGTGCGGTATTTTCGACCAGCCAAACAGCGGTTGCTTTCGGCATAAGGGGCTGGGCTGTCATGGTAAATTCTCCTTGCGCTTCGCCCGCCCGGTCGGGCGAAGCTTCTTTGCCATCCAAGATGACGAGGAACTCGGCAATATAGACGTGCGGGCCATGCCGGTGCAACGCACGAAGAGCGATATATTTGCGGCGGCAGGCGGTCCCGGCGGATGACCGCCGCGGTGCGGACGCCGATAGGCGCGAAGAAACGGCGCAAGCTGTCGGTACGGAGTCGGGACCAACGGCAAGATGCACCGCCGGGCCGCTGATTTTCGGGTTGGGTGGGATTGACTGCCCGGTTGCTTCGGCCATACTTATATGATGCCTTCGGGCGACATCAAGCAAACCTCGGAGCAAGCAAAGCTCAGAGTCCGTGAACCGTTCAAGGGGGAATACATGAAGACCTCTCTTATCGCCGTGGTCGCCGGCGCCGCATTCGTCGCGTTTACCGGCATGGCCGTCGCGCATCACTCCTTCGCGATGTTCGATCAGGAACACCCGATGGAAGTTACCGGCGTAGTGAAGGAGTATAAATATACCAGTCCGCACTCCTTCATTATTCTCAACATCAAGGACAAGGACGGCAAGGAGGAGGCCTGGAATCTCGAAGGCGGCAGCCCGAGCGCCCTCGCCCGCGACGGCTGGACCAGCAAGTCGCTCAAGCCCGGCGACGAACTTCGCCTGACCATCGAGCCGCTGCGCAGCGGTGCTCCCGGCGGCGCCTGGAATGTCAACAAGATCAAGTTCAGCGACGGCAAGCCGATCGCCGAAAAGAAGAACTCAGTAAGGTCGGTCAGAGGCGACCCCCGGCTTCTGCTTTTCCTTGTGGGCGCTATGGACCATTGAGATCATAGCGTTTCCGCCTTGGGGTGGTCTTGGATTTGCGTCGTCTTGGATTTGCAGGGTGAACGTGGCTTGCCGCGTTCGCCTTTATGGCGTCGGCGAATGAGGGCCGTTATGAGGATTGGTCGTTCGATCGGTGTTTCGGGTTGCCGTTCTGCTCGGGTTCAGGTGCTGGCCGTTTTGGCTCCATTGGCGCTATGCATCGGCATGGCGGGCGCGGCCGCTGAGGGGGTCAGGAGTCTCGATAAGTATCCGGATCTGAGGGGCCAGTGGAGCCGTAACTTCGTGCCGCGATGGACGGTGGGGCAGGAGCAGCCTCCGCTCACGCCGGAGTATCAGAAGGTATTCCAAGCTAATCTGGCCGACATGGCGGACGGCGGGCCCGGCAATGTGCCGTCGTGGGCGTGTGTGCCCCAAGGCATGCCGATGATGATGAATGCCTATGATCCGATGGAAGTGATCGTCACCCCCGAGACCACATACATTCTGATCAGCCACGTGAACAACTCCTATCGCCGCATTTACACCGACGGGCGGAACTGGCCGGACGCAAACAATTTCGCTCCGACATTTTCGGGATATTCCATCGGCCAATGGCGCGATGAGGACAATGACGGCGTCTACGACGTCCTCGAAGTCGAAACGCGTTTCATGCGCGCCCCCCACACGTATGACGCGACCGGCGTTCCGTTCCATGAGGACAATCAGGCTGTCATCAAGGAGCGCATCTATCTCGACAAGGCCGACAAGAACCTGCTTCACGACGACATCACGGCCTACGACCATGCGTTGACGCAACCTTGGACGAAGAACCGGACCTACAAGCGCAACGCCGATGCTCGGCCGGTCTGGACCGAGGAAGCCTGCGCGGCCGATAACTCGATGGTCAAGATCGGGGACGAGGCGTATTTCCTGAGTTCGGACGGCAAGCTGATGCCAACCCGCAAAGGTCAGGCGCCGCCCGATTCACGGTATTTTCAACAGCCGGCGAAGTGATCACCGGCCCGCGGACATGAGGGCGATGCCGTGCGGCGGCCGGTTGATCGTCGTGGCCGCGTTGCATGTGACTTTGGTCTGGGCGGCGCCCGCTTTTCCGTCGGACGATGCGGTTCATCCGGATCTGAGCGGACAGTGGGCGCGTATCCGGGCGACAGGCTGGAACCCGGACAAACCATGGGGGCGGCGGCAAGAACCGCCGCTGACCGCGGAATATCAGGCGATTTTTGAAGCCAATCTGGCGGATCAAGCAGCGGGCGGTCCGGGCGACTCCACATCTTGGTATTGCCTGCCATACGGCATGCCGCAAATGATGATGGCATATGAGCCGATGGAAATCGTCGTCACGCCCGCCGCCACGTACATTCTTACGAGCCACAATGATGATGCCTACCGTCGCATCTTCACCGACGGCCGCGATTGGCCGCAGGCCGCGGAGCCAAGCTTCAAAGGTTATTCGATCGGCAAATGGGTCGATACGGATGGCGACGGCCGCTATGACGTGCTCGAAGTCGAGACCCGGTATTTGAAAGGGCCGCGCACGTATGACGCCAGCGGCATCCCGTTTCATCGCGACAATCAAACCATCATCAATGAGCGGATTTATCGCGACGCGACCGACCGAGACTTGCTGCGCGACGAAATCACCGTGATCGACCATGCGCTGACCCATCCCTGGACCGTGACACGCACGTACCGGCACAGCCCGGATCCGCGCCCGGTTTGGGGCGAGGAGTCGTGCGCCGAAGGCAATGCCCATGTCCGCATTGGCGGCGAACCGTATTTCACGAGTCCCGACGGACGGCTGATGCCGGTGCGCAAAAATCAGGCGCCGCCGGATCTTCGCTATTTCGACCCTCATCGCAAGCAATGACCGGGTCGGACCCGTCACCTTCCAGTGCTGCGGCAATACCACCGGTCCCTATGGGTCAGGTCCACAGCGCGCGAACACCGTAAAACGCGGTATCCTTGAGACGGCGCGCAATGCCCTGCCACCACCAGGCGCGCGGGTCGGCGCAATACGTCATACTCAATACGACGCGCCGCTCACCCTCGCGAAGCGGGGTCACCTTATGGAGCACCTGGGCACCCTCAAAAACCACTAAGGTATTGGCAGCCGTCGGGATGGCCATCTCGCGCCCACCCGCCCGCGCCTGAAGCTCCGCATGGCTAAGGCCGCCGTCGGCCTGTCCTTGATTGCTCAGCGCGATCAGCACGGTGAAATGCCGGCCGCGGTAGAAATTATGGTCGAAGTGCCAGCCGATGTGGTCGCCCGGCTTTTCATAGCACAGCACCGACAGCGAACTCTGGTCGTAGATCGGGGTCGGCACGATCCTCACGCCGACGACGCGCGAGATGAAGTCCATGAATTCGCGTGAGTGGTAAAAGCCCACGATGGCGGGGGCCGACGCGACCAATGTCTCGTAGGCGACGGTGCCGCCCTTTTTGTGGGTCGGGACGAAGCTGCGCTCGGGGGAAACCAGGCGCTCGGCTTCATCCAAGAGTGCCGTAAAGGTCTGCGGCGGCAGCAGGTTCTGCACCACGGCAAGGCGATCCGCAAAATCCGGCCTGGCGCGATCGAGCCACGCTCGCAAGTCCGGCGCTTGCCCGGTCGGGATGCGGGCGACACGTCCCTCGAGTTCGCGGTACAGTTTGCCGCGCCGCTTGCGCGCATAGGTCATCCCACCCGCCGCAACGGCGCAGGATCCGATCACCAGTTCCCCAATCATCGCGGTTCGCGCTGTCCCTTGATTGCCCGCATGGGCGCAAATCGTTGCTGATTCTCAAGACGCTAACCCATATTTGCGACAATTCGATTGCAAGGTCCAGCAAACCCCGCTTGTACGACTCACCATCGGCGCCCAATGTGGCGGGCAACGGCGGTGCCCTCATCGGTTCGACCGATCCTCAACGTGAGGCCATTCATTGGCCGCGCCGGAGCGACCATTGAGGGGCCGGCATCCGATGTCTTCTATGATGGCTGCCACGATGTCACCGTTTCTGTCCCTCAAGCGCCCGCTCGCCTGTGGTGAAGCGGTGGCGCGGGTGCGGGAATGGACGCGCCGGCGCTTCAGCCTGCCCGGCGACGCTGTCATTAGCGTCGCTGAAATCGCATGCGGGCTGCCGGGCTGCCCGCCGCTCGAAACCGTTGTGGTATTTTGGACCGCGCATACGACCCGGCATCATTTTAAGATATTCAAGCCGGTCGCACAGGTAACGATCGACGATCTGCCGTTCGCTTGGCAGAGAGACGCCCTTGCGGTACCGCCCGGAGCTGGCGTGCGATTGCTGCTGAGCGGCGTGCGATGGGGATATTGCCCCCGCTCCCACCGTTGTATTTTTGGCGTTCTTCACTTGATGATACAATAGCGCAGCCTACCTTGGCTGGCGCGCGGCCGCCGCTATTGCGAGAGCTATTCCAATCCGCCGAGATGATAGGGTCCGGCCTGAGATATCCGAACCGATGGAAGTAAATGAGCACAACCTGACCGGGGTGTGGCATGGCCTCTACTCCTATCCGATCGCAAGAGCACCGGTGTCGTTCGTGGCCACGCTGATCGATGCGGGAAGCGCCATCAGCGGTACGACCCACGAGCCTTGCGCCATGGGCGGGAGCCCCAGTCAAATCCTCTACGCCATGGTGTCCGGCAGCCACCAGGACCGTGCGGTGTCCTTCGTGAAGACCTATGACGGCGCCAATCCGAATTACCGGTCCGTGGTTTACGAAGGAACGCTGAGCTGCGACGGCACCGAGATCGAGGGACGCTGGCGCGTGCCGGGCAACTGGTCGGGCACGTTCCTGATGATCCGTTCGTCGGGCCAGGCGGAGGCTGTCGGCCGGCAGGTGTTCGAGCGGGCGTGACCGGCCCTACGCGCGTCTCACCCAATCCAAAAACGCCGTGATGCGCGCCGGCACCGTCTCCTCCGTCTGCCCCGCCACCGGGACATCCCAATATTCCGCCTGCGGCAGGCACTCCTCGAAATAGCGCGCGGCCGAGGTCGCATGGGCCGCGTCGCGGCCCGGCACGATCAGCGCCGGAATATCGAGGCGCAGCAAATCCTCCGGTTCGGCGCCCGGGGCGGTGTCGCGGTCGATGAGCGTGCGCGCCATGCCGGCGACGACGAGGCGGTAGCGCTCCGCGTCCTGCGCCGCGTAGGCCTCCGCGAAGGCGCGGTCGTGACGGATCACCGATGCCCAGGGGCCGCCGCGCGGGTCTTCGCCGAAACTCTTAGCCGAGTTCGCGGCAAGTTTCGCCACTTCGGCAAGGCCGTGCTGCTGCACGTAGGCGAGATGCGTCGCAAAACGGTGGTGCCCGTTGATGCGGTACTTGGCGCCGCCCACCGGCCAGTAGAGGATCATGCTCAGCGTCGCTTGCGGATACGCGACGCCGAACGCCGCTACCGGACTGCACCCCATGCACCCGCCCATGATGTGGGCGCGGGCAATGCCGAGGTGGTCGAGCAGGCCTTTGCCCTGGGCGACGTAATGGCTCCAGGTCACGCGCTCGACCCGGCCGCCGGACTGCCCGCATTCGCGGCGGTCGAACAGAATGCAGGTGTAAACCTTGGGCAGATGGTCGAGCAGCTTGATCTTGGCGTAGACCCCGAGTGCGGACCATTTCTCGACCGTGGCATCGAAGCCGCCCGGCGCGTACATCAGGATCGGCGGGCCGGACCCGACCACCTCGTAGCGGGTCGTGATGCCGTCGATGATCGCGGTCGGCATGGCGTCAGCCCTTGATCTGGCGGCCGGCGCGCACGTCGGCGATCAGCGCCGTGAACGCCTCGAGGCTGATCTTCGCCACATTGGCATAGGTCTCGGTTTTGGCGTCCAGCCACTTCTCCGCATACCCGATGGCGGTGTGGGCGAGCCGCACCCGTCCGTCGAGCCACGGCCCGCCGCCGAACCCGCCGATCACCGGGATCGAGACGGCAGACGCTACCGCGGCGCCCGCCACCGGGCCGGAATTGGTGAAATCGAGCAGCGCGGCCCCGGCGTCCTCCAAGAGCTTTGCCTGGTCGACGAGCTTGGCCGTCATCGCCGGCGGCACTTGCGCGCCCGGCGCCGACTGGGCGCCGTAGGGGATGCCATATTGCAGTGCAGTCTGCGGCGTAATGCCGAACTGGGCGAACACCGGGATGCCCGCGCGGGTCAATGCCCGCACGGCGTCCGGAAAGTCGGCGGCGCCATCGAGCTTGATCATGTCGGCGCCGGCCTGCTTGACGAGCCGGATGGCGGCCCGCACCGCAGAGTCCGTGCCCTCCTGCAGCGGGCCGAACGGAAAGTCGCAGCTGACCAGGGCGCGGGAGACGCCACGCCGCACCGCCTTGGCGACGATAAGCATCTCCTCCATGGTGACTTCGAGCGGGTTGGCGTGACCCCACAGATTGACGCCGACCGAATCCCCGACCGACACCAGATCGACCCCGGCACGATCCGCGATCCGCGCCATCGGAAAGTCCCACGCCACCACGCCGGCGATCTTTTTGCCGTCGCGCTTCATCTGCTGCAGCGCCGGAATGGTGATCTTGGTTTCCATGATCGAAACGTGCCTCGTTTGCTTGGTCCCCGGGGGCCGGGAAAGGCGACTCGCTGAAGGACTACACCAATCTGAGCGGCGTGTGACCCAACGGTCACCTGGAGCGCGCGCGATAACATCACGGCGGTGAGATGCCCTCCGTGCCCTCCCGCCATCCACCCGCCATCCGCCGAAAGCTTGACATCGGCGGACGTTGCGTGCCCTACCGGGCAAAATCCCGCCCCCGGATTGATGCCCCGCAGCCGTCGGCACCGCCGCCGCCTCGCGTCACGTTGGAGAACGACCCATGCGCGTTGATGCCTATACGCACTTCATCCCGAAAAAATTCTTCGAGGCGGTGGAAAAAATTCCCGGCGCCGGCACCGACATCGGCAAGCGCATGCGCGGCGTCCCCTGCATCTACGACCTCGACGAACGCCGCCGCATCGTCGGCTTGTTCCCGGACTACGCGCAGATCCTGTCCTACCCGATGCCGCCGCCCGAAAGCTTCGTCAGCGGCGCCCAGCTCGACGACCTGATCCGGCTGACCAACGACGGCTTTGCCGACATCGTGCGCCAGCATCCGGACCAGTTTCCCGGCTTCGTCGCCCAGGTGTCGCTCGCCTCGCCCACCGAGGCGGTGCGGGAAGCCCGGCGTGCGATCCGGGATCTGGGTGCCTGCGGGGTACAAATCTACACCAACGTCAATGGCACGCCGATCGACCGGCCGCAATACGACGAGTTCTGGTCCGCGATGGTCGAACTCGACAAGCCGGTGTGGATGCATCCGGCCCGCTCTGCCAACCGGCCCGACTACGTGGATGAGACCAAATCGCTCTATGAAATCTGGTGGACGTTCGGCTGGTCCTACGAGACCGCCGCCGCCATGGGACGGCTGGTGTTCTCCAAGGTTTTGGACCGCTACCCGGACCTAAAGATCATCGTCCATCATTTCGGCGGCATCGTACCGATCCTCGAGGGCCGCATCGGGCCGGGCTGGGACCAACTCGGCGCCCGCACCTCGGACGAGGATTATGTGAGCTTGCGCAAAAGCCTGAAGAAACGCCCGCTCGACTATTTCAAGCAGAATTTCTACGCCGACACCGCGGTATTCGGGGCCGATGCCGCGACGGTGTGCGGGCTTGCCTTCTATCCGACCGAAAAGATCCTGTTCGCGTCCGATTGCCCGTTCGATCCGGAAAAGGGCACCGGGTATATCCGCGAAACCCTGCGCATCCTGGAGGGGCTCAATCTGGCCCAGGACGTGCGGGAAAAGATTTTTCACGGCAATTTGGAGAAGATCACCGGGAAGGTATTTGTGAAATAGCGCGGCGTGGCGCGCAGGATGGGTAGAGCGAGCGAAACCCATCGTTGACGTTGAGACACGGAAAACTGCAGGTTGGGCTTCGTAGGGGCTCAACCCGTCCTACGCATCACGCGCCCTTCCCGCTCTGTTCATCGGTCTTCGATCTCGCTAGCATGGCGGCGAGTTTGCAGCGCGACGCGAGGCGCCTGAGGGATGAGACGGAGAGATTTCGTTGTCGCAGCCGGCGGTGTCGTGCTCGTCGCCGGTTCAGCCGCGGCGGCCGCCAGGCAGGTGGCGCCCGCGTTACCGGTGGTTGCCTTTCTCCACAGTGGGTCTTCGCAGACGAACAAGGGGATCGTCGCGGCATTCGGCCTTGGCCTGCAACAGAACGGCTACCAGGATGGGAAAAACATCCGGATCGAATACCGGTGGGCCGAGGATCGTCCTGACCAAATCAAAGCTTTGGCGGCCGAACTGTTGCGCCGTCCGGTCGCCGCCGTCGCGGCCAACAGCATCGCTGCGCTGTCCGTCAAAAGCCTCACCACAACGGTGCCGATCGTGTTTCAAAGCGGTATCGATCCCGTCGCGGCCGGGCTTGTCGCGAGCCTCGGCCATCCCGGCGGCAATGCGACGGGCGTGAGCTTTTTTGCCTCCACCATGGAGGCCAAGAAGCTGGAATTGTTGCGCGAGTTGATGCCGCAACCCGCTCCCGTCGCCGTCCTGGTCAATCCGGACAATCCACAGGTCGAGACCCAGATCAACGACGTGCAGACCGCCTCGGCGATCTTGGGCCAGCCGCTGATCGTGGTAAAGGCCAGCAACGAGCGCGACCTTGACGAGGCGTTTGGCGCCCTCGTGCAACGGGGCGCCAAGGCGCTTGTGACGGTGGGCGATGCATTCCTCAACAGCCGGCGCGGGCAGCTCATCGCGCTGGCGGCGCGCGGCGGGATTCCGGTCATCTACTCCAATCGGGAAAATGTTGACGATGGCGGCCTCATCAGTTACGGCGCGAGTCTCACGGAGGCTTATCGCCAGGTCGGCGTCTATGTGGGACGGGTACTCAAGGGAGCCAAACCGGCCGACCTGCCGGTGGTGCAGCCGACCAAATTCGAAATGATCATCAATCTCAAAACCGCGCGGGCGCTGGGCCTTAATTTACCCTCCGCGTTGCTTGAACGGGCGGATGCCGTCGTCGAATGAACCGTTTCCGGTCATGGTTCGCGCTGGTCTTGGACTTCGTGACACTGTCCCGATTTCACGGCCGGTTGCTGCAGAAATTCGTCGCCATATTTACCTCGGTCGTGTGTATCGCATTGCTCGCCTTCGCGATTCTGGACGTCCTTTTCTTTTATCAGGACCACCGCGCCACGTTGATCCGCACCCAGCAAGAGCAAGCGGAAGATGTCGCGGAAAAGATCGCCGATCACATGCGTAATATCGAAGACCAGCTTGTGTGGACGACCTACGAGCCGTGGTCGATGGCGGCGCCGGAACAAGAGCGGGTTTACCACTGGCGGCTGTTGTTGCGTCAAGTTCCTGCCATCAGCGACCTGCAACTGTTGGATGCGTCCGGCAAAGAACAGCTGCGGATTTCGCGGGTCGATCTCGATCGCATCGGCAGCGGGATCGATTTGTCGCGAACGCCGGCGTTCCTGGAAGCGGAATTGCAGAAGCCCTATCGCGGCCCGGTCTATTTCCGGCGCGCGTCGGAGCCCTATATGACCATCGCGATCAGGGCTCGCAACGGCAGCGTCAGTGTCGCCGAGGTCAATCTGGTCTTCATCTGGGACGTGGTCTCGCGGATCAAGGTCGGCGAGCACGGTCGGGCCTATGTGGTGGACAGCAGCGGCCGCCTGATCGCACACCCGGACATCAGCATGGTCTTGCGCGAAACGGACCTCTCCGGTCTTTCGCAAGTGCGGGCCACCCGCTCCGGCGCAACCGTGGCACCCGGCGCCGCGCAATTCGGCGAGGATACTTATGGGCAGAAGGTGCTGACGGCATCCGCTCCCGTCGGCACGCTGGATTGGCGGGTGTTCGTCGAGTTGCCGATCGAGGAAGCCTACGCGCCGCTCTATGCGCTGGTGTCGCGCGCCAGCATCGTGTTCGTGCTCGGCGTCGTCCTCGCCATCATCGCGGAAATCTTGCTGGTCCGCAAAATCGTGCGGCCGTTGGAACGACTGGAACAATTCGCCTCCGCGGTACGGGAATCGAAAAACTACGCCATGCGGGTCGATTACCAAGGTGACGACGAGATCGGGCGGCTGGCCGCCGCCTTCAACGGCATGCTCGCCGAACTCTCGGCCGCGCGCGAGCGGGAAACCTCCGACCAGATCGAGCTTGGGCGCGCCGCCCGGTTGACCACCGTGGGGGCCATGACGGCATCGATCGCTCACGAGATCAACCAGCCGCTGGCGGCGATCGCAGCCAACGCCAACGCGGGTTTGCGCTGGCTCGGGCGCTCTACGCCCAACATCGAGGAGGTCCGGGCGGCGCTGACCCGCATCAACAACGATGCGCACCGCGCCAGTGAAGTGATCCAAAGTATCCGATCGGTGTTCAAGAAGGGTACGCAAGACTTGGCTCCGCTCGATATGAATGCGCTCGTCTTGGAAGTCGTCGGATTTCTCCACGGCGAACTCGCGAATTTTCGCGTTGCGGTCCAGCCCGGCCTGCTGGAGGATCTCCCGCAGGTCGTGGCGGATCGGATTCAGCTACAGCAGGTCATGCTGAATCTGATCATGAACGCCGCCGAAGCGATGAATGCGATCGAGGATCGCGAGCGGATCCTGACCATCACGTCGCGCACGCAGGCGCCCGACCAGGTGCTCATCACGGTTCAGGACACGGGCACCGGCATTGATCCGCGGAATGCCGAGCGGATCTTCGAGGCGTTCTTCTCGACCAAATCAAGCGGCATGGGGATGGGCTTGTTCATCTGCCGGTCGATCATCGAGGCGCATGGCGGGCGCCTTTGGGGGGCACCCGCCGATCCGCACGGATCGGTATTTTCCATTCTGCTGCCGGCCGCATCGGGCCAATCCGGTGAGGCCGACGTGGTTGTAGCGGCATCCGGCTGAGGTGATTTGGGGCGGGGCAATCCCGTGCCATGTGGGCACCCGCATATGTCACGGATTTCAACGGCTCCATCACCCCGGACAGCCTTGCGGCGGCGGACTGCTACATTATGCCTTCGCGAGTACCGAATCTGTCGGCGAACCCGCTCGCCCGAGATCGTAGACCGATTGAACTTGCTCTCATTCCGCGATGGCGACGCCAGCAAGCACGATATGATCGGTAAATAAAAATCGCCCCTTTAGCCGCCGCAACGATCCGTCGGGGAGCTGCAGCCGCCGAAGCGGGTGGATCGCAAAGCACGTGTTCCTGAGGTCGCTTTGTTCGGGCATTATCGCCACGTCGTGAAAATCCAGCCGTTCACCATTGATGGGATAGACGCATTTGTAGACCGCCTCTTTTGCCGCGAAGATTAGCGTTGCCGCTCGGCTCCTTTCCGGCTCGACCAGGCCTTCGAGCCATAACAGCTCGGCCGGCGTACAGATCATGTCCCAAAGCATTTGCGTTACCCGCCCGATTACCTCGGCATCGATACCCAAGGCGCAGACACGCCTTTGGTCCGCGACGGCGGCGGCGCAAAAGCCCTCGGTATGCGTGATGCTGCCTATCATGCCGCCTGGCCATTTCGGGCTTCGATCGGCGTTCATAGGCAGTGGAGCGTCGGCAATGCCAAACGCCGCCAGGGCGGCACGAGCGCACAGCCGTCCGGCGGCGAATTCACGCTGCCGCTTGGGTACGGCCCCAGCGACATATCCTCTCTCCTCAGGCCACAATAGCGCGGGTTCACCGGGCTGCCGAAGAACAGCCCCAACCACGCCCTCCGGAAACAGCTTTGCAAGCAGCCGAGAAGGAACGGCCAGGCCGCTGCGGTGCTCGGCGGTCTGGTTTGCGATTCTCTCTGCGGTCATTTCTAGCCGCGACAAGCAGCGCCGGCCCGCAAGGTGCAGCCTTCGCTCATTGGCCATGCAGCGGCTGCAGTTCACCGAGCAGCGTCGGTATCAGCTCGCTGACCGTGGGGTGGATGTGCACGCAACGCTGGATGACGGTGTAAGGCGCGTCCGCCGCCATGATGTCCAGAAGCGAATGAATAATTTCATCCGCTTCCACGCATAGCAAGGCGGCGCCGAGTATCCGCTTGGTTTGCGCGTCCACCAGCACTTTCATGAAGCCGGCCGTCTCGCCGCGTTCCTTGGCGCGGCCGACCCGCGTCATCGGCATGAAGCCGCGCAGTGCCGGGTGGCCGCTGGCCTTCACTTCCGCCTCCGTCAAACCGATGCGGGCCAAGGGCGGGTCGGTGAACAGGGCGTAGGCCGTGATGCGATCGGTGATGCGGCGTTGCTCGCCGTCCAGCAGGTTGGCCGCGACGATTTCGTAGTCGTTATAGGACGTGTGGGTAAATGCGCCGCGGCCATGCACATCGCCGAGCGCCCAGATGCCGGGCACATTGGTGCACAGCATGTCGTCAACCTGGATGAAGCCGCGGGCGTCGGATGCAATCCCGGCCGCGCCGAGGTTGAGCGCTTCCGTATTCGGCCGCCGGCCGACCGCCAGCAGCAGGTGGCTCCCCTCGATCACGAGGGGACACCCGGCGGCCACGGCATTCATGCGCAGGCCGTCCGCGCACCGCACCAGACTGATGTCGCGGACCTGGGTGTGGAACGCAATCCCCTCGGCTTCCAGGACGGCACGCACCGCGTCGCGTACGTCCGCATCTTCCCGGGCGATGATGTGGTCGGCGTACTCCAACACGGTGACAGCGGCGCCGAAGCGCCGGTACATCTGAGCGAATTCCAGGCCGATATAGCTGCCGCCGGCGACGATGAGATGCGCCGGGAGGGTGGTAAGTTCCATCAGTGTCGTATTGGTGAGGAACGGGACATCCTGCAGTCCGGGCCAATTCGGTATGACGGCCCGCCCGCCGGTGTTTATGAAGATTTGGCCGGCCTCCAGCACCCGGCCACCCACCGCGACCGCATGCGGCGCAACGAACCCGGCGGTGCCCCAGACGAGCGTGAGATTGTCGATGCCGCCGAGCCAGGCGGCCAGATTGGTTTTGGCGCCCTGGACGATCGCGTTCTTCCGCGCGATCACCGCCGGCATGTTGACGCTGATGTCGCCTGCCAGACGCACGCCGAAATCGGCCGCACGTCGCGCCAGATGCGCGACCCGCGCGCTGGCCACCATGGTCTTGGTCGGCATGCAGCCGTCATTCACGCAGGTGCCGCCGAGATGCGTCTGCTCCACCAGCGCGACCTTTCGGCCGGCACCCGCCAACCGCGCGGCCAGCGAGGGACCGGCCTGGCCGCTACCGATCACGATGGCGTCAAATGTGTCAACCATGCTTCCCGCCCCGCGCGGCCCCACGCGGCCGCGCGGGGCATTCTGCCTCTAGACGAGGCCACGTGCACTGGAGAACTGCTTTTTGGCTCGGAAATAATTGAGGATGAGGTCGCGGTGGCGACGTAGGGTCTTGGCCACCCTCTTCATCGGTTCGATGCGCGAGCGCATCATCTGACGAGCAGGCCGGCCTCCCCGGCGCGTACCTGGTCGAGGCACAGCTGGTGATCCTGTCGCGATCATGGGCTTCGACAACTTCGAGCTTGAGCCGGTGCCGTCGGCATGCTCCCAGGTCGGGTCCACGTATTGGCGGCCGACGGTCTTGCCGTCCTGGATCAAGGTCGTGACCGGCTCGCGGAATTGCCGGGCGAGCTTGCCGCCCGCGCCAGTCTTGCAATCATAGACCTTCGCGCCCTCGGCATGCAGGATGAGGACAACGGTCCGCCCGCAAGCCTCCGTCAAACCACCATTAGTTTGTGTATTTCCGCCTGCCGTTCGGCATCGCGCCGCAACCCGTCTGCGCCGAGATCGATCTCGTTGCCTTCATCATCGATCCAAAAGACATGGTGGCCATATTCTTCGCGCTGAATCGTGACGAAATTCCGCGGCTCCTGGAGCCATTTGAACATACGACCTTGCGCAATGACAGGCCGAAGATCGACGACTCCTTCGTAACCGTCGGTAAAGACGAGCTTCAGCACGCCGAAGATAACCGGCTCCGCCGTGACGATCCTAGGCAGCTTCTTCATGCGACCGGGCTCGCGGGCAGACCGGCTTGCGTCTGGTGCCAAGCGGCATTGAGCGAGTCGTGCCGTAACTCCGCCCGTTTTAGTACAGCGCGCAATTTTGGTTTCGGCAAGGACCCGCAGTTACCCTCAGGGTTTCAATGTCAATAACCGCACGATGCTCCGCAAATAGCGCATGAAAATGTGGCGGCGCATGATCGTTCCAATACATCATCAGCTTCACCCTTCCACCACCGCCACGGTCGGCATGCCGCCGTCACAAATCCAGCACCAGCCTGACAGGGTCCTCCAGGCACTCCTTGATGCGCACCAGGAACGTCACCGCCTCGCGGCCATCGACGATGCGGTGGTCGTAGGAGAGTGCCACATACATCATCGGCCGCACCTCGACCTTGCCGGCGATCGCCATGGGGCGATCCTGGATCTTGTGCATGCCGAGAATGCCCGATTGCGGAGCGTTGAGGATCGGCGTTGACATCAGGGATCCGTAAATGCCGCCATTGGTGATGGTAAATGTGCCCCCCTGCATGTCTTCGATCTTGAGCTGGCCGTCGCGGGCGCGGCGGCCATAGCCGGTGATGGCCTGCTCGATCTCGGCGAGCGATTTGCCGTCGCAGTCATGGACGACCGGAACTACGAGGCCCTTGTCGGTGCCGACCGCGATGCCGATGTGATAATAATTCTTGTAGATGATATCGGCGCCGTCGATCTCGGCATTGACGGCGGGGATTTCCTTGAGCGCCTGCACGCAGGCGCGCACGAAGAATCCCATGAAGCCGAGCTTGACGCCGTGCTTGGCCTCGAACGTCTCCTTGTAGCGGCTGCGCAGCGCCATCACAGCGCTCATATCGACCTCGTTGAACGTGGTCAGCATGGCGGCGGTATTTTGGGCATCTTTGAGGCGGCGCGCAATGGTCTGCCGCAGCCGGGTCATGCGCACGCGCTCCTCGCGGGCCGCATCGTCGGGCGGCGAAGGTGCTCGCACCGAGACGGTAGCGGCCGGCTGCGCAACCGGAATCGGGGCGCCTGCGGCCCGCTCGATCGCTGCCAGCATGTCGCCTTTGCTGACGCGGCCGTCCTTGCCGGTTCCCGGCACCGTCGTGGGCGCGATGCCGGATTCCGCGGCGAGCCGGCGTACCGATGGGGCGAGCGGCATCGCGGGAGCGGCGACCGCCGGAGCTTCGGGCATCGATTGCCCGGCAGGCGGAGCGGCGACACTCGCCGATGCCATGCTGCCGGCTGGCTCCGCGGCTTTCGCAGCCCCGGCGGCCGGGCCGATGTGTCCCAGCAAAGCGCCGACCGCAACCGTCGCGCCATCCTTGGCCACGATGTCCGAGAGAATACCGTTGGTCGGAGCCGGTACCTCGATGGTCACCTTGTCGGTTTCAAGTTCAACCAGCGGTTCGTCCACCGCGACCGCTTCGCCGGATCGCTTGAACCACTTGCCGACCGTGGCCTCGGTCACGGATTCGCCGAGGGTCGGAACCCGAATATCAGTCATGAAAGTGTTCCTGATCGAAGTCGTTTCGCGGACGCAGTCGCCGTTTTTCATAGGTCGAGCGCGTACTGCGGATAGGGAACGCCGAAGGCCACATCGCGCTAATGCAGCGCTTCTTCGAGAAGCGTCTTAAGCTGTGACGCGTGTTTGGCGGCAAGGCCGGTTGCGGTTGCGGCGGAGGCCGGTCGCCCCGCATATCGTGGTCGCAGCGATTGGCCGCCGACTTGGCCGAGCACCCATTCCAGATAGGGTTCGACGAAATGCCAGCCGCCCATATTGCGCGGCTCTTCCTGGCACCAGACGACTTCGGCCCGCTTGAAGCGACCGAGTTCCGGTACCAGCGCCTTCATCGGGAACGGGTAGAGCTGCTCGACGCGCAGCAGATAGATATCATCGACGCCGCGTTTCTCGCGCTCCTCGAACAGATCATAATAAACCTTGCCGGAGCACAACACGACGCGGCGAATCTTGTCGTCGGGTACGAGAGCGATGGGCGCGCCCCGTTGCAGTTGGGCATCGTCCGCTAGCAGCCGATGGAACGTACTTCCCGGCCCCAATTCATCAAGCCGCGACACCGCGCGTTTGTGGCGAAGCAGGCTCTTCGGCGTCATCAGTATCAGGGGCTTCCGGATCTCGCGCTTGAGTTGGCGGCGCAGGATATGAAAATAGTTCGCTGGCGTGGTGCAGTTGGCGACCTGCATATTGTCCTCGGCGCACATCTGCAGGAAGCGTTCCAGCCGGGCGGAGGAATGCTCCGGACCTTGTCCCTCATAGCCATGCGGCAGCAGGCAGACGAGCCCCGACATGCGCAGCCATTTGCGCTCGCCCGAGGAGATGAACTGGTCGAAGATCACCTGGGCGCCGTTGGCGAAGTCGCCGAATTGGGCTTCCCACAAGGTCAGCGCGTTCGGTTCGGCGAGCGAATAGCCATACTCGAAACCGAGCACCGCCTCCTCGGACAGCATCGAATTGACGACCTCATAGCGTCCCTGCTCCGGTGCGACGTGGTTGAACGGCGTGTAGCGGTTCTCGTTGTCCTGATCGATCAGCACAGAATGGCGCTGGGAAAACGTGCCGCGCTCGGAATCCTGGCCGGAGAGTCGCACCGGATGGCGCTCCGTGAGGAGCGTGCAGAAGGCGAGGGCTTCCGCGGTTGACCAGTCGATCCCCTCGCCGGTTTCGATGGCTTTGCGGCGAGCATCGAGAAAGCGCTGGATGGTGCGGTGGAGGTGGAATCCCGCCGGCACCACGGTGATCTTGGCACCGATGGACTTGAGGTGAACCAGGTCGACGCCGGTGTTGCCGCTGCGCGGATCGTCCAAACCTTCGGCCACCTTGAACCCGGCCCAGCGTCCGTCGAGCCAGTCGGCCTTGTTGGCCCGGTAGCTCTGGCTCGCCTCCAACTCGGCATCAAGCCGCGCGCGCCAGTCGGCCTTCTTTTTCTCGACCTCGCCCTCGGTGACGACGCCCTCACCGATCAGCTTCTTGGCGTAGATCTCCAGCGTGGTCGGGTGCGATTGGATCGCCTTGTACATCAGCGGCTGGGTGAACATGGGCTCGTCGCCCTCGTTGTGCCCGTGCCGCCGGTAGCAGAACATGTCGATGACCACCGGCTTCTGGAATTTCTGCCGGAATTCGGTGGCGATCTTGGCGGCGAACACCACCGCTTCCGGATCGTCGCCATTGGCGTGGAAGATCGGCGCTTCGATCATTTTTGCCACGTCGGAGGGGTAGGGCGAAGACCGGCTATAGCGCGGGTAGGTGGTGAAGCCGATCTGGTTGTTGACGATGAAATGCACCGAGCCGCCGGTGCGGTGTCCGCGCAGTTCCGACAGGCCGAAACATTCCGCGATGACGCCCTGCCCGGCAAAAGCGGCATCGCCGGAGATCAGCAGCGGCATCGCGCAGGTGCGATCTTCCCGCGTCGCCCCCAGCTGGTCCTGCTTGGCGCGCGTCTTGCCGAGCACGACCGGATTGACGATTTCCAGATGCGATGGGTTTGCGGTCAGCGACAGGTGGACCTTGTTATTGTCGAATTCCCGATCCGAGGAGGCGCCCAGATGGTATTTGACGTCGCCCGAGCCGTCGGTATCGTCCGGCGAGGATGAGCCGCCCTTGAATTCATGAAAGATGGCGCGCTGGGGTTTGCCCATGACGTGGGCGAGCACGTTGAGCCGGCCGCGGTGCGCCATGCCGAGCGCGATGTCCTTCACGCCGAGTGCGCCGCCGCGCTTGATGATCTGCTCCAGCGCCGGAATCATCGCTTCGCCGCCGTCGAGCCCGAACCGCTTGGTTCCGGTGAATTTGAGGTCGCAGAACTTTTCGAAACCTTCGGCCTCGACGAGCTTCTGCAGAATCGCCCGCTTGCCTTCGCGGGTAAATGAGATTTCCTTGTCGAGGCCCTCGATGCGCAGCTGAATCCAGGCCTTCTGTTCGGGATCGGAAATGTGCATGAATTCGACGCCAAGCGTCTGGCAATAGGTCCGCTGCAGGATTGCCACGATCTGGCGCAGGGTGCCGAACTCGAGGCCGAGCACGCGGTCGAGGAAAATCTTGCGGTCGAAATCCGCGTCGGTGAAGCCATAGGCTCGCGGGTCCAGTTCGCCCAGTTCCCTGGGCGGTTCGAGACCGAGCGGGTCAAGATTGGCGTGGAGGTGCCCGCGCATCCGGTAAGCGCGGATCAGCATCAGGGCGCGTATCGAATCCCGCGTGGCCTGCTGAACGTCACCCGACGATAGCGCGACGCCTTTGGCTGCCGCGCCGGCACGCACCTTTTCGCCGACCTCCTTCTCGATCTTCTCCCAGTCGCCATCCAGGGCGGAGATGAGTTCGCCACGCGCCACCCCCGGCCAGTCCGTGCGCTGCCAAGAGGGACCGCGGGCGTTCTGCATGACACTCGCCTCGGCGTCCTTGAGGCTTGCAAAGAACCCACGCCATTGGGTATCGACGCTCTCCGGTTCCGCCTCGTAGCGCGCATAAAGCTGGTCGATATAGGCGGCGTTGCCGCCGTACAGAAACGACGTATTGGCGAAGGCTGCGTTGGTGTCTTGGCGTGACATGGAACGGTATCCTCAAGCCGCAGCGAGGCAAAGCCCCGTGAATCGGGCCGAACTGCACGTCTCGTGCCAATCCAGCCGTGCGAATTCCCTACGGATGTATGTTACGGTTGCGGTCTGACAATTTGTTGACGATCGTTGCAGTGCAAAATTGGGCGGAATTGCGCCGTCGTCCGGCCTTCGGTCCTTTCTCGGACGTGGCGGTGGGATAGGTGCTCAGCCACGTGTCGATCGGCCCAGACCCTCGACGTCTTGCCTCGCGCTTAACGATCCGCATGGCCGGACGTCACAGCGCGCCGGCCGCGATATTCACCGTCAGCGCCAACAGCGTCGCATTGAAGATGAACGACACCACGCCGTGGACGGTGACCAGCCGCCGCATGGAGCTTGCCGTTACCGCCACATCCGACACCTGTGAGGTCATTCCGATGACGAACGAAAAATACATGAAATCCCAGTAATCGGGCGGCTCCTGTCCCGGAAAGGCGAGGCCGCCGCCCGCATGGGTGCAGGTATCGTAAAACTCGTGGGCATAATGGATCGCGAAGATCGTGTGCGTGAACGCCCAGGATAGCAGGATCGTGATCGCCGCGAGGCTGAGATGCACAGGGTGACGGCTGGCGCCGCCGAGTTCGGCCAAGATCGCGATCAGGCTCGCCAGCGCCGAGGCCACGACGAGGGTCAGAATGGTCAGGCGGCCCTCGTCCTGATGCGTGGAACGAAGCTTGATCCGGTTGACGTTGCAGGTTCCCATCATCCGAAACGTGAGCATGAGATACAGGGCAATCGCAATGTCCCAGGCCACCAAGGCACGCGTGGCGACCCGCCAGTCGGCCGCGAAGAAGGCGAGGAGGGCGATGACCGCGACACCGAGCGCGACCGAGACGAATAGCCGCGGCCGGGTGCGGACCATCCGCACCCAGCGGCGCCAGGACATCGGGCCTTTGCCGGAGCCGCTCAGGGTCTGCTTATCCAGGGAGGTCATTGGCGATTGGCTCCGGGTGGGCGTTGGGTTGCCGAGTCCGACGATCGCATCCGGCGCCGTGCAAAATGCAAGGCGGGGGTCCAGTCAAGCGCAACGGTCGCGATGGCCGATCGTGACGATCGCACGATGCACGGGAGCTTGCCTGTGCCGATAGCCAAAGCCGGAAAACTGCCGCAGCGGGGATCCCGGACGGAGGCTGGCGCGTCCGCCGGTCGTGGCGTACCGACGCGCAGACTGCCGCGGGTGCTGCGTTTGATCGTTCTGGGTTTATTGTGTCTAATCCTGCTACCCTATGTCATTGCGCCGTTCTACCGCATTATCGACCCGGTCTCGACTCTGATGCTGTGGCGGTGGGCGAAACGTGCCCGCGTGGAACGCACCGTGGTACCAATCGGCCGCATCGCGCCGGTGCTGCCCCGAGCCGTGATCACCGCCGAGGACGCGCGCTTCTGCACCCACCACGGCATCGATTTCGACGAATTGCATCGCGTCGTGAAGGATCAGTCCAACGGGGTCGGCAAGCCGCGGGGAGGCTCGGGCATCACCCAACAGCTCGCCAAGAACTTGTTTCTGTGGCAGGGCCGCAGCTATGTGCGCAAGGCGCTTGAGTTGCCGCTGGCGCTGTGGATCGACCTCGTCATTTCCAAGCGCCGGCAGCTCGAAATATATCTCAATATCGTCGAATGGGGCCCTAACGGCGAGTTCGGCGCCGAAGCGGCGTCCCGCCGCGCTTTCGGCAAATCCGCCGCCGCCCTGACGGCCCCCGAAGCGGCGCTGCTGGCGGCGACGCTGCCCAATCCGATCCGCCGCGACGCCCGCAGATCCGGTCCCGGCCTGCGCCGGCTCGCATTAACCTATGTGGGGAGAATGGCGACCGAAGGCGAGGTTGACCGCTGCGTGCGATCCCCGCGCCGAGCGTGACACATGGAGCCATGGTGACGCTGCCGATTTAAATATCTTCCTGACGGTTCGGCAGCGCACTATGATAAACAATCACGACTTAAATTGCCGGGGCGAACGTGCCAGACACCCTGAAGTACCGAGCATTTCTTGCGCGTAGCGGCGCCGACGCGGCAGTGGCGGATCGCATCCATCGCGCGCTGGAGGGTTGGCGCATCGACCCAAAATTAGTTGATGGTGCCCAGACGCTTAGCCCGATCTATTGCGATCGCCACGAGGCGGTGGCGGAAAATTCCGAGAAACTCGAACCGGCTGCGGTCGCTGCGCTGGATAAAGCCGCGGCCCTTATCGTGCTCGCTTCGCCCCAGGCGGCGCAAAGCAAGTATGTCAACGAAGCCATTTGGTTCTTCCGATGGATCCATCCGGAACGTCCGGTGATACCGCTGATCATCGGCGGGACCCCCGGCGATCCGAATCTCGAGTGTTTTCCGCCGGCTCTGGGTGCGTCATCGGCCCGGGCCGGCAATCCGAGCAATGCAATCGTTGCCGCCTTACAGACCGATGAGGATTTCGATCGCACCATCGCCAAAGTGGTCGCCGCGCTGCTTGTCCTCCCCGATACCGATATCGATCGGCTGATCCGGCAAGCGCCGCGGACTGCGGGCGGCAATCGTGGCACTGCCGACGCCGGCCGTCCGGACAACAATTCGAACCGGCAGCCGCGGCGTAACCGTGTCCGGATAGCGGTGGTTCTCGCCGCCCTGGCGGTTGCCGGAAGCGCTTTCTTTTGGCAATCGTCTCGCCAGAAGGCGATGCTTGCCGACGCCACGGCACTGGCCGATCGCTACAGCGCCGCGAGTCCGGCCGAGGCGTCCGCCCCGGGGGTACGGGAAGGCCTGACCGAGGCGATCTTTGCCATCGAGACGGGCGCGCCGACCGAACCTCGGTATGCCGAAGCGCTGGTGATGCTGCGGGCCGGCCAGGTTAATGACGCTGAGCGGTTGTTGAAGGCGCTTGCCGAGGACCGAGCGAACCGCGCCGCCGCCGAGACCGGTGCCCATACGAGGGCCGGGAACAGCGAGCAAGCCGCCGCCACCCAGGCGGGCAGCAAGGACATACGAGGCGCCGGGATTAGCAACCCCGGCAAGAACGCCGCCACGGCCTACCGTCATCTCGCGGCGCTTGCGCGCGTGTCCGATCCCGCCCGGGCGCGCGACTATTGCACGCAGGCGGTGCGGCTGGACCCTTCGGATCTCAAGGCCCTCTACTGCCAGGGCTGGTTTCAAATGGCGGCCGGCCAATTCGAGGAGGCCGAGGCGTCCTATCGCGGCGTGGTCGATGCGGCGACACCGGGAACCGACGACTTGGTCGTCATATGGGCGGAACTCGGCCTCGGCAACATCCGGCAGTTGCGTGATCGTCTCGACGATGCGTTGGCGAATTATCGTAAGGCGGCAGACATCGCCGAACGGAGGGCCAAGGCGTCTGCAAGCGATCTCAGCTGGGAACGCTACTTGGCAGCCGCCCGCAACAAGATCGGCGACATTTTCAGCGCCATGGGCAATCTGCCCGAGGCGTTAAATCTCTACCAGGCCAGCTTGCTGTCGGTGGAGCGCGTCGCCAAGGCGAACGCCTCCGACGCCGGCTTGCAACGCGATCTGGCGATTGCGCATGATCGCATCGGCGATCTCCTGGTTACGCAGGGGAAGCGGCCGGAGGCCTTAAATTCATACCAGGCAAGCCTCGCAATCATGACTTGGCTGGCCGCGGCCTATCCGAACAACATCGGCTGGCAACACGACCTCGTCGCAGCGAACGATCGGATCGGCGATTTGCTGGCAGCAGGGGGCAGCCTGCCCGAAGCGCTGACATCCTACCAGGCGAGTGTCGCGATATTGGACCGGCTCGCCATGGCCGATCCCGGCAATTCCGAGCTGCAGGCCAGCTTATTGGCATCTCACAATCGTATCGCTGAGCTGCTGGCGTCGCAGCAGAAGCTCGCCGAGGCGTTGGCCGCCTATCGGGCATCGCTCGCGGTCGCCGAGCGTCTGGTGGCGGCTGATCCCGCCGATCAGGAATTGCAGCACCAAGTATTGGCGTCTCATGACCATATCGCCCAATTGCTTGTGGCCCAGCACGATTTGGCCAATGCACTGCAATCCTATCAGGCTGGTCTTGCTGTGGCAGAACACCTAGCCGCGCTGGACGGCAACAATTCCGGCCGGCAGAACGATCTCGCTACCGCGAACGAGCATATCGGCGACGTCCTGAAAGCGCAGGGCGAGTTCGCCGAAGCGGAAAAATCTTATCGCGCGAGCCTTGCCATCCGTGAGGCCTTGGCCGCCGCCGATACGGCCGATACGGACCGGCAGCGGGAGGTGTCGGCTTCGCAGATCGAAGTGGGCGATACGCGTGCCGCCCAGGGTGATCGCGGCGAGGCGCTAAAATTCTATCAGGACAGCCTTAAAATCCGCGAGCAGTTGGCCGCCGCCAGCCCTGACAATACGCGGCGGCAGAGCGACCTATCGGCGGCGCACTTACTGATCGGCGCGTTGCGTGAGGCCGACGGCCAGATGGCGGAAGCGCTGGAATCGTACGAAAAAAGCGTCGAAATTGACGATCGCTTGGCCGCCGCCGATCCGGAAAATATCGCTCTGCAGCGCGATACCGCCCTCTTGCACATACGGGTTGGAGATGCCCAAGCCCGCCTCGGCATGGATGAGGCGGCGAAAAACTCTTACCGGGCGGGGATTGAGGCCCAGGAGATGCTGGCCAAGGCCGATCCCGCCAACACCGGCTGGCAGCTTGATCTTGCCGGATTCGAGAGGAAGCTCGGCGACCTGC
This sequence comes from uncultured Alphaproteobacteria bacterium, assembly GCA_963802745.1. Classification (GTDB taxonomy): domain Bacteria; phylum Pseudomonadota; class Alphaproteobacteria; order Rhizobiales; family Xanthobacteraceae; genus JAJPKK01. The sequence continues at coordinate 250,179 of CAWDKL010000048.1, read as the reverse complement.
AATCGTCCCTGGGGCAGCGGACGGACGCATTGGAATCCTACGAGGCAAGTCTTGCGATTATCGACGGCTTGACCAAGGGCAATCCGGTCAATACCGCGCAAGCATCCGAACTGGTACAATTGCACACAAAAATCGGCGACATCAAGGTGGCGCAAGGCGATCTTCCCGGTGCCGACACGTCCTACCACGCGGGTCTCGCCATCGGCACCGATTTGGCCAAGGCGGATACCGCCGATGCCGCTCTGCCGCAACAGCTTTCCGCACTGGATATCAAACTCGGCGATGCGCAGGTAGCGCAAGGCGATCGCGACGCCGCGCTAAAATCCTATCGGGCCGGCGTGGAAATCTTGGAAGCAATGGCGGCGCGCGATGGCGCCGCCATGCCGCCGCGGGCGCTTGCCACGACGCATGAAAAGATTGGCGCGATCCTGGAGACCCAGGGAAACCGAACCGAGGCGCTCGCGTCCTATCAGGCCGGTCTCGCGCTCCGGGATCGGCTGGCTGATCCGGATAGCGTCGAGTCGCAGAGCGCGCGCCAGGTGCTCGACATGAAGATCGGCGATCTGTTCGCCGAGCAGGGTAACCAGGGCGAAGCGGCGAAGTCCTATCAGGCCGGCCTCGCCATCGCGCAAGCCCTCGCGGCGCGCGACCCCGCCAATGACGTTTGGCAACGTACCCTGATCGCGTTTGATGACAAGATCGGTGGTGTCGAAGAGGCGCAAGGCGATCGTTCGGCAGCGCTAAAGTCCTATCAAGCCAGTCTTGCCATCCAGGATCGGTTGCCCGGTGCCGACGTCGCCGCATCGCAGCGGACCCGGCTGGGGTTGAACCTGAAGATCGGCGATTTACTCGCCGCACAGGGCAATCAGGCCGACGCATTGAAAGCTTTGCAGTCCGGAGTCGCTCTTGCGGTGCAACTGGCGGCCGCCGTTCCTGATAATCTGGATCAGCAACGCGAACTCGCCGGCCTCCACGACAAGGTCGGCAAGTTGCTCGAGGCGCAAGGCAATCAGGCGGACGCGTTGAAATCCTACCAGTCCAGCCTCGCGATACGGGATCATTTAGCCAAGCTGGATGCGGCCAATGCCGATGCGCAGCATGATCTGTCGGTGTCTCTCAATAGCGTGGGCGACGCGCTGGTGGCCCAAGGCAATCTCGCCGATGCGCTCCGGACCTATCAATCGCGCCATGCCGTGCTCGATCGTTTGGCTAAACTCGAGCCGGGCAATGACACGCGGCAATACGAACTCGCGATGTCCTACGGGAAGCTTGCGAACACATACCGGAGGCTGCGACAGACGACCAGGATACGTGAAAATCTAAATGCCGGCCGGGGAATTTTGGCGCGGCTGGTCGCGCAACATCCAGAGGAGACCCAGTGGAAACGCGATTTGGCCGACTTTGACCGACAAATCGCCCCTCAACGTGGCCAAGCCGCTCAGCGCGGCCAAGGTGGCCAAGCTGGCCAAGCCGGCCAAGCGGCCAACCCGGCCAAGGGCGGCGTTGATGCAAAATCCTTCGGGGGCTCTTCGGCAGGAGCGCGCGCCCCCTAGCCACAAGCCGCCGCCTCCCCTATAAGCGCGGCTTCCGCCGATAACCCCGGTGGCGCAGGCTGCCACCCATATCGAATTCCAGGAGACTTAACTCATGGCTGTGCCAAAGAGAAAGACATCACCGTCGCGGCGCGGCATGCGTCGCTCGGCCGACGCGCTGAAGGCGCCGACCTATGTGGAAGACAAGGATTCCGGGGAATTACGCCGTCCCCACCACATCGATTTGAAGACCGGCATGTATCGCGGCCGCCAGGTCTTGAAGTCGAAAACAGAGGTCTAACCTCCAGGCGGACCGAGAGCCCAAAGCTGTGGGACTGTATTTGCCAGCGCGTCGGTCCGTGTAAGTATGCGAAATTTCCATTGTCCCGGCCGTTCGCCGGTATTTGCCTGCGAGGGTGTGGCGGCGACATCGCACCCGCTTGCAAGCGAGGCGGCCATCGCCACGCTGAAGGCGGGTGGCACGGCGGCAGATGCGGCCGTGACGGCGGCTGCTGTTCTTGCCGTCGTCGAGCCGCATATGACCGGCATCGGCGGCGATTGTTTTTGCCTCGTCGCCAAACCTGGCGTGCCGGTCTGGGGCTATAATGGCTCCGGCCGCGCCGCCGCGGCCGCGCGCGCCGATATGCTGTGGGAGCAGGGCGTCCGCAGCATCGGCCTCAACTCGCCCCATTGCGTCACGGTTCCGGGCGCGATCGAAGCGTGGGAGGCGGTGCTGCAGGCCCACGGCCGGTTCGGGCTCGATCATGCCCTGGCCCCGGCGATCCGCTATGCCGAGCAGGGGTTTCCGGTGGCGCCGCGCGTCGCCTATGATTGGACGTTTGTGGAGCCGGCATTGCGCGCCGATCCCGGAGCATCGCGGCATTATCTGCCCCACGGCCGCGCACCGGCAGCCGGCGATGTCATGCGGTTTCCGGCGCTGGCCGAAACCTTGAAAGCGATCGCGGCGCGAGGACCCGAGGCGTTTTACCAGGATGCCGCAGCCGATATCGTGGCAACGCTTTCGCCGCGTGGATCCTGGCTGACGCGCGAGGATTTCGCAAAGCACCGCGGCGAAACGGTCACCCCGATCGCATCGAATTATCGCGGGCTCGATGTGGTGGAACTGCCGCCGAACGGACAGGGGCTGGTGGCGCTCGTACTCCTCAACATCCTCGAGCATTTCGATCTGTCCGCGCTCGATCCCGACGGACCGGAGCGGCTGCATCTCGCGCTCGAAGCGGCCCGGATGGCGTTCGCGGTTCGCGATACCCATGTGGCCGACCCCGCCTTCATGCGAGTGTCAACGGCGTCGCTCATCGACAAGGGCTTTGCCGGCGAACTTGCCCGCAAGATCGATCGCGGCCGGCGCGTGAAGCTCCCCAGTGCGCCGAAACCGGGAAGCGATACGGTCTATCTTACGGTGGTGGATCGCGACCGCATGGCGGTATCGTTCATCAACTCGCTGTACAGCGAATTTGGCTCTCGGATTGCGACCGAAAAGACCGGCATCATGCTGCACAGCCGTGGTGCCTGCTTTGTGACCGATCCGGATCATCCCAACGTCATCGGCCCATCCAAGCGCCCGATGAATACGATCATTCCGGCGCTGGGAATGCGCGACGGCCGCTGCGATCTGGCCTTCGGCGTGATGGGCGCGGACTATCAACCCATGGGCCATGCCCATGTGGTCAGCAATCTCCTCGACTACGGTATGGACCTGCAGTCCGCGATCGATTCGCCGCGGGTATTTTACGAGGGCGAGGAGACCGTCGTGGAGCGCGGGATACCGGCCGAGACGATCGCGGGCCTCCGCGCGCGCGGCCATACCGTGAGGGTGCGGGAGCGGCCGTGGGGCGGCGGCCAGGCAATTGCGATCGACTGGCAGCGCGGTGTGCTGATCGGGGCATCCGACGGGCGCAAGGACGGCTGCGCCCTGGGGTATTGAATAACCCCGAAACATGCGGAGGTTTTATTGCCTCCAACAGGCTTCCAGCAGGCCACGGCGGCTTGCGCATTGCAGCACTGCGTCAAGTCCGCCGACAGGCACCTGTTTGGCCAAACAGGTGCCTAGCTTTGCGCTAGCGCGCCGCGATTCCTTGCGCACCGGCGGGAAGACCGGTCCAGGAACCGACCGCGGTGAGGCTTCCGTCCGGCGCGACCTTAAAGCCGCTGATCGCTTTGGTTCCTTCGCGGACATACAGGAACCTACTATTCCCGGTGATGGCGAGGTCGAGCGGAGCAGCAAGAGTGGCAGCCGCCGCGTTCATCAGGCTCGGCACGCCGTTTGGCGCGATGCCAAGGCTGCTGATCGTCCCGCTGCCGGCGTTCGCCGTGTAGGCGTAGCGGCCATCGGGGGTCGTCACCAGCCAGCATGGCGCCGTCTGGCCAAGCGCTACCGAACCGCTAACCAGGTCCAGTTTGGCGTTTCGTTCGATTTCATAGGAAGACGTCGCACCCGAACCCGCTTCGGCAACGATCGCGTAGCCGCGGTTGGTGACGGAAAAGCCGAATGGCGTGATGCCGCTGGAGGCGTTCGCGATCGGTCCCGAGGCATATCCGCGGACATCGACCCGGTAGGTGTCGATGAGCTTGGTTCCCTTTTCGCTGACCAGCAGGACGCTGCCGTCGGCGTCGAAGCTGATATCCGCCGGCCCGGCCAGCGTGCCGCCGGCAAGCGGACGTTGCGAATTCGGAAGCGGCACCAGGCGCCCGCCGACCGGATTGATGACGAAACCGCTGATGTTCGGCGTGCCGGCGGCGTTGACCACATAGACGTAAAACCCGTTGACCGCGACACTCACCGGCATCTTGCCGCCGGAAGGCTCCCGGTCCAGCAGGACCAACTCGGTGCCCCTTACGGCGAACATCGAAACGTCATTGCTGCCGGCATTGACGGCGAACAGGAGTCCGGACCCGAGCGTGAGCGAACCCTGTGAGCCCAACGGGTCGGCGCCGGTTCCGGCACCGGTTCCGCCGGTCGGAAAGCTGCCCGAATAGGTCAGGTTTCCGTTCGCATCTCGGCTGTACACCAACACGGAATTTGCGATCGACTGGTTCGACAGGACGTATACCGCCCCAGGCGAGTTTGGCGCCGGGCTCTCCGCCGCGGCGACACCGGCGAGCGATAGGATCGCTGCGGATGACGTGATGGCGATGCGGAAATAAGACATGGTGTTACCCTCCTGGGGGCGTTTGACGATGCTGACGGGTTCATCCCATCGCCCCCACTTCGAGCAAGCCAGCGCGCCGGTTACATCGCCGCGCGAGATTTTGTCGCGAGTAGGCAGCGGCGAAGAGTCCAATTTCCCGCGATGACGAGGCTCACCGCCAGCACATGTACCACGAGGTCGGTTGCCGCCGCGTCGAAGGGATGGCAAAAGTTGAGCAGCGTCGCAGCCGCAGCGGCGGCGGCGATCCCGGCGGTCGCGGTGGCCAATCCCGGCTGCAGCGGGCAGCCGCGCCGCAGCATGATGATGAGCGACGCCGACAGCGGCACCGACAATCCGACGATGACGAAGAAACAATCGCTCGCCTCACGCAGATCGGCCACATGGGTCCCGGGCGCGAACCATGGGCGCAGGCAGCCGAGGCCGCTCGCCAATATCCACAGCAGTGCCGCCGGTAGCGGCAAAAAAGCCCATGCCCCGCGCGCATCCGGCAGACAGAGTTGGAACGCTGCAAAGGCCGCGAGAACCGCGGTCAGAGCCGAACCGGTCACCGCGAGCCATAAATCAGGCGCGGCGGCGAGACGGCGCTCAATAGCCGAGAGATCGGCAACCATGGCGAGGATAGCGGCGGCCGCTGCCACGATTGCGAGCCACGCCAGCGCCCGCACGCTCGGCGGTCGCAGTTGCCGCACCGGCGCCAGATCGGTGGCCAAGTCGCGGATCAGAAGTTCGTGCGCGGAGCCGGCGTTCGAAGACACTGTCATGGCCTTATTCACTGAATTCCATCCTACCGCGAAGCGCCTTCAGCGCGCGGTGCAGATTGACTTTGAGCGAGCCCTTGGTGCGCCGGGTCAGATTGGAGATTTCGGCAAGCGAGCGCTCATCGAGTACGAAATGCTGCACCGCTTCGCGTTGGCGCGCCGGCAAGCGGGCCAGCGCGAGCCTGACGGTACCGGTCAGGTCGGCGTGAGCGAGTCCCTGGGTCGGATCGGCCGATTTATCGGCACGGCTTGCAAACACAAGCGGCGCGTGGACCTCGCGCCTATCCTGCCGGCGGACGCGGCGGAGCAGATCGATCGCTCTGCGGTCTGCGATGACGCACAGCCACGCTGTAAACGATCGGCTGGGGTCGTAGGTATGTCGTGCCCGATGAACGGTCAGCAGCACGTCCTGCACCACGTCGTTGACCCGGTCGGCTTCCACCCCGCGCCGTCGCGCGACGCTCTTAATCACCGGTATGCAGTCACGCAGCAACGTTCGGTAGGCAGCACTGTCGCCCGCTTGAGCGGCGGCCATCAAAGTCGAACGGAGATGGTCGTCAGGAACAGCCTTCGTCATCAAGCGTCGCGCATTTTCCGTATTGGCAATCGAGCTGGATGAAGACCGGAGACTACTTCAATACCGTGAAACTGTGTCTGAGATGCCCTTCTCGCATATTCGCTGCGTAGCAGGACGCCGCCGATATGTCTCGCTCGATCATCGCGCCGGTTCGAAGTTTTGGTTGCTGAACGGAGATCGGGTCGGAACCTGCACCCTGATGAAGCTTACGCCAGCCGCCAGATGACATTCGTTGCAAGCGCTCGTCATTTGCCCGTAGGCAGCTTCAAACCGCGAGCGGTTCTTGTCGGTTATGGCGCTGCGCAACTGGGCCATGGCCGGGTCTGTCTTCTCGTGAATCAGGTTCGCCTGTGCGACTGACGAGACCATCGGATAGAGCTTGACGATGCGATCGATCGTCGTTTCGAATTGATGGAATTCATAAGCCGCGAGCTGCCAATTCTCCACCCGTGTCGCATACCAGAGCTTATCGTGCCGCAGCTGCGTGAGCATCATGAGATCGGCCAAGGTGGGCCGGGCCGGATCCGGCTCCTCCGCAACCGCGCTTGGAGAGAACGCAACGGCGAAGGCAATCGCGGCGCAAGCGAGTGCCGCCAGATATCGGTTCGACGTAAAACACCTACGCACGTGTCGGTCCTCCCTTTAAGGCAAACTATCATCATGCCGGCATATTGTGCTCACCTTGATTTGCGTCAACGAACCACGTCCAAAGAGTGCAATCGGCTGCATACAAAAGGCAGGACCCGCGACGCGGTCGCCTAAAGGCGCGCGTGCGGGCAATCCCGGCACAGCGGCGAAGATTGTGATGAAATCGTGGGCGCCGGAATTCCAGAGTCCGGTCAGAAATCAGGCTTGTCGGCCTGCGGGATCGGCGCCACGTCATAGCCGTGATACGTCGCGTTATTCGGCTCGCAAATGTCTTCTTCCAGCGGGCCCCGGTTGACGCGCCGCCAATGCTGGATCGCCGACCACGGCATGTTGAACGCACCCGGATCGTCAACCGTGACGAACACCTGCAGCGTCTTGCCGCCGTTGACCATCTTGAAGCGCTCGACCACGTGCAGCTGCTCGGTATGCGGAGTGCGATAATTGTCGACGAAGGTGCGGTCATTCAGCCCGATGGTATCCACCACCAGTTCGTCGCCCTCGTAATGCCCCACCGACTCGCCGTACCATGACGGCTTGACGTGCTCCGAATGCGGCACGTCCAAATAGACATGGCGGATTTGTGGGTAGAGCTCATTAATGATGACGACCATTTTGGGCGTTTGGATAAAATGCACCGGCTGGCCGCGGTTATAGATATCCAAGCTGGGTACGCCGGCGGGCCAGCATCGCTCGCGGGCGATGAACGGTATTTTCCCGGCCAGCACCGCATCGTTGGCCTTGCGCATCTGCGCGATCACCCAGGGTTTTAGGATCGGATTGGTAAGGTCGGCGACCCGGTAGGTCGACTGGCCCTGGCCATTGGGAACGTAAGGGTGGGCCTTGTCATACGTGACCGGGCCGGGCCCGCTCGGCGGCGGCAGGAAGTCGTCGGCGGCCGGGCGATCGATGTTCCATCCGGTCTCGGGGTCCGGGCCGAAGTTTGGAATGGATGCCCCCTCGTGCCGCGTCTCCTCGGCGGCGAGCGCCGGCCACATCGCGGCCACGGAACATAGGACTGCGGCGGTGATGCACATCATTGGGAATTTGGACATGGCTCCTCCGCTCATTTTTGTCATCAAGCCTTGCCGTTCATGCGAGAACGCCATGCTCAAGTCAATCCACGGCCTGTTGCCGCCAGGAGTCATAGGGATCACAGATGCGTGCGCCGCCTCGGCGTGGCACGTCCAAAATTATTTCGCGGCTCCGGGAATAAATCGGCCGGTCGCGCGATCTCCCTGCTGCGTCACCCCCGACGCTCAGCACAGGAGAACAGCATGGCCGACAAACTTGACGAACGCGCAATCGATCGACGCGGTGCCCTCGAATGCATGGTATGGGCCGGGACCGGCCTCCTTTGGACTTTCGCGGGCGGCGTGCCCAAAGTCTCGCAAATCCTGGGCGTAACGCCCGCCTCCGCGCAGGCCGCTGCCGGCTTCACTTTCGCGCAGATTTCGGACAGCCATCTTGGCTTCGATAAGCCAGCCAATCCGAATCCGGCGGCAACGCTTCAGGAAGCGATCGCCAAGGTCAAAGCCGCCCCGCAAAAACCGGCCTTCATGATTCACACCGGCGATATTTCCCATCTGTCGAGACCGAAGGAATTCGACGACGCCGACAAGATCATCGGTGCGGCGAAACTCGATGTTCATTATGTCCCCGGCGAACACGACGTGATCGACGAGGATAATGGCAAGGCCTACCTGGAACGTTATGGCAAGAAGGCCAAGGGCAAGGGCTGGTACGCCTTCGATCATCAGGGCGTGCATTTCGTCGGCCTGGTCAACGTGTTCGACCTCAAGGCCGGCGGCATGGGCAATCTCGGCGCCGAACAGCTTGCCTGGCTCGCCGATGATCTCAAGGCGAAGACGGCGTCCACGCCGATCGTGGTTTTTGCCCATATCCCGCTGTGGACGGTCTATCGGGAATGGGGCTGGGGCACGGACGATGGCATGCAGGCCTTGGCGCTGCTGAAGCGGTTTGGCTCGGTGACGGTGCTCAACGGCCACATCCACCAGATCTTTCAGAAGGTCGAAGGCAACATCGCGTTCCACACGGCGCGGTCGACCGCCTTCCCGCAGGGCGAACCCGGCAAGGCGCCCTCAGCCGGCCCCATGCTGATGCCCGCCGACAAGCTGCGCACGGTGCTCGGCGTCGCCAGCGTCAGCGTCAAGCGGGGAACCGCGGCGCTCGCGATCACGGACGCCCCCCTCGCGTGATTTGGACGTTCGGAACCATCGGCCTCGATCAACCTGCGGAGACCACCACCATGCTTACGTTCTCGCCGCGCGCGACGCGTCGGCGCACACTTGCGCTCGCGCTCGCCGGCGTCTTACTCGGCGTTGCGGCGCCAGCCGTCGCCGCCAACATCACCGTCAAAATCGACAACTTCGTCTTCGTTCCGGACGTGGTGACCATCAAGCCCGGCGACGTCGTGACCTGGCAAAATGCCGACGACATTCCGCATTCGATCGTATCGAAGACGCCCGGCGCGTTTCGATCGAAGGCGCTCGACACCAACGATGCATTTACCTTCACCTTCAGTACGGAGGGCAGCTTCGACTATTTCTGTGGCCTCCATCCGCATATGCAGGGCAAGATCATCGTTGCTTCGTAAGTCGGGACGTGCGGCGGAAGGACAAGCGTGGGCGAGACGAACCGCAACCTGTTCGCCGAAATCGTGCTGCCGCATCTCGACAGCGCCTACCGCTTGGCGCGCGGACTGACCGGCAACGCCGCCGATGCCGAAGACGTGGTGCAGGACGCCTGCCTGCGCGCGATCAAGGGCATCGGCGGTTACGCCGGCGGCAACGCTCGCGCATGGCTGCTGGCGATCACGCGCAACGCGGCCTTCGCGCATCTGGCGCGCAAGCGGCCCGGCAGCGTGCTGTTGACCAGCAATTCCGAGGAGGCGGAGCGCGCCTTCGAGGCGGCGGCCGACGCCTCCGCAACGCCGGAGGCGAGCATCATCATGCAAGCCGATGCGGCTTCCCTTGAACGCGCGCTCGCAAGCCTGCCGCCGCCGTTTCGGGAGATCATCGTTTTGCGGGAATACAATGATTTGAGCTACCGCGAGATCGCGGAAATGACTCAGGTGCCGGTCGGTACCGTGATGTCGCGTCTCGCCCGCGCCCGCACCCTGCTGCTGCGCGCGCTCGCGCCCGAAATGCCCGGAAAGACAGCCTCATGAGCGACCCAACGCGCGAGGAACTCACCGATCTGACCATGCACGCCGCGCTCGACGGCGAACTCGACGCTATGGGCATGATGGAATTTGAGCGTTCGCTCGCCGACAATGCGGACCTCGCCGCGCGTTACGAAAAACTTGTCGCCCTGCGTGCGGCGATGCGCGCCAATGCCGGCGATCAGCGTGCGCCCGACGCATTGCGCGCGCGCATCGCCGCCATGGCGTCGGATGAGCGCACAGGAACGCTTGCCATGCCCGTTCCTGCGCTTCGGTTCGCCCGCCGGCCGCGTCTGGCCCTGGCGGCCGCGCTGGCGATGGCCTTTGTCGGCGGCGGCCTCGTCACGACGCTGATTCGAGACGCCGTGCCCGGCCGATCCGATCGCGTGGCCCTGCTGCTCGTGGACGATCATCGCCGCGCCCTATTGGCGCGCGAGGCGATCGACATCGCCTCGTCCGACCGGCACACGGTGAAACCGTGGTTCGACGCGCGGCTCGCCGTATCGCCGCCGGTCGTCGACCTCGCCGCCCAGGGGTTTGCGCTGGTCGGCGGCCGCGCCGACGTGGTCGAAGGACTGCCGGCGCCAACCCTTGTGTATCGGTTGCGCGAACACCTCATCAGCCTCACGGCCCTGCCGGCCGAGCGTTTTCGCGCGCGCGCGCCTCAGGCGGCCGTGAATGGCTACGAGACTATTGCCTGGGTCGACGGCGCCTTCGCGTACTGGGCGGTTTCCGATCTGCCGCGCGCCGATCTTGAAAGCTTTGTCGCGGCGTTCCGCGCCGGCGCACGGGTCAATGAAGGCGGACGTTAGATCAGGCAAATTCCGGCGGGTAATTACCTTCCCGGCATCCTGTCCACGCTTGTCCCGGCCATGACTCCCAGGGGGCCCGGCGTGACCGGAATCCGGTCGATCGTCGGTGTTGCGGGAGCGGACGGCGGCCGAAATGCCATTTGATTGCGATCGGATCCCGCAGTACCCTGCGGCCCAGGCGCTGTAGCCTTGAGGGTTTCACAACCGCTAAGTCGGACAGCCGTCAGAGCCGGAAACATCGCTTTGATGCAATGCGCTGTCCAAGATGGAGGAAATCATGCGATTCAAATCCTGCCTGATCCCGCTCGCCGCGATCATCGCGATTACGTCCGCCGCGGAAGCATCCGCTCAGGCGATGGTGCGCGAGCAGAAGGTCATCTCCAGCGCCGGCGCGCGCGCCATGGTCGATGCCTGCACGGCCTGGGCCGAGCGCAATCACACGATCCTCGCCATGTCGGTGCTGGATTGGGGTGGAAATCTCATCGAATCCCATGCCATGGAAGGCGCCGCCGCGAATGCCATTGACACGGCTTTGCTGAAGGCGAAATCGGCGCTCCGCTGGCGCCGGGCCACTTCCGAAACCAACAAGATCGTGCGCTCCGGCCAAAATCTGGCGCCGACTTTCATGCGGGATTTTCCACAACCCGGCGCGTTGCCGATCATCGTCGACGGCCAGGTGATCGGCGCGATGGGCGTTTCCAGCGGCGACGGCGAAAAATGCGCCCAAGCCGCAATCGACGCGGTGTTCAACAAAAACAAGGTCGCGCCGTAAGCAGGGACACGCCCGGAAATAAAAGCTCAAATTGGGTGTTATCGCCCGCGAAAGCGGGCGATCCAGCAGCCCCGGACTTCGATTGGGGCACAGCTTGGCGCGGATTACTGGATGCCCCGCTTTCGCGGGGCATGACAGCGTTTGCTCCGTTTGGTGCTATACTAAATTTCGGTCGCATCGAATCACAGGGTCGTAGGGTGTGCAAAATCGCCCGGGCACGGCGGAGCAACCGGCACGGCTTCGCCGGCGATTTTGCGCACGCGGTCGGCCCTCACATGATTATTATCGCGCGGTGTCGCGATCGCGGCGCTGAGTAAAGGCCTGCCGCGTGCGCAAAATCGCCATTTGACGCCGTGTGGGCTGCCTCCGTCTCGCAGGGCGATTTTGCACACCCTACGTGTTCGGACCTCACCGGAATCGCGTCTAAATGCTTGCGGTGCCGAATTTCACGACGGCGATGTGATCCGGCGCGTGCGGTGCACACATGCGGAAGCGGTCGGCGGTGACGCTATTTCCCGGCCACTTTTCGCAGCGCTTCATTGATCCGGTCCTGCCAGCCGGGCCCGGATTCTTGGAAATGGTCAAGCACGTCCCGATCGATGCGCAAAGAGACCATCTCTTTGACGTTCGGGAGCGAGGGTTTTTTGGGCGCAGTTTCCGCAGGCTTCGTGGTTGCGGTCTTGAACGCCGCTTCGGCCACCTGTCGGGCGTCCATTGGTCTTCGTGTTCTATGCTCAGTCATTCGAGCACCTTTATGTCACAGCGTAGTCTGCACATTGTCGCCGACCATCGGCCCGCCGTTCACGCGTGGGCCCTGGTGCCGTATTCGACATACGCGGGGAATTAATGACAGCGTTCGCCCGAGGGCTGCCGCCAGCGCGGAGATACGCACATAGATACAAATGACGCCAAGCGCACTTGTCTATCGTGTGAAAAAGTAACGAAAGAAGGGCGGGGAGACCACCCGCCCTCTCGCTCGTTGCCACAAATCATTGCGGCGGGGGGATTTCTTTTTCGACCTGGATCGCTGCGACATCAAGCGAACCATCGGGAAGCTTGGGGGCGTTGGCAACGAATACTTTCAGGCCCGGCTTGAGATCCGCCTTGGTGCCGGGAACCGTGGTGGCAAGTATGGTCCTCGGCGTGACGACGATCTTCTTTTCCTCGTCGGGCTTACCCACGACCTTGTACTTCACCGTCAGCACCTGACCGTCGACGCCGCTGACCGACGTTTGCAAGGCGCCGTTGGTCATGAAGCTGTTCGGCATCAAGTCCCAATCGGAATGGAAGGAGTTGAAGGGCTGACCGGCGGGAGCGATGCGCAGTTCGACCGCCTCAAGGGTTCCGTCGGCGCGCGGCCGCGACGTAATGGCGACGTTGGGGTTGCCTTTGACGTCCGCAAGCGAGGCCTTGACGACGCCGGCAATGCGGACATTGTCCTTGAGCACGAGCTTGAGCGCGGCGCCGTCGCGCGACTTCACCATCACGGTGTTGCCATCGACCTTGTCGATGGTGCCGCGCACGCGCACGTTCTGCGCTTGCGCCGCGACCGAACCTAGCGCGCATGTCGCCGCCACGACCGCGGCAACGAAAACCGGTGATGTGATTCTCATAAGCTTACCTCCCACATTCAAGGTGTGTGTGCGGTCGCAGCTTGCACATGTGATGCCGCGCGCACAAGCGCGCTCGTGCGATCCGTGATCGGGCAGAGAAAAATCTAGGCTGCGTGCATGCCCACCAGTGGCACCATGCTGCTTCCCGCCGTGGCTGCGGGCAACGAACTGCGGGCGCTCCTCAGCGGCCGAGCGGCAATTCGAGATCAGCGGCGAACCGCTGAACCCACGGGCAAGAACGGCTGCCGACCTTGCCGTCGTTTGGTGGAACCGCTCCGCCCCTGGAGATCGAGCTTAGCGCCCAGCTGGGCATCGTGGAGCTTGCGGCAATCGCGTCGTCGTCCACAGGGGGCGCCGCCGCCAGCAGCCGCCGGATGGCGGCACGATTGACATCGGTCCGGCGCAATACGACACGCCGCAACGACGCTCTGAATGATACGCCTATCCGCGATGGGCTGAAGGCAATCCGCGCTGGGAATCCGCACTTTTTGGGCACGACACCAAAATCCCCACGGCGGACACGCCGGATTTCTGACGACGCCGAGCGAAGGCTCTCACATCTGCTGCGCCGGCAGCCCCTTCAAAAACTCCGCCACGTAGGCCTTCCAAAACACCGCGCGCAGGTGCGTGAAATGCCCGTGGGTCTCCTCGGTGGCCGGGATCAGCACGTATTTGGCGCCCGGAATGCGGGCGATTTCGCGGGCCGTGGAGGTGAGCCGGGGCGAATTGGTTTCGTCGTCGGCGGAATTGATGGCCATGCAGCGGCGCCTTGATTTTGTCGAGGTGCGGCGTCGGGTTGTAGTCCATCACGGCTTCGATGCCCCACAGCGTGTCGTTGGCGTCGCGGGACTTGGCCGCCTCCTGCAGTTTCCGGTACATGGCGTCGCCCGCCTCGCGGGTCGGGAACATCTTTTGCAATTGCACGACGTTCTCGGTCTGCAGGAAGCCATAGGGCGCCGTCACGGTCCACTGGGTCGGGTTCTTGTCGTAAAAACCGTTGTTCCAGCCCGGATCCTGGCGGATCGCCTCAAGCGCGATACGGCGCTGCATCCAGTTGCGGCCGCTGATCTGGATCGGCTGGCTGGCGATCGGGATGAGCCCGTCCATCAGGTCGGGGTAGGTGTAGCCCCACATCCAGGTGTGCATGCCGCCCATGGACGAGCCCATGACCAGGCGCAGGTGCTTTATCCCAAGCCCCTCGGTGACGAGGCGGTGTTCGGCGTCAACGATGTCCTCGTAGCGATAATGCGGGAACTTGCCCTTGAGGCCGTCGCTCGGCTTGCTCGACCCGCCGCGGCCGATGCCGTCCGGCAGCACGATGAAATATTTCTCCGCATCCAATGCGCCGCCCGGCGCGAACAATTCGCCGCCGAGCGCGGGCGAGAGCCACGCAGAGCCGCTGGAACTGGTGCCGTGCAGCAGGATCACCGCATTGAGGATGTCGCCGCCCGCGTTGCGCTTCGGCGTGCCCAGCGTGGTGTAGTGGATCGTGAGGGCGGGAAGTGTCTCGCCGCTCTTGAAGCGGTAGTCACGGAGGATGAAGTCGCCCTCCGTCTGGTTCGGCCATTTGGTCGCCGCGGGTCGTGAGCCTGCGTTCTCCTGGGCGAGGGCCGTAATGGGGATGGCCACGGAGGCCATGATGGCGAACGCGGCGGCGAAGGTGCTGTAGGTCATCGGTCGTCTCCACGGGACATATTCTGGGCGTAAGGCTACGCGGTTTTGGTGCCGCCGAGAAGTGCACCGGGCAAGGTCGGCGAAGGTGCGGCTAAGGTGTGCTCGCGACCTCGCAAAAATGCTCCGCGAGTGCCATGTTGCGGAGTAAGCGAATCAGCGAGTCTGCCGTGGCACCGACTACCAATTCGCGCCCCGCCGCAAGGACATCGCAGTTTGGAAGGCAGCATTGCCCGACCCGATGAACCACGCCTCCCCAGCTCCGCCGCCCGCGCCCGGCGGCATCGCGGCGCGTGCCCGCGCGGCCTCCGGCGCGCCATATCTCGCCGGGCTCAATCCGGAGCAGCGCGCCGCCGTGGAGACGCTCGACGGTCCGGTGCTGGTGCTCGCCGGTGCCGGCACCGGCAAAACACGGGTGCTCACCACCCGCATCGCCCATATTCTCAGCCTCGGGCGCGCCCGCCCGTCGGAAATTCTTGCCGTCACCTTCACCAACAAGGCGGCGCGGGAAATGAAACAGCGCATCGGGGCGATGGTCGGCGAGGCGGTGGAAGGCATGCCGTGGCTGGGCACCTTCCATTCCATCGGGGTAAAGATTTTGCGCCGCCACGCCGAACTGGTCGGAACTCAACCCCAATTTTACCATCCTCGACACCGACGATCAGCTCCGGCTGTTGAAACAATTGCTGCAAGCCGAGAACATCGACGAAAAGCGCTGGCCCGCCCGCATCCTGGCCAACATCATCGACGGCTGGAAGAACCGCGGCCTCACGCCCGATCAGGTCAAGCCCGGCGAGGCCGCGGTGTTCGCGAATGGGCTCGGCCGCAAGCTCTACGAGGCGTATCAGGCGCGGCTCAAAACCCTCAACGCCGTCGATTTCGGCGATCTGCTGCTGGAGACGATCCGGCTGTTCCGGGGTCACCCGCAGGTGCTGCAGCAATATCAGCAGCGCTTCCGCTTCATTCTGGTCGATGAATACCAGGATACGAACGTGGCGCAATATCTGTGGTTGCGGCTGCTCGCGCAGAGCACGGCCGCACCTGCACAAGGAGAGGCGCTGCCCAACCCTGCCGTTGGGCTCCGCTCACCCGGCATAAGCGCGCAAGCCGCGCTTATGCCGACCTCTCCCCACCGGGGAGAGGTGCCATGGGGCACCGACGTCTGCCTCTATACCGGCGCGCGAGGACGGCGCCGCTTCACCTCTCCCCGGTGGGGAGAGGTCGCGCGCGGAGCGCGCGGGTGAGGGGGCGCTTCCACCGCCGCCGCGCCACCCCAAAAACATCTGCTGCGTCGGCGACGATGACCAATCCATCTACGGCTGGCGCGGCGCCGAGGTGGACAATATCCTGCGCTTCGAGAAGGACTTTCCCGGTGCCAAGGTGATCCGGCTGGAGCGCAATTACCGTTCCACCGGGCATATCCTGGCGGCGGCTTCGCACCTGATCGCCCATAATGAGGGGCGGCTCGGAAAGACGCTACGCTCGGAAAGCGAGGCGGGCGAAAAGGTCACGGTCACGTCCGCCTGGGACTCCGAAGAGGAAGCCCGCATCGTCGGCGAGGAGATCGAGGACCTGCAGCGTGGCGGCCACTCGCTCGACGAGATCGCCATCCTGGTGCGCGCCTCGTTCCAGATGCGCGAATTCGAGGACCGGTTCGTCACCATGGGCCTGCCCTACCGGGTGATCGGCGGCCCGCGCTTCTACGAGCGCGCCGAAATCCGCGATGCGCTCGCCTATCTGCGCTGCGTCAATTCGGAGAGCGACGACCTCGCCTTCGAGCGCATCGTCAATGTGCCGAAACGCGGTCTGGGCGATGCCACCATCGCCGTCCTGCACGACCATGCTCGCGCCGCCCGCGTCTCCCTGATGGGCGCGACCCGCGCCATTATCGCCACCGACGAACTCAAGCCGAAGCCACGCCAGGCGCTACGTGACCTGATCGCCGCGTTCGACCGCTGGCGCGTCAAGCGCAATTCCATCCCCCACACCGAGCTGGCCGAAATCGTGCTCGATGAATCCGGCTATACGGAGATGTGGCAGAAGGACCGTTCCGCCGACGCCGCGGGACGGCTGGAAAATTTGAAGGAACTGGTCCGCTCGATGGAGGAGTTCGAGAACCTGCAGGGCTTTCTCGAACATATTTCGCTGGTGATGGATGTCGAGCGCGGTCTCGGCAGCACCGAGGCGGTGTCGGTGATGACGCTGCATTCCGCCAAGGGGCTCGAATTCGACACCGTGTTCCTGCCCGGCTGGGAGGAGGGCCTGCTCCCGCACCAGCGCTCGCTCGACGAGCAGGGCCGCGCCGGCTTGGAGGAAGAGCGCCGGCTCGCCCATGTCGGCATCACCCGGGCCCGCAAGCGCGCAAAAATCTATTTCGTGTCGAACCGGCGCATGCGCGGCTCCTGGGCCTCGACCGTGCCGTCGCGCTTCGTCGAACGAACTGCCCGAGCCGCATGTGGCGGTCGCGGAATCCAAGGCAAGTTTCGGCGGCTTTTCCGGCTACGGCAATGTGGGCGGCTCGCGCTTCGACACCATGGAGACATTTGGGTCGAGCTACCGCACGCCCGGCTGGCAGCGTGCCCGCGGCGGCCGGGACGGCGGCGGAGGCGGCTCAGGGGGACCCGCGGCAGGTGGAAGCGGATCGAGCGGCAGACGTGGCGGCCTGCGCGATACCGGTGCGCCTTGGAGCGGTACTTCCCGCAGCGGCACTGCGTCGGGGGCGGGCGCGCGCGGTGCCTTCACCATCGAGGGCGAACTGGTGGCAAAATCCACCGGCACCGTCTCGGCTTTCGGGCGCGGCGACCGGGTGTTCCACCAGAAATTCGGCGGCGGCCGAGTCATCCACGTGGAAGGCAACAAGCTTACCGTCGCGTTCGACCACGCCGGCGAGAAAAAGGTGGTGGATCGTTTTGTGGAGCGGGTGTGAGGCCCGGAGAATTAGCCGCCGGCGGCGATCATCGACGTGACAGATGCCGCAGTTTGACATACGGGAGAGTTCATTGATCCGCGATAGCGGTGAAATTATCAAGCGGCTTTTACGTGACGGCTTTGAACACGTGTCTGTCCGCGGTTCTCACTACAAATTTGTCCACCACATAACTCATCGCCACGTAATTGTGCCGCACCCAAAGCGGGACTTGCCAATCGGCACGGTGCGAGGTATCTACAAACAGGCCGGCTGGCGCAAAGATTGATCGGAGCCATGAATGCGTCACTACATTGCCCTGATCCACAAGGATGCGGATAGTTGCTACGGCGTGTCGTTCCCGGATTGGCCGGGTATTATCACGGCCGGCGACACCCTTGACGAGGCCCTGCGGCAGGCTGCCGAGGTCCTGACCTTCGCCGCGGACGATTGGGAAAACCGCGATGGCTCCAAGGCAATTCCCAAGCCTCGCACGATTGAGGAGTTGCGCGCCGATCCGGAATTTCGCGACGACGCGGCCGGCGCCATGATCGCGGCGGTGCCGTTCCAAATCGAGGCCGATGCCGCCGAGTGACATCGGATGCAGCGTGGGGACCTGCTCCGCGTGGTGATAGGATTGCCGGCGTGGTCGATTTTTCGAAGCGGGGAGATGTGCGGCGTTGGCTTGAACGGAAGCCGCACGAGGTCGCGGTGATCTTCGCGACCCGGCAGGCGTTGCGCGTCGCGCCGCTGCTTGGCAGCGGCACCGACGCGTCGCAACTACGGGTCATCGCTTTGCCGGTATTTCGTGCCCTGGCTACGCCATGGGCTGTCGGACAATATCCCGCTCATGGCGCGGAATTTCGGAACGCCGCCGCCATAGCCTCCAGCGCTGCCGGAGCCACCAGACCCGCCAACGGCTACGCCGCCTCGCCGCCGCCTGCATTGCCGCCGCCGATGCCGCCGACGCCGCGCCTATGTATGCCGTCGACGCCGCCGGCGCTTACGCCGCGTACGCGACCGCCTTCGCCAGCCAATTAGCCACCGCCTCCGCCGACGCTGCCGACGCCGCCCTTATCGATCAAGGCGTGAGCGCTGCTGCCCTCGCGGGCCGTCGCTTGTGGTCACCGTCGTGCCCAAGTGGGCGAACGATGAATGGAACCGGCTGCAAGATGCCCTCCTTGCGGACAACTAGGATTGGACCGTGTGGACCGACTGGTATCTTGCCCGCCTGGAGGGCCGCCCGGCGATCGAGGCGCTCGAAGTCGCGCGGGTGACCATCGCGGAGGCGCTTTGGCAACAGGGGCCGCGGGCGGTGAACGCCGAAATCGCCAAGCTGGTCGCGGAACATGCGCTGCCTCCCATGATCGATGCGGTGCCAACCCAGATTCCGCACGCGCTGGTTTTCGGGGGGTGACGACACCGCACCGATCGGTTTGGTGGACCCACCCGGCGAGGGAATTAACGATACCGCCGACCAGCGCCAGAGCCATGCGGATATTCGCGAAAAGGCGTCGCTCTTGGAAAACGCCTGCGGCAACAGCAACCGGCTTGCCATTCTAAAAGGCACCGCGGCGAAGCTGTCGGAAGCCATGGGCGCCTCGATTCTGGAGCTTCGCGCCCGTGCCTCCCCCGATCCCGACGATCCGCCCATGCCGGAGGAAGCGGCGGGGCATCTCTACGACCTGCGCGACGCCTTGAATGTGTTCGCCGCGCACGAGCCGAAACTTACGGCGCTCGACGAAAGTGCGCGGGATCCGGCAGAACGGATCGCCACGGCGGCGACACTTGCGGCGGCGCGGCGGATTGGCGATGCCGCGAAAGCAGCGCCGGCCGCGGTCGAACGCCCGGCCGCCGATAGCCTGGCGCAGGCGAGTTCCGAGGCTTCCGGCACCTCGCCCGCCGACGAGCGTGCCAAGGAATTCTCGGTCAAATCGTCCTGCGATTTGATCCTGGAAGCGACGCGTCGAGACTAAAAGGCCGTCCTGAACGAGCCGCGCGTGATCGCGAAGGGAATGCGTGAAGGAGCCTATCGGCTTGCCGGAGCCACGTTCGCTACATACAGCGCCGGGATGCTGATCAAGACCAACGAGGCGGCGGTGCGAACGCTGATCGACACGCTGGGCGGCAATCCGACGCTCCACAAGATCGTGGATTTGATCATCAAGGCTCTCAACTGACCGACCGGATGACTTGGCAGATCATGGCTGCGCTGCGCCGGGCGACGCGTACCGCGGTGGCGCGGCCTCGGGCGGGCGCCGTTCCGGCCCTATTACTCCGCCGCGGCGGAGGGCGGCAGCTTAGTCGTCCTGGCGGAAGCCGCCAATCTGGCGGTTTCGGCAAGCGCCGCGAGCCGCTTCGGGCCATCGCCAGGTTCCGGCTGGATGAGCCCGGCCGACATGATGAGCTTCGCCGCCGCCTCGACGGGGATATCCAGTTCGATGATGGCGCTGCGCGGAACGTAGAAAAAGAACCCGGTCGTCGGATTCGGTGTGCAGGGCATGAACACGGAGACGTGTTCCTCCGGATTGGGCAGCCGTATCAGGATTTCCTTGCTCGGCGGTTGGGACAAAAACACCAGCGACCACATGCCGGGCGAGGGGAATTCCACCAAGCCCACGGTGCGGAAACTCGAACCGGATTCGGCGAACAGCGTCTCGAAGACTTGCTTCAAGCCCTTATAGATCGAGCGAACCAACGGCATGCGGTTGAGCAGGTGTTCGCCAACCTCCACCAATCTGCGGCCGATAAAATTGGCCGTCAGAAAGCCGAGGAGTGTCAGCGCCAACACCGCGATGACCAGGCCTGTGCCCGGCAGTTTCCAGGGAAGGTAAGTTTCAGGCCGATAAGCCGTTGGGATGAATGGCCGGACCAGATTGTCCACCCAGGTCACGAACGACCACGTGAGCCAGACGGTAATGGCCAACGGGCCTGCGACGACGAGGCCGGTCAGAAAATAATTGCGGATGCGTGCGCCAAATCGGTGACCGACGGACGGCTTGGCCGGCGGATGGTCCGCCGGCGGAAGCTTGGAATCGTTGGTTACGCTCATGGCCTCTCTGCGGTATTAAAGCATCGCGTCTTGGCGGCTTTTCTATGGCGGCGGGCGAGGATGCGCCACAATGTTGCACCCCGCCCGGCGTGAAGTCAGGCCGAGGAGGGTGTCTACTCCACCGTGACGGATTTCGCCAGATTGCGCGGCTGGTCCACGTCGGTGCCCATCACCACGGCGGTATGATAGGCGATCAACTGGATCGGCACCGCATAGACCAGGGGTGTCACGGTCGTCGGCATGTCCGGCAACGTCAGCGTGACGAGCGAATCCACGGTGGCCGCATGCGCGCCTTTGGGATCGGTGATCAGGATGATCCGCCCGCCACGCGCCGCCACCTCCTGCATGTTCGACACCGTCTTTTCGAACACCCGGTCGTGCGGCGCGATCACCACCACCGGCATGGTTTCGTCGATCAGCGCGATCGGACCATGCTTGAGCTCGCCGGCCGCATAGCCCTCGGCGTGAATGTAGGAAATCTCCTTGAGCTTGAGCGCGCCTTCGAGCGCCAGCGGAAAGCTGGTGCCGCGGCCGAGATAAAGCACGTCGCGGCACTTGGCGAGGTCGCGCGCCAGCCGCTCGATTTGCGGCTCCAGCGCGAGCGCCGCGGCCATATGGCGCGGCGTCTCGATCAGCGCGCCGACGAGCCGGGTTTCGTCTTCGGCGCTCAGCACCCCGCGCGCCCGGCCGGCCGCAATGGCGAGGCAGGCCAGCACGGTCAACTGGCAGGTAAACGCCTTGGTCGATGCAACGCCGATTTCCGTACCCGCAAGGGTCGGCATCACCACGTCGCTTTCGCGCGCGATGGTCGAAGTCGCGACGTTGACGATCGACATCACGTGCTGTTTCTGCTCGCGCGCATAGCGTAGCGTCGCCAGCGTGTCGGCGGTCTCGCCGGATTGGGATACGAACAGCGCGACATTGCCGGGTGAGAACGGCGCCTCGCGGTAGCGGAACTCCGACGCCACGTCGATTTCCACCGGCAGCCGGGCGAAATGCTCGAACCAATATTTGCCGACCAGGCCCGCATAAAAGGCGGTGCCGCAGGCCGACATCGCAATCCGGTCGATTTTTGCGAAATCGAACGGCAGCGCGGCGGGCAGCCGGATTCGCGCTGTGGCGAAATCGACGTAATGGGCGAGCGTGTGGGCGACCACCTCGGGCTGCTCGAAGATTTCCTTCGCCATGAAATGGCGGTGATTGCCCTTGTTGACCAGGAAGGCCGAAGCCGTGGCGCGGACGATCGGCCGCGCCACCACTTTGCCGGAGGCGTCCTGAATCACCACGCCGCCGCGTCTGACCACGGCAAAATCACCATCCTCAAGGTAGGCGAGCGATTCGGCCAATGGCGCGAGCGCGATGGCGTCGGAGCCGAGAAACATCTTGCCGTCGCCGTAGCCGACCGCGAGCGGCGAGCCGCGGCGGGCGCCGACCATGAGATCGTCCTCGCCGGCAAATAGGAAGGCGAGCGCGAACGCACCGCGCAGCTTCGGCAAGGCGGCGGCGACCGCCGTTACCGGGTCGGCGCCGTTGTTCATCTCCTCGGTGACGAGATGCGCCACCACCTCGGTGTCGGTTTCGGTGGCAAATTTGGTACCGCGGCTCTCAAGCCCGGCGCGGAGTTCGGCGAAATTCTCGATAATCCCGTTATGCACCACGGCGACGCGATCGGTGGCATGCGGATGGGCGTTAGTCTCGTTCGGGCGGCCATGGGTCGCCCAGCGCGTGTGGCCGATACCACTGATGCCTTGGAGCGGCGCGGCGGCGAGCCGCTTCTCCAGATTGGTGAGCTTGCCCTCGGCGCGGCAGCGGGTAAGCTTCCCATGCTCCAAGGTAGCGACGCCCGCCGAATCATAGCCGCGATATTGGAGGCGCTTGAGCGCTTCGACGATGCCGGGAGCGACCGGTTCGGTTCCCAACACTCCGATGATGCCGCACATTCGGTTATGATCCCTTGAAATAGGTGCTTCGACCGAGGCCGCCTTATCGTGGCACGCGGGTGAGATGGACGTACCGGGCTTTTCGTCGTTACGAAACGCAGCCCTCGAATCTGCAACTCCAGCCTGTCGGATATATATAAGCACGCTTCAAGGCGTTTTTTGCTGCCGTGCAAGCGACTGCGCGGCGCGTGCCCTCTCCCCATCGTTCTTCACGATGAGGAGAGGGTTAGGGGCAGATGTGCGCCGAGACCTCAGGGGTACTGTGGCATTTGCTGCTGCTACAGGAGACGATTGACCGCGCCATCGGGCCGCGGCCCTGTGCCCCTCACCGTAACCGTCTCCCCACGGCGTGAAGAACGCCGTGGGGAGAGGGGACGCGGGCATTCCCGGGCACGCGAACGGCACCTGCGTCATTGGTGCGGCGACCGGTGGTGCCGGCGATCGGTTTCTTCGGCGAAGGCTGTTGTATCGGCTTCGGCGGCGGCGGACTGGCCGGCCTTGCTTTGGGGTTGCTTCGCGGCGTGGGCAAGCGAGGTGCCATGCGGGTGCGGCTTCGACCCTTCGCTTTTCGGCAATTGGCTCGATTTCGCGCTCGCGACGCTGAGGTGCGCGGGCGGCCCAATATTCGCGACGATCGGAGCCGAGCCGATCGGGTTGGCGGCCGGTGCGTTGTTTGGGTTCGCCGCTTCCATGAGCGGGGGGGCGCTGCGCTGGGCGGCAGCGTAGGGCATGTACGCCTCGATCAGCTGACGCATATGGGCGTCGCGCGCGCCGTTCGACGTGCCGCCCAGGATGACGGCGACGATGTGCCGATCGTCGCGGCGCACCGATGCCACCAGGTTGTGCCCGGACGCCTCGGTGAAGCCCGTCTTGATGCCGTCGACTCCGGGCACGGTGCCGAGCAAGGTGTTATGATTGTGCATCTCCCTGCCGTGATAATTGAAACTCAGCGTGGAGAAATAACGATAGAGTTCCGGAAACCGATTGCGGATGGCGAGGCCTAGCAGCGCTTGGTCGCGCGCGGTGGTGATTTGTTCCTCGGCCGGCAACCCCGAGGTGTTGACATAGGTGGTGCTCGCCATACCCAGCGCCTTCGCCTTCAAGGTCATCAGGCGGGCGCCTTCCGCTTCGTCACCGTCTCCGATGGCTTCGCCCACCACCGCCGCCGCGTCGTTGGCGGATTTGGTGGCCATCGCCCTGATGGCCTCATCGACCGTAATGGTCTGGCCGGGCTTGAGACCGAGCTTGACCGGGGCCTGGCCGGCCGCGTGCGAGGAGACCTGGAGCGGCGTATCGAGCGTGAACTTGCCGGCCTCGATCTGCTCGAACAGGACATAAAGCGTCATGATCTTGGTCAGCGAAGCCGGATGACGCGGTTCGTCCGCATTGACCTCGTGGATGGCTTGGCCGGTGTTGTCGTCGACCACGATCGCGGCAAACGGTGGACGATACCCGGT
Source organism: uncultured Alphaproteobacteria bacterium (assembly GCA_963802745.1). Lineage (GTDB taxonomy): Bacteria > Pseudomonadota > Alphaproteobacteria > Rhizobiales > Xanthobacteraceae > JAJPKK01. The sequence continues at coordinate 226,091 of CAWDKL010000048.1, read as the reverse complement.
ATCATGAACGACCCGGCTTGGCGACTCGTGCTTGCCATGCGCGGACGCGCCCTCCGCGACCGCACGCGCTTGCGCGCCGCTCACATCGGCTCCGGTCAGCGCCAGCGCCGCCAGCAGTCCGGAGCTTACAATATGGAACCATCGCGGGGCATACGTTAAGCGCATGGAAATCGCTCCAGAGCCGTACGAAGGCATTGCAGACCGCGCATACCCCGGCTCATCAAGGTTTCAGCGGCGTTCGCGGCAATTACAACCCACGCGGCTCGACTAAATTTAGGCAGTTCGCCACAATTATCGTGGAGGAACGGCGAAACTGCGTCACTGTGACTGTCCGGCAACAGTCCGCGCTTACCGGAAACCGTAAAGCGCCGCCGGATTGTCGGCGAGCACCCGCTGCCGCAGCGCCGGATCCGGAACCCAGTCGATGAGCAGGTCCGCGAGCGCCCCGTCGTTCGGCATCGGCAGCGTCCATTTCGTCATCACATGCGGCCAGTCGCTGCCCCACACAACCTGGTCCGGGGCGGCCGCCATGATGGCGTGGGCGAATTCATTGGTGTCGGCATGGGGCAGCGGCTGCGACGAGATGCGGTAGGCCCCGGTCAGCTTGACCCAGGCGCGGCCGTCGCGCAGCAGGCGCAGCAGCGCCTGAAATCCGGGCGTTTGCCTGCCTTTCTCGGTTTTCACGTAGCCGAGATGCCCGAACACCACCTCGACCGGCAGCGCGCCGAGCCTGCGGTCGAGGTCGGGAAATTCGTCCACATGCATCAGGAATTCGATATGCCAGCCGAACGGCTTTATGCGTTCGGCGAGACTCACGATGCGGTCCATCGGCAGTTCGCCCTTGCCGGCGCGCACATCGACGATGTTGAGCCGCGCGCCGCGAACGCCCGCCGCATGCAGCGCCTCCAGGTCGCGCCCGGTCGCCGTGTCGGCAATCACCGCGACACCGCGGAACGCCGGCCCCGCAGCCGCCAGGGCGGCGAGCAGGGCGGCATTGTCGGTACCGTGGAAACTCGGCTGCACCAGCACCGCGCGGCGCAGCCGAGCGCCGCCAGCAATTCCTTATAGGCGGGTAAGAGGGCGTCGGGCGGGGTATAGATGCGCTCGGGAATATAGTTGAAAATGCTCTGCGGCCCGCAGATATGGGCATGGCAATCGCAGGCGAGCGGCGGAAACGCGAACCGGGGCTTGCGCGGATGCGGATCGGGCGGCGCGCAGACCGGAATGTCGTTGGCTTCGGCCATGCCGCTCATGCTCGTTTCCTCCGCAATCGATTGCATTGCCATCGTGGCGATTGACCGTCATGTCCTAGCCAAGCCGATGAGGCGTGGAAAGATCGCACATCAAGGGGTATCACGCATGAGCCGACCGCAACCGACCGACTATGCCGCCGCGTCGCCGCAGGTGCGCGCCGTCTTCGACGACATCAAGCGCACCCGCAATGTCGCCGACGTCAACAATTTTTGGAAATATCTCGCCGCCGATCCGGCGCTGCTGGCGCGCACCTGGGCCAGCGTCAAGGACACCATGGCGGACGGTGCCCTCAGCCCGCTGGTCAAGGAATTGATCTACGTGGCGGTGAGCGTGACCAACGGCTGCGGCTATTGCATCGCCAGCCACACCGCCTCGGCCCGCAAGGCCGGCATGACCGACGCCATGTTCGGCGAACTCATGGCCGTGGTCGGCATGGCGAACGAAACCAACCGCCTCGCCAACGGATTTCGCGTGCCGATCGACGAGGCGTTCGGTCCTTGACACGAGGCGGTTGGTTCAGGCCATCACGTCATTGATCGGCTCTTGACGTCAAAGGAACCGTCGCGCCCTTCGCGAATGGGTGACGATGGCGAGGAATTCGTGGAGGCAGGGCCACGGGATTGCCCAAGGGGCGGGCTTTCCGCCAATTGTTTGATACGGCGTGCAGCGGTTTTATGAAAGACGCTATCCTGCCGATGCGCGTAAACTAATGTTGGTATCTGTGGCAATCACCCGCCGCGGCTTTCATACGCAATCTCGCGCAGCGTGTTCCAGTCGGCGTCGCGCAGATCCGCCGCCAGCCCCTGCCCCGCGAAGCTCGCGTCGCGCAGCCTGAATTGGCGCGCAGCCTCGCGCTCGGCGATGGTCTTGCGAAGTCCCTGTTCGACCAGCGCCGGCAGCCGGAAGCGGCGTAATGCGCTTCGCTCATTACACCCTATGCCCCACGCCCCCACCCGCCTGATCCACACCCGATTATCATGAAACGCCGCGCCGCCATACGGCGCGGCCGGGTCGGCCCCGGTCAGCGTGTTGATGCCGCGGCCGTCCGGATAGGCGCTGTTGGGCCAGATCGATTCGGCGATCAGGACGCCGCGGCGGACGCCCTCGAACAGGCGCGCGTGGATGCGGACTTCGCCGCGGGTGTTGCCGAGCACGACTTCGTCGCCGTTGGCGATTCCGGCCGCCGCCGCGTCAGTGGGGTGGATCATCACTTCGGGCCGGCGCTCGCGGGCAAGCGACGTGGGGGTTTCGTTGAAGGTCGAATTGAGGAAGTTGCGGGCCGGCGAGGTCGCCAGGCGAAACGGGTGGGCGGAATCGGCTTCCTCGATCACGTCCCAATGGTCGGGCAGCCTTGGCATCGTATCGACCGGGCCGGATAAATACGGGCTGCGGAACGGCACGGTCGGCCAATCGGGCTTGAAGCGGAATTTGCCGTCCGGCCAGGCGAAGCCGTTCAAATAATGGGAAGCGGCGAAATCCGGCTGGCAGTCGATCCAGCGCTGCGGCTCGAGGCGGTCCAGTGTGCCCCAGCCGGATTTGCGCAAGGTCCAGTCGATGATTTCACGCGGTGTCATGGCAAAGCCCGGATGCGACGCGCCGAGCCGCTGCGCAAGCGCACAGATCACCTCGTGATTGTTGCGGCATTCGCCGGCCGACTCGATCAGCTTTGGCCCAAATATAATATATTGGTGGCCGCCGCCGCGATAAATGTCGTCGTGCTCAAGGAACATGGTGGCGGGCAGCACGATGTCGGCGGCGCGGGCCGTTTCGGTCATCACCTGCTCATGCACGCAGACAAACAGATCCTCGCGGGCGAAGCCGCGCTTGACGCGCTCCTGCTCCGGGGCGACCGACAGCGGATTGGTGTTCTGGATGAACAGTGCCGTCACCGGCGGGCCGCCGCGGAGCGCATCCGCGTCGCCCTCCAGAATGGCGCCGATGCGCGACTGGTCGAGCATCCGCACGGTGGGATCGCGCAGGTCGGAGCCTTCGATCAGGCTTTTGTCGATGTGATAGATATCGGCGTTGGTATGGAAGGCGCCGCCGCCCTCCAGCATCCAGGCGCCGGTCACCGCTGCGATGCAGCTCACCGCGTGCATGTTGGCGGCGCCGTTGCGCGAGCGGGTGAAGCCATAGCCGAGCCGGAAATAGGTGCGTTTGCGCTCGCCGATCAGTTTTGCGAAGGCCTCGATGGTGGCCTATCGCAGCCGGTGATGCGCGCGGCCCATTCCGGCGTGCGCGCCCGCAGATGCGCTTCCAGTTCCGCCGGCGCATCGGTGTAGCGGGCGAGGTAATCGCGGTCGGCAAAGCCGTCGCGGAACAGGCAATGCATCACCGCGCAGGCGAGCGCGCCGTCGGTGCCGGGACGGATCAGCACCGGCATGTCGGCCTGTTCCATGGTGCCGTTGCGGTAGACATCGACGGCCGCGATTTTGGCACCGCGCTCCTTGCGGGCGCGGATCGCGTGGGTCATCACATTGACCTGGGTGTTGACCGGATTGGTGCCCCAGATCACCACCAGATCGGACTTCACCATCTCGCGCGGATCCGGCCCCGCGACCTTGCCGACCCCGGCCGCAAAGCCGGCGGCGGCGAGATTGGAACAGATGGTGGAGTGGAACCCGGAATATTTTTTGGCATGGCGCAGCCGGTGGATGCCGTCGCGCATCACCCACCCCATGGTGCCGGCATAGTAATAGGGCCATACCGCCTCGGCGCCGTGGCGCTGCTCGGCGCGCTGTAGCGCCTCCGCCGTGATATCGAGGGCGTCGTCCCAGGACACCGGAACGAATTCGCCGCTGCCCTTGGGACCCTTGCGGCGCAGCGGCGTGAGCAGGCGATTCTTGTTATGCACACGCTCCGCATAGCGGGCCACTTTGGCGCAGATGACGCCGGCGGTGTAGCTGTTGTCCTCGGCGCCACGGATGCGGCCGATGGTGCGGTCGTCGAGAATCTCCACGTCGAGCGCGCAGGTCGAGGGGCAGTCGTGCGGGCACGCGGAGGGCGCGATGCGCACGGCGGCGGCGACGGTGCGTAAGGCCTGGTTCATCGGGGGCGCTCCTTGGCGGCAACTGCCGAATCGTGATCATTGAGGCAGCCGCAGAGCGACATGCTTCGCGTTGCGGCGTCAAAGCACCGGCACGCTCATCATATGTCGGCAGGCCGGCGCGGTCACCACCCACGACCGACACACCCACGATGGACACGCCAATGCGGGTGGCTCATCGTCACGTCATCTTGGACGGCCCCAATTCTTCGCGCGTGAGCGAGCCGTCCTCGATGTGCACGATCCGGTCGGCGAACTCGAACAGCCGTTGATCGTGGGTCACGACCAGCACGGCGCGGCCTCGCTCCTTCGCGATCGCGGACAGGATGGTCATGATGGCGTGCCCATTGGGGCCATCGAGTGCGGCGGTGGGTTCATCGGCAAGAATGGCGGATGGTTCCGCCACGATGGCGCGCGCGATGGCGACCCGCTGTTGCTCGCCGCCGCTGAGTTGGCCGGGGAACGATGCCGTCTTTGCCGACAGGCCGACGCTGGCCAGCACCTCCTTGACCTTCGACTCCGAGTTCAACGCTGCGTTCGTCGCGCACATCAAGCGCCAGACGAACGTTTTCCGCCGCCGTCAGGGTGGCAAACAAATGATAGGCCTGGAACACGAAGCCCACATGCTGCCGCCTGATCCTGGCAAGCTCATCGGGTCGTGCTCCGTTGGTCAGCCTGCCACAGACGCGTACGTAGCCCTCGGTCGGCGCCAGCATGCAACCGAGGATCGACAGCAGGGTGGTCTTGCCGCTCCCGGATGGTCCGATCAGGAGCGTCAGCTTGCCGCCGTAGAGGGACAGGTTGATATTTTTCAGCGCACGGACCCGCGCGGGACCGTGGCCGAGGATCATGCTGACCTTCGCAGCCTCGATGACGGGTTCGGTCATTGGGTCAGCACAATCGCGGGATCCACGCGGACGACGCGGACGATAGCCGCGATCGCCGAGACGGTGCACATAACGACGGTGACGAGAAACAATTCGGCCATCAAATCCAGCGGCATGATGACCTGCAAAGCGCTTTTCTCGGTAAAATGGACGACGGCTATTCCAATTAACGCCGCAATGGAGAAGCCGATAACGGCGTTGATCAGCGCCTGAATAACAATGACCTTGTATATGTAGCTGTTGGATGCCCCGACGGCGCGCAGGGTGGCGAATTCATAGATATGGTCTTTCGTGCTGGAATAGAGCGTCTGCGCGACGATGGCGGTGCCGACAATGACGCTGAGCAGAGCGCCCGCGACGAGCGCCGCACCGGCTCCCGTCCCGAACAGCCAGAACGATCGGCTTTGTTCGCGGAATTGGTCCGGCGTCAGCGCCTGGACGCTCGAAACATTTGTAAGAATATCTTGCCGGATTCGTTCGATATCCGCTCCCGGCTTTGCTCTGACGATAAAATAGCTGACAAGGTTTGCCGGATAGCCGGTGTAGGTCCGCGCGCCGTCGAGGTCGGTGAAGACATAAGGTGTCATCGTGAACGAGCGGATGCCGTCGGACACCGCGCCGACCGTGACGGGATCGCCACGAATTTCTGCCGTTGCGCCGACACCGGAGACGCCGAGCCGGTCGAGGTAGGCGCGGTCGATCGCCACGGTTTCGGGTGCGCTCAGGCTCTGGATCGTTCCCTCCACGATATTCCAAGGAGGTAATCCGCCGGCGCTGGCATCGGTCCCGATAATGATCACGGCAGTCATGGTTCCGTCCGGGAGTATCCAAGCGGACATTCCGACGATGACCGGAATTGCCTCCGCGACGCCATCGATGGCGAGCAGGGGATTGCGCCTTGCGGTGTTGACAACCGAGATGTCCTCGAAGGATTTCGTGCCTCGCGCGACGACCCAGAGGTCGGCGTGGGCATGATCGATCATGACGGTAACCATGCGGCTGAATCCGTAGTAAAGCCCCATTTGCACCATGACCAGAACGACCGAAAATACGATGCCGATGAGTGAAGCCGCGAAGCGAAGACGATCTTGGAAGAGATTTCGCGATGCGAGCGTGAAAACCAGTGACATAACCAACTCCAGGCTGCTCGGCACCGTTATCCGCCGCCGCTTCTTGATACCGTCTGTCGCTTAAATCATATTTCAGGCTATTCCGGGCCGGTGTCCACTACCAGCGTGGCATGTCCGCCACGCATTCTGTGAAATCGGCAGCAGATATAATAAGTCTGTCGCGCCCTGCATACACGTATTAACCCTACTCACGCCGGCAGCGAGCCCACGCACCGCCTCGCGCTCACTCTTCAAGTGATACGGCTCCATGCATACGTCGTCGGCATAGGGATAAGGTGCGAAGGTGGGTTCACTTGGTAAATCGGCAGGCTCGAGCACTTCAATCTCCCGCAGTCGAGCCTCATCTAAGGCCGGTACGGCGTCAACGCCAGCCCGTTGGCCAGCCATTCGGCCGCTAGCCGCAGTGCTTTCGGTGCGTGCGATCAAGCGGATAAGCATTTTTCGCGCCGCAAATTGCCAGCCGCATCCGAGGTGGCTAAATTGGCGTCACCAGGGGCGAGCGGACCCTGACGCCCTCCGTCGCCGCAAAACGAGGCCGCCACCATGCTGCATGCACAGTCCCCAGCGCCGTCCGTCCCGACCTTTGCGGTAATTCCGACCGGCGCATCCCTCGGAGCCGAAGTGTTGGCGGGCGATCTGCGCACGCTTGACGATGCGGGCTTTGCGCAAATCTTGGCGGCTTGGCACGCCCATTCGGTGGTGCTGTTCCGCGGCCAGACGCTGTCCGATAAGGACCTGATCGCATTCAGCCGGCGGTTCGGCGATCTCGACTTCGCGCCGATCCAGGAGAATGGCCGCCGCTTCGTCAACGGCATGCCGGAAATCTACATCGTTTCCAACGTCAAGGTGAACGGCGAGGCGATCGGCAGCCTCGGCGACGGCGAAGCGGTCTGGCACACCGACATGTCGTATCTCGACATGCCGCCCAAGGCGAGCATGCTGTATGCGCTCGAAATTCCCCCCGCCGGCGGCAACACCTCGTTCTGCGACATGTATGCGATCTATGCGGCCCTGCCGGCCGCCCTGAAGGCGCGCATCGACGGCCTCACGATCAAGCACGACGGCACCTACAACAGCGGCGGCTATGTCCGGCTCGGCGTGACGCCGAGCGACGATCCGCGCACCTCGCCGGGCGCGTTTCATCCGCTGGTGTGCACCCATCCGGATACGGGCCGGCGCATGCTCTACCTCGGCCGCCGGCGCAATGCCTATATCGGCGGGCTTGAACTGGCGGAGTCGGAGGCGCTGCTCGACGAGTTGTGGAGCTATGTGGCGCGCCCGGAATTCGCCTATGAGCATGTCTGGCGCGTGGGCGATCTGGTGCTGTGGGACAACCGCTGCACCATGCACCGGCGCGACGCATTCGATCCGGGCTCGCGGCGCGTCATGCACCGCACCCAGGTCAAGGGCGAAACCCGGCCGGCATAGGCGGGACAGCGGGCGTCCCGCCTGCCCCCTCAGCGCCACCCGGAAGGATTGATATAAGTTAGACCTGACTGGCGAATGATCGCCGAAATGGTGCCGGCCGACAGATCGCGTCCGTTAGGTGGGAACTGTGGTGTGTCGGCGGGTGCTTTCGGTGAAAAGCTGATAATGACTGCCGACGATTCTGACGACCACGAAACCGCACCTCTCCAGCGCCGCCACCACCTGGCGCAGCGTCAGGCTCCGTAGCGGCGGGGCGGCCGTCTCACGACAACCGCCCCGCATAGCTTTCTTCATTCAACCAGCGTTGATGCCCCTCACGCCAGCCCGAGATTCTTCAGCGGCAAGCTCCGCACCGGCTTGCCGGTGGCGGCGAACACGGCGTTCATCACGGCGGGTGACACCACCGAGATGGTGGGTTCGCCGATGCCGCCCCAGAAATCATAGGTCGGCACGATGATGGTCTCGACCTTCGGCATTTCGGCGAGCCGCAGCAGCTGGTAGGTGTCGAAGTTGAGCGAGGTCATGCGGCCGTCCTTGACGGGGCATTCGCCGTAGAAGGCCGCCGACAGCGCGAAGCCGACCGAGCCTTCGCACTGGGCGGCGATCTGGTCGAGATTGACCGGGTGGCCGCAGTTCACGCCCAGCACCATGCGATGCACCTTGACCTTGCCGGCCGGGGTGATCGACACCTCGGCAACGGCGGCCGAATAGGTGCCGTAGCCGTGGAACTGGGCGATGCCGCGGTGCACGCCCGCCGGCAGCGGGGTGCCCCAGCCGGCCTTTTCCGCCACCGCATTGATGAGTTTCAGGTGGTTCGGGTAGTTGGCCATCAGCGAGCGGCGGAACTCCAGCGGGTCCTTGCCGGCCGCCTTCGCCACCTCGTCGATGAAGCACTCGACATAGACGGCGTTCTGGTTGGTGTTGACGCCGCGCCACGGGCCGACCGGCACATGGGTGTTGCGCATCACATACTCGATGAGCATGTTCGGCGCCCCGTAGCCGAGCTGCGCCTCGCCGGGCTGCACGTCATAGCCCTGCAGCTGGCGCATATCCCGGCCGCCGGCAACCAGCGCCGGATTGAGGAAGGCGTTGATCGACTGGCCGGAGATGCGCATGTGCAGGCCGACGAGGTTGCCCTTGTCGTCCAGGCCGGCCGACATCTTGGCCTGCGAGATCGGCCGGTAGAAGTCGTGGGTCATGTCCTCCTCGCGCGACCAGATCATCTTGATCGGGGTGCCGGGGAACTGTTTGGCGATTGCCACCGCCTGGTGCACATAATCCTGCGTGCCGCCGCGCCGGCCGAAGCCGCCACCGGGATCGGTGCGGTAGACTTCGCACTTGTCGAGCGGCAGGCCGGAGGCCTCCGACAGCGCCGCGAGCGAGGCTTCGGCGTTCTGCGACGGCACCCAGGCCTCGGCCTTATCCGCCGAGACCTTCGCGGTGGTGTTCATCGGCTCCATGGTGGCATGGGCGAGGAACGGGGTGGCGTAGACGGCCTCGATCTTCTTGGCCGCACCCGCGATCGCCTTGACGGCGTCGCCGTTGCGGCGGTCGCCATTGTTGGTCGCCGCCTCAAAACCGTCGCGCAGATGCGCCGCGATGGATGCGTCCGACACTTTGGCGTCGGAAGTTTCCTCCCACACGATCGGCAGCGCTTCGAGGGCGGATTTGGCGCGCCACCAGGTATCGGCGACGACGGCGACGCCGGTGTCGCGCACCTTGACGACGCCCTTGACGCCGGGGCGGCCGGCAACCTTGGCGGCGTCGAAGCTCTTCACCTTGGCGCCGAACACCGGGGCGTTCTTGACCGCCGCGCACAGCATGCCGGGCATGTCGAGGTCGATGGCAAAGACCTTGGCGCCGTTGAGCTTGTCGGCGGTGTCGAGCCGCTTGATGGCATGGCCGGCGATTTTCCAGCTGCGCGGATCCTTCAGCGTGATGCTCTTCGGGTCCGGCGGGGTGAGCTTGGCGGCGGCGGACGCGATTTTGCCGTAGCTAATGCTGCGGTTGCTGGCGGCGTGGGTGATGACGCCGTCGGAGACGGTGAGCTCGCCGACCGGGACCTTCCATTCATTGGCGGCGGCCTGTAGCAGCATGATGCGGGCGGCAGCGCCACCACGGCGCACATAATCGTGCGAGGTGCGGATGCCGCGGCTGCCGCCGGTGCCCATTTCGCCCCACACCCGCTTGCGGGCGAGGTTTTGGCCGGGGGTGATGGAGTCGGTCGTGACCTTCTTCCAGTCGCACTCGAGCTCCTCCGCCACCAGTTGCGCCAGGCCGGTCTTGGTGCCCTGGCCCATCTCGGTGCGGGCGATGCGGATCATGCAGGTGTCGTCGGGGCGGATCAGCACCCAGGCGTTGACTTCGACGCCGTCGGCGGCGGTCTCGGCTTTGGCGACGTCGATCGGCAGGTGGAAGCCGAGCGACAGGCCGCCGGCCGCCGCACTGCCGACCACGAAGGCGCGGCGCGAAACGGCGGTGGTGCTAAGGTTGGTGATTGGCTGTGTCATGGCGAACCTCCCGGCGCTTAGAGTGAAGATCCGGCGGCGCCGGATGGGGTAGGAAGGTTGCCGGCCGCCATGTGCACCGCGGTGCGGATGCGCGCGTAGGTGCCGCAGCGGCAGATGTTGGTCATCGCCGCGTCGATGTCGGCGTCCGTCGGCTTCGGCTTTTTCGCAAGCAGCGCGGCGGCCGCCATGATCTGGCCGGACTGGCAGTAGCCGCATTGCGGCACGTCGATCGCCCCCCAGGCGACCTGCACCGGGTGCGAGCTGTCCGCCGACAGGCCCTCGATGGTGACGATCTTGTCGGTCGGCTTGACCGCCGACACGGGAATTGAGCAGGAGCGCATCACCTCGCCGTTGATGTGCACCGAGCAGGCCCCGCACTGGGCGATGCCGCAGCCGTACTTGGTGCCGGTGAGTTTTACGTGTTCCCGGATCACCCACAACAGCGGGGTGTCGGGCTCGACCGCGACATCGCGGATTTGTCCATTGATGTTGAGCGTGGCCATGAGCGTCCTCTCACGACGGGATTGAAGCACCTGGGAATTCGGGTTCGAATTCGAGCAATGGGACCAGGCTGGCGTTGGGGATGCCGGCGCTCCACGGCGCCCGCATCCCGGCGCGGCGGAACCTAGCGCAGAATCGGGTGACATGCCTAGCGGTTGCGGGCGGGTTTGGTACGGGACCATCGCGCCGACGGAGAGCAGGTCGTATCGGTGCCTTTAGCCTCGACCCGGAATGAGGCCCGGGGGGCATGAGGTGCCTGCCGTTACATCACGCGATATCTCGCATCATCCACCGAGCATCGGAAATGTCACCGCGATCGCCCAGGCCAAAGCCACCGCATTCGCGGTCGCGGCGACGAAAGGATCGCGCGTGCGCTCGTAGACCCAGCCGCTGAACAATCCGTAGATAAGGAAAAATACCAAAATAATCGGCACGATGATGATCAGGAAAAACAGCTTATTGAGATTGAGCGCCACCGCGATCGCAAGCGACAGCAGAAAGCAGAACTTGGTGAAAGCGTAGCTGCCGCGGCGCGCGGCGGCACCGCGGGTAGCCCATTCGTCCGCCACGAAATAGGGCAGCGTCCCGCCCAGCATGGCCACGATCAAAACGACGCGCCCCGGCGTCGGAACGAACGACGTGACGAAATCGTTCATCATCACGGCGAATACGCCGGTGGTATAGAATACCACCGCGAAAATGCTCGCAATCAAAGCCCCGACTGCTCGTTTCGGCCAGGAATCCGGAAGCCGCAGATGGCCGGCAAGGAACAACCCGGCCGCGGTGAGAGCACCGTAAAGCGCAAAGTGGACCACCAAATAATCCCCGACAAGAATCGGCAAAAAGTCGGTCGGCGCTTTCCACAGGATGAGCGGGGTTAGGATGGCGGGCGCGAGCGCGACCGGCAGCAATCGGCGCCAGGACAGGCTCGCCCCGAGCGGTTGGTCGGCGAGCCGCGGCAACAAAGCGCTGAGCGGCCGCGCCAGGAGCGTAAACCCCACGATCAACAGGCCGATCCATGGTCCCCGCACGGCCAGGAACGCGTCTTGGCTTGCGGCGGGACGCCCGAAGGCTGCGTTGAGCCAATCGAGCGCTTCGCGCAGGCTGGCGCGGCTGTAAAGGACCCCGATATGCTCGACGCCGGGGGAGAAGACGACCCGCCGCGCGGTCCCATCGGCAAAGCTGCCATAGGTCGTTCCCGGGCTTGGCGGCCAGTTCTCCGCTGCCATCGCCACTACCCGGAGCCCTTCGTCCCGCAGCACGCTGGGTTCGAGCGCGCCGTCGATAACCAGGAGATTGCGCGGACTGTCCGGCGTGACGACCGGGGAGAACAGCGAAACCGCGATGGTAGCGGTCACCGCGGAATCCTGCTGCGCGTAGCGTACCACGATATCGGTCGCCATGGAGTGCCCCAGCACCGCGATCCGTCCATCGCCGGCCGGTAGGCGGCGGGCAAATTCCGCGACGCGACCGAACTGGTCCACCAGCGCTTTGGTGGCACCTTCGACCTCTGTGATGCTGCCGGTCAGGGGACGCGGATTGCGGCCGTGGCCCAACAAATCGAAGGTCACCGCCACATAGCCGTTACGCGCAAAAGTCAGGGCAAACGGGGCCATCAGTTGCTGCGAACCGGCAAACCCGTGGGCGATCACCACCACGGGCGCGCGCTGGTCCGACGCCGGAGCGAAGACCGTGACCGGCGTGGCCCCCACAGACATCCGGGTGATCGTCACCCCGGTCTCGGCGCTCAATAATTGCCAAAGCGCAATCGCGAGGGATGCGGCGCCCACCGCCGCGAACGCCAAATTCCGCAAGGATTTATCGAATGGCATGGGTCCTGGCCTGCGCGTCAGGGGCGCTGTCGCGCCGAGGGCAAGATTACGCTGCTCCCGGATCAAGGCCCGCGACCCGCAGCACCAGGTCGGCCAGCCGGTCGGCGGCATCGAGGAGGCCTTGCCGCCGCGCCGCGTCGGCCATCGCGGTCAGCATGTCCGGATCCGCCGCGAGCCGCGCGATATCGCCGGCGAGGTGTTCAGCGGTGAATTGCGTCTGATCGACCATGATGGCGCCGCCACTATGCTCCAACAGGCCGGCATTGGCACGCTGATCCTGGTCGAGCGCATGGGGCAGCGGCACCAGGATCGACGGCCGCCCGATGGCGGCGAGTTCCGCGACCGTGGAGGCGCCGGAGCGCGAAATGATCAGATGGCTCGCCGCCATCCGGGCCGGCAGATCGGTGAAAAACGGCTCGACCTCGGCCGGGACGCGCAGCCGCGCATAGGCCTCGCGGACGCGCCCCACGTCCTCCTCGCGTGCCTGCTGCGTGATCGACGAGCCGTGCCCGCACCGCCACGGGTATGAGTTCGATCGCGGCCGGCACCACCTCCGCCATGACGCGGGCGCCCTGACTGCCGCCGAACACCAGAATGCGGAGCGGCCCATCGAGGCTCGGAAATGGCGACGCCGCGGCCTCGACCACCGCGGGGCGGACCGGGTTTCCCGTAAAGGTCGCTTTGGCGGCAAGCGGCGGGTTTGCCGCGAACAGGCCGCGAAAGCCGGTCGCTATCGCCTTTACGCGCGGACCAAGCAAGCGGTTGGCGCGGCCCAACACCCCGTTCTGCTCATGGATCACGGTTGGGATACCGCGCAGCGCCGCCGCGAGCAGCGGCGGGATGGTGGGATAGCCCCCGAAACCGATCACGGCGGCGGGGCGCAGACGCCCGAATAGGCGCAGCGCCAACACCGTGCCGCGACCCAGCTTCAACGACGTTCGCACGACGCTGGCCGGATCGCGCGCCGCGAAAGTCGCGCTGGGAACGATATGAATCGCGCGCCCCGGAAACTTGCCGTAGCGGGTGGCGCGCTCGTCGGTCACGAGATCGACCGCGATGCCGCGCCGCATCAGCGCAATGGCGAGCGATTCGGCCGGAAACAAGTGCCCACCGGTCCCGCCCGCTGCCACGACAATGAGCGGCGGGGCATTTTGCCCTGGCATCAAGCCGTGCTCCCGGCCGCGGCATATGCGCTGGGCGGCGGCAGCAGCAACAGGCGCGGACGGTCGCGGGTGAAGGCGATCAGCATTCCCATTCCGTAGGCCAAGGAGATCATGGAGGAACCGCCATAGGAGATGAAGGGCAGCGTCATCCCCTTGGCCGGGATGAGCGCGAGGTTCACCGCCATATTGATCGCGGATTGCGCCCCGAACAAGATCGCAAGCCCCGCGGCCGAGAACCGGGTGAACGGATCGTCATCACGCATCGCCTTGCCAAGCGCGCGCAACACCACGATGGCGAACAGGGTGACCAGCACGAGGCACAGCACGATGCCGAATTCCTCCGCCGCGACCGCGAACACGAAGTCGGCGTGGCTGTCGGGTAGGATCCGTTTCATGGTGCCCTCGCCGGGCCCCTGACCGAGCCAGCCGCCACGATAGAATGATTCGACTGCGGTATCGACCTGAAAGGTGTCACCGGAGGCGGGATCGAGAAAGCGCTGGATGCGCTTGGCCACGTGCGGGAATATCGTATAGGCGCCCACGAGGCCGGCCACGGCCGTCATGCCGACCCCCGCGACCCAGATCAGCCGCATGCCGGCCATGAAGAACAACGATGCCCACACCAGCGCCACCAGCATGGTCTGGCCGAAATCGGGCTGCGCCACCAAAATGCCGACCACGGCGGCAAGCAACATCACCGCAAACGTCGTCGCCGGCATGTCGGTCTTGCGGAACGTTTCGGCGAACAGCCACGAAATCAAGACCACGAACGACGGCTTGAGGAACTCGGACGGCTGAATATTAATACCGGCGAGCACGATCCAGCGCCTGGCCCCCTTGACCTCGGCGCCGACGAACAGCGTCGCCACCACAAGGGCGCAGCTGACGATGAAAACCACGAGCGCGACCCGGCGCATCTGACGCGGTGTCAAAAACGAGGTCACCAGCATCACGGCGATGGCGGGCACGAGATACATGACGTGCCGGTGCACGAAATAGAAGGGGTCGAGCCCGAGCCGCGCCGCCACCGGCGGGCTTGCGGCCAGCGACAACACGATCCCGCCGAGCATGATCGCGCTGAGCGCCAACAGCATCAGGCGATCGACGGTCCACCACCAAGCCGCGAAAGGCGTGCGTTCAGCGCGCGAAAACATGTTCGGCCCCCCATCCGTGGCCCGTGAGCCGCGGAAATCCACCCTGACTGCCGCGACTATGCCTCCCGGCCTGTTAAGAAAAAATTTCCCGACCCGTGAGTTGGGCGCCGGATCGGCCGCGCGCCGTGGCTCCATCGGCCGTTCTGCTCCGCCGTCAATGCCCCATGCGGCGCGGGCCGGCTGTCACCGACGTCATGTCCTCGCTGTCTTTTTCCAGCACGAACTGGCCGAGATTGGCCATGATGTCGGCGATCAGCATGCCGCGATCGGCCGACGGCGCCATCAGGATGAGGTCGGCCAGCACCTCCGTTACCTTGGACGCGATATCGGCGAGATCGGCATCGTCGCTTTCGAGGTGCCGTTCCAGCAGAGTGTGTATTTCGCAATGGACGCATTCGGACATGTCGGCTGCTCTTTGTTCATTCTTCGGGTCTGTCTACCAGAACTTCGACCACGCAAGGCAAAAGTTCGCCGATCCGGCATGCAGACGCGGCCGCGTGAAGATGTCGAGGCAGGACGGCGAACGACGTAGCCTTGGTGGCTTCTGCCACGGTGACTTTCACGGCCAAAATGCCTGTATGGTGAATGGCCTTCGGCCGAGGAATAGCGTCAGCAGATCGCCCCGCCTAAGCCATGCCGGTCGGCTCCGTTCTATTTCAATTGAATCTGCTCTATAGCAGGCACCAATCGATACAAGACATCAGGGAGGCCACCATGCATTCAATCCATCGCTTGCTGCTGCTGTCCGGCGCCATCATCTGCGCGGCCGCGCCGGCTTTAGCGGCAGAGGTCACGCCGGCCCGGCTCGCCAATCCGGAGCCCGGCAACTGGCTCATGAACCATCGCACCTATGACGCCCAGCGCTATTCGCCGCTGGACCAGATCAATACGGCCAATGTGAAGGGCCTCAAGCTCGCCTATGCGGTGGCGATCGGCGGCACCTCGACGCTCGAGAACCTGGAATCCACCCCGCTGGCCGAGGACGGCTTCCTCTATGTGGTCGACCAATGGGGCGTGGTCTACAAGATCGACGGCCGCTCGGGCGAGACGGGGCGCATCGTCTGGCGCATGGACCCGGGGCAAGAGAAATTGCCGCTCGCCAATCGCGGCACCGCGCTGTGGGGCAATTTCGTCATCAGTGTTGCCAGCTACCCGCCACGGGTCATCGCGACCGACAAGGAAAGCGGCAAGGTGGTCTGGGAGACCAATATGTCGGACGGCCAGGCCGACCTGCAGCTTACCGCGGCGCCCCTGCCCGTGAAGGACAAGATCATCATCGGCGCCGCCGGCGGCGACCGTGGCGTGCGCGATTTCATTACCGCGCTGGACGGCGCTACCGGTAAGGTACTGTGGCGCAAATATACGGTTCCGGCCCCCGGTGAGCCGGGCTCCGAGACCTGGAAAGGCACCAACAATGCCTGGCAGACCGGCGGCGCCGCCATGTGGGTTACCGGCTCCTACGATATCGCCACCAACCAGGTGCTGTGGGGTACCGGCAATCCGGTGCCGATGTACAATCCCTTCTACCGTCCCGGTGCCAATCTCTACACCAACAGTTTGATTTCGTGGGATCCCGACAGCGGCAAGATGAACTGGTACCACCAGTATCTGCCGGGCGACATGTGGGACTATGACGAAGAGGGCTCTCACATCCTGATCGACGGCCAGGTCGGCGGCGAAGCCCACAAAGTGGTGTCACATCCGGCCCGCAACGGCTTCCTGTATGCGTTTGAGCGGACCAACGGGCAGCCGCTGCTGGCCAAGCCCTATATGGAAGAGATCACCTGGACCAAGGGCATCGACCAGAAGACCGGCATGCCGGTCAACTACGATCCCAATCGCGACATCCAGGTTTATTCGGGCCGGCAGAACATGACCCTGACGGACCGCACCAAGCGGCTCTGCCCGTCGCATGAGGGCGGCGCCAATTACGAACCCGCCTCGTACAGCCCGCGCACGAAGCGCGTGTATTTTCCCTCGCGCCCGACCTGCAACGAAGTCACCATGACGCCCGACCAGTTGCGAAGTGCGACCGGATCGATGCTGGGCGGCGGGACGCGGTTCCTGTCGCGCACCGAATCCGAGATCGTCGCCGCCGATCCGTACACCGGTGAGATCAAGGGCCGGGCGCGCTCGCCCTATCCGAACGTCACCGGTGCGCTCGCGACCGCCGGCGGCCTGGTGTTCACCGGCCTCGCGGACGGCACTTTCGTTGCCTATGACGACACCAGCCTGGCGCCGCTGTGGAAGATCAATGTCGGCACCGGCTTCAACGCTCCGCCGATCGCCTTCGAGGCCGGCGGCAAGCAGTATGTCGCCATCCTGTCGGGCCTGAGCGTGATTACCAAGGGCCGGCTCACCCTGACCCCGGAACTGCGCGACATGCGCAACCAGACCATGCTGTTCGTGTTCGCCCTGTAAGGGAACCACGGACTCGGGCGATCCGGGAAGCCGGATCGCCCGACGGGACTGCCGCGATCGAAGCACTCATGGCGGGGACACGAAATCGTGGGCCAATCCGTGCTGCCGCGCCTTGCCGACTACGATGCGCTTTTTGGCGCGTTCCGCTGGCCGGTCCTCGCGACCTGCAACATCGGCATCGAGGTTTGCGACCGCTGGGCGGCGCACGATCCCGGCCGCGCGGCGCTCATCGATGCCCGTAGCGACGGCGTTTGCGAGGAGGTCAGCTACGGCGCCTTGCGCGATCGCTCGAATCGGATCGCCAATGCGCTGCGCGCGCTCGGCGTCGGACGCGGCGATCGGGTGGCGATCATGCTGCCGCAGGGGCCGAGCGTGGCGGCCGTGCACGTGGCGATCTATAAGCTCGCCGCCATGGCGCTGCCGCTGTCGATCCTGTTCGGCGTCGATGCGCTCTCCTACCGGCTGCGCAACGCCGGCGCCAAGGCCCTGATCACCGACGCCCGGCGCGCCGAAAAACTCGCTGCGATCCGCCCCGAACTGCCGGACCTTGCCACCGTGCTCTGCATCGACGGCCCCGCGGACGGCGCGCTCGGTTTGCCGGACATGCTGGCGCGGGCGTCCGCCGCATTCACCCCGGAGATGACCCTCCCCGACGATCCGGCGCTGATGATCTACACCTCTGGCACCACCGGCCAGCCCAAGGGCGCCGTGCACGGCCATCGGGTGCTGCTCGGCCACCTGCCGGGCATCGAGTTTCCGCATGAGTTCCTGCCCCAACCGGGCGACCGGATGTGGACTCCCGCCGATTGGGCCTGGGCCGGCGGGCTCCTCAATATTCTTCTCCCCGGCCTCTACTACGGCGTTCCCGTCGTTTCTTGGCGCGCGGAGCGGTTCGATCCGGAGGAGGCCTTCGCGCTGATGGCGCGGACGGGCGTGCGCAATGCCTTCATCCCGCCGACCGCGCTGCGGATCATGCGCTCGGCGCCGCATCCGCGCGGCCGCCATGCGCTCGCCTTGCGCACCGTCGGGTCGGGCGGCGAGGCGCTGGGCGTCGAAACCTATGAATGGGGCCGCGACGCGCTCGGGCTCGCGATCAACGAGTTCTATGGCCAGACCGAATGCAATCTCGTGGCCGGCTCCTGCGCGGCGATCGGGGTTTCCAGGCCCGGCGCGATCGGCAAGCCGATCCCCGGCCATAGGGTGGGCGTGATCCGGCCCGACGGCAGCCTATGCGAGCCGGGCGAAACGGGCGAGATCGCCGTCAAGCGGCCCGATCCGGTGATGTTCCTCGGCTACTGGGGCCGGCCGGACGCGACGCGCGAAAAGTTCATCGGCGACTGGATGACGACCGGCGACCAGGGGGTGATGGACGGCGACGGTTATTTGACATTCGTGGGCCGCGACGACGACGTGATCACGTCGTCAGGCTATCGCATCGGACCGGCCGAGATCGAGGATTGCCTGATCCGCCATCCCGCGTGGCGCTCGCCGCGGTGGTCGGCAAGCCGGACACGGTGCGCACCGAAATCGTCAAGGCCTTCGTGGTGCTCAAGCCCGGCGTCGCGGCGTCCGATGCGCTCGCGGCCGACATCCGGGATTTCGTCAAGCAACGCCTCTCCGCCCATGAATATCCGCGCGAAGTCGCCTTCATCGACGCCATGCCGATGACCACGACCGGCAAAGTGATCCGGCGGCTGTTGCGGGAGCGGGGGTGAACACGCGACAGGCCAGGCGATATCCGGCGAAATGCCGCTGCGACCTGTCCGGCCCGGTCCCGAACGCAGCCACGCATATGTTGTGTCGGGACCGGCGTAAATCGAGAGTATGAATGCCATTTCTAGAAATCAAACTTAGGCGCCTTGGCGACTGACGTGATCCTTTCCCATAGTTTGAAGGCAAGTTCGTCCCTTGCGAGCAGGATCAACAAATAGAGCCGTTGCCCCTGATCCCCGTTATTAGCTCACAGTGAGGAGCCTGCGGAAAATTAAGCTTCAATATCTCGTTGCGCCAATATTTAATAAGCGCTGCGCGGAATGAGCTCTGGTTCATGTCGGTGTTCACATTTTGGCGCCAACCCGGAGCAAACCTGTCGAATTGGTCGTAATCCTCATGCGTATAACGATCTGCATTTCGTTGGAGATCGGACAGGCTGACGTGAGCGATCACATCGATACGTTTGAGCTTTGCGAGCTGCTGAAACAGATCGAATGACAGAGCACCCAAATTGTAGGGGTCTAGAAACGCAAGATGGAGTCCATACGGGTCCAAGCTCTGAACGATCTTCGGCATCGCTACGCTCGCAGGACCCGAAAAGATGCTTACGGGCGCCTCCACCGCATTCAATCTTTCTTGGGCCGCGGCGAGCAGTTCACAATCGCCGTCAGAGATATTGATCGATGTGAACCGGCCCGGTGACTCTTGGGCTTTCTTGAACGCGGCGACAGGACTGCCATCAATGAACTTAGTTGTGTCGCGGATAAGGGAGCGACCGGGCCCGCAAAAGACGTCGATGTAGGCGGTATCCGGCCGGATAAAGCGGCTGCGTGCGCCGCCCGCGGCATAAACGTAATCCTTGACGATTTTCAGTTTAACCTCGGCCCATGAACCAACCTTCTCGACAATCAGTCCGTCGTCACCCAGCATATACCGCTGCGAGTCTCTTTGAGCCATTTTCGGCGCCCCTTCCTCGCGAAGTCGCCAATCTCAATCGCAAGGTATTGACCGGAAAATCACGCCACAATCTATCATTTAGCTTTCCGCCGCCCTTGCCGTTTTCGGGTGGATCGATCACCATTGCTTGCTGTTCGGTAAGGCCATCCTCGACGACGCAGGGGTTGTTCCTGTATGTACCCCACTGCTTTAAGAACGGCGCCGCGCCGACGCGCTGACATTCTGCAATAGCATCTCGTACCCATTTCGGATTGGTCAGCCAAATCACATTCGAGCGCACGCCACTCTCACCGCCGATGACGACCCAATCGGGAGAGTGACCGTCAATGCCGAGCGGCCCCAGCGGACCGAGAGCAGGCTCATAGCTCACGAAGTGAATTGCGGCCGGTAGTTTAAGGAGATGGGGAACACGTTGTCGGTAGGCGCGCGCATCCTCTGCCGTTGTGCCTAACCGGACGTTCGGATAGCCGTCGTTCCAGTCGGCGGGCAGCATCTTGCGAATGTTCTGCGGTCGCTTGGTCAGCAGTTGCCAGTCCAGCTGGTCGCATGCACGAATGAGATCGAACAAATCCGCGCGCCACGCAGGATCGACCTGATTATCGAATACGTCGGCGAGTGAAGCACAGAACACGCGCTGCCGCCGTCCGTGCTCGGCCTGGAACGATCGTGCCCGGCTATTCCACCTCAGAGCATTTTGCCAGTACGCTTCTGTCGTGCGACGGCGGGGATGGTCGCCCCACTCAACCTGACCACTCCGCTTTGCCCATTTCTCGGCGTAGCAAAAATCGCAGGCCGACGGTGCGCCCCTCGCACGAGCAACCTTCGTGCAACCGACCCACGGGTTGAACGTAAAGTCGGTCCATTCGATCTTGGATCGGGCGCCCATCCAGCATCAGCCTCGGTTACAAGCCAAGCGCATCATCCCACATTTCGGCCCGAAGAACAAATCACGTACACTCGCTTCCGCCCGATGCCTCCTAGGCACCGCTACGCGCGTCAGCTAGCACCTGTGTCTTGATCGTTCCCAATCGTCGCGCCGCTGAAAGGAGTCTCGCATCCGCACTGACGATTGGAACTCGTTCGCGCTCGGCGAGCGCAAGATACAGACAGTCGTAAATCGGATGCCGCAGATCGACAGCCAGTCCCAATGCACGCCCGGCGAGTTGGTCGATGGAGACGATCCAGTCGAAATGCCCCACTGCTATCCGCAGAGCAGCGGACGCGTCCGAGTTATCAACATCGCCCCGAAGCACGCTCTTCCAAAGTGCATTTCCGATCTCGGCGATCACCAGGGACGGCGCGATCAAGGCGTCCATCTCCCGTAGCGCTACCGCGGGACCCGAGTCAGCCTCGGGTAGGACCCACTTCACGGCGACGCTGGCATCGACGACCATCATCGATGCGCATCGAAATTATCGCGCCATTCCCGGATATCGGCGGTGGAATCACCCGACACCTTCGCAATCTTCTCGCGCAAGCGGTCGGCGGCGGCCCACACCTCCGCTTTCGACGGTTGCAATTTTTCCGCCAACAGATCGCGCGCTGTCTGCGCCAGTGATTTGCCCCGGTCGGCGGCAGCTCGGCGCAGCCGCTCGTAGGTCGCAGGATCAAGATCAGGAACCAGCAGGTCGGGCATGTGCTTCCTCTCGCTCATGTCGCGCGCGCACTTGTTGCAGTGATGGTAGCTCGGATTGAACGCACCGTAGCGGCGCAATCGCTTTATTTCGCCGCTTCGAGTCCGATCCCCAAACCAGTCGGTTTGTAGGAGGGAACCGGTCCATCTCATGGTGCAATGCGCTTTGCCTGTTGCACCGTACCCCTCTAACTACTTTCCGGCGCAAAAATAGCGGCGCTGGCGCTTTGATTCCAGAGGCAGCCTCTTTCCCCTATGGGTAGCACGTAGTCTGGATCAGCATAGCGAGATCCGGGGCCAATTCTCCACGACTCATCCGCCCCGGGCATCCTTCGGCGCCTGGCCGGCCGGGATCCTACGCACGCCGACGTCTGATTTGTCCATCTACCCGAATTGACTCCGGAAGAGCGGCCTTGTCGAGCGGGGAACGACCGGCCGCTCGCGCGAGGCGTCAGCAATTTATGAATCTTTCGCGTCAATTCCTGACATATTTCTTGATGTCCATCTGGTCGTCCGAGGCCGCGTAGATGGCGCCGTCGCGGCCGACCACGATGCCGATCGGCGGCTGCCACTTCGGATCCTTGGGCACCGGCGGGGGAATATAATACATTACCTTGCCGTCCTTCACGCTGCCGATGCGGATGCCGCGGCGGCAGCCGGGATTGTAATTGGCGGCGCCTTGATTGTCGGAGGATTGCGAATCGATCACGTACAGCATGTCATTGGCATCGACCGCGACCCCGCTCGGCCGGCCGAATTGCTTCCACGCGGTGAGGAATTTGCCGTCGCGGTCGAACACCGCGACGCGGCTGTTGCCGCGGTCGGCGACATAGAGATGATCCTGGCTGTCGAACGCCAGCGCATGCGGCGAACGCAACTGGCCGTCGCCGCTGCCGCGGGTGGCGAAGGTTTTTTTGAACTTGCCGTCCTTGCTAAACACCATGATGCGCGAATTGTTGGGCGCGCGCTCGCCATGGCCCTCGCTGATGTAGATATCGCCGGTGGAGGCAACCGCCACCCCGGTCGGCGAATCGAAAATGTCGAGGCCGCTTTGGCCGGCGCCCACGCCGGGCTTGCCGAGCTTCAGCAGCACGCGGCCGTCCGGGCCGAGCTTGGTGACCTGCATGCCCTTGCCTCCCTTTGCGGAGGCGTCCGCGACCCAAATGTTGCCATCGCGATCGACCGCCACCTGATGCGGCTCGACGAACAGCCCGGCGCCGAAGTTGCGCAAGGTCTTGCCGTCGGGTGACAGTTCGATGACCGGAACGCAGTCGTCGGTTTCGCAGCGGTCCGCCACCCAGAGATCATTGTCCCGGTCGACCGCAACGGCATTGACGGGATTCCACGGCCGCGGCGGTGAGGCCCAATCGGTGATCTGACGATAGGGATTTGGCAGGTTGGCGTTGGTCTCGGTGCACGGATAGCTCGATTGCGCGCGCGCCATGCCGGCCGCCAGAACGGTCGTGAGCAAAGCAATCGCAATTCCTGTTCGGCGCGGGCGCATGGGTTGACTCCCTGTTTTGCGTGATAAGGGCAGTGGCGAAGCGCGGGTTCACCGGACGCGTCGCCTACGCGCGCGAAAACCGCGTCGCTATGTTACGCTACTGTATATTTCGAGATCGGAGAAGCCCAAGAAGCCCAAGCGACGCAGTTGGCACAGAATGCTGTGCCGGCGCAGCTGCTTGGGCAGGTCCGCGTCCGAACCCAGCGTGCCGGCATCCCGCATCCGCGGTTGCATCCGCATGGCCCGCGAACGCGCGGTGCGGAGGCTAAAGTGATGTGTGGAGGCGCCGGGCGGTGATCGCGTCGAACCCGAACGCACCGGCACGAGCCGCACCGGCCCGTCATCCGTCGCAACGACATCTCACGGAGAATATAATGCTATGCTTGAATTCACCTGACCTGCTGGCAACGCTGCGGAGAAATGTCCAGCGCAAGCGATGTCACGAATCCGGCGTTCGGCTCAGCCCCTCTTCCGATTCCCCACCGTGATCGCGAGGTTGCCGAACCGATCGACCTCGACGGTGTCGCCCGGCAGCAGCACCGTGGTCGAGGCATGTTCCTCGATCAGCGCCGGTCCTTTGATGCGGTTGCCGGCGCGCAGGGCCGCCCGTGCGAACGTCCGCGTCTCCACGAAGCCGTCGCCCTCGAAATAAACCGGCCGCTTGCCGGTGAAGGCCGCTTTGAGCGGCGCCGCCGAGCCGGCGGCCGCCTCGCGCAATGGCGGCTTGGGCAGCACGCCCGTGACGGTCGAGCGCAGGCTCACGATCTCGGCGCGCTCGGCAGGCGCGCTGGTGCCGTAGCGCGCCAAATGCATGGCGTCGAAATGGCGCTTGATGGCGGCGCGGTCTTGCTTGGCATAGACCCGCATCGGCAGATCGACCGTGACGGCATGTTCCTGGCCGACGTAGCGCATGTCGGCGGCGCGCTGGATGGTGATCTTTTCCGGCGCGACCGACGCGGCGGCAACCGCGCGCCGGCCCTCGTCTTCCAGTTCGCCATGGATGCGGGCGATGGTGTCGAAATCGGCATCGTCGAGCCGCGCCGGCCAGGTGCGCACGTAATCATAGCGCAGGTCCGAGAACAGCATGCCGAACGCGGAAAACACGCCGGGCGCGTTCGGGATGATGACTTTGCGGATTCCGATCTCGCGCGCGATCTGCACGGCGTGCAGCGGCCCCGCCCCGCCATAGGCGACCAGCACGAAATCGCCGGCATCGAGGCCGCGCTCGGTGGTCACCGCCTTGACGGCGTAGGACATCGCGGTCACCGCGATACGCAAAATGCCGTCGGCGGCAGCGGTAACGCTCATGCCGAGCGGCTTGGCGACGTGGGTCTTGAGCGCCTTCTCGGCAGCAGCGGCGTCGAGCCGCATTTCGCCGCCGAGGAAGCGGTCGGCGCCGATCCGCCCGAGCACCAGGTTGGCGTCGGTGACGGTCGGCGCGGTGCCGCCGAGGCCGTAGCAGGCAGGTCCCGGCTGCGCGCCGGCGCTTTGCGGGCCGACCCGCAGCGCCCCCTCCTCGACGCGCGCGATCGAGCCGCCGCCGGTGCCGACCTCAAAGATGTCCATCATGGCGATCTGGACCGGCAGCGCGCGCTCATAGCCGCCGATCAGCGCGGTGCCGGTGGTTAGCGCTTCGCCATTGTGGACGACGCCGGCCTTGGCGGTGGTGCCGCCCATGTCGAACGCGATGGCGTTGGCGAGCCCCAGCGCGCCGCATAGCGCCTTGGTGCCGATCACCCCGGCCGCGGGGCCTGACTCCAGCATGCGGATGCATTGCGATTTCGCCTGCTCGGCCGCGTAGAGCCCGCCGGTCGATTGCACCACCAGAAACGAGCCGCCGAACCCGGCCTGGGTGATATGCTCCTCGATCTCGCCCAGATAGCGGCGCACCTTCGGGCCGATATACGCATTGGCGACGACCGTCGAGCAGCGCTCGAACTCCCGGTACTCCCGCGACAATTCATGCGACGCCGAGACAAACATATCGGGATGATTGGCCTCGATCAGCTGCTTGGCGCGCGCCTCGTGACCGGCATTGCGGTAACAGTTGAGGAACAGGATCGCGACCGCTTCGATGCCGAGGCGGTCGAGCTTCGTCCCGAGATGCGCAATTTCTGCCTCGTCGAGCGGGATGTCGATGTCGCCGTCGGCCAGGATTCGCTCGCGCGCCTCGAAGCGCAGCGCGCGCTCGACCAGCGGCTCGTGTTTCTTGAAGAACAGGTTGTAGGCATCCGGCCGGTTGATGCGGCCGATTTCGTAGATGTCGCGAAAGCCTTCGGTGATGATGAGGGCGGTCTTGGCGCCGGTGCGTTCCAGGATAGTGTTGATGGCGACCGTCGAGCCATGGAGGAACAGCCCGGCGTCCGCGTAGGCGGTACTTGCGTGGGCGACCGCCGCCGTGATTCCCTCGACCAGATGATGTGGCGTTGACAGCGCCTTGCCGAGCCTGATGTCCCCGCTCGCGGTATCGAACGCCGCCACATCCGTGAAGGTGCCGCCGATGTCGGTGGCGAGCCGCAGGCGCGACGGTGGCGCGCCGCGCCGCGGTGTCCGGGAAGATGGCATGACGGTGGCTCGGATATGTGGCGCGGAAAACCGGATTGGGGTGGTGCCTCGGTCGGTACAACGAGACGTGATCGAGGGCAAGTGGACCAGCCGGTCGCGACTACTATCTAAGATAGTACACAGCGCCTAGGCGTACCGATAGTCGTTTTCATAAAAATTTTTTTACTTACATAACATTCCTGTTGCCATGAGGCTTGATTAGCGATAATGACTTTATTGTAAAGTTATGCAGTCGGGCGACTGCATAAACAAGCGTGGTACACGCAAAACACCCGATCTGAGGGAGACCTGACATGCAAAAGTTGACCTTCGCGGCCACCATGATCGCCTTCGGCGCTTTGTTGGCTTCCGTCCCGGCTCGGGCTGATGTGAGCGCCGGCGGTCCCAATCATAAGGGTGGCCAGTGCTTTACGCATTCGCAGAGCATGGAAAGGGACGGCCGGTTCGGATTTTGGGGCACCTGCCCGCAGACGGCGAGCACGCCGGTTGCCTCAACGACGGTGAGTGCGAATTCGACGGGCCACCATATCCGTCACCATGCCGTCTCCCATTAGGCGCAATAGCGAATCCAGTGCGGCGATCTGCGGGACCGTATCCGGCCCGTTCGGCCGCGCCGAGAATCTTGCGCGCGCATACCGAGGTTGTCGCAAAAGCATCCTGATGTCGCGTGCAAGTGGGCTGCCGGTGTCCCCTCAGCCGGCGGCACAAACAGCAAGCCGTACCGGAACGGCTTGAAAAAATTTCCAGCGACGCAAGAAGCCATCTGGCCCCGCGTGAACGCGGGGCCTTTTCGATTCATGCAGAGCGCGCACCTGCTGAAATGGTAAAATGTGGCGAACGCGTGCGGCGGCGGGAAGGCGCACACTCCTTGCCGTAATTTTTTTACATTTTTGTAAAATTGCTATTGCATCCCCGAATAGGAGTTGATATCAATTTTATTGCGCGTTTATGCATCCGGAAGTTGCTTAAACGCAAAAAGAGACATTGAGGGAGACCAGCATGTACAAGGTGACTGTTACGGCGGCCGCGATCGCTTTCGGTGCAGTTCTGGCAACCGTTCCGGCCCAGGCCGACCATAGCGCGGGTATGGTGCACAAGGACGGCAAGTGCTTCGTGCATTCGCAGTCGCAGGAGCGCGAAGGCGGCTTCGGCTATTGGGGTGAGTGCCCGCAGACCGCCAGCGTCGTTGCGACGGCCACGGCGAACCACCGCGCGCATCGTTCGGCGTCTCGGACCAATCAGGCTTCACAGTAAGGGCCTAGGTTCGGCCGACCGGCCGGGAGGAACGGGTCGGACCATCCGATCCGTAGCGATTACGGTGCGGTATCCGCGCACGGAGTGTGCACGGACACGCCCGCCCTGCCCGCTCGATAGGTGCGGCGTGGAATCACGTTGGCAAATCTACCCTGCTCTTGGCCCCGCATAGTGCGGGGTTTTTGTTTTTTGGCTCTTCGCTATTCGGTCCGGGTAGGGACCGGGCTCTTTTCGGGGCGCTCACCTCTTCGCGCGCCGCTTTCCGTCCCCCGGTCTGCCCAGATGACTCCGGCGACGACGGCTATCGAGGACGCTTCGCCGGATGCGGTAGCCGACCCGTTGGCGAGGTTGGCGGGCGCGGCGCAATGATTTATTCATTTCTGCATTTCTAGATGTCGCCTACGCAGGTTCGGCGCCAATCACCAAAAAACCAAAAACCGTTATCAGGCTGATGCCGCCGGCAAATCCACGAACCGAAACGAGCCAATCTCATGGATGCAATGATCAGCCAGTTGCTGGCCGCCGATGAACCCGACGCCGTCACGGTAACTAATGCGGGCGGGCGATCGCCTTTTGTCATCGTGGCCGATCACGCCGGAAAGTACATGCCGCGCGCCTTGCAAAATCTTGGCCTGGGCGCCGCCGACCGCGATCGTCACATCGCCTGGGATATCGGAGTGGGTGCGGTGTCGGCTCTGCTGGCGGATGCCCTCGACGCCATTCTGATCCGGCAAAATTATTCACGGCTCGTCATCGACTGCAACCGCGTCCCGGGCACTGAGACGTCGATTGCCGCGTTGAGCGAATGTACTTCCATACCGGGCAACACCTGGCTCAGCGGCGCGTCGGCGCAGGCCCGCCTGCGAGAAGTGTTCGAGCCCTATCACCACTCCATCGCCGACGAACTTGACCGGCGCCGGCAGGGCGGCCGGCCGGCGATCCTCATTGCCATGCACAGCTTCACGCCGGTATTTAAGGGCGAGGCACGGCCATGGCATGTCGGCCTGCTCTACAACCGCGATCCCCGCGTTGCGGCATCGCTGCTGGACCTGCTCCGGCGCGAGCCCGGGCTCGTGGTCGGCGACAACGAACCCTATGCGGTGACCGACACGTCGGATTACACGATCCCGGTTCACGGCGAGCAGCGCGGACTGCCCCACGTCGGCATCGAGATTCGCCAGGACTTGATCACCGATGCGGCCGGCCAGCGCCGCTGGGCGGAACTGTTCGCGAAGCTGCTGCCGCAAGCCGTGCTGGGCCTCGCCACCAGCACATCGGCGCCCGGATAACGCTTACCCGCGGCGCTGCATCGCATGCGAGGCCCGGCCGTTCGCCGGCAGAGCCGGCAGCGATCCGGGCAGCCTCACCGGAGCGAGGCCGCCGGAACGAGCCCGGCCTTCGCGGTCAGCCGCCGGTGCAATAGGTGCAGCCGGCCTCCTGGGCGCGGTTGACCCCCCACACACCCGACGGAATTACGGTGATGCCCGGGATGATGTTGGCGGCGAATTCCTTTGCGGCTTCATCCGCGGTCACGCCGGCATTCTTGGCGAGCCGTCTCGCATGGCCGCGAAGTGCCAGATTGCAGGCCCCGAACACGGTGCCGCGCGCGAGCAGCTTGTCGATTGCCATATTGTCGTTTCGCAAGACGCCGGGCTTCTGCTCAAAATAGGGGTTCTTCACCGCCGCCGCCTTGGTTTCGGGGTCGTTGATCTTTTCGGCCTCGCCGATCTTGTATTTCGCCCACATCGCGTGGTTGAGCGCGAGCGGGAAGGCTTCGTGGCGCAGAATGATGACCCCGGCCGCCGACTTGTTCGGGGTCAGGAAATTGAGCACGAATCCGAGCGGGTAACCGTCATTGATCGCGTAGGCGTCGACCACCTGCTTGTGGCGTCCGGTCAGCTTGCCCGGCCAGTTCGGCCCATCATCCGCTTCGGTCTCCGCCTGCGACCCGGTTGGAACGAACGCCGCGAGCGCCATCACGCCGGCAATCCGGGTGAAGAAGCCGCGGCGCGGCGTCATGAGGGGTGTGGTTTGCTTGATATCGGTCATCATGTCCTCCCTTGACCGGGATTGGCAAGATGACTCCCAGTCAAGCCCGGATGTTCGCCATTTTACGGCCTTCGTGCAAGACATAACTGAGGTTCGCAGGGCTTAACGTCACCGTTCTGCACCGAGCAGCGAACCGTCGTATCAACAGTATGATGGCCTGCCGTTGCAGCTTCGCTATATTGTGACTGATACAGCGAAGCGAGACCGACTTAGCTGCCGGCTTGCCCGCCCAACGCCATGGCGCAGGCACCGAGCACGCGGCAACCGCCGACACGTTGGGCGGCGAAAAAATTATTGGCAAAGCCGAGCGGGGATCCGCGGTTTCGTCGTAAGAACGTCGGTCACTTCGCGAGAGCATTCCACTTCGCGCGGGCGTTCTTTTGGCATCCGGCCGGTCTCCTGATGGTCGAGGCGCCTCGGTGTTCCAGCAGGCTTGTCCATGGTAGCGTGTTCGCGGTAGTCCGCAAGCCGAGCGAGCAGCACGTGGTGATCAAAGATCAAACGCGGTGCGGCGCGGGTCGAGGGAGAACGATCGCGTGAGCACAGTTTCGGCATTGCAGTCGCCGGCGGCGGCAAGCCGCTATTACGACGTTTACGCCCGCTCCTTGCGCGATCCGGCGGGGTTCTGGGCGGAGGCGGCCGAGGCGATCGACTGGTTCGAACCGGCCGCAAAGGTCTTCGATCCCGCAGCCGGCGTGTATGGCCGCTGGTTCGTGGGCGCCACCTGCAACACCTGTTTCAATGCCGTCGATCGCCATGTGGCGCGCGGACGTGGCGCGCAGAATGCGATCATCTACGATTCGCCGGTCACCGGCACCATCCGCGCCATCAGCTATGCGGAATTGCTCACGGAGGTGCGCACGCTTGCCGCCGTGTTGCGGGATTTCGGCGTCGGCGCCGGCGACCGTGTCATCCTCTATATGCCGATGGTGCCGGAAGCGGCGATCGCGATGCTGGCCTGCGCCCGCATCGGGGCGATCCATTCCGTGGTGTTCGGCGGCTTTGCGGCAGCCGAACTCGCGACTCGGCTCGACGACGCCAAGCCCAAGGTGATTCTTTCCGCCAGCTGCGGCATCGAACCCGGCCGGATCGTGGCCTACAAGCCGCTGCTCGACGAGGCGATTGCGCTTAGCCCCGCCAAGCCGGAAGCCTGCCTGATCCTGCAGCGGCCGCAGTTGCACGCGGACCTCGTCGCCGGGCGCGACCATGACTGGGCCAACTTGCGCGATGCCGCCATCACGGCGGGCAAGCGCGCCGAATGCGTGCCCGTTGCCGCCACCGATCCGCTCTACATCCTCTACACCTCCGGCACCACCGGCAGGCCGAAGGGCGTGGTGCGCGATAATGGCGGCCATATGGTCGCGCTAAAGTGGTCGATGCAATATCTCTACGGCGTCAACCCCGGCGAGGTGTGGTGGTCGGCCTCCGATGTGGGCTGGGTGGTGGGCCACAGCTACATCGTTTATGCGCCGCTGTTTCACGGCTGCACCACCATCCTCTACGAGGGCAAGCCGGTCGGCACCCCGGATGCGGGCGCGTTCTGGCGGGTCATCGCGGAGCACGGGGCGGTGGCGATGTTCACCGCGCCGACCGCGTTCCGGGCGATCAAGAAGGAAGACCCGAAGGCCGCGCATCTATCCCGCTATGATTTATCCAAATTCCGCACCCTGTTCCTCGCCGGCGAGCGCGCCGACCCCGACACGGTGAAATGGGCCGAGGATTGTCTTAAAATTCCGGTGATCGACCACTGGTGGCAGACCGAGACCGGCTGGGCCATCGCCGGCAACCCGGTCGGTCTCGGCGCACTTCCCGTAAAACACGGCTCGCCGACGGTCGCGATGCCCGGCTACGACGTGCGCATCGTCGATGAGGCCTGCCACGAGGTGGCGCGCAACCGCATGGGCTCGATCGTCATCAAGCTGCCGCTGCCGCCGTCCTGCCTGCCGACGCTGTGGGGCAGCGACGAGCGCATGCGGGAAAGCTATCTCACGGAATTCCCCGGCTACTACAAGACCGCAGACGCCGGTTTTGCCGACGACGACGGCTATCTCTACATCATGGGTCGCACCGACGACATCATCAACGTCGCCGGCCACCGCCTCTCCACCGGCGGCATGGAGGAGGTTTTGTCCGCGCACCCGGACGTGGCCGAATGCGCCGTGATCGGCGTGAAGGACGACCTCAAGGGCGAGGTGCCGTGCGGCTTCATCGTGCTCAAAGCCGGCGTGAACAGGCCGCCGACCGAGATCGAGCAGGAGATCGTGGCGCTGGTGCGCGAAAAGATCGGCCCCGTCGCGTCGTTCCGCATCGCCATTACGGTGGCGCGGCTGCCGAAAACCCGCTCCGGCAAAATTCTTCGCGGCACCATGAAGAAGATCGCCGACGGCGACGCCTGGACCATGCCGGCCACGATCGACGATCCGGCCGTGCTGGGCGAGATCGGCGGGGCGTTGCGGGAGCATGGGGCGGGTGGGTGAGCAAGCGCGGGAAATTACCGGTCCTTGTTAAAACCCACCGACTGCACCGCCCCCTTTATCGGTCTGCGGTTCCTTGAAAAGGCCGATCGCCGAGTCCGAATGCGGCGGCACCGGTGACCGGCCGATGGTCCAACCGCAAACGTTTAACCGCGGCGTTACCCCTATTTTTGGCCCTGCTTGAAATAGCGCAGATCCGGCGGCGCCTGGCCCTTCTTGGTAGGCATCAGCAGCCCGTCGCCGCTGATCAGGTAGCCCTCTCCGTGGATTTCCACGTCGTGGTTGCCCTCGGCGCAGACTTCCTCGACCCATTCGCCCTGTTTCATCGGCACCCGGGCATAGGTCTTGGTCACCGTCCAGGGCCGCGTCAGCGCGTGGTCAAACGTGGTGATTTCATCGTAGAGCGTATTCGGATCGGCCTTGTCGAGGTAAAACCGCTCCTTGAAAACGCTCTGATTGTCGGCGTGGAACGGCAGCCCGGCGGGGTCGTAGGAGCGCGGTCCCTTCAAGCCACGGGTTTCGACTTCGAGCACGTCGTAGCGGCCGTCGCCATCGGTATCGATCCATTTGCCGATCGAATAGCCGACAAAACTCGGGGTGATTTTCTGCGGCCAGTCGCGCCCGTCGGTAAAAATCCGCCGCGAGTCGTGGATGTGCTGGATCAAAATATTGGTCATTTGCGGCGTGACCAGAATTTCGAACGGCACAAAGGTGGTCATCACCCGCGGCATGCCGGGTGACAGGCACGTATAGGTCGGGTCGGTGCCCTGCCCGCCGGCTTCCTGCTCTTTCATATTGGCGGCAAAGATCGCCTGATATTCCGGCGTCAGCGGTGCCTGCTGCGCGATGCCGCCGCGTTTGGTCGGATCGTAGGAGGGCTGACCGACGATGCCGGGCACCGCCACGCGGCGCCACCCGCCCTTCAAGTCCGGATATTGCAATTCGTCGAAGGCCAACGCGCCCGTCCACGTCATGCATGTCAAGGCGGCCAGAACTACGGCACCGATTGCGTTGCGGTGTTGCATGGATGTCCTCCGTTACGGCGATCCAAGGGCCGGAGCCCCGGTCATCTGGCGGGCTGCTGGAAATAACGGGTGTCGGGCGGCGGCTGGTTGGCACGGGTCGGCATCAGGTAGCCGTCGGGGCTGAGCCGATAAAGCTGCTCGCCGATCTGCACGAACGGAATTTGCTCGTTGCAATTATACTCCGGCCATTCGGCCATTGGGTCGAGGTTACGGCGGTAGGTTTTGCTCACCGTCCACGGACGCGTCAGCGCGTGGTCCTCCACCGTGATATCGTCGTGCAGCAGGTTGCGGTCGGCCTTGTCGAGGTAGATGCGCTCGTGGATCACGCTCTCATCGTCCTCGTGCAGCGGAATGCCGCTGCTGTCGTAAAAGCGCGGGCCTTTGAAATTGCGGGTTTCGGCTTCCAGCACATCGAAACGGCCGTCGCCGTCGGTATCGATCCATTTGCCGATGGAGTAGCCCGTATAGGTCGGCGGCACCGCCTTGGGCCAATCGCGGCCGTCGGTGAATATCCGGCGATGCGCCTCGTGAATATAGTCGATCAGAATATAGGTGGTCTCCGGCAGCACCGTGATCTGCATCGGCGCATAGGCCTGCATCATCATCGGCATGCCGGGGGCGAGACAGCTGGTCGCCACCACGTCGCTCAAACCGGCGGCGGCCCGCTCGGCCAGATTGGCCGCGAATTTGGCCTGATATTCGGCCGTCAGCGGTGGCTGCTGCCCGCGCCCCGGCGGCTTTGAGGGATCGAACGGCGGCAATCCGGTTTCTCCCGGAACGGCGGCGCGCACCCACTGGCCGTTCATGTCGGGATATTTGGATTCGTCGAAAGCGTGAACGGCGGTGCTCCACAGACCGATCGCCGATGCCAGCGCGATCACACGAACCGCCACGCCCGCCGCGTAGCTCGACTTAGCGACCCCATAAGCGCTGAATTTTCGTTGCGTCACGGCGTCCTTCCCATTGCGAAACGGTCAGTCGCGGGTTGCTGGATGCCCCCGCCGCCGACGACAGTGGCCGATTTGCGATCTCATTTCAACGAGATCCCGCCCAACGCGCCACTGAAAGCGCCGCTTTTCTGCGGACAATTCGAGCGAGGATGGATCGATCATGGCGTAGCTGTTATGATCCACGAACCTCCTCGCAGCAAAGGGCAATGTCATGAACATCCAGACCAGCCTGCGCATGGACAAGGCCGTCTTCGCAACCTGGGTGGAGGGCGAGCCGGAACGCTACGAACTGGCCGGAGGTCTTGCCATGATGATGCCGCGGCCGTCGCTGGCGCACGGATTGATCGTCAGCAATATGATGTTTGCGTTGCGCCGCCGCCTCGACCCCAAACAATGGGCGGTCGTCGCCGAGTTCGGCCTGGATACCGCCCCGGACACCCTGCGCTATCCCGACATTGTGGTCGATCGCGCCGGCGGCAGCGCCAAAAGCTATACCGCCCAGGCCGCGGTACTGCTGGCCGAGGTATTGTCGCCGTCGAGCGCCGAAACCGATCTCGGCGACAAGCCGATCGAATATCTGCAACTGCCGAGCCTGCTGGCTTACGTCGTGCTGTCGCAATCCGAACCGAAGGCCTATGTCTACGCGCGCAAGGATGCCGGCTTCGACGGCTGCCCCGCAGTGTTGAGTGGCGCTGCTGCCGTCATCGCGGTTCCTGCCCTGGGGCTGGAACTGCCGCTGGCCGAGATCTACGATGGGGTTCCGCTGGAACTTCCATGATCGCCGGATGATAGAGGTCGGATTCCGGTGGGCGTAGGGATAAACGCTCCGGCCACATTTCGCGGATAGGACCGGAACGTGTTTTGTCCGGCCGAGCACGTAGCCCGCATGAGCGTAGCGACATGCGGGATTTGCTAACCGCTGCACCCGGATGTCGCTCCGCTCATCCGGGCTACAGGGCTCGGTTTCAATGCTTCGCCGGATAGGCGCTGATGAACCCGTCGCGGTTCGGCATCTTCACCTTCGGCACCGTATCGGCATTCATCACGTCATTGTCCCCGATGAGGCCGTTGAGCTTGAGGATATAGGCCGTGAGCGCGTAGGTCTCGTCGGCGGTCAGCGACTTCGGCTGCGGCCACGGCATGGCGCGGCGGGTGAAGTCGAAGATCGTGGTCGCATAGGGCCAGTAGCTGCCCACCGTCCTGATCGGCGCCGCGGACGCCAGCGTGCCGATCCCGCCGAACAGGCGGTTGGCGATGCCGCCGGTGCCGTCCTTGCCGTGGCAGGCCACACACTTTTCCGCGTAGATCGCGGCGCCTTGTGCCGCCGTGCCGCTGCCCGGCGGCAGCCCGACCCCGTCGGGGCCGATGCTGATATCCCAGTTGGCGAGATCGGCCTCGGTGACCTTCTGGCCGAGCCCCGGCAGATCGGCGGCGAGCGCCACACCGCCCCAAGCCGTCGCCGCGAGGGCGGCGGCGCCCAGC
The DNA here is from genome assembly GCA_963802745.1 of uncultured Alphaproteobacteria bacterium. Taxonomy (GTDB): domain Bacteria; phylum Pseudomonadota; class Alphaproteobacteria; order Rhizobiales; family Xanthobacteraceae; genus JAJPKK01. Next base: position 191,159 of record CAWDKL010000048.1, on the reverse strand, counting down.
AGCTTACGCATAGACATGCTTGGCCTCCCCCTTGCTGTCGATCGCCCAGCTGGTGATCGAATTCATGTGCCCCATCGGGAAAGCGGTGACCGGCGGGTTGGTCTTGGGCGTCCCGCGCTGGGCCAGCAGTTCGGCGCGGGTCGGCTGCACGTTGCCGGCCTCGTCCCAGGCCCGGCTTTGCAGCACCACCGGCTGGCCGTCCCAGCGCCACGGCATGCGGAAACGCGTGAGTGACTTAGGCAACACCGGGCCTTGTAACGCCGCCTGCCCCCAGCTTTTGCCGCCGTCCGCCGAGACCATGACTTTCTCGATGCGGCCATTGCCGGAATAGGCAAGCCCGGAGATTTCGTAATAGCCCGGCCCTTGCAAGGTCAGCCCCGGCGACGGGCTGGTGACGAAGGATTTGACCTCCATCGGGAAGTAGAACTGCCAGGCTTTGCCGTCGGGCCGCAGCAGCGTGTACTGCATGGTCTCGTTGATGGCCATGACCGGGGCTTCCACCAGCTTGATGCGGTGCAGCCACTTTACGTTCATGTTGCCCTCGTAGCCGGGCACCAGGAGCCGCATCGGATAGCCGTTGGACGGCGCGATGCGCTCGCCGTTCTGGTAGAGCGCGATCATCGCATCGTCGAGCCCCTTGGCGAGCGGAATGCTGCGATTCATGCTCGGCCCGTCGGCGCCCTCGGCGATGAACCATTTTGCCTTGGGGTCGATCCCGGTCTCCTCCAGCAGCGTGGAGAGCGGCACGCCGGTCCATTCCGAGCACGACAGCAGGCCATGGATCGCCTGCACATTGGCCTGCACCGGATCCTTGGAAAACAGCGGCGCGCTGTTGCCGCCGCATTCGACGAAATGCGTGCGCGAAACCTTGGGATAGCGCGCCAGCGCATCGAGCGTGAATACCAGCGGCTGCTTGACCAGGCCGTGGATGGCCAGGCGGTGCTTGGCGGGATCGATATCCGGAATCCCGGTGCGCGACACCACGAAATGCAGCCCGGCGGGCGTGATCGTGCCTTCGAGCAGATGGTGCGGCGTGCGCGCATTGGCGGTGCGCGGCTCGCCCTTGGGATTGGTGAGCGTGCGCACGACCTTGGCCTCATATTTCGACGGCGTGCCATAGGCCGGAATGACTTCTCCCGGTCCGAGGCTCCACGGATCGACCGCCAGCGGCTCCGCGGCCGCGCCGGTGATCGAAGCGCCGCCGCCGACGGCCGCGCCGGCAAAAACGATACCCCGCCCCAGCAAGGCCCGGCGATCGATCAGCCCGTTGCCGGCCACGATCTCGGGTTCAGACGTCCTGCGTTTACGGTGTTTCTCCGCCATCATGTCCTCCCATGCGCTTACGGCGCAGTCCGGAGCAGCCTTCCGCCTCACGCGGAGTTTCGCGGCGGCTCCGAGAACGAAATCCTTAGCATGCGGCGAACGGGCTCGGAAGTGTTGGGTGACGATCGGCCGGCGATCCGCGCGTAGCCCGGATTGCGGTCACGCCGCTTGCGTGACCGCAATCCGGGGCCGGCATCGGGGAGTGAAACGGTGATCGGACACCGCGGCCGCCCTGGATTACAGGACCGCAAAGCCGCGGTCCTGTAATCCGGGCTACGAGACCCTTTCACTCCCCCCGCTGGTGGTTCGATTGTTGCGCCGATGGAGCCACAGCAAGACCGCTTCGATCAGGATTCCGCCCGCGATCCCGATGGCCAGGCAGGCCAGGGGTGGCAGATCGGGGGCGATCACGAGGGCGAAGGTGCGAATCGCTTCGCCGCCGAGGTGGGACAAGAACAAGCGCAGCATGCGCGCCTCCCGTGGTTCGCGGGCGCCCCGCCATGGGGAGCACCGTCCACCGCGGAGATTGCCTGGACCCAACTGCCGTGAAAAGGAAAAAACCTTTAAGAATCAATATCTTATTTTAATCTAAAAGAGCCATTAATTTTTTGCTTGTGGCGGTTTCAGGGCGGCTTAAAAGCGGGGTTAAAATTCACCGTTCATGGGTCCGAACTTCGAATTCCTTGAACTTAAAATTTTTGTGGCCGCGGGGGGCGGCGGATGGCGAAGGACAATTGCTGGATACACGACGGGCACATCAAGGTCCGTTGGCTGCTCGCTCTGGCGATCCGCCGGGAGGAGCCGTGGCCCGAGCAGGGGTACCCACCGATCCCCCGGCCGGAAAAATCTTCCGAATTTCAAGCAGCAGAAGGAGCTGGTCGAAGCGCTTGGAACCGAGCTCCCGAACTTCGGCATGTGGTTCCCTCCCGAGGACTCGAAGCGGGCACCCGGCAACCCGCCCGCGTACATCGTTCGCAATATCGCGAGATTGTTTGGGTTCGCGCCGCCAAGTGGCGCCGACGATACGGCGACCTGGAGCGCATGGTGGTCGGAGCGATGGCCGTCGTTCACACCGCGCGAAACGCACGAGAAAACGGCAGCGCCGGCCGAAGCCTTCAAGGCGCAATACCGTGCGGCGCTGGCGGCGGGCACACTCAAATTTCTGCCACCGGTTCTGGTGCCACAACGCAAGAAGGCCGTCCCGGCGCGACCGTCCGCAGCGCAGGCGCAGGAAATGGCTGACCTGATCGACCGGCTCCTCGCCCAGGTCGCCGAGGTGCCGCGCCTGGGCAACATGGTGGGAAGTGTCCTTGAAGGCCCACTCCACCGCCTTCGCGACCTGCCGGATCAATCGCGTTGGGACGAGACGGATTTTGACCAGTTGCTTACTGCACAGGAAGCGCTCCATGTGGCGTTTCCCCCCGGCGATGCGGCTGATCAAGGCGACGTATTCCATTTCGGGGCGTTGGCGCCTCTGCTGCAAGTTTTGGCAAAGATGTTGGACCTGCTCGTCCGGCAGGAGGATTGCACGGTCATCGTCAACAACGAGCTTGAGCCCCATCTCCGCGCCGCCCGTCAAGCGGTTAGGGATGTGCCGCAGGACGCAGTGCCGGACGCGGTGCGCGTCGAAGTGCGTCGCCAGTTGAACGTCCTCGGGGATTATCTGGACGTTGCCGAAGCAAAGAGGCAAATCGACCTCCGGCGTATCGACGGTATGGCGGGGAGAGTTCGGCAATTCCGCATCGGTATACTTTGCGAGATCGAACTGCGGATCGCGATTATGATCGGCAAGCGCGCCGAACGGGCGCCGCCGGGGGCGATTTTCCGCGATGAACTCGGCAGTGGCGATGCCGGTCCCGAAATGGTCGTCATCCCGGACGGCGAATTCCTGATGGGTTCGCCCGAGGGAGAAGGGAGCAGCGTCGAGCGCCCGCAACATCTCGTCGTCATTCCCGGCCGCTTCGCGGTCGGCCGCTTTGCAGTGACGTTCGAGGAATGGGACGCGGCGCTGAGCCGCGGCGGGGTCAAATACAACCCCCATGACGAAGGCTGGGGCCGCGGCCGGCGGCCGGTGATGAACGTGTCATGGGAGGATGCTACGGCCTATGCGGGATGGCTGTCCGGGCTGACTGGCAAGGACTATCGGCTGCCTTCGGAGGCCGAATGGGAATATTGCTGCCGAGCCCGCAAGGGGAAGGACACGCCGTTCTGGTGGGGCTCCTCGATTTCGACAAGCCAAGCCAACTATGACGGCAACTATACTTATGGTGACGGACCTAAGGGTGAGTACCGTAAGCAGACTGTTCCTGTGAAATTCCTTCGCGCCGAATCCCTTCGGCCTTTATCAGGTCCACGGGAATGTTTTAGAATGGTGCGAGGATAATTGGCATGAGGACTATAGCGAAAATCCGCCGACCGACGGTACAGCCTGGAAGGGTGGTGACGCGTCACTTCGCGTTCTGCGCGGTGGTTGCTGGGACGACTTTCCTCACATCCTCCGCTCTGCCTACCGCTACTGGGACCGACCCGACTACCGCGACCTCAATGTCGGTTTCCGGGTTGCCAGAACGCTTTCACCTCCTACTCCTTAATCTCTTTACGTCATGAGCACGGAGGTGCATTCAGTCCAGAGTTAAGGGGTGCCCGCCGCAGGCGCGAAATTTTTTGGGTGCCTTTGGGCCGCTTTTTGTCGGTCACCGTGTTGATTGCGGCGACACCGTCGGCATCGCCGGCGTGCCCGGCCCGGTAGGGTGGGCAAAATCGCCTTGCCTCGCGCAAGAACCCGCGGAGGCAATTCCGGCGATTTTGCCCACGCGGTCCTATCTCACCGTGTTGTCCGCGTGGGCAAAATCGCCGCCGGTCGGGGCGCCATCTTTACCGCAAGCGCAGGCGATTTTGCCCACCCTACGGCGCTGTGGACGGCATCGAAGAACGCCGGCGCCACGCCCTCAAATCGGCCTCGCTTGACGAAACCCATCATCGGGGTGCCCGTCCTGGGATCGCGGGCGTCCCGCCCGCATCTTCCGGTCGCATAGCAAGAGCGGGCGAGACGCCCGCGCTCCCAGGGGCCGCCCGCCATGGGACCGCCACCTCAGGCCCGCCGCGCCTCAAGCCGCGCGGCCTTGAGCAGAAGCGCCTGGCGCGCGGCGGCGCCGAGCACGAACACCAACCCTAGTCCAAGCACTTGCCACGCCGGCGGAATGCCGAAATCGAGGCCATCGACGTTGAAATTGATCGCCAGCGTCTCCATCGGCGCAAAGCCGCGCCGGCCATAGAGGTAGCCGGCTTCGAGCAGCGCGGTGAAGATCGACGCCGTGAGCGTCAGCAGCGCCAGCGCCTTGACGTTGGCGCCGAGCGCATAGCGGTCCAGCACCCGCCAGGCCATCAGCCAGACGAAAGCGCCGGTCAGCATGTATTGCTCGGTGTAGGTGCCACGCGCCAGCACGACGTGGAGGAGTGCCAATCCGCTGATGAGGTAGGTCCAATTATGCAGCCGCTGCCAGCCTTCCGCCCCCATGGAACGGATCGCAGCATCGAAGGACGTGGCGCCCAGCACGATCAGCCCGATTGTCGAGACGGTGGCGACGATCAGCGTCAGCCGCGTCAACATGTCGCCCCAGATCAGTTCGAAGTTCCACTGCCGCAGCGCGAAATAGATCAGGATATGCCCAATGGTATAAAAGAGCGCCGTCACCCCGACCATCCGCCGCACCGCGATGAGGCCGCGCCAGCGAAACACCACCATGGCCGGCGTCACCGCGAGCGCGAGCAGCAGGAACCAGGTCGCCCACACGCCCGACCAGTAGGTGAGGCTCGGGATGGCCAGCGAATAGCTGCCGTAATCCCCAACGGCGATCTGATAGCACGCCCGCGCTCCCGGAAGCAGTATCAGCGCGAAGGCGCAGGCCTTCAGCCAGGAGAACCGGCGATTCCTGTCTTGCCACGGCCAAATCCACCGCACGTCGAGCCCTCCGCTTGCACCGATGGTTTTGCGAACCTTGCGGCCGACATTATTGCAAGCCGGCGCGATGTACCAGGGGGCGCGGACGGTAACAGACGGTAACAGGGGCAAGAGCGGTTCCTACGCGTCGTGGCCGGGCTTGTCAGCTTGTCCCGGCCATCTCGACAATCGGCGCACCGCGTCCTCCCGAACGAGATCGCCGGGACAAGCCCGGCGATGACGGATGAGCCGCCGCGACTTTTGCCCTCTTTTACGCGCGACGCCCTTGCGTCCTCCTGCGGCGGCTCAAGCTTGACCCGGGACCGCAGGCGCCGCATGGTGGCGAGCCCCGATGGTGCGGCGGTCCGTTTCGCCCGAGGTCGGCCGGACGATAGGCGCGCCAACCTCAGTCGCCGGCAGGCGGCGAGCGGGGCGCTGCGTTCTGTGCAGCGAGCCAGGAATGTTGGCGGCGGCATCGGGCGGGCAACGACGGTACGGCGGGGAGCGGTCTGGCATCATGACTTATTGCTGTGGTATTTTGGTCCAGGAGGGGCTGGTCATGATTGCCGATACCCGCACCAATGCGGGAGTCGATGACATTTCGGTGTTCCGCAAGCTGCATACCTTCGCTGCACCGGGCGAGCGCATCTTGGCGATTGCGAGTTCCGGCAATCTGTCCATCACCCAATCGGTGATCAGCGTCCTGCGCGAGGGGCTCGAGAACAAGGCCACCGGCGAGCGCGAGACGCTGATGAACGCGCCGACCATGTTCCAGGCGGCGCAGCGTATCGGCCGCGCCATCCGCGCGGTTCACGCTCAAGAAGCCAGGGCGCTGGAAGAGGCCGACGTGAAGTTCGAAGTCTCGCTGCTGTTCGGCGGGCAGATCAAGGGCGAGCGGCCGCGCCTCTATATGATCTATCGGGCCGGCAATTTCATCGAGTGCACTACCGACACGCCCTACCTGCAGATCGGCGAGCACAAATACGGCAAGCCGGTGCTCGACCGCGCCATCGTGTACGGCATGGGCCTGTATGACGCCCTCAAGGTCGGCCTGGTGTCGGTCGATTCCACCATGCGCTCGAACCTCTCGGTCGGCATGCCGATCGACGTGCTGGTGGCGCGCCGCGACGCCTGCGCGGCCGAATTGATTTTCCGGATCGAGCCCGGCGAGCCCTATTTCACCGATCTGCGCAAGCGCTGGTCGGCGGCGTTGCGCGCCGCCCATGCCAGCATCCCGCCGGTCCCATATCTGGAATCGCAGAAACGCGAGTCCGCCAACGAAGAACCTGCCAAGGAAGGCGTAGCGACAGCATGACCAAGATTGCCATCGTCACCGGCGCCGGCACCGGCGTCGGCCGCGCTGCGGCGCTCGCCCTGATGAAGGCCGGCTATCTGGTCGCACTTGCGGGGCGCCGGAAGGACAAGCTCGACGAGGTCGCGGCGGAAGGCGCCGCCACGCAAGGACGCAGCACGGTGGTGCCGACCGACGTCGCCGATCCGGATTCCATCAGGGCGCTGTTCGCCGCCGTGAAGGCGGCCCACGGCCGGCTCGACGTGCTGTTCAACAATGCCGGCATCGGGGCGCCGGCGGTGCCGCTCGAAGACCTGCCGCTGGACCGCTGGCGTGCCGTGGTGGACACCAATCTGACCGGCCCGTTCGTGTGCACGCAGGAAGCGTTCCGGATCATGAAGGCGCAAACGCCGCATGGCGGGCGCATCATCAACAACGGCTCGATCTCGGCGCACACGCCGCGGCCGATGACGGCGGCCTACACGGCGACCAAGCACGCCATGACGGGGCTCACCAAGCAGACCGCGCTCGACGGCCGACCGTTCGACATCTGCTGCGGCCAGATCGACATCGGCAATGCCGCAACCCCGCTCACCGACCGCATGGTGCAAGGCGCCGGCGTGATGCAGCCCGACGGCCGCATGATGCAGGAGGCCCGCATGGACGCCGCGCATGTCGGCAGATGCCATCGTCTACATGGCGAACCTGCCGCTCACGACCAACGTGCTGTTCATGACCGTGATGGCGAACCAGATGCCGTTCGTGGGCCGGGGGTGAGGGCGGCCTGACGATCAGGCGATCGCCTCGGCGAATGTCGCCGCGTCGGACACCGCACCGAACACGCCGCCCTGCATCTTGATCATCTTGATCGCGTGCTCGTGGTTGGCGCGGTCGGTGGCGCCGCAGCAGTCCGCCAGCAGCAGGCACTCGAAGCCGCGGTCGTTGGCCTCCCGCATGGTGGTGTGCACGCAGACATCGGTGGTGATGCCGGTGAGCACGATGTTTTGGATGCCGCGCAGGCGCAGCATCAGTTCGAGATCGGTGGCACAGAACGAGCCCTTGCCGGGCTTGTCGATGATCGGCTCGCCGTCCCGCGGTGCCAGGTCCGGAATGATGTCCCAGCCAGGCTCGCCGCGTACCAGGATGCGGCCGCAGGGACCGGGATCGCCGATGCCGGCGCCGATGCGGCGCGAGCGCCAGCGCTTGTTCTCGGGCAAATCGGCGAGGTCGGGACGGTGGCCTTCGCGGGTGTGAAAAACGTGAAAGCCGCGCTCGCGCATGGCGGCCAGCACGCGCCGGATCGGCTCGATCGGCGCGCGCGTCAGCGACAGGTCGTAGCCCATGCGGTCCACATAGCCGCCGATGCCGCAAAAATCCGTTTGCATATCGATGATGATGAGCGCGGTGTTTTGCGGCCGCAGATCGCCGTTGTAGGGCCATGGATACGGATCCGCCTGCACATAACGTTCGCCCAATGCCGTCTCCCTCCGCGCGCGTCCGCACCGCCTTGCAGCGGCAAATGCACCGTGTCCGCGGGCAAACACCGTGCCAATCAACCGATGTCTACGCGGTCAATAGGCCCACATCAGCAGCACCACGCCGATCACGATCACCGCGATGCCAAAATATTCCCGCCGCGAAATCGGTTGCCGGAACACGAAATGCGAAATCGCCTGGGCGAACAGCACTTCGACCAGCGCCAGCGTGCGCACGCTCGCCGCCGTCGCCAGCGCGAAGGCAAGAAACCAGAATTGCGAAGCCAGCGCCCCCATGAAGCCGGCGAACACGGACGGGCGCCAGGCCGCGGCGATCGCCGCCAGCACGGCGCGGTCGCGCAAGGCCAGATAGACGGTGAGCAGGAGCGTCTGCAGCAGCAGCCCCGCCGCCATGGTGAACGTCGCCGCCATCGCGAAGCTCGGGTCGTGCAGGCTCAGAATGGCGCCGCGAAAGCCGATCGCGGACATGGCAAAGCAGGCGCCCGCCGATAGTCCGAGCAGCGTCGGCCGAAAGCCGCCGCCCGACACATTGCCCTTGAGCGACATCACAATGACGCCGGCGGTCGCGATCGCGATGGCAAGCGCCACCATGGGCGTTACCGGATCGCCGAGAAAGATCAGGCCGAACAGCGCCACCTGGACCGGCTCGGTCTTGATATAGGCGATGGCCACCACGAAGGACCGCTCCGCCATGGCGGCCAGCATCAGCGCGGTCGCGGCGATTTGCGCCAGCGCCCCGTCGAACAGCCATGGCCAGAAGCTTAGCGTCGGCCGGGGGAGAGTTCCGCCGGCGGCCAGGAGCGCTATGAGGAAGATGAGCGCGAACGGGCAGCCGAACAGGAAGCGCACATGCGTCGCCCCCACGGTGCCGAGCCGGCCGGTCAATTCGCGCTGCGCCGCATTGCGCACGGTTTGCGCCGCCGCCGCGATGATGGTGAAAACGGCCCACAGCCAACCAGGTTCCGCCACGTTCGGTCCGTCTCACTCGCGCTTCGCACAACGGATTCCGGTCACGTATCGTTGGGGGTCATGGCCGGGCTCGTCCTGGCCATCCATGCCTTGATTGCGCAACTGCCGCAAGGAACACGTGGAGACAGGGAGACTTGGTGAGAGGGTGACGTGGTGACGTTCGAGTTGCGCGGGGCGGCAACATCGCCTGCCCCATTCGACCGCGTGGGCAAAATCGCAACAGGCGTCGGCGCCAGACCTTGCGCTGGGAACGCGATTTTGCCCACCCTACGCCGCTTCCGCCCGCTTTGCCCGCCGCGTGTGGCGCAATCAGTAGAGGTCATTTACCCATGGTGCCGCGATGATGCTCCCCACCTGCCTGGTCGGCTCCTACCCGCAGCCCGAATGGCTCATCGATCGCGCGCGGCTGGCGAAGCAAGTCCCGCGGGTGCGGGCACGCGACTTGTGGCTGGTGGCGCCCGCCCAGCTTGCGGGCGCCCAGGATGATGCCACACTGCTGGCGATTCGCGATCAGGAACGCGCCGGCATCGATATCGTCAGCGACGGCGAGCAGCGGCGCGAGAGCTATTCGAGCCATTTCGCCACCGCGCTCGACGGCATCGATACCGACAATCCCGGCACCGCTATCAACCGGTTGGGCAAGCCGATTCCGGTGCCGCGGGTGACCGGCCCAATCCGGCGGCGCGGGCCGGTGACGGTGAACGATTTAAAATATCTGCGCGCCAATACCGACCGAAAAATCAAGGCGACGCTACCGGGCCCCTTCACCATGAGCCGGCAGGCGCAGGACGCCCATTATGGCGACCCCGCCGCGATGGCGATGGCTTTCGCCGCCGCCGTCAATGCCGAGATCCGGGATTTGTTCGCGGCCGGCGCCGATGTGGTGCAAGTGGACGAGCCCTGGATGCAGCAATTCCCCGACGACGCCCGCGCCTACGGCCTCGCCGCGCTCAACCGCGCGCTCGAAGGCGTTTCCGGAACGCTGGCGGTGCATCTGTGCTTCGGCTACGCGGCGGTGGTTCACGACAAGCCGACCGGCTATTCGTTTCTCGCTGAACTTGAAAATTCCAAGGCGCACCAAATCTCCATCGAGGCCGCGCAGCCGCGGCTCGATCTCGCGGTGTTGAGCAAGCTTCCGAGCAAGACCATCATTCTGGGGGTGATCGATCTCGGCGACCCGGCGGTCGAAACGCCGAACATCGTTGCTGATCGAATTCGGGCGGCACTGCGATATGTTCCACCGGAGCGGCTGGTGATCGCGCCCGATTGCGGGATGAAATATCTGCCGCGTGCGGTGGCGCAGGCCAAGATGCAGGCCATGGTGGACGGCGCCCAGATGGTGCGGCAAGAACTTGCCTGAACAGCTGCGGAGAACTTCGATGCCCTATGTGAACGAACGCAATCTGACCGACGTGGTGCTGGAGCGTTGGCAGGCGATCCCCGACCCGCGCCTGCGCCAAGTCATGCAATCCTTCATCAAGCACCTGCATGGCTTCGTGCGCGATATCGAGCCGACCGAGGCCGAATGGGCCACCGCGATTAATTTCCTCACCCGGATCGGCCAGAAATGCGACGACAAGCGGCAGGAGTTCATCCTGTTCTCGGACGTGATGGGCGTCTCCATGCTGGTCGACGCCGTCAACCACCGGGTAGAGGGCGCCGCGACCCCGACCACGGTGGAAGGTCCGTTCCACATCCCGGGCTCGCCGACCTATCAGGACGGCGCCAACATGGCGGCGCAGTGCCCGGGCATCCCCTGCTTCATCACCGGCACCGTCAAGGGTCTCGACGGCCGGCCGGTCCCTAACGCCACGCTCGACCTCTGGCAAACCGACGGCGAGGGGCTCTACGAGGCCCAGCGCGACGTGACCGAGCCGTGGATGCGGGGGCTGTTCCACACGAGGCCCGATGGCTCTTACACGATCCGTACCGTGGCGCCGATCGGCTACTCGATCCCGATGGACGGGCCGGTCGGCGACCTCATGAAGCGCACCGACATTTCCGAAATGCGCCCCGCCCACATTCATTTCTGCATCGAGGCGCCGGGTTATCAGCGGGTCGTGACGCATCTGTTCAACCGCGCCTGCCAGTATCTGGAAACCGACGTGGTTTATGGGGTGAAAGCACCGCTGATCGTCGATTTCGTGGAACATCCGCCCGGCGAGGCCCCCAACGGGGAGGCTATCGGGACGAAATTCTACACCATCCGGTACGATTTCGTGCTGCAGCCGGCGGCGGAGGCCGCCAAGGCGGCATGAGCGAGGGATTTTTGCGAGGCGGTGCGGCCATCGATCTTGGTTGGCCGTTCGGCCTCGGATAGCGCCCATCGCGCGCTTTGAAGCGTGCCCGTCGGCGGAGGTATCATGAATATCCAGTCGCACCCGCGCATGAGCAAGGATGCCTTTATCACGTGGACCGAGGGGGTCGAGAAGCGTTGCGAACTTGTTGGGGGGCACGTCGTGATGATGGCGCATGCGTCGCGGACGCATCATCGTCTGGTTAGGAACCTGACGATATTGTTGCACCGGTTACTTGACCAACGGGTTTGGGAGGTGTTTGCCGAATTCGGTCTGGAAACCGCAACGGATACTTTGCGCTATCCGGATATCGCCGTTGACCGCGCCGGAGGCGGTGGCAAGGACTACGTCTCCAGCGCTCCCATATTGCTTGCGGAAATATTATCACCCACAACCACAGCGGTGGACCTCGGCGACAAAGTCGCAGAATACCTAAAACTTCCGAGCCTCAAAGCCTATCTGGTGTTGGACCAGGACGAACCCAAGGCGTGGGCTTGGCTGCGAGACGATGGTCCGTTTGCCCCGATACCCGCGCGTTACACCGGAACCGAATCGGCAATTCCAGTGACGGCACTGCAAATCGAGCTGCCTCTCATCGAAATCTATCGCGGAATTGATGGTATCGCTTGAGTTTGAGAGATCGCGTTGCAATACCGAGCGACGGGCTAAGGTCCGGAAGGTCGGGTCAATGCCAACATGGTAATTGACCCAGGAAGCACATGCAGTAAGGTTATTTTCGATCTTAACCCCGCACCTTCGGCATATGGATAAACTCCCATGGCGAAGGCATCGGCCCGACCGGCACCTCGATCAGCGTCGGTCCGTCGCGCCGCGCAATGCCCCGCCGCAACGCGGCACGCAGCGCCGCCGCATCCTTGGCGCGCTCGGTGGCGACACCAAAGCTCTCGCCAAAACGCACGAAATCCGGATTGACGAGGTCGCAGGCGATCAGCCGGTTGCCGTAGTGCTCCGCTTGAATGCGCCGGACATTGCCGAAGGCGCCGTCGTTGAACACGATCGCAACCAGCGGAATGCGGTGGCGGACCGCGGTTGCGAGTTCGTTTGCCGTGAACATAAAGCCGCCGTCCCCCGAAATCGCAACCACCGGTACGTCGGGCCTGGCATGCTGGGCGCCGAGGGCGGTCGCATAACCCCAGCCGAGATTGTCCTGGTAGCCAGGCGAGAGAAATGTCCGCGGCCGGTAGATCGGGAAGGTGAGGCGGGCGACGAAACCCATCTGGGTGACTTCGTCAACCAGAATGCCGTCCTCCGGCAGTTCGGCCCGTATGGCGTCGAGGAATGCGCGCTGCGGCGCGAGTTTTGTAAGGCGCGCGTCCCAGCGCGCCTGACGCTCGCGCATCTCCTCCTTGCGCGAAGGACGGGCAGCGTTATAGGCCGGCAGCGCGTCGATGAGGCGGCGCAGAATCGAGGCGGCGTCCCCCACCAGCGCGACCGCCGGAGCATGCACGCGCGCGGGCTCGGCCGGGTCGGAGTCGACCCGGATCACCGCGAGGTCGTCGTCGGTTCCCCAATGTTGGAACGGATGGAACATCCGCGTGCCGATGCCGATGACCACGTCGGCCTCGCCCCAAAACTCGCGGCCGAGCGGGAGCGTCACGCTGAGGGGATCGCGGCCGTCGAGCACACCGCGTCCGCGCCGATAGGCCAGCACCGGCGCCTGCAGCATTGCGGCAAGCGCCGTCACCTCGGCGGACGCATCCTGCGCCCCGCCGCCGCAAACGATCATCGGGCGCTTGGCGCCGCCGAACAGTTTTGCCGCAGCCCGCACCGCGTCCTCGTCGATCGCAGGGTCGCACGGCGCGAGCGGCGCCTGAGGCGCGCCGGCACCGGGCCGGCCCCACATGTCGATCGCGCATTCCAGCACCGCGGGCCCGCGCCGCCCCGTAAACATCGCCGCGACGGCCTGCGCCACCAGGGCGGAGGCTTGGGATGGCGCGTTGATGCGGGCGGAAAAATCGACCAGACGCGCAATGATGCCGGCTTGATCGCGGATTTCATGCAGGTGACCGATCCCACGCCCGATGTCGGCATGGGGAATTTGCCCGATCAGCCCGAGCACCGGCGCGTTCATCGCATAAGCCGTCAAGAGCGCCGCGCCGGTGTTGAGCAGGCCCGGACCCGGCACGACCACATAGGCCGACGGCCGGCCGGTCGCGATCGCGGCGCCGAGGGCCATGTAGGCCGCGCCTTGCTCGTGGCGCGCATGCACCACGCCGATGCGATCGGACGCCGTAAACAGAGCGTCGAACAGCCGGTCATTGTGCACGCCCGGCAGCGCATAAACGGTGCCGATGCCATGGGTGATCAGCGAGGCGACTACCGCCTCGGCCGTGGTCATTGTGCTCATGAGGGCCACCGATTGGGTTCGGCGCAATTGCGCAGATCGATCCCGCGCTGTCGAGGGGGCGAAGCGCGGGTGCGACGACCCGCAACTCAGCGAGGCGGCTATGGCTATCAGTTATCTGCAGGCACTATCGATAGGCCTCTCATCGAATTACCCAACCTGGTTGGTGATTCGATGAGAGGCCTAAGCTCGGCGAACGACGTTGGGCCGCTGCGGCGTGCTGCGGTACGGAGAGGTTTAATGCCGGCTATCGACCGCCTCTGATCTTACCCTTAGAATCAGGGCCCAAAAAGGCCGCCAGATAGTCGAGCATCTTGTTCCGCTCGTCGGGGGCAATCCTCAAACCGTAGGAAATCATCTCCTCGATCGTCCCGTTCCAGCCTTCGCGGGTCTGGCCGGCAGCATCGACCACCATGTCCAGGTCATGGCAGCTGCTGCACTGCCGTGACACGAAGTCGCTGTCGGGGCCGGCCGGAAGCTCGACCGCGGCTGCCCCGAACGAAAACAGGAAGGCACCGACGATGCCAGACCACAACCCCGCCCTGCTCATACCGTCACTCTCCTTGATGTGAGGGCCGCGAAAATGCCACGGCCGACCGGATTCGTCACCTGCGAATTTGGCCAATTTGCCAAATCGAAACGTCCAAATAGTCGGCGATCCCGAACTTCCGGCCGTCAGATCGCTGCGGCCCCGCGAGATCACTCCCGCATCAGTGCGGCGGCAAGCCTCGCCGCATGTTCGGCGAGTTCCACCGATGGTGCCTTGTAACTCTCCGGCGCACGGAGAGCCACGCCATTGTGACGCGGAATCACGTGCACGTGCAGATGAAAGATGACCTGTCCGCCGGCCGCTTCGGAAAATTGTAACAGCGTCACGCCATGAGCGTCGAACGTCTTGATTCCGGCCTTGGCGATTTTCTGCGCCACGGCTACCACATAGGCAAGGTCGTCCGAGCCCACATCAAGGATGTTGCGGACCGGCGCCTTCGGAATCACCAGGGTGTGCCCCGCCGCCCGCGGCATGATGTCGAGGAACGCGAGCACGCGATCGTCCTCATAGACCTTGTGGCACGGCAGTTCGCCGCGCAGGATTTTCGCGAACACGTTGTTGGGATCGTAGCTCGGCATGGAAACTCCCTGGATCGCGGGCAGCATGAGCGGGCCGCCGACGGTCCGTCAAGGCCTCTAAAACCCCGCATCCTCGTCTGCCCCGTCCGCAGCGGTGCAGTCCTTGCGGAACGGGCTTGCGGCCAAAAGTTCCTGCCCGGCGGCCTCCACATAGGCGCGCTCGCGCTTGAGGTAGTCGGCAATGGCACGGCGGAACCCTAAGTCGGCGATGTAATGGGCCGAATAGGTGGTATTGGGCAGATAGCCGCGTGCCAGCTTGTGTTCGCCCTGGGCGCCGGCCTCGACGCGTGCGAGCTTACGCGCAATGGCGAATTCGATCGCCTGATAGTAGCAGATTTCAAAATGCAGGAACGGATGCTGCTCGACCGCGCCCCAATGGCGGCCGAACAGGGCGAAGTCGCCGATGAAGTTGATGGCGCCGGCGATGAAGCGGCCGGCGCGCCTGGCCATGATCAGCACGGTCTCGTTCGCCATCGTCTCTCCGATGAGGGAGAAGAACGCGCGGGTGAGATAGGGCCGACCCCATTTGCGCGAACCCGTATCCATGTAGAACGCGAAGAACGCGTCCCACGCGGCTTCGGTGAGGTCGGAGCCGGTCAACCACACCACCTCGATGCCGTTGGTGAGCGCATCGCGCCGCTCGCGCCGGATCGTCTTGCGTTTGCGGGACGATAGGGCGGCGAGAAAGTCCTCAAAACTGCCGAAACCGGTATTGTCCCAGTGGAACTGCTGGTCGGTGCGCAGCAGGAAGCCGCGGTCGCCGAGCGCGCGCCACTCCGCCTCGGTCATAAACGTCACATGGGCCGAGGAAGCGTCGCGCAGTTTGGCGAGTTCCACCAGGCCTTGCGCCATCCCGGCCCGAATGGTTTCGATGTCGGCCCCCGGTGCCACCAGGAAGCGCTGCCCGGTCGCCGGCGTGAACGGCACTGCGACCTGAAGTTTGGGGTAATAGTGGCCGCCGACGCGCTCATAGGCTTCGGCCCAGCCGCGATCGAACACATATTCGCCGAGCGAATGGGATTTAAGGTAGCACGGCAGGACGCCGGCGATGCTGCCCCCCGTCGTCTCGGCGACCAGATGCTGGGGCTGCCAGCCGGTGCGCGCGCACGCCGATCGGGAGACCTCGAGCGCAGACAGGAAGGCGTGCCGGGTGAACGGATTGGCGGTTGCATCTCCGGCGCAGGCGTCCCACGCGGCCGCAGGGATTTCGCCGATCGAGGGCAGTACGCGGATGCGCAGTTCCGCATCCGCGGCGAGCCGGACGGCTTGCGCGTCTTTGGCGGCGTCCTTTGGTGGGGCCTTGCGGAACATGCCTTACGCCCGAAATCCCTCGAAGATCACCTGGTCGGCGAACCGCGCCGCCATCGCCTGATCCTCGGCGCTCCGGACCGTCCAGGCGAGGACCGGCAACGCAAACATACCCCGTGCCAGACGCGGCACAATGGCCGCGAGATCATGCACCCGATAGGCCAGAAAGTCCGGCCGCGTTTGCGGTCCGTGCAGGAGCAATGCCAAGTTGCGCCGTTGCGCCGAATCCAAAAGGCCCCAATCCGCGTCCGCGTAATGCTGCTGTGCCACCATCCCGCGCACCAGCTTCGGCGCGATGCGGCGGAACCGGGCGACCGGCGCCGGATCGAACGACATCACGGCAACCGGGCCTTGATAATGGGACAGCAATGCGGCGGTTCGCCCGGCGAGCCGAAGGTCGCCGTCGAACCGGCTTTTGAGTTCGATCAGCAGGGGCGTGCGCCCCGCGACCAGATCGATGAGTTCGCCGAGCGTGAGCATGCGATCCGCGGTGGCACGGAACGGAACCCGCCGCAACGCGGCGGCGGACCAATCCCGCAAGGCGCCGGCCCCGTCGGTCAGACGGCCGAGTGCATCGTCGTGATGCACCATGGCTTCGCCGTCGGCGCTGATCTGGAGATCGGCTTCGATGCCGTAATTTTCCGCGATGGCCGCCACGGCGGCCGACGCGGTATTCTCGATGATGCCGCGCGCCGCATCATGTAGGCCGCGATGGGCGATCGGCCGCGCGGTCAGCCAGGCGAGGCGCGCGGATGGACGCGGCGCAACCCGGTTCACGATACCTCGAACGTGCCCTCGACCTCGACGGCCGCGTCGGCCGGCAGGACCGTCACCCCGATGGTCGTGCGGGCATGGCGGCCCCTGTCGCCGAACACCGCCACCATCAGGTCCGAGGCACCATTCATCACCTTGGGGCCGTCGAGAAAGTCCGGCGCCGAACTGATGAAGCCGCCAAGCCGGACCACCCGAACCACCTTGTCGAGGTCTCCAAGCGCAGCCTGAACTTGCGCCAGCAAATTGATCGCACAGGCGCGCGCAGCGGCTTGGCCCTGCTCGATCGTGACCTGCGCCCCTAATTTGCCCTTCGCCACAAGGGTTCCGTCGGCAAGACAAAGCTGTCCGGACACGAACAACAGCCGTCCGCTCCGCACGAATCCGACATAATTGGCAATCGGCGCCGCCGAAGTCGGCAGCACGATGCCAAGTTCTTCGAGCTTCTTATCGATCGCTTCAGACATTGGGCCTCCTCGCCGCGATACCGCAACCTTCGCCGATCGCGGCCGGCCTTGCAAGCGGTGCGACGCGCCTGTTGCTCCGTCGCGCATGGGGACGGGCTCGGTCGCGGCGATCCCGCGCAGCAGCTTAACGGCGCGGCAGCTTAAAAGGTGAGCACACCAAGCCACGCCGGCACCGCAATTTCGCCGGTTTTTCGCGGTGAATTGATTCACGACTGCCGTTCCAAAGACTTTATGGTAGGGTGGTGCGAAGGTAAACTGCCGGTGCATCCCATCGGCGCTGTGGTGGAGGTCCGATGACGCGCGCACACAAGGTCCTGCAGGTGGCCGCAGCAGGCTTGATCGGCGGTTCATGCCTTGCCGCATCCAAACCGGCCGTTGCCGCCGACATGTTGGTGCTGGCGCCGCATCGCGCCGTCTACGACCTCACGCTGTCGAAATCACGCGGCAAGCGCCCGATCCAGATGGTGCGCGGCCGCATCCTGTATGACTTTAGCGGCAGTGCCTGCGAGGGCTACGCGCTGCAGTTCCGGCAGGTCTCCGAGATCGATAATGGCGAGGGCAAGCAGGCGTTGAGCGACCTGCGCGCCGCGACCTGGGAAGACGGCCAGGGAAAATCCTTCCGCTTCAATTCCGAGAACAAGATCGACAATCGCGTCGCCGACACGGTCAACGGCAGCGCGGAACGCAATACGGCGGGTGTCGCCGTCAAGCTCACCAAACCGAAGACCGGCATCTTCGATCTCGACGCCAAGACCGCGTTCCCGACCGAACAAATCAAGCGCATCATCGAGGCCGCCGAGGCCGGCAAGAGCCTGCTCGAACTGCCTGTGTATGACGGCTCGGAGACCGGCGACAAGGTGTTTCAGACCCTCTCGGTGATCGGCAAGGTGATCGCGCCCGGCGAAAAGAATCCGGACGATGCGGCCGCCAGCAACCCCGCGCTGGCAGGGCTCAAGCGCTGGCCCGTCACCATCAGCTATTTCGAACAGGGCGCCCCCAACCCGACCGGCGAACAGACGCCGGTCTACTCCATCGGCTTCGAGCTCTACGAAAACGGCATTTCGCGCGCCCTGACCCTCGACTATGGCGACTTCGTGGTGACGGGGGTGATGTCGCAGCTGGACATGAAGGCCGCGCCGGCTTGCAAATAAGCCCAACAGTGCGGGTCTAATCTTCCCCGAATGCGATGCCGCGAATGATCGCGGCGCGGCCGAATTTGTCCCGCAGGCGGTCGATCGCGTGTTCCGCCGCGGCGGCCTGCCGCCCGCTCACATCCACGAGGTCCGCCGGGTCGGCTTCATCCGCCCTGGCAAGCGTACTCACCCCGACACCGATCAGGCGAAACCGGGTTGCGCCGGTTTCGCGCGCCAGCAGGGCGCGGCCGGCGGCAAATATTTTCACCGCCAGCTGGGTCGGGGCGGGCAGCGTTTGGGCGCGCGTGCGCAGGCGAAAATCAGCGGTCTTGAGCTTGAGCGTCACCGTCGCGCCGGCCAGTTCCTGGGCCTTGAGGCGCCCCGACACCTTTTCGCATAGCTCCCACAGCATCCGCTCCAAGGCACGAAAATCCGCGACATCCTGATGAAGCGTCGTCTCGGCGGATACGCTCTTGGTTTCGCGGTCCGGATTGACGGCGCGGGTGTCGATGCCGCGGGAGAGGCGTGCAAGGCGCAGGCCTTCGGTACCGAACCGGCGCATCAGGTCGGTTTCCTCGGCGCGCTGCAGGTCCGCAATGGTGCGAAAGCCCGCGCGGTCGAGCGCCGCCCCCATGGCGTTGCCGACACCCCAGATGAAGGTCACCGGCCGCGGGGCGAGGAACGCCGGCGCTTCGGTCAGCCCGAGCACGGAGAAGCCGCGCGGCTTGTCGAGATCGGAGGCGATTTTGGCGAGGAATTTATTCTGCGACAGCCCGATCGAGACCGTGATGCCGATCTCACGCTCGACCCGCAGGGCAAACCGCGCCAGCGCCTTGGCGGGCCACATCCCATGCAGCCGCTCGGTGCCGGTGAGGTCCAAAAACGCTTCGTCGATCGAGAGCGGTTCGACCAACGGGGTGAGTTCGCCCATCAGCGCGCGCACCTCGCGCCCGACACGCAGATATTTCGCCATGTCGGGCTTGATCACCCGGGCGTGTGGGCACAACTGCCGCGCCTTGAACATCGGCATCGCGGATTTTACCCCAAAGGTGCGGGCGATATAACAGGCCGTCGCCACCACGCCGCGATGGCCGCCGCCGACAATCACCGGCTCTTGCGCCAGCGTCGGATCGTCGCGCTTCTCGATCGTCGCATAGAAGGCGTCGCAATCCACATGCGCAATCGCCATGCGGGCGACCTCGGGATGGCGCACCATCCGCGGCGAGCCGCATGCGGCGCAGCGGGCAAGCTGCTCCGGCACATCGGCAAGGCAGTCGCGGCAGAAGCGCGCCATTGGGATCTCCGCCGCCGCAACAACCCCATCACGTGCGGTGCTGATGCGAAAGTCTTGATTACGCCTCGGACGGGCCGGACACTTCGCAGGCGCACAAGGTGGAGGTCATGCTGGCGGCCACCTTGTCATCTGAGCTGCGCGCGTCCGGGGTAACGCGAGCGCACCCGCTTTACTGGGTTGCGGTTACCGAGTCCCAGAAGTCGCAGTGGCGCCGCGCCGCATATTGCGCATCCGTCAAGGCCGACAGGCCCGGCACATCTTGGATCAGCCACACCGGCGCTCCGGCGCCGCCCGTGTAGCGCGGCCACGGCGTATTCCCGGATCCGTTCGGATTGCCGGATTTGGCAAAATTGGCCCAGGCGGTGACCAATTGATCCGACAGCAGCGTCTGCTGCGGGTTCAGCGGATGGGCCGTGCCCAGGGGTCCGCCATGCCAGAGCGGGAACAGATACTGGATATCGGCGGTGTGATAGGCTAGCGCCTCCATGCCCGGCATGTCCGGAAAGAAGAACGGCGCCGTCTTGTCGGCGAACTCATAGGCATAGAGCGGGATTTGCGGCGCCAGGATTTTATCGAGCCGGCGCTGGTTGCAAATGCCGGAATCGGTTCCGACCCGATCCCAGGCCAGCTGCGGACTTTTGAAGGCGCCGAGCGGATAGACCGCAAGCACCTTTGCCGCGGTTCCATCCGGATAGGCCGGCGGCACGTAGGTCGTGTTCACGTAGTTTACATATTGCTCCGCGGTCGGCGGGGTGCGGCGCGCATTGTCGGTGCTGGAGAAATACTCCGTGATCGCCAGGCCGAAATTGGTTTCATCCGCGGTATTGCCGTTGATCAGCGGCACGTGGTTGAAGCGGCCGCCGGCGAACAGCGTCAGCGGCTGGTCGGGGATGATCGCCCCGTCCACCAAGCCGCGGCCGGAAATGAATTTGCCGATGGTGCTGGCGGTGCCGGCAAGTTCTTCGACCTTGGCTGCCGGAAGGTTGCGCAGGCATTGCGCGACCTCCGGCCCGGTGCCGGAGCCGCAGCCGGCGGCTTGCGCGAACGCAACCCCGGTGGCCTCGGCTTGCGCCCGCGTCGGCAGCGTGAACGCCGGGCAGAAGCTCTGGCAGATACCCCGGTGGAACAGGCCGGCGGCGAGCGGCGACAGCATATGAATGCCGGTATCGACGGCGCCCGCCGATTGGCCGCCGACGGTGACGTTATTCTTGTCGCCGCCGAAGGCTTCGATGTTGCGCGCGACCCATTTCAAAACGGCCTGCTGGTCGAGAATGCCGTAATTGCCGAACAGGTGGCCTTCGTTATCAAGCGCCGGATGCGCCATGAAGCCCATGAGATTGAGGCGGTACGCCATGGTGACGACGACGGTCTTGCCCTGTGCCGCCAGCTTGCCGCCGTCATAGCCGGGCGTTTCGCCGTCCACATTGCCACCGCCGTGAATCCACACGATCACGGGAAGCCGCGCCGACGGATTAACATCCGGCGTAAACACGTTCAGGTAGAGGCAGTCCTCATTGTTGTTCGGTGCGCCCGAGAACACCCCGAGCGTCGTGACCAGCGCGCAGATCGGCGCAAATTCCGTGGTCTTGCGCACCGTGGTCCACGGCGCAATATCCTTCGGCGGCTGCCAGCGCAACGCGCCGACCGGCGGCTCGGCATACGGAATGCCGAGGAATTTTGTAACGCCGCCCGCGACAAAACCCTGGACTGGGCCTTCCTTCGTTGCAACCACCGGGCTCGGCTGCCCGGTTGCTCGATCCTGTGCGGCGGCCGTTCCGGACCATGCGGCACACAGTGTCGCGAGGGCGGCGGCAAGCCCGAAACCAAGGCTGGTCCACATCGAAGTTCGGCGTCGATGTGAGCCGGGTGAATTCGGACTTCGCGGGCTTAGGTGATGTGGGCCCAAGGCCTGTCGCGCATCGGCCGGCAGGCACAGGGCCGTCCGCCGCTTCGAGAGCTGGAGCATGGCTTCCTCCTGGTTTCGCCACTTCAACGTGGTCCCGGCAGGCTAGCAGCTTCTCTTGCGCGCGGTCTTCACGAAATGCATCCGTCGGGCCGAATTTCGGCTGTCGAGGATGGCGGCAGGCCGCTGCGTAAGCAGCGCGAGGTGTCCTTGATTGCCGCTGAACTCACGAGCAGTGCTAATCTCGGATAAACCGATATTAAGGTAACAACCCCGGACTTAGACCGGATTCCGGTGAGGTCCGAACATGTAGGGTGTGCAAAATCGCCTCGCGAGACGCAGGCAACCGGCACGGCGTAGAATGGCGATTTTGCGCACGCGGCAGGCCTTTGGTTAGCGTCGCGATCACGACACCGCGCGATCATGACGTGAGCGGCCGACTGCGTGCGCAAAATCGCCGGCGAAGCCGTGCCGGTTGCTCCGCCGTGCCCGGGCGATTTTGCACACCCTACGACCCTGCGATTCGATGCGACCGGAATTTGGTATAGTACCAAGCAAACAACAGTTATCCCAATGACGCCGCATATGATTGGAGCCTCAAGAACGAAGCACTATAACATTTATCCACAGGCGAACCCCGACGCTGCGAGCAGGTCGGGGTCCTGGCTTCAAGGTTCAGTAAGCGTCACAACGGTACGGGTGATAATAGCACCAGCCCGGGCCGCCGCCCCATCCCCGGTACCCCCAGCCGCGATATCCCCAGCCGCCATCATGAAACCCACCGTGAAAACCAAAGCCGCCATGAGAACCCCAGGCGGAGGCTGCGGTCGGGGCCAGCGCGGCGGCACCGATTGCGGTCGTGGCGGCAAGAACCAGCGTGACTTTGCGGAACATGGCGATCTCTCCTTTGCGTGACCGGATGTGCTTTTGCATCATCCTGCAGATTAGTATTTTGGCCCAAGCGTAAGTTCAGTGAGACTTTTCACAGTTCCGATCTGTCTTTTTGAAAAACTCCGCCGGAACTTCCGATGCAGGTTCTCCCGGCTGCGCGGCGTTGGGGTGACCGGCCCGGTAACAGCGGCAAAAAGGATTCCGCAGGTCATGGCCGGGCTTGGCCCGGCCATCTCGAAAATCAACGCGCCGTGCGCTCCTGAATGAGATCGCCGGGACAAGCCCGGCGATGACACCCCACGACTTTTGCCCCTCTTACCCGGCACGGCTGGTGCCACGCGCCGCGGGATCGGCTATCATCCGCCGGCCATCGCAAATCCACCATCCGGGAGGTCCGTCCATGCCATCGATCCATTCCCTGCGCGCCGTGCTGCTGGCGAGCGCCGTCGCGGCCGCGGCGCCGGCCATCGCGGCCGAGGTTACGCCGGCCAGGCTCGCCAATCCGGAGCCCGGCAACTGGCTCACCAACCACCGCACCTATGATTCGCAGCGGTATTCGCCGCTCGACCAGATCAACAAGGCCACCATCAAGGGCCTTGAAGCTCGCCTATGCGGTGGCGATCGGCGGCAATGCGGTCAACGAAAACCTGGAATCGACGCCGCTCGCCGAGGACGGATTCCTCTACGTCGTCGACCTGTGGGGCGTGGTCTACAAGATCGATGCCCGGTCGGGCGACGTCGGCCGCATCGTGTGGCGCATGGACCCGGGGCAGGAGAAGGCGCCGGACGCCAATCGCGGCGTGGCGCTGTGGGGGAATTTTGTCATCTCGGTCGCGAACCACCCGGCGCGGCTCATCGCAACGGACAAAGAAACCGGCAAGGTTGCCTGGGAGACCAACCTCTCCGACGGTCAGAATGGCCTGCAGTTCACGGCGGCGCCGCTCGCCGTGAAGGACAAGATCGTGGTCGGCGCCTCGGGCGGCGACAACGGGGTGCGGGATTTCATCCTCGGCCTCGATGCCGCGACCGGTAAGCTCTTGTGGAAGAAATTCGTCATTCCGGCGCCGGGCGAGCCGGGCTCGGAAACCTGGAAGGACAAGAACAACGCCTGGCGGACCGGGGGCGGCTCCATGTGGGTCACGGGCTCCTACGACCCGGCCACCAATCAGGTGCTGTGGGGCACCGGCAATCCGGTGCCGTGGTCGGACCCCTATTACCGGCCGGGCGACAACCTTTTCACCAACAGCCTGATCTCGTGGGACCCCGACAGCGGCCGGATGAATTGGTACCACCAATACACGCCGGGCGATATTTGGGACTATGACGAGGAAGGCTCCCACATCCTCATCGACGCCATGATCGGCGGCGAGCCGCGCAAGCTGGTAACGCACGCGGCGCGCAACGGCTTCCTCTACACGTTCGAGCGCGGCAACGGACAGACCGTGATGGCGAAGCCCTACGTGCCGAACATCAACTGGACCGCCGGCATCGACCAGAAAACCGGCAAGCCGGTGGACTATGACCCCAACCGCGACATCCAGGTCTATTCCGGCAAGGCGAACTACAATTTGGCGGAACCAACCAAGCGGATGTGCCCGGCCCTGACCGGCGGCAATAACTACTTCCCGCCGTCCTATAGCCGCCGCACCGGGTTCATCTACATCCCGGCCTATACCATGTGTAATGACATGACCCTCGATCAGGAGTTGATCAAGAAGGGCATCTATTTCGCGCGCGCGATGAAGTTCACGGAGCGCAGCGAGTCCGACCTGGTGATGGCCGATCCGCTTACCGGCGAGATCAAGAAGCGGGTGCATTCGCTCTATCCGAACGCAAGCGGCACCTTGACGACGGGGGGCGGCCTCGTCTTCACAGCGTTCATGGACGGCAGCTTCGTCGCTTATGACGACACCACCCTCGACCAGCTGTGGAGGATCAATGTCGGCACCGGCTTCAACGCCCCGCCGATCAGCTTCGAGGCCGGCGGCAAGCAGTATATTGCCATCCTCTCCGGCATCAGCAACATCAGCAAGGGCCGCCTCGCCCTGACGCCGGAATTGCGCGAGCAGCGCAATCAGACCATGCTGTTCGTGTTCGGGCTGTAGGGGGAAGACACCCCGCGGGCCGGGCGCAGTGCGGCCATGCCTTTCGGCGCACCGGAATTCCGGTTCAGCCATTCCCTGCTCCATTCCCTGAGAGCAGGGAATCCAGCAGGGAATTCGTATTTTTTTTCGGCCCGGTGCGGGCGGGCATCGTTGGTCTCATCAGTCCGTTTCGATGCATAAGCCTATAGCAATAGGCCTCTTGCGTCAAGACTGGAAGCCAGGCGGCCGTTCCGATCCAGCGAGGCTTGTACAGCCGCCCGGGATTGCACGGCGCCGTCGCGAGCAGCGGTCATCGGCACCGATGAGGCGATTGCCGATAGTGCCCTATGGAGCATTGGCTCGTCACAGTCCTTTGGATATGATTGAGCTAACGCGCAAGGGAGAAACAGCCATGCCGACCTCCGGATCATCGCGGAGAGCCTTCATCAAAGCAATGGGCGTCGTCGCCGCGACCTGTGGCCGCGCCGCGGATGTTGACGCCCAGGATTACAAGCCTCAGGATCAGAAGAAATTGACCCAGGCTGCCGCCAGGTATCAAGACCACCCGAAGGAGAACGAAAGTTGCGGGAATTGCCCGTATTTCGTTTTTCCCAAAAGTTGCGTTGTGGTCGAGGGCGAGGTCAGCGCGTTTGGCTGGTGCCCCATGTATACAAGATTTTCGCCGCTCGATCGCGGCGGGCATGCCTCCGGAATGCCTGGACCATGATTTGGAAAAGACCGGCAGACTTTTTTGATAAGATCATGCTCCGGGCATGAAATTCAAAGGGTCGGGGTGCGATCCAATGCGATCGAACGGATCGCGGCTCGAGGAGCGTCTCGACGCTCCTCCTTAGGCATACTTGAACGCCGCGTAACGAAAAGGTTCGTTACGGCACAAATGGCTCGATGTGGACAATCTTGCTGGTCTGCTGGCCTTCGGTCCACATGCTGGATAGCACGTTGGGATTTGCGCTTTTCTGCACGTCGATATGGCGCGTATTGATGGACGTGGGCAGGAGATAAGAACTCCATTCGCCGGTTTCCACATTGAGCCGCTGAACCAGATCGGTGCTCATATCGGCGCCCCACGCATATTTGGCGTCGTCGAATTGAACATCGTACGCGCCCGCATAGGGGACCGGCACATCCCACTGCGTGACATGGCCGCTCTTGGGATCATACACCGCGTAACCATTGGCATGGAATTGCGAGAACCACAGGCGGTTTTGCGAGTCGATATGTCCTCGCCTGGCGCCGCCCACGCCCGGCGGAAGATCGATATAAGTCGTCTCCCCCGTCTTGGCGTCCGTGCGCCAGATGTGCCTTTGGTCCGGATTGTTGTCGAGACCGTAGACATTGTTGTCGAGGTCGGTGATCAGTCCGTAAGCCGCAATGTCGCCCTTTCCGGCCGGCGGCAGGATTTCCTTGAATGTTTCGGTGGCGAGGTCGAACTGATACAGTTTGTTGGAGTGGCCGGGATCGGGGCCGCCATTGGTCTTGGTCCACAGTTTCCCGTCGACGTTCGAATGCAAGGCGTCGATCATGGTGAACCGGGTGTCGCCGTGGTCCCAGTCGGGCGCCAGATAGATCGAGACCTTTTCCGTCTTCGGATCGAGCTTGGCGATTTGCGCCTGCCCCATCATGGCTTCCCAGATGTTGCCATCCTTATCCATCGTGATCATGAGGCCGCCCGTCGGAAAGCCGGGTTTCGACATCGGAACCGGATAGTGGGTCACCTTGCCGGTCTTGGGGTCCAGTTTCGAGATGCGATGATGCTGGAAATCGGAGAACCAAACGTTGCCCGCTTTATCGAGGAGCGTGTCATGGGGCGCGGCGGCGTCGGGAAGATCATAGGTCGTGACGATGGCCTGCGTTGATTTGCCGGTCGGCCGGGGCAGCGTTTTCAGCTTATAGGGCCACGTTTCTCCGGAACTGAGATTGATCGACGCGAGGTAGGATGCGAGTTCGACCTGTCCCCTGGTCGGCGGACTGCTCAATCTCTCGGAGGCGTTCTGAAGAAAGAACGGAAAATTGGGAGAAGCATTGGCCGTATGCGCGGTCATGCGTTGCAGCGTGAATGCCAATTCCGACGTATTTTTGGTGGAAAAGATCGGACGCTGCAGGCCATGACAATCGAGACACCTCAGGACCGCCATTTTCTGCGCGGGCGTGCCCGGCGCACTTTGCACCCACTCGCTGTTGGACATTTGCAGGGCGAGAAGGTCCGCGGAGGCCTTCACAAGGCTCAGGTCAAGGTGCGTGGAGCCGCCGGATTCGATCGTTGCCGTGGTCGGCTTGAGCGTGTACCCGATCGCACGTATCGTGA
This sequence comes from uncultured Alphaproteobacteria bacterium, assembly GCA_963802745.1. GTDB lineage: Bacteria > Pseudomonadota > Alphaproteobacteria > Rhizobiales > Xanthobacteraceae > JAJPKK01. The sequence goes on along the minus strand of CAWDKL010000048.1, from coordinate 164,173 downwards.
TGTCATAAGCTCCGGGGGCGAGCCGGTCCTGCGGAAAACTGTACTGCCCCTGCGCGTTGGTGCTGACCGAAATCATGATGGTCGAGCCAGGGCGCTTGGCGCTGACCACGACACCTTCCATGTTTCCTTCTTGCGCGGAGGATATGGTACCGGCCAGCGCCGCCGGGCCGCGGTTTTGAGCCATCGCCGGATGGCTCCCTGCGGCGAGCAAAGTCACGAGGGCCGTGCTCGTCATTGCGCCGAGGGACAGTCTCGCAAAAATATTTCCAAGTCGCGTGGTGGTCGTCATCAAACCCTCCGTGGCGGCACAGTGGCAGACTTTATTCCCATTCGACGCTCTTACTGGCCAAACCAAGAATATCGCGACACCTGGGATGGAGCAAGGGGACTTAACGGAGCCAGCCGGCCCTTCGGCCACTCTCCGCTTGCGGGGCGAGAGCCTGCCCCCGACTTGATCGGGGGATAGGCGCGCGCTGGCGCGCGGGGCGGGGGGTCGCAACAGGAACCGAAGCGTGCCTCTGCTCCGCAATGCACATATGTCGCAAATGGCAGCTCTTTATACCTCTCCAGACCTCTCCCGATGGGGAGAGGTCGCCGTCACGCGGAGCGGGACGGCGGGTGAGGGGCTCGCCGGAAAACCTCCTGGTACCTTTTGCGTTCCGGCTATCTCCAAACCATGGGTCGGTTCCCCCTCACCCGGCTCGCGCCTTTGGCGCGAGCCGACCTCTCCCCGCCGGGGAGAGGTGTAGGAGCGCCCTATCGCGGACTGTGGGAATCCGATAGCCGCAAGCGGGGAGAGGGAGAGGACACTACGGTGTCCCGTCGCCTTGCCGTTCGGCCCGGCCGGGACGAGGGGGCCGGCCGTTCGGGTGCGTCAGGGCGCGTTCCACCAAAACCCCGGCCGCGACGGCGACGGCCAAGCATGCGGCGGGGTGAAGGTCGGGCGCGATGACCAGCGCGGTTTGGCGAATTGCTTCGGCGATCAGGTGGGCGATGAAGATACGCAGCATGGGTGCCTCCATGTGATCTGAGGCTTCCCAGTATTCCCATGCGCGCCCGGTGCGCCACCATAACCGATTGAAATATAAGGAATATCCTTGAATTTCAAACGGCGTTCAAGGGTTCGCGTGCGGGCGCGTTCAAGGCGCCGATTTGAACGGAACCAAAAACCGCTTCAAATTGGCTGCCGGTTGAATTCAAGATGCGATTCTTGAATTTCAAGTTTTGCGGGCGGCGGGCCGGGGCCGATGGCGAAGACCAATATTTGGATTCATGAGGGCGGAGCCAAGGTGCGCTGGCTGTTTGCGCTGGCGAGCCGCGACCAGGACGTGATCGGTCCCAAAGCCGGTGAGCCGATCCGGCTGCCGGCCGATTTTCCTCGCCATGCCACTGTGGAAGGACCTTGCCGCGGCGCTCGGCACCACGTCGCCGAACCTGAACAACTGGTTCCCGGACCCCGTCAAGCCGCGAGCGGAGGCGCCGCCTGTGATCAACCCGCCCGCCGCCGTGGTGCGGAACATCGCGCGCATCTTCGGCTTTGCGCCGCCGGGCGGCTCCGACGACGATAAAACCTGGCGCGATTGGTGGTTGCAGCGCTGGCCGTCCTTCATCGCGATTGAGACCAGCGTGCACAAAGACCTCACCGAAGCAGCAACAACCGACAAGGAAAACGTTAGTAAAAGCGCAGCGAACAGCGGGAAAAAAGTCGCGCGGAACGATGCGGCCGCGGCATTTGCCGAACGCTACCTTGAAGCCTTGGCGGCGGGCGAGCTGCAGTTCCAACAGCCCGTCTTTCCGCCCGAGGTACGGCCGGGCGGTGTCGGAGCCGCAGCGAAGCCACCCGCCCCGGCGCGGCCTGCGCTGCCGCAGGCCCAGGAACTCGCCGCTCTGATCGATCGCTTCGGGGTGGAACTCGCGCGCGAGCCGCGGTTCGGCAATGTGCGCGAGATCATCCTCGGCCTGCTCGGGCGGCTGCGCGACCTACCGGACCCATCGCGCTGGGAGGAGCTGCATTTCGACTGGCTGCTCAACGTGCAGGAGGAGCTGACCGGCACCTTCCATCGCGGCGAGGGCGACGGCGAGGATGCCCTCACCTTCGGGGCGCTGGCGCCGCTCTTGGGCCTGCTCGCCAAGGTGCTGGCGCTGCTCCGGCGTGGAGCGGACCGACGCCTATTGCGTGATCGTGGACAACCAGCTCGCGCCGATCCTTGCCGCGCTGCGCGACGCCATCCGCGGCCTGCCGGCGGACGGCGTGCCGCGCCCGGCACGCGAGGATGTGGACGGCGCTCGACGACTACCTCGGCATCGTCGAGCGCAGGGCCGACCGACTTGCCGACCGGCGCATCGACCTCAAGCGGGTCGACGGCATGGCGCACCGCATCCGCCGCCACCGCATCGGCGCGCTCGCCGAGATCGAGCGGCTCGTCGCGGTGCTGATCGGCAAGCGCGCCGACCGGGCGCCGCCTCGCGCGATCTTCCGCGACGAACTGCCGGACGGCAGCGCCGGCCCGGAGATGATCGTCATTCCGGCCGGCACGTTCCTGATGGGATCGCCGGAGGGCGAGGAAGGAGGAAACGATAGCGAGCGCCCGCAGCACCGGGTGACGTTCGCGCGGCCGTTCGCGATCGGCCGGTTTGCGGTGACGTTCGAGGAATGGGACGCCGCCCGCGCCGCCGGCGGCGTGACCCATGATCCGAGACGACGCGGGGCTGGGGCCGCGGCCGGCAGCCGGTGATCAACGTTTCGTGGAACGACGCGACGGACTATGCGGCGTGGCTGTCGCGCCAGACCGGGCAGGCCTATCGCCTGCCGTCGGAAGCGGAATGGGAATATGCCTGCCGTGCCGGCACCACGTCGCCGTTCTGGTGGGGGAGTTCGATTTCGACCGGGCAGGCCAATTACGACGGCACCGGCACTTATGGCGGCGGTCCGAAGGGCGAATACCGGAAGCGTACTGTTCCGGTCGATTCGTTCGCCCCAAATCCGTGGGGGCTCTATCAGGTTCACGGCAACGTATGGGAATGGTGCGCTGATAACTGGCACGGCAACTATACGGGCGATCCGCCGACGGATGGATCGACCTGGGAGGGTGGAAATGCGATCGTGTTCGCGTCCTGCGCGGCGGTTGCCTGGTACTACACTCCAGAGGTCCTCCGCTCTGCCGACCGCGACCGGAACCGACCCGACGTCCGCGACGACAGTGTCGGTTTCCGGGTTGCCAGAACGCTTTTACCCCCTACTTCATAACCTCTTTACGTCTTGTGAAGCACGGCGGTGCAACCGCCACGGACGAAGGGTCACCCGCCGGAGGCGGGTCGAAATTTTTCGCGGCAAACCGTGGTCACCCTCCACGGTGGCTCGGTAGGGTGGGCAAAATCGCCCCGCTCGGCGCAATGTCTCTTGTACGCAAGCTTCCGGCGATTTTGCCCACGCGGTCCAGCCTTTGGGGTTATACGCCCACGGCGTGGGCAAAATCGCCGTCGGCGCAAACACCTCCCAACCGCCGTGCCAGGCGATTTTGCCCACCCTACGACAACCCGCGGTTTCATCGATCAAGGTGCGCGAAGTGGATGGGAAGTCTCCCCGCCGGGAGAGGTGTAAAGCTACGTCCTCGCTTTGTTTGTGCATAGATGAGGCTTGCGGGGGAGGGTTTGGGAGGGAGCTAGCGCCGGCGTGGCTTGACAAGAAGACCCCCTCCCTGGCCCTCCCCCGCAAGCGGTGTTATTCACCTTGGACGCTCGCGAACCATGGTGGCCACGATGCAGGCTTACACATTCGTTTTCAGCCCCGAGCCGGAAGGCGGCTTTACGGTGACCTGTCCGGCACTGCCGGGCTTGGTCACCTATGGGGAAACTTTGGATGAAGCCCGCCGCATGGCGCAGGATGCCATGGAAGGAATGATCGAGGTCATGATCGAGCAGGGTGAAGCTGTGCCGGAGCAGGACAGCGTCGCCGCAATGCTTCGATTGAGGCAACTCGCTGATACATTGCGACATGAGAACGATGTGGAGTTGATCTTCGAACGGCTGCACGCGAAAATCAGCAACCCCGTATGAATCGCGTTCCGAGCCTGACGCCGCGCCAAGTGGTGCGCGCCAAGTGGTGGCGGCGCTGGAGAGGTGCGGTTTCGTGGTCGTAAGAATTGTTGGCAGTCACTATCAGCTTTTCAACGAAAGCACCCGTCGGCACACCACAGTTCCGTACCACCGGCGCGATTTGCCGCCCGGCACCATTTCCGCGATCATTCGCCAGTCAGGTCTAACCCGAAATGAATTCCTGGAGGCGCTTTAAGGGGCACAATCATGCCGGCCTGCAGCTGAATTGATTGGTTCCTTCCACGATAGGCGACGATCCGCGAAGGTCTTGTCGGTCCATATCTGACCGGCGGCGGGAGCGGGTGATCCTTGCCGAGGCTGTCGGCCTGCACGGTCTGCAACCGGCACGTCTTCGCCGGCGATTTTGCGCACGGTCGGCCGCTCACGTCATTATCGCCCGGTGTCGCGATCGCGGCGCTGATCAGAGGCCTGCCGCGAGCGCAAAATCGCCATTTGACGCCGTGCCCGCTGCCTCCGTCTCGCAAGGCGATTTTGCACACCCTAAGTGCTCGGACCTCACCAGAATCCGGTCCTAAGGTCAGGGCAGATCATGTCTGTGAACACGCCGCGCTTCCGAACCCGGCGGCATGGTGTATCATGGCGCGCAAAGCCGTTGCGGCCGAAGGCGGCCGGCCCCGCGCCGTCGCCTGTCCTTGCCGCTAGGCCCGGCCGGCCTGCGGCATGATTGGAGGGAGAAGCGCAATGCATCACCGCTTGTCGATCGGCGGTCTCGCGGTCGTGGCGGCGCTCGCCATCGCGAACGTGGGCGCCAATGCGTTCGACCAGACAAGATATCCGGATTGGAAGGGGCAGTGGCGCCGCGCCGAGTCCGGCCCCGTCACCTATGATCCCGGCATGGCGCGGCTCGGCCAAAAACCGCCGCTGACGCCGGAATATCAGGCGATCTACGAGGCCAATCTCAAGGATCAGGCGGAGGGCGGTCAGGGCATCGACCCGACCTATACGTGCCTTGCACCGGGCATGCCGCGGGTGATGAACATGTACGAGCCGATGGAGATCGTGATCACCCCGGAGACCACGCATATCCTGACCCAGCATATCCACGATGCCCGGCGCATCTTTACCGACGGCCGGCCGTTCCCGGCCGACGAGGACCCGACCTTTGCGGGCTATTCGATCGGCCAATGGATCGACACCGATGGCGACGGCCGCTTCGACGAGCTGCAGGTCGAGACCCGCAACATCCGCAACCCGCGCACCTATGACTCGACCGGCATCCCGTTCCATGCCGACGGCGAAACCGTGATCAAGGAACGCATCTTCGCCGACAAGGCCAATCCGAACCTGCTCTACGACGTGATCACGTCCTACGACCACGCCCTGACGCAACCGTGGACGGTGACCAAGAAATACGTCCGCAATCCCGATCCGCGGCCGCTGTGGCGCGAAACCGTGTGTGCGGAAGCGAACCCGCATGTGGAGATCGCCGGGCAGGGCTACATGATCAGCGCCGACGGGCTGTTGATGCCGGTGAAGAAGAACCAGCCGCCGCCCGATCTGCGCTATTTCAGGCCGACGCAGAAGTGACGCCTGGGAGCGCGGGCGTCTCGCCCGCATCTTCAACATGGGTGGGAGGGGGGCGGGCGGGACGCCCGCGCTCCCAGGGGGCTCGTAGGGCGGGTTTTCTTTAAACCCGCCATTTCATTTGCCCGTTACCAGCGCCCGCATCGATAGGGATGCCAATAGCACCAGCCGCCGCCGTAGAAGCCCGGGACCACCACGACCCGCGGACCACCCCAACCCCAACCGGCGCGGTGCCAGCCATGCCAGCCACCGCCCCACCACGCGGAGGCGGAAGTCGGAACCAGCGCCGCGGTACCGAGCACCGCGGCCGTCGTGAGAACGAGTGTCAGTTTGTGCAACATGATAAAAACTCCTGTGCCAACCGGAGATGATTGCTGCTTCATCTCTCGCAGATTGGTAGCCTCCGGCGAACGAAGGGTTCAAAGCCGAAAATTTGATTTATCCGCGCTCACATAATCTGCCCCTCCATCGCTTCAGCGCAAAAAAGCCGGGCCGCTGTGGTGCGTCGCATCGAATTGGATTATCGTGCGCTTGCCGTCGAGCCTGCTGATGGACTGGTCCGGTTTCCGGACCGGTTCACTGGCGCAGTATGCGGGGAATATTAGACCGGGTTTCGATCAGGTCGAATCACACTCTCGGCGTCATGCCCGCGCTTGTCGCGGGCATCCACGTCTTTCTTGCGCCGTTCTAGGATAAAGACGTGGATGGCCGGGACTTCGCCCGGCCACGACTCCCAGTTGTTCGGACGTGACCGGAATCCGGTCTAAATCGGAGGGCTGATGACCGCGATTACCCATAGCGACCCCGGCCCGCTGATCCGCTGGGATTATCTCGGTTACAGCGCGCTGGCGCTTGGCCTTATGACGGCTGCGATCGCGAGCGGGGGGCACTGGTTCCTGAACTTCGTGCATGTCATGAGCGGCGTGCTGTGGACCGGCATCGACCTGTTCATGGGCTTCGTGATCGGCCCGATCCTGCGGAGCGTCGATTTTACGGTGCGGCGCGAGATCATCGTGCGGCTGGTGCCGAAAACGCTGTTCCTGATGCCGACGCTCTCGATCGTCACCGGCACCACCGGCTGGTTCCTGGCCCGGGACCTCGGGTTCCTTGGGATGCCGTGGCCGCAATTCGGCTGGGTGGCGGCGGCCCTGGTGCTCCTGACCCTCATGACCCTCCAGGGCCTCGGCTACCTGCTGCCGACCAATCTGCGGGTATGCATGCAGCTGCGCCGGCCCGACCCGGATTTCGCCCGGATCGGCCGCATGATGCGCAACTTCTTTTATGCGGTCGCCTTGCAAGGCACCATGCAGGTGCTGATTATCATTATCATGGCGCGATTTGTATCCGGCCTGTGAGCGTCTATAAAGCGGGCCACGCGTGCGATTGGAGACAAGTGATGCACCCCACCAAATTCGGCGTTTCGCAAGGCCTTACCCGCAAGGAGGACGACGCGCTGATCCGCGGACAGGGCCGCTATGTGGCGGACGTGACGCCGGCCGGCACGCTGCATGCCGTCGTGCTGCGCTCAGCCCATGCGCATGCGGGGTTTCGCATCATCGGCACCACGGCCGCGCGCGGCATGCCGGGCGTGCATCTTGTCCTCACCGGGTCGGATGTCGCCGATCTCGGCGGCCTGCCCTGCGTCGCCATTCCGGAAGGCGTGACGGTGAATGCGCCGCCCTACCCGATCCTCGCGCGCGACGAAGTCCGGCACGTGGGCGACGCGGTCGCCTTCGTGGTCGCCGATACGGTCGCGCAAGCCAAGGATGCCGCCGAGGCGATCCTGATCGAGTGGGAGGCGCGGCCCCACGTGGTATCGGCCGTCGCGGCGCTGGCGCCGGGAGCGCCGCCGGTGTGGCCGAGCCATGCGGACAACGTGGCGTTCCGGCAGACCCTGGGCGATGAGAGCGCCACCGCCGCGGCGCTGGCGAGCGCGGCCCGCACGGTGACGCTCGCAATCGTCAATCAGCGCCTCGTGACCAATTATCTCGACACCCGCGCGGTCGTCGCCGAATACGACAAGGCGACCGACCGGACCACGCTCACGCTCGGCAGCCAGGGCTCGCATCTGTTGCGGGACCTGCTGAGCCAGGCGGTGCTGAAAATTCCGCCGGAAAAGCTGCGGGTGATCACGCCCGATGTCGGCGGCGGTTTTGGCACAAAACTGTTTCCGTACCGGGAATACGCGCTGGCCGCCGTCGCAGCCAAGCGCCTGAAGCGCCCGGTCAAATGGGTCGCGGACCGCACCGAGCACTTCCTCGGCGATACGCAAGGCCGCGACAATGTCACCACCGCCACGCTCGCCCTCGATGCCGACAGCCGTTTCACCGCGCTGTCGATCGATATGGTCTGCGACATGGGCGCCTATCTGTCGGCGTTCGCGCCCTACATCCCGTATGTCGGCGCCGTCATGCTGCCCGGGGTCTATGACTTTCCGGCCTGCCACATCCGAATCACCGCGGCGTTCACCAACACCCTGCCGGTCGATGCCTATCGGGGCGCCGGCCGGCCGGAAGCCGCCTATCTGATCGAGCGGCTGGTCGATACCGCCGCGCGGGATATCGGCATTGCCCCCGAGGCGTTGCGCAAGCGCAATTTCATCAAGCCGAAGGCGATGCCCTACACGACGCCGACGCAGCGGGTCTACGACTCCGGGGATTTCGCGGGTCATATGGCGCGCGCCCAGGACATCATCGACTGGAAGGGTTTTTGGCGGCGTGCCGCCCAATCCAAAAAGACCCATCGGCTGCGGGGCATCGGGCTCGCCACCTATATCGAGGCGTGCGGCAGCAACGGACCGGACGCCGCGACCGTGCGGCTCGACCGCGACGGCAATGTCACGGTGCTGGCGGGCTCGCAATCCACCGGCCAAGGCCACGCGACCGCCTATGCGCAGCTCGTCGCCGAGCATCTCGACCTGCCGCCCGAACGCGTGACCGTGATCCAGGGCGACACCGACCTGGTGGCGACCGGCGCCGGCACCGGCGGCTCGAGTTCGATCACCTGTGGCGGCGCCTCGGTCGATAGCGCCGCCCGCAAGCTTGCCGCCAATCTAAAATCGCTCGCCGCCCATGAATTGGAGGCATCCGAAGCCGACCTGGAGATCGCCGACGGGCAGGTGCGCATCGCCGGCACCGACCGCGCCGTCTCGTTCGCGGCGGTGGCGTCATCGCCGCGGGCGACGCCCGATCTGCTCGCCGTCAAGGATTCCGTCGGTCCGCCGCAGCCGACCTACCCGAACGGCACCCATATCGCCGAAGTCGAGATCGACCCGGACACCGGGCATATCGACATCCTCGCCTATGTGATCGTCGACGATTTCGGCGTCACCCTCAATCCGCTGCTGCTTGCCGGCCAAGTCCATGGCGGCGCCGTGCAGGGCATCGGCCAGGCCATCATGGAGAACACCGTCTACGACGCCGACTCCGGACAACTGATCACCGCCTCGCTGATGGATTACGCGCTGCCGCGGGCCGAGGACGCGCCTTCGTTCACGTTCGAGACCCGCAACGTGCGCTGCGCCACCAATCCGCTCGGCGTCAAGGGCGCGGGCGAGGCCGGCACCATCGGGGCCGCGCCCGCCGTCATGAACGCCGTCATGGACGCGCTCTACCGCGCCTACCGCATCCGCCACCTCGACATGCCGGCAACGCCGGAGCGGGTGTGGGCGGCACTGCGCGAGGGCGAGCGGATGCATACGCTGTGAGGAATGGAGTGTGCACGGCGGCAAAGCCGCGGCGGCGGTAACTTCGCGGCCGTCAAAAATCTGCCTTTTCGGCCTGCGGGATCGGCACGACCTCGTAGTTGAAGAAGTTGAGGTTGTTCTCCGCGCACATCATTTCGGTGAGCGGCCGGTCGCTGACGCGCCGCCAGCGCTGGATCGCGGTCCACGGCATGTTGAAGGCGCCGGGGTCGTCCACCGTGACGATGGCCTGCAGGGTCTTGCCGTCCTCGATCATCTTGAAGCGCTCGACCACGTGGAGCTGCTCGGTGTGGGGGGTACGGTAATTATCCACGAAAGTCTTGTCGTTGAGGCCGATGGTATCGACGACCAACTCGTCGCCTTCGTAATGGCCGACCGATTCGCCATACCACGACGGCTTCGGATTCTTCGAATGCGGCACGTCGAGATAGATGTGGCGCGGCTGCGCGTTGAGTTCGCTGATGAGCACGACCTTGGTGGGGGTCTGGTAGAAATACAGCGCCTGGACGCGGGTGTAGACCGTGAAGCCCGGCACGCCCGCCGGCCAGCACCGCTCGCGGGTGATGTAGGGGACCTTGCCGGCCAGCACCGCGTCGTTGGCCTTCTGCATCTGCGCGACGGCCCACGGCTTTAGGATCGGATTGGTGAGATCCGCGATCCGGTAGGTCGGCTGCCGGCCGCGCCCATTCGGCACATAGGGCCGGTCTTTTTGCGACATCACCGGTCCCGGCCCGCTGGGCGGCGGGAGAAAGTCGTCGCCGGTCGGGCGGTCGGGGATCCAGCCGGTGCTGCTGTCCGGGGAAAAATTCGGCACGGTGCCCTCGGCGTGTGCCGTCGCAGCCGACACCAGCGCGGCGCCGACGAGCCCGGCGACCGCCGCGGCCACCAGCAAGGATTTCATCGGCGTGACGGTGAATTGGGACATCTGTCCTCCCTGTTGTTCTCGGTTTTGTATCTGTTCATGTCTATGCGTGTCGCGGGCATTATCGGCGAATCGTTGGGTGCATAAAGGCGCGCGCTTTGCGTGGGCCGAGCTGGACCTCGAAACGGTGGGTACGCTCGGCTTTGCCCCTTCGGCTTGTCGCCGGCAGACTTGCCGCTAAAAGTCCGGCCGGTCCGTTTGCGGCAACGGCGCCACCTCATATTGCAGAAAATCGACATTGTTTTCGGCGCAGATATCCTCGGACCATTGCCGCGCTACCCGCCGGAACCGCTGCACCGCCGACCATGGAGTGGTGAAGGCGCCGGGATCGTCGATCGTCATCAGCACCTCAATCATCTTGCCGCCGTCCGTAAGCTTGTAGCGCTCGACGACATGCAGCTGCTCGGTATGCGGGGTCAGGTAACTATCCACGAAAGTTTTGGTTGACAAGCCGGTGGTGTCGACCACCAGCGTGTCGCCGCCTTCGTAATGACCGACCGATTCGCCGTACCAGGTCGGGGTCACATGGGCCGAATGCGGAACGTCCAGAAACATGCGCCGCACCTCGGGGCCGCCCATGTTGAGCATCGTTACCTGCTTGGCGGTCTGCAGGATGACGATCGGTTCGGCCAGCGTATAGACCACCCACCCCGGCACGCCGGACGGATAGCATCGCTCGCGCGCCCGGAATGGCACCTTGCCGGCCAGCACCCATTCATTGGCCTTGCGCATCTGTTCCACGGCCCAGGGTTTTAGGATCGGATTGGTGAGATCCGCGACCCGGTAGGTCGGCTGCGAATGGGTGCGCCGTGCCCGCCCATTATCCACATAAGGGTAGCGCTTATCGAACGTCACCGGGCCCGGGCCGCTCGGCGGCGGGAGCAATTCGTCCCCGACCATCAGCCACGCCGAATCGCGGTCCAGGGTGAAGTCCGGAACCGCGGCCGGTTGCGCCGCCCCCGGGCGAACCGCCCCGAGAACCCAAATCGCAGCCGCCAGGATCGTGGTCACACGGCGGCAGGCTTGGTTTAGCGATCGGACCTCCGGCATGGGCTTCCTCCTAAACCGCCGACCGCGGGCGAGTCAGAAATCCGGCCGTTCCGCCGTCGGCGTCGGAACGGTGTATTTCTCGAAGTAATTGGCGTTGTTCTCGTTGCAGGCATTCTCCGCGAGCGGGCCTCGCGCGACCCGCTTCCAGCGCTGCGTCGCTTGCCACGGGGTCGTGAAGGCACCTGGATCGTCCACCGCGATGGAAATTTGCATCGCCTTGCCGTCGTCCACGATTTTCAGCCGCTCGACCACGTGTAGCTTGGTCGTATGGGGGGTGCGGTAGTTGTCGATGAAGGTGCGGTCGTTTAATCCTATCGTATCGATGACCAGCGTATCGCCGCCTTCATAATGGCCGACCGATTCGCCGTACCATGACGGCGGCTTCGGCTCCGCCGAATGCGGCACATCGAGATAAACCTGCCGCACTTCGGGGCCGCCGGGATTGATGATCGTCACCTTGCCGGGCGTTTGCAGGAAAAAAGATGATTCAACGAGCGAATAGATCCAGAACCCCGGTACGCCGATCGGCCAGCACCGCTCGCGGGCGCGGAACGGCACCTTGCCGGCCAGCACCTCCTCGTTGGTCTTGCGCATCTGCTCCCGCGCCCAGGGCAACAGAATCGGATTGGTGAGATCGGCGACCCGATAGGTCGGCTGCTTGCCGCGGAAATTCGGAATGTAGGGATGCGCCGGATCGAACGTGATGGGACCCGGCCCCGCCGCGGGCGGCAGGAGATCGTCGAGCGCCAGATCCAAGCCCCAAGACGTCCCGGTATCCGGCGCAAAATTCGGGATCGGATTGGTATCCGCCGCCATCGCGACCGTACTCAAGCACAGGCCGGCGAGACAGAGCGCGGCTGCCGACGCCCTCATTTGCACCATCGACCCCTTGTCCTTCACGCTTCGGACGGCGACCAGAATTCGCCATGCGGCAACCGGTTGCTCCAGCTTTAGCGACGCCACCGATTTGCCGGCGGCATCGCTAGCACTGCGAATGACTGCTCCAGGCCGGCCACATGCCACCTCGGACAGATGCATCCAGTGGCGTCTATGGCCGGCGAGTGCCGTATCAGGGCCGGCGTACGCCCGCCACCCCGGAAATGTCGCGGTGGGTGTCGCCGCAGACATAGTCCTCGAGGCGGATGTCGTCGCGTTGCGCATAGACGAAGCGGGCCTGCCAATCGCGCGTATAGTATTTCGGGTCGTGAATGGTGATCACGTCCTCGAGCTGCTTCGGGCCAACCTTGCGGATCCGCTCCGTGGTGCGCATTTCGTCGGTATGCGGCGCGCCGGTGGCGTCGATGAACGTCTTTTCGTTGAAGCCGGCGGTCTCCACCACCAGCGTATCGCCCTCGAAATGGCCGACCGAGTGACCGTTATAATACGGGAAGACCTCGAGGTCGTGCGCGCTGGGCATGGGCTTGTCCATGGCGATCACGCGGATCTGGTGATTGAGCTCATGCACCATCGTGATCTGCCCCGGCGGGGCCTGGATGATCTCGAACGGATAGGGCGTCGCCAACACCCGCGGCAACCCATCCGGCACGCAGTACTTGCGGGCGTTATCCGTGATGGAGCCGTCCTTCAAGCCGGCCATGTTCTTTTCATAGGCGGCCTTGCCCTCGGCCGTCAGCGGCAGTTCGCCACCGCCCACCAGCTGGATTTTGGGGTGATATTCGGTGGCCCAGAACGTGCCGGAAACATTTGGTGTCTGGGCACTGGCGGAACCTAACAATCCCGGCATGGCTAGGGCTGCCGCAACCGCCGCGGCGGTGCTATAAACCCGAAGATTTTCCATTACGCTCCTCCCAAAGTTGCGCATTGTCACATGGTACGCGCTGTTGACACGAACCGTCCGCCCCACGGAAGCGGGTAGCTCCGCGTGGTCTCGGCGAAATGCTAGCACTCCATGGTGTGGGCCGGCAACTGCATCCGCATCGGTTCGCATCTCGCCCGCTTCGCCGGCGGCCGGAGTTGCGGCGCCTGCGGCCGGGCGTCAGGGACACCAAACTTTTTTCTGCGGGCAATTCGAAAGGACTGTTGCTTTGCGAAAGATTCCGGCTAAAATGGTGGCCCCTAGAAACCAGCGGGAGACGCCAAATGAAACTCAGTGCCTTCGGTGTAGCGGGAGTGGTGGTAGCTATGTCCGCGCTGCCCGCGTTCGCGCATCATTCGTTCGCCATGTTCGACGCCGAAAAAGTCAAGACCTTGGAAGGGACCGTCAAGGAATTCCAGTGGACCAATCCGCACAGCTGGATCCTGGCGACGGTCAACAACGCCGAGGGTAAGCCGGAACAATGGGCGATCGAAATGGGTGGACCGGGCGGTTTGGCCCGTCAGGGGTGGGTGCCAAAGACCCTCACCCCCGGCATGAAGATCGAGCTCACGATCCATCCGCTTCGTGACGGCTCCAACGGCGGTCAGTTCATGGCCGTGAAGCTTCCGGACGGTAAATTGATGGGCAACCTGAATGCGCCTGCGGGAGCCAATGCGGGTGCCGCGCCGGCGAAAACCAACTGAGTAAAAAGTCCCGCGCTCCTTCTCGGATGGGGCGCGGGACTTGCTCGCGTTTGAACGACTGCGCCAGGTAGCTGGGCTGGCGTCACGCGGTCCGGGAGGCGTGTTGAAAATCCGATACCTTTGAAATTTTTGACTGGGCGATTCTTCGTTATCAAAATAGCTGCATTGATATATTATGTGAATATGAACGAGCGGACGTCATGTGCGCTGGTCATTACGTGCTGGCTTGACACCCCGAAGCAGACGCTGTGTTGCATCCGTCGCGATTCTCCTGCTTGAATGCAAGCCCGCCATCGGGCACATCGGGTCGGCATCTTGAATCAAGGAGAACCGATGTGCCTGGGCGTGCGTTGAAATTTTTATCGCGTGGAATGCATCCTCATTACCTGGCGGCGGGGATTGTAGGTACCGGAATAGCGCTGTGGCCGGCCTTCGGCGCCGAGACCGCGCGTGTGCCGGATTTTGCGCCCAACGCCCAGACCGGATGGCTGGCGCAGGACGACGAATTCATTCCACCGGCCGAGGGACCTGGCCCGATTCTCTCCGATCCGGCTCACCCTTACATCAGCTTCTACAAAATGCCCCGTAACCCGAGGCCGGCCTTTCGGGTTGCCGACCTGACCAATCCAATTCTGCAGCCGTGGACGCGCGAGGCGCTGCGAAAGGTCAATGAACGATCATTGTCCGGCAAGGTCGTGGCAATCCCCAAGGAACGTTGCTGGCCCGTCGGCGTCCCGGCCTTTCTGTTGCTCCCGGCGACGCCGGTATACTTCCTGCAAACCCCAAAAGTCGTGGAGATGGTTTGGATGCAGGACCATCAGGTGCGCCGCGTCTACCTGGATGTGCCGCATTCCGCGAACCCGAAACCATCCTGGTTCGGCGAGTTTGTAGGCCATTACGAGGGCGATACGCTGGTCGTCGACACCGTCGGGATTACGCCAAGGACTTTTGTGGATAACTACCAGACGCCGCACACCGACCAGCTGCACGTGGTCGAACGCTTCCAGATGGTGGACGCGGGCAAGACGCTGGAAGTCAAGGTGCATGTCGAGGATCCGGGTGCCTTCACGACACCATGGAATGCGAGCCAGCGCTACCGGCGCGTGGACCAGGCGCCGCTCAGCGAAATCGCCTGCGCGGAGAATAACGACGATCACTTCAATCACGGCCTCGAACCGATGCCGGAGGCGCGCACTCCGGATTTCTGACATCGGGGATGCTTGCGCGGCGAACGCGATGCCGTGATTTTGAACTGTCGGCCCCTTGAAGGGGCCGCGAAAGTGTCAACCTTTGCCGTGCGATCTTCCAAATATCTTCCGCCGGACGGGCGGGTGGAGAACTATCATGATCCGACGTCGGGAATTCTTGGCGGGGCTCCTCCCGGTGCTGTCCGGCACTGTCGCGGTCCACGCCCAAGAAGAAGCTGTGCGGCACCTCGGGGTGCTGATCTTTTCCGTCGAAAACGATCCGGTCACCCGGACCCGGCTGGCAGCGTTACGGCAGGGCTTGGCTGATGCAGGCTGGGCGGAAGGTCGCAACTTGAAGATCGATGTCCGCTACGGGGGCGCCAATCCGAGTCAGTTGCGGGCATCCGCCGAGGAACTCGTTCGTTTAGCACCCGATGTGATCGTCACCGGTGCCGCGCCCGCCACCTTGGCGGTGCAGCAGCTGACGCAGACGATTCCGATCGTGTTTGTGGAAGCCACCAACGAAATCGGGTACCGGACGACGGGCGATCACGCCAGGCAGGCTGATAACATCACCGGAATTACCAACCTTTATCTCGCGATCGCGACCCGCTGGGTCGAATTTCTAATGGAGGCGGCCCCGCACATTACCCGAATGGGGCTGCTGTTCAATCCCGAGTTTGACAGTCGAAGCTACATGGCGGCGATCGAAGCCAGCGCCGGCGCACACCACGTCAAGACGATCAAGATCGCGGCGCGTGGCGGCGACGATATCGAGCGCGGGGTCAGAAATCTCGCGGCCGAACCGAACGGTGGCTTGATCCTGGTGCCGCCCTCGCCCGATTTCGCTCATGTGCAATTGTTATTCGGGCTCGCCATGAAATATCGAATCCCGGCAATTTACCCGACCCGAGGCTTCGCAGCCGAAGGCGGAATGCTGGCGTTCGGCCCGAACAGCCCCGATCTATTTCGCACCGCGGCATCCTTTGTGGACCGCATCCTGCATGGCGCCAAACCGAGCGAACTGCCGGTCCAGTTTCCGACCCGCTTCGATTTGGTCGTCAATCTGAAGGTCGCGCGGGCGATCGGCCTCGAACTACCCCGCACCCTGGTTTCGCGGGCGGCCGAAGTCATCGAATGAAGGCGAGGTGGCGGCCAGGAGCCGCGTTCTGGGTGTGATCCGCGAGCGAGGAAAGCGATAAGGCTTGATGCGAACGATTTTTGCAGCGCTGTTCCTAGGTGCCCTGATGGCGGCGATGCCTTGCTCGGCGCAGGAAGCTGAACCGGCCGGCGGCGCGGAGAGCGCGAAGCCGTCGCTCGCTCCTATTCTCAGAAAAATCACCCCTGCGGTTGTGAAAATCGAGATCCGGGGCCGCGTCCCCGTAGTGGCCAAGACGGGGAGAAAAAAGGGCGAGACCCGCGAGATTCACGAAGTCGGCTCGGGCGTGGTCTATGACGCCGACCAGGGCCTGATCCTGACCAACAATCACGTCATCGAGCACGCCGACGACATCACGGTCGCGCTCACCGACGGCCGCCTCCTGAAGGGAACCCGCATCGGCACCGATCCCGATTTCGACCTCGCCATCATTAAGGTCCCACCCGACCATCTCACCACGATTCCATATGGCGATTCGAGCCAGGTCCAGGTCGGCGACGTGGTACTGGCCATCGGCTACCCGATGAATATGGGCCAGTCGGTGACCTCCGGGATCGTGGGCGGGCTGCATCGGACCAATATCGGGCTCGAGCAGCATGAAAACTTCATCCAGACCGATGCCGCGATTTATCCCGGCAATTCCGGCGGCGCGCTGGTCAACATTTCCGGTGAATTGATCGGCATCAACACCGCGTTCATCGGCTCCACCAACACCAATCCCGGCGTCGGGTTTGCGATTCCCAGCAACATGGCGCGGACCATCGCCACTCAGCTGCTCACCTATGGGGACATCCACCGCGGTACCCTCGGCCTCACCATTGAGGATCCGACCCCTACCATGGTGCGAAATTTGGGACTTCCCCGTCCCTCCGCCGTGATCACCAAGGTCGATCCCGGATCGGCGGGCGATCGCGCCGGCCTTCGTCCCGGCGACGTAGTGGTTCGGATCGGCAACGAACCGGTGCGCAATGCCCCGTTCCTGCGCACCCGCATCGCACTGCTGCGCATCGGCGAGGCGGCCGAGCTCGCGGTCTGGCGCGACGGCAAGCCCGTCGCCGTGCGCGCCGTCATGGCGCCCCGTTAGGCCTGAGGCACGCCGGCAACGACGGCCGATCCATCGCGCTGCGCCGTCAAGATGCGCGGGGCTGCTGTGACTGCTGTGACGATGCCGGTTTAGTTGGTGGTTTACTTGATCGTTTACTTGGTGGTTTTACTTGGGCCGGAAATTTTGATCCGGGAACGTGCTTTCCTTCGGCTCCTGGATCGCCACGAAACCCCGCTTCGCCGTCTCATGGCAGGCGTTGCACGCCGCCGTCAGCTTGCCGTAAGCGGCCGCATACTGGGCTTCGTTCTTTGCCGTGATGGCCTGGGCGAGATCGAACATCGGGTCGCGGATCATTGTCTCGACCAGCTCGACGATCTGCAGCCGCTGCCATTGCGGCCATTGGATCGACAGGCGGTCGAAGGCTTCTTCGAGCTCGTGGAGCTCATAGGCCGCATAGTCCCAGTTCTTTTCGCGGCCGGCGAGACCGAGCTTGATATGACGCGGCTGCACCGTCGTGGTCATCAGGTCGCCAAGCCCCGGCCGGTAGGCTGGAGGCCCTTCGGGGGTCTGGGCGGTGACGATTGCCGGCGCCGCCAGCGTTACTGCGGCTATGATGGCGAAAGCCCGCACGGTGGTCATCATTGATGGTCTCCTTGGGTTCGATCTCTGGGATGTGTCGTCGATCGCGCATTCGCCCGCACCTTAGCAAGCCTGTACCCGCAAGAAAACCTGATGCCGGCCGATGCGGCCGCACCGTGCCGGCGCGCCACGGTGCGCTTGCCGCGGCTTGCCGGGTGCGGCAAATGCATGCTGGCGCAATCATTCTGCGGCGGTGACGGGAGGCTCGATAAGCATGGTGCCGGCGAAATCCGAAACCCAAAGACTGTGCTCCTGCGGCACCCCGAGCCGCCGCGATCTGCTCGCCGCCGCCTCCGCGCTGGGGCTGACCGCCGCGCTCGAAACCGCCGCCACCCCGGCCGCCGCGGAGCCGGCCGATGAACGGCCCAAGGAGGGCGACCAGTTCGTCGCCATCGATGCCGCGACGCCGCTGGCGCTGAGACCTGAGGACATCGCGGTCCCGCAGTTGATCGCCTGGCCGCTCGACCCAGCGTCCGGTGTGGTGCGCAGCGGCTCGCGGCTCAACAAGGTGCTGCTGGTGCGGCTCGACCCAGCGACCCTGGCCGGCGCCACCAAGGATCGCGCCGCCGAGGGTGTGGTGGCGTACTCGGCGATCTGCCCGCATGCCGGCTGCGAGGTCAGCGGTTGGGTGGAAGACCAACAAATCCTCGAATGCCCGTGCCATAATTCACGCTACGATCCGCGCGCCGGCGGAGCGATCGTCGAGGGCCCCACCACCCGCGGCCTGGCCGCCTTGCCGCTGAAGCTCGTGGACGGCAAGCTCACCGTGGCCAAGCCGTTCACCGGGCGGGTCGGCATCGCGCCGGCCTGAGCGCCGAGCCGAAGGCCATCTCTTCCCCCTCTCCCCCATCGTTTTTCACGATGGGGGAGAGGGTCGGGGTGAGGGGCAGGTGCCAGCGCAGAGGGTTGAACGATCTTCTCTGCGGCAGCGCCTAACAGGCCTTCACGCGCCCCCGCCCCTCACCCTAACCCTCTCCCCACGACGTGAAGAACGCCGCAGGGAGAGGGGACGCGCGCATCCCTCGGCCTTGTCGGTCCCCCAGCCCGCATGGCCTCGGCCCGGCCTCGGCGGGAACGGGCTTCCGTTCCCGGCTTCGTCATGCCAACACAGCAAGCTTGCAACGGCTTCGACTGCCGAGCTTTTGCCCAACCGGCCCGCGAGGGGCCCGAACCCGGGGGCGCCATCCGGGGCCGTTCAAAGGAGGAAAGCACCATGTTCCCCATCAGCAGAATAATGCGCGGCGTCTGCCTCGCCGCCATCCTCACGGCATCCGCCGTTGCTCCCGCATCCGCGCAGCAGACCATCGCGCCGGCTTCTCCGCCGGTGCCGGCCCCGCTGCCCGCGGTGCTGCAGAACTACACCCCCGTCACGGCGGAGCGGCTGCGCAAGCCCGAGGACGGCAACTGGCTCCTGTTCCGCCGCACCTATGACGGCTGGGGCTACTCCCCGCTGTCGCAAGTGACACCCGCCAATGTCGGCCGGCTGGAACTCGCCTGGAGCTTTGCCACCGGCCAGGTCGAAGGCCACCAGGCGCCGCCGATCGTCAACAACGGAGTCATGTTCGTCGCCACCCCCGGCAACCAGGTGTTGGCGCTGGAGGCCAAGACCGGCAACCTGCTATGGCGCTACAAGCGCCCACTGCCGGAGGACCTCTTCAACCTGCACCCGACCAGCCGCGGCGTCGGACTTTTGGGCGACAAGCTGTTTTTCGCCTCCGGCGATGCGGTGCTGGTGGCGCTCGACGTTAAGACCGGCAAGGAAGTGTGGACCGCCAAGGTCGCCGACTACACGAAAGGTTACTACACTTCGATCATGCCGCTGGTCGCCGACGGCAAGGTGATGATGGGCACCTCGGGCGGCGAGACCGGCATCCGCGGCTTCATCGCGGCCTATGAAGCGGAGACCGGCAAGGAGGTTTGGCGCACCTTCACGGTGCCGGAGCCCGGCCAGCCAGGCAGCGAAACCTGGCCCAAGGGCGACCAGTGGAAGACCGGCGGCGGCTCGGTCTGGGTGCCAGGCACCTATGATCCCGACACCAACCTCGCCTTCTGGGGCACCGGCAACGGCGGCCCGTGGATGGGCGACCAGCGGCCGGGCGACAATCTCTACACCTCCTCGGTGGTGGCGCTCGACGGCAAGAGCGGCACCATCAAGGGCCATTTCCAGTATCACCAGAACGATTCCTGGGACTGGGACGAGGTCTCCCCGCCGATCCTTATCGACTACCAGCGCGGCGGCCGCACCATCAAAGGCCTGGTCGATGTGGCACGCGACGGCTACCTGTGGCAGCTGGAGCGCACCAACGGCAAGATCAACTTCGTCACCGCCCAAAACTTCGTCCAGCACAACGTGTTCAAGGGTGTCGAGCCCGGCACCGGCCGCCCGATCGTCGATCCCGAGCACAAGCCCGGCACCGACAAGACCGCATCCTTCTGCCCGAGCCTGTGGGGCGGTAAGGATTGGCCGCCGGCCGCCTACAGCCCGCAGACACGGCTCCTCTACATTCCGGCCAACGAAAACCTGTGCAGCGAAGTGACCGCCGAAGTGCCGAAATATGTGGCCGGCGAACGCTACACCGGCGTCACCAAAAATGTGCTGCGTATCCGCGCCAATGCCGACCACATCGGCGAGTTGCAGGCCTGGAACCTCGACACTGGCCAAAAGGTGTGGACCACCAAGCTGCCGACCGAGAATTGGGGCCCGGTGCTGGCGACCGCCGGCGGCGTGCTGTTCTCCGGCGGCACCGCCGACCGGCTATTTCGCGCCTTCGACGCCAAGACCGGCGCGATTCTCTGGCAATACCCGACCATCTCCGGCGTCAACGGCGTGCCGGTGTCGTTCGCGGTGGACGGCAAGCAATACATCGCGGTGCAAAGCGGCTGGGGCGTCGATGCGGCCCGCATGCAGCGGGTGCTGAACCTGCTGTTCCCGGGCCAGTATTTGGACGTGCCACAAGGCGGCGCAGTATATGTGTTTGCGGTGAAGTAAGGGGCGGATGCGGCTTCTCCCGGATCGCGCGGCGCCGCGATTCGGCATCGTGAGAGAGGCGGTGCCGTAGGGTGGGCAAAATCGCCCTGCGCCGCGGAAGCTCTGATGCGTAGCCTTCTGGCGATTTGCCCACGCGGTCACCCGCTCATCGGCGCGCGGGTGACCCCAGATGAGCCGATGAAATTCCGCGCTGAACGCGTTCTTGCGGAGCGCCCGGTTCGCTCCGAAATCAAGGCTTGTGCGGCATGGAATGCGGCGAGGTAGGCCGCGCCCGTGAGCCGAGCAACACATGGCAGCGGTCGCAGCCGTGAATATCCCAATTGCGGTGGGGTCCCCCACCGCGGGAGCGCATCGCAGGAAGTGCCTGGTCGCGATGACCTTCAGCGGCCGGAGCGGTGCGCTAGATTACCACCCTGCCGGCCGGTCCCAGTTGTCCATCCATCCGGTCAAGCGGCCATGGCGGAATTGCAGCCACAGGTGCCGGTCGGTTCCGTACCAGCCGGTCCACACGGTGGTTCGCTCGGCATAGTAGATTTCCGAACCTCCGCCGCCGGATACGCGCTTGAGCGGCAGTTCGAGCGCCGCGGAGGCCGTCGCGGGGGTCATTCCGAACGCAAGGGGCAGGGCATTCGACCGCAGGTCGAAATAGGGGCATGTCGAGAGCCAGCCGATGCAGCCCCAAACCACCGCCTGCCGGAATTGTCCCATCATCCGCATCCGCCGTTGCGCATTCCTTAGATCCGATCGGACAAGCGAGACCGGATTCCGGTCGCGCCGAAGCATTCCGGGCGTCATGGCCGAGTTTGCCCCGGACATTCACGCCTTCATGGCCGCAAGCAAGACGTAGATGCCCGCGACCAGCGCGGGCATGACGACGACTGAAGCAACAATCGAAAGGTGCCCGGTAAACCCGCTGCTTTACCTACCGGGCACGGCGCTCGCGTCGGCCTGTTTATTGCCGGGAAGCACCACCACCTTGGTCCCCACCGTCACCCGGCCATAGAGATCCTCGATGTCCGCGTTGGTCAGGCGGATACAGCCGGACGAAACGAAGGAGCCGATCGTGGAGGGCTGGTTGGTGCCATGGATCCGATACAGCGTGCTCCCAAGATAGAGGGCGCGCGCGCCCAGCGGATTGCTTTCGCCGCCCGCCATGAAGCGCGGCAGGTAAGGCTGCCGGTCGATCATTTCCTTGGGCGGATGCCAATCCGGCCACTCGGACATGCGGCTGACCTTTTCCCGGCCCGTCCAGGTAAATCCTTCGCGACCTACCCCAATGCCGTAACGCATTGCCTTGCCGCCGCCCAGGACGAGGTAAAGGTACGTATTGGGCGTATCAATGATGATGGTGCCGGCCGGTTCACGCGACGGATAATCCACCAGTTGGCGGCGGAACTGCGGCGGTAAGTCCTTGGGCTTGCCGGCCTCGGGACGAATGTCCGGCGGCAGCGACGCATAGCCGGCTCCCCCATTGGATCCCGGTACTGGTGCCTCCTGAGGCACGTTGGGTGCGGTTTCAAGCGGAGCGCGCATGCCGTAATCGCCCGGCCGAACGCCGGGACCCGGCGGCTGCGCCTGATCCTCCGGAGCATAAAGCCCGCCGGGCGGACGCACCGGCTCCCACTGGCCATAGCTGTACCGGCGCGCAGGCGGCGGCGCATCCGCGTAGCCGCCTCCACCGTAACCTCCGCCATAAGGCGTGGCCGGGACGGCGCCCGGAGCCGGCAGCGCCTCGCGCTGAATGCTCCCAGGCGGCCGAGGCTGCTGATCGTAAGGATTGGGCGCCGGAGGGCGGCCATAGGCACCCGGCGGCGGCAACGGCGCCAGATCATCGTCATCGTCCGGCACCACCGGTGCCGCGCGATAGCCGGGAGGTGGCGACATATAGGGACCAGATGGGTAATTCTGGGCCAAGGCCTCGGCCCCCACTCCCATCAAACCTACCGCGGCCGTGCCTAAAATCCTAAAGCACAGGCCGCTCATCGCCCCCGCGACGAATCGTGCATCCATATTCCATCTTCCCCCAAAAGCTTCGCTTTGTATCCGCGGTCCATAGGGCAGGAACAAGGCGAAAGAATAGTAAAGTCCACCTCGGCGCGCCGATTTTTTTATCCGTCCGTGTGCTCTCGTCACCACATGTGACCCCGCCGCCGCATCCGTCGCGGAACTTCGAGGCTGAATAGGCCGCTCATCCGCGTTCACGCCGGCAGCCTTTCGATGCTGTCCACCCGATCGGGATAGAACGCCACGTACTCGGTGATGGCGGCCATGTCGGCGAATGGCTTTTCGTAGCTCCAAATCGCATTGTCTGCGACGCGACCGCCGGCGTGGATCGCGTAATAAGATGCCTCGCCCTTGTAGGGGCAGCGCGTCTTGTGTTCGGTCCGCCGCAGCAGCGCCATATCCACGTCTTTACGCGGAATATAGGAGACCGGCGGATAGGAGGCCTCCTTGAGCATGAGCGCCTCCCGGCTATCGGCGACGACGTGCCCTGCGAAGCTGACGCGGATCCGGTCCGGCGCCGCCGTTATGGTGATCGGATGATCCGCAGTACCTGGCATATACCGGCCCACATAGGAATCGCTGAACCACACCGAACCCCTGCCGGCAAGCTTTGCCGCGCAAGGGCAACGATTCGGGAACGAAGCGAACCCCGAACCGCACCGACAGGCTGCCGGCCCTTTACGGCCAAGTTACGGCACCCGCCGCATCGGCCCGGCCGATGGCTCAACCGGAGTCCTCAATCGAATCGGACCGGCTTGTTGAGATAGAATTTGGCCATTTCGCTCCGGTAGCGCTCCATCGTCTCCTTGTTGAGTTCGAGCGGCGGCTTGGCGTCGGCGGGCAGCACGGGGAAATATTTTGTCTCCTCCGTCGCCTTCTCGAATTCTGCGCGCGCCTGCCGGACCAGTTCCGGATGGGTGAGGAAATCCAGGATCGCGCCAGCCAGCACCTCCGCCCCTGCCACCATGCCCTTGTGGGCGATGCTGCTGGTCGGCGTCACTGCGGCTTGCCAGTTGTGCGGCGTAATCCCCGGCACGGTCGCGGGAAACGACAGGCTCGCGCTTGGTACCGCCCAGGTGACATCGCCATTGTCGTTCGAGGAAGCCGACTGCACGCGCTGTCCCGCGGCCGTCGGCTTGGTGTTGAGGCCGACCACCCGCACCCCCATCGCGGTCTGGAACCGGCGGGCGAAATCCTGTTCGTCGTCGCTCCAGCGCGGCATGCCGACCGCTTCGATGTTGGCCTGCAGCACCTCCGCGATCGACTTCAGTCCAAGCTGCGGCCAGCCGGCGGCATCGATCCGATACTCGTGCGTCGTCCCGGTCATCAGCGCCGCGCCTTCGGCGATCTTCGTGAGCTTGTCGAAGGTCTCCTTGGCGGCGGGCATGCTCGCATCGCGCACGAACCACCAGATTTGCCCATAATCCGGGATGATGTTCGGCTGCACGCCGCCTGCCGTGATGGCGCGATGCGCGCGGTAGGTCGGACGCAGATGTTCGCGCAGCTTGTCGAAGCCGATATCCATGAGCTCGACCGCGTCCACGGCGTCCTTGCCGTTCCACGGATCGACGGCGCCGTGGGCGGTCTTGCCGTGGAACGTGAATTTGGCGCTGATGGCCGCGTAGTTCATCAGCCCGTAGCCGGCGGCAAAGCTGTCGCCGAGATGCAGCAGGATCGCGATGTCGGCATCGCGGAACAAGCCGGCACGCACCAGGTAGGGCCGGCTGATCAGCTGCTCCTCGGCCGGGCCGAGCGAGATCGCGACGCTTCCCGGAATACTGTACCGCACCATCGCCTGCTTGACCGCGTAAGCCGCCCCGATCGCGACGCCCGGATGGGTGTTGTGCCCCTCCATATGGCCCGGGGCGCCGTCGATCATCGGCTTGCGGGCGATGCTGCCGGGCGTCTGCGACCCGCCGGGAAGCGCATCCATTTCGGTGACGATGACGACGCGCGGCCTTCCGGTGCCCCAATGGGCAAAGACATTGGTCGGCATGCCGGCGGCGCCGGTCTCCACCGTGAAACCGATCGACTCCAGCACGCCCTTGACGAATTTGGCGCTTTCGAACTCCTGCATGCCGAGTTCGCCGAAGTAATAGACGTTGTCGCCGATCGCCGCGATCTGATCGGCATTGCGCTCGATCACCGCGGTGGCGAGGGCCTTCGGTCCCTCGGGCTCGGCCGCGACGGACGCCGCCGTCACGCCGAGAAGTCCGATCAGGATCGCCGCCGATCGAAGCGGTTGCATGAGATTGTTCATCGTGACCTCCAAAACATCATCGGAAGGCACTGCGCATGGCAACGGAAATCGCCGGCGCAGTGGAACGCAGGGTAAGCAAATTGGGAGCCGAACCGCAGACGACCGGATGGTATACAACTTGGCCGCAATGCGCGCCCTCCATCACACGGCGGCGACCGCCTGCGCGGCGCCGGATAGGCCGAACGCCTCGGCCAGCAAGGCATAAGATCGCCGCCGGGCGCCGTGATCGTAAATCATGGTGGTAACCATCAGCTCGTCGGCCTTGGTGGCCGCGATCAGCGGATCGAGGCGCTTTCGCACGGTTGCGACCGTGCCGGTGAAGACACGGGCGCGGTTGTGGCGGATGCTTTCGCGCTCGGCCGGCGTGAACGGATAGGCCGCGGCCTCCTCGGGACTGGCCAGCGGCAGGTACTCGCCCTTCTGCCGCCGCGCGAAGTTGAGATCGATGGTGGTGGCAAGCCGGTCGGCCTCGGCATCGGTTTCCGCCGCGACGGCGGCGACGCCCAAAATCGCATGCGGCCGGGCGAGCGCCGCCGACGGCCGGAACTTGGTACGGTAGGCCGTCATGGCGGCCACCGCGTCATAGGTCGCGAAATGATGCGCGAAGGCAAATCCAGCCCCGATCATCGCGGCAAGCTCCGCGCTGTAGCCGCTCGATCCAAGCAGATAGATCGGCGGCAGCGGCGCGTCGGCCGGCATGGCGCGGATGGTGCGGAACGGATGCCCCTCCGGAAAGCCGTGCGACTCCAGCAGCATCAGTTCCTGGAAGCGGTCGAGGAAGTCGTCCGCCTCGGAGATGTTTTGGCGCCGCCGCAGCGCCAGCGAAGTGATCTGATCGGTGCCCGGCGCCCGGCCGAGGCCGAGGTCGATGCGGCCGGGGAACAGTGCCTCCAGCATATGGAACCGCTCGGCCACCGCGAGCGGCGCGTGATTGGGCAGCATCACGCCGCCGGAGCCGACGCGAATCCGCGCCGTCGCCGCCGCGATCTGTCCGATCATGATCTCCGGCGCCGAACTCGCGACCGATGGCAGATTATGGTGCTCGGCGACCCAATAGCGGGTGTAACCGAGCCGATCGGCGAGACCGGCGAGATCGAGGCTGTTGCGCAGCGCCGCGGCGCCGGAACCGCCGCTGGTCACCGGGCACAGGTCGAGGACGGAGAGAGCTGTCATCGGCCGCAGGGTTACACCAAGACCAGGCCGAAATGAACCCGCCACATCGCCACATCGGCGACGCCGACCGCACGTAATCTCGGGCTACGTCGCTGCGCGTCGGTAACGCCCAGCAGTACCCAGCGCCGTGTTGCCCGGCGCCGCGATCTCACGCATGATCATGACCGGCACACCCGCCCGTCGCCGAATACGGCGGGGACGGCCGGAGAACGGCAGTGCGTCAAGCGAACGGAGACACATCAATGCGATCGATGCGGAGCGTCATCCTCGCCGCGACGATGTTGGCGATCGCGATGGGACGGCCGCTGCTGGCGGCCGAGGAGCGCGTGGAAGACATCGCGCCTGCAGGTGCGCTGCGCGTCGCCGTCGCGGTCGGCCCCGCGGCCTCGACCTTCTGGGCTACCCGCGACGCCTCCGGCCAGGCGCGCGGCGTGACCGTCGCGCTTGCCAAAGCCGCCGCCGCCAAGCTGCATGTGCCGCTGCGCCTCGTCGAATATCAAAACTCCGGCGAGATCGCTGCGGCAGCCGCCAAGGATGTTTGGGACATCTCGTTCATGCCGGCCGATGCGGAACGGGAAAAGCTGGTGGACCAGGGCCCTCCCTATGTCGTCTACGAGAGCACATATTTGGTGCGGGCGGGCTCCGACATCAGGACGCTGGACGACGTTGACCGCCCGGGCATCCGCGTCGCCGCCATCCAGGGCACGGCGACGTCGCGCACGGTTGCGCGGTCATTGCATCACGCCGCGCTGACCATTTTCCCAAAGCCGGAAACCGCCGCCGCGCTGCTGGGCAAGGGTGAACTCGATGCGCTCGCCATGGGCACCGATGCCCTGCTCGACCTGGCGAAAGGCCTGCCCGGCGCGCGGGTGCTCGGCGAACCCGTGCAGTCGACCGGCGTGGTCGTGACCACACCGAAGAACCGCCCGGCGACGCGGGCGTGGGCGGCGCGTTTTGTCGAGGACGCCAAAGCGGACGGCACCGTGCGAGCGGCCTTCGACAGCGCCGGCTTCGCCGCCACCGCGGTCGCGCCGCCGCACCGTTAGCCAGTGCCGTAAGGCGCAATCGCTTTATGGTGCCCTCGACTGGCGGCTTTGCTTGCAAGCCGCCCTTTGGGATATCTGCTACCGAAAAGCGTCATGTGCGCGGCGGCCATTTGTTGAAGGAGGACCATATGCGTGTCTTGCGAGCGGCCTGCGTCGTTTTCGGCATGATCGGAGCGCAAGCGGCTTTGGCCGAGCCGAGCGCGAGCGACCTGGCCCCGCGTACCGAGGTGCATGCGTTCGAGTCGCTTACCTTGAGCGATCGGCAACTCCTGACCGGCGACACCAATGGGCAGAGGGTCACCATTGCGGGCGAACTGCGCTTCCCGCGCGGCACAACGGGGCGGTTGCCTGCGGTCATTTTGCTTCATGGCTCGGGCGGCATCGGCGCGCGCGAGGAGTTCTGGTCAAAATACCTAAGCGAACTTGGAATGGCGTCGTTCCTGGTCGATAGCTTTTCGGGCCGGGGGATCGTGCAGACCTCCACCGACCAAGACCAGCTCGGAAGGCTTGCCACGATCCTTGACGGCTATCGTGCCTTCGATGTGCTTGCCGCCCATCCGCGCATCGACAGCGCGCGGATCGCCTTGATGGGATTTTCGCGCGGCGGGACGGCGACGCTTTATGCCAGCATGACGCGGCTGCGGGAAATGTGGAACCCGCGCGCCAATTTTGCCGCCTTTATCCCGCTTTATGGCTCGTGCAGCGCCACCTTGATCGGCGATACCGAAATCAGTCCGGCGCCGCTGCGACAGTTCCACGGCATGGCCGACGATTGGGTGACGGTGGCGCCATGCCGGCCGTATTTTGAGCGCTTGCGCGCCGCGGGCCGGGACGCGAAGCTGACCGAATATCCGGACGCGCACCACTCCTACGACAATCCGCTCGGGTCCAGAACGCCCGTGGTTGCCAAGGGCGCGCAGACCACGCGCGACTGTCTCCTCGGTGAGCAACCGCGCGGCATCATCATCAACCTGAAAACCAGTCAGCCGTTTTCCTACAAGGATCCTTGCGTCGTCCTCGATCCGCACACCGGCTACAACGAGGCCGCAGCCGTGGCGACCCGCAACGACGTGGCCGCGCTGCTGAAAACGCTGTTCAAGCTTGAATGAGGCCTGCCGCAGCCGATCTGCAATTCAATTGCGTTGCGTGACCGCCAATCAAGATGCCTATGGTTCCGGAACCGGTCCGAAGTCCGGCGGCGGAATGCGGTGCTTCGTGGCGGCCTCGTAGGCCGACGCGATCCGGAGCAGCGTCGGCTCGGCAAACGGGCGGCCGACGAACATGACCCCGACCGGAAGTTTTGCCGGAACCGGCCCGCTCAGCCGTGTACCACCAGGAGCGCCGGCATCGCGGACGCGATCAAACACCTGCGTGGTGAAGCCGGCGGGGACGGAGAGGGTCGGAAAACCGTGCTGTCCCAACAGGCCCCAGGCCGAATTGGTCCTGCCGGCCAACGGCGGCTCGAACGGCGCGCCCAAGATATAGGCCGGAACATTTCCCGCCGGTGAAACCAGCGCGTCAAGGCTCTCTTGCGCCATGCATTGCAGCACGACCTGCTGATACGCAAACCGGTCCTGAACGACATTCGCCAGATCGAGCGTCACGCTGCTATCCAACTCCTCCAACGCCGCCTTTCTGTCGATAAATCCGGCATCCGGGCGAATATCCCGATAAAAACGCGATTTGTCGATCAAATCCCGGATGGATTTTATGTTCGTATCGCCGCGTTCCTTAAGGTAGCGGTTCAGCATATATTTGCTGAGCCCCGGATTGCCTGCTCCATTGATGTTGCGGATGGTGGAACCGGCCGGGACGAGGGATGGATCGAAAAACATATCGATCAGTTGCGCGATCCGATCGGTCAACGGTTTTCCGCCCGCATCCAGCGGAAACAGATTGGCAAACTGTTCCATGAAGGCCCGGTTGCGATAGAGCGGGACATATTTGTCGAGGCACGTCTGCAACAACGCTCCCCCGGTTCCGGGATCGACGATCGTGGCCCCCAATCGCCGCAGATCGCCGATCGCGCGCTCGACGATATCGATGCTTTCGGCGTCGGCCGCGGTGAACGCTTTCTTGTCCATATGCTCGCGAATGACGCCGATCCGCATGCCGTTCAACGTCCGCGCATTGGCGAAGCTTTGATAGGGCTCGACGGGCAGCCGGCCGAAGCTGAAAGCCGTGAGTTCATCCTCCGGATCGTAGCCGGCGATCACGTCGAGCACGCGGGCGGCATCCTTGACGGTGCGGCACAGCGGCCCGACGCGCGTATTCAGTCCGGCGCCGATCATGCCGTTGCGGCTGACCAGCTCTTGTGTCGGCGCGAGCCCCACAAGACTGTTGTTCTTGGCGGGGTGATGGATGGAGCCGCCGGTTTCCTCGCCGATCGAGCAGGTCACCAGATTTGCCGCCACCGACGAACCGGACCCGCCGCTGGAAGTGCCGGGGCTGCGCTGCGTATCGTAAGGGTTGCAGAACGGCCCGCCGAAGGAACTGCGCGAGTTCGGCGTTGCCATTTCGCCGAGATTTGCCTTGGCCAGGATGATCGCCCCGGCTTCCCGCAGCCGCTTGACGAAGGTGGCGTCGCGGGGCGGACGATCATTCGCATAATCGGCGTCCATGCCCGCCGTGGTGCGCATGTCGAAGGTGTCGTACTGATCCTTGATGGAGAACACGACGCCATGGAGCGCGCCGATAAGTTTGCCGGTGGATGCAAAATAGGCGTCTTGCCGCGCCGCCACTTCCAGCGCATCCGGCATTGCCGGTGCGCTGTCCAAGGGATCCGTCATGCTGCGCGCCTTGCGCGGGTCGAACCCCAACGTCTCGCGTGTGGCGGGCCGCAGATTCAAGGTCATCAGGGCATTGAGCTGACGCGCATTCTTGATCGGCGTGATCGGCCCTTGCCCGAGGATCCCGTCCGGCAAATTGACACACGTGCCGTTGTACGCCTTGATACGGGTAAGGTATGATTTGACAACTTGCGTCGATGTCAATTCGCCGCGCAGAATCGCCGCCTGGATATCCTCGATCGTAGCTTCTTCGATCCGGAATGTCGCCGTCTGCGCTGAGACGAGCGATGGCGCGAGCAAGATGAGGGATGCGACTGCCAGTTGACGAAACATGGGAGTTCCTCCGTATGGCGCCGTTTGCGTGCCGACGATGATAGCACTGAAAACATCCGGTGGAAGCAGGCCGCATTCGGACGCGCAGTGCAATTCGACCGGCGGCATTCGGGTTGCCGGCGGGCAAGCCGCGCCCGCCGGGCGCAGCAATAATCAGGCCATAGGCGGACTCGGGCGAGCACACGAAGCCGCGATTTTGCTAGACCGGATTTCGATCAGGTCGAACCACACTCTCGGCGTCGTGCCCGCGCTTGTCGCGGGCATCCACGTCTTCCCTGTGAGGGCTTTGCAAGGAAGACGTGGATGGCCGGGACAAGCCTGGACAAGCCCGGCCATGACTCCGGGTGTTCCGATCTCATCGGAATCTGGTCTAGCCGTCCGCAGTTGGTACAGTGCTCATGTGATATATTCGGCATCGAACCGAGTTGAGGAGTAGCGACGATGTCCAAAGGTTTCGACCTTCGACGGCTTTACCCCCTTTGCGCCATCATGGCCTACGCCATGCTATCCATGCTGCCGAGCGGCGCAGCCGCGCAAGGTGGCGGAGATCCGCCTACGCTCGGTCCGGGACTGCATGATCTGCGGTTGCAGCGCCCAGGCGAACCGGCGGTCCGCTACACGATCTACATTCCGAGCACCTATGTGCTGTCCAGGCCGGTCCCGCTCATTCTTGCGTTTCACTATGGGGTCGGAGGCCAAGACCCGGACGGCGCCGGCGGACAGATGCTGCAAATCCTCATCGGTCCGGCGCTGGTGGAACTCGGCGCCATCATCGTGGCGCCGGATTCGGTGCGCGGCAATTGGAGCAGCCCGGAAAACGAGAAGGCCGTAAATGCCTTGCTCGATATGGTTTTGGCCAAATACGAGATCGATCGGAAAAAGATCGCCGTCACCGGCTACAGCATGGGCGGCGCCGGCACTTGGCATTTTGCCGAGAAATATCCGGACCGCTTCAGCGCGGCAATTCCGATCGCCGGCCGGCCGCCGGAATCCGCCGCCGGGTGGCACCTCCCCGTTCTGGCGATTCATTCGCGCGACGACCAGGTTGTCCCGTTCGGCCCGACGGAGGTGCGCATTGCGGAACTGCAGAAGGCCGGCGTGAACGCCAAACTGATCCCGCTGACCGGGATTACGCATTACCAGACCAACCGCTTCCAGGATGCGTTACGCAAGGCGGTGCCGTGGTTACGGGAGGTTTGGAAATAGGCACTTGGGTATTTAAGTCTTGTACAGCCGATCCACCCGTAGCAATGTCGGAAACAATCGCGTGCCGAGTGCTGCGACGATCAGCACGCAGCCGCCGCCGATCAGCACGGCGGCCGAGGTTCCGACCAGCGCCGCCATGGTGCCGGCGCGGAATTCCCCGAGCTGATTCGAGGTGCCGGTGAACAATGAATTCACCGCGCTGACGCGCCCGCGCATAGCGTCGGGCGTTTCCACCTGAATGAGGGTCTGGCGAATCACGACGCTGACCATGTCGGCGGCGCCGAGCACGACCAAAACCGCCATCGACAGATAAAACGACGGCGACAGCGCGAACAGGATCGTGGCGGCGCCATAGACGCCCACACAGGTGAACATGATGCGGCCGACCCCGCCGCGCAGCGGCGCGCGCGCCAGCACCAGCGACGCCGAGAGCGCGCCCACGGCCACGGCGGCGCGCAGCAAGCCCATGCCCCATGGCCCGATGCCATAAACATCGCGGGCGAATGCCGGCAGCAGCGCCATCGCGCCGCCGAGCAGCACCGCGATCAGGTCGAGCGAAATGGCGCCGAAGATGATCGGGTTGCGGCGGATATAGCCGAAGCCGGCAAACAGCCGTTGCAGCGTGAGCGGTTCGCGCTTGGACGCCACATGGCTTGTCATGATCAAGGACACGCCAAAGCTCGCAGCCACGAACAGGGCGCCGCATAGCGCGTAAACCAAGCTGGGGCCTGCGAGATACAACAGGCCGCCCAGCGCCGGCCCGGCGATGGTCGCGGTCTGCTGCGCCGAGGCCAGCGCCGCGATGGCCCGCGTGAGATGTTTTTGCACCACGATCATCGGCAGTACGGTCTGGAAGGCGGTGCCCTCGAACGCCCGCGCCGACCCGAGAATGAAGGCGGCGGCATAAATCCCTTCGCGCGACGCATGCCCCGCCGCCGTGGTGCCAAGCATGATGCAGGCCGCCGTCGCCTCCACGATCAGGGCGACCCGCAGCACCCGCGAGCGATCGTAGCGGTCGTTGGCGTGGCCGGCGGGAAGCGACAACAGCGCCGCCGGGATGAACTGGAACAGGCCGATCAGGCCGAGGTCGAACGGGCTGGAGGTGAGCGCATACATTTGCCAGCCCATGGCCACGCCCATCATCTGGAACGCCACCATGCTGGCGACCCGCGACATCCACAGCAGGCGGACGGCGGGATGCCGCATGACCGAAAACGGTTCGGTGGATTCCAAAGCGGTCGGGTCCTTGCGATGATCCGGCGATCGCTGCGCGGCGCTCACAAGCCGGCGATCACTTGCGCCGCAAACGCCTTGGTGCCGAGCGGGCCGCCGAGATCGCGCGTGCGCGTTTCAGGAACCGCGATCGCGGCATCGAGCGCCGCCATGATGGCCTGAGCGGCAGCAGCGAACTGCGCGCCGCGGCCGCGCTCCTCAAGCCAGGCCAGCAGCATGGCGGCGGATTCGATCAGCGAGGCGGGATTGGCGATATCGCGGCCCGCGATATCGGGCGCCGAGCCGTGCTGCGCCTGTGCCACCGCGAAATCGGTTCCGGCATTGAGGGAAGCCCCGATGCCGAGGCTGCCGGCGATTTCGCTCGCCTCATCGGAGAGAATGTCGCCGAACATATTTGTGGTGACGATGACGTCGAACTGGCCCGGATCGCGGATCAGCAGTGCCGCCATGGCGTTGACCAGGCGCTCCTCGCACACGATATCCGGGGTGCCGCGCCGCCTCCTGGCGCACGCAGTCGAGGAAAAGCCCCTCGGACAGCCGCAGCACATTGGCCTTGTGAACCGCCGTCACCTTGCGCCGCCGTCGCGCCGCCAGCGAAAAGGCCGCCTTGGCGATGCGCGCGCAGCCGTCGCGGCTGATCTTTCGCACCGACAGCGCAAGATCCGGCGTCGGCATGAACTCGCCCGGCCCCGCATGCATGGAGCGGTCCGCGTAAAAGCCCTCGGTGTTCTCGCGCACGATCACGAGATCGATGTCGCGCCCGCACCGCGCCGGCAATCCCGCGCGACTGCGCGCGGGCCGGATATTGGCGAATAAATCGAGCCGCCGCCGCAACTCGCCCGACGGATTGAGCCCGCCTTGCGCAACCGGCGGATATTCGTTGTGCGAAACCGGCCCGAGAATGACCCCGTCGGCGGCCTTGGCCTGCGCGACCACATCGTCGGACACCGTGGTGCCGATGACTTTCAGGGATTCCATGCCGATCGACGCAAAATCGAAGTGCAGATTGAGCCCGAAGCGGAGATCGGCCTGGCGCAGCACGTCGATGGTTGCGGCCACGATTTCAGGCCCGATCCCGTCGCCGGGCAGCACGAGAAGGCGGATGGTGGCGGACTTTTCATCAGTCGTTGGCGGCGAGACGGGCAATGTGATCTCCGGGCGGCGGCGGGTGGCAGAGCAGCAACCGATGTATTGGGGCACTGCGCCGGAATTCGCAATTGTGCCGACGTCGGCGTTGCGACGTGAAACGCGGGGAATGGCCGGGGCCAGCCCGAATTCACTTAACCAGGGAATGTGCGCGTCCCCTCTCCCCATCGTTCTTCACGATGGGGAGAGGGTTAGGGTGAGGGGCAGATGCCCGCCAGGGCTTCGCGGGGTACCTTTGCATTCGCTGCTGCGACAAGAGGGAGATCGGTCGCTCCGTCGGGGCGCGGCCCTGCCCCTCACCCTAACCCTCTCCCCACGGCGTGAATAACGCCGCGGGGAGAGGGGCCGCGCGCCCCCCGGTTTAGTTACCGGATGCCGCAAGCAAAACTTGCCCGCCGTCGCGACGCTAGCGCGCCCCCGGCTTCAGGCCCTTGGCTTCGATCACTTTGGTGGCGTCCGCAGAGCGGAGGAAATCGAGGAACACTTTTGCGGTCGCCGGATCCTTCGCCCCCGATACCGCGAACGCATGGATGACGGTCGGCGGCATAATGTCGACGGGCAGTTCGCCGCCGAGCGCAGCGCCGGTCACGGGGAGGATTTCGCTGATCAGGGTGACTCCGAGGTCGCCCTCGCCCTTTGCCACCGCCGCCGCCACATCCGATCCGGGACCGAGGATCATTTTCGTCCGGGATCGCAGTTCGGGGCCGAAGCCGAGGCGATCGGCGGCGCGGATGAACGTAGCGCCAAGCTGGGTACCGGCCTTCGGATCGGACAGCAGCACCGTCTTGGCCCCGAGGATGGCACGCTTGACGCCCTCGGGCGTGCTCACGTCGAGTTTCGGCGCGCCCGCGCGCATCACGACGCCGACATAGCTCGCGGCAAACTCCATGCGGGTGCCGGACGCGATCTTGCCGGCCTTTTCGAGATCCGGCAGCACCGCGGCGATCGCCACCGCCACATCGGCGGCTTCGCCCTGAATGAGCCGGTCCCGCATATTGCCCGGCGTGCCGAAGTCGAGGATGACTTTATGCCCCGACTTGCGTTCGAATTCCGGGACCAGGCTCGTCATCACGGCCCGCGCGCCGCCGGTGGAGAGGACCTTGATCTCCGCCGCCTCGGTTTGGGTCGCCACGGCAAGGACTAAACCAACGATCGCGCCTGCGTATTTCATCCCCGTTCTCCTCCGACTGTTGTTCCTGCCGTAGCATTCGTGATGCCACGGTCATTGCCGCCGCGCGAAGTGCCCGCGCCCGATGCGGGCGCAGACTATGCGGTTTCCTGGCCATCGGCCATAGCGGTTCCGGTTGCGGGCTCGGCTTGGCGGGGGATCACCCCACCGGGCATCCGGCATCTACCGCCCGTCCACGTCATTGCTGTAGGATGCCGCAACCGAGACAGAGGGCCGCGCGATGACGACAACACTTCCCCGGCGTCAATTCCTGCATCTGGCCGCTGCCGCGGCGGCTCTGCCGGCGGCCGCGCGGGTCGCGATGGCGCAAACTTATCCGTCGCGGCCCGTGACCCTGATCGTGCCGTTCGCGGCCGGCGGGCCGACCGACGTGGCGGCGCGCGTCGTCAGCGAGCACATGTCGCGCACGCTCGGCCAGCAGATCGTGGTGGAGAATGTCGTGGGCGCCGGCGGCACGGTCGGCTCACTGCGGACCATGCGGGCCAATCCGGACGGCTACACGATCCAGATGGGCCATATGGGAACGCATGCGATCGCGGTGTCGCTGTATCCCAAGCTGGCCTACCGGCCGGATGTTCGACTTCGCGCCGATCGGCGTGGTGGTGGCGCAGCCGCTGCTGATCGCCGCGCGCAAAGACTTTCCGGCGAAAGACATCGCGGAATTCACGGCCTATGTGAAAGCCAATGCCGGCAAGCTGAATTTCGCCCACACCGGCGTCGGCTCGATGTCGTTCACCTATGCGCTGGTGCTCAACGCCGCGCTGGGCGTCAAACCCACCTTGGTGCCGTTCGGGGGCAA
The DNA here is from genome assembly GCA_963802745.1 of uncultured Alphaproteobacteria bacterium. Taxonomy (GTDB): domain Bacteria; phylum Pseudomonadota; class Alphaproteobacteria; order Rhizobiales; family Xanthobacteraceae; genus JAJPKK01. Next base: position 128,141 of record CAWDKL010000048.1, on the reverse strand, counting down.
CGCACCGGCGATGACGGCGCTGCTTGGCGGCCAGGTGGATTATTTCATGGGCACCATTTTGGATATCGGTTCGCATTATGCGCCCGGCAACGTGAAGGTCTACGCCCTCGGCGCGACCGAGCGCAACCCGGGGCTGCCCAACGTGCCGACCACCGTGGAGGCCGGCTTGCCGAACCTCGATGCGGCGCCATGGTGGGCCCTGTTCGCCCCGAAGGGTACGCCGCAGCCCATCCTTGACCGGCTCACCGATGCGCTCGACAAGGCGCTCGACGACGAAAATACCCGCAAGCGCCTGCTGGAACTCGGCGCCGTGATTCCGGGCAAGTCCGGCCGCGGGCAGCAGGTGCTGGCCCAAACGGTGAAAAGCGACATCGCCCGCTGGACGCCGATCATCAAGGCGGCGAACCTGACGGCGGAGTAGGGATCGGCATTCGGTGCGCCGCGGACGCTCTCGTGGGGACGCTCGTCGCGATGGTGACGGGCACACGCGCCTACGCTTGTGTCCGCTTTTGGGGCAGGCAATCCGCACCTCGAACTTCGGATCGCGGCCGACCTCAACGCAGCTGATCCGCGTGTTGGCCAGCATAACGGCCTTGACGAACGCCGGCTGATTATGCATTTCTGGCTAGAAGTTATAGCTAGAAAGATCATGCCGGATGGACGGGCATAGTTGGTCGTTGCAGGACGCGAAAAATCGCTTCAGCGAGGTGGTCAACGCGGCCCGGCGCGAGCCGCAGACAGTCACCAAGCATGGTAAGCCGGCCGTCGTGGTACTCGACGCGGCGGAATACGAGCGCCTGCGACGGCTTGAACGCGCCGATGCGCCGTCCTTTGCCGATTTGCTGCTCGCCATTCCGCAGGATGACGGCGAATTTCCGCGCCGCCCGGTGCGGATGCGCGATTTGCAGGTCTGAGCGACACAGGGTCTCGCATACGTCCACAACGCCTCCCGATGTTCCTGATCGATACCGTCGCTTTATCCGCGCTTCGCCGGCGGCAGCGCAATCCAAGCGTGGTTGCCTGGTTTGAACGGCAACGAAACACCGATCTGTTCCTCAGCGTCGTTACCATCGGGGAAATCGAACGTGGCATTGCCCGGCAGCGCGCCGCCGACCCAGACTCTGCCGCTGCGCTTGCGGCATGGCTGGACCGGGTACTCGCACTTTATGGCGAGCGGATCCTGCCGTTCGACCTGCGGACCGCACGGCGTTGGGGGCTGCTGAGCGCCCTGCTCGGCAACGACAGCACCGACCTGATGATCGCTGCCACGGCGCTGGAACGCGGGCTTACCGTGGTGACGCGCAACGTATCGGATTTCGCGCCCACCGGGGCCGCCGTGCTTGATCCGTTCCGGTAGTGGAGCGGCAAGCATGGTTGGATTCACGAACCGCCGACTGCCCAGCCATTCACAGCGGATTCGATCCCCCGACGGGGATTGGCTCCCCAAAGATAAACAGATAAACGCTGAAGCCAAGCCTATCCAATCATTTTCGCTTACCCGTGAAAGGCATTCCGGTCGGCAAAGTCTCCGCGACCGGCCGGTCGCATCAAGAAAGCCATCCTCCGTGAAAAAGCGCCGGGCCTTCGCGGGCGAGGACATGTTCTCCTTTCGCAACCATGGAATTGGCCAAGAGCGGCAAGATCGAGAATACCTGGGGCACCGGCGGCCGCATGCGGGCCTTCATCAACAGTTGGGCGGAACACTTGCCCTTGTGGGTCAAGTCGTCAAGTTGTGCGCGTTCGCCCGGCGTTCGCCCGCGCTCAACCGCACAACGTATTTCTTGACGGCAACTTCTTTCGCGGCCATGAATCACCTCCGGCGCTGGCGTACCGCCATAGAGGTTCGGAAAACCCCGTCAGTTTCAATGACGCGGGACACCAGGCAGCCGCACGAATCATTGCTACAAAAGATTCACAACAAGAGGCCGGCTATCATGATCAGGCGCATCTCTCCACTCTTGCTGCCGATGGCGATTGCGGCACTGCTGACAAGCACCCCGGCACCTGCCAGTGTCCTGGTTTCGGTTGACAAGTCGAGCCAGCAGATGTCGGTCGCGGTCAACGGTACCTTGCGCTACCGATGGCCGGTGTTGACGGCGCGGGCGGGCTACACCACGCCCAACGGCACCTATCATCCGGAGCGGCTTGAAAAATCATGGTTCTCGCGGGCGTATTATAACTCGCCGATGCCGCATTCCATTTTCTTCTATGGCGGCTATGCGATCCACGGTAGCTATGACATCAACCGCCTCGGCGGTCCGGCGTCCCACGGCTGCATCAGGCTGCACCCGGCCAACGCGGCAACGCTGTTCTCGCTGGTCAGCCGGGATACGGGTGGGACCACGATCGTGGTGTCGGGCCGATAGCGTCCGGCGATAGGGTTTAAAGCCCCGCCTGCAGCGACCGCACGAATGCCGAGAGCCCGGTTTGGCGCTCGCGCTTGAGGCGTTCGGCGGCGAGGATCGCGCAGACGTCCTCGAAGGCATGCTGGACGTCGCGATTGATGACCACGTAGTCGTATTCCGCCCAATGGCTCATCTCGTCGGCCGCCTTCGACATCCGGGCGTGAATCACCTCGTCGGAATCCTGCGCGCGCGAGCGTAAACGCGCCTCGAGATCCGGGACCGAGGGCGGCAGCACGAACACGCTGACCAGATCGGCGTTGGCACGTTCGCGCAGCTGCTGGGTGCCCTGCCAATCGATGTCGAACAAAACATCGCGGCCGGCCGCCAGAATGTGGTCAACAGGGCCGCGCGGTGTGCCGTATCGGTTTCCGAACACCTCAGCCCATTCGAGCAGCTCATCGCCCGCCACCATCGCGTCGAAACGGGCATCGTCGATAAACACATAATCCTTGCCATCGACCTCGCCTCGCCGCGGCTTGCGCGTCGTGACCGAGACCGACAGTTCGAGGGTCCGATAGTGCTCCAGCAGGCGCCGCGATAACGTGGTCTTGCCGGCCCCCGAGGGAGAGGACAGCACCAGCATCACGCCACGCCGGGCCACCTCGGGACGTTCCTGAGGAACCGGCGCTCGTTGACCGAGCGCCTGCTGGACCGGGTTCATGACGCTCTGCTCCACATGCGCGACCGGGACCGTCATTCCAGGTTCTGCACCTGCTCGCGGAACTGCTCCACCACGCCCTTGAGCGCGATGCCGATATTGGTCAGTTCCACGTCGTTGGACTTGGCGCACAGCGTATTCAACTCGCGATTGAATTCCTGCGACAGGAAATCGAGCCGCCGGCCCACGGCGCCGCCTTTCGCCATCATCTCCTGCGCCTGCCCGACATGGGCGGCAAGCCGGTCGAGTTCCTCGCGCACATCCGCCCGGGCGGCGATCAGCACCGCCTCCTGGTGAAGCCGGTCGGGGTCGAAGCGACTGGACGTCTCCAAAAGCGCCCCGATCTGTTCGGCGAGGCGCTGCTTGACCGCCTCGGGGCGGCGCGCCGCCGCCGCCTCGGCGGCCGTGATCAGCACCGCGATTTCACCAAGCCGTCCCGATAGCACGTGGGCCAGCGCGGCGCCCTCCCGCCGCCGGCTTTCCACCAGACTGGCAAGCACCGCGGCAAAGCCCGCCACCACGGCGGCTTCGGCGGCACGGCGCTGGTCCTCGTTTTCCTCGCTGTCGACCACCTCGATGACGCCCTTGATGGCCAAAATTCCATCGATCCGCGCGCGGTCCGCATCGACGCGGCCGGCAAGCTGCGTCATGGTGCGCAAGACCGCGGCCAGGACATCCTCATTGACCCGCACCACCGGCGATTTGCCGACCCGCTCCACGCTCAAATTGGCATAGACGGCACCGCGCGCCAGCACGGCGGCAGCCTGCGCCCGCACCGGCGGCTCCACCGCATCCCAGCCTGGCGGCAGACGCAGCCGCACGTCGAGGCCCTTGGCATTGACGGATTTGATTTCCCACGCCCAGGCATAGCCCGCGATGTCGCCATGGCCACGGGCAAACCCCGTCATGCTCGATAGCGCCATCGCGTTGTACTTTCTCTCAGGATGTGAAGGCGTCGCCAAACTAACGAAGGTGGTGCCGGCCGGCAACAAGTGGCGGCCGCGGAACGCCGCGTTGGGCCTCGAACGTACGTCCCCGCTTGGATCTTTACTATTGAGCCGCAGGTTGTCTCGGCGTCGGCGCCGCGGCAGGACGGGAGGCCGGCATCTGCGGCGGCCGCCGCGGGGGAACCGGGGCAGCAGCGGCGGTTGGCGCAGGAGCAACCGGGTTGGGCGCCGCGGATGTGGAAGGTACCGCCGCTGTCGCCGCGGGCGCGGGCGGCGGCGTGCCGTCGCGCTGACTTTGTTCCAGCGCGCGCAACCGCGCCACATTGCGCTGATGCTGCTCGAGCGTTTCCGAAAACGCGTGTCCGCCGGTACCGTCGGCGACGAAATAAAGCTCTTTCGTGCGGGCCGGATTGGCGGCCGCCTCAAGTGCGGCACGGCCCGGATTGGCGATCGGCCCCGGCGGCAGCCCTTCGATGACATAGGTGTTGTAGGGCGTCGGCTGGTCGATTTCGCTGCGGCTGATGGGACGGCCGAGCGTACCTTTGCCGCCCACCAGACCATAAATGATCGTGGGATCGGACTGCAGCTTCATGCGCTGCCGAAGGCGGTTGATGAATACGGCAGCGACCCGGCCGCGTTCGTCCGCCCGGCCGGTCTCCTTCTCGACAATGGATGCCAGGGTCACCAGCTGCTGCACCGAACGCAGCGGCAAATCCGATGCCCGGTGCTCCCAAACTTCTTGCGCGACGCGGGTTTGCGCCTGTTGCATCCGCTGAAGGACCTGTTCGCGCGTGGTGCCGCGGGTAAATCGATAGCTTTCAGGAAGGATCGAACCCTCGCGCGGGATCTCCTTGATGTTCCCGGCCAAAATGCTGGTCTCCAGCACCCGCTGCACCACCTGCTCCGATGTCAGCCCCTCGGGAATCGTAATTTGGTGCTGCACCACCTTGTTTTCGGCGATGATATTGATCACGTCGTGCAGGCTGGCGTGCCTGGGAAACTGATATTCGCCGAACTTCAATTCCTCCCGCGTCTTGGCCAAGAGCGCGGTGGCGATGAAGGTCGCCGGATGTTCGATGACCCCCTCCTTGGTGAGGAGATCCGCAATATCCCGAATGCCCTGCCGCGGCGGAATATTGACGATCTTCTCGGCCGGGAGCGGGCCGGGGGCGTCGAAGCGATGCTTGACCACGGCGAACAGCCCGCCCCCGACGACCGCGATGAGGATGAAGAACGTAAACACCGCGTTTCCGGCCACGATGATCGGATGACGCGCGGCTTTCGACCGGCGTGTCGGCGGCACGATGCGCTCGGGTTCCAGCCGCGCCCGAGGGCTCAGCGGGCGTTTGGCGTCGGGCGACTCGCCGGCGGCGGAAGACCGCGTATCGTCCGGTAACGGCAAACGCGTGGCTATGTCGCGGCCAACCGGTGCCGGCTGCGCCAGCGTCGAATCGGCAGCGGCATGATCGCTTTCGGTCATCAAGACCACCTGTTTATTCAAAGCTTGCGGAGGCGTCGGTCGCCGCCTCCATGGCAAAAAAGCCGAATATTATGTCCTTTTGGCGACGGCGACAGTGTTTTTACCGTCCGCCATCACTGACGAAAGCGCCGGAACACCAACGAGGCATTGGTGCCGCCGAAACCGAACGAATTCGACAGCACCACATCGATCTCGCGTTTGCGTGCCCGGTGCGGCACCAAATCAATCGCCGTCTCCACCGACGGATGGTCCAGGTTGAGGGTCGGCGGGGCGATGTTGTCGCGCATCGCCAGGATCGAGAAAATCGCCTCGACGGCACCGGCCGCGCCCAGCAGATGTCCGATCGACGATTTGGTGGACGACATGGCGATCCGTCCCGCCGCATTGCCGACAAGTCTATGGACGGCATTGAGTTCGATCTCGTCGCCAAGCGGCGTCGAGGTGCCGTGGGCGTTGATATAATCGATCTCCGCGGGCGTGATCCCGGCGCGCCGGATCGCGGCGCTCATGCAGCGATAGGCGCCGTCGCCGTCCTCGGCGGGAGCCGTGATGTGATGCGCATCGCCCGACATGCCGTAGCCGACCAACTCGGCGTAAATCTTGGCGCCGCGCCCGCGGGCGCGCTCCAATTCCTCCAGCACGACAATGCCGGCGCCCTCGCCCATCACGAAACCATCGCGATCGCGGTCATAGGGCCGCGACGCCCGCGTCGGTTCGTCGTTGAAGGCCGTGGACAAGGCGCGGCAGGCGGCAAACCCGGCCATGGACAACCGATCGAGCGGTGATTCGGCGCCCCCAGCCACCATCACGTCCGCATCGCCGAGCGCGATCAGCCGCCCGGCATCGCCGATCGCATGCGCTCCGGTCGAACAGGCGGTCACGACCGCATGATTGGGTCCCTTCAGACCGTGGGCGATCGACACATAGCCGGATGCGAGATTGATGAGGCGGCCGGGAATGAAGAACGGCGAGACCCGGCGCGGTCCGCGTTCCTTGAGCACCAAAGCGGTTTCCGCAATCCCGCCGACACCACCGATGCCCGATCCGATCATGACGCCGGTCGCGATCTGCTCTTCATAGGTTTTGGGCGCGCAATCCGCATCCGCAATCGCCTGATGCGCCGCGCACATCGCATAGATGATGAACGGGTCAACCTTGCGCTGCTCCTTCGGCTCCATCCAATCGTTCGGATTGTAAGTGCCTCCGGAACCGTCGCCACGCGGAATCATGCAGGCGATTTGCGCCGTCAAATCGGACACGTCGAACGTATCGACCTTGCGGGCTCCGCTTTCGGCCGCGACGAGGCGTTGCCAGGTGGCCTCGACCCCGCAGCCGAGCGGTGTAACCATTCCCAATCCGGTAACGACAACACGTCTCATCATTTCGCCCGCGTGGCCTTTGGCCCAAGCAGCTTCATTAGAACTCGTTCGGAACTAAGGAGGCGCCCGGAAACAAAAAGCTTCCATTGGATGTCATCGCCCGCCAACGGGATCCGGCGCGCGGTCCAGTGACCCGCAGTCGATTGTGGCGCGGCCCACGATACAGGTATCACCGGATACCCCACATCGGCGGGGCATGAAAGCGTTTGAAGGGCATGATTCTCTGGCATTCCATGCGTGAACTGAGAGGGTAGTATGCCCTGCGAAAGCGTATGAGAAAGTCCCCGGCAATACGCGGTTCTTGAGAAACCGTCCTTCCCGGCAGTACCCAATCCGCGGGTGCATCCCCTAATCGCTCCAACGCATCGATAAGGGTGGGCGCGCATTTGCACGCCGGATTGGGTCACCGGGTTGCGAGCGGTCTGGACGGATACCGAAGAACATTCCCCGCCCAAGCGGCGCTTAGCACGGGGCCGGGGCCAATGGCTGTCCCCGCGTCCATCCTCCCCGAAGACGGGGAGGAAAATCCGCATCGGCTGCACCGCGCCGGAGGACGATGTTTTCGCATGCTCGAAAGCGGAAATTCCGGGCGACCACGCGCATGGAGGCCGGACGGTCAGGTTTTGGCGTTCTTTTCCAGGAACTTCACCGCATCACCCACCGTCAGGATGGTCTCGGCGGCATCATCGGGAATTTCACACCCGAATTCCTCCTCGAACGCCATGACCAGTTCCACGGTATCGAGACTGTCCGCGCCAAGATCGTCGATGAAGCTCGCACCCTCTGTGACTTTGTCGGTTTCCACCCCGAGATGTTCCACGACGATCTTCTTCACCCGCTCGCCAATATCGCTCATTTCTTCAACCTCGTGCCCTCTTTGCCTGGCTTAGCCGTCCGCCCGCTCTGTCGCGTCGGATACGGCATCGTCGTCAGAATAGCGAAGCGGGATGATACCAGCATCTGGTGTTAGCGGCCCAGTCCCACCACCTCGTCCAGGGCCGCGGGGGTACCACGTTTCAACTGGCTTGACCAGCATCGCGCCGCCACCGCAACCTTGTTTCTAGCGTTCGTTCCGCTGAAATCGAAACGCTCTCTCAACCGTCAATTCGCCCGCTCCGCCGGATGTCTTAACCGCGGCGGCTCGGTAATCAAGTCGTGGTCGGCCGGGACGGGCGCCGCCCCGGCCTTGAAGCGCGCCAGGATGCTTCATCGCCACGGCAATCCGCCCCCGCATCCGCCCGTCCGGCCATTCGGACATGTCCGATGGTGCGGCGAAACGCTCATATCATCGCCATACCGCCGTTCACGTGCAGCGTCTGACCCGTCACATAGGCGCCTTCGTGCGAAGCCAGATAGATGGCCGCCGCCGCGACGTCACCGGGCGAGCCGAGCCGGCCCGCCGGCACCCGCGACAGAATCATATCCTTTTGCTTGTCGGTCAGCGCATCGGTCATCGGGGTTTCGATGAACCCAGGTGCAATGGTGTTGACAGTGACGCCGCGCGCCGCGACTTCGTGCGCCAGCGATTTGGTCATCCCGATCAATCCCGCCTTGGCGGCCGCGTAATTGGCCTGTCCGGCATTTCCGGTAACGCCCACCACCGAGGTGATGGAGATGATTCGTCCGAACCGGCGGCGCATCATCCCACGCACCGCGGTGCGTGCCAGCCGGAACGCGGCGGTGAGATCGACGGCGATGACCTGATCCCAATCCTCGTCCTTGAGACGCATGAATATATTGTCACGAGTGATGCCCGCATTGTTGACCAGGATATCCAGGTGCCCCATGGCGGTTTCGGCATCCGGCACCAGATTTTCCACGGCGTCCTTGTCCGCCAGATTACAGGGCAGCACGTGGACGCGCCCGCCCAACCGGCCGGCCAGCGCGTCGAGCAGCGCGATCCGGGTGCCGGAAATGGCAACGGTCGCGCCGTTGGCATGCAGGTGATGGGCGATGGCATCGCCGATGCCGCCCGTTGCGCCGGTCACGAGCGCGGTCATGCCACTGAGGTCGAACATTGCGCTCCTTTGGGGGCTATTCGTTTTTGCTTCAAGCGGCCCGGGCCAGTTTGAAGGCATTGACGTCTTCGGGCGTACCGACCGCGGTCCCGGTGGCGCCCGCGGCGATCCGCTTGACCAGGCCGCTGAGTACCTTGCCGGCGCCGAGTTCGTAAAAATCCGTTACCCCGGCTTCCGCCATATAGGCGACGGATTCGCGCCAGCGCACGGTGCCGGTCACCTGCTCGACCAGCCGTTGCGCGATCTCGCGCGGATCCGATAGCGCACGCGCCACCACATTGGCAACCAACGGCGGCGTCGGCGTGCGGATCGTCACCTTGGCCAGAGCCTCCGCCATTGCGTCTGCCGCCGGCCGCATCAGCGCGCAATGGAACGGCGCCGATACGGGCAGCATCATGGCACGTTTCGCGCCTCTCGCCTTGGCGATGTCGATGGCCCGCATGACGGCATCCCGATCGCCCGACACCACCACCTGGCCGCCGCCATTATCGTTGGCGGCCTGGCACACCTGGCCCTGGGCGGCTTCGGCGGCGACCTCCTGCGCGGCCTCGAGTTCGAGGCCGAGCAGCGCCGCCATGGCGCCGGCGCCGACCGGAACCGCCTTCTGCATCGCCAGCCCGCGCGTCCGCAACAGCCGCGCGGTGTCCGTAATGCTAAGCGCCCGGGCCGCCGCCAGCGCGGAATATTCGCCAAGCGAATGACCCGCCACGAACCGCGCATCGCGCGCAAGGTCGATGCCGGCTTCCGATTCCATCACCCGTAGCGCCGCCAGCGATACCGCCATCAGGGCTGGCTGGGCGTTTTCCGTCAATGTCAGGGTTTCGGCCGGGCCCTCCCACATCACGGCCGAGAGGCGCTCTCCGAGTGCCGCATCGACCTCATCGAAGACCGCTCGCGCCGCCGAAAAGGCGTTTGCCAGCGCCTTGCCCATCCCGACCGCCTGACTGCCCTGGCCGGGAAACACGAACGCAACCGCCATTTCCGCAATTCCTCCCATAGTCCCGCCGAGCCCTGGCCAACAACCGCGCCAAGCGAAGCCGCCACAACACTGCTTTGGATTGGGCGGGGAATGACACCGGCGGTTGGGCTGCTGTCAAGCCGAGATTCACATTTTTGTCACGGTGGGCTCTGCGCGAATGTGCACCCGCCGTCCGTTCCCGGCGTCCGATCGGCCGACGGCGTGCCTCTGCGGAGGTATCCCTCCTCACCCCCACGTCGCAAAACTCATTCCCGTCCCGGTGCCGGCCGGGGTGCGATAGCCCGGAACATAGTCGAACCAGGCGAGGTCCAGCCCCTCGGCGGCCCCGGCGACCGCGACCCAGTTGAGGATTTCCGACGAGCCGGCATGGAGCTTGTTGCGCGGCAAGGTCTCCAGGAATGCCCGGTCCTTGTTGGCGAGCGCCTTGAGGATGGCGCGGTCGAGGTCTTCATCGACCAGAAAGTGGCTCAGCCCTCCCGAAGCCAGCACGCCGACGCGGGCGTCGCCCGGGAAGGCTTCGACGGCGAGCCGCACCGCCTGGCCGAGCCGATAGCAGCGCCGCGGGCTCGGCTGATTCGGTGGGAAATAGGTGTTGAGGAACACCGGCACGATCGGGATCGGCTTGTCGGCTTGCATCACATGGCGGTGCACATAGGCCATGGCATGGCCTTCACCCTCGCCGGGACGCAGCGATTTTGAGACGGCGATGTCGAAGTCCGCCTCGCAAAGCGTCTCGATCAGGTGCCGCGCAAGCGCGGCGTGCACCGGATAGTCGCGCGGCGCCTCGGGCTCGAAGAAGCCGGCGCGGTTCTTGATGTACCACTCGGGGAGATGGGAATAGGTCGTGTGCTGGGTGCTCCCGTTGCGGATGGTGTCTCCGTAATAGATGGCAAAGATCGGCCGGCAATCCTCCAGATAGCTCTCGTTCTGATCGTCGCCGAATACGATGAGGGCATCGAGCCCGGCTCCGCTCACGGCCGCGCGCAGCTGGCGGGCGGCGGCGCGGGCGACGTTTTGGCGGGCGACGAGATGTTCCGGTGCAACCTGGCGGGCGAGCTTCGGATCGGCCTCCTCCAGCAGATCCGCGTAGGTGACCGGGCGCCCCTCCTTGTCGCGATGCTTCATCTTCTGGTCGGTCTCGACAAAACGCGGCAGGGTTTCATCAGTGGCGAGCAGCATGGGCGTGTGCGAGGTGGCGGCGGCAAAGGCAATGGTCGCCATGGTAGGTCTCCGTCCCGGATCAAACAGGCTTAAGGCAAACCGCGCGCGCCGGCGCGCCCGTCCTTGATCCTAATCAAGATGCACGTTCGCCGCCTTGGCGGCGGCGGCCCATTTGCGCTCCTCGGTGGCGATGAAAGCGCCGAATTCCGCCGCCGAGACCGGGTTGGCGACGGCGCCGAGCCGGTTGATGCTGGCCTGCATCTCAGGGCTGCGCAGGCCGTCATTGATGGTCGCGTTGAGCAGCCGCACGATCGGCTGCGGCGTGCCGGCGGGCGCCACGATGCCGTTGAAAGTCGTGACTTCAAAGCCGGGCACCCCCGCCTCGTTCATGGTCGGCAGATCCGGCGCCAACGGCGTGCGCAGCCGGCTGGTGACCGCCAGCGCGCGCAACCGGCCTTCCTGGATCAGAGGCAGCAGCACCGTAATGCCCTCGAAAGTCATGTGCACCTGGGCGCCGAGCAGGCCGGTGATGGAATCGCCGCCGCTCTTGTAGGGCACGCCGACGATATCGACGCCGGCCATCGATTTGAACAATTCGCCGGTCAGATGCGGCAACCCGCCGGCACCGGTATGGGCATAATTGAGTTTGCCGGGATTGGCCTTCGCATAGGCGATTAGTTCGCCAGCGGTTTTCACCGCGAAGGATGGCTGCACGACCAGGATTTGGTAGCTCTCGGAAAATTTGGCTACCGCGGAAAACTGCTTGGTGGGGTCGTAGCCGGCGCTCGCCGACACCGCCGGAATCACCGCCAATACGCTGGTATTGCCGACCAGCAGCGTATAGCCGTCCGGCGCCGCCGTGGCGACGACCCGCGCCCCGATCGCTCCGCCGGCACCCGGCCGGTTATCAATCACCACCGGCTGACCGAGCTTGGGGAGTATTTGCGAGAGGAGCCGCGCCGGAATGTCGGTCGGGCCCCCCGGCGCCGAAGGCACGATCAGCCGGATCGGCCGCTCCGGATAGGACTGGGCGGAGGCTGTGCCGGCCGATGCGCCGGCCAGGAAAGCCAACGCCGCCGCCGCGATGGCCGGCGCAATGGCGCGGCGGCGCGTGCGATCACCAAGCTGCATCGGATCCCTCCAACCAGAGTTCGATGGCTACATATTAGCACGGAATGCACCGACTTTTTGCACGCGACGACGCGTCTGCCGGTGGCGCTGGCGGCCGTCGACGAGCCGGTATCCTTGCGATGTTTTGGAGGCGGAACGTCCGTTGCCCCGGTCGCGCCCGTTGCCCCCCGTCCTGTCGCTCCCGTCGTGAACCGCTACGGCAAGCCGCAGGCCCAGACGGTTCAGTTTAGACTCAGCCGTTGCAGGTTGCGCAGCGCACACGCATGCGGCGATTCACCGAGGAACCGCGCATTGGCAGCAGATCGCGCAACAGGTCGATTCGATTATTGTTCGGGGTGTCCTTAGCATGTATGTGATGAGGGTCACTCAGTCCGAGTCCGGACCGGTGTTTACTACGCTCTGATCCAGCGACTGCTGGCCATGAGCGGCGTTCTGCCGTTCGAAACAAACGAGGATAACCACATGTGGATATGGAAAAGTACTCGGGGACTAGCCCTGCCGCTTGCCATGATGATCGCGGCAGGTGCGGCGCAAGCCCAGACCCAAACTCAGGCAGTGGCCTACTCGCCTGGGGTTACGTACGATAAACTAGCCTGGACCGTATTCGTCGCTGCCGTCAAACCGAACATATTCAATACTCAGGAACCGTTGACCTTCCAGTCATGGGCGACGGACGTGATGACCTTCAATTGTCCGGTACAGCCGCCGACGTGGCAAGCTTGCGTGGTGCAGGCTAATGCCAACGGCAATACCTCGAAATTTCAATCCAGCATGCTGTCACTTGCGCACCAACCTGGAGGCCTGAGCACCGCTCCGACGAGTTTGCCGCCGGGATCTCCTTGCCAGCCTCCCCCGGTGTATCCTTCCGGCACCCTATCTGGTAATTTTCCAACGCCATACATCGCTACACCACCAACCAATTGCATTGCTGAGGAGGTTCGGCGCAATCGTGCGTCCTTTGATTACATTGCAGGGAACAATCTGTATTCCCAAGCCGGATTGCGGAACGCGTTCAACGGATCCGCCATCACTTTCCCGAAAGACGCCATCGAATTAAAGATGGACTGGGTTCCGGTGCCGACGGTGGTACAGTGGCTGATTAACAACGGCGTTAATGCCACGCCGGCTTTTGTCCGCCAGAACTATTTTATTACCACGCAGCCTCCGCCGGATAACACCCAATATGCGCTGACGTCCATGCATATCAGCAGCAAGGAGTTGCCGAACTGGCTTTGGGCTACATTCGAGCATCGGCTGAACCCGGGACGTTGCGACACCATGGGATGCTACGACCAATTCGGTGTAGTGTCTGCACAGGCGAGCGTACCGCCCAGAAATCCGCCGGACCAGCAATATGGCCCGTGTATCAAATCGCCACAGCTCCTCCAGATGTTCATTAATAATGGCATCCAGCTGAACCCGTGGCAGAATTATTGCCTCAAAGCCTCTCAGATCGATTTCGTCTCGACTCAGGCTGCCACGGTGGGGCAACCGGTTCTTGACGGCGACAGCGTGGTCGAGGGCATCCTTGCCAATGTGCCGATCGCCCAATCCTCGTGCATCACATGCCATGCTTACGCGGCGTTCAACAGCCAAGGCCAAATTTGCATCCAGAATTCCGGTTTGGCTGGAAATCAAATCGGCGCCTATTCGCCGCAGACCGGTCAGAAGCAGTATGACTTTGTGTGGGGCCTGTTGGCTGCAACCGGGTTCGCGGACTGCTTAAAGCCGTGAAGTCTCGCTCCCAAGCAACACCCGAGCCGCGGTTCCGCGGCTCGCTTGGCTAAGCTCCCGCGCCCCCAGCAGTATTAGGCGTCTCCGCTCGCCCCATATCCGAAATACCTGGATTATCGGATATGGAGCGTATCCTGCTCATTTCACTTACTTTATGCAAACACATTATACGTGTATGGGTACGAAACATGCCGGCACGATCCGTCGGTGGACCTCGCTCTCGGCTGTTCGATGACGCTTGCGTGCTGGAACGGCGAGCAGCATAGGGGTGCCGTCCCTCATATCGGACGATTTCACGCACCCGGCGTACAATTCGACACGACCGTAGGGTGGGCAGACTTGGCGCCGCCCACCCCCAAGGTTTTACTTACTGCAGGCTCAGGGCGACGAAGCGCAGTTCGCCTTCCGCATTGGCGACGAGCAGCAGTGCCGACTTGCGGCCTTCCTTCTTGAGCTGCTCCACCCGCTTCTGCAGCGCGTCGGTGTCGGTCACGGCCTCCTGGGAAACCTCGACCACGACATCGCCGATGCTCAGCCGCTTGTCGGCGGCCGGAGACTGGGCTTCCACGCCGGTGATGACCACGCCCTTGACGCTGTCCTTGATCTTATAGCGCTTGCGCAGGTCGTCGGACATGTTGGCCAGGTTGAGGCCGAGCGACTTTTGAACGATGGTCTTTTCCTGGGGAGCTGCGTCCTTTTGCGGCGTCAGCGCCGCCAACTTCTCGCCGTCCTCAAGCCGGCCGAGCTTGACGACACGGTTTTCTTCCTTGCCCTTGCGGACGATCGTGACATCGACATCCTTGCCCACCGGCGTATCGGCGACGATGCGCGGCAAATCCTTCATTTCCTTGATGTCGCGGCCGTCGAACTTGATGATGACGTCGCCGGCTTCGATGCCGGCCGGCTTGGCGGGACCCTTTTCGTCGATGCCGGCGACCAGCGCGCCGCGCGCCGGCTTGAGATTGAGGCTCTCCGCGATCTCGTCGGTCACCTGCTGGATGCGCACGCCGAGCCAGCCGCGCCGGGTCTCACCGAACTGCCGGAGCTGATCGACGACCGGCATCGCGGTCTTCGAAGGAACCGCAAAGCCGATACCGATGGAGCCGCCCGACGGCGAGATGATCGCCGTATTGATGCCGATCACCTCACCATCGAGGTTGAACAGCGGCCCACCGGAATTGCCGCGGTTGATGGCGGCGTCGGTCTGGATGTAGTTGTCGTACGGGCCGGAGTTGATGTCGCGGTGATGCGCCGACACGATGCCGGCCGTCACGGTGCCGCCGAGGCTGAACGGATTGCCGATCGCCACCACCCACTCGCCGAGCCGCAATTTTTCGGAGTCGCCGAAGGCCACGGCGGTCAGCGGCTTTTCCGGCTTCACCCGCAGCACCGCCAGATCCACCTTGGTATCGCGCCCAAGGATTTCGGCCTTCAGCCGCGTACCGTCATTGAGGATGACCGTTACCTCGTCGGCATCCGCGATGACGTGATTGTTGGTCACCACGATGCCGGACGGATCGATGATGAAGCCGGATCCCAGCGAGTTCACCCGGCGCGGTGTGTTCGGCCGGTTTGGATTACTGTCGCCTTGACCTGGGCGGTTCTTGAAAAATTCGTCGAAGAACTCCGAAAACGGCGATCCGGGCGGCAATGACGGTGTGGCGGTGCTGCGATTATCGACGCTTTGCGACGTCGATATATTGACGACCGCATTGATCACTTTTTCCGCAACGTCGGCGATGTTGTCGGGACCGCGCGCCAGCGCCGGTGCGCCGACCAAGGGGAGCGACACCACGACGGCTGCGGCCGCCATCGTCACATGACGGACGCTTCGGGCGAATACAATGGGAAGATCGGGGAGCGGAAAGCCAGCCATGGACGATAAGTCTCCTCTACGGGGCATATCATAGACTGCGCCTGTCTCGGGCTCGGCGCAAGAGCATCGTGGGCGGTTCCATCCGGACAAGACGCGTGATTTTCTGTGAGAAAGCTACGAGCGCACCACCCATAGCATCACAAGCCCAAATGCCGCACTGGCAACGCCGATCCAGCGCAAGGCTTGGCCGGGCGTTTGCGTCATAGCCGCCGCAGCCTGCCGAGTAGCGTCCGGGAATGCGGCGAGAACGAGGCCTTCCAGGACGAAGACCAGTCCCAGCGCCGCCAGAAAATCCGTCATGGGGCCGGCGGTTTGATGTCCGCGGCCGCCGCGGGGGCCGCGGCTGGAGCCGGACTCTGAGGAGCCGGACTTCTGGCGCACCGGACTTGGAGTGGCCGGACTCTGAGGTGCAGGAACTCGCGGGCGCCGCACGGCCGGCCGGATCGCCGAAATATTTGAAGAAATCGGAATCCGGCCGCAGCACCAGCCTGGTATCGTTGGATCGCAAACCAGCCTCATAGGCTTGCATGGACCGATAAAAGGCAAAGAACCCCGGATCCTTGCCGTAGGCCTCGGCAAAGATGCGATTGCGTTCCGCATCGCCTTCGCCACGAACCTGTTCGGCGCGCGACGTTTCCTCGGCGATCAGCACGGTGACGTCGCGATCGGCTTTGGCACGGGTTTCCTGGCTTTTCTGGCTGCCCTGGGCGCGGAACTCGGCGGCCTCGCGCTGGCGCTCGGTCTGCATGCGCTGATAAACCGCCTGGCTGTTCTGTTCCGGCAGATCGGCACGCCGAATGCGTACGTCAACCACCTGGATGCCCAGCGCCGCCGCCTCACGGTCGAGCTGCTCGCGCACGCGTGCCATGAGCGAGGCGCGTTCGTCGCGCACCACATGGGTCAGCGTTGCTTCGCCGAGCACCCGGCGCAGCGACGAATTGAGCAGCGTCGAGAGGCGCGAATTGGCGCCTTCGATCGTGCTCACTGATTGGTAAAACAGCAGCGGATCGATGATCCGGTAGCGCGCGAAGGCATCGACCACCAACCGCTTCTGATCGGATGCGATGACCTCCTGCGCCGCATTTTCGAGGTCGAGAATGCGGTTGTCCACATAGATCACCGTATCGATCAGCGGTAATTTGGCATGGAGGCCCGGCTCGGTGATTTTTCTGATCGGATCGCCGAGCCGAACCACCAGCGCCTGCTGGGTCTGATACACCGTAAATAGCGACAGATAGCCGACAAAGGCCGCCGCCAATAGCAGGATGGCCAACACCCCGCCGAACACATTGGTTTTCATCGGTTACCTCCCGCAGGCGGTGTGCCCGGTGTCGTGGTCCGAGGGCGCAACTCCGGCAGCGGCAGATAGGGTACGACGCCGCCGCCACCCGGTCCGGCGGAGTCAAGTATGATCTTATCGGCGCCGCCGAATACCCGCTCCATGGATTCAAGGTAAAGGCGCTGGCGGGTTACCTCGGGAGCTTTTTTGTATTCTTCATAGATCTGGTTGAATCGCGACGTCTGTCCCTTTGCCTCGGCGACAGTCTGCTCGCGATAGGCTTCCGCGGATTGTTTGATCTGTGCGGCACGACCGCGTGCCTCCGGAACCACCCGATTGGCGTAGGTCTGAGCTTCGTTCTGCGCCCGCTCCTGATCCGCCCGGGCAGCCTGGACATCGCGGAATGAATCGATGACCTGGGCCGGTGGATCGACCTTCTGCAGTTGCACCTGGGTGACCTGGATGCCGGCCTTGTACTGATCCAACGTTTTCTGCATCAGCTCCATGACGGCGGTTTCGATGTTCTGCCGCGCGCCGGTGAGGATCGGCTGAATGTCCGAACGGCCGATCACTTCGCGCATGGCGCTTTCCGCCACGGCTTTTACGGTACCTTCCGGATTTTGGATGTTAAAACGGTAGTATTTTGCCTCTCCGATCTTGACCAGCCAGAACACCGCGAAATCCACATCGACGATGTTCTCGTCGCCGGTGAGCATCAGGCTCTCCTCCGGCACGTCGCGCATCTGGGTGCCGCGGCGGATATCCTCGACCAGCCGCATGCCGATGTCGATGCGGTTGACCCGCGTCACCTTGGGCAACTCGACCTGCTCGACGGGATAGGGAATGTGATAATTCAGTCCAGGGTAGGCGTCGCGGACATATTTGCCGAACCGCAGCACCAGGCCAAGCTCGTCGGGCTCGACCCGAAAGAATCCGGAAAATCCCCACAGCGCGACTGCCGCAAGCGCAATCAGCAAGATGCCGCGTCCACCGAGGTTGCCACCCGGCAGCACGGTGCGCAGCTTGTCCTGGCCACGCCGCAGCAGCTCCTCGAGATCAGGCGGCGACGACCCCGGTGGCGGCGAACCCGACCCCCACGGCCCTTTCGGGCCCGATCCCCAGGGACCACCGCTCTGGTTACTCCACGGCATCAAATGCCCTCCACATTGGCCGGTCCAAGACCACCGCTTGGCCGACCAGGTTTTGTCGTAACTGGGCCGTTTATAGGGAGGCGACCCGCTCTTTCAAAGCGCCCGGCACCGCGTTCAAGGCCCGCGCACACGGATCGTGCGGACAAACCTCGTTCGCGCAAGCACGCAAGGAACGGTATCTCATCCGTCGAAGAAAGGGCTTTTGCGCCAACAGCGACCGTCACCTTGGCGAACACGGATCAACGCTACATGCGATGTCTTTCATAACATCCGCTCATAAGTCAACGTGGTGAACGCCGCTTCGTCCTCCGGACCAGCCTTATGTTCCTCCCGGGCGACCACGCGCCATTGCCCCGGATCAATGCTTGGAAACACGGTGTCTCCCGCAGGAGAGGCATGAACCCTGGTGATTTCGAGGCGCGCGGCCTTGCCTATCGTCTCCGCATATATGTTGGCGCCGCCGCCGATCACAATGGCAGCGGCGCCCCGCCGCAGTGCATCGCCCGCCGCCACCGCCAACGCGGCATCAAGGCTCGGCGCCGTGACGATGCCGGCGGCATTGAAGCCTGGATCGCGCGTTACCACGATGGTGGTACGTCCTTGCAGCGGTTTGCCGATTGAGACGTAGGTCTTGCGTCCCATGACCACCGGATGGCCGATCGTCAAGGCACGAAAACGCTTCATATCGGACTTGAGCCGCCATGGCAGACCGCCGTCCCGGCCGATGACCCCGTTCTCCGCGACGGCGGCGACGAGCACCAGCGGCATGCGGCCCGGTACCGCCATCACACCGCGACCTTGGCCTTGATGTGCGGATGCGGGTCGTATCCCTCAAGGACAAAATCCTCGAAGCGGAAAGCGAATATATCCTTGACCGCACCGTTGAGACGCATGGTGGGGAGCGGCCTGGGCGACCGGGCGATCTGCAGCCGCGCCTGCTCGCGGTGATTGAGGTAGAGATGGACGTCGCCGAAGCTGTGGATGAATTCCCCCGGCGTCAGATCCGTGACCTGTGCCACCATCAAGGTCAAAAGCGCGTAGGATGCAATGTTGAACGGCACACCCAGAAACACATCCGCCGAGCGCTGGTAGAGCTGGCAGGAGAGTTTTCGGTCCGCTACGTAAAACTGGAACAGGCAGTGGCAGGGCGGTAGCGCCATGTGGTCGACTTCCGCGGGATTCCACGCGGTCACGATCAGCCGCCGGGAGTCCGGATTGCGGCGAATGGCCTCGATCACATTGGCGATCTGATCGACGGCGCCGCCGTCCGCGGCCGGCCAGGAGCGCCACTGGCGGCCATAGATCGGACCGAGGTCCCCGTGCTCGTCGGCCCATTCGTCCCAAATCGAGACCCCATGATCGTTGAGATATTTGACGTTGGTGTCGCCGGACAGAAACCATAGGAGTTCATAAATAATCGATTTCAAATGCAATCGCTTGGTGGTGAGCAGCGGAAATCCCGCCGCGAGGTCGAAACGCAATCTGGTGGCCGAACAGCGAAAGCGTACCGGTTCCGGTGCGGTCACGCTTTTCGATGCCCTCGGCGAGAATACGGTCCATCAGGTCGAGGTACTGACGCATGGGATCGGCCGATCTGGCGGTGCCGCGGGCTCGGACAGATTCGGCCGCGCCGCAACGGCAGCCATCATAGCGCTTCGGGCACAAAAAATCCGGCGGAACAGCGTCCGCCGGAGCAAAGTCCAATGGCGCGGCCGTTCGGCCGCGTCCGTGCATGGTTCATCATTCTTCGACGAACACCTCGTCGCGCTTGCGCGCGATCATCGGCAGCACCGCCACGATCAGCAGCAGGCCGGCGACCGCCAGAAGGCTGCCGGAAATCGGCCGCGTTACGAAGGTTGAACGGATCGCCGCGGGCGATCAGCATGGCGCGGCGGAGATTTTCCTCCATCAGCGGGCCGAGGACGAAGCCGAGCAGCATCGGGGCCGGCTCGAAATCGTGCTTGACCAGCCAATAGCCGACCAGGCCGAAGCAGGCGGTGAGCACGCAGTCGAACGGCGCATTGTTGATCGAGTAGACGCCGATCGAGCAGAAGATCAGGATCGCCGGAAACAGCATCCGGTACGGCACCTGCAGCAGCTTCACCCAAACACCGACCAGCGGCAGGTTGATGACCACCAGCATCAGGTTGCCAAGCCACATGGAGGCCACCATGCCCCAGAACAGTTCCGGCTGCTTGGTCATCACTTGCGGACCCGGCACGATGCCGTGGATCGTCATGGCGCCGACCATCAGGGCCATGACGGCATTGGGCGGAATGCCGAGCGTGAGCAGCGGAATGAACGAGGTCTGCGCCGCGGCATTGTTGGCGCTTTCCGGCGCCGCGACGCCCTCGATCGCCCCGCGGCCGAAGCGCGACGGGTCTTTCGCCATCTTCTTTTCAAACGTATAGGCCGCGAACGCCGCGATCACGGCGCCGCCGCCCGGCAGAATACCAAGGACAGACCCCAGCACCGTGCCGCGCCCGATGGCGCCGGCCGCCGCCTTGAGATCGGGCCAGGTCGGCATCAGCCCGGTCAGCTTGGCCTTCAAGACATCGCGCGAATCCGTTTGTTCGAGGTTGCGCATGATCTCTGCGAACCCGAATACGCCCATCGCCACCACCACGAAGCCGATGCCGTCCGACAATTCCGGAATGTCGAACGCCATGCGCGATTGGCCGGTTTCGATGTCGGAGCCGACCATCGACAATAACAGGCCCAGCATCACCATGGCGAGCGCCTTGAGGATCGATCCGCGGGCGAGCACCACGGCAAAGCACAGGCCCAGCACCATCAGGGAAAAATATTCCGCCGGACCAAACAGCAGCGCGATCGAGGTGAGCGGCGCGCCCAGCGCCGCCACCAGCACGGTGGACACGCATCCGGCGAAGAACGAGCCGATCGCCGCGATGGCCAGCGCCGGACCGGCGCGGCCCTGTCGCGCCATCTGGTGACCGTCGAGCGTCGTCACCACCGAGGATGATTCGCCCGGAATGTTGATCAGGATCGACGTGGTCGAGCCGCCATACTGGGCGCCGTAGTAGATACCGGCCAGCATGATCAGGGCGCCGACCGGCGGCAACCCGAAGGTGATCGGCAGCAGCATCGCGATCGTTGCCAGCGGACCGACGCCCGGCAGCACGCCGATCAAGGTCCCGACGAGCGCGCCGATCAGGCATAGGAACATGTTCATCGGCGACAGCGCGACGCCGAAGCCGAGGGCGAGATTGTGAATGAGATCGAGCATGGCTGTTTACTGCACTGGTGAGCGGGCCCGGACAGGCGCGCGATTCATCGGATCGACGACAGGCCCTTCAGGATCGCAGCCAGATCCCAACTGTTCGGCCACAGCTGCATCGGCAAGTTGAGCGCATAGGGAAACAAAAAGCAGCAGAACGCGGTCAGCACTGCGCCCCATATCAGCGTTTCGATCAGCCGCGCCTCCGGGGTCGCGCCGGCTGCCGCCATGATGCTCAGGAAGCTCGCGATCACCAGGCCCATAGGGCGCACCAGCCAGGCAAACAGCACCACGGACAGCGTGACGAAGAGCGGCCCGCGGAGATAGAAGCGATCGATGCCCGGACCCTTGGTGGTCAGTCCCGTTATCGCCACCGCTGCGCCCAGCGCGCCTAGCACCATCGCGAAGCCACGCGGAGCGGTACCGGGTCCGAATGCGAAACCGCGCATGCCGGGCAGATCATAGGATGCCCAGTACGCGAATATCGCGACGCCGATCAGGGCCAAGCCGCCGTAAAAATCTCGCGGGCCCCGAACGAACGAACCACGTCCCTGCGGCTCGCCGCCGACATTCTCAGACATCACATCCTCCCGAAACGCTGATTCTGCCAGCTTATGACTCGCGGCGATGCCTAGCACAAGGCCGGGCGGCACCAAAAGTGCGCCAAAAGCCTTGGCTATGAATCGTCGTGAATCCATGAATCAGACGAGCCCACCCAGCCCCAGCAACGCCGCCACCGCGAAGGCCACGAGGGGCGGTATTCTGCTCCAATAGGCCAGCCCGAACGTCACCGCTGTGATGGCAAAACCGGCCCAATTGCGATCGGCCGCACGCACGATGATCAGCGCGCTGGCGGCAATCAGCCCGATCGTGACCGGCACCAGCCCGGCTTGGATGGCGATCCGCCAGCGTGCCGTCCGAAAGCGATCGAACACCCGTGATACGCCGTATGCCAGCAAGCAGGTCGGACCGCACATCGCCACCGTTGTCACCACGGCGCCCGGCGCTCCCGCGATAAAATGTCCCAGCAGGGCGACCAGCATCACATTGGGACCGGGTACCGCCTGCGCGATCGCAAACAGCTCGCCGAATTGGCGATCCGTCATCCAATGTCCGACGTTGACGCTCAGCCGGTGCATTTCCGGTACCGCCGAACTGGCGCCGCCGATCGCAAACAGCGACAGCGTGGCGAATTGTGCAAACAGCGTAGCCAGCGTGCCGGAATCACTTCTCATCCGCGCCACCCGGGGCGGACCGCCGCCAAGCGAGGCCGATACCGACCGGCACCGCGACCAGCAAGACGAGCGGCAGGCTTATCCGCAGCACCCCGACCGCCACGAACGTGGCGAGCGCCAGCGCGTGTTCGGGACCGAGGCGGAATTTTCGCAACGGCTCGGCCATCTGGACGGCGGTGGCGATGACCATTCCGGCCGCGGCGGCGGCCACGCCCGACAGCACACCGCGCAACTGCGGCAGCGCGCCATAGTTACGGTACAAAGTGCCGGCCGCGATCATCAGCAGCAGCGACGGCCCGATCAATCCGGCCAGACAGGCGAGCGCACCCGGCAGGCCGCGCTTGCGCACCCCGAACACCGCGCACAGATTGACGATGTTGGGGCCGGGAAGGAACTGACACAATGCGAGGACTTCATTGAATTCCTCGGCCGTCATCCATCGCTTGTCGTGCACCAGCATCCGCCGCGACCACGCCAGGACGCCGCCGAAGCTCGATAGCGACACGCCCGCGAAAGCGAAGAACAATTCCGTGATCGGGGGGCGCCCCGCACCAGGCCCGGCCCCGGCGGGTGCGCGGGAGCCGGCGGCGGAACTTGCAATCTGCTGGACTGTGTCGGACATGCCGGGAAGGGTTAGCGCCGCCGGGGTGCCGTTGCCAAGACGTCATCGCCGGGGCGGCCGTCATGGCCGGAAATCGCCGGGGCCAAGAGCAAGCGTCGATCGCCGGGCCGAACCCATTCACGAATCGCCGGAAGCGTGGCAACGGACATCGGTCCGAAGCACAGAACCGTCGGCGAAATGACCAAGTGTTTGCTGTCGCGCACTGCGCGCGCCGGTCTGGCTGGATTGATACCAATTGATACCGACATTGCTACTATCCGGATAACCGTGTAATAAATTTTTTATTTCCCTAACCGTGGCGAACAGGAGGATCCGGATGCTCAGAGCTACAAAAAGCTTTACGATCAGCGTTATCGTCGGAGCGGCGTGCCTCGGCGGCACGACCGTCGCGGCAATGGCCGAGGGTGCGTCGCCGCCCAATTTCGCGCCCAATCCGAGCATCGGCTGGTACGCCTATAACCGTTTATTCATACCGCCCACAACCGGGGCCGGCCCGGTAATGCAGGACCCCGCGCATCCGTATGTTTCGAACGACGAGTTCCGGGTGAGCGGACGGCAGCCGACCGAACGGGTGGCCGATCTCAACAGCCCCATCCTGCAGCCGTGGGCGCGGGAGGTGGTGCGCAAGCACAACGAAGCGGCGCTGTCCGGAAAGTTCGTTGCCTCCCCGACCGCGAGTTGCTGGCCGAAAGGCGTCACCGGCTTTCTGCTCTCGCCCATGACCCAGCCGATGTATTTCATCCAAGGGCCGAAGGACGTGGTCATGGTGTTGTCGAGCTTCAACGACGTTCGCCATGTCCATCTCACCGACAAGCATTCCGCCAATGTAAAGCCGTCATGGTACGGCGAGTTCATCGGCCGTTACGAAGGCGACACCCTGGTGGTTGACACCATCGGACTCGATGACCGCACTGCGATTGACGGATTCGGCACCCCTCACACCACGAAGCTTCACATCGTCGAGCGCTTCCGCCTGATCGAGGACGGCAAAGTGCTGGAAGCGAACATTCACGTCGAGGACCCCGGAGCCTTTACGATGCCGTGGGACGCCATCCAGCGGTTCCGCCAGTATGAGGCGGCCGTGGCCAAAGTTCCGGTCGAACGGCTGCTGCAATTGGCGAGCGCACCGGAAGGCCCGCTGCGGGAAATGATCTGCGCCGAGAATCCGAACTCGTTTTTTCCGGGCGTGGAGGCGCTGCCATTGCCGCAGACGGTGCGGCCGGATTTCTAAAATTCCCGCGGACGAACGGCGAAATCACGTTCGCATATGATTGCCGGGCTGATCCCGCCCGGCGGCGATCGCGGGGAGATCGGGAGCGAAAATGGCCGAAAATGGCCACGCCCCACTCGACAAGATACCGCAGTATCATCATAATGACACGGCGGTGGCCGTGCAGCCCGGCAACCGATGTTTCGACCGGGACGGTTGCGAACCAAGGTGACACCATGAACATCAGAATTGCGGTTTTAGCTGCATTGATCGCGGCCAGTGCGGCGATGCAGGCCGATCTGGCGAATGCCGCCACCGGGACCGACGCAGCGAAGAGTACCGCTCCAATGAAACACACGTTGAAGCGTCGTAACCCGCACCACTATCCATGCCAGGATTATGATCCAGTAAAAAAAACCTGTGGACGGCATCAAAACCAGGAGCCGGGTTTCCTGAGATGATGCCAATGGTCGCGACCGACATCGGTTGCGACGCAGTTCATACCGGGACATTGAAGCGCCTGCCCGAAACCGGGCGGGCAAGCATATTGGCGGCCGGATCGAGCCTCAAAACGGAAAACTCAGCGATCCCCGGATGCGAAGGCGGGCGGCGATCCGCGAGCCCACGGGCCGCCACCGCGCCGGGTCCGCTATCCGGCGGCTCCCGAAATGCCGTGGTACGTCAATTCTGGCCCGTCAGCAGCGGCGTGATGCGCCGCACCGCGACGCGGCGGTTGGCGCGTTCGGGACCATCGGTCGGAACTTTTAGGAACTGCTTGCCGTAGCCTTGGGTCGAGAGATTTTCCGCCGGGACGCCGAACTGGCTCGTCAGCATGGCGGCGACCGCTTCGGCGCGGCGATCGGACAGCGACAAGTTATCGACGTCGTTACCCACCGCGTCCGTATAGCCCTCGATCAGGAACACTTCGCTGGGGTTGCGCTGGACCGCACCCATGATGCCTTGCGCCACCGATGCCAGCCGCTGGGCTTGGTCCGGAGCGATCTCCCAGGAACCGGTCTCGAAATTCACCGTATCGATATCGACCCGCGGCATGCGGGCGCGCAACGGCTCGCTGTAGCGGATTTCGTCGAGCCCGTAGCGGCGTTCGATGCGGTTGACCGGCGGCGCCATCAGGGTGAGGGCAATGTCCGCCGCGGTCGCCCGCGCCATATCCCGGATGTAGAGTTCGCGGGGGACGCGCACCACCGGAGGCGGCAACGCAACGAAGAAGCCCGCATAGCCGGGGCCGCGCGGCGGCGCGAAACTGTTGTCGATGATGATCACCTCGCGCCCGAACGCGTCGCGCCGCAGGCGCCGGATCAACCGGCCGTCTGGGTCGGTTTCAGTGACGATGCGCGAGCCGTCGGGACGCACAACGACGGTCACCGACAAGTTGCCGCGACGTTCCACATTGACCTCGCGGGCATTGTAGCGGAACAGGCCGGCCTCGTCGTGACGGATGATATCACGTCCACCTTCCCGGATGATGGTGCGGTCGCCCTCCCGGATCACCGTGCGATTGCCTTCCTGGGTCTCCTGCCGCTGGCCGCGCAACTGGTCGAGATGCTGCGGTAGCGTTCGCGGATCGACCGGCGCGTTCGCCGCGGCCGGCACGCCCGGCGCCGCGGGCGCTCCCGGCCGCACCGGCGGTGGGGTTTGCGCCTGCGCGGGCGGCGGCACCACCGGGGCTACCACGCCCACGGCGGGTCGCTGCGTTCCGGGCACCGGCGGCACAGTATTTTGCTGGACGGCCGGGGCTCCCGGCCGCACCGGTGGCGGGGTTTGCGCCTGCACGGGCGGCGGCACCACCGGGGCTACCACGCCCACGGCGGGTCGCTGCGTTCCGGGCACCGGCGGCACAGTGTTTTGCTGGACGGCCGGAGCTCCCGGCCGCCCCGGCTGTACGGGCGGGGTTTGCGCCTGCACGGGCGGCGCCACCACCGGGGCCACCACGCCCGCAGGTCGCTGCGTTCCGGGCGCCGGCGGCACGGCATTTTGTTGGGCGGCCGGAGCTCCCGGCCGCACCGGCTGTACGGGCGGGGTTTGCGCCCGCACGGGCGGCGGCACCACCGGAGCTACGACACCCGCGGCGGGTCGCTGCGTTCCGGGCGCCGGCGGCACGGCATTTTGCTGGGCGGCCGGTGCTCCGGGCCGCACCGGCTGTACGGGCGGGGTTTGTGCCTGCACAGGCGGCGTCCGCTGTTGCTGCGTGGGCGGCGTCTGAGCTTGTCCGCGCGCAGGTGGGGTTCCGGGCACCGCCTGGGTGGCGGGAGCACCGCCGGGCCGTTGCGGCGCGGCTCCCGGCTGATGTTCCGGGGCAGCGCCGGGCGCACCTTGAGCGGGGCGTTGATTTGGCGGTTGACCGGGCGGCCGATTTTGCCGCTCGCGCTCACGTTCACGTTCGGCGGGGGTCGGCGGGGGAGCTTGCGCGAGCAAGAATTCGGCGGGCCCGCCATCCCGCAGGGGCGCGGAAATCGATAGGTGCGGATATGCGGCACCTGCCAGGATCGCAGCACCAAGAATCAGGGAATAGCGGGTCATTCGGGGTCCCTCCACCTATGTTGTGGGCGCGCGAGATGCCCAAATGTGAGCGCTAGCTGCCGCCGCAGAGCGCGGCTACCAGCGGTGACGACATGGCCTCGGCGCCACGGCGCTTGCCGCGCCGGCCCGGCAGTGCAGACGACGACAACCCGCCAAAACTGCGGCAACTCGCCCGGCCGACCGTGCCAGACAAATCGCCGCAAAAAGCAGCCAAAAGGCCGTGCTACTCCGGCATCGGCTGGAGGCCATGCTCGCGCGGCGTTCGCCGGACGACATGCCAGTTCTACTTCACCGAAAAAATGTTCATAAATTGACGCTGGCGCGTTTCGCAGGAAGCGGCCGCCAAACCGGTTTTTTATTCGGATGGTACGGCATGACGCGGTGTTGGATTGTTACGCTGAGCCTTGCTGTTGCCCTCGCGGCGGCCCAGCCGTTGCGCGCGCAAACCCCCTATCCGTCCCGTCCCATCACGCTCGTCGTTCCGGTGGCGCCGGGCGGGGCGGCCGATTTCATTGCCCGCACGGTGGGGGCAAAGCTTGCGGACACGCTCGGCCAGCCGGTCGTCATCGCCAACCGCAGCGGCGGCGGCGGCGTCATCGCGACGGCAGGCGTCGCCAAGGCGGAGCCCGACGGCTACACGCTGCTGCTAAATTCCATTACCACCCATGGGATCGGACCGCACCTTTACGCCAGCCTTCCCTACGACCCGGCCCGGGATTTTTCCCCCATCATATTGGTGGCCAATCTGCCCTTGATCATGACGGTGAGCGCCACTTTGCCGGCGACATCGGTTGCCGGCGTGATTGCGCTGGCGAAGGCGCAGCCGGGCAAGCTCGCCTTCGCGTCCTCGGGCAATGGCGGCGCACCCCACCTCGCCGGCGAGCTGTTCAAGACCCTGACCGGCACCGACCTGCTGCATGTCCCCTATCGCGGCAGCGGACCGGCCGTGATCGATGTCGTCGCCGGGCGCGTCGCCATCATGTTCGATGCGGTGCCGGCGCTGCTGCCGTTCATCCTTGCCGACAAGCTGCGGCCGCTGGCGGCCGCGAGCGCCACCCGCAACCGGCGCCTGCCCGACATCCCGACCTTCGCGGAGTTGGGCTACGGCGATATGGATATCGCGCTGTGGTATGGAATGGTCGCGCCCGCGGGCACGCCGAAGCCGATCGTCGATCGGCTCAACGGCGAACTTGGCAAAATCCTCAGCCTTTCCGACATTCGAGCGGGTTTCGCCGCGCAGGGTGCCGAACCGGCCGGCGGCACATCCGCACAATTCGACGCTTTCATGCGCCAAGAATTTTCGCGCTGGGGCGCCGTGGTGAAGCGTGCCGGCATCCGGGCGGAATGACCGCGCTCAGGCCTTCCGCTCCACCATCAGCTGCTTGATTTCCGCGATCGCAAGTGACGGGTTGAGGCTTTTCGGACAGGCCTTGGCGCAATTCATGATGGTGTGGCATCGATAGAGGCGGAACGGATCCTCAAGATCGTCGAGACGGTCGCCGGTCGCCTCGTCGCGGCTGTCTGCGATCCATCGGCGGGATTGCAGCAGCGCCGCGGGACCCAAAAAGCGGTCGCTGTTCCACCAATAGCTCGGGCAGGACGTGGAGCAGCAGGCGCACAGGATGCACTCGTAGAGCCCGTCGAGTTTTTCCCGGTCGTCGTGGCTCTGCTTCCATTCCTTTTCGGGCGTGACCAATTCGGTCTGCAGCCAGGGCTTGATGGAGGCGTGCTGGGCGTAGAAGTTGGTTAGGTCCGGCACCAGATCTTTCACCACCGGCATGTGCGGCAGCGGATAGATTTTTACCTCGCCCTTGATGTCCCGCATGTCCTTGGTGCAGGCGAGCGTGTTGGTGCCGTCGATGTTCATGGCGCAGGAGCCGCACACGCCTTCGCGGCAGGAGCGGCGAAAGGTCAGCGTCGGGTCGACCTTGTTCTTGATCCAGATCAGCGCATCGAGCACCATCGGGCCGCAATCGCCAAGATCGACCTGGTAGGTATCGATGCGCGGATTGTTCCCGTCATCCGGGTTCCAGCGATAGATACGGTATTCGCGCAGCGCGCCGGTCTGCGACGGCGCCGGCCATGCCTTGCCGGCAGTGACCCGGGAGTTTTTCGGTAGTGTGAGCTCGACCATGTCGGACCTTTGAGAGAACGTCGTTTCAATCGTCTTCGTCGATCAGTGCGGCTTTCAGATCACTATTTTCTTCGATCCTAAGCGTGCGGATGTCACGGACCGCCGGCGTGAACCAGGGAAATTTCTTTGCCATCCGCTGAACCACCCGCACGCATCTGATCGCGTCAACGGTTTCATCTCCAAAACAGGCACTGCCCTGGGTCCAATTGAACCTGCAAAACGTCGGAAAACTTATGACGTCGGAATAAGCGTTATTCCATGATGTATTCGGATAGGTAAGCTTGAGGATTTCGGTGTCGAATTCAAACAGGATCGCGTACGTCCTGCCATCCCGCGGTCTGTTGTGGCCAATTCCGGGAGATGAAGCCATGGCCGCCACCCTCAATACACCCGCGCCTTCGGCTCGACATACTGCACGTCGTTGGTCATCGTATAGGTGTGCACCGGCCGGTAATCGATCGTCACCTTGCGGCTGGCGGCGTCGAGCCAGGCCAGCGTATGTTTCATCCAGTTCTTGTCGTCGCGATTCGGATAATCCTCGCGCGCATGGGCGCCTCGGCTTTCGGTGCGGTTGACCGCCGAGTCCATGGTGACCACCGCCTGGGCGATCAGATTGTCGAATTCCAGCGTCTCGATCAGGTCGGAGTTCCAGATCAGCGAGCGGTCGAACACCTTGGCGGCGCCGGCACCCGCCATCACATCGTGGATGAGCCGAGATCCTTCCTCGAGCACCTCCCCGGTGCGGAACACCGCGCAATTGGTCTGCATCACCTTCTGCATGTGCAGGCGCAATTCCGCCGTGGGCGTCGCGCCATCGGCATGGCGGAACGTGTCGAGCCGCCCCAAGGCCAAGTCGGCGGAGTCTTTCGGCAGCTCGGGATGCTTTTCGCCCGACTCGATCAATTCAGCACAGCGGATGGCCGCAGCGCGGCCGAACACGACGAGATCGATGAGCGAGTTCGATCCCAGCCGGTTGGCCCCATGCACGGACACGCACCCGGCCTCGCCGAGCGCCATCAGGCCCGGCACGATGGTGTCGGGGTCGCCGTTCTTCTTGGTCAGGACTTCGCCATGATAATTGGTGGGGATGCCGCCCATATTATAGTGCACCGTCGGGATCACCGGAATCGGTTCCCGGGTGATGTTGACGCCGGCAAAAATGCGCGCGCTATCGGAAATGCCCGGCAGGCGTTCGTGCAGCACTTTCGGATCGAGATGGTCGAGGTGCAGGAACAGGTGATCCTTGTTCTTGCCGACGCCGCGGCCCTCGCGGATTTCGATGGTCATGGACCGCGACACCACATCGCGCGATGCCAGAATCCTTGGCCGAGGGAGCGTAGCGCTCCATGAAGCGCTCGCCCTCGGAGTTGGTGAGATAGCCGCCCTCGCCGCGGGAGCCTTCGGTGATCAGGCATCCGGCGCCATAGATGCCGGTGGGGTGGAATTGCACGAACTCCATGTCCTGCAGCGGCAGTCCGGCGCGCAGCACCATGGCGTTGCCGTCGCCCGTGCAGGTATGCGCGGAGGTGCAGGAGAAATAGGCCCGCCCATAACCGCCGGTAGCGAGGATCGTCATGTGGGCGCGGAACCGGTGAATGGTGCCGTCATCGAGCCGCAATGCCACGACGCCGCGGCAGCGCCCCTCATCCATGATCAAGTCGATGACGAAATATTCGATGAAAAACTCCGCTGCATGCTTAAGCGAGGCGCCGTAAAGGGTATGCAGGATGGCGTGGCCGGTGCGGTCGGCGGCTGCGCAGGTACGCTGGGCGGTCCCCTTGCCGTAATGGGTGGTCATGCCGCCGAACGGCCGCTGGTAGATCTTGCCCTCCTCGGTGCGGGAGAACGGAACGCCCCAGTGCTCCAGCTCATAGACGGCCGCCGGCGCGTTGCGGCACAGATATTCGATCGCATCCTGGTCGCCGAGCCAATCGGCGCCCTTGACGGTATCGTACATGTGCCAGCGCCAGTCGTCCTCGCCCATATTGCCGAGCGCCGCCGAGATGCCGCCCTGCGCCGCGACAGTGTGCGACCGGGTCGGAAAAACCTTGCTGATGCACGCCGTGCGCAGCCCGGCTTCGCTGCACCCGACTACCGCGCGCAACCCGGAACCGCCGGCGCCCACCACCACGACATCATAGGTGTGGTCTTCGATTGGGTAGGCCCGCCCATTGATGGCGGGCGCGGCGCCGCTGCCGTTTCGAGATCCTTCTGTCGCCATCGGCTCACACTCCAAACGACAGCTTGAGAATCGCGTAGGTCGCTGCGAACCCGACCACAATGGTGAAGAACAGGTTCAGGATCAGGAGCGCGTATTTGGCGCGCTTCTCGTGCACATAGTCTTCGATGATCACCTGCATCCCGATCGCCATATGGTAGAAGGTGGAAATGATGAAGAGCAGCATGACGATCGCCACCACGGTCGATCCGAGGATCTGCGCCACCGCCGCCTGATTGTGTCCAATCAGCGAGATGACGATCAGGACCGCCCCGATGGTCAGGGGAACATTGGCGATGGCCGTCAGCCGCTGCTGGATGAAATGTTCCGTGCCGGACCGCGCGGAGCCGTAGCCGCGCACGCGGCCGAGCGGCGTGCGCATATCCTGCTGGCGCCCATTCATGGCGCAAATCTCCTCACCGCAAACCTCCCATCAGATAGCCACCCACAAGCCATAAAACGAGTGTCAGCACGATTGATCCGATCAAATTGGCGCGCGCCAGCCACTCCCGCTCGGCCGGGCCGAACCCACGTCCGGTGTCCCACATCAGGTGGCGCAGCCCACCGAGCATATGATGAACGAGCGCCCAGGTGTAGCCCAGCAGCACGATCCGGCCGATCAGGCTCGATGCCACCGACTGGAACACCGCGTAGGCGTTGGGACCGGACGAAGCCGCGATCAGCCACCATGCCAGGAACAAAGTACCTGTATAAAGCGCAATACCGGTCGCGCGATGCACGATGGACATCACCATCGTCAGCATCGGCCGATAAATACTAAGGTGCGGCGAGAGCGGTCGCGCCGCGGGAGTTTTGGCTGGAGCCATGTGTGTCATTTCCGGTTGTGTTGACCCGGCATCGCGAAGGGCCCCGTTCAAGCAGATGCTCAGGGCAAGCGCAATGGCGACCAACGCATTCACCCGCACCGAATCCGCGTAGGCCCGTGCAAAGCCCCTTTCACACCGCCGCGCAAGCGCCTATATTAGGCATGCCGGCTTGCCGGCTATGGCGATAAATGGCCGTCGTAATAAACCATTCGGACCCGGGGGCAGTACCCGGCGCCTCCACCACCAGGGGAACAAGGGTTGAACGAGTAATATTCGACCGCGGTTCCGCTGATGGGGGGGCGAAACAGGATCGACGAGGGCGTAAAGGTCGTGCTTTTGCTCGGCATGGTTCCGCCGTTATCGGGCCAATGCAATAGTTGCCAACGACAACTATGCTCCGGTTGCTCAGGCCGCGTAAGCGGTTTGAAATACCGATCTAAAGCCCTGGCGTCTTAGCAGCGTCAGGCGGGGTTCGGGGGCACCTGGCAACAGAAGCCCTCACTTCTCACTCCAGCTTGGCCGTAAAAACGCACCTCCTGTGGCAGTCTAAATTGCGGACAGGCTATTGTTGCGTTATCACCGGCGACGCCGTTTCACCGAATTGCCGGATGCGGCGGGGAATAGGATGCGGCGGGATAGGCGACGAGGTTTTTGCATGTCGGTTGACCACATCCGCTATGATCTCCTCACCCAAGACGCCCTGCGGGGGCTTATCCGCAAAGTTCTGGCCGATGCGGCCGAGAAGGGCCTGCCCGGCGACCATCATTTTTTCATCACCTTCGACACCCGCGCCGACGGGGTGCGCATTTCGTCACGGCTCAAGGCAAGCTACCCGACCGAAATGTCAATTGTGCTGCAGCATCAGTTTTGGGATCTGACGGTCGGCGACGATTCGTTTGACGTGGGGCTTTCCTTTAACGGAATACCGGAACGGCTTCATGTTCCGCTTACCGCCGTAAAGTCGTTCGTTGACCCCTCGGTTCAGTTCGGATTGCAATTCGCCACCGATGCGGAAGCCGCCGAACGCGAGGCACCCGGGGACTTCAGGGGGACAACCGCCGCCGCGTCGCCGCCTAACGCGGACGGGAAGACGGGCGCGGTGGAACGGCTGCATCAGCCGGCGCCGCGCCCGGAACCCAAGCCGGGCGTTGGCGAAATCCCTGAGTCCGATGCGCCTGCCGCTCCCCGCAAGGAGGAAACCACCGGCGAAGTCGTGAAGTTCGATCGCTTCCGTAAAAAGTGATGGAAAAAACCAGCCACGCGGGAGGCTATTGCGCGACCTGGCCGAAGCCGCGGAGCGGTATCGACGTCAGGGCGCGTCCGGCTTCTTCGCGCGCTGCTTCAGATCGTTGACGAGGCGGGCGAGGTCGCGATCGTTGGGCGTGAGCGCCGCCAGCCGTTCCGCATAGGCGAGTGCCGCGTCCGCATCGCCGGCATCGCGGCTGAGGGTGGTCAGCGCGAACAGCGTATCGCGATCGTTCGGATGCCTGGCGAGGTTCTCCTTGAGCACCGTAAGCGCTTCGCCGCCGCGGCCCGCGGAGTTGAGGGCGACTGCATACACATAGGCGTAGCGCGCGCGGTCCGGCTCAAGCTCGCGGGCGCGGCGGAATTCGTCCAATGCCTCGTTCCTGCGCTTCAAGCGCGTCAAGGTGAGCCCCAGTGCATGGTGAAGCCCGGCGTCCTGGTGGCCGGCATCCTGCGGCAAGGCTGCGATCGCAGCGCGCAAAACGCCCTCGCCGTCGGCTTCGCGGCCGAGCCCGCGATAGAGATCCGCAAGATTGATCGCGGCCGGCGCGAATTGCGGGCTCAGCCGCAATGCCGCCCGATATTCGGCCTCGGCTTCCGTCGTCCGGCCGCGGCGCGCAAAGAAATTGCCGAGCGCGGCGCGCGCCTCCGGGCGATCCGCATTGATGCGCTGGGCGGCGATGAATTCCGCCGCCGCCCGCTCGAACCGCTCGCGGTCGGCGGCCGGCTGGCCCGCGGCCGGAACCGCGGCGAGCAGCGCAACGGCCCGAATCCGCACGCCGCGGATCGGATCCGCCAGGAGCGGCGCCACCACCGGCCAGAGGCGGCCGGGGGGGAGATTTTGCAGCATGTCGAGCGCGCCGATCCGCACCATCGGGTCCGGGTCCGCGAGGCCTGCTTGCGCCAGTTCCAGATTGGCAGGCGATGCGTAGGCCGCGAGTTCGCCGAGTGCGCCGGCGCGGGCGATTGCAGGCGCATTGCCGTCGGCCGCCACGGCCGCCAGCAGCCGATCCGCCGCCGTTTGATCGCCCCAGGCGGCACGGAAGGCTGCCGCATAGGTCTGAAAACCCTTGCGGCTCGGACCATGCCACTGCTCAATCGCCGCCGCCGCCCATTGCGCCGTTTGATCGGCATGGCAATCGGTGCAGGCATTCGGCGTGCCAAGCTTGACCGAAACATCCGGCCGCGGAATCCGGAAGCTGTGGTCGTGCCGCCGGTCCACCACCATGTAGGTGCGCGCCGGCATGTGGCACGCGCTGCAGGTCACCGGCGGGGTCACCCCCTCGTGGCGATGATGGCTGGCGCTCGCATAGCTGCCGGCGTGGCATTGCAGACAGACGCCATCCACCGGCGCGCGTAGCGCACCGCTGTGCGGCTCATGGCAATCGCTGCAGGTGACGCCCGCGGCGAACATTTTGCTCTGCTTGAACGAGCCGTAATTATACACCTCGTCCCGCATCTGCCCGTCAGCCTCGTAGAGCCCGCGGGCGAGCGGCGACACCACATGCGTGTCCGAGAGCCATTGTCCCGGCGTCCAGTCTTCGGAAAATCCGCCGCGGCGGGCGTGGCAGAGGCCGCAGGTCTCGACCTCCTTGCGCAGCCGCGCCGGCGTGACATTGCGTTCCGGGAGGCCGGTGCGCGGACTGGCGGACCAGGCGACGCCGTGGCGCTCATCGAACGCGACGAGCAAGCCCTTTTTCGGGTCGTCAACCCGTCCGAATGGCCACCAGCTGCCCCGCCCACGCGCCCAAGCGACATGGTTCGAGCCTTGGCCGTGACAGGCCTCGCAGCCGACGCTGATCTCGGCGAAATGGGTGGCGAACCGATCCGCGGCCGCGTCGTAATTCTTGCGCACGCCGGTCGAGTGGCACTCCGCGCACATGAAATTCCAGTTCTGGTTCAGCCGCGTCCAGTGCAGCACGTCGTCATGCCGGATCGGTTCGTCGGGATAGAGATGAAACCAGCGCTGGCCGCCCTTGTCCTTTGGCCGGGTATCCCAGGCGATCGGCAGCGCCTGCAGCCGCCCATCCGGGAATTCGACCAAATATTGCTGCAGCGGATCGATCCCGAAAGTGTATTTCACCGCGAAGGTTGCCAGCTTGCCGTCCTGGCCGTCCGTCTCGACCAGGAATTTGCCGTCCCGGCGAAAGAAT
The DNA here is from genome assembly GCA_963802745.1 of uncultured Alphaproteobacteria bacterium. GTDB lineage: Bacteria > Pseudomonadota > Alphaproteobacteria > Rhizobiales > Xanthobacteraceae > JAJPKK01. The sequence continues at coordinate 92,520 of CAWDKL010000048.1, read as the reverse complement.
TTGGAATGAATTCCGAAATAGTCGAAGCCGGCATCGTTGAAATCGCCGAGCACCGACGTTTCGGTTGCGTGCTGCATGGCGACTTTGTGCTGGGATTTGCCCCACCGGTCGGCTTCGCCGCGGTGGCAACTGGCGCAGGCGTCGCTGCCGACATAGGTTGCGATCGCGGATGCCGGCGGATCGGGCCGCCGGCCGTCGAGCAGGACATAACCCGCAATAGCCGCAGCGCCGACCGCCGCGATAGCGGCGGCAACTGCGATGATTCTGCGGCTGCGTGAACCGGGGATTTTGGCGTGCTGCCGGGAAGCCTGCGCGCCTGGCGTTGACGGCAGCGCTGTGGCCGGGTGGGCTTCAGGGGAAAGCGGATTGCGTGCCTGTTCCGCCGGCCGCGCGGCAAGTGCAGCCCGCTTTTGGGACCTGCCCTTCCCGGCAGATTTTTGTCCGTCACGTGCCAAATCGATCTCCCGCACCTCTGGCCCGGCTACTGCAACGTGCCGTCACGTACCAGCCGCCCACAGCTTCCTCACATGGCCGCAAGATGATAGTCGATTATCCGCATAGAGGCTCGCTGTGCATCGGGCCGCAACAGCACCGTCGGGAGAACAAGCGATGCGTTTCGATCGGTTACGCTGCATCGGCGCCATCGCCATTTTAGCCGGGCTGGCCACGGCCGGCGCGGCGGCGCGCCCGTTCTTCGATCCGCGCGCCGACAAGCTTGAGGTTTTCGACGGCGACGCGGCCTTCGCGGCGGCGCCGCGCGACCCGGCCTGTTACGCCACAAAGCTCGTTGCGACCGGCGGGCCGGCGCCGCGCGACAAGGGTACGCTTGCCGTGCGCTGGGCCGGGTATTCCAATTTCGAACTGGCCTATAATGGCAAGATCATCCTGCTCGACGCCTATTTCGACCGCGGCGCCAATTATCCGCCGCTCGGCTTCGCGGCCGCCGACATCACCCGGGCCGACGTCATCCTGATCGGCCACGGCCATTTCGATCATATGTCGGACGCCGCCTCGGTCGGCATCCGCACCGGCGCCGTCGTGGTGGGGGCGCCGCTGACGACCGACAAGCTCGCCGCCCAGCAGGTCCCGGCCGCGCAAATCCGCACCGTGACGGGCAAAGGCGGCGAACGGCTCAGCTTCGACGGCTTCACTGTCGAACCGATTTTGGCACGGCACGGCCAGCCGGACGCCCGCGTTACCACCGTCATCGAAGGGGCGCTCGGCGCGCTCAGTCCGGAGCCCAGCCCTGCGCAGCAAGCGGAGGAGCGCGCGATCCGCGCGCGCGGCGTCTCCGATCCGCGGGTGATCCGTGAAGGCACGATCGCCTATCTGATCACGCTCGATAACGGCTTCCGCATCATGTACCGCGACAGCGGCGGCCGCGTCACCGAGGAGGAGACGGCCGCGATGGCGCGCGCCGGCGGCGTCGATCTCGCCATCGTCGCGGTGGCGGCGGCATATCTGATGCCGCTGACCGCCCGCCAGGCGCTCGAGCACATGCGGCTCTATAAGCCGGATGTGTTCATGCCGGCGCATCATGATGCGCCGCTCGCCGGCGCCCGGTCGCTGTGGCGCGCGACCGAGCCGCTGTTCCAGGCGCTCAAGGACGACAACCCGAACCTCGTCACGGTGTCGCGCGGCTACCGCGAGCCGGTCTGCTTCAACACCGGCATCAACGGACACCGGTGATCCGGGTTCGTGCAGCATGGCCTGCTCTTCACCTCTCCTGTAACTCGACGGGAATTTCGTAGGGTGGGCAAAGGCGCCGGCACCGGCCTATCGGCGTTGTCAAATGGTCTCGCGCGCCTTTGCGCACCGGCGGCGCTGATGGTGCGCAAAGGCGCGAGACGCCGATGCGTACCAATACGGCCTGAGCCCCGCGCCTTTGCACACCCTACGGCGACTCTCGGTTTCATCGATCAAGGTGCGCAAAGCGGATGGGAGCTCTCCCGTTGGGGAGAGGTGAAGAGGTACGCCCCAGGGCAAACGCGAATGTCGCCACCCAGCCCGCCGTCGCGCTCCCTCGCGATATTGGTATAAGACACGCCCGCGGGCGCACCGCCCGCGCTCCCGGCGGATTCCCCCATGCACGATCTCGACATATTTCACGAACATCTCGGCATGTCGGAAGAGGAGCGCGCCGAGATCGCGCGCACCATCTGGAGCCAGGAGAATGTCGAGCTTTCCACCATCGGGATCGACATCGGCAGCTCGACCTCGCATCTGTTGTTTGCAAAAGTGCTGCTGCAGCGGCAGTCGCAGGGGCTGTCGAGCCGGTTCGTCGTGGTGCATCGCCAGGTAATGTGGCGCTCGCCCATCATGCTGACGCCGTTCCTGCCCGACGGCACCATCGACGCGGCACGGCTCGGCGCCTTCATTGCAGACTGCTACGCGCAAGCCGGCTTTGGCCGCGACGATGTGGACAGTGGCGCCGTGATCCTCACCGGCGAGGCGATCAAGCGGCACAATGCCCGGGCGATCGACGAATTGTTCGCCGCGGAAGCCGGCAAATTCGTCTGCGCCACCGCCGGCCACAAACTCGAGTGCACGCTCGCCGCCCACGGGGCCGGTGCGGTGCGGCTGTCCAAGGAGCGCGATGCCTGCATCCTGCATGTGGATATCGGCGGCGGCACCACCAAACTGGCGCTGATCGACCGGGGAAAAATTCTTGGCGTTTCCGCCTTCGCGGTCGGCGGACGGCTGATCGCGGCGGACGAGACGGGCGCCTTCACGCGGGTGGACGATTTGGCGCGGCTTGTCGCCGATGCGCTCGGCATTGCGACGGATGCGGCGACGCTTCGCGCGCACGAACCGCGCGCGGCGATTGCGGCGCGCCTGGCGGCCATCGCGGCGGATTACATTCTGGGCAGCGCGCCCGATGCGCTCGGGCGGGCGCTGCTGCTGACCGAGCCGCTGGCGCGCTCCGCCACGCCCGCCGCCATCACGCTGTCGGGCGGGGTTTCGGAATACGTGTTCGGCTATGAGAGCCGCGACTATGGGGATATCGCCCGCGCCCTCGCCGAAGCGCTGCGCGGCGAACTCTCCCGGCGCTCAGGCCTCACGCTGATCGACCCCGGCCAGCGCATCCGCGCCACCGTGATCGGCGCCTCCCAGTTCACCGTCCAGGTGAGCGGCAAAACCATCCACCTGCCGCGGCCCGGCGTGCTGCCGGTGCACAATGTGCCGGTGATCCACGTGCCGATGCTCGATGTGCCGGCGTCCGAAGTGGCGGTGCGCGATCCCCCTCCCCCGCAAGCGGGGGAGGGAAAAGTCCAGGCCGCGACCCCGGACGGCGGACAGGCCCACGGCGGCGTCATCGATACGGCAGCCCTCACGGCAGCCATCCGCGCCGGGCTGGCGCGGCTCGATCTCGACCCGGATTCGCAGGTCGCGCTGGCGTTCACCTGGGCCTGGCGACCCCGATTACCACCGTCTCGCCGCCGCCGGCCGCGCCATCGTGGCGGCGCTCGCGCCCGAGGGCCGCCGCAGCCGGCCGCTGCTCTGATGATCGACGGCGACGTCGGCAAGACCTTCGGCCGCATCCTCACCGAGGAATTCGGCCTGCCGGGTGACCTCATCTCGATCGATGGCGTGCAGCTGTCGGAACTCGATTTCGTCGATGTCGGCGAGCTGATCTCGCCGCCGGGCGTGGTCCCGGTGGTGATCAAGTCCCTGTTGTTTTCGTGAGTGCAAGGCGGCTGGCGACCGGCTAATTTAGCTCAGGGCGCAAGGGCGCAATAAGCGCAGCGCATTGCGCCGCAAGACGCAATGCGGACGGGGCAACCGACGGTGCGGTGAGCATGAAACGGCGCAATGCGCTGCGCTTATTGCGCCCTACGTGCAATGGCACTGGCCCAGCGGCGAAGGAACGAGGAACACCATGACCGAGCAAAAACCCCGCTACGGCGTCGATGCCTATCTGGACTGGGTCGCGGCCGAAGGGCTCAAGGTCACCGACGATATCGCCGTCGACCTGTTTTCGGTCGAGACCGCGCTGTGGCCGCGCGCCGGGGTGCCGGCCGCCGCCGTGCATCTGACGGGCCGCGGCGATTTTGCCAATATGTTCGTGTTCGACATTCCGCCGGGCGGCTCCACCGCCCCCCAGCGCCACCTTTACGAGGACGTGGTCTACGTGCTGGAGGGCACCGGCTCGACCCAGATCGAATTTTCCGACGGAGCGCAAAAAGAGCTTCGAATGGGGCCCGCGCAGCCTGTTCGCCATTCCGCTCAATGCCAAGCACCGGCATTTCAACGGCTCCGGGCGCGAGCGCGCCCAAATCGTCTCCACCACCGACCTGCCGCTGGTGATGAACACCTTCCACGATGCCCGCTTCGTGTTCGAGACCACCCATGAGTTCACCGACCGCACCGGCAAGAACGAGTATTTCGCGGGCGAGGGCGACCTCATCACCGTGCGCCCCGGCAACCACATGTGGGAGACCAATTTCGTCCCCGACCTCGCCGCCATCGAATTGAAGTCCTGGGGCGACCGCGGCGCCGGCGGCACCAACATCATGTTCGTGCTGGCCGACGGCACCATGCACGCCCACATCTCCGAAATGCCGGTCGGCACCTACAAGAAGGGCCACCGCCACGGCCCCGGCTTCCACGTGATGTGCGTCACCGGCCACGGCTATTCGCTGCTGTGGTACGCGGGCGAAAAGGATTTCCGCAGGCTCGACTGGAAGCATGGCGTGGTGTTCCCCCCCGCCGACCAGCAGTTCCACCAGCATTTCAACGCGAGCCAGTTCCCGGCCCGCTATCTCGCCACCGGCGTCGGCGGCCTGCGCTATCCGCTCACGATGCAGCAGCGCCGCTCGCTCCTCGGCGTCAAGCCCGGCGACATCGGCGCCGTCTCGCTCGACATCAAGGCCGGCGGCGACCAGATCGAATACGAAGACCAGGACAAGCGCATCCACCCGATCTGGCTCGAGGAAATGCGCAAAAACGGCGTGACGCCGCGGATGGGGAAGTTTTTCCCGGACGAGGGGGTGGGGGCGGAGGCGGCGGAGTAGGGGGGCGCCGTAGGGCGTGTAGGCGCAATAAGCGAAGCGCATTGCGCCGCGGCGGCCAAAGCTCGTCCTACTTAATTGCCACCGTCGGGCCTCAAGACATGAGAACATCAAACGGAGTTGATGATGGTTTTCAGCAATGAAGCAATTAATTTGATCACAATTGTTAGCCTCGTTCTTACAATTGTGGCGCTCGGGCTTGCCGGTTGGCAGACATGGGCTGCCAACCGGCAGACACGTCATTTGTTAGACATCGCTGGTGCTGTTTCGACACGGTATTTAGGTACCTACCCCGGATATTTGCCCCAATTGGTAACTCTTCTCGGACGAGTCGAGAGTGAACTATTGCTGTGCAGTGCTATTCCCGTTCACGGGGCGTTCCGGGCTCCGGATCAATGGCTGAAAATGAAACAACAGTTAGAGCGAATTCTCCATTCACCTGAGCGACCTCACGTAACCGCTGTATTTGCGGATAAATTTTCTCGGCGCGATCACTTAGTGGGGCAATTTAAAGCCGAGCTTGCAGATTGGGATAGATGGCGATGTGTACCCGAAAACGTAGTGCGGATTAAGGAGTTTGCGGAACGATTTGGATATTCAAAATCTATTGAAAGTATGTCATCCGACAATTTTATTGATCTAATAGAACTGTCTGCACAGGAGAATATACAGAGTACTTTTCGGGGCGCTAAAATATTTTACTCAAACAGCCGTCATCCGCTGCATATTTGGATTGCTGATCGAAAAGCAGCGATTTTTGCATTCCCAGTTATTGCACCTCATTTTGTTGTTCATGCCTTCTGGACTTCAGACGATAAGCTGATCGCGGCTTTGGTTGACACATTCCTGCAGCGCCAACAAGAAGCCATGGTGAGTGGACATGCAAGCTTATCGTCAAATAATACCGGAGATCGTCAGAAAAAGCTAAAGGTAAATGATGATTCCCCGCAACGGCAGCGCTTGAGGAGAGCTCCGTATGGCACAGTTACTGAAGCCGGATATGCCCGCCGTGCTGGAGCGAACGCACTTGGCAGGGCACTTCGATGCGTTCTTGCTGCCCGTGTATGAGGCTGGGTCGAACGCGATCCATGCCCTCCTCGATCGATTTGGTGGTTCTCAGATTGCCATCGACGGAAAGCTGATATTTGCATTCTCGATCGGAACAACCGCGGAAGAGTTCTCCGTCACTATTTCCGACAACGGAAATGGCTTGAATGAATCTAATTATGCAGCGTTTCTAACGCCGTTCACGGGCAATAAGCTCAAGCGCGGAGGCAAAGGTTTTGGGCGCTTCGTCGCCTTTAAGGTTTTTGAGGAAATCGCCTATCACTCCAAATCTGTCGCCGTTAGTGGTGAGATTGAGACTCGCAGCTTCAGATTTGATATTTACGTGGACGAGGAAATTATCGATGTCGCGGGAGGCATTGCGTCTGAGTTCTCGCCCGGTTGCGCGGTCACTCTTCGTCAGGTCAAGCCTCAATATCACCGCCGATGGGAGGAGCTTTCCGAGGATCGAATTCTCGATCAGTTATCGAGCAATTTCCTGACTTACCTCGTTGATGGACGGATGCCGGATACCAAAGTCATCATCGGTGACAAGGAATTCGATCTACGCTCCCACTTTGCCCGCATCTTCAGCCATGAGAAAAGTCATACCTTTTCGATCGACCTCCAAGGCGTGTCATATGAATTTAAGTGCGATGTTTCCCGCGTCGAACGCGGAAAGCCTTTCTCTCGACACGCGCTGATGTTTTTCGCTGACAACCGGCTGCTAGGTGCTGGCCGCCCAATAGAAAATAAGCTTGGGCGACCCGCCTTCCAACGGTCCGATGGCACGGAATATGTCGTGATTGCAAGTCTTTCGGGTGAATTTCTTGATGCTCACGCCAATCAAGCTCGGACCTCTCTCGAGGCCGGCGAGGACGAAATCTTGGAAATCGTTGACCGCGCGTGTCAGCAAATACTATCAACCGAAAGCGAGCAGCATGAAAGGATCAAAGAGACTCAACGCGATGAAGTCGTTCAGCTGCTGTCGCGCCACCCATTGCTTCGCTATGGCCTGAGCGGAACAACAGTCGCCGAGTATGTTCGGTCGAAGCCAAACAATTGGAGGCAGGAAAACTTCGTTTCGGACCTTGCCATCCAGAGATTCAGAGAAGAGCGACGCTGGACGTCATACGTACAAAAAACGATAGCAGACAAGGCACTTTTCGCCGAGCGAAAGAGTGATCTGCTAAGACGCGTTTCAGACACCTACCGCGATGCTTTGGCGGAATACATCGTCCACCGCAAGGCGGTCATCGAGATCGCCGACCAGCTTCGTGGGGCGAATGATGCTGGCGCGATGACCCGCGAGGATGCTTTCCATCAATTGATGTTCCCAAGGCTTGAAGACTCTGTAACGACGAAGCAGTTTCAGCACAACCTTTGGATGATCGATGAGCGACTTGCGTTTGTTTCCTACATTTCCAGCGATCGAACCCTCCATGGCGGGCGTCGGACTCTCGGCGATAAAGTGACCGACGTCGCGTTTTATGACGAATGTTATGTCGCTGGCGGCCGAGGTAATACCAGCGTCGTTGTCGTGGAGTTTAAGCGCCCTGGTCGCGATGACTATTCCTTTGGCAAAGAGGGGGCAGACCCGATCAAACAGATTTATGATACCGTGGAGCATATCCGCGAGAGAAAATCATTTATTACGACTGCAGGTAAGAGCATCGATATTCCCGCTTCCACGCCCATCATGGCAATCATTGTCGCCGATCTTGAACCTGCTCTCCGTAGCCTCGCGCACAGGTATGATTTTAATGAAACGTGGGATAAGCTCGGATTGTTCAAATATCACGAGGGATTTGATGTCTTCATTGAGATCGTTGGATTCGATAAGCTGATCTCGAACGCGGAAATGCGCAACGCGGCCTTTTTCGAAATTCTGCTCAATGATTTGGGGACTTGAGGAATTACGTCAAGTCTAGTAATCGCGCTCGTGACTTCGTTACCGCTAGCAACGTAGTAGCCCGGAGCCGATCTCACCGCCGCCCCCGGATTGCGTGCGCGCAAGGGCGCGCCCTCCATCCGAGCTACCGCCGCCTCGCGGGCGGACGCGCCGCCTCGCATTCAGTCTAACAGCGTGCTCGCTTCGTCAACCGCGCAAGCGCGCGGTGCTTCGCTTCGCTACGCCCCCTTCGGGGCGACGTCCGCTGCGCCCGCTGTCCATGCCGCAGGCATGATATGACGGCTCCGAAGCAATGACGCGCCCTGCCTCTCCGCAGGAATGGACGCACCGGCGCTGACAGTGTGATTGGAGGACGGCCACCGAAACGCAACCGGCAAGATGGCGAGGTCGCGGCCCGCAGCCGGCGGATCGTGATGATCAATCCGGCCGCCACGCCAGCGGATGTCCGACCAACGCACGATCGATCGTAACGAGGCGCAAATTCTCGACCAGGCTCTGCGCCAGCAGCAGACGATCGAAAGGATCGCGCGTCGCCGGTTCCGGCTCCGCAACCGCCAGAACGTGGTGGTGATTGATCGCGATGAGCGTCAGCCCGATACGGTCGATGATGCTTGGAATCCAATCCAGCGGGATGCCGAGTGCGAGTTTTCGCAGCCGCACCTTTATGGCGATTTCCCACAGGCTTGCCACGCTTGCATGCACGCGCGCATGGGGGATCGCTGATCGCACCCAGAATTGTCGTGTTGACCGCGTGCGGCGTCGGATTCCAGCAGGCCGATGAGGATGCTCGTATCGATGAGCAGCCGCACGGCTAATCCAGACGCCGCAACAAGAAGTCCTCGGGTAGAGGCGCGTCGAAGTCGTCGGCAACATAGGTGACGATCGCTTCGATGCCGTGCTCGCGCTTGAATGCCTCGATGGCGTCGAGGCGCAGCCCACCCGCTTGCCGGTGCGGCACCATGTCGAAAACCGGCCTGCCGTCGCGGGTGACGACGACGGTTTCGCCATTTTCCACGTCCCGCGCCAAGGCGGCGAGGCGATCCTGGGCTTCTGTGATCGAAACGGCACGCATGATCGCAATATAGCAGGCCGAGGCCGGCTTGGCCGTTGGTATGCGGGACATACGGGGCGTATGGTGTCGCTTGACGCTATACAGCGGCTTTGGTAACCTCCCCTATGAAGATCAGGAACGTGGTCCATAAGGGGCTGCGCCGGTTCATCGAAGACGATGACGCCGCCGGTCTCCAACCCGCCGTCGTGCCGAAGGTTCGACGGATCGTCTCCTTCCTCCAGGACATGGAGCGGGAAGACGAGTTGCGGACAGTTCCGGGCTGGAAGGCGCATCAGCTGACCGGCGACCGCAAGGGCACCTGGAGCCTGTTGGTTACCAAGAATTGGCGGCTGACGTTTCGGATCGATCGGACCGCGATCGAGATCGTCGACCTCGATTTTGAGGATTACCATTAGGTGGTGGACATGACGGCCATGCAGGGCATCCGGATGAAGAATCCCGCCCACCCGGGCGGGTTCGTGAAGAACGAGATCATCGCGGAACTGGGGCTTTCGGTGACGAACGCCGCGAAGGTCCTTGGCGTCACGCGGGCAGCACTGTCGGCGGTGTTGAACGAGCGCGCGCGCCTGTCGCCGGAAATGGCGCTGCGGCTGGAAAAGGCGTTCGGCGTGTCGATGGACACGCTGATGCGGATGCAGAACAGTTTCGACATTGCGCAGACGCGCAAACGGACGGAGGAGATCAAGGTTGCGCCTTACCAGGGCAAGCAGGGTGATCCGCGGCCGGTGACGGCGTGAGCGTGACGCGACCTGACTCTCCAAAGGAATGGACCAGGCGGCGGCGCGCTGTGGCGGTCGCTATCCAGCTGACGGTGCCGGTGCGGATTGCGTGCCCCAAAGCGGGCGCGAGCATATATAATCCACCGCAGCGTCAAGGTCCCGGCGAAGGCCACATCATGGACGAACGGCTGGCTCACGATCCGATCATCACCCGCTTCCGCGCGGCGCTCGACGACATCTACGGAGCGCGGCTGGAGCGGGTCGTGCTGTTCGGCTCCCGTGCCCGCGGCGAGGCGCGCCCGCGGCGAGGCGCGTCCGGATTCCGATTATGATGTGGCCGTGTTCCTGCGATCGCTGCCGGATCGGTGGAGCGAACTCGACCGGCTGGCCGATCTGCGCGTGCGCTTCATCGACGACACCGGGGCGTTTTTCGACGCCAAGCCCTACCTTGCATCGACCTATCGGGACGAAACGCCGCTGATGTACGAAATCCGCCGTGAGGGTTTGGACCTGTGACCCCGCAAGCGGCCCGCTTTCTCGCCAAGGCGCGCCAGCTTCTGGATGACGCCGAAACGATGCTCCGGGTGGGGCTGAATCAGGCGGCAGGCTTTACGCCTATCTCGCCAGCTATCATGCGGCGCAGGCGTTTATTTTCGAGCGGGACGGCAAGGTTTTCAAAACGCACGCCGGTGTGCAGACGGAATTTCTCAGGCTGACCAAGGATGATCCCAGCGTCGATAGTGAGCTGCGCGGATTTCTGTCGCGGTCGTATAACTTAAAGGCGCTGGCGGATTATGAAACCGGTGAAGGTGCTGCCTGGCGTGCCGCCACAGAGATTCAGAAAAACCGCGTCAGTTTCAATAATTCGGGGCACCAGGCTGTCGTAATTTCCGCGGCTTCGCAAGGCCAATCGCAGCGTTGGTCAAGGAGTCGGCAAACTCCAATCAGCGCTGCGGAACGCCAAAGGACGACGCAAGGCATGGGAATGCCGGCCTTGCCGCGACGATAGCGTGAGATCGGAGCGACGGCGGGAGCCTGCGATCTATTATCCTCGTTCACCGCCCTCCTGTAATATCGGCGGCCGACCCGCATAGGAGTGGCTGTAAACCGGCACGGTCTTTTCCCGCAAGGCCCGCAAATAATGCAGGATCTGTTCGTTGGACATGTATTTCGCCATGTCGAACCTGTCGTGATGCACCATGTCTTCCAGCGGCCGGCGGACGCCTTCCTTGGGCGGCACCGCCGGATAGCCGATCGGCATGATCAACGAAAAGGTCAGCAGATCCGGCACGCCGAGCACGCGCTTGAACGGCTCCTGGATGTGGATGGTGACGTGCTGGCTGCCCAGCCCCAGTGCGCCGGCCGCAAGGTGCATCATCATGGCGGTGTTGGCGAGGCCGTCGGTCAGGTGCGATTGGTCGCGCCCGAAGGTGTGGGCGCCCTGCACGGTGGCCCATTGGCGGCGGCCGTCGCCGAGGATGACGATCAGCACCGGGGCGATCGACCAGCCGACGCCGGTGCGGTGCTTCTGCAGCGCCTCGTCGTGGGTCATCTGGAAGGACGGGTGGCGCAGCTTGAAATCGCGCTGCTGTTCCATCCAGTAGATGAAATCGTTGTTTTCCTCGGTATAAACCCGGAACAGTTCCTGCTTGATCGCCGGGTCCTTGACGACGACGAAATCCCACGGCTGGCCGTTGGCGCCGGACATGGCCCAGCGCCCGATTTCGAGGATCTTTGTCACATCATCGTCGGGGATCGGGTCGGGCTTCAAATTGCGCACGCTGACCCGCGTCTTGGCGAGTTCGAGCAGCGTATCGTAGTCGCCGGTGAAATTGCGCTGGTCCATCACATCGTCTCTATCACGCCATAAGCCTGCCCGTCCGTCGCGACCGGACGCGCTAACTTTAGACCGAATTCCGACGGGGTAGAATCACAAAAAATCCCGTTGTCATGCCGCGGCGCCGCACCGGATCATGGTTCCTTCGCACGTTCATCATTTCCTTCACCCAATCGTCATTCGTGGGCCCGGCGAAGTCACCGGCTCGCAAGTCCGCGACATATCAAGATCGAAATGCTTCGGGTATGAAATCGGCGATTTGAGGCTGGGACGAAATAAGCTGCCCGGCCGTTCGGTGCCGCGATTTTCTTTCCGTCTTTGTCGAGATAGCGATATTTTGAAGCCCGGACGTGATGATACCCATCAGGCAGCGTCTTTGGGGATCGGATACGCCGATCTCGCACCCCGATGGCCGCACGCGGCCCTCATTCGCGACGTGATCTCGCACCATAATTCGACACGGGAACCGGTCCTGAGCCAGTCACGGCTACGGTCTGACGGCAGGCGTTTCCATCGGCAGCCCGCGGGCGCGCCACATCAGAAACAGCGCGAGGTTGACATATTCGGGCGATCCGTAGTCTGGAACCTCCGCCCGCATGCCTGAAATGCAGTTGCGCAGCCGGCGCTGCAGCGAACCTAGGCTCTGCCATTCGAGCCGATAGATTGGGTAGCCGGTCGGGTGTCCCTGAGGCACGATATTGCCGGCAAGCCGCTTGCCCCAATTGTCGTCATGGCAGAGCGCGCAGGACAGGTTGAGCTGTCCCTGACGCTTATGGAAGAGATCGCGGCCGGCGGAAATGAACGGCGCCAGCCGCGCGTCATCCGGCGGCGCGATCGGCTCGCCGCGCGACTGGTGGGCCACATAGGCCGAGAGCGCCAGCAGCTCATCGCTCTCCAGGCGTAACGGCGGCGCCTTCTGGCGCTCGGAACGTTCGCGATTGATGCGTCCATCGAGATCGAGCGGTTGGCCGCTCGCGGCATCGAACGCCGGATAGCGTGCCGCCACGCCCTTCATGCTGCGCGCGGCATCGCCGTGGCAGTCCGCGCAGGAGAGATTGGCGGCGCCGGTCTTGCGGTTCCATAGCGCCTCGCCGTCGAGCACAGCCAGCATGCCCGGATTGGCGGTGTCATCGTCTTGCATTGCCTTGGTTTCGCGACTCATGTCCGCGTAGGCGGAATGGCGATCCCCCGGTGCGATCTCGGCCGCGCCGCATGGGATCGCCAAGGCCAGCACGATCACCGCCGCATGGATGCTATTGGGTAGCATATGCCCCACGCCTAAATACCCACCTAAACTGAATTCCGGTCACGTTAGAGCACTCGAAGTTCCGGCCGGGCTTGTCGCGGCCATCCACGTCTTGTTTCCAGACCCGCTGCAAGACGCGGGTGCCCGCGACAAGCGCGGGCACGACGCCGAGAGTGTGATTCGACTTGATCGAAAATCCGGTCTGGGACTCGCCGATAGATGCCCGTTGTTATGCCTAGCGCGGGCGATCGCGATCCTGACGACACAGGATCGGAATCCGCTTCAGCCGCTACACGATTCCCGATGCCCCTGCGCCATTCACTTTGGCGTGGATTTAAAATAGCGCAAATCGGGCGGCGCCTGATCCTTCTTGGACGGCATCAGGAAATCGTCACCGCTGAGCACGTAATGCTCGTTGCCGATAAACACATGGCGATTGTCTTCGGAGCAATTGTTCAGGAACCAGACCGGATCGTGATCGCGCTTGTAACGCTTGTCGACCGTCCAGGGGCGGGTCAGGGCATGGTCGATGACGGTGATTTCGTCATGCAGCGTGTCGGGATCGGATTTGTCGATATAGAGCCGTTCCTTCACGACGGATTCGCTGTCCTCGTGGAGCGGCAGCCCGGTCGCCTCGTAGGAGCGCGGCCCCTTGAAGCCGCGGGTCTCGACTTCGAGCACGTCGTAACGGCCGTCACCGTTTTCGTCGACCCATTTGCCGATCGAGTAGCCGTAGTGGCTGGGCTCGATCTCCTTCGGCCAAGCCCGTCCGTCGGTGTAGATGCGGCGCGGCATTGCATAGTCGAACAGAATATGGGTGGTGGCCGGGGTGACGACGACTTCCATCGGGAAAATGACCGACATGATCCGGGGCAGACCGTACGGGACGCAGCGCGAGGGCGGATCGTTGCCCTGGCCGCCCGCCGCCTGATCCGCCATGCTGGCCTCGAAAATCTTCTGGTATTCCGGGGTCAGCGGGGCCTGCTGGCCACGACCGACGGGCTTGGTCTGATCCCACTGAATGCCGATGCCCGGCGGGCGGCGCCACTGGCCGGAGAAATCCGGATATTTCGATTCGTCAAACGCCTGCGCCACGCCGGCCGGCAGCGCCAGGGCCGCGGTCAGCGCCACGGCGGTGATCATGTTTCGGTCGAGCATTCGGGTCCTCCCGTTAGGTGTCGAATTCTGAGTTGGCAGGATTTGGCATCAATCTAGCCCAATATGGCCCGCATCTCCACCCTCGTCGTCGGTGCCGGGGAACCAAAATAGTGGATGAAACCGGCGAATCCCGAAATCCGGCAACCGTCGAAGCGAATTTTTCTGAGAAGACCGGCAAGATACGCAATACCGTATCGCCATGCATCGTTCGTCAGAATGGTATTTTTGAACGAAGGACACGCGCAAGATTAAGTGCTTGGAATTTGGATGTACCCAACCGAGCCGACCACCGGCAACTTCGTCCCCGAACTTATGCCCTGAAGTATCGGTGTCGCCCGCGTCAGGCGATCAACCGACATGAAAATTCGCAAATAACAGAAACGGACGTACGCCAACGCCAAGAGCGTCAGCGCGCGCCCGTTAGTCGAAGCGATATGCGGTTAGCCCCAACCAACGTCAGTTGGTTTTGGGCGCTTCCGCAACGATCGGCTTGCCATCCTTGAACGTCACCTTTTTGACGTTCCAGGCGCCGCCGGGCGCGCCACTGCGCAGCGGATCGACCTTCAATTTAAGCTCGTCGCCGGGCTTCAGGGTCTTGCTGGTCCAACCGTCGCGAATGAGGCCGCTCGGAGCGCCGCCTTCGAGGCTCCACACCTGTTCTTTGCCATCCTGGTCCTTGACGTTCAGGATGATGAAGGCGTGGGGGGCGGTATACTTCCATTCCTTCACGGTGCCGGTCAGTTCGATCGGGTGCTCCTGATCGAACATGGCGAAAGAATGATGCGCGAGCGCGACGCCGCCCATCGCCACGAGGGCCGCACCTACCAACAGTGTCTTGACATGGGATTTCATCGATTCCCCCTTGTTTCTTGCATTGACGCTGCCGGACTTGGCACAGTCGCCAAGCTTGAGCAAACGCCGGGTCCGTCGGGTAACGCCAGAAAAAGCAAGGCGCTTCGCAAGGTGTGCTATGCCCGCCGCGGGCACGGCTTACTGCCATCTTGAGTGGAGACTTCGGCACGTCCCGTTTCTCGGCAGCTGTTGTCCAAATCTATATCACCAATGCGTGACTGAGAAGGGGCTGGCCCAGCAAAAATATCGGCTGCCTGACGAGGCATTATGAAACCGGAACAAGCGGCGCCAGAGTGGATCTTCTCCAAGCCGCAGGTTCCTATCATTTCGCCCCTGGGATACCACCGTCGTGCGGGCCTTCCGGTAACATCTTGCGCCTTGTGGCTATTGCGGCCGCATCGCGAACGCCGTCTCACAGCCTCGGGATATGGGCCTCGTCGATCACCTTCGCCCATTTGGCAATGTCGGCCTTCAGCCGCGATGCAATCTCATCCGGAGGGCCGGCTTGGGCCGCGAGACCGAACTCGCCCATGCGCTTGCGTAGATCCGGCAGCGCCACGACGCTGCGCACCGCCTGATTCAGCTTCGCCACGATGTTCGGCGGCGTACCGGTTTTGGCAAACAGTCCGTTCCATGACCGCACTTCATAGCCCGGCACGCCGGCTTCAGCCACCGTGGGCGTAGCGGGCGCAAATTCCGACCGCATCTCGCCGGAGGTTGCGAGCAGGCGAAGTTTGCCGTCGTCGATGCCGGCCTTCATGGTTGCGTAGTAATCGACGGCCAGCTGGATATCGTTGCGCAGCAGCGCGATCATCAGGTCCGGTGCCGTACGATAGGGAATAATGGTCACCTTGATTCCGGCAGTCGCTCGCAGCAATTCCGCGCCGAGGTTCTGCGTGCTGCCGATCGTGACCGTGCCGACATTGAGCTTGCCGGGGCTGGCACGCGCTGCGGCGAGAAAATCGCCGAGCGTGCGATAGGGACCCGCGGCGTTGGTTGCGAACGTCAGGTCGAACATGCTGAAACCGGAGATCGGAACGAAGTCCTTGACCGGATCGAACGGCAGGCTCTTGAACAGCGGCACGCCGATGGCATTCCCATTGGTGATGACCGCTAGCGTATAGCCATCGGCCGGTGCCGCCAGAACGGTTCGCGCGGCGGCGATTCCGCCGGCTCCCGGCTGGTTATCGACGATGAAGCGCTCACCCATGCGTTCGCCGAGTTTCTCGGCGATCAAGCGGACCGTGATGTCGGCAAGCCCCCCGGCCGCATAGGGAACCACCACGCGCACAGGCCGGGACGGATACTCCTGAGCGCAGGCGCCCGCCATGGTCGATCCGGCCCAGGCGAGGACGGCGGCGATCAGGAACTTCTGCACGATACCGTCCTCCGTCGCGTGGCCATCCCACGCGTCAACTCACCGATCCCGGTAGTTTAGCGGCGTCGCGAAGCGATCGTTGGGCAGGCTGCTGGGGAACTCGAGAAACTTGCGAACAAACCCGGGCGCCACCATGGAAATCGGATTGACGTGAAGCATCGGGGCGCCGGGAGCGCCGACGACCTCATACGTCATGCTGCCGATCAAGCCCTCCTTGCCGCCGAGGAGAAATCCCACCACCGGAATATTTCCAAATGCGTTATTCAACCCATAAAGCGGCACGAACGTCCCGCGCATATGCAATTCATTGGCGTTAAAATCCATGATTCCGTTAATCGTCGCGCCGACCAGCGGCCCGGTTACGAGACCCTCGCGGATCGATAACTTACCCGGCGTCCGGGTGAAGTCCACACGCATGCGCGAGAACTGCACGCCATTATTGGTCCCGTTGGGAGCGCCCGATACCACGCCATCAAGGGCCGCTTCACCCCGCACGGCAAATTCGCGGACATCGAGCAGGCCCTCCTGCTTTGTCCCATCGGCCGTCGGCACATCCATGGCAATCCACATCTGGCCGCCAACCATGCGGGAATACACATCGGAAAATCGGAATGCGGCCCCGGCATCGTTCGTCTCCGCATAGACGATCTGCCGGTCACCGGGCCGTCCGCGCAATTCGCCTTGGACCGCCCCGTCGCCGGCGAATCGGGCATTGAGGCCGAAGTTGCGGATGACGCCGCCCCGGCGGGTCAACCGGAGGTCGAGATTACGCAGGATCTCGCCCTTAAAGCCCGCGACAGCGCCGATCTTGGCGTCGATATCCAGATCGATGGGCGAGCGCCGCGACTTTATATCGGTACCGGACATCGCCGACTTGATGCTATTGCGGCCGTCGAAGGTATCGCCACGCAAGATGATTTTGTAAAGATTGTCCGGGGTCCGCTCAAGCCGGAGGTTGGTTTTGTCCCCGTCCGCCAGGGTGAACACCGGGAATGTTCCAGTCGCCAAATCGCCGTTCTGGTCGAATTCGAGATTGCCTCTCATCGACGCGCCGCCGCCGTCGAAGGACAGGTCTTCCACCCGCACGGGTTTGCCGCGGGTAATATAGGTAAAACTCGCCTTCGCGGGCCGATTTTGCGACTTCATCCAACCCGGAAACGGATTATCGAGTTTCGCCTGGGTTAAATCGGCCTCGATCTGGAGCCGGCTCTCCTGAGCGCCGCCAAAGGCAATCCGTCCCGTCATTTTGAGCGGAATTGGTCCGATTACCGTACCATTGGTGTCGAGCCCGAAGCGCGCCCGCGCTGCATCGTCGAGCATTCCGCTCATCCGGACTTCGGAATCCGGCTCGCCGCTGGCGTGCCGCAGTTCCACCGAAGCAGGTGCACCGCCGATGCGCATGTCACCCTTGATCTGATAGCCTTGATTGCTGGCCGTAGCGCGTAACATCTGCGCCTCGACCTTTTGCGACATGATGAAGCGATCGGCCGCGAAATTCGCGACTTCGCCGGTGATCGAATACGTCAGCGTCGTCGATGTCACTTCGGTATTTAGCGGCAGACCGAGATTGACGGTCGCGAGCACATTGCCACGGCTGGTGGCGGGATCGAGATGGACGTCGGTGGCGTCCTTGAGCCGATCCATGCTCAGAAGTTCTGCGGCGGCCGCAACCGGGCCTTCAACGCGCACCCGAACCTTCGCGGGCGGTTTTGGAACGCTGGTATCGGGCACCTCGAATTGGCCGTTCACCAGGGCGAGCTTGCGGCTCGACGGCAGTTCGACGTTCGCTCTGCCCAGGGTCACCGTGGTGTTGCGGCCCTTCACCCGCGTTACCAGATCGGCATCGCGTATTTCCGGCAGGTTATCGAACGGCCGCACCGTCACCCCGGATGTGACGAGTTGGATCGACAATCCATCGTCGGCAACCGGCGGTCCGCCGGAACGCAAGTTCGACAGCGGGGAATTGGTGGCGATTTCGCCCTGCTCGATCATTCCGTCGGCGACGCGCTCGATCACCCAAACGCGCACCTCCGGGGTGATCATAGGCGGCCACATCTGTTTGAACGCGCTCAGCGAAAGCCGGCGCGCGGCGAGACCTATTTTGAGTTTGGGATCGGCGCCGGTAAAATCGAGATTGCCCGACATCGCCACCCCGACGCCCTTCCCGCCGAACTCCGCCTGATCGATGTTGAGCCGACGCGCGATCTGGTCGACGCCGCCGCGCACCAGGATGCGATTGAGAATCAGCGGCTCATCTCCGGGACTGACCGGTGCCAGCATGACGGATCCGCCGCCGATGTTGAACGACCAATTTCCACCGGCCTCGCGCGGTGCTTCCGCAAGCGCCGTCAGCGTTATCCGGGTGCCCCCGGATATAATCTGAAACGGGATTGTCAGCGCTCGTTGGGCGGCATTCCAATCGATCTGGAAATCGGCTCGATCGATGGCGATTTGCGCCTGCGGATCGCCGGCATCGACGAACGAACCGGGACCCACTATTATATGGCCGATGGCGGTATACGGTAATCCGTCCCCCGCTATCTCCGCGTGCAGCGTCGCCGAAATAGGAACATCCGTCTTGATCTGGCCGCCGTCCACCCGCGTCGCCAATAGCATATCGCGGAGCAAAACCTTTTGGGCTTCAATTTCGATCAAGCGGTTGCCCCGGCCAATCGGCCTGACCGATGCTTGCGCCAGCCAGGGCCGCTCGGCGGCTTCGGAACCGACCTTCAATTCCAAAGATCCGGAGCGCGGGCGGGTGAGGCTGAGGTGAATATTCTCAAACCTCAACACTTGACCATTGCGCCGATCGTTGACGGTCAGATTGCCGCTTTTGAGGCCGACTTCCACAAGCTCGGCACCATCGAGGCCGAACGCTCCCAGGCTGTCCACCCAGGCCAGGAATGCCAGAAAATTATCTTGCCATCCGCGCTTTGCATCCGTTGCGCTATCTTTGTTCAATCCCAAATCCGCAGCCGGCCCCGAGCCGGCTGCCGCAAGCGGCGGCGCCACCGCGATCGGGCGCTGCCCTGGGCCCGTCGATACGGTTACGGTTCCGTCCGCCTCGACGCGAACCGCCAGTTCGGCGCCGACGAGGTTCAGACGCTCGGCGCGCAGATGACCGCTAAGCAAGCTGGCGCCCGAAAGTCCGACTTCGGCTTTGGGTGCGCTGGCGATCAGCGTGCCGTCGCGGTCGCGAACCGCGATGGCACGCAGACGCATCGCAGTACGGCCGTGCTCATCGCGTTCGAGCACGGTGCCGCCAATTTCCACCCGAAACTGATTGCCGAGATTCTCCGCAATGGCCGCCGTCAGCCACGGCGTCACAATATCGAGCGAAATCGGCCCCCTCGCCAAGGACAGCCAGAGCCCACCCCCAAGGAGAACGGCGAGCAGCGGAATCGCAGCGACGCAAAGCCCCAGCCGCATCGCCCACCGGGTTCGCGCCAGCCCGCACAGAAGCGTTGCGACGTAAGTTACGCCGCATAGCGAAGCGGCCCGAGTTAAGGTAGCTGACAGCGCCGCGGTTGACGAGCGCGGCGCCAGCGGCAGATTGAACGCCGCCGATACGGGACGCCGAGGGTCAATGCGGCGGCTCCGAGGAATTCCGATGCGCCGCAAGCCGGCGGAAGAGGATGTCGTTTGCTCAACCGCCATGCTTCGCTACAAGCTCCCAATCCGTGATGGTAACAAAAGCGGGCGATTCATCGCGCCGCGACCGTACCAAAGAACCACCGTCGATGACCCAACTCGATCCGAGATTGTTCCACCAAAGGCGTTGATATCGTGTAACGGTTGAGCTGAACCCTGTGTCGGCGATGCGCATCTACCCCATCCCATCCGGCGCCCCTACATGAGCGCGCGAAAGCGACGAAAGGAAGGCATGATGGCGAAGCTCACCGAAGGTACCAAGGCTCCCGATTTCCACCTGTCACGGGACGGCGGCGGGAGCGTATCGCTCGCGGATTTCAAAGGCCGGACGCTTGTTTTATATTTTTACCCGAAGGCCGACACTTCAGGTTGCACCATCGAGGCCAAGGATTTTTCGCGGCTGATGCCGGCATTCGCGGCCGCCGATATCGACGTCGTCGGCGTGTCGGCCGATCCGGTGAAAAAGCAGGATGCCTTCAAACAAAAACACAATTTGGCGACCCCGCTCGCGTCCGACGAAACCCATGAGATGCTCGAAGCCTACGGCGTATGGGTCGAGAAATCGATGTATGGAAAAAAGTATATGGGGATCAACCGCACCACGGTCTTGATCGATCGCAACGGTCAGGTTGCCCGCATCTGGCCCAAAGTAAAGATCGAAGGCCACGCCGACGAAGTTCTCGCCGCCGCCAAGGCGATTTGACCGCACAGGTCCGGGACTTTCGAACGGGCCTCGGGTTCACTCAACCGGATCGCGAGCAATATCGTGGCGGCGCGACATTGCGGTCGCGACTCACCCCCAGTATTCCAACGCCGCTCCCCCGGCCGCGCTCGCTACCACCACCAGCCACGGTGGCGCCTTCCATACCGCCAGCGCCAGAAACGCCGTCACCGCCAGCGCAAAGTCGCGCGGCGCCGCGATGGCGCTGGTCCATACCGGATTGTAGAGGGCGGCCAAGAGCAGGCCGACCACGGCGGCATTGACGCCGGCGAGCGCCGCTTGCGCCTGCGGCTTGCCGCGCAGCATCTGCCAGTATGGCAGGACACCGATCACCAACAGAAACGAAGGCAGGAAGATGGCGGCAAGGCAGATCGCGGCGCCGGCGGCGCCGTTCGGCCGCGGTTCCATCACGGCGCCCAGATAGGCCGCGAAGGTGAACAGCGGTCCCGGTACGGCTTGGGCGGCGCCATAGCCCGCCATGAACATGTCGCCGCTGACCCAGCCGGACGGCACCACCGATGCCTGCAGCAGCGGCAGCACCACATGGCCGCCGCCGAACACCAAGGAACCCGCGCGATAGAATGCGGCTACCTCGGCAACCGCTTGCTGCAGAACCGGAGCGCCCGCAAATGCCCGCGCCAGCAGCGGCAATCCGAACAGCAGCGCGACGAAGAGGGCGAGGCAACCGATTGCGACCGGGTGGCCGATGCCGGTGGCGAGCGCTGTCTCGCCCGGTTTGCGGCCGCTCTCCAGCAGCAGCAGGCCGGCCGCGGCACCGAGCCCGATGGCACCGATTTGGCCGGCCGTGCCCGGCACGAACAGCACCAGTACGGCGGCGGCGACCGCGAGCGTCGCCCGCGTCTTCCCGGTCGCCATGCTGCTCGCCATACCCCAGACCGCCTGCGCCACCACGGCGACCGCCGCGATCTTGAGCCCGTGCAGCCAGCCGGGCGCGAGTTCCGACCCGAACCTTTCGATGCCGAGCCCGAACAGCATCAGCGCGATGGCGGAGGGAAGCGTGAAGCCGGCCCAGGCCGCCAGCGCGCCCGCATAGCCCGCGCGGCTAAGCCCAATGCCGATGCCCACTTGGCTCGACGCCGGACCGGGGAGGAATTGGCACAGCGCCACCAGGTCCGCATAGGCATGTTCGTCGAGCCAGCCGCGGCGCACCACGATGTCCTGGCGAAAATAGCCAAGATGCGCCACCGGGCCGCCGAACGAGGTGAGTCCCAGCCGCAGGAAAGCGGCAAAGACTTCGAACCAGGTGCCGGCGGGAGCCGTCGGAACGATAGGCGATTGGTCCGCCGTCATGACCTGCTGTGGCCCCTATTTAGGTAATGGCAACAATGGGCGGGTGGGCTCGGCATCGGAACGCCGCGGCCGAGCATGCCGATTAACCGAAAAGAAGCGGCCGGTTAAGACTGCCGTCGAGCGGCAGGGCTGCCGGCCGACGCGAACTTGAACAAAGCGGTTCCGCAGTGCGTTCGCCCAAGTCTATCGCCCAAGTCTATCGCGCCTGTCTTTCGCGCGCGTGGGGAGTATCCGCGCAGGCCCCTTCCGGCGCGCCGATAGGACATGTAGGGTGATTGCGGGCCGTGGTTTCAGCCTGGCGATGGTTCGCGGCGGCATTACCGAGCGCGTCAAGGTGCTTTGGATCGTGGGGAGAACAGCGATGCGTTATCGAACATGGATCGGTGCGGTCGCGCTGGCGGCGGCGCTTGGCGCTGCGACGAGCGGCACCTTCGCGTTCGACGAAGCGAAATATCCCAATTGGAAGGGCATGTGGCTGCGCACCGAAACCGGCACGCCGCGCTACGACCCGACCAAGCCGATGGGGCTGCCGCAGCAGGCGCCGCTCAAGCCGAAATACCAAGCCTTCCTGGAAGCCAGCCTCGCGGACCAGGCGGAAGGCGGCCCCGGCGCCGATCCGACCTACACCTGTCTCGCCCCCGGCATGCCGCGGATCATGAACAATTACGACGGCGCCGAATTCGTCATCACGCCGGACACCACCCATGTGCTGATGGAGCATATTCACGACTTCGCGCCGGATTTACACCGATGGCCGCGCCTGGCCGGACAATATTGAGCCGACCGCCGCCGGCTACTCGATCGGCAAATGGATCGATGCAGGCGGCAGCGGCCGCTACGATGTGCTCGAAGTCGAGACCCGTGGTTTCAAGGGACCGCGCGCCTACGACAACAGCGGCATTCCGCTGCACGAGGACAATCAAAGCGTGATCAAGGAGCGCATCTACCAGGACAAGAGCAATCCGAATATTTTGATTGACGAAATCACGACGATCGACAACGCATTGACCCGGCCCTGGACCGCAATCAAAAAATACCGCCGGGCCCAAAACCCGCGGCCGTTCTGGCGCGAGGCGGTCTGCGCGGAGAACAATCCGCATGTGGAAATTGCCGGCCAGAGCTACATGCTCAGTGCCGATGGACTGTTGATGCCGACCAAGAAAGGTCAGCCGGCGCCGGATTTGCGCTATTTCGCGGGTACGCAAAAATAACCGGAAAACCCCGCGGATCAAACCTGATCGCTCTGGCCGTTGCTCGTTTTGGAGGAAACCGAATGCTCGATCGCTGCGCCGTACTGGCAATGACGCTCGCGACCCTATTGTCGGCGTCGTGGGATGCTTGGGCCTTCGACGACGCGAAGTATCCCGATCTCCGAGGCCAGTGGATCGGCATAAGGATGCCGTCTTGCCGCGGCCAACCCTCGTTCGATCCGACCAAGTGCTGGGGCACCACGCAGGATGCGCCGCTGACGCCGGAATACGAGGCCATCTTCAAGGCGAATATCGAAGATCAGCGCCAAGGCGGCCAGGGCACCAACGCCACCAGCACGTGTCTGGCGCCCGGTATGCCGATGGTCATGAACGCCCATTCGCCGATGGAAATCATCGTCCTGCCGGAGACCACCTACATCCGGGTCGATCATATCCGCGACACCCGCCGGCGCATCTACACGGACGGCCGGGACTGGTCGGGCGCCATCGAGCCCGGCTATGACGGCTATTCGATCGGCAATTGGATCGATACCGATGGCGACGGCCGCTACGACGTGCTGGAAGTCGAAACCCGTGCCTTCAAGGGGCCGCGGTCCTATGATGCCAGCGGCCTGCCGCTGCATCGGGACAATGAGTTCGTCATCACCGAGCGGATTTACCTCGATGCGGACAATCCGAATATGCTGCACGACGACATCACCGTGGTCGACCACGGTTTGACGCGCCCGTGGACGGTGCACAAAACCTACCGCCGCAACCCGAATCCGCCGGTGTGGATCGATTACGATTGCTCCGACGGCAATCAGCTCGTGCGGATCGAAAATCAAAACTACATGCTCAGCGGTGACGGCTATTTGATGCCGACCCGCAAGGGCCAAGCGCCGCCGGATTTGAAATATTTCCGGCCTCGGTAGTTTGTAGCAGGGGCAAAAGCTTGTGCCGGAGCGCGGGCGTCTCGCCCGCCGCGTAACGCCGAGCGATCGAATGGGATCGAAGGAAGAGCGGGCGGGACGCCCGCGCTCCGGTGCCAAACCCACGACTTTTGTCCCTGTTACGGTGTATGAACCAAGCCGTTGCGCGTGCTGCCGTCACGAACATGCTGGTGCAGAGAGTTGACCTTAAGGAGGATCACCGAATGAAACGCAATTCATGCCGGATATGGGCGTCCGTGCTGGCGGTAGCCGCGCTGGCGGCGGCCGGTGCCGCGCCGGCCGCCGACGTGGCGCAGGTCAATCTCGCCACCTGGGCGGCGCCGGACCTCAAATCGCTCGGCAACGATCCGTTCGGCAAATTGGTGAGATACGGCCACGATCTCATGGTTGATACCGCCAATCAGATCGGACCGACGGTCGCCGATCCGGCCAAGCGCTATTCGGGCAACAATCTCAGCTGCCAGAACTGCCATATCAAGGGCGGCACCCAGCCCTATGCCATGCCGCTGACCGGGGTGTGGGGACAGTTCCCGCAATATCGCGGGCGCGAAGGGGAGGTCGGGACGCTGGAAGAGCGCATCAACGGCTGCATGGAGCGCAGCATGAACGGCCGCGCGCTGCCGCTCGACGGGCTCGAAATGCGGGCGTTCCTTAGCTTACGCTAAATGGCTGTCAACCGGCATTCCGGACGGCGCCAAGCTGACCGGCGCCGGGACCCTCGGTATCAAGGCGCCGGACCGTGCCGCCAGCCCGGCGAACGGTGCCAAAGTGTACGCCGAGACCTGCGCGATCTGCCACGGCAAGGAGGGGCTGGGCCAGCGCGCCGCCAGCGGTGCCGGCTATCTGTTCCCGCCGGTCGCCGGCCCGGACAGCTACAATAACGGTGCCGGAATGGGCCGCGTCCTGACGGCCGCCGCGTTTGTGCGCCACAACATGCCGTTAGGCACGAGCTTTAGCGCGCCGGTGCTGTCCGATGACGAGGCCTATGACGTGGCCGCCTATATCAACAGTCTCGCCCGCCCGACCAAACCCGATCTCGCCAAGGACTTTCCCAACAAATTGCAGAAACCGGTCGATTCCCCATACGGCCCCTATGTGGACGGCTTCTCGGCCGAGCAGCACAAATACGGCCCGTTCGGCCCGATCCGCGCCAAAATCCGGGAACTTGCCGCGGCGGCGGCAAAGTAGGTTTCGCGGCTACCCGCTTGCGCCGCGGCGCCTTAAGACCGGATTCCAGGCGTCGGAGCACTTGGAAGTCATGGCCGGGCGGCGTCCCGGCCATCTACGTCTTTATCCTAGAACCGCCGCAAGGCGTCATGCCCGCGACCGCCGGCGGGCACGACGCCGAGACGATGACTCGACATGACCAGAACATGATCTGGCGCGGCTTTTGGCCTGCGGCGAACCGGCAGGACGGGACAAAAGCCGACCGGTCTTCCGCGTATCGGGGGACTGGGCTATGGTTACGGCGCAAGATCAGGACGCTCTATGAAGCAAACGTCGGCTTTCCCGCGCCTGCGGAGGTGCGAGGAAAGCGACCTAAGAAAACAAAGCGGAGGGGCAACACCATGGAATTTCGCAACACGTGCGGCGCGATCGGTCTGGTACTCCTTGCGGCTTCTTCAGGTGCCCAGGCCTTCGACGACGCGCAATATCCCGATCTTTGGGGCCAGTGGGTCGGAGTGCGCATCGCGGGCGTCGGCGGCCAGCCGGCCTTCGATCCGACCAAGCCATGGGGCCTTGGCCAAGAAGCGCCGCTGACGCCGGAATATAAGGCGGTGCTGGAGGCGAGCCTTGCGGATCAGGCCATCGGCGGTCAAGGCAACTGGAAGCCCGGCGCGGACTGCCTGCCGCCCGGCATGCCCGGCATGATGACGCTGTTCCAGCCGGCCGAATTCATCGTGCTGCCGGAAATTACCTATATCCGGATCGACCACGTCCATGATTCCCACCGCCGCATCTACACCGACGGCCGCGATTGGCCGAAGGATGTCGATCCGAGCTTCCTCGGCTATTCGATCGGCAAATGGCTCGATGAAAAGGGCGATGGGCACTTCAACGTGCTCGAAGTCGAAACCCGGAATCTCAAGGGGCCGCGCTCGCTCGACCCGGCCGGCATGCCGGTCCATGCCGATAATCAGTCGATCGTCAAGGAGCGCTTCGTGTTCGATCGCAATAATCCGGACATGATTCGCAACGACATCACGCTGATCGACAATGCCTATACACGCCCCTGGGCGGTCACGAAGACTTACCGCCGTCTGCCGAATGAACATCCCGATTGGCTGGAATATAACTGTGCCGGCGACAATGAGCTGATAAGGATCGGCACGGAAACCTATTATCGCGGCGGTGATGGCCTGTTGATGCCGACCCGCAAAGGGCAAAACCCGCCGGACCTGCGCTATTTCAAACAAGCGGGGAAATAGGTGCGACGGTTCTGAAACATTACCGGGAGTTCCGGTCCGGAATAAACCGGCGCGGCCCATCCGGACACGGAAGGCGCGCCAACAGGGAGGATGACATGCGTATCCAAGCCAAATTGGCCATCGCGCTGCTTGCCGCCGCAGCAGCGCTGCCGACCACGTCCGCGTGGTCGCAGGTGCGGCGCTTCGTGACGCCGCCCGATCAAGTGGTGGCCATCCGGGCCGGCCGGATGTTCGACGCCAAAACCGGCGCGTTGCTCAACAACCGGGTCATCCTGATCAAGGGCGACCGTATCACCGACGTCGGCGAAGCGCTGGCGATTCCGGCCGGCGCGCGGGTCATCGACCTGAGTTCCGCGACCGTCATGCCGGGCATGATCGATGCCCATGTGCACGTGGTGACGGGCGGCGTCACGGCGGCACAGCGCGCCCTGATCGCGCTCGCCAATGCGCAGACCGACCTCAATGCCGGCTTCACCACCGTGCTCGATATGGACTCGCGCGGCGGCTTCAACACCGTCGATCTGCGCGACGCGATCAATCAGGGCCTGGTGCTGGGGCCGCGGATGCAGGTCGTCGGCCAGTCCATCAACCAGCGCGCCACCAACTACTATCCGGATTCCGATTCGGTGCGGTTCTTCGAAGGGTTCACGGAAAAGAAGGACACCAATTCGCCATGGCTGGCGCGCGCCGCGGTGCGCGAGAACAAGCTGCACGGCGTCGACTGGATCAAGATCTACACCACCCAGGATTTCGCCGGCCAGGTGCATATGTGGAAGGCCGACGCCACGCTGGTGAACAGCCCGTCGCTGACGTTCGAGGAAGTGCAGGCGATCGTCGATGAAGCGCACCGCCTCGGCCTCAAGGTGGCGTGCCACACCTATGGCGGGGAAGGCATGGACAGCTGCATCAATGCCGGGGTCGATGCGCCCAATCACCTGCTCGAACTCGGCGACAAGGGCATCAAGGTGATCCTGGAGAAGAAGCTCTATTACGTGCCGACCGTGGACGACCTGGTCGCCCTCGAGGAACCCGATTTGCGCGACACCGGCGGCCGCAACTCGCGCCTGAAGCTCCTTGAGCAGGCATTCCGCCGAGCCCACGCAGCAGGCGTGACGATTGTGTTCGGCAGCGGGGCGACTTCACCTGCGATCCCGCATGGCAAACAGGCCAATCAGTTCGCCTACTACGCCAAATGGGGCATGACGCCGACGGAAGCCTTGCAGACCGCCTATATGCCTGCCGCCCAGATGCTCAACTACAATTGGGACACGCTGATCGGCAGCATCGACAAGGGCAAGTTCGCCGACATCATCGCGGTTTCGGGAAATCCGCTGGCGGATTTGAGCGAAATGGAGCGGGTGAAGTTTGTCATGAAGGGCGGCGCGGTGATCCGCAACGACGTGACACCCGCCACCGCGGTGGCACGCACGCCGTAATCGAAGGCGATCCGGCCGGGAATTCCAAGACGCGCGGCGGCTCCTAATGCCGTCGCGCAAACACACAATCGAGCTTGCTCTGCATATCAAGTCGGCTTCCGCTCGCGGATGCGAACCCGGCCGCCTCGACGGTTCACGGTTTACGCGCCATTTCTACCGCAGAGGCGAGCACCGCACGGATGTCCGCGCTAAGATCGCGCCCTCCGTCTCGCCGCTCGCCAGAAAATCGAGGATCAGCGACACCCGGATACGGGTGCCTTTGATACAGGGTTTGCCGAAGCAGACCGTCGGGTCGATGGAGATTTTATCGAGCAGCGCTGTCATGCCGACAATCTCAATCCGTATCACGCGGCATCGCGACCCACCGGCTCGGTGCCGATGATGAGTCTCTGGCCGAGAGCCGCGAGGACGGCTTCAAGCCGATCAAGCTGAGTGCCGTAGCGAGGATTGAGGATGCGACGCGCCTCGTCCTCGGCAA
Source organism: uncultured Alphaproteobacteria bacterium (assembly GCA_963802745.1). Taxonomy (GTDB): domain Bacteria; phylum Pseudomonadota; class Alphaproteobacteria; order Rhizobiales; family Xanthobacteraceae; genus JAJPKK01. The sequence goes on along the minus strand of CAWDKL010000048.1, from coordinate 64,121 downwards.
CACCGAGCTTTTTGGCAAGTTCTGCCTTTGTGATTCCGGTCTCGCGCCAAGCCCGATAGACGGCCACCTTGGCCGCGAGTTGCGCCGGCAGAGTGATGACCTGCTCACCGCTGCGTGGCTTCGATGGTTCCGGGACGAGGTCTTCGTCTTCGATTCTACCTTCGATCGCCACCACTAACGCATCCGCCGCATTTTCGAGCGCTGCTGCCGTGGTAGCACCCGCCGTCAACACCTCCGGCAAATCGCGACAGCGGACATGAAACCCGCGATCCTCCTCGTTCCAGTTCAACGAAACCGGGTATCCACGAGACATCTTCGTCCCTTCATTGCTGCACGTATCGATCACGCGGCATCGAATTCATTCGGGTCGATCGCCAATTGCTTCAAAATTTCTCTGCGAAGCCCTGTTCCAATATTGCGGGGCACAGTGGCTACGCGATTGCCATATTTCACGCGCGCGTGACTGCCCTTGCCCTTGGATCGGTCAACGCTAACAAGCACATTGGCCTTTCGCGCAAACTTACGGAGCCGGCGAATGAATTCGTCCTGATCGGACATCTCACTTTAATTATCGAACCTTTTCGTACGATTGTCCACAGGCATCCTTATCGCAACGGGCGCCGATGCAAAGGCCGCCGCCGGCGGGATTGAGGCCGCTGAGCGCCGGCGGCATCGAGTAGGTTTCTGGCATCCGCCCGGAAAAAGAGCTGCATGCATCTCTTCACGTATTCCGCAATCGCACGCCGCCGAAGCCCGGAATGCGGTTGATGAGGGCGACCACCGCGAAGGTCACCATCAGCATGATGAGGCCGATCACCGCGATGGCGCCGAGATCACCGCTCTCGTTGAGATCGAAGATCAACACCGAGATCACCTTGGTCTGCGAGGTGAACAGCATGATGGCGGCCGAGAGTTCGCGGATGACGCCGACGAAGATGAAGCACCAGGTCGCGATCACGCTGGTGCGCAACAGCGGCGCGGTGATGCGCGACAGCGTGCCGAGCCGGGTGGCGCCCAGGATGCGGCTCGCATCCTCAAGGTCCGGATTGACCGCACGGAAGGCCGATTGCAACTGCTGATAGGCTGCCGGCAGCGCAATGGTTACGAAGGCGATGAGCAGAATCCACAAGGTGCCGTAGAGCACGAAGGGCGGTCGCGTGTAGGTGAGGAACAATCCCACGCCGAGCACGATGCCGGGAACGGCGGCCGGGGCGGTGGCGAGAAAGCCCAGCGCCTGGTGCCAGCGCACGGCCTTGCGGGAGGTCATATAGGCGATGACCACCGCCATCATGGTGCCGATGGTGGCCGCGGCTGTGCACAGGATCATGGTATTGCGGAAAGCCAAACCCGTCGAAGAGAGTTCAAAGAACACGAATTCGAAATTGTGCAGGGTGAGATTGTCCGCCGACAGGAATTGCGACGGCACGCGGGAGAACGCGGCGTTAAGCAGCGCCCCGTATGGCAGAAACACCGGGTTGAGCAGCACCAGGAAGGCTGCCGCGAGCGCCACCCATTTCCACCCCGCCAGCGCGACCCGCCGCGGATCGCTCTGCCGGGCGCCGACCAGTGCATAGCCGCGCCGGCCGAGGAAAAAGGATTCGCCGCGCAGCAGCAGGACCGTCAGGAGCAGCAGCGGCAACGATGCCGCCGCCGCCAGTTCGAGCTTCGGCGGATACTGGAACAGGCTCCAGATCTTGGTCGTCATAGTGTGAAAGCCGGCCGGCAGCGCAAGAATTGCCGGCGAGCCGAACAACGTCATCGCTTGCAGGAACGCCACCAGCGCGCCCGCGAGCAGCGCCGGCATGGCGAGCGGAATGGTGACGCGGCGCGCCGTCGTCCAGGCATCGGCGCCGAGAATGGACGAGGCATCCTCGAGATCGCCCGGCATGCGGTCGAGCGCATTGGCGACCAGCACGAAGACGTACGGGAACGTGTAGCAGGAGATGACGAAGATCAGTCCCGGCAGCGAATAGATGTTGAACAGGTAATCGTCGGATTCGGCGCCGGTCAGGGCGCGGTAGGCCTGGTTGAGCAGCCCACTGTTCGGCGCAGCCAGCATCTCCCAGGCCACCGCGCCGAGAAACGGCGGGGTGACGAACGATGCTGTCACCAGCGTGCGCAGCGTGCGGCGCAACGGCATATCGGTGCGCGCGACCAGCCATCCCATCGGCGCCGCCACCGCGCAGCAGATGGCCGCGGACGACACCGCCAAGATCACGGTGGTGAGCAGCGGATCGAGGAACGTCGGATCGCTCACCAGGGCGGCGAAATTCGCCAGCGTAAAGCCGCCGGCGCGGTCGTGCAGGCTGAAATAGACGAGCCACCCCAGCGGCAGCAAGATCAGCAAGCCGAGCGCGGCCGCGAATCCGATCAGGATCGGCCAGGAGGGATCGAAGCGGAATAACGGAGGGCGACGCGCCAAAGCCATTACGGCAGACTCGTTTTTCAACAGGCCAAGATGGCTCTCTTCTGCCACCCGAGGGAGCCCGATTCCAATATATTGTGCTGCGGGCTGACACGTTTGGGGAAACCAGCGGCAACACCAATCAGAACGCCGTGTATGTCGCGTGCCTCATCGACGAGTGGCGAAGGCGGCCGGTCACGGACTTCGACCCACACCGCATGGCGAAGAGCCCGCATATCCAAGCGCCACTTGCGGCAGCTGTCTGCTGTCGCCGTAAAGCGTCGCCGTCCGCCCACGGACTCGCGATCGGGCTATCTGCCGATGCGGAAAGGCGCTAGCATTCGTGTCAATTCGCGCTGCAATCAGCGTTGCAAGGCAAATGGAGGACATGATGCGCGGGAGGATCGCAAATTCGGTCGTATCGGCCGCCGCAGCGGGGGTCGTGTTTATCGGCCTGTCGGCTGCGGTACCACCGGCGGCGGCGCAAGCGCCCGCCGGATTCCGCCGGAGCCCAAGCGTTGCTGACGCCGTGGGGCGAACCTGATCTGCAGGGGATTTGGAACGACGAGACCGACACGCCGCTCCAGCGCCTGCCCCAATACGCGAACCAAGAATTCTTCACCGAGGCGCAGCGCCGGGAATTGGACGAAATGCGCGCAGGCCTCAGCGGCAAGGACAAGCGCTTGGAGCGCGGGACCGAGCTCGATGTCACCGCGTCCTATAATCAGTTGTTCGGAACCAAGCGGCATACCGGCGCACGCACGTCGCGGATCGTGGATCCGGCCAACGGCCGGTTGCCGGCGCTGACGCCGGAGGCACAGAAAATCAACGCGGCCGAGCGCAGCTATCGTCTCGCCTTGCTGCAATCGACCGAAACCTGCAAGATCAAATATATCACTTGCGCCGGCGGCAAATATGATCCGACGCCCTCGCCGCGGCTTGCCGACCCGCCGCCACGTTACAATACCGCGCGGATGAATCGCCATGACGGCCCGGAGGACGGCACGCTGGCGGATCGCTGCCTGACCCCGGGCGTGCCGCAGATCGGCAGCAACAGCTTCCGCCGCATCGTGCAGACGCCGGGCGGAGTGGCGATGTTCAACGACGTGGGCCAGGGGCAGGGCGGCCAGCGCAACATCGTCATGAACGGCAGCCCGCATCTGCCGGGGAGCATCCGCCAATGGTACGGGGACTCCCGCGGCCATTGGGAGGGCAACACCCTGGTGATCGACGTCACCAATTTCAGCCCGAAGACGGATTTTCAGGGCTCGCGCGAGAACCTCCATGTGGTCGAGCGCTATACCCGGACGGGTCCGAAGACCCTCGAATATGTGGTGACGATCGAAGACCCGACGGTGTGGACCAAGGCCTGGACCGTCAAGCAGGAGCTTACCCTGCAAAGCAACGAAGAGAACAAAATGTATTACGAGCCGCGCTGCAACGAAGGCAATTATGCGCTGCCGGGGCTCATTCGCGGCGCCCGCATGCAGGAAATCGCCTATGCGCAGGGCCGCGGGCCGCATCCGGCGACCCGCGACACCGCCACCTCGATCGGCACCAATATCGACGATCCGCTGCAGCAGTAAGCGGCGATGCTTCACCCTCTCCCCGTCGCACTTCGCGAGGGAGAGAGGGTGGGTGCCTGCTACGGCGGCTGCCGCTTGTGCGGCTCGGATGCTCGCCGATCGCGTCCAATCAGCGCGTCGAACCGCTCCTCGCCGCTCAATCCGGGGTCACCGGTGATGCGTGCATAGCGGCTGACCGGATCGCGGTCCGCGCAGAATTTGACCAAGCAACCCAGCCAGGCAGAAACCGACGTTCTCGAGCGCCATAGCGGACGAGTTGCTGGACCTCGCCCAGCATGCAAGGCCAATCAGGGGCATCGGATGTCCGGGCATAGGCTCCATCAGAGCAACGTGCCCGGCGTTGATCCGGGAATTCAGGGCCGGCGGCGCCAGGCCCGGAATGTCCGGATAGCATTCCATCATCAGCGCCACGAGGTCCTTGCGGGTCGCAATCTTGACGATCCGGCTATACCGTCGCACTTCGCCAACGACCTATCCACCTCAGAGAGGCCATATCGCCATGAAGACCTTCAAGATCGCGGCGATTCCGGGCGATGGAATCGGCAAGGACGTCATCGAAGCCGGAATCGAAGTGCTGACCGCTTTGGCGCGCCGTGATGGCGGCTTCGCGTTCGTCTTCGACCATTTCGACTGGGGCTCGGATTACTACAAGCGCCATGGCGTCATGATGCCGGCGGACGGGCTCTTGCGAATCCGGTCTCACGACGCAATTTTTTTCGGGGCCGTCGGGGCGCCCGACGTTCCGGACCACATCTCGCTGTGGGGCCTGCGTCTGGCCATCTGCCAGCCGTTCGACCAATACGCCAATGTGCGCCCGACCCGGATCCTGCCCGGCATCGTAAGCCCGCTTGCGGCACGTGGCGGGTCCGGAACTCGACTGGGTGATCGTGCGGGAGAATTCGGAAGGGGAATATGCCGGCATCGGCGGGCGGGCCCACAAGGGCCTTGCCGACGAGGTGGCGACCGATGTGTCGATGATGACCCGCAACGGCGTCCTGCGCATCATGCGCTTTGCCTTTGCGCTGGCACGGTCGCGGCCACGCAAACTGCTCACCGTGGTGACGAAATCCAATGCCCAGCGCCACGCCATGGTGATGTGGGACGAGATCGCCGCCGAGGTGGCGGCGGAATTCCCCGACGTCACCTGGGACAAGATGCTGGTGGACGCCATGACGATGCGCATGGTGATGCGGCCGCAGTCGATCGATACCGTCGTGGCGACCAATCTCCATGCCGACATTCTGTCCGATCTGGCGGCGGCGCTGGCGGGCTCGATCGGTATCGCGCCGACCGCCAACCTCAATCCGGAGCGCACCTTTCCATCGATGTTCGAACCGATTCACGGATCGGCGTTCGACATCGCCGGCAAGGGCATTGCCAATCCGATCGGCACCTTCTGGTCGGCCACTTTGATGCTGGAGCACCTCGGCCGCCGGCCGGCCGCCGAGCGGCTGATGCGCGCGATCGAAAAGGTAACCGCGGATCCGTCCTTGCATACGCCCGACCTGGGCGGCGGCGCCACGACCCGGCAGGTCACGGATGCGGTGATCCGGGCCATCGCGGGCGATAATGTGTGATGTCCTTCGCGCAACGGCGTTGGTATCGAGGTTAGCCGACGCGGCTCAGCGCAATGGGGGGCGGCGCTCGCTCGGCCGCTTTGCAGGATCAACCGACCGGAGCATGCGATGAATTGCGAAGCCTTACGCCGGCTGCGTCGTTGGCGGGAGCGGGTGCACGATCCCTTGTTGACGACGCTTACGATCCTCATGGCGGCGATGATCTTCGTTGCCGTGCCGTTTCACGCCGCGTCGCTGATCTCCACGCAAACCGTAAGCTTCGTGTTCCTGATGGCCTTTGTTGCCGGCGTTGTCATCCTCTCCGGAACGGTCTGGGCCGCATTCACGATGGCCGTCGCGCTGTTGACCGGAGCCGTGGGAATATTATTGCGTCAAGCGCACCAAGTGAAGATTGGTCTCGCACTCGATGCAACCGCGTTTCTGATCGTCACATTGTCACTGGCCTGGATCGTTTCGCGCGCGGTATTCGGCCGCGGTGATGTGAATTACCACCGTATCATCGGCGCGATTCTCCTCTATCTCACCATCGCACTCATATTCGTCAGTCCGTTCACTTTCCTGGGACTGCTGTTTCCGGACGCGTTTGCGGGCCTGACGGTGGAAGAAGGTCCCAAACTGACCAGCAACCTGATCTATTTCAGCCTGGTCACCATGACCTCGACCGGCTACGGCGACATCGCGCCGGTTCACCCGGTTGCGCGCAGCCTTGCCAATCTCGAGAGCATCATCGGTCAGCTTTATCCGGCGACGCTGTTGGCACGCCTGGTCAGCCTGGAAGTTGAGAGCGCCAACCGATGAACCAAAGCATGCCCAGGTACGCGCCGCGCGATCTGCCCTACCGGTTCCGAAAGCCGGCGGGGCGCAAATGCGTGAGGGCGCGAGACGGCATGCCGGCATGCCGGCTTTTCTAGCCCTTGGCTCTGGCGTAGCGTAACGCACGTAGCGACGCCTGGTGAACAGGCGAGCGCGCCGCGCGATGCCGCGGCCGCGCTTCGATCGCGGGGAGGATGAACATGACCAAAATTTCGATCACCGTGGCGGCGGGCCTGCTCAGCTGCACCTTCGCGGTTGCCCAATCGGGCGACCAGGGGTGCTGCGGCTCGATCCGGCGCTCGATGCCATCGTCTCGCCGGACGCCAAGGTGGAACTCGTCAAGGGCGGGTTCGGATTTACCGAAGGCCCGGTGTGGGTGCAGAAGGGCAACGAAGGCTACCTGCTGTTCACCGACATTCCGGGCGCCGTGGTGTGGAAGCTCACACCGGACGGCAAGGCGTCGATCTACGCCGATCACGTCGGCTATGACGGTCCCGACCGCTGGCGCTGGGGCCCGATCTCCAACAACAGCAAGGACCGGAATGATCCGCTGTTCGAGGAATTCGTCATGATGGGCGCCGACGGCCTCACCGTGGACCGCCAGGGCCGGCTGATCCTCGCCACCTTCGCGGGCCGCTCGCTCATGCGTATCGAAGAGGACGGCAAGCGCACCGTGCTGGCCGACAATTGGCAAGGCAAGCGCTTCGGCGGCCCCAACGACGTGGTCGTGAAAAGCGACGGCGCCATCTATTTCACCGACACGTTTGGGGCGTTGCGGCTGCGCGACAAGGACCCCAAGAAGGAACTCGATTTCAACGCGGTTTACCGCTGGAAGGACGGCAAGCTCTCGCTCGAAGTCAAGGACATGCCCAACACCAACGGCCTCGCCTTCTCGCCCGACGAGAAATATCTCTACGTCAACGGCAGCCGCGATTCTTACGTCAATCGCTACGACGTGCGCCCTGACGGCTCGCTCGCCAACGGCAAGCTGTTCATCGACATGAAAGGGACCGAGCCCGGCATCACCGACGGCCTGCGGGTTGACACCAAGGGTAATCTCTACGAAACCGGCCCCGGGGGCGTGTGGATCATATCGCCCGAGGGCAAGCATCTCGGCACCATCCGGGCACCGGAAATCTCCACCAATGTGGGCTTCGGCGATGCCGACAAGAAGACGCTCTACATCGCCGCCCGCACCGGGATTTACAAAATCCGGGTGAATACGCCGGGGATTTGAGGCAGCTGAGACGGCATGGGTGAGGGCGGGTTGGATTCCGCCCCACCCGGTCTGAATCCTCGACCATGTTCCGGTCGTATTGAATCAGCGTCTCGGCGTCATGCCCGCGCTTGTCGCGGGCATCCACGTCTTTCTTGCGGCGGTTGTAGAACAAACACGTGGATGGCCGGGACTTCGCCCGGCCATGATTCCCAGGTGTTCAGCCGTGACCGGAATCCAGTATCCCTGTTATGTTGGCGGAGTATACCCTAGATTTTTCCGCGATACGGCGGCGAATGCACTGGAGCAACTTGGCGAAACACGGCCCCAAGCCGAAACGGTGCTCGCGGTGTTCAACACGCTAACCTCCGAGCCGGCTATCCGCAATTTAGAAAGAATTAATGAGACTTGTGCCCGCGAACTCCTCATCCTCATTTTAGAGCCTGCTATCGCGCGCATTGTGGTGGTAGATGAGTTGCGCGAGACCAGAACATACTTCATTTCGCGGGCCACGCCAGCGCAGCCGTCGCGGCAAGCAGCAAGTTACCGTTCGCCGATCGGCCGACTGGCGGCGCTTCCCGTCGGGTCCGATTACGATCTAGTTACGCCTAACGGATTCCGCACTCTGGAGGTGGTTGAACGCGCTACGCTTCGCGCCAAAATCATTGAACAGCAATGGGATTCAGTTTACTCAACAGTTGAGGCGAAGGAATTCCGTCCGCTGACGATTAAATCGTTCCGACGATTGCTGCGATGGCCGAGCCCAAATACGGCCTTGACCTCCTTGAGGAGATTCTCGCGGAAGACCGTGATGCCATCAACGTAATCGAAGGCTTACGCCGGAGTGCCATCGCCAAAATGGAGTTGCGGGACCAGCCGCTACTCGACCAATACCAAGATGAAATTTTCCGCCTTCCGCTGGATACCCAAATAGCGATCCTTGGCCCGCCAGGAACCGGCAAGACCACGACGCTAATCAAGCGGCTCGGCCTCAAGCTCGATCCGGAATACTTAAGCGATGAAGAAAGGGACATGGTGACTTCTACGATGGCGGGATCAGCTGGCCACTCGCAAAGCTGGCTCATGTTCACGCCCACTGATCTGCTCAAACAATATGTCAAGGAGGCGTTCGGACGAGAGAACATTGCTGCATCCGATTTGCGGATACAGACGTGGGCAGACTACCGGCGGGAATTGGCACGGAACCGGTTTGGCATTTTGCGGACAGCAGCCGGTACTGGCAGTTTTGTGATGAAGGAGAGCATTGCGTCTTTGCAAGCCGCTACGCTCGCCCGTCAGACGCAATGGTTCGACGACTTTGACACATGGCAGCGGCAAGCTTTTTGGGCAGACCTTAAGGCTCATGCCGAGAGCTTGGCCGCGAATTCCGGATCCGGTCGTCGCCAAGCTTGGGCTACGTCTAAGTAACGGCACGAGCGGTGCAATCCCGGGAACTGGCGCTGCCGCATTTATTGCAATCGCGGAGGCCGCTGACGACGTTCAAGCCCTCATTGCACGGTTAAAGGCAGATACTGACACAATGGTCCGAACCGCCATCGCGCGGGAATTGGCGCGTGATACCACGCTGCTTAACAAACTTGCAGATTTCCTAACAACCCTCGGCGACGGCATTGACGAAGCCGATGATCAGGAGAGCGAGGAAGAGGAGGAATTGCGTCAGCCCCGCATCGGACGCGAGGCGGCGTATGAATCCTATACCAGGACCATCCGTGCACAGGCACGGTCAGCTACGGCTGGCCGAAGCCTGAACCGCCAGTCCAGAAGTAGCAAAATTGGCGATTGGTTGGGTGACAGGCGCTTACCCACCAATGACCTGCGTACGCTTGGAGTGAGCCTACAAATCCAAAGCGCCGCGCGACGGTTCGTCAATCCGTTCCGACGCTACTTTGACAGGCTGGCGCTCCGCTATCGCCAGTTTCGGCGCGAGCAGCAATCGGAAGGACGATGGTACGCAAAAGATGGATTTACGGCGACGGATTTAACCCCTCTTGAAGTGGACTTCATTTTGCTGGCTCTTCTTCGCGGCATGCGCGGCTTATTGGCCGACCGCCAATTGCACGTGAGTTCGCGCAAGGCCGCTACGCAGCGCTCAATACCGCTCGTGAGCTTTATCGCACGCAAGTTGCTGTGGACGAAGCCACCGATTTCTCGCCGATCCAGCTCGCCTGCATGGCGGCCCTCTGCGATCCTTCGGCGCAGTCTTTTCTGGTATGCGGTGACTTCAATCAGCGCATTACTGAATGGGGCAGCCGCTCCGTCAGCGATCTACATTGGGTAGTTCCTGGTCTCGATGTTCGTTCCATCAACATCACCTACCGTCACAGCCGGCAGTTAAATGATCTCGCCCGAAGCATCGCTCTCTTGTCCACGCCGGACGCGCCCGAGGCGCAATTGCCACAGCGCGTAGATAATGAGGGCGTCGCACCCGTGCTTGCGACGAACCTCACCGATCGTGAATCCGTGACCAAATGGCTCGGCAGCCGTATCGGCGAAATCGAGCGGCTCGCACAAGTGCTGCCGCCCATAGCCGTGCTCGTCAGTAACGAGGAGGATGTTATACCGCTAGCTGATGCCTTAAGTGAAAAGTTGGCTAGCAAAAACATCCGAGCGGTTCCCTGTCCGCGCGGTAATCTCGCAGGTCAGGACAATGATGTTCGGGTTTTTGATGTGCAGCACATTAAAGGGCTTGAATTCGAGGCCGTTTTTTTTGTTGGCCTAGATCGCCTAGCCGAGCAGCAGCCAGAACTGTTCGACAAATACCTGTATGTCGGAGCTACGCGGGCTGCGATGTATCTGGGTTTGGTGACGGGCGCGCCATCACTCCCAACCCGCATTAAATCGCTCCAGGACCGATTCCACAGCGGTTGGTTATAGCCGCAATAGGTAGGTCCTGCGCTGGCGTGATATTCCGGCCCCACGTGCGACGGCAGGCAGCAAAGGAACGTAAGGTCTGCCATTGGTTGAATTACGGTCGCGATTTATCTGCCGAGTGCAGTCCGAGGGTTGGAATTGACGTCGGTGTATTCTCTGGTCTGGCGATCCTCGAATCAGCGGATGCTTCCGAACCTTCTGCAAAACCGCCGCCAAGATTGAGGTTGAAGAGCGCCCCGCCCCGCCTCACCCCACCCGCTCCTGCGCCGCATTCGTTCCCGCGATATAGCCGTGGACCGAGGCGCGGCCGATGCCGTGCTGGGTGCCGCCGCCGCTCGCCTCGCCGCCGGCATAGAGACCGGGAATGATCGCGCCTTGGGTGTCGAGAACCTGGGCCTTGCCGTTGATCCGCAAGCCGCCATAGGAATCCAGCACCCGGATGCTCGCCGCCGCCGCATAGAACGGCGGCGTGTCGATTCGGTGCAGGACCGGCTTTTCGAAATCCGTGTCGATGCCTTTGTTCGCCGCTGCATTGTATCTGGCGACGGTTTCTTCCAAATATTTGAGCGGCATTTTCTGATACGGATGCCCCATGACTTTCTTCGCCAGTTCAGCCAGGCGTATCGGCCTTGTGGAAATACCCGTCGGGCGGATCGGCGATATAGGGGTAGCGAATTTTCCACCCGGTCCGCGCGACCGCGGCGGAGTCGAAGATCGCCCACACCGGTCCGGAGGCATAATCGGGCGCGCGCGAGCCCTCGTTCATGGCGAGCGCGGCGTCGGCGGCGGCCGATCGCTTATATTGCGCCTTCACCTGCGCGGTGCTGGTGTTGCGCCAATCGAGCGGCACGAAGGGAACGCGGGTGCCGTCGGTGCCGGGCGGATATTTGGCGTCGCTCGAAATATTGCCGATCGTGCTCTCGTCGTAGAAGCGCTGCCCGACCTGGTTTACCGCGATCGCATGTTCCCAGCCGGCCGAGCCGATGAACACGCCCTTGGCGCGCGCGAACAGGAACGCCGGGTGCCCGGGGAAGATACTGGCCACCGCATCGCGGGTGCCGATGACGCTTGAGATGGTCGGCGAAGCCAGCGAATGCTGATAGTTCTGCATCATGCCGGCGAGATTGGCGCCGATCTTCATGCCGGCGATGATGCCGCTGCCGTCCATGTTCAGCGGTCCGATCAGGGAACTCGGCCCGTACTCGATCGACGGCTCGACCATGCGGGGATCGATCATCGTGCGCAGCGGAATGCTGCCGTGCATGCCCCCCGTGGCGATGATCACCGCCTTGCGGGCACGGATGTGTGATGGTGCCGGCGCGCTCGTCGATATTGCCGTTCTGCCAAAAGCTTTCGAGCCGCGCGCCGGATTCCGGATGCATCCGCGGCGTATAGCTCGCCTTGACGCCGAGCACCCGGCCGGAGAACGGCTGCTCGCGGATCAGCTCATCCATGTGCCGGTTGAGCATGAAACGGATGCCTTTCTCGCGGGCACTGAACTCCAGCGAGCGCGCGATGACGAAGCCGCCATAGACCCAGCCGGGCGCACCGAGCGAAGTCGCCGCACCGCCCGGAACGGTGCGCATCGGATTGAACGGCGAATGTCGCTCGCCGGCGGGATCGCCACGATCCTGCGGCGACAGCGTGCCGGCTTTGATGTCGGTCTTGTCGGCGAGCTTCATGATGGCGCGGGCGGCGCGGGCGCGCGACACGCCGCCACCCTGGTGGGTGCCGTCGATGCGGGCAAAGCGGACGTAATTGTCCATCATGAATTGCCGCACTTTTGGCGCGTTGTCGGCCCAGGCGCGGTGCAGTTCGCGGTCGTTGTAGCGATAGCGGGCGACGCCGGTGGCGTCGACCACCGACCAGTCGGTCATATCGCGGAACAGGCGGTCGGGGTCGTCCTCCAGATCCGCCGGCTTCACCAGCGGCGCCGTCAATCCCAAGCGGTCGGGGTCGGCCGCCGCCCGGTCGCGCTCCTGGATCGCGTCGCCGCCGCCGAGCGAGGTCCAGCCGCCGCTGTGGACGAGCTTGCCGCCCACGTCGAAATTCTGGTCGATCACGATGACGGAAGCGCCGAGGTCGCGGGCGCGGATGGCGGCATGCAGCCCGACGCATCCCGATCCGAGCACGACTATGTCGGCTTCGTAATTCCACACAACCCCTTGCGCCTGCGCTTCGGCTGCCCCTGCCAACACGGCCGCACCCACCCCGGCGGCCGCGCCGCCGGTGACGAAACCGCGCCGGCTGAGCGCCTTGGCTTCCTGAAGCTTCGGATTTTTGCGTCCGGTGTCGCGCTTCTTGGCCATTGTGTTCCTCCGTCTTCAGTCGCCGGCGATTTGTGTCCGTCGCTCGGCGCAGCCTTATCGGCAGTTTTACACTAAACCGGCCCAAAGGATCGCACATAAAAGACGGGCCGGGCCTGCGGCAGCGCCGATGCGATTCGGCCGTCCGTCACGAAGCCTTGGTGTAATACCGCTTTTGCGCCCCCGGCCGCAGCATCGCCAGCGCCTTGACGATGAGCTGCCGCGCTTGATGCGGCAGCAAGCCGCGATAGGTCGCGCGCAGCATGCGCCGTGCCGTAATGCGGGTAAGATCGCGTAGCGGCACCAGATTCAGGCTCGTGGCATCGCGCTCGCGGCTCAGCCGAAAATCCTCGCCGCTCTTGCGCTGCCCCGGCAGACCGAGGCCGAGCGCCTCGCGCTGTCGCGGCGACAGCTCTTTCAGCACATTGGTCAACACCACCAGGTTCAGCCCCTCGGCGGCGCAATCCCGCGGCACGTAAGAAAACCACAAGATTTCCCGGCCGGTGCGAACCGTCGCAGTACGTCCGTGCCAAATATTGGTGCGGAAGAACAGGCAAACTCCCGGCGGCCCTTCGACGACGACGGGATCGCGGCCGATCCGTGCCCGCGCGGAATCCGGCACCTGAATGTAACCATCGTTCATCGTGATGCCGATATGCTGGGTGCCGGGGATCACATAGGTGGACCCGCGATCGCGATCCACGCCATCGAGATAAACATAGATCGAAATATCGTGACCCTGATCGCAATGCAGCGGCATCTCGGCCTTGGTTTCGACGGCGCGCCGGTATTCGATTTTTGCCAGCACGGCCGGTTGCCCGAATGCGCGCTCCATAAAATCGAGGATATCGTCCGACAGCGCGGCTTTGAATGCAGCCGGTGTGTAGAGCGCGAGATTTTGCAAAAGCGCGTCGCCGGCGCTGAAAATGCATCCATAACCATTCACCGCCGGAACCGATTTCCACGCGGCGAGTTCGTGCGTGATCGTCGCGATATCGCGGGCCGACAGCGGCGGCGGCGCGATGAAAAAACCATCGCGTTCCATCCTGTCGGCGGCATCGCCAGGCAGCGCCCACACACGAGCTTGGTCGATCATATTCACATCGCCTTGTTGGCACGTCCGTTGTTGCGTCTAGACCCGTCCTTAAACGCAATGCCGTTCACTTACACCGGATTCCGGTCACATCTGAAGACCTGGGAGTCCTGGCCGGGCCAAGTCCTGGCCAAGTCCCGGCCATCCACGTCTGTGTTATCGAACCGCCGCAAGCAAGAGATGGATGCCCGCGACCGACGCGAGCATGTGTCCCGCCCTCCCCCGTCCGGCTCGATCCGGACGCTACGTCACGCGGAGCGGTCACCACGGAGAGCGGCGGGTTGCAATCCGTGTTGCCATGCCATACGTGACGAGCGCGCTCGGCGCGAACGCGGAACCATGGGCATGACAGCCCTTCGACTTCGCAATTTTTGTTTAATTTTGGAGAGGTAAAGTCATGACCGCATCGATCGTGCGCATCCGTGCCGGTTTGGTCGCCGTCTGTCTTGGCCTCGCCGTCTCGGGGTGCGGCTACAATACGATCCCGACCTATGAGGAACAGGCCAAGGCCAAATGGGCGGACGTGCAGAATAATTACCAGCGCCGCTCCGACCTCATCCCTAACCTTGTGAGTACCGTACAAGGCTACGCGAAGCAGGAAAAGGACGTGCTGACCGCCGTGGTCGAGGCCCGCGCCAAGGCGACGTTGGTGCGGATCGATGCTTCGCAGCTCACCGATTCCGACAAGCTCAAGCAGTTCCAGGATGCCCAAGGCCAGCTGTCCGGGGCGCTGGGCCGGCTGCTCGCGGTCAGCGAAAATTATCCCGACCTCAAGTCGAACCAGAACTTCCTCGCCCTGCAGTCGCAGCTCGAAGGCACCGAGAACCGCATCGCGGTGGCGCGGCGCGATTACATCGAAGCGGTGCGGCAGTATAACACCGAGCTCAAGACCTTCCCCGGCATCGTGTGGGCCAAGATCGCATTCAGCGGCAATAAGCCGATGGCGGAATTTACCGCGAACGAGACCGCGCAGGCGCCCCCGGTGGTGAAGTTCTGATCCCGGCCGGGGTCGCCGCACCGTTAAGGGCACCTTGATGACCGACATCCGCCCCACTTTCGCGCCCGCGAGAGGAGGCGTGTTTTTGGCCGCCACAGTGACGGCGGCCCTGGTGCTGGTCGGCATTTGCGTCGCCGGGTTGGCCGCGACCTATCCGCCGCTCACCGGCCGCATCGTCGATCAGGCCAACGTTATTCCGGCGTCGATGCGCGCTGCCCTGGAGGCGAAGCTCGCCGACCTGGAATCCAAGTCCGGCATCCAGCTGGTCGTCGCCACGGTCAATTCGCTGCAGGGCGAGGAGATCGAGCCCTACGCCAACGAACTGTTCCGCACCTGGAAGCTCGGCGAAAAGACCAAGAACAATGGCGTGCTGCTGCTGGTCGCGCCGAACGAGCACCGGGTCCGCATCGAAGTGGGCTATGGGCTGGAGGGCACACTTACAGACGCGCTGTCGAAGGTCATCATCACCAACGCCATCGCGCCCCGCTTCAAGACCGGCGATTTCGGCGGCGGCATTTCGCGCGGCATCGATGACATCATTACAGTGCTGACCACCGACAGTTCGGAGTGGCAGACAGCGCCCGTCGCTGCGCCTCGACCATGACGCCAAGATCGATGCAGTCGGACTGGATTCGTGCTCGCCGCGTTCTTCGGCTTCATGATGCCATGCTCACCGTTTCGCCGGGCTTTCGCTGGTGGTTCTTCAATTCGCGAGGTGGCGGCTTCAGCTGGATCGCGAGGCGGCGACTTCGGCGGCGGCTATGGGAGGTGGCTTCGGCGGATTCGGCGGCGGCGGTTCCGTCGCGGCGGCGGCGGCTTTTCCGGCGGCGGTGGTTCCTCGGGCGGCGGCGGCGCATCGGGGAGCTGGTGATGACGGCCGTCATATCGATCCATGACCGTGAACGTATCGGGGCGGCCATCCGCGCCGCCGAAGCCAAAACCTCGGGCGAGATCGTGTGCGTTCTGGCCGAGGCTTCCTCGGATGCGACGGCGCTGCCAATCCTGCTGGCCGCCGTGGCGGCCCTGGCGCTGCCGTGGCTCCTGGTCGCCCTCACCGCGCTGTCGGTCCACCGCATCCTGCTCATGCAGCTGATCGTGTTCATTGCCCTGTCGGTGCTGCTCTGCCTGCCGCGGGTGCGCGTCGCCATGATGCCGCGGGCGGCGCGCCGGGCGGTCGCGCACCGGGTGGCCCTCGAACAGTTTTCCATCCGCGGCGTTGCCCGCAAGCAGGATCACACCGGTATTTTGATCTTCGTATCGCTTAGCGAGCGCTATGCCCGGATCGTCGCCGACCATGGCATCGCGGTGCGGGTGCCGCAGGCGCAGTGGCAGCAGGCGGTGGACGCACTGACGGCGCATATGCGCGATGGCCGCATCGCGGATGGCTTCATCGCGGCGATCGATCTCTGCGGCAAGGTGCTCCAGGCCAATTTTCCTCGCACGCCCGGTAGCGGCGACGAACTGCCCGATCGCATCTATGTGATCTGAACCGGCATTGCGCGCCGCGGCGTTCCGCTGGCGGGCGGGCTGTCAAAGGGCGACCGAACGACTATCTTGGCCTCAACGACACCGATCCTGATCCGCATCCGAGAGGCATTATGACCGCAACCCCGATGGCCGCCGCGAAGACCACCGTAACGCATGGCTTCGCGCTCATCCGCGAACAAAATCTGCCGGACATCAATTCTACGGCGAAATATTACCGCCATGTCGCGACGGGTGCGGAGCTGATCTCGCTGGTCAATGCCGACGAAAACAAAGTGTTCGGCGTCAGCTTCAGCACCCCGCCGGCGGACTCTACCGGCGTCGCGCATATTCTGGAGCACTCGGTGCTGTGCGGGTCGCGCAAATATCCCATCAAGGAGCCGTTCGTCGAGCTGATGAAGAGCTCGCTCAACACCTTCCTGAATGCCATGACGTTTCCGGACAAGACCTGCTATCCGGTGGCCAGCCAGAACGTGCAAGACTTTTACAATCTCATCGACGTTTATCTCGACGCCGTGTTTCACCCGCGCCTCACCCCCCAAATCTTCCAGCAGGAGGGCTGGCATTACGAACTCGACGCCCCCGACGCGCCGCTCACCTATAAGGGCGTGGTATTCAACGAAATGAAGGGGAATTATTCGTCCCCCGACAGCATGCTGCATGAATTATCGCAGCAGTCGCTCTATCCGGACATCACCTATGGGCTCGATTCCGGCGGCGATCCGAAGCACATTCCGGACCTCACCTTCGCGCAGCTCAAGGACTTTCACGCCCGCCACTACCATCCGTCCAATGCCAAAATTTTCTTCTATGGCGACGACGACCCGGAACAGCGGCTGCGGCTGCTCGACGCCTATCTCGGCGAATTCGACCGCATCGCGGTGGATGCCGAGGTGCCGCTGCAGCCCCGCTTCAAGGCGCCCAAGCGGCTGACCCGCACCTATGCGGCCGGCGCCGAGGACGCGGCGCCGGCCGCCGGGGCCGGAGCGGAAGTACCCAAGGAATCGATGATTTCGGTGAACTGGATGCTCGACGAGGTCACCGACGTCGAAGCCGCCCTCGGCCTCGACGTGCTGGAGCACATCCTCATCGGCAATCCGGCGGCACCGCTCTACAAGGCGCTGATCGATTCCGGGCTCGGCGAGGGACTTGCGGGCGGCGGCCTCGACGACGGCTTGCGGCAGCCGATGTTTTCCATCGGGCTCAAGGGCATCGACCCGACCGATTCCGACAAGATCGAGCGCCTGATTACGGATACGATCGCAAAACTCGCCCGCGACGGCATCGACCCGCTGACCGTCGAGTCCGCGCTCAACACCGTCGAGTTTCACCTGCGCGAGAACAACACCGGTTCATTCCCGCGCGGGATCGTGTTCATGCTGCGGTCATTGCGCGCCTGGCTGCATGGGCGCGACCCGCTGACGCCGCTCGCCTTTGCGGCGCCGCTCGCCGCCGTCAAAGCCCGGGTAGCCGCCGGCGAGCGCTATTTCGAGGCGCTGCTGCGCCATCACTTCATCGACAACCCTCACCGTACCGTCATCACCCTCAAGCCCGACCGCGACCAGGCCGAGCGCGAGGCGGCGGAGGAACAGGCCCGGCTCGACGCGGCGCGCGCCGCCATGACCGACAGCGATGTGCGCGCCACCATGGAAGCCGCCGCGACGCTCAAGCATCAGCAGGAACAGCCTGACCCGCCGGAGGCGCTTGCCACCATCCCGACGCTGACGCTCGCCGACCTGCCGCGCGAGAACAAGCTCATTCCCTTAAGCGTCACCACCCTGGCCGATACGCCGGTACTTTACCACGACCTGTTCACCAACGGCATCGTGTATCTCGATCTCGGCTTCGACCTGCACACCCTGCCGGGCGACCTGTTGCCCTATGTGTGGCTGTTCGGCCGCGCGCTCATCGAGACCGGCGTCGGCAACGAGGACTTCGTGCGCCTGTCGCAGCGGATCGGCCGCGCCACCGGGGGCATCCGGCCGCAGCGCTGGAGCGCGACGATCGCGGGCAGCCCGACAGCGACCGCGTGGCTCAACTTGCGCGGCAAGGCGCTGCCCGAGCAGACCGGCGAGATGCTGGCGATTTTGCGCGACATTCTCGCCCGGGCGCGGCTCGACAACCGCGAGCGCTTCGCCCAGCTGGTGCTGGAGGAGAAGGCGGCGCTCGAATCCCGCATCGTGCCGGCCGGTTCGTCCTATGTGGATACCCGCCTGCGCGCCAATTTCCACGAGGCCGATTGGGCCGACGAACAGATGGGCGGCGTAAGTTTTCTTTTCTTCCTGCGCAAACTTGCGGACGACGTGGAGAGCGATTGGGACGCGGTGCTGGCGACGCTGGAGCGCATTCGCGGGGCCCTCGTGAACCGCGCCGCGATGCTGTGCAATGTCACGGCCGAGGCCGCCGACTGGGCGCGACTCGAGCCGCAGCTCGCAGCCTTTCTCGGCGATCTGCCGCACACCGCCGTGAAGAGTGCACCATGGCGCGTTGCCGCCACGCCGCGCTCCGAGGGCTTGGTGATGCCGACCCAGGTCAACTACGTCGGCAAGGGTGCGAACCTCTATGCGGAAGGGCGTCAAGCCGAGCGGTGCGCATCTGGTAGCCCGCCGATATCTACGCACCACCTACCTGTGGGAGAAGGTCCGCGTCCAGGGCGGCGCCTATGGGGGCCAGTGCAATTTCGACCGCTACTCCGGCGATTTCACGTTCGTATCCTATCGCGACCCCAACCTCACCGCGACGCTCGACATCTACGACCGCACCGCGGAGTTCCTCAAAACCGCGGATCTCAGCGCGTCGGAGCTTGAACGCAATATCATCGGCACCATCGGGGAAGTTGATACCTACCGTCTGCCCGATGCCAAGGGCTTCGCGTCGATGCAGCGCCACCTGATCGGCGACACCGACGCGGCACGCCAGCGCATGCGCGAGGAAATCCTTGCCACCACCGCCGCCGATCTGCGCGGCTTCGGCGATGCTATGGCAGAGGTCGCCGCCAAGGGCCGGGTGGTCGTGCTCGGCTCCGAGCAGGCGATCGAAGCCGCCAACGCCGAGCGGCCCGGCCTGCTGAGCGTGTCGCGGGTGATGTGAGCCCCGCGTGCGGGGCCAACGCTGCCAAAACCCGCTGATTCCTGTAAGATCGCGGCTGCGTCGATGCATGCGGATGGCAGCCCCCGCGCGATTCATCGTGACCCGCGCAGGCTTCACAGGCTTGACGGCATGGGCCGTCAAACGGCATGGTAGTTTAAGATCGGCGTTGACACATTCGCCTCGACTCGGAGACCCCTCATGTCCAATAGGTTACTCTTGCCCGCGATCGCGGCCGCGCTTCTCGGCGCGGTCTTTCCCGCCATGGCGCAGCAGCGCGGACAGAATTTTCCGGAAGGTCCGGGGAAATCGACCGTGGTGGCGGTGTGCGGCGGTTGTCATGACATCAATCGGCTGACCGCCGGTTACACGCCGGAAGGGTGGCTGACGATCACCAACATGATGCGCAATTTCGGGGCACCGGTGCCGCCGGACCAGTGGGACACCGTGCGGGCCTATTTGATCCGGTCGTTCCCGGAAAAGCCGCGGCCTCCGGCGGTGCTGATCCCCGGACCTACGGAAGTGAACATCATGGAATGGCCGCTGCCGACACCCGGCTCGCGTCCGCATGATCCGATGGCGGCCCGTGACGGGTCGATCTGGTGGTCCGGCCAGCTCGCCAACAAGCTGGGCCGTCTGGATCCGAAGACCGGAACATTCAAGGAATATCCGGTGCATCCGATGTCGGCGCCGCATGGCCTTGTCGAGGATAAAGACGGCAATGTGTGGTTCACCGGCAATTTCCGCGGCTTTATCGGAAAGCTCGACGTCAAGACCGGCGAGGTTACGGAATACAAGCTGCCCGATCCGAAGGCACGCGATCCGCATACGCTGGTGATCGATCACAACGGCATTATTTGGTTCAGTGTCCAGAACGGCAACTTCGTCGGCCGGCTCGATCCGAAATCAGGCGACATCAAGCTCGCTACGCCCCCGACCCCGAATGCCCGGCCCTACGGCATGGCCGTGAACTCCAAGAACGTGGTTTATTTCGTCGAGTTCGGTGCGCCAAAGGTCGCCACCATCGACGACAACATGCATATCCAAGAGTATCAGCTGCCGAGTGCCGGCGCGCGCCCCCGCCGGATTGCCATTTCGCCCGATGATAAGGTTTGGTACACGGACTATGCGCGCGGCTTTTTGGGACGGCTCGACCCCGCAACCGGCGAAGTCAAGGAGTGGCAGTCGCCGAGCGGTCCGAAGTCTCTGCCCTATGGCATCGCGTTAACCAAGGGTGCGATTTGGTACAACGAATCCGGTGCGAAGCCCAATACCGTTGTCCGCTTCGATCCCAAAACCGAGAAGTTCCAGAGCTGGGCAATCCCGGGAGGCGGCGACATCGTTCGCAATATGACGGTAGACCGCGACGGCAATCCGGTCCTGGCGAACAGTCTCGAAAACGAGGTCGGCCTGGTGGAAGTCAAGAGCGCGACCAACTAATCGCCGGTCCGGCGGGCGGTTGAGACACGCCGAATTGCGGCGATTTTGCGCGCCGGGCGATCGACCTTCGCCCGGCGTTTTCATTTGCCGACGGCGTGCCCCCAAGCAGCCGTGCCGCCACAAAATGGCGGAGGCCCGGCGCGTTGCAGCGCCGAGCCTCCTCACTATCAGCCGGCCTGTAAGCCGGGTTCTGTATGGCACCGGGCGCGAGCCCGGCACGCGACGGCCATTCCTCTAATGCGCCGGTTGCCTGGCGCCTTGAGCAACCCACCCGGACGGCAGGATCAAGACAACATCCTGGAATAACGCTGCCGCCGAAGCGTCATCGCCTCCCACGCCGTCCCTATTCGGTTTTGCTCCCGGTGGGGTTTGCCCTGCCGCTTGCGTTACCGCAAGCGCGGTGCGCTCTTGCCGCACCGTTTCACCCTTGCCGCGGCCAGACGCAACGCGCCGCGGCGGTTTGTTTTCTGTGGCACTGTCCCTGGGGTCGCCCCCGCCGGACGTTATCCGGCACCGTTTGTCCATGGAGCCCGGACTTTCCTCCCCGGCGGCCTTTCGGCCCCTGCCGCGGCGGCCGTCCGGCCGACTGACTGGTGATCACATGGCGGGCGGCGCCGCCCGGGTCAAGGACGATCAGCCACCACCGGAACAATAGGAGCAGCCGGCTTCCTGCGCGCGGTTCACACCCCAGGTTCCCGACGGAAGGACGGTAATTCCCGGCACGATATTGGCGGTCCACTCCTTCGCCGCTTCCTCCGCACTTACCCCGGCATTGCCGGCCACGGCTTTGCTCAGTACCTGGATCGCGACATTGCAGGCGCCGATCACGACGCCGCGCGCCAGCAGGCGGTCCAGCGCGATGTCCTCCACCAGCAGGACGCCCGGCTTCGGCCGCAGGAACGGGTTCTTCACCGCCGGAGCCTTGGTCTCCGGATCGATGATCTTGAAAGCCTCGCCGATCTTGTATTTCGCCCACATCGCATGATCGAGGGCGATCGGGGTTGCGCCGTGGCGCAAGACGATGACGGCCGTCGCCGACTCGTTCGGGGCGAGGAATGTGTATGCGAAAGCCAGCGGAAACCCGGAATTGACCTCGTAGGCATCCACCACCTGCCGATGGCTTCCCGTCAGCACGCCCGGCCAATTGGGGCCGCCGCCCCGCGGCGCGGCCGGCTGGGCGTGCAGCGCTGTAGGCGCGAACCCGCCAAATCCCAACGCCATTACGCCGCCCAGGCGGCGGAAGAAATTTCGGCGCGGTGCTGCGTTGACGGTTTCACGGCTGCGATCGGTCATCTGCCCTCTCCTTCATGCCATTGCCACCCACATCGGCGGTTGCGCCCAGCGAAGGGGCGCAATGATTAGGAAGAGTTATCGGTTGTGTCAGCAACAAGGCGTGGGCGCGCGCAAGGTGCTGTCAAGCCGCCATTCCGGAAGCGACGGGAATGAAATGATCGGAAGATTGCCCTGCCGCGGCCTGCCCCTCTAGCGGACATGTTTAGAGGTAAAAAAGCCACAATCCGCACTCCTGTGCAGTCAATCCCGACGGTGATTCAGGTCACCCCCGGCATTCCGGGATTTATGTGATGGCGGCTCCCGTTACCGTTCTGTCACGATTTAGAGGTTATAAAATACCTTATCATGTAAATCATGTAAAAAAGCTGCGTGATCAGACATAAATTTTTTATTTCAATAAAATTAATGTTGACATGACCCATCTAAAGCGATATCCGTTTTATACTAAAGTTATGCAACCAGGGTGGTTGCATGCGCAACCCTTGAGGGAACGTCTATGTGCAAGTTGACAATCGCAGCCGCCGCGATCGCCTTCGGCGCCCTATTGGCATCCGCTCCCGTACAGGCCGATCAATCCGGCGGTGGCCCGATCCGTAAGGGCAACCAGTGCTTCAAGTTTTCCCAGTCAATGGAGAAGGATGGCCGGTTCGGGTCGTGGGACGCATGCCCACAGGCCGCGAGCGTTCCGGTGAACGCGAATACGTCCAGCGCGCAGGGGCCGCGTCGTCGTTCTGCGAGCCAATCGTCCCGGTAACTTTAGTTAGAACCATGTTTAAGTCGCCCTCAGCCTGAGGGCGCTCTGCCGAGAAGCGTCTGAATTGGCAAATGAACACGTCGGTGTGCAAAGAGCCTTTCGGCCCCGTGTGAAATGCACGGGGCACTTTCTTAACAAGACTGACCACGGGAGGAGGTTAGGGGGAGTTATTTTTTCGACGATTGGAGCCTTGACGCTATGCGACCGGCGCGCGTCGAGCGGGCAAAATCTTTTGCGAAAGCGCGACCCAGAGAGGGACCGATGAGCGAATTGCGGCGACTTAAGATGAGAATTGGCGACGCCGAGTTCGAGGCCGAGGTAGCCGAGGACGAGGTGCACCCCATGTATCATCAGTTTCTTTCAATGCTTGGAGAGCGTCGCCCCCCTGCGGGAAACGCCGGTTTGGCCGAATCTTCGCGCAAAGCATTCGACCAGAGTTTGCCGACGGGTATTTTCGACCTCCGTCAGGATGGGACCATCGTGTTGAAGGTGCTCCCGGATGGCCCTGACAGGAACGCCGATGCCATGTTGCTTCTGTTGTACGGATACTACCTGCTCAAAAACGAGGAATGTGTTCTGGCTACCCAGCTTTTTCGTGCCGCCGAACAATCCGGCATCTCACTCCGTCGCCCCGCTAAGGAGTGCATCAGAAACGGCCGGTATGTGGTTCGCAACGGCCAGCGCAAGGGGAGCAACTACGCGCTGAACAGCCAAGGGCTTGCCGTGGCAAAGGAAATCGCAGCCAAGATAGTGGTTAGGGCAAATGAGCCAAGACCGCTAGTCACGCTAGCAGGTACCACAGGTGTATCGGCGACGCTGCACCCATCTCGATAAGGCAGTGTTCGCATCAAATTTTGTAGCTTTGTCGATTGCGGTCATTCGCTGATCGGGTGGAAATTTTTGCGGAGTTCAAGCCGGAGCCCCGCGATGTGATGATTGCCGAACAGCGCGCCGGCGTCCTTTTACGGCAAGGCGCTGGCGGCGCATTTTACCCAACGCGGCATCGGCACCGTTATCATGCACCTCGGGGTGCCTGCGTGCGCCCGGCGGTCGACCTGCTATCCACATGGCTACCCATGTGGTGCCCATGGAAGGTGCTGGTGAAAGAATGCTGCTTCGACCGCAGCCCGTCCCATCGTAGCAGGGGCAATAGTGGAGGCAGTCCGTCCGT
Organism: uncultured Alphaproteobacteria bacterium; assembly: GCA_963802745.1. GTDB lineage: Bacteria > Pseudomonadota > Alphaproteobacteria > Rhizobiales > Xanthobacteraceae > JAJPKK01. The sequence goes on along the minus strand of CAWDKL010000048.1, from coordinate 40,007 downwards.
CATCGCCGGGCTCGCCCAGGCTCGTCCCGGCGATCTCGTTGGGAAAGGCACCGTGTATCGGTTTCCGGGATGGCCGGGACAAGCCCGGCCATGACCCGTGAGAAACCGCCTCGACTTTTGCCCCGGATACGTCCCATAAGCTTAACCTGTTCGATCTGCAGCATAAAATAATTGGATGTGGTAAAGCTCGACAAGGTCATCGCCCACCTGGAAGCCGGTGCGCCGCGCAGGGTAAGCTGAACCGATCGCAACCCGGCTCCGCGAAGGCAAGCTGCATGAAGCCCCGTCCCTACGGCCCGTTTCCGTATTCCCCGATCATCCGCCGGCCGAAGCTGACCTGGCCGAACGGCGCGCGCGTCGCCCTGTGGGTCATTCCCAATATCGAGTTCTTCTCGCTCGAGGAGCGCCCCGGCGGCTACGGGCCCGGCGGAAAGATTCCCGACGTGCCGATGTGGTCGGAGCGGGACTACGGCAACCGGATCGGCGTGTGGCGGCTGATGGAGGTGCTCGACCGCTATGGCATCCGCGGCTCGGTGGCGCTCAACAGCCTGCTGTGCGAGCACCATCCCGTCATTATCGAGGAGGGCAACAAGCGCGGCTGGGAATGGATGGGCCACAACGAGAGCAACACCCGCCGCCTCAACGAGGCGCCGCCCGGCGAGGAAGCCCAGATCATCGCGCGCACCTTCGCCACCATCGAGCGTGCCACCGGCGCGCGGCCCAAGGGCTGGCTCAGTTCGGGCCTGCAGGAGACCTGGGATTCGCTCGATCAGCTGGCCGCCGCAGGCTGCCGATATGTTTGCGACTGGTGCAACGACGACCAGCCCTACCTCATGCAGCTCGACGGCGGGCGCCGGCTCGTCTCGGTGCCGTATCCGCAGCAGACCAACGACAAGCCGGCCTACGAGCGCATGTACGTGTCGCCGGGGGAATTCCGCGACATGATCTGCCGCACTTTCGATGTGCTCTATCGCGAGGGCGCGGAATCCGGCCGCGTGCTGCCGATCGCGCTGCATCCCTATATCAGCGGGGTGCCGCACCGCATCGGGGCACTCGACGAGGCGCTCGCCTATATCTGCCGCCACCAGGGCGTATGGCGCACGACCGGCGCCGAGATCGCGGAGTTTTATTTATCGCCGGCGGCCGCGGCGCATCGCGGGGAAGGATGATGATGCTCCATGGGAGCGCGGGCGTCCCGCCCGCTTTTGACCTTAGCGGGCGAGACGCCCGCGCTCCAAGGCCAGACGCCCGCGGTGCGCGGACGGGTTTCCGGTTCACTGTTATTGTCGCCGCCGCGCTGCTGTCCGCGCCGCCCGCGCGTGCGGCGGAAACGATCATCGCCGGCGGGGTGTCGTCCGGCTCGACCAATCTGTGGCCGATCCACATCGGCATCCGAAAAAGCTTCTTCCAAGCCGCCGACATCAAGATCGATCTCGTCTTCGCGCAATCCAATGCGAGCGTGATCCAGCAGCTCGCCGCCGGATCCATTCATGTCAGCGTCGGCAGCGGGCTGGTCGATCCGATCCGCGCCATCGACAAGGGCGCGTCGATTGCGCTCGTCCGCATCGAGACGCAGCGTCCGCCCTATGCGCTCCTGGCCAAGCCGGCCATCGGGTCGATGCGCGAACTCAAGGGCAAGACCGTGTCGGTCGGCGGACCGAAGGATATCACCAAAATCTTCCTCGACCGCATGCTGGCCGGCGCCGGTGTCGCGCCGCGCGACGTCGACCTGATCTTTGCCGGCGCCACCTCGGCCCGCATGGCGGCGCTGCAATCGGGCGCGGCGGACGCCGCGCTGTTGACCACGCCCTACAATTTCCACGCCGAAGCGGCGGGGTTTCGCAAGCTCGCCCTCGCGGCCGATACGGTGGACCTGCCGTTTTCCGGCGTCGCGGTCAACCGTACCTGGGCGGGGCGCAACCTGAAAACCGCGCAAGCCTATCTGGCGGTCTATTCGCGGGCGATTCAGTGGCTGGAGGACCCGGCCAACCGGCGTGAAGCCATCGCCATCATGCTCGCCGTGAGCAGCCTCACCCGTGCGGACGTGGAGCAAAGCTACGACTTCCTGCAGGGCGGACATTTCTTCGAAACCAGCGGAAAAATTTCCCGCACCGCCCTGGCCAAGGTTTTGCTGGCGCTGCAGGAACTCGGGGATATTCCGGCCGCCATGCCGGTCGAGCGCCTGTTTATGCCGGGGCTGACGCAGTTAAGCGAATGAGGACCTTGGCGGCCGGCGCCGACGGTTGCCGCACCGCCGCGAAAACCCGAGACCGGTCATGAGCCCGAAGCAAGGCATCAACCGTAACAGCTGGCAGCGCATTCTTGCGTCCGCCGTCGCGATCTTCGACGATCTCGACGATAAGGGCTTCGGCAGCCCCGATGTGGTGATCGGCGGCGGCACCGTGCTGATGTTCCGGTTCGAACACCGCCTCAGCCGGGACATCGACTTTTTTCTGCACGACGTACAATGGCTGTCGCTGCTGACGCCTCGGCTGAACGAGACCACGGCCGCGATGGTGACCGACTATGTCGAGCAGGCCAACGGCATCAAGCTGGTGCTGCCGCATGGCGACATCGATTTCGTGGTGGCCGGCGCCGTGACGGATGCGGCGCCGCGCGAGACGCTCGAGTTCATGGGGCGGACGTTCCGGCTCGAAACGACCACGGAGATTCTGGCCAAGAAGCTGTTTTTCAGGGCGGAAAGGCTGCAGCCGCGCGACGTATTCGATCTGGTGGTTGCGGCCGAACGTGACCGAACGTCCGCGGTGGACGCCTTAACGGCCGCCGCCGCCAAAAAAGACATTTGGCTTCGCCGCCTCGATCAGATGTCCCGGCTGCCGCCCGATAAGCTGGGCGATCGCATCGTGCCGGTCGGGGATTACGGTAGTGTCGTGGAGACAATGGTTGCCTCCGCGCAGCGGCTGGTTATGAACCTGTTGAGCGATAATGCTTCAGCGGACGGCCGTGCCGCAACAGATCCCGCCGCCACGGCGCTGTCCGCGATCCGCAACGCCAGCACGATCCCGGTGACGCGGACCGATCTGCGGCGGATGCTGATCAGCGGAGCGGGCGAGCCGTCCCACATCATGGCGCTGTTCAGCGACGTGAGCCTCTCCACGCTAATGCGCCTGGCGATCGCTTTTGAGATTCCTGACGATACATTGGCAAAAGCCTATCGGCATGCACGGGAGGTGTACGCCGCCGCCAACGCCGAGATGGATGAGTTCGTGGAGGACGCCATACGTGATGCGTCCAGGCCGTAACATCACGCCCGCCCGTCCTTGGTTCCGGGTGTTGGTAGGGTGTGTTGGCCGGGCCTGCCCCGTCCACCCCGATGACAAATACTTTGCCTGCCCTGATCGGATAAGGCCGGCCAGCGCCTGAACGAACGAGGTGGCCGGGACAAGCCCGGCCACGACGCGGCGGCGGTGAGGCGCCCCGGGGCAGACCCGCCAGTCGATTAACTTTCTACGACTTAAATCGTCGCCTCGATCATGGCGCGCAATTCCGCCGTGACCTCCGGCATGACGCCGAACCACGCCGCAAACGCCGGCCGTGCCTGGTGGAGCAGCATGCCGAGCCCGTTGACGGTGCGGTTGCCGCGCTGCCGCGCCGCCGCCAGCAGCGGGGATTTGCGTGGGATGTACACGATGTCGGAGACCAGGGCCGATACCGGTAGCGTGTCGAGCGCAAGATCAAGCGGCGGCTGTCCGGCCATGCCCTGGCTCGTGGTATTGACCAGCATGGCGGCACCATGAAGTGCCGCCTGGCGATCCTCCCACGCCACCGCCCGGATCGGGCCGCCCAACTCCAGCGCCAGCGCCGGCGCGCGCTGCGGCGACCGGTTGATCAGCCGGATCTCCGGCGCGCCCTGATCCGCCAGGCTCACCAGCACGGCGCGCGCTCCGCCGCCGGCCCCGATGACCACGACCGGACCCGCATCGGCGCGCCAATCCGGATAGGCCTCGCGAATGCTCTCGACATAGCCGAAGCCGTCATAGTTGCGGCCGTCGAGCGTGCCGTCGGGCGCGACCACCACGCAGTTGATCGCCCCGATCCGCCGCGCCACCGGATCGACCCGATCGACGATATCGAAAGCAGTCTCCTTGTGCGGAATGGTCAGATTGCAGCCCGCAAAGCCCAGCGCCGGCAGCGCATGCAGCGCCGCGCGAAGACCCTCGGGCCGGATCGCCAGCGGCACATAGGTTCCGGCCAGGCCATGGCGGGCAAACCAATGATTGTGAATTTTCGGCGAGCGCGAATGCATCACGGGCCAGCCCATGACACCGGCCAGGAGAAAGCGTTCGGGGTGCGTCATTAGGGGAAATCCACGCAGCGGAGCCGCGTCGGGGGGCGATGAAGCGGCGACTTGTGTCTGTTAGCATCATGGCCGGGTCGGTGATAAGCTGCGTGGCGATAAAACCAACAGCAAATCCGAGGCGGGCGGGGAACGCGAGGCGGCCATGCGGAAATTCTGGCACATAGTGGTGGTTCTGGCGCTGGCGGCCGCGCCGTTGCGGGCGCATGCCCAAGAGGGGCTCAAGGATTACCCCGTCAAGCCGATCCGCCTGGTGGTGCCGTTTCCGCCGGGCGGGCCGAACGACATCATCGGCCGCGTAGTCGGGCAGAAGATGCAGGAGTTGCTCGGCCAGCTGGTCATCATCGACAACCGCGGCGGCGCCGGCGGCGTAATCGGCACCGACAACGTGGCGAAGGCCGAACCCGACGGCTATGCGATCGCGATCAGTAGTGCCGGCGCGCTCGCCATCAGTTCCAGCCTGCAAGCCAAGCTACCCTACGATCCCGTGAAAGACCTCGCGCCGGTCACGCTGGTGGCCAAAGTCCCGGAACTGCTCGTCGCTTCGACCACGCTGCCGGTAGCGAACGTGCGCGAATTGGTCGCGCTCGCCAAGGCGCGGCCCGGCGTCATCAATTACGGCACGACCGGTCCGGGCAGCATGCCGCATCTGGCCGGTGAATTGTTGCGTATCAGCGCCGGCATCGACATCGTCCACGTGCCCTACCGGGGCGCGGCGCTGGCGTTGAACGACCTGGTCGGCCATCAGGTCGAGATCATGTTCCTCGACGTACCGGCGCTGCTGCCGCAGATCCAGTCCGGTGTCATTCGGGCGATTGCGGTGGGCGGCCAGCTGCGGATAGCGGCGCTGCCGGACCTGCCGACCATGGCGGAGAGCGGCTATCCGCAGATCGAGGCCGACAACTGGTACGGCATGGTGGCACCGGCCCGCACGCCAGGGGCGATCATCGCCAAATTGAATGCCGCCGCGGTCGCCGCCCTGAAGACGCAGGAGGTGCGGGACAAGCTCAGTTCCCAGGGCGCCATCCTGGCCGGCGACTTCGCCTGAAGCATTCGCGGCCTATCTGCGCAGCGAAATCGCCAAATGGGCAAAAGTGGCGCAGGCGGCCGGCATCAAGGCGAATTAAGGCTAAGGGGCGCGGGGACCGCCTACGCCGGAGCAGGACGCACCGATCGCAGGTCGCTTTCGTGCTCGCGTGCCACAAGCGTGAGCGGCGACGCTCCCATCTTCAGCTCCGGGTCGCCTAGCGCGACCAACGTATCCAAGATGGTGCAGCGATCATCGATCGCGCGGTCCCGCGAAAGCCGCCGCAGCGGCCGCGGCCCTCAGGCCGCAAGCTCCGTCACGATGGCGTTCAGGAGCGGAAATCCGGCCGGCGTGACGCACAGACGCCCGTCCATCGTTTCTACGAAGCCGAGGCGAGCGAGTTCCGCAATCGGCCCGGTGGCGAGCGGCGCCGCGGCCAGGGCTTGGAAACGCGCCAGATCGATGCCTTCGGCGAGCCGCAGGCCCATGAGCAGAAATTCGTCGCCGGCTTGGGCGCGCGACAGCGGTTCATCGATGGTGCGGCCGTGTCCCTGCGCTTCGACCTGCGCGAGCCATGCCTCCGGCCGCTTTTCCGTCGCAGTGGCACGGCGTTCACCGGCGATATCGAGGCGGCCATGGGCGCCGGGGCCGATGCCGGCATATTCGCGGTAGCGCCAGTAGACGAGGTTGTGGCGGCATTCGGCGCCGGGGCGGGCGTGGTTCGAAATCTCGTAAGCCGGCAGGCCCGCGGCGGCGCAGACCTCCTGGGTCACATCGTAGAGCGTGCGCGCGTGATCGTCGTCCGGCACCGCAAGCTTGCCGGCGGCGTGAAGGGCGGCAAACGGCGTCTCCGGCTCGATGGTGAGCTGGTAGAGCGACAAATGCTCGGCAGCCTCCGCGATGGCGGCTTTCAGTTCGGCGCGCCAAGCCGGCACGGTCTGGCCGGGCCGGGCATAGATCAGGTCGAAGGAATAGCGTGCAAAGATTTTTCGCGCGATCGCCACCGCGTCCAGCGCCTCGCGCGCGGAGTGGGTGCGCCCAAGCGCCGCGAGCGCCGCATCGTCGAGCGCCTGGACGCCCAGCGACACCCGGTTGACGCCGGCCGCCCGGTAGCCGGCAAATCGACCGGCCTCGACGCTGGTCGGATTGGCCTCCAGGGTAATCTCGATATCGTCCGCGATCGTCCAATGCGCCGCAATCGCATCCAGAATGGCCGCAACCGTCGCCGGCTCCATCAGAGACGGCGTGCCGCCGCCGAAAAAGATACTCGATACGGTGCGGCCGGGAATGCGGGCGGCCGTTTCCGCGATCTCCGCCGCGTAGGCACGTACGTACCGCGCCTGGTCGATGCCGCCGTGGCGGACATGGCTGTTGAAATCGCAATACGGGCATTTCGACCGGCAGAACGGCCAATGGACATAGACGCCGAACATCGGCTCCGCGACAGTCGAGGCGTCGCGCTTCGTGACGAGAGCTTCACACATCTTGCAGGCAGGCCGCCGCGAGGGTCACGAAAGCCCGCGCCCGGTGCGACAGGCCGAGCCCCCGCGGCGGCAGGCCATGTTTCGCCTCGCTGGTCATCTCGCCGAATGTAAGCTCATATCCGTCGGGAAGGAACATCGGATCGTAGCCGAACCCCATGCTGCCCCGCGGCGGCCAGACCAAGGTCCCGTCCACCCGGCCCTCAAATGCCTCCAGATGGCCGTCCGGCCAGGCCACGCAGAGCGCCGAGACGAAGTGCGCAGCCCGGGCCGCCGGGGCCGTCGCGCCCTGTGCGCGCAAGCGGTTTTCGATCTCCCGCATCGCGGCGGCGAAATCCTTGCCCGGCCTGGCCCAGCGCGCCGAGTGGATGCCCGGCGCTCCGCCGAGCGCTTCGACCACCAGCCCGGAATCGTCGGCGAACGCCGGCAGCCGCGCCGCCATGGCCGCCGCCACGGCCTTGATGCGGGCATTCTCGCCAAAGCTCGCGCCGGTTTCCTCCGGCTCGCCGAGGCCGAGCTCGGCGGCCGCAACGGCGTCAACCCCATAAGGCGCGAGCAGCTCCCGCATCTCGCGCAGTTTGCCGGGATTGTGGGTCGCGATCACCAGGCGACCGGTGATCCGGCGATGGTGCGGCCGATGCGGGTCTCCCAAGCTCACATCACCGCCATCTTCTGCAAGTCGATGAGCTTGCCGACACCCTTGCGGGCCAGCGCCAGCAACGCCAGCAGTTGCACCTCGGTGAACGGCGTCTTTTCCGCCGTGCCCTGGATTTCCACGATGCCGCCGCTGCTTGTGAGCACGAAATTGGCGTCGGTGTCGGCGCCGGAGTCCTCCGCATAGTCGAGGTCGAGCACCGCCGTCCCGGCACAGATGCCGCACGAAATGGCGGCGACGTGCTCGCGCAGCGGCGACGTCCTCAGCATGTCGCGCGTCTTCATCCAGGCTATGCAGTCGTACAGGGCGACCCACGCCCCGGTGATCGAGGCCGTACGGGTGCCGCCATCGGCCTGGATCACGTCGCAGTCGATGGTGATCTGGCGTTCGCCGAGCACTTCCAAATCGACCACGGCGCGCAGGCTGCGGCCGATCAGCCGCTGAATTTCGACGGTACGGCCGCCCTGCTTGCCGGCGGAGGCTTCGCGCCGCGTCCGCTCCAGGGTGGCGCGCGGCAGCATGCCGTATTCGGCCGTGATCCACCCGCGCGCCTGGCCCTTGAGCCATGGCGGGAGGCGGTCCTCGAGTGTCGCCGTTACCAATACATGGGTATCGCCGAATTTCACGAAGCAGGAGCCTTCCGCATATTTGACGACCCCGCGCTCGAGCGAGACGGCACGCAGTTCATCGGGCTGGCGGTGGCTGGGTCGCATGGGGTCTCCCGCGGCGGACATGAAAGTGTGTTGTATGCAATGCCGCCAGCTTGGCTTTTAGGTTCGCAGGCGCCGCCGCACAAGTCCCAGCCGGCGATCCGACCAATCATAGGCGGCGGCCTTGTGCCCGTGATCGCGAATGGACAAATATCGCTGTTCAAGGACATTGTTTGGTAATGCGCTCCGTGTCTCAAGACGTCCCGATCGGATCCAGCGAAATCAGCCTCGGTCAGCTCAACGAGCGGTCGCGCGAGATTTTTCGCCAGATCGTGGAAAGCTATCTGGCAACCGGCGAGCCGGTCGGCTCGCGCAATCTGGCGCGAATCATCCCGATGACGCTGTCGCCCGCCTCGGTGCGCAACGTCATGCAGGATCTCGATCAGCTGGGCCTCATCTATGCGCCCCACACCTCGGCCGGACGGCTGCCGACCGAGCTCGGCCTGCGATTCTTCGTCAACGCGCTGATGCAAATCGGCGATCTGAGCGACCAGGACCGCCGCGCCATCGAAGGTCAGGTTGCAGCGGCGGGAAAAACGGTCGAAAACGTGCTGACGGAAGCCTCGGGGCTGTTATCGGGTCTGGCGCATGCGGCCGCGGTGGTGCTGACCGCCAAGGCCAATGTGCGCATCAAGCACATCGAATTCGTCCGGCTCGAACCCGAACGTGCGCTTGTCGTGCTGGTGGCCGAAGACGGCCAAGTCGAGAACCGCATCCTCAATCTGCCCATCGGGCTACCCACGTTCGACGCTCATCGAGGCGGGCAATTTCCTCAACGCCCATATTCGCGGCAAGACGCTGGCGGAGGCCAAGGCCGAGCTTGAAAAGGCCATGGAAGCCGGCCGCGCCGAACTCGACCAGCTGACCCAAAAAATCGTGGCGGCGGGTCTCGCCAGCTGGTCGGGCGGGGAGCGCGACGAACGCAGGCTGATCGTGCGCGGGCATGCCAACCTGCTCGACGATCTCAAGGCGGTCGACGATTTGGAGAGGGTGCGGCGGCTGTTCGACGAACTCGAGACCAAGAAGGGCGTCGCGGATCTGCTCGGGCGGGCCGAACGCGCCGAAGGCGTCCGCATTTTCATCGGGTCGGAGAACAAGCTGTTCTCGCTGTCGGGTTCCTCCACCATCATCGCACCGTACCGGGATTCGACCGGCGGCATCGTAGGCGTCATCGGAGTCATCGGACCGACCCGGCTCAACTACGCCCGCATCGTCCCCATGGTCGATTACACCGCCAAAATCGTCGGCAAGCTGCTCGCTGCGCCGTGAGGCGCCGATCCGACTTGGTCTTGCCGCAGCGGGATTATTTGCCTCTCCGCTAAGCCTGACTTATGCATACATATTTGGGGTGCCTCAGGTGCGGCTTGGCTATGCGCTTGATTTTTGCCCGCCTAGTGTCGATATCCGAGCCGATTTACCGATGATAGTGCAGGGAACCGATCGATGACGGATGTGACTGCCGCCAATAGCAATGAGGCATCTCCGGAGAACGGGACGGCCGGCGCGCGCGAGGAATTGGAGACTTTGAGCAAGGAACTGGCCGATCACAAAGACAAGTTGCTGCGTTCGCTGGCCGATATGGAAAATTTGCGCCGCCGCACCGAACGGGAGATGGCGGATACCCGTACCTATGCCATCACCAGCTTCGCACGCGACGTGATCGGGGTGGCGGACAATATCCGGCGGGCCTTGCAGGCCGCCAGCGACGCCGGGGGCCTCACCGAGGGACCCGCCAAGGCTTTGCTGGAAGGGGTCGAACTGACCGAACGCGAGATGCTCAAGGTGCTGGACAAGCACGGCGTCAAACGGCTCGATCCGCTGGGTGCGAAATTCGATCCCAATTTCCATCAGGCGATGTTCGAAGTGCCGGACGCCAATGTACCGGCCGGCTGTGTGGTTCAGGTCGTGCAACCGGGCTACGTTATAGCGGACCGGGTACTGCGGCCCGCCATGGTCGGGGTCTCCAAAGGTGGCCCAAAGGCCGCACCGCCCCAACAAACCGTGGGTGAGCAGCAATTGAACTGACCACCCGCGGGGCTGCAGCGCCTGAGCTTGCGGCGTTACTGGGTTCGCGGCGCGATCCCGTCGCGCACCGCGCGGAACCGTGGATAAGCCGCAAGCCAATGATCGGCACGCACGACCCCAACCATACGAATGTACACACCGGGTCCGAACCGGACCCATTGGACGAGTTTTACCGGCTTGCCGGTACCGGCTTCTTGGGCTTCGGCTTGAATCTCATGGGTGGGGAGCGTCCCGCCGCCAAGCCGGAGCATGTCGCCGCTGACGACGCGCACATCCTTGATGTCGCTCAGGCCGGTTAGGAGATTGCGGGCGAAACTGGCACGTTCGGCGGCCTGCTCCGGCCCGCCCTGGCCGATCGTCGCCACGAATACGGGCTGGTCGCTCGGCGCCGCATCGCCCTTGGGAGGGTCGGTCAACACCACACCGGCGCCGGGGAGAACGCGGACCGGGAAAAGACCGGAAAGCTCGTTCAGCTTGAAGGGCAGCAGGCTGAGCTGTTCCTCGACCGGGACAGACGACCGGATGGCGAGCGTGGCCAGTGATGCCTTGACGACATCGTCCGTATAGGTACCGAGGTCTGCCACCGGCACCTTCACGGCCGCCAGAGCGGCGCCTTCGGGAATTTCGGCGAGGAACATCCACTTGCGGAATTTTTGCCCATTGTCGTCCTCCGTGCCCATCACCAGCACGGCCTTACCGTCAGTGAGAGGGAGGGTTTCGCGCGCGTCCTCGATAACGCCCTGGCGCTTCACCGTCTCGGGCGTCAGCGATGATTCGATCTCGCCTACGGCCTGCGGCGGTACGGTGAGGACGATCATCGACCCGCCATCGTCGGGATTTTCGAAGCCCGGAAACCGCTTGCTGACTTGGAAACCCGGAGGTGGAACAAACCCGATGCGCGAGCCGATCGGAAACAAGGCTTCCGCGGCGGATGCGGGCAGACCGGCTATCGACGCGGCCAGCACGGCGAGAACGACAACGATACGTCCAATCATGAACCGGTTCCTCCAACCTTCCAATAAGGCGTCATAGACTTCGTCACGGGTCGTACGCCGCCCCGACCCGGCGCAGCGTCAGATTGATGCGTCCGCCTTCGGGCAAAAGCGTGGACGTGCCGGGCAGGATGCGATCAACCCCGTGAAACGCCAGCCGCGCAGTGCCGGCGAGCACCACGACATCGCCCGATGCCAACAGGAAGGACCGGGTCGGTGCCGTCCGGGTGGTTCCGCCGACCCGAAACCGGCATGTCGCGCCGAGCGAGACCGAGACCACCGGCGCGGCCAAATCCTCCTCGTCGCGATCCTGGTGCAGCCCCATCCGGGCGGCCGGTCCGTAGACGTTCACGAGGCATGCTTGCGGTCGATTCGGGTAGGCGGCGAACTGAGCCCAAGCATCAAGAAGCATATCGGGTATCGGCGGCCAGGGCCGGCCGGTCACCGGGTGGGTGGTCTGGTAACGATAGCCATCACCGTCCGATACCCAGCCAAGCGGCCCGCAATTGGTCATCCGCACCGAGAACGGCTTGCGGGTTACCGGCATCACCGGGGTAAACAGCGGCGCCTGCCGGATCACATCATATACCGCCTCGGCCAGTTGCTCCTGCCGGCGGCGATCGAAGAACCCTGGGACAATCCGCAGGCCGGCCGGGGCAAGTGGAACCGCACGCGATGGCATCATGATCTGCAAGCCGTGAGCATGCCGCACCGGCACTGCCCTTGGCAAACCTATCGGCGCCGCGATTACGGCCGCATTATGAGAACCATCCTCGCCAAATACCGGCGCTACCTCTCACGGTGCTTGCGTTCGCTTACGATTTCGCCGGTTCCCGCCTTGCGGCATATCGACCACCTCCTATATGACGCTGTGAACCCCGCCGGGGCTCCGGCGGATGATAAAATAGGGATCGGACCAGGGGCGGTCCGACACAGGCGCGAGGCCTGTGACGATGCTTCTTCCGGGTGCCGCATGGACTCGGCCGATCTGCTGACAGAAGAGGATTGAGAGATGGGCAAGGTCATTGGCATCGACCTCGGCACTACGAATTCGTGCGTCGCCGTCATGGACGGCAAAAATCCCAAGGTCATTGAGAACTCCGAAGGCCGCAACACCACACCTTCGATCGTGGCATTTACCGACGATGGCGAACGCCTGGTCGGTCAGCCGGCCAAGCGCCAGGCAGTCACCAACCCGGAGCGCACGTTTTTTGCCGTCAAGCGGTTGATGGGACGCCGCTACGAAGATCCGATGGTAGAGAAGGACAAGAAGCTTGTCCCCTACAAGATCATACGCGCCGGCAATGGCGACGCGTGGGTCGAGGCGGATGGCAAGTCCTATTCGCCGTCGCAAATTTCGGCCTTCATCCTGCAGAAAATGAAGGAGACCGCCGAGGCCAGCTTAGGCCAGAAGGTCACTCAGGCGGTCATTACCGTTCCGGCTTATTTCAACGACGCCCAGCGCCAAGCCACCAAGGACGCCGGCCGGATCGCCGGCCTGGAAGTGCTGCGCATCATCAATGAGCCGACCGCGGCCGCCCTGGCCTATGGATTGGACAAGCAGAAGTCCGGCACCATTGCGGTCTACGATCTGGGCGGTGGCACGTTCGACGTATCGATCCTGGAGATCGGCGACGGGGTGTTCGAAGTCAAATCGACCAATGGCGACACCTTCCTGGGCGGCGAGGATTTCGACGTCCGCCTGGTCAACTATCTGGCCGACGAGTTCCAGAAGGAGCAGGGCATCGACCTGCGCCGCGACAAGCTTGCGCTGCAGCGCCTGAAGGAAGCGGCGGAAACCGCAAAGATCGAGCTGTCGTTGACCACGCAGACCGAGATCAACCTGCCCTACATCACGGCCGATCAGACCGGACCGAAGCACCTGACGCTGAAGCTTACCCGTGCCAAATTCGAGGCGCTGGTCGATGATCTGATTCAGAAGACTGTCGAGCCGTGCCGGCTTGCCCTCAAGGACGCCGGGCTGACGGCGGGCGAGATCAACGAGGTAGTGCTGGTCGGCGGCATGACCCGCATGCCGAAAGTCCAGGAGGTCGTGAAACAGTTCTTCGGCAAGGAGCCCCACAAGGGCGTCAATCCCGATGAAGTCGTGGCGGTGGGCGCGGCCATTCAGGCCGGCGTGCTGCAGGGCGACGTGAAGGACGTGCTGCTGCTCGACGTGACGCCGCTTTCGCTCGGCATCGAAACGCTGGGCGGCGTGTTCACCCGCATCATCGATCGCAACACCACGATTCCGACCAAGAAGAGCCAGGTGTTCTCGACCGCCGAGGACAATCAGAACGCGGTGACCATCCGGGTTTTCCAGGGTGAGCGCGAGATGGCGGCCGACAACAAGATGCTCGGCCAATTCGATCTCGTGGGCATCCCGCCGGCGCCGCGCGGCGTCCCGCAGATCGAAGTGGCGTTCGACATCGATGCCAACGGCATCGTCAATGTCAATGCCAAGGACAAGGCGACCGGCAAGGAGCAGCAGATCCGCATCCAGGCTTCCGGCGGGCTATCCGACTCCGAAATTCAGAAGATGGTCAAGGATGCCGAGGCGCACGCCGAGGAAGATAAGAAGCGCAAGGCGGCGGTCGAAGCCAAGAATCATGCCGAGGCCCTGGTGCATTCCACCGAGAAGGCGCTAGCCGAACATGGCGCAAAGGTCGGCGACGGCGAGCGGCGGGCTATCGAAACGGCGTTGTCGGATTTGAAGGAGGCGCTTAAGGGCGAGGATGCTGGCGCGATTACGGCTAAGATGAATACGCTCGCGCAGGCCTCCATGAAGCTCGGCGAGGCGATGTATAAGCAATCCGAGGGCGCTGCCGGGGGGGAACCCGGCGGCGGCTCGAAGAAGGATGATGTCGTCGATGCGGAGTTTACCGAGGTGGACGACGACAAGAAGAACAAGAAGTCGGCCTAATTAGCGACGCGGTCCCGGTGAAAAGGCGGTGCCGCGGGCGTCGGGGGATCGCATGGCGCGCTGAGATTGTTGGATTTCAAACTGCGCCTGAGGGATATCTCCGCGGATGGGTTCCCGGGCGAGAGCAGGTTCCGATGGGATCGCATCATCCTCATGCCCGCGTTCGTCGCGGGCATCTGCGTGTTACTTGCTGCACGTCGGCAAACAAAGCGCGGATGTCCGAGATACGTCCGGGCATGTTTTCCCAGGATAATTCGACGTGACCGAAATCCACGCTAAATCATTAATTCTACACCCTTTCCGGTTTCCGGGAAGGGTGTTTTGCGCTGCGTAGGAATAGCGTGGCATGACCAAACGGGATTATTACGAAATTCTCGGCGTCGAACGCGGTGCTACGGATGCGGATCTCAAGGCGGCATTTCGCAAGCTCGCCATGAAATTGCACCCGGATCGCAATCCGGGGGACGTTGATGCGGAGCACCGGTTCAAGGAACTCAACGAGGCCTACGAGGTGCTCAAGGACGGCGAGAAACGCGCCGCCTACGACCGATTCGGCCATGCGGCATTCGAGCAGCGGGGGGCCGGCTTCGGCGCGGACTTCGCCTCGTCCTTCGCGGATATATTTGACCAGTTCTTCGAAATGGGCCCGCGCCGAGGCCGCGGTTCCGGCCGCGAGCGCGGCGCGGACTTACGCTATAATATGGAAATTACGCTGGAAGAAGCATTTAACGGCAAGACCGCGCAAATCCGCATTCCGACGTCGGTCACCTGCGAGATTTGCGCGGGCAGCGGCGCCAAGGCCGGGACCAAACCCAAGGTTTGCGCCAGCTGCGGCGGACAAGGCAAGATTTGGCATGCGCAGGGTTTCTTTACCCTGGAACGTACGTGTCCGTCCTGCCATGGCCGCGGCCAGATCATAGAAACACCCTGTACGGCCTGCGGCGGCCAGGGCCGCACCACACGGGACCGCGCGCTTTCCGTCAACATTCCGCCCGGAGTTGAGGAGGGCACCCGGATTCGCCTCTCGGGCGAAGGGGAGGCAGGGCTGCGGGGCGGACCTTCGGGGGATTTGTATATTTTTCTCTCGATCGCGGCCCATCTGTTTTTCCAGCGGGACGGCGCCGATTTGCACTGCAGTGCACCGATTTCCATGGTCACCGCGGCCTTGGGCGGGGATTTCGAGGTGCCGACCATCGACGGCGGCAAGACACGGGTCAAAATCCCTGAAGGGAGTCAATCGGGACGGCGAATTCGCCTGCCCGGCAAAGGCATGCCGGTGCTGCGCTCCAAACAGATGGGGGACATGTACGTCCAGATCCTGGTGGAGACGCCGCAGAACCTGACCAAACGCCAGCGCGAATTGTTGACGGAATTCCAAAAACTGTCGTCCAACGACACCCACCCGGAATCGGCTGGCTTCTTTAGTCGCGTGAAGGACTTCTTCGGAACCGGCGCGGGCTCCGCGTGACCGCTGTCCACGATATTGCTCGTTTCGTGATCACGCGGCCTTGACCCCGGCGCCACCGCTCTATAACCGTGACAGTGGTGTGACACTGTTTGGAGCGGCGCCGAAATTGGATCCCCAGATGTCGTTTCAAGCCACGTTGAGCCTGGCCAAGCGAAGGTTGCGCCTTGACGACGAGGTGAGCTTTATCCGTTCCTGGATGGAACGACCCTTGGCGACGGGCGCCGTGCTTCCTTCGGGGCGCGCGTTGGCGCGACAAATGGCAGCCTGCGTTGACCCCGGTGTCGCGGGACCCATCATCGAACTCGGTCCGGGAACCGGTGCGGTCACGGCGGCTTTGGTCGATCGTGGGATCGACCCATCCCGGATGGTGCTGGTCGAGTTCAACCCGACATTCTGCCGGTTGCTGCGCACGCGCTATCCCGACGCGACCGTTATTCAAGGCGACGCTTACGGGATCCGCCGCTTGCTGGCCACCCTGTTGCGTGAACCGGCGGCCGCGATCGTATCGGGATTGCCGCTGTTCAACAAACCGCCGAAGTTCCGACTGCGGCTGCTGGCTGACGCATTAGCCTTGCTGAGCCCCGGTGCTCCGTTCATTCAATTCACCTACGCGATGATACCACCGATTCCGCGCACCTTTCCGGGCACGCATGCGCAGGGCTGCGCGCGCATCTGGCTGAATTTACCCCCCGCGCGCGTTTGGGTTTACCGGAAATCCTGATCAATCGGTGGAGAGCCCGACCTCATGATCTTGGAGGCGCGTGACCGTCTCATCGTCGCGTTGGACGTTCCATCGGTGGCGTCCGCCGAAAAAATGGTGGATTGCCTCGGCGAAACGGTGAGTTTTTACAAAATCGGATACCAGTTGGCTTTTGCCGGCGGCCTTCCTCTTGTCGGGGTATTGGCCGGCGCAGGAAAACGAGTTTTTCTCGACCTCAAACTGCATGATATCGGTAATACTGTTGCCAAGGGCGTGGAAAGCGTCGCCCGGCTTGGCGCGACGTTTCTGAGCGTCCATGCCTATCCGCAGACCATGAAGGCGGCCGTGGAGGCGCGCGGTTCGTTGCGCATTCTCGCCGTGACGGTGTTGACATCGTATGACGACGCCGACTTGGCCGCGGCCGGCTACGACTTCACGGTGCCGGAGCTGGTCGCGGAGCGCGCCACACAGGCCCGCGATATCGGCGTTGACGGCCTGGTGTGCTCAGGGGCCGAAGCCGCAACGCTGCGTCCGCTCGTGGGCCCGCGCATGGTCCTCGTCAGTCCCGGCATCCGGCCGGCCGGCACCGGCGTGGACGACCAGAAGCGCATCATGACGCCCGCGCGTGCGATCGCAGCGGGTGTCGATCATCTGGTGGTGGGCCGCCCGATCGTCGCCGCGCCCGACCCGAAGGCCGCCGCCACTGCCATCGTGGCGGAAATCGCCGCCGCCACCCACGGGGGAGCAGGGTAAATGCCAAAGGGTTACTGGCTTGCCCAGGTCGAGGTTACCGACACGGAGGGATACAAGGAGTACGTGGCGGCGAATCAGGTCGCATTCCGCAAATTTGGCGGCCGCTATGTGGTTCGCGCCGGCCGCCACGAAGTGCTCGAAGGCAATTTCCATTCGCGGCTGGTGGTGATCGAATTTCCCGACTACGCGTCCGCGCTGGCCTGCTACCGGTCGCCGGAATATCGGGAGGCCATGGCATTAAGGCGCGGCCGCGCCGTGGCCGATATCGCGATCGTCGAAGGCTATGAGGGCGTGCAGCCTTAGCGGATACTTCGAGGGCCGCTTACCCGATCGCGCCGGCAGCCGCCGGGAGTTCGCCGGCGTCAGACTTCGCAAAAGCCAGATCGGACACGAAGGCCATCAGATAGCACCCGATGGCGATCAAATAGAGGAACTGGAAACCAAAATACATCGAGTTATATTCCAGCAAGCCGCCGAAGATGGCCCCGAGCAGATTCATGGCGATCATCCCGGAAACCTGCCCCTTGCCAGAGAGCAGCGTCGAAAAGACGATACCGGAAAATAACAGCGGCAAGGTCAGCAACGTGGCGGTTTCCAATCGCCCGAGAGGCGTGGAGGCGAACCCGCCCGATCCGGCAAAATACCAGCCGACCGCCAACGTGGCGAACAAGCATAAATAGGGAATCAGCGGACGCTTGATGCCGAACCACTGAACGGCGCAATTCCCCAGGAACGCCATGGTCAAAATGCCCGCGATCACCACACCGATCACCTGCCACGTATTGCCGAAGGTCAGGCCCATTTCGGTGATTCCCTTGGTTTCGATCAACATGAAACCGGCGCCGAGAAAGAAAAACGACAGGTGACCGACCTTCGGCCGTTCGGTGAAAAAATTGGCCGCCAGGAGCAGGGAAAGCATGGATACGCCGAATACCATGATAAGGTACGACACGGGATAGATGCGTCGCGGCATGTAGAAGAACGGCCAGTCGTCCGTCGATACGTCGGCACGCAGCGACGGATCCGCATAAAACGCCGTGGTGTCCACAAGGCCCGCGTCTTCCACCAGTTTCGGCGGCGGCGCCCAGTTCGGGTCGTTCGACTCCAGGAATATGATCAAGCCGTCAACCTCGGCCCGCTTCACGCAGATCGGCGGTCTGCCGTCAAACGCCTGCTGCAACATAAGATAGATTTTGTGACCCAGTTCCGGGGATAAAACCGCAAACGACAAAGACAATACGCCGTCGGGCGTCAGCCGGGAGCGCGCCTCCCGCAGTCCCTCGACGGTATAAACGAACGAATCGAGACGCACGCTCGAACCCTGGCTCAGCAGCGTATGCGAGTCCAGGAAGCCGTAGACCACCAGGTCGAAGGTTTGGTCCGTCGTTCGCAGAAACGAACGGGCATCGTTGATGACGGAATGAACTCGGGGATCGTCGTACGGCTTCTCGGGGTGGCTCACGGCGCCGGTCAACTGCACGGCCGGGTCGATTTCGATGGCCTCGACGTGTTCAGCCCCGGCGCGCAAGGCGGCCGCCACGTCGTTGCCGGTTCCGGCACCAACGACTGCGATATTCTTCAGTACCGGATGCGCTTTGTAGGGAAAGTCATAATATCCGCGAATGTCGTTCCACCGGGTGTCGCGCGGGTCGGAGAAATCGTAAATGTGCTGAAGGTAATGGCCCGCGGCGTTGATCATCGTCAGGCCGGAATCCTCATTGCGTCCAATCTCCAAAAGCTGATACGGGGAATAGACGCGGTTCGACAGCGGATTAACCGGCCAGGTTAGAATAATCACACTCGCAAGCGTAAAGGAAAGGCCGATCATCATCAAAGCCGGCGTCCTCAACGTAAATAGCAGAATGGCAAGAAAACAGAGGGAAAACCAGACGGCTGGCGGCGTCCATAGAAAACTCGCCGCCAGCATCACGACGACGCCGAGTAAGCTGCCGAGCAAGTTCAGGCCATACGCCCGCAGCTTGGCGCGGCGCTCCATCAGCCGGCCGCACAGCTGACCCACGGGCATGAACGTCAAAGCCGTCATCAGGAAGACCAGCGCCAGCAACCCATACAGCAAAATTTGGCTCCGCAAATCGCTCATGCGGACGCCCATCGTGAGCTGTTCACGGAACGGATTGATGGCGAGCGTGTCGCCGGAATAGCGCAGGACCGTCATGAATAGGAATTGCCAAGCGAGCAACGGCAGCACGATGACCAGCGCAACGCGGTCGCGCGTGGCCAGCGCGTAGCCCAGCCCAAGGCCGGCAAAACAAGCCAGCAGACTGAAATTTTTATAAAACGCAAAAAACGGAAGAATTGATGATTGCCACCTGATAATGGCGAGCTCGATAAAAATACTCAGCGCCGCAGACACCAGAATTGCTGCATCGACGTATTTCAGATTAAGCGAGTCCAAGAATTTGCCCTGTGCCAGGGCGCTGTCGTCGATGAAAGGCACGACGTGCTTCAATGCAAAATAGCAAGCGATCGCGGCGATCACGGCAACGCTGATCGCCAGCGTGCCGGGAGCGGCCGATGCGAGCAGTGCGATGATTCCGAAGCTTCCGAAAGCGATGAGGATCAGCACCCGAACCAGCGACTGCGCCATCGCGGACGGTTCGGTCCCTTCGACGTTGGACATTGAACGCATAAAGCCCCCCAATTCTATTCCGATGGAGCACACCGCGCCCTTTGGGGGCGCGCATTGGGAAGCCGGAGGCTTCGCCATTTCTTGGGGGCGCTTGCTTTATCGTCGGATCGAAACCGGCGCCGCCGGTTTCGATCCGCGACGACAAGGTTCAATGCGCCAGCGGATCGGGGCGCAACTGGAAGTGCACGACCAGCGGGCTCGACAGCGTCGCCGGTGTCGCCCCCGGCGCGCCCGGTGCCGGCGCATCGATGCCTTCGATATGCATCGGCGTGCGGTTGCCGGACGTCACCCACAGCCCCCGACCCTTCCAGCCGGCATTGGCGTCATCGATGCGGCCGTCGATGCCCTTCGCGAAGAACCCCATTGGATAGGGCACGCGCAGTTCCATCACGCGTCCATCGACCAGCGCATGCAGCGAGTCCGACTGGTTGCCGGTTGCGAGCGGGACGTCGGCGCCGAGGCCTAAGATATTGTGCTGGTCGACCCAGGTGTAATAGGGATTTTCCTCCGCGCCCGGATCGTTCTGGAAACCGGGCCCCGGAATCGGATAGAATGCGAAGCCTTCTGGGCATTTCTCGCCCAATTCGGCGCCCGGTCCGTTGAGCGGGCCCTTGCATTTGCGGCGGTCGAAGCTCGCGATATGGCCGGAGTTGAGCGGCATCCACACGACGCCCTTGCGATCCACGTCTGCACCGCGAATGCCGAAGCCGGGCAGCGGGATTTTGTAGATTTCCGCCAGCGCGGTTTCGGCCGGATTGGCACCGGGCGCGAGGCGCAAGATGTATCCGGGGTGGGCCAGGTTCGATCCCCAGATCGCCCCGTCGGCCGGCGAATAGGCGATCGCATACATCGCGTAGGGGATGCGGGTATCCTTGGTGTAGTCCGCCGGTTTCCCGGGCTCGTTATAGCCTTCGTCGCGCTTGCCGTTGCCGTTGGTATCGACGATGAGCGGGGTCCAGCCCTGCGCCTTGGCGGCATCCCCGGTCTGCCAATACAGCTTGGTGTTGATCCAGCCGACGACGGCCGAAGCGCCCTGCGTGTTGTTGCTGAGCCACAGCGTATTGTCGGCGTCCTCGGCGAAATTCAGGTGATGGGTACCGAAGCAGGTATCGATGAAGGAGAACTTCTTCGTGCTCGGATCCCACACCGTGACCTGGCGGGCATTCTGCACGAAACCGTCCTGCCGTGCGGCGAGCGGATAGAGTTGCGCCGAGCGGAGCGGTGAATCCTTCTTGCAATAGTCCGGCGGATCTTTCGGGGATCGCGTCTGCGCCGTGTAATAAACCCGGCCGTCCTGGTCCATCATGGGATTGTGGGCGTTGACCTGGGTGTCCCAGGTCTGCTCCATGCCAAAATACGCCGACGGCGCGTTGGTCGGGTTGTTGAGCGCCGAACTCGGGGCATATTTCGGATCGGCGACCGGCACCTTCATGGTGGTCTTGGTGTTTTTCACCGGATCGAGCACCGGCAGATTGTCGGTGGAAAGTTCCGCCGCCCCATAGATCAGCCCATAGCCGTTGATGGTCGGCTTGCGCCGGTCGGTCAGCGTGAGATCGTGGAGATAGTGCTTGGGGTCCGACCAGTCGCGCACCGTGACGACGAGATTGCGCTCGATCCCGGCCGGCCGCGGCGGCACGGTGGCGGGAATTTCGCCGGCCTTGATGCGGTCGGTCCAGTCCGCCAGCGCCTTGAGGTGACCGCCGTCGGGCGTCAGCAGGGTGGCCATGAACCGCGACATGTCGCGGCCGGCGGGACCGGACTGCAGCCGGCGCGCCCAGGCGGCGATCGAGGAGTCGAACGTGCCGAGCGCCGCAGGGATATTGCGCGTCGCATAGTTGCCGATCTGGTGGCAGTTGCCGCAGCCATTGGTCTTTACCGTGTTGATCCAGAGGTCTTGCGACTTGTAGGCGAGCGGAATGCCGTTGCCGTTCGGACCGGTGCCAGGGAACATGCTCTTGTCCGGCACCTTGATCATGGAGGCCCAGTAGATCGCCGGATAGTATTGCGCTGCGGCCTGCGGGGTCGGGGCGGTCACGGCGGTGAGAGCAAGGGTCTTGCCCGGTTCAGTGGTAATTTTTGGGGAATCCACAAGCCCATAGCCACGCACCCACACCCGGTAGGTCGCCTTGGGCAAATCCGGCACCACGAAGCGGCCGAGATCGTCGGTCACCGCCATCTTGGCGAAGCGGGTGCCGAGATCAGTGGTCTCGGCCACCACCCACACGCCCGCTTCCGGCCCTGTCCGGCCGGTCACGACGCCGCCGATGTCGTTGGCGTCGATCGCCGGTGCCGCCACGGCCGGCGCTTGAGCGCGCGCCGCCATCGGCACGCCTGCCAGCATTGCGATGCCGAGTGCCGTTCCGGCGAATAGGGCGTGTTTTATCGTCATGTCTGGTCTCCCTGCGGTCACCGGCTGGCCCGGCAAAGCATTCCGAAAGCGCTGCTCCGCTCGGCATACCGTCCATCGGCACACGAGCACGGCCGCAGCCCCGGAGCCGCGCAATCCTGTATTCCGCCAGTATAGTCAAGCGCCGTTCCGATGCACTTGGAATCCGCCGCGAACACGTTACAAACGCTGCGACCTGTGCAGGGGCCGGATCGGCGCCCGCACCCGAGATGACCAAACGCGGAGGAAGCATATGGACGTGAGGCACGCGATCAAGCGACACACCGCGGCGGCCGGCGCGGCAATCGCGCTTGCCCTGATCGGCCCTGGTGCGGGTGCGGCCCAAGCAGCCGGCGATGCCGTAAAGGGCAAGGAAGCCTTCGTGCGGCAGTGCGCGCTCTGCCACACGGTCGAAAAGGGTGGTGACAACCGGCTGGGGCCAAACCTGTTCGGCATCGTCGGCAAGAAGGCCGGTACGGCTCCCGGCTACACCTATACGGCCGCCTTCAAGGCCGCCGCCAACTGGGAATGGACCGAGGATGCCCTCGGCGGCTGGATCGAGGCGCCGTCCACCATGATCCGCGGTACCGCGATGGGGCTGTTCCAGGGTGTCGCCGAACGCGACCGCGAGGATTTGCTGGCATACCTCGCGACGTTGAAATGACCACGCGGGCAGCCGGCAAGGGCATCGCCTCGCACTGAGGCCGCACGCAAATGCCCGTGGCCGCCGCATGTCCCAGGCCCGGCGCATACCACTAAAAAGTCGCGTGGAGCGAGCGGTTTTCACGCGGCCGCGAAACCGCGACGCTTTCCGCGCGGCCACTCACCAAGACGAGCCGCGCGCAATGCCGCGGCTCAAGGTCTTCACAAGCTATTCCGGGCGCTTTCGGTGTCGTTGTTGCGGATCGGCCCCAACCGACGGCCCATCCGCGGCACGCCGCGAGCTCAGAGCCCGAACACGTACAGCACGGTGGCGTTGCGCTGGTCCTTGAGTTCGGGCGAGTTGGCCAGGGCGCCGCGGCCGGTGTTGTAGAGGCCTGACGCGATAGCAACGTACTGCTTGCCGTTAACCTCAAACGTCATCGGCGGCGCATTGAAGCCCGATCCGACATTGACCTTCCACAGTTCGGTCAGCGTGGTGTCGTCGAAGGCCGCCAGCGTGCCATCGGTGAGGCCCGCAAAGACAAGGCCGCCCGCCGTCGCCAGCGTGCCGCTGACATTGGGGTAACGCAGGTGAACGTTGCCCTTGATCTCGCCCGAGACCGGATCGAACGCGGTGATGTTGCTTTCGAGCCGCTCGGTGGTGGAATGGGTGCCGCCGTTCCAGCCGCGCGCCTTGGAGTGCATGGCGGTGTCGATCTTCACGTCGTCGCAGCCGGTAAGCGCCGGCACGTAGAGCAGCTTGGTGCGCGGGCTGTAGCTCGACGGCCAATAATTATTGCCGCCAAGAATGGTCGGACACACCTTTTTCACCGGGTCGCTGCCGCTGTGGATCGCGACCCCGGAGTAGGTCTGGATGTCCTTTGTGGGATCGTAGTCGAGCGGCTTGCCGGTCTTCGGGTCGATGCCGCGCGTCCAGTTGATGTTGTCCATATAGGGCTTGACGCCGACGATTTGCCCGTTGTTGCGGTCCATCGTGTAGACGAAGCCGTTGCGCGCCGAATGGGTAATGAGTTTTCGCGGCTGGCCCGCCACCTCGCTGTCGATCAGGATGTGGGTGCCGGCTTCGTCGAAATCCCACTGGTCGCCGGGGGTATACTGGAAATACCAGTTCATTCGCCCGGTGTCCGGATCGAGCGACAGCAGGCTGTCGGTATAGAGATTATCGCCGGGCCGGTAGGTCGGGTCGAACATCGGCACCGGATTGCCGGTGCCCCACAGGGTCTGGTTGGTCGCGGGATCATAGGTGCCGGTGACCCAGACCGCTGCGCCGCCGGTCTGCCAGGCATTGTTGGGGCCTTTCCAAGTCTCGCTGCCGGCTTCGCCCGGCGCCGGGACGTTGTATTTCAGCCAGATCCGCTTGCCGGTCGCGGCATCGAGCGCCGCGATCCAGTCGCGGATGCCGGCGCCGCTGTTGGCCGCGCCGACGATGATCTTGTCCTTGATGGCGAGCGGCGCCATGGTGATGACCACGCTCGCGATGTCCGGGAACGCGGTTTCCCAAACCACCTTGCCGGTTTCCTTATTCGTGGCGATCACCCGGCCGGGGCTGTTGGCGGCGGTGATGACGAGATTGCCCCACAGCGCGGCGCCGCGGTTCTGCCGCTGCTGTTCCTGCTTGGGGTCCATCCGCCAGACGATGCGGCCGACGTCGCCCGAACTGCCGTCGATCTTGTAGAGCACGCCCCAAGAATCCGTGATGTAGAGAAAGCCGTCCTCGGCGAGCGGTGTCGCCTCGTTGAATTCCTTGCCGGCACCGCCGCCGAGCGGCACCGCATAGGCAAGCTTAAGATTCTTCACCGTGTCGCGGTTGATCCGCGCGAGCGGGGAGAACCGCTGGCCGTCATAGGTGCGGTGATTCATCAGCCAGTTTTGCGGCTCCGGATTGGCGAGCCGCGCCGGCGTCACATCGGCGGCGAGGGTCGGAACGGCGGCGAACGCGGCGGCGGCGGCGAATATTCGGACCAAGCGGTGCGGCGGCGAATGGCGATGCAACGACATGACGACCTCCCTGAACGTCCCTGAACGACCTTGCGCCTGTGTAGCATTGGCGGGCGCGAAATTGAATGCGCACCCCGGTCGTCCGATCCGCCGATCGGCGAGCGAAGTTGCCGGTGTCGGGCGGGAGCGATCCCGTGCGGCGGGCCGAGAAGGATGGCGCCCACCGCGTCCTACGATTGCTGGCCGAGTCCAAACAGTTCGTCGGTGTTCTGCTTACGCACCTTTGCGCCGTGCGCCTGCGCAAGCGCGACCATGTCGGCCGTCCCGCCGGGTCCGTCGCCCGCCTTGCCGTTCCACAGCGCCACCAAGGTGGCGTCCGCATTGGGCCGGATCAGCGCATCCTCCAGCATCCAGATATTGCCGCGCTGGAACACCCCATAATTGGGGATGCTGGCGGCCCAGCTTGGCAAGTCGGCGTCGTTGCTCAGGACGATCAGCCGCTTCTCATTCTCCTTCGCGACGACGAGCGTGTTGAACTTGTCGATCCAATCGGCCCCGCCGTCGGCCACCGACTGGCGACGGTAATCATCGACGGAAATCGGGAGGACGACGGTCGTCGGGATGCCGAGTTCGGCGCACACCTCATGGAATAGCAGATCGGTGCCGCTGGCGGCACCGGCGATCCCCGTGAAGGAGCCCGCCGTCGCGGCCTTTTCCGCCGCGATCACCTCGCGCAACCAGGCCTTGGCCTTGGCGATGCACGCGGCCGTGTTCGGAAACCGGCCGGGGGGCGGACGGTTCAGCGCATCGGCGCGATGGCCGGTGGCGACGATGACGCGGTTGCGTGGCGGTTTCATTTTATCGGCCTCGCCAGCGGACGGGACAACTCCGAGCGCATCAAAGGCGGCGCGGCAATTTTCCGAAAACAGACCGAGGGAGTGGAAAATGGCCACCTGCGCGGCCTCGGACTCCACGGAAAAACCATTCCCACCTGCCTTTTTGGCTGCCCTATATAAGTTACCAACGAAGACGGCACGGTCCCTTCCAGTGGTCAACAGACTATACTGCGCCTGAGATGGCGGCAGCCATTCATCGGGTCTGCCGGTAGTCTCGCTTTTACGCTCGGCGTTTTCGAGCGATATCTTGACGGCACCGCGCAACTGAATAAGTTGGTCCCGATAGTCGTCCAGCGCGTTTTTGGCCTTTCTCGTTGTCTCGAAACGCCCAGCCCAGGCGTTCGGTTCCATCTCCCCCAGGTTGACGATCGCGGTTAGCAGGGCGAGAGCATTGATCCCGGAGTAATAATCGTTCTGGTCCTCGGCGAATCCCGCCTTATACCCTTCGAACGCCTCAATCAGCCGAATATCCGAAATGGCCTGCCGACGCCGCGCCTCCGGGGTGTCCATGCTCTTGAAGTCGGCGAACCAGGATGCCTTTTCGTTGCGCGCCAGCTGGCTGCGCGCATCGGCTCTGGCGCTGCGTTCCGCTGTCGGGTTGTCGAGCACGTGACGACAGGCCTGCGCCGCCGTGACAGGATCGCCCAGGCGCTGGTAGATTGTGGCCAATTGCAGATTGGCCTCGACGTCGTCCGGCAGGTCTTTGCGGATGAACTCCCAGGACTCGCGGGCCGCTTTAAAGGCTTTGATGCAACGCTGGGTACGGCCGACAAGTCGCAACCCCTCGCGCTCCCAGACGTTGCGTTTCGCCTCCTCACCGAGCAGTGCCAGCATCGTGCATCCGATCATCCCGTCATGCTCCGCTTTTTCGACCGCTTCCCGGAACTCCCTCGGAACGATGGTGAGCTTCGCGAGCCCGGGCGGACTAAGCGCGGGCAACAAGAGGAACACTGGGCTATCCGGCCTGCGGTCGGCACGGCGCAGGACCTGGATCGTTTCCTTGATCGACTGGGCGAGCTGATCGACCGCGCCCGCCGGATTTTCCCGTTCGTAGGCAATATAGCGGTCGGTCTTCAGGTCGAAGGGGACATCCTTGCCGCTGGTCGGGAAGCGAAGCAGGATCGTGCCGTTCGGCCGCAGCCCGTGGCGGATGCCGAGTTCGTAAAAGACGTTGGCGTTATCGATGGAGATATCGGCGATCACCAAATCATACACGATCAGCATCTGGAACATGTTGACCCGGATATTGCCGGCTTCCGCGATGACTCCCGTCGTCTTGCCCTCAAGCCCGTTTTTACTGAGCGCGGGCTGAATCAGTAACTTATCGATCTGGTCGAAATCGACCTCGACGGAAATGTCCTTGCCGTCCTTGTCTTTGATCGTGACCGGTTTCTTGTCGAACGGCCGCACGATGAAGACGCTGGTCATGACACGATGCCCAGTGGCACGCCGATAAACAACCCGAAATGACCAAGTCTATGTGGTGGTATGGCGACCATCCTGGACAACATTGCCGCTCCCATTTTCGGACGCAAGATTGAATGTCCGTCCGGGTGGTTTATGCTGGACTACATCGTCGGCACCCTGAGTACCAAGGGCGTCGCCCGCGCCGCCATTTAGTCTAGCATTCACTGCGGTCTTGCGCTGGTCTACTCCCTGGTATTGGCCGCCCGTATGATTGGCACCCAGCGCGCGACTTCGGTTTTGACCAAAGCGGCAAGCGCCGCCTGGCCGCGTTCGGGCTTGGCGGGAAGCGAGCAGCCGAGGTCGGAAAGCCGCTTGCGCACCGTATCGTCGTCGAGCGCTTTGTCGAGCGCCTCGGTCAGCGTATCGAGAACCGGCGCGGGTGTGCTTTTGGGCGCGAACAGCGCATACCAGGCCGAGACCTCGAATTGCGGCAAGCCGCTTTCCTTGGCGGTGGGGACATCCGGCAAAGCCGGATTTCGCGCCGACGCGCCGCTCGTATAGACCTTCATGGTGCCGGACTGCGCCTGCTGGACGATGTCGGAAATCGGCTCGCACATGTAATCGACCTGGCCGCCCACCATGGCATTGATCGCCGGCGCCCCGCCGCTGAACGGAACCAGCGTCGGCTTCGCACCCAAAGCCGCGTTGAACAGCAGGCAGCTAAAGTGGCTGATCGAACCGACGCCCGCATGCGCCATGTTCAGCTTGCCGGCATTGGCCTTCAGATAGGCGAAAAATTCGCCCACATTGCGAGCGGGAAAATCCTTGCGGGCAACGACCAGGACCGCCTGGTCGACTACGCGGCCGATCGGCGCGAAATCGGCCTCCGGCCGGTAGGCGAGATTGGGATAGAACGCCACCGCCGCCGCGTGGGTGCCGACCTGCCCCAGCGCGATCGTGTAGCCGTCGGGACTGGCCCGCATGGCACGCGCGGAGCCGGTGGTGCCGCCGGCGCCGAGCACATTTTCGATCACGATCTGCTGCCCGAGCGTGCGCGACATGTGTTCGCCGACGATGCGTGCGCTGACGTCGGCCGGCCCGCCGGCCGCGAACGGCACGATCATGGTGATGGGACGCGCCGGATATTTTTGCGCGGTCGCTGCCGTGGCGCCAGCGAGAACGAGGGCGAGTGCCAGCGTGGACATCAAGCTTTTCATGTCTGCCTCCGGAGCGCGGATTCCGCGTCAGAAACCTTGCGCAAATGCCGGTTTGGTGTGCCGTGTCGCAACGCCGGGCGCAAGGGCTTGCGGCTCTTGCCGGGCAGGAGCGATGCGTCAGGTGTGCCCGGCATGGCGGGGCCCCACGGTGCGTGCCGCCACGTCAGCCGGTGACGCTGTTTCGGCAATGCCCTCACGGGTTCATCCACGATCATGACACAGGATTGCTGGGACCGCATTGCCGGCGAGACATGACCGCAATCCGCTTGGGGTTGGAGCCGCGGCGGCTCCAACCCCGAACCCCAAGATTATTTCGCTGTTTGTTTAAAATACCGCAAATCCGGCGGCTTCTGATCTTTTTTCGCCGGCATCAACAGCCCGTCGGCACGGATGATATACATTTCCTTACCGATGGCCATCAACTCCGATCCTTCGACGCAGGCCGCCTCCCGCCAGTTTGGATGCGGATTGTCGGCGTGCACGTAGCGCTTGTCCACCGTCCAGGGGCGCGTCAACGCATGGTCGAACACGGTGACCTCATCGTGGATGATTTTTGGATCGGCCTTATCGAGGTGGAACCGCTCCTTGAAAACCGACTCATTATCGAAATGCAGCGGCAGGCCGGTGGCGTCGTACACCCGCGGGCCCTTGAAGCCACGCGTTTCGGATTCCAGCACGTCATAGGTGCCGTCGCCATCCTCGTCGATCCACTTGCCGATCGAATAGCCCGCGTAGCTCGGATCGATCTCCTTGGGCCATTCGCGGCCGTCGGTGAAAATGCGGCGCACCTGCGTGCCGATCAAAATATAGGTGGTGTGCGGCTCGACGACGAATTCCAGCGGTCCGAACGTCATCATATGCGGCATGCCGGTGGGCATGCAGCGGGCGCGATCGAAATTGTTGCCCTGGCCGCCGGCCGCCTGATCGGCGATGCTGGCTTCGAGAACTTTTTGATATTCCGGAGTGAGCGGGGCTTCCTGCCCGCGCCCCCACGGCTTGGTCTGATCGAACGAAGGCTGGCCCCCCGGCGTGCGCAAACCCGAAGGGGAAACCACCGACACCGGAGGAACCCAACGCTCCCACTGGCCAGTCCATTGCGGATATTTTGCCCCGTCGGCGGCGCTGGCGCCGCCGCACAGCAGCGCGGACGCGCCAGCCATGCCGACGGCACAGAGCAAGTCTCGATAACCCATGGTGTTTCTCCCCTTGGAGCGCTTGGCGCGGATGCGTCAGCCGTATCTGCGCTGCTGTTTTGTTCGCAAGCCATCGGCGCGTCCGGTGCGCCGTGCCATGGGGCAACTTACACCCGTCAGCCGCCGCCGTCAGCGGGCTATCGCCCTGCGATTCGAATCGGCGAGGATCTTCTCCCTCCCCGTATTCGGCCGTCTTCGGGGAGGGCCGGGGTGGGGTTTTTTCCTTGCGTAGTTACGGTATAGAATTCCTCTTCCGCTTTTAATGCACGCGAACCCCACCCGGCGGCGCTCCGCGCGTCCACCCTCCCCGAAGACCGGGAGGATAAGGTGCCACATCCACCGGTTGTCCGCCCTCGCTGTCTTTTGCGATTTCTTCACAGGCTCTTGCGGGCATAAGAGCATGCGAAACACTAAAGGCTCCAAGTATCCTTGGCGTAGGCGGGCCCGGCAAAAATGGCCTTTCGCCCCGATACGCGATTGTCGTACGATCATGCCCTCGACGGCCATGCCGAAGGAAATTCGGTAAGAGGCACGATCTCCTCAAGGAGGTAGCAACATGATGCGGAAACGTCTTTGGACTATCACTGCCGTTGCGGCCGCGCTGACGGTTTCGGCGGCGCTTGCCCAGCAGCAACCGCCGCAAACCCAGCGCGTCGCCGGCACCATCGAACGCGTCGAAGGCAATACGATCTACGGGAAAACGGCCAACGGCAGTGCCATCATCCTAAAACTTGCCGACAAGGTGGCGATCACCGCCGTGTCGAAGGCGACGTTTGCCGATATCAAGCCCGGCGACTATGTCGGCACCGGCGCGATGCCGCAGCCCGACGGCAGCCAAAAGGCGGTGGAATTGCGTATCTTCCCGCGGCCGCAAGCCGATGGCGGCCACTATTATGAGGGATGGTACGGCGCCCCCAACGGCACCATGACGAACGGCTTCGTCCAGCCCGCGATGGTCGGGGCAACGTCCGCCGGCGGCGGCGAACCCAGCATCGTGGTCAAGTACCCGCAAGGCGAGAAGCGGATCATCATCCCGGCGAACGCCAATGTGGTGCGCAATTCGTTCGGCAGCAAGGACGACCTCAAGGCCGGCGCCGCCTTCCGCGCCCAGGCGGCCACCAAGCAGCCCGACGGCACTTTTACGGCCGCCGCCATCAATGTAGGCAGGGACGGCGCCCGGCCATTCTGAACGCATCCAGATGGGTGCGGCCAAGATACGGTTTGACGATCCGGTACGGATGCTTCCTGGGGAGCAGCCGTACCGGCAACCCGAAACGCGAAGCGCCTTCGTTTGGGTAACTGGCACAAACTCATGGCGGTCCCCAAGGGTCATGGCCGGGCTTGTCCCGGCCATCTCGAAAGTCGGCCGTGCCCTCCTGAGCGAGATCGCCGGGACAAGCGTGGACAAGCCCGGCGATGACGAATGGTCCGCCACGCAGCGCGATTTTTCCCACCCTACAGGTGGCGCGACGCGGCCTTTTTTCGCGCCGCCGGCATTCTGATTGAATTCGCGACTGCTCACGGTGGTTAAGGTGATCATTTTCTACCCCGCCTCACGCCGAAACCCCGGCACGGCATCGCGAAGCGCCCGCTCGATCGCCTCGCGGTCGTCGCACGCCAAGCCCTGTTCGAGTGCCCCCAGCCACGCCCGCAGCGTGTCCAGCGACGGGCTGACCGGGCGCGCCGCCACGATGCCGGCGATGCCGATATCGGCGCTGGGCTCGTCGGCGGCGAACAGGATTTCCTTGAGGCGCTCGCCGGGGCGGACACCGGTGAAGGTAATCGCGATATTGCCGGGGCCTTGGCCCGGTTCGAGGCCCGAGAGGCGGATCATGCGCTCGGCGAGATGCACGATGTGCACCGGCTGGCCCATGTTGAGGACGTAGACGGCGACATCCGCGCGCGGCTTTGCGAGCGCATGGGAGGCCGCCGTCACCACCAGGTCGCAGGCCTCCCGGATGGTCATGAAATAGCGCACCATGTCGGGGTGGGTGACGGTGACCGGGCCGCCGGCCTCGATCTGGGCCTTGAATTTGGGCACCACCGAGCCGTTGGAGGCGAGCACGTTGCCGAACCGCACCGCGATGAGGCGCATCGGGTCGGCGCCCGCGTCCGTGCCCCCCGCGCGGGCGGAAAATTCGCGGTCGAGTGCTTGGCAATACATTTCCGCAAAGCGCTTGGTCGCGCCCAGCATCGAGATCGGCTCGATCGCCTTGTCGGTCGAGATCATCACCATGGCGCTGGCACCGCCCGCCACCGCGGCGTCGGCGACATTGACCGAGCCAAAAATGTTGGTCTTGACGGCTTCGTCCCAGTCGCGCTCCAACAGCGGCACGTGCTTGAGCGCCGCGGCATGAAACACGATGTCGGGCCGGAAGGTCTCGACCAGCCGGATGATACGCTCGCGGTCGCGGATGTCGGCGATGCGCCCGTCGATGGCGGCGCCCGCATGCTTCGGCGCCAAAGCTTCGTTCTTCGGCGCCAGCGCCTCCATCACGGCGTGGAGGGCGGGCTCGGAGTTTTCGATGACCATCAGCCGCGCGATGCCGTAGCTGACCAGCCGGTCGCAAATCTCGGCCCCGATCGAGCCGCCGCCGCCGGTGACCACGGCCGCCTTGCCGCGCACGAAAGCTTCGAGCCGGCGATAGTCGATCTTCGCGCTCGGGCGCAGCAACAGGTCTTCGACACGGACCGGCTGCAGCCGCGGCGCGCCGCCGTCTTCTTCGAGCCCCGGCATCCGCATCGGCGTCAGGCCGATCCGGCGCGCCCGCGTGAGCACGGTCTCGGGCTGCATTTCCGGCGCCAAAGCCGACGGCGTCATCACCAGGCGCGCCACCACGGTGCCGCGGTTGGCGAGATCCTGCACCACCCGTTCGAGGTCGCCGAAATCGCCCATCACCGGGATGCCGCGGACCGAGTGGCTGCGATCCGCGCGCGACGGCGACAGAATCCCGATCGCCTGGATCGATTTGATCGCGCCGCTTTCGATGCCGCGCAGGATCGCCTCGGCGTCGGCGGCGGGACCGAGCACCAGAGCGGGGGCCAAATCGGCCCTGCGGGCGTGCTGCAGCGTGCGCGTGTAGCGAAAATACCGGTAGGCCACCCGCGCTCCGGCCAGGAAGAAAATCTGTAGGAACCAATACAGCGCAATGGTGATCTTGCCGAAGAAATAGGCGCCGTAGAGGTTGGGTGCCAGCAGCACGTAGTCGGCCACCAGGAGGGTCAGCGCCAGCACGGTCGCGACCTTCACGATGGTCATGATGTCGGGCAGCGAGGTGAAGCGCCACTTGTTCTTGTAAAGCCCGAACATCGCGAACACGCCCGCCGCATAGACCACGAAGGCCGGCAGCAGGTAGAGCAGAATGTCCCAGCGCTTGGCGATGCCGGCCAGTTCGAAACGGATATAGAAGGCCGCCAGCACTGCCGTGACGGCCGCCATCAGGTCGTGCGCAAGGATCAAGGCCATGCGCGGCGTGAAATTTTTAAGCATGCGTGGGTCGGTGACACTCTGCAGAGCGGGTCATCCATACCGGCCTTCGCAGGGCAACGCCACCTTCATGCCCCGAATGACCCCGACCATCTTGCGTCGCTGGCCTGACTGCGGCATGTCTTGATCATGGATCCGGGGGCGTTGGTCGCGTCACAGGACCGCGGGCACTCGATGAACGGGAGGGTAACACATGATCACCAAACACATTCCGGCGATTTTCGGCGCGCTGGCCGTCATGGCCGCGCTGGCCGCGCCGGCGCTGGCCGCCGAGGCCATCGAGGCGAAGCTGCAGAACTGCGGCCTGTGCCACGGCGAGAACGGCCAGCCGATCGACGCCAAGATTCCGATCATCTGGGGGCAGACGGAATATTTCCTGGTCAAGCAGCTGCACGACTTCAAAAGCGGCGACCGCGAGAACGCCGTGATGAAGGCTTTCGCCGCCCCCCTGACGCAAGCGGATTTGCGCCCGGCGGCGCGCTACTTCGCCGCCAAGCCGTGGCCGGCGCGGACCACACCGGCAGCGGCGGTCCCGGCGCCCGGCGGGATCACGGTGTGCCAAATCTGCCATCAGCAAGGTTTCATCGGCGGTCTGCCGGCGCCGCGGCTTGCCGGCCAGAGCTACGACTATCTGATCGAGGCCATGAACGCGTTCGCGAACGGCGACCGCACCAACAATGCCGACATGGTGAAATTGATGCAGGCGCTCTCGCCGGCCGAGCGGGAGACGATCGCGAAATATATCGCGAGCCTGTAATTCCCCTCGGGTGACCGCGTGACTTGCGCGCGGTGCGGCGTGCAAGTCAACGGATGCCGGCGGTTCCTCGCTTTGGGGGCAGGTCGGTCTGATGCGCGCGCCCCCGCTTGGGCGCACCGTCGGCCGCGGTCAGATCGGACGGTGCCTTGACTGGTGTGAGCGAGGTGGTTGGCAATCTGAACCGCCGTGCGGCGGCTGCGTTTCAAGCTCGGGAACTGGTGGCGAAAACGAAAATGCGATCTTGGCTCATGGGTCGCGCGCTGCCACCGGGGCCACGACGAGGCGCGGGTGGTTCGCGATCCCAGGAATGCGCTTCGCAGAACTACCTCCGCATAATCTCCCCACCGGCCGTCAGCATCGAGTGGCCGCGCCTATCCGGCATGATTACCACATTCGACCGCATTCGCTCCGTTGGCATTGTCAGTAGCTTTTCAAGTTGTCCGGTTTTGGTAGCACATCACTTGTCCGCTTCTGGGGTTGAAAGCCCGGCCGGTTTGGAAGCGGTGGACGCCCCGGCCGGGATTGGTGATGTCATGGGGTGGCGGTGGTCTCGCTGCTGCCTGTTGGCAGTTTCTTGGTTCGACCGGGGGACCGTTTCTTCGTCCCGACCTGCCCAGGCGACGTGACGCCGCGCGCAGCCGCCGTCAAGGATGGCCGTCGCTGCACGCCTTCGGCAAACTCCGCGGCTTCCAGGCCACGCCTTGACGGCGGCGAGCACGGTGTCACGCTTGGAGGCGTCGGGACCCTTGGGGGCGTCGGGGCGGCGGTGAGCAGACTGCCTTCGGGGCTGTAGCGGGCGATGCAGCGCGGGCCGTGGAACACGGCGAGCGCGCCGTCGGGATAATGGTGAACGCGCACCCGCGCCTTGACGAAGTGATGGCGCAACGGGCTCTCGGGCAGCTGCAGCTTGAGCCCGTTGAAGCTCACCGTGTTATCGCGGCCGACCACGCGCTCCTCCTGCACGCACAGCGTCTCGGCGAGCACCGCCGCATCCGCCGTCACGAAGGCGCTCTCCGACACGGCGGCCGGCTTGGCGAAGCGCGCATTGTGGGCCGGCAGGTAAACCTCGCGGATCCATTTATTTGCGGCAGCGACCTCAGTTATTCCGGCCTTCGCTAATTCCTTGATCAAGCGATCCTGCAAAGTGCCGAACATCCGCTCGGAGCGGCCTCGCGCTTCCGGCGAATAAGCCGGGATGTGCTCGATTCCCAGCTGTTTCAACGCCCGCCCGACCTCGGTCAACCGCATCTTGTTCGACCGGACCATCCGCCGTCGGCGTGTAGAAATAATGGCTACCGCGGTCGGTATAGAGGCTCGACGGCAAACCATGCACCGTGAATACTTCAAGCAGGGTTTGGAACGTCGAACCCGTGCCCTCCTCTTCGACCAGAACCGCCGAATAGACCTTGCTCGTTGCATCGTCCATGGTGGCGATCAGGTCGAGCATCGGCTGGGTCGCAAGCCACACCTCCCGCGAGCCATCCTGGTGCAGCATCATTCCTTCGCAGGGCTTGCGCTCGCGCTTACGACGGTGCGCCCCACGCCGCTTCGCACGTTCCACAAGACCCGCCGTGTGCAACTGCGTCTTCACCCAAGTGTAGCCCCAGCGGAACCCGTGATCGCGCACCAGGTGCTCGTGAAAATGCTTCACGTTCCAGCCCTGATAGGCCTCCCGGTAGAGCGCCAGCACCCGATCCTGTTCGGCAGCCGGAACCCGTTTCGCCGACCGCTTGCCAAGCCGCCGATCCCGCAGCCCCTCCTCGCCGTCTTCCACAAACCGGTCCCGGTACCGACGGAACTGCCGCTCCGACATCCCCAGCAACTCACCCGCATCCATCATCGACAGTTCGCCAGCCTCCCAGCGGCTCAACACATCGCGAAACTTCTGCATCCTACGGCCCTGTAGCCACGTCGCCCGGTTCATCGCAGCCTCCCAACCGGAGGCAAGGAACCGGACAACTCGTGTGCTACCTAACCCGGACAACTCATGTGCTTACGACAATTCGCTCCGTTGGCATTTGACGCGGCCGTCGCGCGACGCTATATCACGCCATCACTTCGGCGGAAGCCTTCGCGCCACCGCTTAAGTGGTTGAAATAATTGGTGAAGGGCGCATAGCTCAGTTGGTAGAGCAGCTGACTCTTAATCAGCGGGTCCAAGGTTCGAGTCCTTGTGCGCCCACCAAGGTTTTCAAGGACTTAGCCACCAACCGCCCGGAACAGCATAAGCCAGTTCGGCGTTAGTCGGGGGTTTTTGTTCCCTTTTCGAGCTTTGCAATCGCGCTTGCGGCCGGCGCCGGATCGCTGCCCAGGAAGTGGGTATCGAGCACTGCATGAAACCGACGAGCGGCACCTTCAGCGGCGCTCCGACCGGGATGGTGATGCGTCGGCGGTGTCATGACGAGATCGAGGACGATCAGGGATAGCGGCGATCGAGATCGTCAAGCCATCGGCCCATCTGCTTCAGGCTGGTGTGCACCAATCCCTTCGGCTTGCGGCCGGCCCACCGGGACAAAAGTCGCGGTCCGCCCGGCGTGAGCACCGCAGCCCCGGCGAGCAGGAACGGGGCGCCCGGGAGGCCGGGGAGGATCACCCCGAGAACGCCGACCGAGACCATCATCCACCCGACGTTGCGCGGCAGATTCGCAATGCGCAAAATAGTCGGATCGTGTTCCCGCGCTCGATCCGACGCCGCCTCGGCCGGGCTCGCCTCAACGCGAAGCGCGGGAGGCCCAGGCATTCCCTCAGAGGTCGCGGCGACGCCCTCGGCGGGATCGGTCGCGGTCATGTCGACGCGTCCACCGACTCGGCCTCGGCTTCCGGCGTGCGCGGCATCGCCCCAACGGCGCTCCCGCTGTGTCATCCGACCGCCGGCCCCTGATAGGGGCGGATCACGCCGCGCCGCGCCAATTCTTCGAGGTGCTCAGCCATGACGGCGGAATCCGGACCGAGCACAAAAAACAGGTCCCGCAGCTTCTTTTGCCGCCGGTTGATCTCGTAGCCCAAGTAGAAGATTGCCGCCGCCGCCGCCGCGGCCGCGACGACTTCCGTGACAGTTCCAAACCACCGCTCAAACATGGGTGCTCTCCTTAGATTTTGCGCGCCGGCCACGCCGACCGCATTATTCGATCAATTTCTGGTGCTCGTGGCCACCGATGATCTGGATGGCGCCGGCGAGACCCTGGCGGTGCAGATCCTGGCGCACCAAACTATCGATGTCCGCCGCATTGCGGTGCGTGACCATAAAACGCGCGAACATCTTCAAGGCGCCCAGCACCTGCTCCTCACTGTCCAGGATGCCAAGATGCATCCGGAAGCCATGGGTATGCTTGATCCGGTGGCGGTGCCGCGGGCGCAGGTCGTGCACGGCGATGATCGGATCACGGCCGACCTGCAACGGGTAATACCGCAACAGGGCGATAGAGGTCGCGCGATCGAGGACATACACTTCCTCGTCGATGTTGAGATCGCGGATCATGTCGAGGTGCCGCTTCACGACCTTGCTTGCAGCCGAATTCCAGCCGGTATCGATAACAAAAATATGAAACCGCGCGCCATCGGCCTCAATCGTCCAAGAACGACGAGCATAGGCAAGTTTGCGGTTGCTATATCTCGAAGGTATCGCTCAGGTAATACGCTCAGAGAGCGTGACGGCCCCAGATGTAGCCCTGGCAGAGGCTGCGCCGCCGTTCCTACCCGCGTTACCCACCCTGGCGTCCCCTCGGCCATCATCGTGTCCGGCCGCAGGCCGTCGAGCATGAGGACGATGTTGAGGGTACGCGCGGCGTGTGCGGCAGCGCTGCCGATGATGCGACAAATTACCTCATTGCCGGCTGATACATTTTGTGCGTACCAGCTTTACTGCTGCGCATTCCGCGCGGAATCTTTAAATAGCAACCGCTGGGGGAGGAACAATGAAACGACAAGACATTCCCACAATAGAGCAAACAATTATCCACACTTCCTGCGAGTTGATTGAACAGCCCGTTCATCGTATTTTTGAAAATCATGTCGCCCGCAATCCGGATCAGTTGGCGGTGATCTACCCTTCCCGCCCCGTAACTGAACAACTCACATACCTGGAATTAAACCGGCGGGCCAATCTTCTTGCGCATCACCTGCAATCCCTCGGGGTCGGACCGGACACACTGGTCGGCCTCTTCGTCGAACCATCTGTTGAGTTGATTATTGGCATGCTAGCGATTCTAAAAGCCGGCGGCGCTTATCTCCCTCTGGATATCAGCTCACCGCGATCGCGGTTGCAGGTCATGCTGCTGGATAGCAAAATCTCTTTGGTTTTGACTCAACGTTCACTTGCACCTTTGCTCCCACGACACGATTGTCATGTGCTCCTTCTGGATCGGGATCGGCCTCCGGAAACCGCCTTGGATGAGCGGAATCCGGACAGTTCAGTTGGCCCTGATAATCTCATTTATGTGACTTATACGTCAGGTTCAACTGGCGTTCCCAAAGGCGTAGCCATCAGGCATCGAGCCGTGCACCGGCTTGTCTGTAACCAGAACTATATCGAGATTCGACAGGGCGACAGAATTGGGCAAGGATCCAATATTGCCTTTGACGCATCGACCTTTGAAATCTGGGCACCGCTGCTGAACGGTGCAACTTTAGTGAACATCCCTAAAGAGACCATATTGTCGCCCAAGCTTCTAGCATCTTATTTATGCGAACAGCAGATCACCATCTTCTTTCTTACCACCGCGCTTTTCAATCAAATCGCCGGAACCGTTCCGAATGCCTTCAGCTCGCTGCGTTACCTGCTCTTCGGGGGGGAAGCAGCCTCTGCGCGGTGGGTGGCGGAAGTGCTCGAACATGGCGCGCCGGAAAATCTGCTGCATATGTATGGCCCGACGGAAAGCACGACCTTCACCACTTGGCATCGCGTGCAGAAGGTACCCTCTGGCGCTACCACAATCCCCATTGGTCGCCCCATCGCAAACACCGTCGTTTATGTCCTCGATGAAAATGGACAACCGGCGCTCGCTGGCGCACCGGGCGAGCTGTATATCGGCGGCGCCGGCCTTGCGGCCGGCTACCTGAATTGGCTGGATTTGACGACGGACCGGTTTGTCAACCCAGGCTGGCAACGAGGGCAGGAGGGGCTGCGACTATACCGTACCGGAGACCTGGTACGGTATCTCCCTGATGGGAACATCGAGTTTCTGGGTCGTATGGACAATCAAGTAAAAATCCGCGGCTTTCGTATAGAGTGTGGCGACATCGAGGCGGCTTTGATCCAGCATCCTGCCATGCGTCAGACTGCCGTTAGCGTCCAGGAAGACCAACTGGGAGAAAAGCGGCTGGTTGCTTATTTTGTTTCCGCCATAGGATACGTGCCTCGCTCGCAAGACCTCCGCAACTTCCTGAAGACTAAGTTGCCCGAATACATGATACCGCAGACCTTCATGCGTTTGGAGTCCTTACCGCTCAACTCTAATGGCAAAGTCGATCGACGCGCCTTGCCCAAGGTGGATATGACAGATGCGGAATCCACCAATATCGTTGTGCCTCGTACTTATACCGAAGCGGCACTGACCCGAATTTGGAGCCGCGTATTACAGCAACCGTCGGTGAGCGTTTATGATAACTTCTTCGGTCTTGGCGGTCATTCCTTGCTTGCAGTGCAGGCCATCGCCCAGATCGAAAGTGAATTGACTATTCGTCTACCGGTCGGCCAATTCTTCGCCAGGCCGACGATTGCGGAACTGGCGCGGTGGCTCGATCACGAGGAGGAGCAGAAAGAAGACGATCGCTTGCTGTCCGTGCAGGTGGCTGCGCGCCAAGCAGCTTTGCCGCTCTCGTTTCCGCAGCGGCAAATTTGGTTGTTCGCCCAGTTGCATCCGTTGGAACCTGTTTAAAATGAGACCATCGTCTATCATATGCGGGAGGACATTGATGCGAAAGTATTGGCGCAAGCGCTCACGATAATGGTGAAGCGGCACGAGGCCTTTCGCACAACCTTTACGACCATCGATGGAGCGCCACATCAAATCATTCACGAAGCGCTGCCGTATTCCCTGGGCAATGTCGACCTCACCCATCTGGCGGCCACTGAACGGGAGACGATCGCACACCAGTTGGCTGCGGCGGAATTAACCGAACCCTTCGATCTCGAGCGGGGGCCGCTTTTTCGCGCCACTCTGATCAGGATCGGAGATGAGGACTGGCGCTTATATCTGAGCGCCCATCACCTGATTCTGGATGGAGTTCTCGATGTAAGGGGTCTTCCTGCCTGAGCTGGAAGCCGCCTACCGCGCGCTCCTTGTCGGACGAGCGCCATCGCTGCCGGAACTGCCAATCCAATACGCCGATTTTGCGGTCTGGCAACAAGAGCAACTTACGGA
>CAWDKL010000047.1:0-98491 GCA_963802745.1 uncultured Alphaproteobacteria bacterium | reverse complement strand
TGGTCCTGCGTAAAAGTTGTTTGGCATTTATGCACCGCTAGACAGTCCGAGACGCATTGACCTTGTGCCGCTTGGGCGTCCGGTTTGCAACCGAAAAGCAATAGAATTGCCATCAGAAGTGAGTATGGCAGATGTTCTTTTGTAAAACTTTTCATGGGATGGCGCTTCGAAGGCTAGTCGTTTTAACGCAAGGGTTATCACGCTATCACAACATCTCCAAAAAAACAGCCTTTGTCTGGATCCGCTCCGGAAAGCCTCGTGACGCTTTCGCTTAACCCCTGAACGCCTTGCAAACGGGTTCCTTTCAGGTAAGAGTTGTGCCGCACGCGCCGGACCAATGCGGTGGTCCTTCGTTATGTGTGGCGAATGATCAAAGCGGGGTATTGTGCGTTGGCTGCTTCAGCTTCTCTGTCCGTCTTCCAGTTCCACGGCAGCAGCGTATCCAATTCGTGCCGTTTGGTTCGCTGAGAGACGATGCGTTCGAGCACGTCGGTGCGCGAGGCGAGCGGCTTAACGCCGTTCAACTTCGCGGTCTGGATTAGTGTCATGATGTTTGGCCAGTGCCGGCCGCGTATAACCTCGGCGTCGGCGGGAGGGGCGCGCCCATGCAGTGACGCTCTTCTATTCCGATTTCAGAACGTATAGATTGCCCGCGGGGCGCGCTGGGCTTTTTCGTGGTGAAGCGCATCGTTCAGTGACAGCTACAAGGTGATTGACGTGCGTCCCTTGCGAGACTGTGAAAACCGAACAACGGCAACCGTTCTTCCACGGTGCCCGTGGTGTCGCAGCACCGCCAAAATCTGGCGAGAAAGCTCGGCTGGCGGCTGGATCGCGGGATGCAAGAACGTGCTCCGCGCTGCCGGGCCTCCCCCTTACGGTTGCGTGATCCAGCCTCACACGTTGCCAATGACGACGCGTGCGGCAGCGGTTCGCGAATGGAAGAAGGGGTTCAACGGACGATGAGCACGGCCCCGTAGACCACGGCAGACAGCTTCGGCGTTGCTGACTATCCTCGTATCGATCATCCGCCGGACAGCACCTCGCACGCTGTCATCCGAGGAGAACGACCATGCCGGCGCCGACCGGCGCACTCGGCCACTTTCAGGCGCTCCCGTTTCCCGCGCGTCTCGCGGTCGGGTTCCTCGGCATGATGGGCGTGATCTGGCTCACGCGCTGGCTCGGCGGATTGTCCGTGCCTCTCGCCCTCCTGCTCTGGTGCGCCGTGGGGATCGGCATCTGGCGCGCGGACGGTGGGCTCGGATGGGCGGATCGTTATCCCGCGGCCACGCGCGTACTTGATCGCTTCGCGCCGCGTTTCGTGATGACATTGGCGCCGCGTCACCCGTGGCAGCTCCCATCGCCACGCCAGAGGAGCCGTCATCGACGGCCGCGGCGGCCGTCGCACGCCGGTGTCGGCGGAAACGCCCGTCGCAAACCCGCCATCGAGAACCACGGCGCCGGACGTGTCCCGTTTCGTCGGCCTCGATGACGTGTTCGCCGAAATCAACCAGCTGGTCGCGGCGCGCGTGAACCGGATCGGCACCATCGCACCCGCGACGATCGTGCTGCTGGTCGGCCCTCGCGGCACCGGCAAATCCTCGGTCGCACTCGCGCTCGCGTCCGAGCTACGCGCCGCGGGCGCTCTCGGGACTGACCGGATCGTTCCCATAGGCCCTGTAGAAACACCCGGGCTTGGCGGCGCGTATGGGCCGAGCGACGCGGCGATGGCAGGTCTGAGTGATCACATCCAGACGGCGATCGATGGCGCGCTCCTGATCGATGATCTGGATTGGCTTGCCGGCGCCCCGGCGGGCAGGCGGCGACGGAGGTCGGCGGCCGTCTTCTGGACATCGCTCGCCGGTATCCCCGTCGTCTGTTCGTGATCGGCACCGGGTCACGCAGCGGCGATCGGCCGTCTGGACCCTGGCAATCGGTGGCTCGGCCAATTCAATGTGCGGCGGATCGATTTTCCGCCGCTGAGCGCGCGCGGCGCTTCGGGACATCTTTCTTCGGTTGCTGGAAGAGAAGAGCCTCTCGCTCGCGGCCGGCGCGGATCGAGCCGTGGATATCCAGATCGAGGAACGGCGGGCGCAGGCGGGCGAAGAATTCGACAACGCCCATGCGATCCGGCGCCTTGTCGATGATGTGCTGCACAGCCACGGTCTCCGGGTTCACAGTGACAGCGCCCTCCGGCGGAAGAACGGCGTATCGTGACGGCGGACGACGTGCGAAACGCGACACCAACCCTGTAGCTGCGACCACCGAAGGACATCCGGCATGGGCATGATCCCGACTGGCTCCCGCATTCCGACCGGCAAGCGCGCCGACAATGACGATCTCGCCAAGGTGCTGAAGGAGATCGGCGATCTCATCGGCATGGACAACATCAAGACCGAACTCAATCAGCTGATCGCGCTTGGCCGCCTGATCGCGCTGCGCCGCGAGCGGGACATCCCGATGGAAAAGGTGAGCCTGCACCTGATCTTTACCGGGCCGCCGGGGACCGGGAAAACGATCATGGCCCGGAAGATCGGCGACCTGTTCAAGGCGATCGGTCTCTTGCGCAAGGGCCACTGCATCGAGGTCGACCGCGCGAAGCTGGTCGGCTCGCATCTGGGTGCGGCGGGGCAGCTCGTGCGAGAGGCGGTCAAGGATGCGCTCGACGGCGTTCTGTTCATCGATGAAGCCTATGCGCTCGCCGGCGGCACGGGAGACCTGCCGAGCAGCGATCTTTACGGCAACGAAGCCATCCAAACTCTCCTCAAGATGATGGAGGACTATCGCGACCGGCTGGTCGTGATCGTGGCGGGCTATCCGGCGCCGATGCGGCGGTTCCTCGAAAACAATCCCGGCCTTCGCTCGCGCTTCACGCGCGAATTGCAGTTTCATTCTTACGAACATGATGAGCTGATCGCGATCTTCCGGTTCATGACCCGGGAAGGCAAATATCTGCTCGATCCCGAGGCCGCGCGCGAGGCGGAAAAATACATCCGCGGCCTCGATCACAAGCGGGAGGATTTCGGCAACGCGCGCGACATTCGCACGTTCTTCGAGCGCATCCTGCCGGTGCAGGCCTACCGCATCGCCGAGACGCCTGATTTCGAGACGATGACGAATGAGGAACTGCTCACGATCACGGCGGACGACATCCGCACCGCGACGGATGGTAAGCAGTCTCTTCGCCACGGCCGTCGCGCCTGTGGCGCACCGTTCCGGCCTGGAGAGTTCACGGTGCTGGCGGCTGGCGTTTTCACCGTCATGGCGGTTCTGCGCGCGCTGAGCGGCGGCGGGACGATCCTCGCGGGCGTCCGCCGTCGGGTTCCGCGCACCGCGCCACCGCAAGCGCGCCGTATCTGCCGTCCGATCCGGCGAGCGATCTGCGCCTCGCCGACTATCGAAGCGGCCCATGACGCGGCCGACGAAAGTGGCCGCGGCCCGGCCAGCGCTGCGAGCAGCATGCCGGCCGCCTTGCGAATGCCTGACCGAGGAAGACCGGGTGCGGGGCCGCGATGTCCGGGCCTCCACCAAGTCGCGGCTCGCGGCCCTGCGCGGCCGGCGATTGCCGCCTCAGCATCCTTGGCCTCAGCGACGGAGCATTTCGCCGTTTCGAGACGCGCCATTGCAGCGGCAGAGACCAGCCGCACGCCCGACGCCATGGCGGCGGCGGCGAGGCGCCGGCGCGGTGCTCGATGATTTCGATCGGTCGCGCCCGCGCTACGCCGGTGAAGCGGCCTTGCTGGTGAAGGCCAGGGAATTCGGCGCCGCGATGGAAGCGAGCGACGCCCATATCGCAGCATTGCTGCAGGCGACCGCGATCTTCGCCGGCGACCGGTCGGGCGCAGCTTATCATCCGGCTCGCAGATGCGATCGAAACAGCTGACCGCATTTCGACCGCGACCGGCTGACCCCGGCGCAACGCGAGTCGTTCGGCATCGCGAACCAGGCCGCCGCGACGTTGAACGAGGGCAGGGCCCGCCTCGCGAAACTCTTCCCGCTCGTGGCGGCAGGCCGGACAAACGCCGGAGAACGCCCGGCAGCTCGTTGCTGCGACGGCGGCGATCACGCCTTTCGATGAGGAGATCGCCACGCCGGAGCAAAAGGACACGCTGGAAAAAGCGCGCGCGCTGGCCAAACCGCTTGCTTTGTCCCTGCTGCACGACCGGCTGAACGCCATGACGCAGCATGAAAGTCCCGAGACCGTCCAGGCCGCCGCCGATATCTACCGGATGGTGCAAGACCTGCCCG
Organism: uncultured Alphaproteobacteria bacterium; assembly: GCA_963802745.1. GTDB lineage: Bacteria > Pseudomonadota > Alphaproteobacteria > Rhizobiales > Xanthobacteraceae > JAJPKK01. The sequence continues at coordinate 94,246 of CAWDKL010000047.1, read as the reverse complement.
CCGCCGAATTGACCGATCAGCAGAGGACGCGATGGCCAAAGGCCGAGCGGCGGCCGATGTCATGGCCGCGAGCGATGATCGTCTCGCGCGCGCTGCTGGTCGCGGCCGAACAGTGGCGGCAACGCAACGGGGCAGGGGATCGCGGGATTCTGACGGCGATGAACGCGATCACGCCTTTCGATCAGGCGCGCTTTCAGGACCAGCACAGGGCGGCCTGGGAAACAGCGACCCGCGCCACGGCCATTCTCCTTGGCCCGCAACGCGGCCTGACGACCGCGACCGAAGGCGCATGTGCCGATTTTCGTGTTCACCTCGGGGCAAGGCGGTCTGGACCGCGATGTCGCCACGGCTCTGCGCAGCAATCTTCGTAGCAAGGGCTTTCAGATCGTGACCGGCCGGAATGATGCCGCGCTCCTCGTCGATGTTTCGATTGACCGCATTGACGATCCGGCAATGGATACGAGCGGGGACATTCATTGCCTGGATGGTGACGGCCCATCTGTCGCTGAACGCGGTCTGGTCGGTTGACGATTCCGCGCTGTTTAGCGGCCCCGTCCAGGAAACCGGACGAGGCCAGGATCGCGAAGAGGCGAAGCGAGCCGCGCTTCGTGCGGCGGTCGCCGACGCTGTGCAAACGATTCAATCAGCAGACAGAGAAGTAGGGCGGATCACTTCTGGTTGAGAGGAAGCGAACCGATCCCGACGCTGAGATAGCGCAACGATTTCGGCAGCGCCGATGATTTGTTCTTCGCCGCAAGGGCGCCGTTGTCATCGGGCGGATTGAGGTCGGCTTCCTTGAAGACGGCAACGTTCATCGAGAACGAGAAATCCTTCTCCAGATCCACGGGGGTGTAGGATCCGAAATGCCACGCTCATCGTGATCGCGTTGCCCCGCCTCGATGAGAGTGAAAGCGTCAGGCGTGAGCTTCGGTTTCTCTTTGTCGCCTTTCAGACATCCCGCTATTTCGAAGGATCTGTCCAGCCTGACGACGGAAATGTTGCTCGGATTATAGATGCACGTAGGCTATTCCGCCGATGGCTTCCGGGCCGAATGCATTCCCGCCATTGAGCCCGAGAGGCGCGCCGATGACCGCGACCATCAAGTTCTCCGCGCGTCTTGTTTTCCATCAACAGGAAAACGCCAGACGTTTCTGCCTTCGCGGCGATCGACGTCACCGTCACCTTGATGCCTCCCGACTGGAACGCCGGTCCGACCGAAGGTACGGCCGGAGGCTTCGCCGGCTCCGCGTTCGGGGCCGCGGGCGAGGCGTGGTTCCCTGATCCGGATGCCATAACAGGCCAGATGAGCAGCGCGAGTAAGGCCGCCCGTGCGAGGTGTCCATGCGGCTGCATCGGTTTGGTTCCTCGGTGGGTGTTTATTTGCTTGCACAGCCGGTGATCGCGGGAAAGAGGCTGTTCAGTGATGTGGCCGTCATAGGTGACGTATTGTCCGCCGCCTCGCTTCGGCAGCGCTTGCATGAAGGCATGGCCTCCCGAGCCGGTATCGATCAGCGATACCTGGGCGCCCGGGATCTTCGAGCTGAAAGCCTCCGCGATCGCAAGGCCGCTCGCCTCGTCCTGCTTGTGCGCGGGCGCGTCCGCGATGACCACGATCGAGGACGCCACGTCGCCGCGCCACTCCATGCCGGCCGCGACTTCGAGCGCGGCGTCAAGCTTCTCCGGCCAGTCGCCGCCGCCCGCCGCCCGCAACCCGGACACGAAGGTCGAGCAGCGGCCGCTGTCCCGGCATCGTCGAGCGCGGTGAGCGGGAAGGGGAGCACGCACATAGCGCATCGTGGATGTCGCGATAGGCCACGATCCCCACGCGCACGGAACCGCCGCCGGCGCGGAGGCTGGCGATCAGCTGCCGCATATTCGCTTTCACGTCGTTGATGACGCCGCCCATGCTGCCGGTGGTGTCGATCGCCAGCACGAGATCGAGGTCGTTCAGCCCTTCACGGCGCCGAGCGACGCATGTCGTCCACGTCGCGTGATCGGGCGGCATCGGCACCCTGGGTGCCGGATTTCACCTTCAACGTTGCCGCGAGATATTCCGGGCCGACCGCCTGACCGGCCGGTTCCGCGCAGGGCAGGAGGGCCGCCGCTCTGCCACCTACGCGACATGCGCCCGCGGCACCGGCGGCGGCGACAGCACCGATGAGCAAGCGCCGGCGATGCACGAAAGATTGCCGACGTCTTCGGCGTGTCAGGCCCGGTCTCTGGTCCCGAGGTCGTTCCGGAGACCCTTGCCGCTGCGGTAACTCAGCACCTTGCGGGTTCGGTACGGGCTCGCGCCACTCTGCCGCCCCTCCAGCCGGAGGCGGGATTTCACCGCCGGTTCAACGGTCGAGTTTATCCGGAGGTCATGGGCGCTGCTACTGTGTCGGCCACGGCGGAGGCTGGAGAGGTGGCGCAAATGGCGAACCTGGCCTAGGACGCGAAAATTCAAGGCAAGCGTATAGCCTTGCGGCGTAGAGAGTTTCATCGTGTTGGTCTGCAGCCCCTATGTTGCATCCCGAATCCGAAGGGATGGGGGACCATGGACAGCCAGTAGAGTGCGGCTACAGCGACTACTCGCGCCGCCTGACCAGATGGTGAAGACTGCGGTCAGGATCGACGTTGGGAAGTGCCAGCCGACACCGTTCAGGCGTTGTTCAACACTCGAGCCGGCTCGCTCTCGCACGACTTACGCATCAGAAGGTGTGAAAACTGACACGGCGGGCTTTGGCAAGCTGCATGATGACGACACTGAGAATTCTGGCCTGTACAAAGGTATTCCGGTCGTCATCACTGCTGCTGCACGCTTTGACACCATGGAGTTTGTCTTCGAACCGCAGCGGCGGCGAGCGACCGCGACAACTGCCCGCCCTCATCGCCGCTGCCGCCGGAGCCGGGATGCTTGAAGTACTGGACACACAACCACTACCATGGATCTGACCTGCAGAAAATGTGGCCACACCGGAGATATGGAACGCAGGTCGGATGACCTCGGCCGACGGGAGGCCACGGTCACCGGCTTTGACCAGCGATACGGTCGTCGACGCCGCCGGATCGGTATTCGGCAGATGCCCGCAATGCGGCACCCTCGGCACGATCGAGACCGAATTGCTGCGTTCGGCGTGACGGAGCTGCATGTCAGATCAATGGAGCATATGCTGAAACGTGTACACAACAACCCCCCCGTTACCTGTTTCGTACCCAGTCACGTACCGCTTTAATAGGCGAACAGCCTAACCCTTGGAACCTTCTACAGCTCCAGGATGCGATGAGCCGACATCGAGGTCAAGCGATTGCGTCGATATGAACTCTTGCAACGATCAGCCTGTTATCCCGGCGTACCTTTTATCCGTTGGGCGATGGCCCTTCCATACAGAACCACCGGATCACTAAGGCCTGTTTTCGCATCTGCTCGACTTGTAGGTCTCACAGTTAACCACTCTTATGCCTTTGCACTCGACGACTGATTTCCAAACAGTCTGAGAGTAGCTTCGCGCGCCTCCGTTACAATTTAGGAGGCGACCGCCCCAGTCAAACTACCCGCCTAACTATGTCCCTCCCCCGGATTACGGGGGTAGGTTAGGATCACAACACTCGCAGGGTGGTATCTCACCGTTGGCTCCACCGAATCCAAGAATCCGGTATCAAAGCCTCCCACCTATCCTGCGCAGCAAGTATCATAACCCATAGTTAAGGTGTAGTAAAGGTGCACGGGGCTTTCCGTCTAGCTGCGGGTAACCGGCATCTTTACCGGTACTACAAGTTCGCCGAGCAACTCGTTAAACAGTTGTACGATTGTTACGCCATTCGTGCAGGTCGGAACTTACCCGACAAGGAATTTCGCTACCTTAGGACCGTTATAGTTACGGCCGCAGCAATACTAACTGAGCCGAGTAGTATGATAATAACATTAAAAAACGTATTGCTCACGGCGGATATCGGCGTTAAAAAACCCAACCGAGTTGCTCCGGTGTCGGGTGACTTATGGGCGAAAATCCAACCATACGCCCTTCCAGGCTGAGAATCTTTGGACTAATGACGATTAAATCCACTTGCGTAGACAGGCAGATATCAGCTCGGCGAACCAGGAGTGCGATATGCGCTTTTCGGTAATGCTTGTTGGATTGTCTGCCGTGTCCGTTGATCGCTGGTCCAGTCCACCTGTCGCAGGCCGTCGTCGATGACGCGGTCGCGTGCGTACACCGGATCGGTGACGAGCAAAATGCGCCTGCACACGTGCGATCCAATCAGGCCGAGGGTTCGGGCAAGGCCTTGCCAGGGGCTATGCCAGTTGCGGTATTGCGTACAACGGTAGCTGATAGCTCCTTGGCGGAGGGGGTGGGATTCGAACCCACGTTACGGTTTCCCGTAAACACGCTTTCCAAGCGTGCGCCTTAAGCCACTCGGCCACCCCTCCATTGCGCGACGCCATTGCGTACACCAAACCAGCCCGAAGCCACATGCTTCCGGCGCGACTGCCTGGAGCGACTCGCTCGCCTGACCCGCAGTGTTCTGCGTTACCGCAACGGCCCGCGTCAATCCTCTCCTCGCGGCGCACGCAATATATTCGTCGCAGCCGGACTGACAAGACACGGTCACATTGGCTTCGCGATGCACGTGCCGCCGATCGCGGTACAACAGGCTAGGCGACAGCGGACCGCCACCAACTTTACCAACATTGATGCCGCTAGACTGGACGGACATTGATCCGGTAACGCCGGTATCTGAAGGGTTGTGGCTTCCCGAGCCCGGAAAGGCCGTACCGCGAAGCCGTGGAACGCTGCGCCTATTGTCCGGCTTTGCGCCACATTGGATTATTATGGTAGGGCTAACAGCCGGGACGCGCCGCCGGCCGCGGCCATCGGCAGGGGTTGGCGAATGATGGAACCCTGCCCGTGAAGAAGGATGTAGGCGCGGTTGCGTTGGTAAAGCGCGGTTGCAGCGGCTCCCGATTTGGACCGCCCAAAACCCGCCGCGCCGCTGGTGCAAGAGCTGTCCCTGGGCGACACCAGCGTTTCACGCACCCGCACCGCCGCCCGAGAGGCTTCAAGATTAAATCGCTGAATGAAAAAAACATTAAGCGTTATCAATGAGATAGAATTCGGTGCCCGTTGTCTGCCGGAAAAACCAATGAATGTCGAAATATGAGGCAACGCTTTGATCATTAATGGAATTGTTGAAAAATCCCTTGTGGCTTGGGACGTGCCTGGTCAAATTGCAAAAAAATCTTGGCGGTGTATTCTGCTTTTCGTCGTGACATGACAGCCGTTTGGATCGGCAGATCATACGCGGCTGCACGTCACTTTCAGGGAACTTTCGTCATGGCCCTCGACCCCCGGGGAGCGGCGCTCGCCCTGCATCGGTTCGGCTTCGGACCACGCGTCGGCACCATTGCGGCAATCGCGTCCGATCCGCGCGGCGCGCTGATCGGCGACCTCGACCGGCCCAATGCCGGCCGCATTTCGGATGCCGGCTTGATGAGCGGCGGCGCGGCGAGCCGCATGGCGTCCGACTTCGTTGCCGAGCGCGCCGCCAAGCAGAAGCTTGAGACGCGGCGGCAAGCCGCGGCGAAACAAGAGGCCGCGAAACTCGCCGCAGCAAATCCTGCGACGCAAAATCCCGCGATGGAAAACGCCGGGATGGAGAAGCCGGCGGAGGGGAAATCGGGCGACGCCAAAGCGGCCCCCGCCAAGCCCGCGCCGCAGCCCGAAACGCCGATGCAGGAGAATTTCTTTCGCGAGGCCAAGGCGCATTACGATGCCGGCGTCAGGGCGGAAATCGGCTTCGCCGAGCGCCTGGTGTGGTTCTGGTCGAACCATTTTTGCGTCAACGCCAATGATACCGTGCAAGCCGGTGCCTATGAGCGCGAGGCGATCCGCCCGCATGTGCTCGGCAAATTTGCCGACCTGCTGCTGGCCGTCGAGAGTCATCCGGCGATGCTGGTCTATCTCAACAATGCGAGTTCGATGGGTCCCAATTCCATCGCCGGCATCAATCGCAATCGCGGACTGAACGAAAACCTCGGTCGCGAAATCCTTGAACTGCACACGCTTGGAGTGCGTACCGGCTACAGCCAAGATGATGTGGTCAGCTTTGCCAAGGTAATCACCGGTTGGACGACCTATGTGCCGGACCTCCCCGACCGCGGCGGGGAGTTTCTGTTCTACCAGCGTTTTCATGAGCCGGGCCCGCAGACGGTGCTCGGCAAGCCGTATCGCGACACCGGAATGGAGCAGGGACGCGCGGTGCTTAACGATCTTGCCCGCCACCCGGCGACCGCCTTGCATGTGGCGACCAAGCTCGCGCGGCATTTCGTCGCCGACGACCCGCCCCCGGCGCTGGTGGAGACGCTGCGGCGAACCTTCATGGAAACCGACGGCGACCTGTGGCAGGTCTCCAAGGCCTTGGTGACGGCGCCGGAATCATGGGCGCCCGAGCAGGCCAAGTTCAAGCGCCCGAGCGAATGGATCGTCTCCTACCTGCGCGCGCACGGCTACAACGGGGCCGATGTGCGCCGGATGACCGGCGGCTGTACCACGCTAGGAGAACCGCTGTGGCGGCCGCCGTCACCGAAGGGATTCGCCGACGAGAATGTCGCATGGGCTGATGGCCTCGCGCATCGGTTGGATATTGCCAATAACTATGCGCAGCGCAATGCGGACCGTATGGACGCAAGCGAGATGCTGGACATCGCGTTTGGGCCGCTGGCTTCGGCGGAGACCCGCATCGCCGTGAAGCGCGCCGAGAGCAAGCAGCAGGCGCTGACATTGCTGCTGATGGCACCGGAGTTCCAACGGAGGTAATCATGCCCGCATCGTTTGCCGCCACGCCCGTTCATGCCGCGACGCGCCGCGAATTGCTGCTCGGCTCCGGCGCGCTGTTCGCCTGGGCGTTCGTGCCGAAGGTCGCGCGCGCGGAAGGCCGCGATCCGCGCTTCCTCACCATCGTGCTGCGCGGCGCCCTGGACGGACTGGCGGCGGTGGCGCCGGTCGGCGACCCGGATTGGGTCAAGCTGCGCGGCGACAACGCCCTCAAGCTCGGTGGGACAAAACCCGCGCTGCCGCTTGACGGCTTCTTCGCCCTCAATCCCGCCATGCCGAATCTGCACCGGCTCTACCGCGCCGGACAGGCCATTGTGGTGCATGCGGCGGCGACACCCTACCGCGAGCGCTCGCATTTCGACGGCCAGGACGTGCTCGAAAGCGGCCTCGCCCGGCCCGGACACGCTGATACCGGCTGGCTCAACCGCGCGCTCGCCCAGCTTGAACCGGAGGATCGTAGTGCGACCTCCGCGAACGGTCACCGTACATTCGCGGTCGGTCCGGTCACACCGCTGGTGGTGCGGGGGCCGGCGCCAGTGTTGTCCTGGGTGCCGCCGCGGCTTCCGCCGGTCGGTGACGACACCACGATGCGGCTCTTGGATCTCTACCGCCACACCGACCCGACCTTGGCACGGGTTCTGGAGGAGCGCCTCGACCTCGCCAAGCTCGGACCCGATAATCCGCCCGGCAAGCCGGGCGAGATGGGACCGGCGGTGCAGGTCGGCAACATCAATCAGGTGCGGACCTATTTCGCCGAAGTCGCAGGCGCAGCGGGCAAGTTCTTGGCGAATCCCGAGGGGCCGCGCGTCGGGGCGCTGGCGCTCGACGGCTGGGATACGCATGTCAATGAAGGCGTGGTCGATGGACGGCTGCCGCAATTGCTCGGTGCGCTCGATAGCGCGCTGGCAGCGGTAGAAAGCAATATGGGCGCCGCCTGGAGCGAGACGGTGGTCACGCTCATCACCGAGTTCGGCCGCACTGCCCGCATCAACGGCACTAGCGGTACCGATCACGGCACCGGGACGGTGGCGTTGCTCGTGGGCGGCGCTCTCAAGGGCGGTCGGGTGGTGGCGGATTGGCCCGGTGTCAAGGAAGCCGACCTCTTCGAGAGCCGCGACCTCAAGGCGACGACCGACCTGCGCGCCGTGCTCAAGGGCTTGCTGCGGGATCATCTGCGCGTCGGCGAGCGGGCGCTCGCGACGGATATTTTCCCGGGCAGCGAGGGTGTGGCGCCGATCGGCGGGTTGGTGGCGTAGCTCCGGGTTCCATAACGGGCGCGGACAACCGGCGCGGTCCGCCGAGCGCTGTGGATGGCCATCACCTTCACGCCGCGCCCTGCGGAGGCCCTCAAACGCCCGCCACCCATGCGGGAATAGATGCACAGCGGCTGCTGTTTGCCCGGAAGCCTGATGTCCCGTCCGGCAGCTTTGGTCTCGGCCGTGAAATTCATCGAATGCCGGCGCGAAGCTCCTTCCGGCCCTGGGAAACGTCACTCTAACGCCGCAATTGACGCGGAGACAGCTACAAGGGCGACGAACACTCCCTGCAAAATCTGGCTTATGCCGCCTCACGGCGAGATTATGAGGATTCCTCATGACCCAACGGAAACGATCTGCATCGATTTTAGACGTCCGTCGGTTGGCGGCCGCGGTGACGGCGGCGGCCCTGTTGTCTGCGGCCGGTATTGGTATTGGCGCCGATCGGGCCAATGCGCAACAGCCGCCTGCGGCAAACCCGCCATCGACCACGCCACGCCCGCCGCGAGCCCCGAAGCCCGCCGCGGCGCAGAAGCCGCCCGCGGCCGTAGCGCAGAAGCCGGCCGCGGCAGCCCCGCCGGCGGCCGGTCAAGCCGCTCCGGCGACGCCCGAAATGCCGCCGCTCATTTATTCGCAATGGACGAAAGTTTGCAGCAAGGGCAACGACGGCAAGGAGGTCTGCTTCACGGGTAAGGATGGACGGCTGGAGTCCGGTCAGCCGGTCGTGCAGGCGGTCCTGATCGAGCCGGAAGGGGCCAACAAATTGTTTCGTGTCACTTTACCGGTTGGGGTATCGCTCCAGCACGGTTCCCGTGTCGTCATCGATAACAAGGATCCCCTGACGGCACCGTTCGTCGTATGTCTGGCCTTTGGCTGTATGGCCGATTTGCCGGGCACGCCGGATCTGGTCACGAAACTCAAGACCGGTCAGGTGCTGACGATTCAGGCGGTCAATATGGGCGGTAATGTGTTCGGATTGCCGATGCCGCTCACCGACAATGCGGGCGTCAGCTTTGTAAAGGCCAATGAGGGGCCGCCGACCGACCCCAAAGTTGTGGAAGAACAACAGAAGAAATTGCAGGAAGAACTGCAGAAGCGCGCCGACGAGGCCCGCAAGAGAACTCGAAGCGCAAGGCGGAACGCCACCGAAATAAAGCCCGCTGCGAAGGACCGTGCCGTGCGCAAGCGGGTCGTGTGCGGCGTGGCAATATGAGACCGCTACTCCGCCAATGCCATCGGCTTGCTGAACTCCGACGTAGCCCCCGCGCTCGATGTGAGGGTTGCAGTGAAGGACGGCGGGATCGCGGCGTGGAGGGTCACGGGAATCACCATCGAGAAGGCGGCAAAGCCCTTGGCGTCGGTGGCGATAGGGGCTTCGGCCAGGAAGATTTCGCCCTCGGTGCCGTCGGCCTGACGATTGGCGAAGATTTCGACGATGAAACGCGCGTTCGGGGTGGTTTCGACGTGACCTTGCACCATGACTACGGTGCCGCGCCGCCGCACTGCATCGAGCGCCGGTGCGGCAACGCCGGAATTCGGCGCCGGGTCGCAGGCCGGTGCGCCATCGGGACAGATTTTTGCGAGCTTGCCCGGCGTCGCTACGCCGATTCCCATGCGGCCGACATAGCGTTCATGGCCGGGCCCGGGCGTACCGAGTACGATGCCGCCTTTGCGCAAATCGGGGTCGCAACTACCGCCCACATAGCAGCGTAAGATATTGCGGCCGTTGTCGTAAATTTGATTGCGCGACAGCCGCGCGACGGTTCCGTCCGTCGATGGCCGCACCGCGATACCAACCGCGTTGCCGGTAATGATGTTGCTGGCGACCGTGTTGCCGCGCCCCGACAGCGATAGCCCCAACGCATTGTCGGTAAACACATTGTGACCGATGTAATTGCGGTTGCCGCCGTTGACCTGGATGCCGTCGGAATAACCCTCAAAGCGGTTGTTGACGACCACATTGTCGTTGCCGAGCAGGATCTCGATGCCCTGCGACGGCTCCGGATTGGCGGGGGTCGAGCGGAATACGTTGTCGGCGACCAGATTGAACGCAGCGCCGCGCGTCAGTTCAAGACCATCGCCATTGTCGAGAAAGTCGTTGCGCAATACCTTGTTGTGCAGGGTCGTCATGTCGGTCGGGTTGCCGTCGCCGTCATCGCCGGTGAGCATGACGCCTGCACCGCCGCGGTTAGCCACGATCCGGTTGTCGTGGATCACATTGCCACTCGATCGGTGAACCAGGATGCCGATGCAGAAATTGCGGATGTCGAGCCCTGCAATATCGACATCCGCGGTATCGATCAGCGCCAGCCCCGGATTGGTGGTGGTGCGCACATTGGCACCAAATTGGCCCGGCACCGCGCCCGGACAGGTCTGCGGCCCCTTGTCCTCGATGAAGCCGGCGCCGTCGATCACGATGAACGCGCCGGAATGTTGCCAGGCCGCCCCTTCGATGCGCGCCGGTCCCTTGATGGGCGGCAGCGGCGAGGCGGGCTTGATCACATAGGGTGCGTCGCCGACCGGGGCGATCTCGATGCGGTAGCGGCCGGGCGCCCGGTTGCTGGCTTCGATGGCAAAACGCAACGAACCCGCATTGGCGTCGTCTGCATAGCGGGTGACGCGCAGCACCTCCTGGTCGCGGCCCGGAGCGCTTGGTGCTGCGTTCTGCGCGTCGGCCCAGCAAGGCAGGGCGGCGAGCGCGAGCCCGGCGCAGCGGATGCGAAGTTTGTGCATGAGGACCTCCGGGGATTCTGGTTTGCGGCGGCTTGGTCCGGCATGACGCCAGCGTGCGGCCCATGAGCGGCCCATATGGGAGCCGCTGTGCTCGCCATGCCGGCTCCCATAACATATGAGCTTGCCACGCGCCTCCGGCGCGCCCGCATCCTCGGCTCACGATTTCCACGGGGGCTCAAACGTCATGGTCTATGAACTTTATTACTGGCCATCCATCCAAGGGCGCGGGGAATTCGTCCGCCTTGCCCTGGAGGAGGCAGGCGCACCCTATGTGGACGTGGCGCGCGAGCCCACGGAGGACGGCGGCGTGCCGGCTTTGATGACGCTCCTCAACGGCAAGGAGGTGAAGCATCCGCCCTTTGCCCCGCCGTTCATCAAAAGCGGCAAACTTCTGATCGGCCAAACCGCCAACATCCTAAATTACCTTGGCCCGCGCCACGGCCTGGTTCCGGCGAGCGAATCCGGGCGCTTGTGGACGCATCAGCTGCAGCTGACGATGGGCGATATGGTTGTCGAGATTCACGACACCCATCATCCCATCGCTAGCCGGCTGTATTATGAGGACCAGCGCCGCGAAGCCGAACGCCGCGCCGGCGAGTTTCTGCAAAACCGGGCGCCGAAATACCTAACCTATTTCGAGGATGTGTTGGCGCGCGGTGGTGGCAAATATCTCGCCGGGGCGAAACTGACATATGCAGACCTGTCGCTGTTTCAGATCGTGGATGGGCTACGTTATGCCTTCCCCAACGCCATGGCCCGGCTGGAGCAAGCGCTTCCTCGCCTGGTCGCGCTGCATGAGCGGGTCGGCGCGCGGCCGCGTATCGCTGCCTACCTTGCGTCTGAGCGCCGACTTGCCTTCAACCAGCAGGGAATATTCCGTCATTACGACGAACTCGATGCGTAGCATCTTACGCGGCGTCCGGCGCTACGCGCCTCAAACGGGCTGGAGGTGGCACGAGGAGATTGCACTGTCGCAGCCCGGACACTAGCATGCGCTCGAAAATCGAGACGGGAGTTCGGGAGTGAGACAGCGATGCGCGTGACGGATGGGTTGGCGGCGGCGACCGCGATGCTGCTGGGTTTCTGGTGCAGCAGCGGCGCAATGGCGGCGGATGCGGCGCACGGCAAGGAGCTGTTCATCACCTGTGCGGCCTGCCACACCGAGAAGACGGATTCGATCGGGCCGAATCTCAAGGGCGTGTTCGGCCGCAAATCAGCGGCGCTGGAGGATTTTCGCTATTCCAACCCGATGAAACGCGCCAATCTGGTGTGGGACGCGGCCAATCTGCGCGCCTATTTGCTCGATCCTCAGGGCAAGGTTAAGGGGAACCGGATGCCGTTCGGGGGCGTCGCCAATCCGGCCGAAGCCGACGACCTTGTCGCGTACCTGCAGACCTACAAGTAGCACGGGTGCGGCCGAATCATGTGGAGGGCTTCACCAAACCCGGCGTCGATCTCACCGTCTCGACGCCGGAAGCGCTTGATGCGCTGATCAAGTCCGACATCGATCGGTTCACCCGGATTTTCCGGAAGGCGCACAATTGAGCGGATGGAGCAGCCTGAAAGACAGAAGTTCGCTAGCGCCGGACCGTCGGCCCTCGGTGTCCATCGTCGCACAAAGCAGTGTCGGCACGCTGGCAATGGCCGGCGGCATCGTGTAATGAGGCGCCCGGCTTCCTATATGGCGCAAGTCGAGCGGTCCGCGTGCAGGTTGAGTTGCCCGCGCGTGGTCCGCAATGACGGCTTTGAGCGATCCAGACAACGCGGCGGCGGCAACGGAACCGATCCGACCCCGCTAGAGAAACGAGATGCAGACCGTAATCATCGTCATTCATCTGATGGTCGTGCTGGCCATGATCGGCGTGGTCCTCCTCCAAAAATCCGAGGGCGGTGGCCTCGGCATGGGCGGTGGCGGCGGATTTCTGTCGTCCCGCGGCACCGCGAATGTGCTCACCCGGACCACGGCGATCCTGGCGCTCGTGTTTTTTAGCACCAGTTTGCTGTTGTCGATCCTTGCAGGGTTCGACCGCAAGCCGCGCTCGATCATCCCGGGCGGGGCCGCTACCCCGGCGTCGGCGCCTGCTCCGGGCGCGCCCGCGCCGCTCGACCAGCCGCCGGGAGGGGGTGGGCTCCTCGACACCCTGCGCGGAGGCCCGCCCGGCGCTCCGCCCGCCGAAGGCAGCCCGCCGCCGCAGGCGCCTCGTTAACAGCCATCGGCCGCCGATAAGGCGAAGCCGAAAGCGCAAAGCAGCGCGCAAGGGGCCGGAATTCGGCCCCTTGTTTTTTACAAAGGCAGCGGCACCGGGACGGTCCGATGGTCTAGCACGAGGCTGTGAACCGGGGCCGTGGCTCGTCGATGTAGTGACGCAGCCCCTCGCCGCGGAGGTGCTGCCGCTTCGCACATTTTGCGGCTCGCGAAATCGTTCGCAGTGGAGTACAAGCCAAATCCCATGGCGCGGTTCATCTTCATCACCGGCGGCGTGGTCTCCTCGCTCGGCAAGGGTTTGGCTTCGGCGGCGCTCGGCGCGCTGCTGCAGGCGCGCGGGTTTTCCGTGCGCTTGCGCAAGCTTGATCCGTATCTCAATGTCGATCCCGGAACGATGTCGCCCTATCAGCACGGCGAAGTTTTCGTCACCGACGACGGCGCCGAGACCGATCTCGATCTCGGCCATTATGAGCGCTTCACCGGCCGGGCAGCGACCCGTCAGGACAATATCACCACCGGTCGCATCTACCAGGATATTCTCGCCAAGGAACGGCGTGGCGATTATCTCGGCGCCACCATCCAGGTCATTCCGCACGTCACCAATGCCATCAAGGAGTTCGTCCTGGACGGCAGCGACGGCTTCGATTTCGTGCTGGTCGAGATCGGCGGGACGGTAGGGGATATCGAAGGGTTGCCGTTCTTCGAGGCGATCCGCCAGCTGGGCAATGAATTGCCGCGGCATAGCGTCATCTTCATCCACCTGACGTTGTTGCCGTACATACCCTCGGCCGGCGAAATCAAGACCAAGCCGACCCAGCATTCCGTCAAGGAGCTGCGCTCGATCGGCATCCAGCCCGACATTCTGCTGTGCCGCACCGACCGGGCGATCCCCAAGGACGAACGGCGCAAACTGTCGCTGTTCTGCAATGTGCGCGAGACTGCCGTCATCGAGGCCCGCGATGTCGACAATATCTATGCGGTCCCGGAAGCTTATCACGCCGCGAGTTTCGACACAGAAGTACTGGCGGCGTTCGGAATCGAGGGGCCGCCGCCCGACCTCGAGCGCTGGCGCCGGATCAACGAACGCATCCGCAATCCGGAGGGAACCGTCACCATTGCGGTGGTCGGCAAATATACCGGAATGAAGGACGCCTATAAGTCGCTGATCGAGGCGCTGTCCCATGGCGGCATCGCCAACAAGGTCAAGGTCGATCTCGACTGGATCGAAAGCGAAGTCTTCGAGCGCGAGGAGCCGGCACCGTTCCTGGAGCATGTAGACGGTATTTTGGTGCCTGGCGGTTTCGGCCAGCGCGGTGCCGAAGGCAAAATCCGGGCGGCGCAGTTCGCCCGCGAGCGCCATGTACCGTATTTCGGCATCTGCTTCGGGATGCAGATGGCCGTGGTCGAAGCCGCGCGAAACCTGTGCGGCATCGCCGACGCCAATTCCAGCGAATTCGGCGCGACCGTGGAACCGGTGGTCGGGCTGATGACCGAATGGGTGCAAGGCAACGCGCTACAGCAGCGCGGCGCCAAGGGCGATCTCGGCGGCACCATGCGGCTCGGCGCTTATACCGCGGTGCTCGAACGCGGCAGCCGCGTGGCTGGCATTTATGGCACGCCGACCATTTCGGAGCGGCACCGCCATCGCTACGAGGTTAATACCGCCTATCGTGGCCGCCTTGAGCAGCACGGTATGCGCTTTTCCGGCATGTCGCCCGACGGGCTGCTTCCGGAAATCATCGAATATCCCGACCACCCTTGGTTCATCGGCGTCCAGTTCCATCCCGAACTCAAGTCGCGCCCCTTTGCCCCGCACCCGCTGTTCGCGTCCTTCGTCGAGGCCGCGGTGGTGCAGAGCCGGCTGGTGTAGACGCGAAGCCGAATTCATTCCCCGCTGATGCCGAGCCGCTTCAGTTCCGGCCCCCAATAGGCGACATCGTTTGCGAGCCGTTGGCGCAAGCCTTCACCATCACGCGTGCCTTGCAAGCCGCCGGCCGCGAGCCTCGCCTTGACGGCGGGGCTCGCCAGCACGTCCAAGATCGCGGTTTCGAGCGTTGCCCGCAGGGCAGGGGGCAGGCCCGCTGGAGCCAAGATTCCGTACCAGTTCTCCAAGACCATGCCGGGAAAGCCGAGTTCCGCGGTGGTCGGGAGGTCCGGCAGCAAGGCCGAGCGTTCAGCGGCGAACAGCGCGAGCGGGCGCACCGTGTGGGTCGCGATCTGTGGCAACAGCGCGGGCGTATCGCCGACGATCAGATCGAGGTGGCCGCCCAAGAGATCGTTCAACGCCGGTCCGGCACCGCGATACGGTATGTGGGTGGTCCGTACTCCCGCCATCGCGCTGAAAATCGCACCGGCGATATGCGTGGAGCTGCCGGGTCCGGCGGAGCCGTAGCTCAAGGTCCCGCGCCTGGCCGTTACGAGCAGCTCCGCAAAGGATGAAATCCCCGACTGCGCGTTGACCACGAGGACCGACGGCACCAGGCCGACGAACACGATGGGGGTGAAGGATTTGATCGGGTCGTAGCCGGGCTGTGCGTGCAATGCGGCACTCAGCACATGCGAACCGAGGCTTGCTTGCAGCAGTGTGCGGCCGTCTGCCGGAGATTTCGCCACCACTTCGGTCCCAAGCATGCCGCCGGCACCGCCGCGATTCTCGACGATCACGTCGGCATTGAGCCGCGCCGGCAACGCGGATGCGATCGTCCGGGCGACGAGATCGACCGGTCCGCCGGCCGCGAACGGCACGACGAGGCGGATTTGATCGGCCGCCGTTCCCGGTAGCGCCGATGCGAACAACAGCACGATGGCGAACAGGCGTTTCATGGTCACCCCTCGAGGTCACTGGGATTCGATCCGGAGGTTCGGCCGACACGGAAGGAAGCCGCAAGAGCATCGACCAGCATGCGCCGACGTGTCGATACGTCCGGCGCTATCTTGGGCGGGCGGCGGACATGCGGGTTCCGGACCTGATGGGCGAAGCGGCTCGTCGGCCATGGCGGTGCCCATTGGAGCTAACCTTTTTGTCTTCGGCCTCACTTAGCGGTCTCGATCGAGGTCGCAACGGCGGACTTCGCCTCCAAGGTCCGGTGAACCGGGCACTTGTCCGCAATCTCGGCGAGCTTGTCGCGCAGCGCCGGATCGATCGGTCCCTCGATGGCGATGATCCGCTCGAAACGATCGATCTTGCCGGCGCGCCCCTCAGCGGCGGCGCCGCAATCGGCGCAATGTTCGGCTGCGATCTTGCCGTGGCGGACCGTAACCGATATCCGGCCGAGCGGCAGCTGCTTGAAATCCGCATAGGTTCGCAACGTCATCGCCGTGCAGCTGCCGAGCTCAATCGATAGAAAATCATAAGGGTTCGGTCCCGAGTTCGAGCCCGCCGACCGCGACGGGTTCGTCCGCGATCAAACGGTGACGCCCGGAGGCGACCAGGTTCTGGAACTTGCCCGCGCGGGTTTCCCGCACCTGCACATGGTCGGACCACTCACCGTCGCCGGGGGGTTTTGGCAAATATTTGGAGGCCCACGCGGCGATGACCTCCGCGGCGTATTCGGCAGCTCCGGGAGTTGACAGCAGGTGGTCCGCGTCATCGAGCGAGACGAAGCTTTTGGGGTGTTTGGCGGCAAGAAATATTTTCGAGGCGTTGTCGATTCCCACCACGGCATCGAGCGGCGCGTGCATGACGAGCAGCGCCTTGCCGAGCGTGCGGACGCGGTCGAGCAGGTTATGCTCCTGCACGTCCTCGATGAATGAGCGCTTGATGGTAAATTGGCGGCCGGCGAGCGAGACCGGTGCCGAACCGTCGCGGCGTATTTGATCGAGCGAACCGGCAAATTGATGCAGGACGTGCGCCACGTCGGCAGGCGCCCCGATGGTCACAACCGCCCTCGCCTCGGGGATTTGGCCGGCCGCCGCCAGCACGGCCGCCCCGCCCAGAGAATGGCCGATCAACAGCGCGGGAGCAGAAAAATTTTCGCGCAGATGGTCCGCGGCACGGACCATATCCTCGACATTCGAGGAAAAATTCGTATTGGCAAACTCGCCCGCGGACGATCCAAGCCCCGTGAAATCGAAGCGCAACACGCCGACGCCGGCCATCGCAAGTCCGTCGGCGATGCGGCGGGCCGCCAGCACGTCCTTGGTGCAGGCGAAGCAGTGGGCGAACAAAGCGAACGCCCGCACCGGTCCGGCCGGGAGATCGAGCCGTGCCGCGAGTTCGGCACCGGCGCTGCCCGCGAAGGTGGTCCGCAATGCTGTGCTAGCGGTCATGTTCGCAACCCGTGTGCGGTCCATCCTGGCGGTGAGGTGCCTGGAACGAAGTCGATCTGCGCTACCCAAGCCTCTGTTTACACCCCTAACGGCTTCGCCGCGCGTCTCGGGCGCGGGGGCACTTGAAGGATTGATAAACCGTAGGCACAAGCAGGCTTGGGTGGCTGTAGCGAGCACCCGCGTAATCGCAATGCTTCGGTCGCGATATGCATGCTGCCGCTCTTTGTTCGGCGGCGCTTGCGCGCACGTAAGCCGAGCGGGCGCCGTTTTGCATCGATATCGCTGCTCCCACGGTACCTTGCGGTTTCTCTTGCAAATTGTAGGTCTTGGAACTATAGCTTTAAGCATTCGGGGAGATGGATGGCTTGCGCATTTACCTCACGAAGGCGTTTCGCCGGTTCCAGCGCAAGGAGCGCCTGACCGATGCCGCGCTAAGCGAGGCCATCACCCGTGCCGAGAATGGGCTGATCGACGCGGACCTGGGGCGTGGCCTCATTAAGCAACGCGTGGCGCGGCAAGGTGGAGGGAGGAGCGGAGGGTTCCGCACCGTCATAGCCTATCGTGCCGGGACGCGCGCGATGTTCATTTTTGGGTTTGCCAAGAGCGGACGTGACAACATTTCCGCCGACGACGAGGACAAATTGGCCAAGACCGGTGCGTTGCTGCTCGGCCTCAGTGCCCAAGGCATTGAGATCATGATCGATGACGGCGAACTGTGGGAGGTGAAATCCGATGAGAAAAGCTAACCCGACTTCACCAAAATATCGCAGCGACATCGCCGCGGCGATGCATGAGACGGTTCGCGGGATGCACCGCCTCGGCCTCGTTGACAAGCAGACGATGCGCGAGTTCGACCTGACATGCCTGACCGCGGTTAACGAACTCACGCCCGGCGATATCGTCGCCTTGCGCGAAAAAGCGGGCGTCAGCCAGTCGGTTTTTGCCCTCGCGCTGAACGTGAGCACAGACTACGTGAGCAAGATCGAGCGCGGCGCCAAGCGTCCACGCGGCTCGACGTTGAAGCTCCTCTCGCTGATGCGCCGCAAGGGTTCGAGGCGATCCTTTGATCCGAGAGCGGCTACGCCGCGACGGCGCCCCGATGCTCATTCTGACCGTAGGTAGCTCGGGCTGCAAGAGCCTGCGAGCGGCGGAAAACAACGTCATTGCGGCACCGGGCGTGGTCCAATAAGACGCTGCAGTCGAGCGTTGCTAGCGGCGCACGGTCTGAGCGATCGCCATGGAGGTCATCATGTATTCCAACGTCAATCTTTTCATCGACGGGGCCTGGAAGCCGGCGGTCTCCGGCAAGACGCTGCCGGTGCTCAATCCGGCGACCGCTGAGCCGATCGGCACCGTGGCGCATGCCGAAACGGCGGACCTCGATCTCGCGCTCGCCGCTGCCCAGAAGGGGTTTGAGACTTGGCGAAAAGTATCCGCCTATGAGCGCTACCGCCTGATGCGCAAGGCGGCCGACATTTTCCGCTCCAAGATCAATGACATCGCGACGCTGCTCACGATGGAGCAGGGCAAGCCGCTGGCCGAGGCCAAGGGCGAGGCCATGGTCGGCGCCGACGTGATCGATTGGTTCGCCGAAGAAGCGCGCCGCGCCTATGGCCGCACCGTGCCGGCGCGCATGGACGGCGTCTATCAGCTCGAGATGAAGGAGCCGGTCGGGCCGGTGGCGGCCTTCACGCCATGGAATTTCCCCATCAATCAGGCGGTACGCAAACTATCCTGCGCGGTGGCGGCCGGCTGCTCGATCATCATCAAGGGACCGGAAGAGACGCCGGCGTCCTGCGCGGCGCTGATCGATGCCTTCGTCCAGGCCGGCATTCCGCCCGGCGTGGTCGGCCTCGTGTTCGGCGTGCCGGCGGAAATTTCCTCCTATCTTATTCCGCACCCGATTATCCGTAAAATATCGTTCACCGGATCGACCGCGGTCGGCAAGCAGCTGGCGGCGCTCGCCGGCGCCCACATGAAGCGCGTCACCATGGAACTCGGCGGCCACGCGCCCGCGATCGTGTTTGCGGACGCCGACGTGGATACGGCGGCAAAGATTCTCAGCGCCAACAAATATCGCAATGCCGGTCAGGTTTGCGTGTCGCCGACGCGATTCTTAGTGCAGGAACCGGTCTACCAGCAGTTCGTCGATAGGTTTGTCAGCGCCGCCAAGGCGCTCAAGGTCGGCGACGGCCTGAAAGAGGACACCCGCATGGGGCCGCTCGCCCACAGCCGCCGCCTCGATGCCGTCGAGGGTTTTGTCACTGACGCTGTCGCCAAGGGCGCCACGGTCGAGACCGGCGGCCGCCGCATCGGCAACAAGGGCTATTTCTTTGAGCCGACGGTGCTGACCCAGGTATCGCGCGAGGCGCGCATCATGAACGAGGAACCGTTCGGCCCGGTCGCGATCGTAAATTCCTTCGCCACCTTCGACGAAGCCGTCGGCGAGGCCAACCGCCTGCCCTACGGCCTTGCCGCCTATGCGTATACGCGCTCGACCAAGACCGCCGAGGCGATCGGCCACGCCATCGAAAGCGGCATGGTGTCGATCAATCACCACGGCCTCGCGCTTCCCGAGGTGCGGTTCGGCGGCATCAAGGATTCCGGCTTCGGCAGCGAAGGCGGGGCGGATGCGCTCGATGCCTATCTCAATACGAAATTCATCACCCAGATGAATGCGTGATCGCGCTGTCCCGGTTCGCCGGGGCCGCCGGGGGGCATCGGCGGGGTTGGCCTACGTCGCCAACTTCGACACGTCCTGGCATTGCCCGGATCCGGTAAGGTTCCGGTGCACCTCGGTACAAAGGGAAGCTACACCACCGTTTCCACGCGCACGCTGCGGCAGTCCACCTCGAACTCCAGGTCGCGCACCGGCGGGCGGGCGAAGTGCAAAGTCATTCCGGCGTGGGCTGCACCGCGGCGGACGATGTCGTCGGCGAAAAACGGGTGCATGTCGTGAACCGTATAGGCTTGGCTCGCGGTAGTGTCGCGCCAGCCGGCGCCGAACAGCGCGAGCCGCGCGGTGATATCATCAAGTACGTAATGCGCCTTTTCCCGCAGCGCCTCCGGACTGGTCTCGCCGAACCGGACGATGCGTTCGCGGTAGCTACCCTCGGTCCCACGGGCCTCTGCACGGCCGGAAATCACGAAGCTCGGGGCGGTGGCGGCGGCCGGTATCGTGAAGCAAAACGCGTGGAAGCTCGGTTCGGCCGGGCCGTCGATTTCCGGACAGACATTGCTGCGGGCGACCGGATTGACCTTGCCGTCATAGACGCCCCAGCGGGCGAGCGTGACCACATAGGCTTCATTGAACGCGTGGAACGCCTGCTCGGTGAATTGCCCAGGTGAGCGCAACTCGCAGGCGCAAAACGCCGTGAGCGGCCGTCCGGCTTGCTTGATCACCGCCTCGATTCGGGCGAAGCCCTCCCGCAGCGCCACCGGGGCGCGGAATTGGCGGCGCACGATCTCGAAGCCGGGGTTCGCGGCGATGCCGCCGGAAAATTGAAATCCGCCCGGAATGAACCGATAGCCGCCTGGCTCGAAATCCTCCACTGCCGTCATGGTGCCGTTTCCCTGATCTCACAGCAAAAATCCCGCAAGGCCATCGCGGCGGCCTATTTCGGGATGTGATGGAAGGCGCTTCCGCTCTACGACCCTGCGCTAGGCGCGGCCTTTCCTGGCGGCATCGAGCGGCGTTCCGCGATAAAGGTCGGTGACTTTGCAGCGCAGGCCGAATTCGGGCATTTCGATCGGATCATCGGGATGCTCCAGGATGACCGGTTTCCAGTCTCGGCTGTGCGCGTGAATTTCCACCATAAACGCGCGCGGATCGATTACCAGTGCATAGAGGTTGTCCGGCGCCTCGCGGTAAAGCCGCAGTTTGAGCGCGATCTCAGCGCGCGTGTTCGATGGCGACAACACCTCGGCGGCCAGCCGGAACCGCTCCGCGTAAAGGTCGTAACCCGCCACGCCCGGCAGCACCACCACGTCCGGCTCCGGCTGAAAATTTTTGGAGCCGGGTACCCGGACTCCAATGTTGATGTAGGCAAACAGATCGAGATGCAGTGCCGCAAAGGCGCCGTTCAGAAGATCGGACAAGTTCTGTGCGATCCGCTGGTGCGCAATGCTCGCCGGCGCCATCATGACGGCAACACCCTCGATCAGGTCCCAATGCTCGCCCTTCGGCCGCGTTTCCATGAATGCCATGAACTCGTCCACATCCATGGTTCCGGACTGGGGCAGCGCGGGTGCAACGGTCTGCATGCCTGGATCTCCATCGCTTGCCATTGAGGATCGTATCGTACACCGGGGCTCTTCAACAGAGGCGCCGTCAAATTACGATCCGGCTGCGCCATAGTCGGGGACCTGCGAGCGCGGTAACCGCCGATGTGGCATACATAAGGCGATTTAGAATTGTTGCGCGACTGCGAGGCCAATGATGGAACGCTCGTTCAAATCCGAAGTGGCAGCGCTGCGGCTGGGCGACGGCGCGGTGTTTCGCGGCGAGGGCATTCTGGCCGTCACCAAGGCGCTGCTGCAGTCGGGCGTAAGCTATGTGGGCGGTTACCAGGGCGCGCCGGTGTCGCATCTGCTCGACGTGCTGGTGGACGCCGAGGAAATGATGGCGGAACTCGGCGTGCATCTCGAAACCTGCACCAACGAGGCCTCCGCCGCGGCCATGCTAGGCGCTTCGATCAATTATCCGCTGCGCGGCGCCGTCACTTGGAAATCCATCGTCGGCACCAATGTGGCAGCCGACGCGCTGTCGAATCTCGCTTCGCCCGGCGTGATCGGCGGAGCCATGATCATCCTGGGCGAGGACTATGGGGAAGGTGCGAGCGTCATCCAGGAGCGCTCCTACGCCTATGCGATGAAGTCCTCGCTATGGCTGCTTGATCCGCGGCCCGATCTTCCCACCATCGTGCGCTGCGTCGAGCAGGGCTTCGAGCTCTCGGAAGCAAGCCACGCGCCGGTGATGCTGGAGCTGCGCATCCGCGCCTGCCATGTCACCGGTTCGTTCACCGCCCGCGACAACCGGCCGGGCCGTTACTCCGCGCTCAACCGCCTCAGCGGGCCGCCGCGCTTCGATTACGGCCGGCTCGCCCATCCGCCGGTGACGTTTATCCACGAGCGTCTCAAGGTCGAGGACCGCTTGCCGGCGGCGCAAGCCTTCATTCGGGAGCGCAAGCTCAACGAGAGCATTCCGGGCGACCTTGATGACATCGGCATCATCACGATGGGCGGGCTCACCAATGGGTTGCTGCGCGCGCTCGAACGGCTGGGCCTGGCCGATATTTTCGGTGCGTCGCGGGTGCCGGTGCTGGTCCTCAACGTGGTCTATCCCCTGGTGCCGGAGGAACTGCGCGGCTTCTGTGCCGGCAAGCGCGCCGTGCTGGTGGTCGAGGAGGGCCATCCCGAATACATCGAGAACGCGCTCAATGTGGAACTGCGCCGTGCCGACTTGCAGACCCGCGTGCTCGGCAAGGGCTGCCTGCCAAAGGCTGGAGAATATACCGCCGAAGTGATGCTCAACGGGCTGGCGGCGTTCTTCGCCGAAACGCGTCCTGCCGGCATCGACGCCAATGCCATCGCGGCCAAGGTGCGCGCCATCACCAGCAATCGCCAAACCGCCGCGTCGGCGCTCGGCGAACTGCCGGCGCGTCCGCCCGCCTTCTGCACCGGCTGCCCGGAGCGGCCGGTGTTCAGCGCGCTCAAGCTGGTGCAGCGCGAATTCGGGCCAACGCATATCAGTGCCGATATCGGCTGCCATTCCTTCGGCACGCTGCCGCCGTTCAGCATGGGCAATTCGATCCTCGGCTACGGCATGTCGCTGGCGAGCGCCGCGGCCGTCGGCCCAACATGGACCGCCGGTCCATCGCGGTGATGGGGGACGGCGGCTTCTGGCACAACGGGCTTATCACCGGGGTGGCCAGCAATCTGTTCAACAAGGGCGACGGCGTGCTGATCGTGATGCAGAACGGCTACACGTCGGCGACCGGCCAGCAATTCATGCCTTCGAGCCTTATGGGCCGCACCGGCGAGGCACCCGGCATGGACGTGGAGACCACCTTGCGCGGCATGGGGGTGAAATGGCTGCGCAAGGTGCGCACCTACGGCGTCGGCACCATGATGGCGACGCTGCGGGAGGCCCTGACCACGGCCGAACGCGGTCTCAAGGTCATCATCGCGGACGGCGAATGCCAGCTGGTCCGCCAGCGCCGGGTGCGGGCGGAGGACGCCGAGAAGCTAAAGCGCGGCGCCCGCGTGGTGCGCACCCGCTACGGCGTCGATGAAGAGATTTGCACCGGCGATCATTCCTGCATCCGGCTGTCGGGATGTCCGTCGCTCACCGTCAAGCCGAACCCCGATCCGCTGCGCGCCGACCCAGTTACCACCGTCATCGACAGCTGCGTCGGCTGCGGGCTGTGCGGCGAGGTCGCCTACGCGGCCGTGCTGTGCCCGTCGTTCTACCGCGCCGAGCGGGTGCAAAATCCTACGCTGTGGGATCGCGTCGTGGCCGCGTGGCGCCGCCGCGTCATTGCGATGCTGGGCAGTTACCCGGTCGCGCAGGCTACAGCAATTCCGAGCGCAAAGCCGCTAGCCGGTCCGCCTCCCGGCGCGGTTGAATCCGGGGTGCCATCGCCCAGCTTGACCGGGCAATCCAGTATCCCCGCTCCGCGGTTGCTGGATCGCCCGGTCGAGCCGGGCGATGACAGAATTGGGGTAGAAAACCTGCCTGGAAGGCATACCGGCGCTGAACCTCGCATGGGCGCGCGCCCCATCAAAATCCTGATCGCGGCGCTCGGCGGCGAGGGCGGCGGCGTGCTCACCGACTGGATCGTGGCGGCGGCCACCAGCCTAGGCCTGCCGGTGCAGAGCACCTCCATTCCGGGCGTCGCCCAGCGTACCGGCGCCACTACGTATTACATCGAAATCTTTCCGACATCACATCGGGAACTTGGCGGCCGGCAGCCGGTGCTGGCGCTCGCGCCCGGCATCGGGGACGTTGACCTGGTGGTGGCGAGCGAATTGCTGGAGGCCGGCCGCACCGTCGCGGGCGGGTTCGTCACGCCCGGCCGCACCCTGCTCATTGCCAGCACCCACCGCTCCCACGCGATTGTGGAAAAGATCGCCATGGGCGACGGGCGTTTCGATACGGCCAAGCTGCTCGCCGCGGTGGAGAGCAACGCGCGAGATTATGTGGTTGTTCGACATGGACGCGGCGGCGCACCAGGCCGGCGTCATGATCAATGCCGTGATGCTCGGGGCGATTGCGGCATCAGGCCGCTTGCCGATTTCGCGCGACGCTTTTGCGGCCGCGGTCCGGGCGGGAAAAGCGGCAGAGGCCAATCTGCGCGGCTTTGCGGCGGGGTTCGAGGCGGCTCGCCGAGGCGCCACGGAATCGACGCCACGTTCCACAATGTCGAGCCAGAATACTTCCCAGGGCGACGGCCCCAACGTCCCTCCCCGGCTTCGGGGAGGGTGGTGGCGCCGCGTCGGCGCGGCGTCACCGGGTGGGGTTGCGGCGCTGCCGGGTGATCTCAATCCGGCGCCACGCCCTGACGCGGAAGAAGCACCCCACCCGGCGCGCCAAGGCGCGCCACCCTCCCCGAAGCCGGGGAGGGATGGGGGGCTCGAAGCCCAATCCGCATGCTTTGGCGATGCCGCCGATATCGTTGCCGAAGGGGTGCGTCGGCTTACGGCCTATCAGGATGTGGTCTATGCGCGGCACTATCTCGATCGCCTGGCGCCGATCGCCGCGGCGGATGCGCGTGCCGGTGCCGGCGGCCGGCTCACCCGCGAGGTGGCGCGGCATCTGGCGCTGCGCATGTCCTACGAGGACGTGATCCGGGTGGCGCAGGCCAAGATCGCACCGGAGCGTATCGCACGGATTGTCGGACGTACGGGAGCCAAACCGGGCGAACCGGTCGGGATCGTGGAATTCCTCAAGCCTGGCATCGCGGAATTATGCTCACTGCTGCCACCCTCGCTGGCGTCTGGGATCATCGCGCTGGCGGACAGCCGCGGTTGGCTTCAGCGCTTCCATTGGGGCATGGAGATCAAGACCCATACGGTCGCCGGCTATCTGCGCTTGCTGGCGCTCGCCAAGCTGCGCCGCTTCCGCCCGCGCACGTACCGTTATGCGCAGGAGCAGGCCGCGATCGAAGCCTGGCTCGCCCTGATCGCCGCGGCAGCGGAGAAATCGATTCCACTGGCGCTCGAAATCGCCGCCTGCGCCGGGCTGGTCAAAGGCTATGGCGACACGCTCACGCGCGGCGCCGCCAATTACGCCGCGATCGAAGCGCATGTCATTCGCCCAGTCCTCGCCGATTCCCTGCCGCTTGCCCAAGGCATCGATGCCATTGCCAGCGCCCGCGCAGCGGCACTCGCCGATCCCGAGGGCGAAGCGCTCGCCTGCTGCCTGGCCGGGATCGCGCAGCTCCGTGAGCCGCAGATTGCGGCGGAGTAGTCAGCCGTTGGGCGCGATGAGCACGGAGACGCTGTGAGCACAGGGAATCGCATACGTCAGTTCGAATGCGGTGCAGGACGCTGGTCTCGCTCAACCATCAAAGCCCGGCCGGAATCGTTGATCATTTTTCGATTGGCGTTCCCGGTTCACCAAGGAATTGGCCCCCGCGACATCACCCAGCAGGGAGCGCGGGTGGAAGACGACCCCCATGCGGGATTGCACGTGAAGGATCCCGACGGCATCAACGTGCAAATTCAGCACAGAGATAACTGGAACATCGCATCTGCCTTCGAAAAAACTATGCGCAGGTTGTCGACGAGCTTGATTGCCCTTGATTCAACGAGTGGCTGGCCGACTCCTGTGAGGTTGCGACCAGGGTTGGCCGGATCGATTTGAAACGCGTGCCACCCACAAGGCGGTCAAAGTCGCAGCAGCGCGACGCCGGTCGATGCGGGCGTACCCTACGTCCGGCTGCGTCACTCGATCGGGTTGACACCTGCCTGCTTGATCAATCGCGCCCAGAATGGCCTTTCGGCGGCAATCCGCTGCACCAATTCATCAGCGGAGGTCCCGCGCGAGACCTCCCCCAGGCTTAAGTTCTTAGACTGAAACTCCAGCGTTGCGGCGATTTTCATCGTTTCATGATTGAGTACATCGACAATGCGAGCCGGAGTTCCGGCGGGCGCGAAAAGACCGTACCACACCGATATGTTAAACTTTGGAAAACCGGATTCGACAAGTGTCGGCACCTCAGGGGCAAAGGGGGCACGTGTTGGCGAAGTGACCGCAAGGGCGCGAAGCTTTCCCTCGCGGACGAGTGGCATCGTCGCCTGAGGTGAGTTGAACGTCATGGTGATACGCCCGCTTAGCAGATCGGGAAGCATCGGCGGGAGACCGCGATAGGGGATTTCCTGAACACTGACGCCAGCCACGGCTTTAAACAGTTCCGCGGAAAGGTGAGTTGTGGTACCGATGCCATTATGACCATATGTAAGCTGTCCCGGTCTGGTCCGGGCCAGAGCTACCAAGTCATTTACGGTCTTCGCCGATACCTCGCTCCCAACCAGCAATACATTCGGGTTTTCATACACCAATGATATCGGTACCAGAATCTTTGATCGGATCATAAGGCAATAACTTATAAAGTGATGGACTGATGACGATATTGGCGCCGGTGAGTAACCCGATGGTTAGCCCGTCTGGCTTGGCCTTGGCAGTGCGGTCCGCCGCGAGGTTTCCGCCCGCACCGGTCACGTTATCCACGATGACAGGTTTTCCCAACGCTTCGGCAAGCCTGTCTGCCAGCAATCTGGCTGTGGTATCGGCGCCAGGTGGAAAACCATAGAGCAGGCGTATATTTCCTTCCGGATAAGTGGATCGAACTTGAGCGTTTGACGGAAATGCGGCGGCCAACATGGCGATCGCAAAAACCAGTGGATACTTTATGGATGCCACCGCACAAAGCATAGCTTTCAGCATAAACACCTCCCGAACCGATACAGACGCCAGAGGATATCATCGGTTGCCTTAAGTCAACAAGCATCAAAACAGCCGGCGACTGACACGCTGGCTAAAGCGAACGGCGGACTAACCGAATGCAACGTCGAACTCCCGCAGCCGGACTAACTTAATCGATCGACGCCCCGGCGAATTTTACGACCTTTTCCCATTTCGCCGTCTCATCCGCCATCAGCTTGCCGAATTCCGCCGGCGTGCCGATGAGCGGAATGCCGCCGAGTTCGGCGAGACGCGCCTTCATCTTGGGGTCGGCAAGCGCCGCATTCACGGTGCGGTTGATCTTGTCGATGATCGCGGCCGGTGTGCCCTTCGGCGCCCCGATGCCGAACCAGGCGCTGGCCTCGTAGCCCGGCACGGTCTCAGTGACCGCCGGGACGTCGGGCAGGGCCGGATTGCGGCCCTCCGTCGTCACGCCGAGCGCGCGCAGCTTGCCGGAGCGGACGAACTCGATCGACGACGGCAGGTTGTCGAACATCACGTCCACCGTGCCGGCGATCATATCCGTGAGGGCCGGGCCGGCGCCACGATAGGGCACGTGGGTCATCTTGATGCCGGTCATCGCCATCAGCAGTTCGCCCGATAGGTGCACCGACGTGCCGTTGCCGGACGAAGCCATGTTGATCTTGCCCGGGTTGGCCTTGCCGTAGGCGATGAATTCCGCGACCGTCTTGGCTGGGAACCTTGGATTGACCTCCATCACATTGGGCACGCGGGTGATGCCGGCGACGGGGGCGATGTCGCGCAAAAAATTGAACGGCAGCTTGCGGTAGAGCGTGGCGTTGATGCCGTTTGCCGGGTTGGCAAGGATAAGCGTGTAGCCGTCGGGCGGGGAATTCACCACGACTTCGGTACCGATATTGTTGCCGGCGCCGGGCCGGTTATCGATGACGAATTGCTGGCCGAGATGTTCCGATAGATACTGCCCCATGATCCGCGCCAAAATGTCGGTGGTCCCGCCCGGCGGATAAGCCACCACCCATCGCACCGGCTTGGTCGGGTATTCTTGTGCCCGCGTCGCGGTGGCGGCAAGGCCGAGCACGGCAACGGTGAGGGCGAACAGGCGGAACGGCTTCGATAGGGAACGCATGGCGGATCCTCCCGGATCGGATCGCGTTGGGTGCTGTTTTGCGGCGGTGGGCCGACGGCGCATCATGGCCGCAAGGTTACGCCTGGTCCAAGCTCAGGCACAAGTGCGCCCGTCGGTCACGTCGGTCACGTCAGTCACCGGCGTTCGGACCTCTGGAAACCCGTTTTGCTCACCCCAGCGGGGTGGTCTGTGTGCCGATCTTGTCGGTCGTCTCCAGGGGTACGCGGCATCCGTTGAGGAACCGGCTCAGGAGGTTGAACCAGCCGATCATGAGCACAAGCTTCCGGGTGATGGTGTCTCCGTAGCGCTCCAACAGGTCGCTCAACGTTTCATCGGGCAGCGTTCCGGTCCGGGATAGTTCGTCCGTGGCCCGGCACACCAGGACGTAGGCCGGGTCAATCCCGCTCACCGGACCGTCGCTTGCCGCCGCCTCGATCTCGGCTGGTTGCAACCCGACATTTGCCGCCATCGTGGAATTGGCCTGCCATTCATAAGGCGCATTCAAGACTTTGGCGGCGCGCAGGACGATCATCTCGCGAAGGCGCGGATCGATGCCGTCCGCCGCGAAGATGGCCTTTACCATTCCCACGGTCGCGCCGAACAGGTCGTCCGTGCCGGCCATCATCTTCAAAACGTTAGGCCGTCTTGTCGGGATCGTAGGACGCGCCGACGACCTTCCTGATCGCGTCGTCGGGAGGTAGGGGGATGGCAACGCGCGTTGCGTAGTCTGTCGGATGTGTCAAGGCTTGCTCCTCACGCTTTCTACCTTTGCCTCTCAGTAGCCTCGGTGTGGTAGCGACGAATTCCGATCCGCGGGGATCGACACTGTGTTAAGCACCAGTACCTATCGTCGGCGACGGCAGCGGTGGAAGGGAGAACGGAAAATCGTGGTTGTTATGCCCGATGCGCCCATCGCGGTTGCAGCTACGCCGCGCGCGCTTGGCGCCGAGCGGCAGGAGGTGGGTCCCGGCCTCGTAATAGCGAGACACCACCCCCGGCCTGGACCAATCGATCGGATGTTCGGAGTCCATTCAGCCATGCTGGGTGCTCCCGATTGAGGCAAAGCCATTCGGCGCGCAAAAGCGAAACATTGTCGCGCGCGCCCAAGCCCTCACTCTGCCGGCACATCCGCAAGCCCGCGCGGGCGCCGCGCGGATACGCCCCACCGCCGGTGCAGCCGGTCAAGCAGCAAATAAACCACCGGGGTCGTATAAAGCGTCAGCAGCTGCGACACCGCCAGCCCGCCGATGATGGTCATGCCGAGCGGGCGGCGCAGGTCCGAGCCGGTGCCGGTCGCGACCAGCAAGGGCACCGCGCCGAGCAGGGACGCCATGGTGGTCATGAGGATCGGCCGGAATCGCATGAGGCACGCTTCGCGGATCGCATGCTCGGGCGCTGCGCCGCGGCGCTGCGCGTAAATCGCGAAATCCACCAGCATGATGCCGTTCTTCTTGACGATGCCGATCAGCAGGATGATCCCAATGAAGGCGATCATGCTGAGTTCGGCGCCGAACAAAGCGAGCGCCAGCAGCGCCCCGAGGCCGGCCGCCGGCAGCGTCGAGATGATGGTGAGCGGGTGGGCGAGACTCTCGTACAGCACGCCCAGCACGATATAGACCGCGATCAGGGCGGCGAGAATCAACATTTCCTGGGAGGCCGCGCTTTCTCGGAACACCTTCATGTCGCCGGCGAAGTCGGTGCGCACCGTATCGGGCAAATGCATTTCGGCGACCGCCTGCATCACCGCCTTGGCGGCGGTTTCCAGCGGCGTGTCCGCGGTGAGGTTCCAGGTGATGGTGGCGGCCGGATATTGGCCCTGGTGATTGACCGACAGCGGCGTGTTGGATTTCGTGAGCTTGGCCACCGCCGATAACGGCACCGGCGTGGCGCCGGTGAGCCCCTGGGCGGTGCCGCCGGCGATGTAGACGCGATCGAGATCGGAGGGGTCGCGCTGGAACAGCGGATCGATCTCCAGGATCACGCGATACTGGTTGCGCTGGGTGAAGACCGTCGAGATCTGGCGCTGCGAGAATGCATTGTTCAGCGCATTGTCGATATCCTGCACCTGCACGCCGAGCCGGGACGCCGCAGTGCGATCGATGATCACATTGGCCTGCAGGGCATTCATCCCGCGGTCCGAGGTCACGTCGATCATGCCGGGGATGCGGCGCAGGCGCTCCTGCACCCGCGGCACCCAGAGGTTGAGTTCGGCGGCGTCGGCGCTCATCAGCGTGAACTGATATTGCGACCGGCTCTGCCGGCCGCCCGCGCTGGGCAATTGCTGCGACGCCCACACATAGACCCGCACGCCCGGAATGTCTTCAAGCGACGCGCGGATGCGGTCGACCACATCGTTGGTCGATACGCCGCCGCGCTCGGCACGCGGCTTGAGGCTGATGGACAGGCGGCCATTGTTGACGGTGCCGCTCCACCCCGCGCCGCCGACCGAGGAGCCGACGCCATCGACCGCCGGATCGGCCTGGACGATGGCGTCTACCTTGAGCTGCAGGGCGAGCATGGTCTGAAAGGAGCTGTCCTCCGACGTCACCGCGTAACCGCCGACAAATCCGCTGTCGTCGGGGGGGAAGAACCCCTTTGGGGTATTGACATACATATAGACGGTGAGCGCCATCGTGGCGGCGAGGAAGACCAAGGTCAGGTATTGGTGGCGCAGCACGACGGCGAGCGTACGATCATAGCGGCGCACCATATCGGCAAGCGCGCCTTCGACCAGACGGTCGAGCCACGTGATCGGTGCCGAACTCCCCTCGCCCGTCCCGGCGCGCAAATAATGTGCGCAGATCATCGGGGTGACGGACAACGACACGAAGGTCGAGACCACGATCGCGAAGGCGAGCGTCAGCGAAAATTCCCGGAACAGCCGGCCGGCGAGCCCGCCCATGAACAACAGCGGAATGAACGCCGCGATCAGCGACACGCTGATGGAAATCACCGTGAAGCCGATCTGGCGGGCGCTGGCGATCGCGGCCTGGTACGGCGAGAGGCCGCGTTCCAGGTTGCGGAACGTGTTTTCCATCATCACGATGGCGTCGTCGACCACGAAGCCGACCGACACGGCGAGTGCCATCAGCGACAGATTGTCCAGCGAAAATCCCGCCAGCCACATGCCGGCGCAGGTGGCCGACAGCGACAGCGGAACCGTGACGCCGACCGCGATCGTGGGCGCAAGCCTGCGCAGGAACAGGAACACCACCAGCATCACCAGCACCACGGTGGCGGCAAGCGTCAGCTGCATGTCGCGCACGCTCGCGCGGATCATCAGGGTGCGGTCGCTCACCACCGAGAATGTGACGCCGGCCGGCA
Organism: uncultured Alphaproteobacteria bacterium; assembly: GCA_963802745.1. Lineage (GTDB taxonomy): Bacteria > Pseudomonadota > Alphaproteobacteria > Rhizobiales > Xanthobacteraceae > JAJPKK01. Next base: position 62,565 of record CAWDKL010000047.1, on the reverse strand, counting down.
GCCAGCGCTGCAATTCGGGGAGCAACTGATAGATGTGATCGACCGCCTCGATCACATTGGCGTCGGCCTGCTTGTTGATGTTGATGAGGATAGCCGGCTGGCCGTTATACCAAGCCGCAGAGCGGCTGTTGCGCGTGCTCTGCTCGACGGTCGCGATCGCGCCCAGCAGCGTCACGGCGCCGTTCTGCGACCGCACCACGATATTGCGGTACTCCGCTGGATCGCGCATCTGATCATTGATGGTAATGACCTGGGCGATGCCGTCGGCATCGAACGCGCCGAGCGGACCGGCCGCGTTGGCGTTGACGATGGCGAGCCGCACGTCCTCCATCGCCAAGCCCATATTGGCGATCGCCACCGGATTGACCCGCACCCTCATCGCCGGCTGTTCGGCGCCCGACACGTTGATCTCGGCGACGCCGTCGATTTGTGATAGCCGCTGCGCCACCACGGTATCGGCAATGTCGTAGATCGCGCTGGGGCTGAGCGTCTGAGACGTCATCGCCAGGATCAGGATGGCCTGGCCGTTCGGGTTGGACTTGCGGAAGGTCGGCAGGCTCGGCAAGTCGCCGGGCAAGTCGGCGGCGGCCGCGTTGAGGGCCGCCTGGACGTCCCGCGCCGCGTTGTCGATCCGGCGGCCGATGTCGAACTGGATGGTAATGGAGGCGGCGCCGAGCGTACTCGTCGAGGTGAGCTCGATGACGCCCGGAATGATCCCCAGCCGCCGCTCGAGCGGCGCCACCACCGTCGCCGCCATGGTGGACGGATCCGCCCCCGGGCGGTTCACCGACACATGGATGGTCGGAAACTCCACATTCGGCATCGCCGAGACAGGCAGGAACCGATACGCCACCGCGCCGACGAGAAACATCCCGATCGCCATCAAAATCGTCGCGATCGGACGCGCGATGAAGGGTTGGGAAAAGTTCAGGGTCGGTCTCCTCGGGTGGGGCCGGTTTCCGCGTCGCCGAATGCGATCTTACATCAGCGCGAGGCTTGCGACAGCCCGCGATGCGTAGTCCGATTGCGGCGGCTCACCCTCGTGTCGATGGGGTGAACAAGGATGCCCGGCGTGGCGGCGCTTGGTGTCGGGTTGGTTCCTGGCGCTGCATCGCAAGTCGATGGAAGCACACGAGAGGCGGGCGCTGCCGGCAGGTCGCACTGCGCCGTGCATCCTTCTATCATACAGCAATCCCCACTTTGCCCCGTGTCACTGCACGTTACTGCATGGGGACGTAACTGATTAGAATCGTTCAATTTTATAGTTTAGAACGATTTCATATCATAGCACTTGCGAGGTTCCGCCGCTAAGTGGCAGGAATGCGTCAGAGGATGCGTGTTCGCCCGGACTGGACGATCGTTTCGACAACGTGAGCCAAGTTAGCCGGACGGCCAACCAATAGGGATGTCACCCGTGATCGTGTGTTCGTGCAACGTCATTTCGGATCATCAGGTGCGGTCCGTCACGGCCGAGCACAATGTGCGCGGAACGAGTGAGGTTTACCGCTGCCTTGGGTGCAGCGCGGAATGCGGCCGTTGCGCGCGCACCATCCGACGGATCATGGATGAGGCGAACGCCGCGGCCGCTTGTGGTGCGGCCTGCCGTAAGCGCCACTGAGGTGCGGTGGACACGCTTTTACGTGTCGCGCCGCTGATCGCTTCGCTTTCCATACGCGTTGATGGACCGTGGGGCACAGGGGCCCCGCGGTGAAAGAACGCGTCTTGGGGGACGCACATTGGAATTGCTATAAATTGGAATTGCTATAAACTGGGATTGCCGATAGCGTACCGCCAGAACCACTCCCCAATCACAGACAAAGCGAGAACAAGCCATGCGTGGAGATGCAACGGTCGTCGAATATCTCAACAAGGCATTGCGTCACGAGCTGACGGCAGTAAATCAATACTGGCTGCATTATCGTCTGCTGGAGAACTGGGGCTATCAGACGCTGGCCAAGAAATGGCGCAAGGAATCCATTGAGGAGATGGAGCACGCGGACAAATTGGTGCACCGCATCATATTCCTCGACGGCTTCCCGAACATGCAGGTGCTCGACCCGCTTCACATCGGCCAGACCGTGAAGGAAGTGCTCGACTGCGACCTGGCGGCGGAAATGTCGGCGCGGGCGCTCTACCAGGAGGCGGCAACTTATTGCCACGGCGCCAAGGACTACGTGACCCGCGACCTGTTCGAAAAGATCATGAGCGACGAGGAAGAACACATCGATTACCTGGAAACCCAGCTCGAACTGGTCGCCCGCCTTGGCCTTGAGCTTTATGCTCAGTACCATATCGGCAAAGACGACCACGATTGATTGGCGCGGATGGCGCGAAGCCATCAGGCTCAACGCTGCAGCCGGTTTTCAATCCGCGGGACGCATCGCGCTCACGTAGCGGCACTCATCGCGCTGCCGCAGCGCGATGAGTGCCGACCATGATTGTCACGCGGTGCTCCGATCATGTGACAACGTTTCCGACCTCGCCACGTAGCATCCGCAAACGACCGGATGCTACGGTTTCCAGCCGAGGTGGAATCTTCAAACGGCAGGTGCCGGCACCGCCGCGGGCGCCCTGTCCTTTTCCACCACCGAGCGCTCGGGATCGAGCCAGAAGCCCCATATGCCAGCACCAATAACGAGCATAATGGCCGCCACGATCCACGGTGCCTGATAGTTGTCATGCTGCGCAAAGTAACCGAACACCAAGGGTGAAAGCGTTGCGCCGAACAGCTGTCCGGCCATGTTCATCATGGCGGATACGGTTCCAGAGTACCGTCCTCCGGTGTCCATAGGCACTGACCAGGAGGCCCCGATGGTGCATTCGAGGAAGAACCCTGCGCCGGTCAGGCAATACACGCAGGTATATGAATCCTCCACCAACGCGGCCGTCACGATGAACGCTGCACAGACGAGCAGCCCGGTGATGGCAACCGAGCGCCGCGCGAACCGCGTGCTTCCGGTTTTGTGGAGCAGCCAGTCTGTCGCCAGTCCGCCGACGATGTTGCCGACGACCATCCCCAACAGAGGCCACTGGGATAACGTGCGGGCCTCGTTGGCGCTGAAGTGCCGGGCGTCGTTGAGATAGGACACCAGCCAGGTCAGGAAAATGGTCAGGCCGTAAATGTAGGTCACGTAGGCGCACATGATCGCCCACATATTCGACGACGGCAGCAGCGTGCTCCACGGCACCTTAGGGCGATCCTTGGCGAGGTCTGCCGGATTCAGCCTCCCATGGGCGTCAACGCCGCGAATATATTCCAGTTCCGCGCGGCCGACGAGACCATGCTCTTCCGGGGTGTTGCGATAGACCAAATACCAAAGTACCGACCAAATGATGCCACCGGCACCGCAAATGTAAAACGCCCAGCGCCAGCCGAGCGGTGTACCGTTGATCGATAGCGAGCCGATGTTGACGTGCCCGGCGATGATCAGCACGATGATGGTCGGCGCGATGAAGGCGCCGAACCGGCTCGCGCTGTGGGTAAATCCTTGGGCGAAGCCGCGTTCGCTCCTCGGGTACCACATCTGCATGGCCCGTGTTGCGCCCGGAAATGCGCCGGCCTCGCCGGCGCCGAGGACGAACAGCAGCACGGCGAAGGACACCCAGTTGCTCGCGAACCCCACCGCCATCGTGGTGAGCGACCAGAACGTCACCAGGCCTGCCAGCGCCGCCCGCGGACCAAACCGTTCGCTGAGCCAGCCGCCGGGCACCTGAAACAGCGAATAGCCCCAGAACAGCGCGCTCAGGATTACGCCCTTGGTGGCGTTGTCGATGCCGAACTCCTTCTGGATCTCCGGCGCCGTGTTCGACATGACCACCCGATCGAGGTAGGTGATAAGGTACATAAGGCAAATGATCGCCAGGATGTACCAGCGCCCATAGGTGCGTTTCTCTTGCATGATGACGTTTCCCTCTACCCCTTAGAATCTCGGGCGGATTGAACCCGGGCTGCTTGCTCCAACCAAGCCTTCGTTCCGCTCGACTTTATTTCTCTCGGTAACAGGCGTGCGGGCTTCTCCGGTCGTCATTTTGCCGGTTTGCGCGCGCGCCGCAAGGGAATTGCAAGAGCTCACCGGGCTTCTCTGCGCCCAAGCGAGGTTCATGGCGAGCACTCGCGCGACATGTCCCCCCTCCAGTGCCCCTCGGATTCGATGCGGGCGCCGTTTTGCCGGCTTGCGGCGGTGCCGCAACCCGAATCAGCAGACCGGCCCGCGACGACCGCGGTGCTATGATGGTGCCTTGAGATTGCCGGCAAGCACGCGGGCAACGTGGAGAGCCTCACGGCCCGTGCCGTCATGGATTTGATGCCGGCACGAGGTGCCGTCCGCCACGATGACGGCATTTTCGGGCGCTTTGCGCACCGCCGGCAGCAGGGATAGCTCGCCCATGGCGAGCGACACGTCGATTGTGTCCGCGTGATAGCCGAAGCTTCCGGCCATGCCGCAGCAGCTCGAATTCGATGGTTTCGAGTTTGAGCTCCGGAATGAGGTGGAGCGCGCCTTCCACCGCCCCCATCGCGCCGAACGACTTTTGGTGGCAGTGGCCGTGCAGCACGGCCGGCCCCGGCAGCGGCGACAGCGGCAGCGTGAGTCGGCCGGCGCCGGCCTCGCGGACCAGGAACTCCTCGAACAGCATCGCTTGACCTGCAATCTGGGCAGATCGTGGGTCCTTCATCATGGCGGGGACTTCGTCGCGGAAAGAGAACAAACAACTCGGCTCCAGGCCCACGATGGCGATGCCGCGCTCAGCCCAAGGGGCCAGCGCCGCGACGGTCCGCTCCGCCTCGCGGCGGGCCTCCTCGACGAGGCCGACGGCCAGGAAGGTGCGGCCGCAGCACAGCGGCCGCGAGGTGCCGTCCGCCGGTGTCGCCACCGTGACTTCGTAGCCGCCGGCGCGCAGGACCGCCACGGCCGCACGGAGATTTTCCGGTTCGAAATAGCGGTTGAAGGTGTCGGCGAACAGCACGACATTACGATCGGGTTTTCCTCCCCCGTCGCGATGCGCGCTTCCTCCCCCGTTTTCGGGGGAGGGTAGGGAGGGGGCGGTTTCCGCAGCCACTGCGCCTGGGGTGGTCCCGACCCCATCCCTCCCCCGCAAGCGCGGGAGGGAGTAGCCATCCTCGCCATCGCGGAACCAGTCGCGGCGCCAACGCGGCAGCGTGCGCCGTGCCGAGAAGCCCGCGATGCGCTCCGACAGCACGGCGGCGCCCGGCACTATGTCGCGCAAATTGAGCAGCCAGGACAGCCGTGCGGCAGCCGGCGCGTAACGGGGCAAATACCCCACCAGACGGTTGTGCAGCGAGAGCCCGCGTTTGGCGGCGCGCGCACGCTGCACCTCGATTTTCATGCGCGCCATGTCGACGCCGGTCGGGCATTCGCGCCGGCAGGCCTTGCAGGAGACGCAGAGCTTCATGGTCTCCGCCATCTCGTCGGAGGTAAATGCATCGGCACCGAGCTGGCCCGTCACCGCCAGCCGCAGCGTATTGGCGCGCCCGCGCGTGACGTCCTTCTCGTCCCGCGTCACCCGGTAGGACGGGCACATGACGCCGCCGGCCAAAGCCCTACAGGCGCCGTTGTTGTTGCACATTTCGACGGCGCCCTGGAAACCGCCGCCGACCCCCGTATAGGCCGACCAGTCGAGCGCCGTCGTCATCGGCACGCCGTGGTAGCCGGGGCCGAAGCGGAAATTCTCCCGGTCATCGAACTTCGGCGCCCGCACGATTTTTCCGGGGTTGAGCACGTGGCCCGGGTCGAAGCGGTCCTTCACCTCCTCGAACGCGCGCACCAGGCGCTTGCCGAACATCACCTCGTGGAATTCCGAGCGCACCAAGCCGTCGCCATGCTCGCCCGAATGCGAGCCCTTGTATTCGCGCACGAACGCAAAGGCCTCCTCTGCAATCGCCCGCATTGCGGCCTTGTCCTTTTCGAGCCGCAGGTTGAGCACGGGACGCACATGCAGACAGCCGACCGACGCATGGGCATACCAGGTGCCGCGCGTGCCGTGCTTTTCGAACACCTGGCTCAACCGGTCGGTGTATTCGGCCAGATGCTCCAGCGGCACCGCGCAGTCCTCCACGAAGGAGATCGGCTTGCCCTCCTCCTTCATGGACATCATGATATTGAGGCCGGCGGTCCGCACCTCCGTGATAGCGCCCTGCAGCTTCGGGTCCAGCACCTCGACAACGCCGCCCTGCTTGGCGCCGGTCTTGTCCCAGGCATAGCCGAGGTCGCCCATCAGGGCGCCGAGTTGCTTCAAGCGGCTCAGATTCTCGTCCCAGTCTTCTTCGGCAAACTCGACCAGCAGCACCGCGTCCGGTGCGCCGCGCACGAAGGCGTTGACGGTTGGGCGGAACATGTCGATGGCGCGGGCGAGCTCGATCATCGTGCGGTTGACCAGTTCGACCGCGATGGGCTTCAGCTTGACGATGTGCTGGGCCGCATCCATGGCGTCGTAGAAGCGGCCGAAATGGCAGGCGCCGACCGCGCGGCGGCCGAGCAGCGGCCACAGCTTGAGCTCGAGCTTGGTCGAGAAAGCCAGCGTCCCTTCCGAGCCGACGAGCAGCTGCGCAAGATTGTGCACCGGCGCATTGGGGGCGATGGCGTCGAGATTGTAGCCGCCGACCCGGCGCTGCACTTTTGGGAAGCGCGACGCGATCTCGTCGGATTCCCGCACTCCGATGGCGAGCAGATCCTCGGTCAGCGCGCGCATCGGCGAACCCGCCGGCAAGTCGCGCAATCCCGCACCGACGGGACCGAAATGCGCGGCGGTGCCGTCCGCGAGTACAGCATCGATCGACAGCACGTTATCGCGGGTAACACCATAGCGCAGCGAGCGGGCGCCGCAGGAATTGTTGCCCGCCATGCCGCCGAGCGTGGCGCGCGAGGCGGTGGAAATATCCACCGGGAACCACAGCCCGTGCGCTTTAAGCTGGCGGTTGAGATCGTCGAGCACGATGCCGGGCTCGACGACGCAGCGCCGGCCCGCCACGTCGAGATCAACGATGCGGTTGAGATACTTGGAGCAATCGATCACCAGCGAATGATTGACCGTCTGGCCGCTCTGCGAGGTGCCACCGCCGCGCGGTAACACCGTCATGCCCTCCTGGCGTGCCAGCGCAATCGCGCGCTCGGCTTCCGCCATCGTGCGCGGCGCCACCACGCCGACCGGCAGCATCTGGTAATGGGACGCATCGGTCGCATAACGGCCGCGGGTGAAGCGGTCGAACCAGATGTCGCCGGAGATTTCGGACCTTAGCCTGCGTTCCAATCCGGGTGCGGTTGTCGCCGTGGTTTGCATCGTCGGTGGGGTTCCTGCATGAAGCTTGCGTCATTCGATCGGCCAGCGGTGCGTCGAACGCACTTGACTGACTGTCGCATTCGTCCTTGATGGCGGCAAGCGAAGTCCCCCTCCGTGTCCGGAGTGGACGGCGTGTCTTTGGGCACCGGTGGGCGCGAGTTGCCCAGATTAGTCTCAACCCGATTCTCGCACCCCACCTCGCTTCCAACGGCCAACCCCTCTCATAGCGGGAGGTATGCCACGCGATCCGTCCGAGCCTTAAAAGGTCTATAACGCGCCATGTCGAAAAATTCATCACGCACCGCCGGCCGCCATTTTCTGCAGATCCCGGGGCCGACCCCCATTCCGGATCGCATCTTGCGGGCGATGGATACACCGATCATCGATCACCGCGGTCCCGAATTCGGCAAGCTGGCCAAGCGGGCGCTCGATGGCATCAAAACCATCTTCAAGACCGTCAATCCGGTCATCATCTATACGGCGACCGGCACGGGCGCCTGGGAAGCCGCGCTGGTCAACACGCTGTCGGCGGGCGATCGCGTGCTGATGGTCGAGACCGGCCAATTTGCCACCCTGTGGAAGAACATGGCCGTCAAACTGGGCCTGAAGCCGGAGTTCATTTCCACCGATTGGCGCACCGGCGCCGATCCGGCCGCGATCGAGGCGAAGCTGCGGGAAGACAAGACCCACGAGATCAAGGCCGTCTGCGTGCTGCACAACGAAACGGCGACCGGCTGCCTGTCGCCGATCGTGGAAATCCGTCGCGCCATCGATCGCGCCGGCCATCCGGCGCTATTGCTCGTCGACACCATTTCGTCGCTCGCATCGGCCGATTATCGTCACGACGAATGGGGCGTGGATGTCACCATCGGCGGCGCGCAGAAGGGGCTGATGCTGCCGCCCGGCATGTCGTTCAACGCGCTGAGCGACAAGGCGATCGCGGTTTCCAAGACCTCCAAACTGCCGAAATCATTCTGGTCGTGGGAGGACATGCTGAACGCCAACCGCAACGGCTTCTTCCCCTACACGCCGGCCACCAACATGCTGCACGGCCTCGTCGTCGCAGTCGATATGCTGCACGAAGAGGGCCTCGACAATGTGTTTTCCCGCCATGACCGGTTTGCCGAGGCCACCCGGCGCGCGGTGCGCGCTTGGGGCTTGGAAATCCTCTGCCGCGATCCGAAATACTATTCGCCGACCGTGACGGCCGTGCTGCTTCCCGATGGCCATGATGCCGACCGGCTGCGCAATCTGGCACTCGATACCTTCGATATCTCCTACGGCATGAGCTTCGGGCCATACGCGGGGAAATACTTCCGCATCGGGCATCTCGGCGACACCAATGACCTAACGATCTTGGGCGCGCTGGCCGGCACCGAGATGGCGCTGACGCTTGCGGGCGTCCCGATCCGCAAGGGTGGGGTCCAGGCCGCGATGGACTACATCGTATCCGCCCATGGCAGCGCGCAACGTGCGGCAGCCGAGTAACCGGCGACTTCGCACTCAGCAACCAGCGGTGCGATCGACGCGCTGCTGGATGGATCACCTTGCCGTCGCGACATTAAATACCTCCCACGATGTTGCGAGCACGTGACAGTTTTCTAACGATTTCATATTGGTGTTTTCGAAAAATGGTATAGCCTATGCATGTTGGTCGCCGTTCAAAGGAGGCAGACATGCGCGTTTCTTTGGGTTCGGATGCGGTCGGGCAGGCTCGCAGGTTGGTACTCGGCATCGCCCTAGCGGCTTGGGCTCCCGTGGCGGTCCACGCCCAAGCCCCGTCGCTGGAGCAGTTGCTGTCGGGGGTCGTTCACATCAAAACCTTCATCGCTCAGGATGGCCGCACCGTCGAGGGGCTTGGCCGCGAGCGCGAGGGCACCGGGATCGTTATCGACAACAACGGCTTGGTCCTGACGATCGGTTACCTGATGGTGGAGGCCGTCGGTGCGGAAGTGGCGACCAATGATGGCCACACCATTGCGGCCAACGTGGTCGGTTACGACAATGAATCCGGATTCGGATTGCTGCAGACGATCTCGCCGCTGAAGGTCCGTGCCCTGCAGATGGGCAAATCCGCCGACGTGAAGCAGGGCGATCCGGTGCTGATCGCAAGCTACGGTGGCGTCAACGGCATGAAGCCGGTGCATGTCATCTCGAAGCGGGAATTCGCCGGCAACTGGGAATACATGCTCGACGAGGCGATCTTCACGGAACCGCCGCATCCGGCTTGGAGCGGCGCGGCGCTGATCGGTCACGACGGCAAGCTCGTCGGTGTCGGCTCGCTCATCGTCGGCGATGCCTCCGGCAAGGGAGACGGCATGCGCGGCAATATGTTCGTGCCGATCGACCGCCTCGGGCCGATTTTGGGGGATCTGCTAGCGGAAGGCCATCCGGCGGTCGCGCATCCGTGGCTGGGCCTCAATACCGACGACGTCGGCGGTCATCTGGTGGTGAGCCGCGTGGTCCCCGGCGCGCCGGCTGAGAAGGCCGGCATGCGCAAGGGTGATATCATCCTTGAGGTCAACGGCGAAGCCCCGAAGACTCTGTCGGATTTCTATCGGAAGGTGTGGTCGCAGGGCGACGCCGGAACCGATGTGCCCCTCGAGATTCTGCACAACCACGAGCGGCTGCAGATTCACGTCCACTCGATCAACCGCTTGGATCAGCTGAAGCTCAAAACTTCATTCTAAACCAAGTCTGGCAAGGCATTCGACCGATCGGGGGTGGACCGGCTTTCCACATCCTTCCGTGGGCAGGCTGCGGTTCACCTCTGAGAATCCAAACCACATTCGTCATTTCGGGGAGGCGGCCGAAAACCGTGAAACCGGACCGCCAACGCGGTCGATGGACATGGTCTCCGGTAACGGCCAAGGTGGTGCGCTGGCGCTCCCGAGCGTTCCTTCGGGACCTATTCCGCTGGCGCGTGTGCGAACCGGTGCGCTGCCTCGGCGCCGTGGACGGTGGCGGCGAGCACATAGACGGCGGCCATCATGATGAAGCCTGTCGTCGCGATGGCATCCAGCACCAAATCGCCGCCGCCGCGGCCGTAGAGTTGCGCGATCATCTGCACCGCAATACCTGCCGTGATGAAGGTGAGGAAATAGCGCACGGCATAGAACCGGCCGCGCCAAGCGTCGGATGTGTAGCGGGCCATCACGATGTCGCCCACCGTGATCTGGCCGTAGATCCCTCCGATCGCGATCGCGAAGGCCACGACCAGCGCTGCTCCGGTCGCATGGCCGGCCCATAACACCCCGGCGAACTGCAAGGTCGCCACGCCGGCGAACAACAGATGGGGCGGCAGGCGTTCCAGCAGCCGGCCGACGGTGAGCTGTGCCATCGCACCGCACAGGAAGATGGCTGTCGCCAGCCAGCCGATCATGACCAGCGAGAAGCCGCCGCCGATCCGCTCGTCAAGCAGCTTGGGCAGTGCAATCAGCGCAGTGTTGAAGGTCAGGCCGCCGGCGATCGAGATCGCCACATAGCAGCCGAACGTCGTCAGCACGGCGCGCGGCGAGAGTGCCACCGGCGCGGCGGTACTGCGCTTGCCGATACGGTGGCGGTCGTCCGGCACCAGCGCCAGGTAGAAGATGCCGGTGATCAGGCAGATCGCGGCCGGCACCAGGAATGCCGCGCGCCAATCGATCGCGGCCGCGAGCGTGGTCGAAATTCCGGCCGCAAAGGTGACGCCGAGATTGCCGCAAACCCCGTTGAAAGCGAGCGAGCGCGGGCGCGCTTTGGCGACGTCGATCAGCATCGCCATGCCGACCGGATGGTAAATTGCCGCGAACACGCCGAGCAGAAACATGGCGATGGCCAGCATCAACGGCGTCGGCGAAAGTCCGGCCGCAGCCAGAGAGGCCGCGCAGCCGAAATAGAACAGCGCCATCATGTTGCGCCGACTCCAGCGGTCGGCGAGCCACCCGGCTGGGATCGAGAACACCCCGAAGGCGACGAAAGCCGCGGTCGATAGCGTGATCATTTCCGCATAAGAGCGGTTGAACACCACCTCGAGGCCGATCACCACGGCGGGAAAGATCAGCAGCACGAAGTGATCGATGGCGTGGGCCAGGTTTAGGAACGCGATGGTGCGCAGCCGAGCGGCTTGGGTCGGCGCCAAGCCAACGTGGATCAACGGGCCGAGTGACATGTCGTTCATGAACAAATCCATGCGGCAATCGCCGGAGTTTGGCAGGCCGGTCGGCGGCGCGCCACGCGCGTGGTGAAGTTTGGCCGATCGCGTCCTCGGGACCCTCGGGACGCACCGTGATCGTGAGGATATCGTCTATCCCAGTGCAGCTTTCGCCGGCGCGAAATCACTTCGCCGCCGGCTTGAAGTACCGCAAATCCGGTGGTGCTTGGCCCTTGCGGACCGGCATTAGCAGGCCGTCGCCGCTCAGGAAATAACTCTCCCCACCGATGGCGATCATCGAGCGGTTTTCGGTGCAATAGCCCTCGGTCCAGTTGGGCCGCTTGTTCGGAACCAGCACGTATTTCTTGTCTACGGTCCACGGCCGGGTCAGCGCGTGGTCGAACACGGTGATTTCATCATGCAGGATGGTGGGGTCGGTTTTGTCGCGATGGATCCGCTCGTGAAACACCGATTGATTGTCGAAGTGCAGCGGCAGACCGGTGGCATCATAGGCGCGGGGACCTTTGAAGGGGCCGCGGGTTTCGACATCGAGCATGTCGTAGACGCCGTCGCCGTCTTCATCGGTCCAGTGGCCGATCGAAAAGCCCGCATAGGTCGGTTCGGGATCCTTGGGCCAGTCGCGGCCGTCGGTGAAAATGCGGCGGAAGTGCTCGGCGCCACCGATCAGGATATAAGTGGTTTCCGGTGTTACGACGAATTCCAAGGGCCTGAAGGCGATGGTCATCAGCGGCATGCCGCCGGGCATGCAGCGTACGGCATGGTCGAAGAAATTGCCCTCCCCGCCGGTGGCCTGATCGGCCATGCTGTCCTCAAGCACCTTTTGATATTCCGGGGTGAGCGGCGCTTGCTGTCCAGGCCCCCAAGGTTTGGTCTGATCGAATGAGGGCTGGCCGCCGGCCGTAAAGCCGGTCCCGCCATTGCCGGGGTCACGGCCCGCGTTGGGCGGGGTCCACCGCGCCCACGCGCCCTTCCAGTCCGGATATTTCGCGGCTTCGGCCGCCCGTACCGCATCCGCCATCATAACAATAGCGGACAACGCAACGGCGGCAGCGCAGGTTGAACGTCGCAGCAGCATGATCATCCTTCCCATCCTCGGACGCCGTGATCCGAGCGCTTTTGCATGTGTGCACAGACGCCATCCGCGCATGCAGGCAAGACTTGCATGGCGGATGGAAATTTTTCGTACCATCCCATCCGGCTTTACAAATGTCCATGGTCACAACGATATCATCACGTCTCCCATCGGAGATTCCATTCTGGCCCCGTGGGTGTAGGAATGCCGATACTGGATGAAAAGGTATTTTGATATATAAGCCTTGCTGCCATTGTAACGATTTGTTGCAAGTAATCTGTTTGAGGGGACTTGATCGACACCTCTCGGCCGTCATTACGGGGCACAAAGAAGTGGCCCCGGAACCAATGAGCACCTTCGGGAGTTATGGGTTCGGGGCTCTCGGATTTGCAGCCGCGCCCCGGAATGACGTACCAATTGATCGGAACTTCAACAACGATGAACTCCGCTAAATCCGACGCCCTCGAAAACGCGGCGCGCGATGGAACATGACGACGGTATGACAACGATACGATATCTGGTTACCGGTCTCCAGGCACTCACCGCGGTGTTCATGCTCGTCGCAGTCGCGCTGAATTTCGCCAACATTGTGGGCCGATATGTGTTCTTACAGCCGATCGCCTCGGCCGAGGAAATCATGCTGTTTCTGATGGTCGGAACGGTGTTCCTCGGCAACGCCGTCGTCGGTTACGAGGGTAAGCAGTTGCGGATGGACGTGTTGCTGCGCGCATCGCCACCGAGATTGCGCCAGGGGCTCGAAATCGCGGCTGATCTGACCATGATTGCAGTCTGTGTCATCCTCATCTGGATCGGCTGGCCCGCGGTGCAGATGCTGGCGGAGTTCGATCAGCGCAGCCCGGCGGCAGAGATTCCGATGGTCATTCCGCAGGCGCTGGTGCCGATCGGCCTTGGACTCAACGCCTGTCTTGTGACCGTCCGCCTTGTGGTTTCGTTGCGGGCTCCGCCGCCGTGCTAGCGAATCTGGTCTATTTCGCCCTGCCGGCGATCCTGCTGTGCATCGGCTTTCCGATCTATCTCGTCCTGCTGCTCACCTCGCTCGTCGCCGTGCTCACCGTGGCCGACGTGGAGCCTACGGTGATTCAGACCAACATGTTCGGCAGTCTGGACAATTTCCCGCTGCTGGCGATCCCGTTCTTCATTCTGGCGGGCGAAATCATGGGCCGGGGCGGCATCGCCAACCGGGTGATCGATTGGACGCGAGCGCTGACCGGCAGCGCGCCCGGCGCGCTGCCGGTCACGACTATCGTGTCGTCCGAACTATTCGGTGCCATGTCCCATACGGCGGTCGGCACGGTCGCGGCCGTCGGGCGGCTGGTTTATCCGGCCCTGAAGGCGGGCGGCTACAACGATCGCTTCACGGTCGGCCTGATCGCCTCATCCGGAGCCATCGCGGTGGTAATTCCACCATCCATATCCATGATCCTCTATGGGATGTCGGCGCAGCAGTCGGCGATCGCGTTGTTCACGGCGGGCATTATGCCGAGCCTGCTGATCGGGCTGGTCGATGCGGCCTACGTGGTGTGTTATTCCCGCTCCCGCAAAGTCGTAGCTGGCGACACGGCCAGCGTCGGAACCTCTTGGTATAAAATTTGGGTCGCCACCCGGGAGGCCGGCTGGGCCCTCGGTACGCCGTTCGTCATTTTTGGCGGCATTTACGGCGGCGTGTTCACGCCGACCGAGGCTGCGGGCGTTGCGGTGGTGTATTCTTTCGTGGTAACGATGTTCATCTATCGCGACATCGGCTGGCGCGATCTGTGGGACACCACCCTTGCGGCCGCGTTCCTGATCGCCCAAATCCTGATCGTCGTCACCGCGGCCGGTATCTATTCCTGGCTGCTGACGACCAGCGGCATTCCGCAGAACCTGATTGCGGCGCTGTCGGCGCTGCATTTGCCGCCGTGGCAGGTCCTGTTGATGGTCAATCTCGGGCTGTTGCTGATCGGCAGCTTCCTGGAACCGCCGGCCGCCATCATGATCTTGACGCCGCTGCTGCTCCCAGTCGTGCAGGCCGCCGGCGTCAACCCCATCCATTTCGGCATTATCATGGCGGTCAATCTCTCGATCGGCATGTATACACCGCCGTTTGGGCTCAACCTATTCGCCTCGCAGGCAATTTTCGGCCAGCCGCTGGGCACGATCTACCGCGGCGTCGTACCGTTCATGCTGATCAATTTCGCAACGCTGATGGTGATCACCTATGTCCCGGCGATCTCGCTGGGCCTGGTTGGTCGATAGCAGCGGCGCGTGGCAGGACGCGCGCTCATGCCGGGCGCTTCTCCGGCACACGCCGCCGCCGAGGGCAATCGCGTTGCGCCGGCCGCGGTCAATGCCTGACGTGACGGCGCCGTGCCGACGTTCCGCCGCCTGACATCCCAGCGCGGCATTCGGGGCTCACGGAAGCCCGGTTGCGGAACAAGCAGGCCCTGGTGCGTTCGGCATCCGGCATCGTATCGCTACAGAGCCTGAAGGCATCGCGCGTGCAGGCGGTGCGCGCGTCCTGTGCCTCCGCGGTAGCCGGCGCCCACGCCGCCAAGGTGCCCAGCGATAAGGCGCCTGCGATGATCATGAGCCGAATGCGTACTGCCCGAACCTGATTCATGTCTGGATTCCCCGGCGACAAGCTGTCTGTCAGTGGTTAAACAGCGAATCGGCTTATGGTCCATAGCTTATTGATCATTGTCAAAGCTAGCCGATTCTACATTGGTTATTAAGGTTACCTCACTACTGCCTTGGCCTCAACTTGGCCTTGGACACATGCGCCCATGGCGGCGGCGTCCGCGGGCGCCGGAAGGCGCGCCGAAGCGCGCAAGGGGAAGAGGGGAATCCAGAATGTCGAGATTTTTTTGTGCGCTGGCCACGGTTGCGGCGCTTGCAATAGTGGCTTCACCGGCTACAGCCCAGCCGACCTATGCCAGGTCCGGGCTGCTGACTTGCAACCTGTCGGCGTCCGTCGGCTTGGTGCTGGGCGGCCGTCAGGGGATGTCGTGCCGGTTTCAGCCGGACCATGGCGGCTGGCCGCAACATTACATCGGGTATACGACCACGCTCGGTGTCGATCTCGGAGTCACGGCCGGCGGCGTGATGGTGTGGGCGGTTCTCTTGTCCTCTCTAGATCCCTATCCGGGTGCCCTTGCCGGCAGCTATGTGGGAGCGAGCGGCTCGGCCTCGTTCGGGGTCGGCGCGGGGGCGAATGTGCTCGTCGGCGCGAGCAACCAAACGGTGGCGCTGCAGCCATTGTCGCTCGAGGGTTCGGTCGGAATCAATGTGGCGGCCGGCGTGACCGGAATCGAACTGCGCTATGTGCCCGACATCGTGCCGCACGGCCGGCATCGGCACCACCGGTAGGCGAACGCATTGCCAGCAGCGGGTCGGTGCCGAAGGATAGTGCGACAGACCGATCCGAGGCGGGAATGCGACGAAAACGAAGCCCGGCCGCGAGGCCGGGCCATAGACGAGCCATTCCACGCGGCGATACGCGCGCTAGCCGCCACACTGAAACAAGGGAGGAATTAAATTCGATGCCGAAGGCCCTCGCTGCCGTTGCGGCTATTACCGCATTGCTGGCAATGGCCGAACCGCTTGCTGCTCAGCAGCCGACCTATGCGCGGTTCGGTACGCTCACGTGCAATCTTTCTCCGGGGATCGGTTTGGTTGTCGGTTCGCGTCAGACCATGGGCTGCCGCTTTCAACCGGATCGCGGTCCGCCGCAAGATTATGAAGGCGTCACGACGACCTTCGGCCTCGATGTCGGAATCACCGCCGGAGGCGTGCTGGTCTGGGGAGTGCTTCTGTCCACGGACGCTTACCCGGGGGCGCTGTCCGGAAACTACGTGGGAGCCACCGGTGAAGCTTCGTTCGGTGCCGGAGTGGGGGCCAACGTCATGATCGGCGGCTCGAACCGGACCGTCGCGCTGCAACCGCTTTCCGTGGAAGGCCAGATCGGCGTCAATCTGGCACTCGGCGTGACCGGGATGGAACTGCGCTACGTGCAGTGAGGCGGGACGAGGGCGAGTGTGGGCGGCGGCCGGCGCGGATTTTCCGCGCCGAATCCGGTGCGATCACATGCGTGGTGCGGACCCGATCCGCAATCACTTCTGCGTCGTGCCGCGCTTGAAATAGCTGAGATCCGGTGGTTCCTGATCCTTCTTGGCCGGCATCAACTTGCCGTCGCCGCTGAGGTAATAAATCTCCTTGCCGATCCCCACATAATTGTTACCCTCCTCGCAAACATTTTCGACCCAATCCCGATCTTCGGGTTCGCGGCGGAAACTCTTCTTTACTGTCCACGGCTCGGTGAAGGCATCGTCGATGGTCGTAACCTCGTCGTGCAGCAAATTCGTGTCGGTCTTATCGCGATAGAGCCGCTCCTTCACGATCGTGGCGTTGTCCTCGTGAAGGGGCAGTCCGCTCTGATCCATGGCGCGCGGCCCCTTCATGTGGCGGGTCTCGACCTCCAGCGTGTCATAGCGGCCGTCGCCGTCCGCATCGATCCATTTGCCGATCGAGTAGCCCACGAAAGCCGGTTCCGCATTGGGTTTCGGCCATCGGCTGAAATCGCGTCCGTCGGTAAAGATGCGGCGCGGCATCGCGCTTTCGAACAGGATGTAAGTGAGTTTCGGCAAGATCACGAATTCGAACGGGAAGATTGCCGTCATCACCCGCGGCATCCCGGCCGGAAGGCACCGGTAGCGCATATCGTTGCCCTGCCCGCCGGCGTCCTGGTCGGCGATGCTGGCCTCGAAAATCGCTTGATATTCCGCCGTCAGCGGCGGGTTCTGCCCGCGGCGCTGCGGTTTTGTGGCATCCCATCGGTTACCCCCGATCACACGCCACCAGCCGGACCAGTCCGGATATTTGGCTTCATCCAAGGCGAATGCGTGGGTCGCTGCGGCGCTCGACAGCGCCGAAAGGACCATGGGGACGATCAGTTTACGACACAGCATCGATCTTTCTTTCGTCAGGCGGCGGTGGTCGATTGGGTGCATTTCGATGAGCCGGTGCATCGGGGGTTTTGCGGCGGCGGACGCCAGATAGGCCCGTGGGGGTTCTCTGGGCCGCACGGGAAACCGAGGGCGTTTTGGCGCAGCCGTTCGGTCAATGTGGAGGACGCGGGATCACGCACCGATCTCACCGCTTTTCAGACCGATCGAAATAGCGCAAATCCGGCGCTGCCTGTCCCTTTTTGGACGGCATCAAATAGCCATCGCCGCTCACATAGTAGTTTTCCGTGCCCACGAAGATTTGCGTGTTATTTTCCGGGCAGCTCGATTCCGGCCATTCCGCCGGGTTTTTGCTGGTGCGAATATATCGCTTGTCGATGGTCCATGGCCGCGTCAGAGCATTGTCGATCACCGTCATTTCATCATGAATGAGATTCTGGTCGGCTTTATCGAGATAGATGCGCTCCTTGAAGATGGACTGGTTGTCGTGGTGCAGAGGTATTCCACTGATGTCGTAGATGCGCGGGCCCTTGAAACCGCGGGTCTCGACCTCCAACACGTCGTAGGTGCCGTCGCCGTCGGTATCGACCCATTTCCCGATCGAATAGCCCGCATAGGTGGGCTCGATGACCTTTGGCCAATCGCGCCCATCGGTAAAGATGCGACGCAGCGGGTCGTAGTCCGCGATGATGATGTAGGTCAGCTGCGGGGTAACGACGAATTCCAGCGGCCGGAATGCAATCATCATGAAGGGCATGCCGGCCGCGATGCATTTGGCGTGGTCGATGCCGGCGCCATGTCCGCCGGTCGCCTGATCCGCAAGGCTCGCCTCGAAAATGGCCTGGTACTCGGGCGTCAGCGGCGCCCCTTGCCCGCGCCCCATCGGCTTGGTCTGGTCGAACTGGCCGGTGACCCCGCGGATGATGAACCGCTCCCATTGACCCTTCAGGTCGGGATATTTCGTGTCATCGAACGCCTGCGCGCCGCCGACCGCGGTCAGCAGCGCCACCGCGTGCGCGATGGAACCGAGCGTACGTTGCCAATGCTTGGTCATGGATCATCATCGTCCTTGTATGTGCCATTAATCTCGGCGGTGCCGAGGTTAAGCGCGGTTCCGGCCGCATAAGCGCGCGGCGGACAGGTTGTTTCGTACCGAATTCCGGGGCGTTTCCGAGCCGAAGACTTCGGCACCTCCGGGAGCTTCCGGGGAATCTATAGCGATTGCCGATATTCATGGAAGAGGGGTGACGGCAGGGTGTGGTCCTTCGATCGGTTCGTACGGCGCATAGATTTCGCCGCGCGGCCTGAAGCGTGGCGGATCGTGGTTGCCAAGGGCGTCGAGTCGGCTGAATAAGCGGGTGGCGCGTGGAACCGCGGGCACCAAGGGCGATCTCATGAAACGGCAGCTGCATCTCAACCTGTTCATCCACAGCCGCGGGCACCACGAGGCGTCGTGGCGGCATCCGGCCGCCTCAAAGCTCCCGCTCACGGATATCCGCTACTACCAGGATTTGGCGCAGCGCGCCGAGGCGGCACTGTTCAATTCCATCTTCCTGGCCGATCAGCTGGCGCTCGGCGAGGACGTGGCCCAAGCCGCCCGCAGCTGGCTTGAGCCGATCACCACGCTGGCCGCGATGGCGGTCGCGACCAGCCGCATCGGGATGATCGCCACCGCATCGACCACCTACACGGAGCCGTTCAACCTCGCCCGGCAGTTCGCCTCGCTCGATCACATCAGCAATGGGCGCATCGGCTGGAATATTGTTACATCCTGGCTGGCGACCGCGGCCGGCAATTTCGGCGACTCCGGTCAGCTCAGCCATGCGGAACGCTATGCCCGCGGCGAAGAATTCATGGCGGTCGTCACCGCGCTGTGGGACAGCTGGGCCGCGGATGCCGTCCTCGATGACCGTGCCGGCGGGCTCTACGCGAAGGCCGACCGTATCCGGCCTATCAATCATAAGGGACAGTACTACCAGGTTACCGGGCCGCTGAACATGCCGCGCTGCCCCCAGGGGCGGCCCGTGCTGGTGCAGGCAGGTTCATCCGATACCGGGCGCCGGTTCGCGGCGCGCCATGCAGAGGCGGTGTTCACCGCCCACATGGAGAAGGCGACCGCGCAAGCCTTTTACGCCGACTTGAAGGCTCTGGTCGCCGCCGAGGGCCGCGCTCCCGAGCGGGTGCTGATATTGCCGGGCCTAAGTCCGATGATCGGATCGACCGAGGCGGAGGCGCAGCGCCTGGTGCACGAAATCAACGCCCTGTCCGACCCGGAAGTCGGTCGCAAGCGGCTGTCGGGCCGGTTCGGCGGGCACGATTTCTCCCACCTCCCGCTCGACCGCCCGCTGACGCCGGAGGATTTTCCGCCGCCCTCGACCGTGGAGGCGGCGCGCAGCCGCACCGAGGTGATCCTCAATTTGGTGCGGCGCGATAAGCCGACGCTGCGGGAGCTGTTGGCCTATCTCTCCGGCGCGCGTGGGCATTTCACCGCCGCCGGCACGCCGGAGCAGATCGCCGACATCATTGAGGATTGGTTCCGCGACGGCGCCGCCGACGGCTTCAACATCATGCCGCCGGTACTGCCCGCGATGCTCGACGTGTTCAGCACCGAGGTCATCCCGCTCCTGCAGCGGCGCGGACTGTTCCGCACTGCCTATGAGGGCACGACGTTGCGCGAGCATTATGGCCTGCCGTTGCCGGACACCGCGTTCGGGCCGGGGCAGGCGGAGCCCAATCCCGCCGCGCGGATCGAGGCGTAACCGCAATCCGGTATTGTCAAGATCCGCCGTGGCCGGTGGCCGGAGACCCGTCAGTTACCGCAACGGCTCGTCATCAAAGATGAAGCCGTCCTTCATGGCGTCGCGGGTTGCCGGATCGGGACCGCGCCCCTGGGCGAAGGCCAATTCTTCCATGCGTCTTCCGTGGATGATCCCGGGAAGACCATAGTTCCCCTCAATGCAACGCGGCTCTGTGTAGAGCCGGTTATTCTGATCGCTCTGCCGGGAGAACTCTTCCTTGACGGTCCAGGGCTGTGTCCACACCGTCGGATCCGCGATCGTCGCCTCGTAGGCGAGCGTGCTCGCCCCGGTCCGGGTCCAGCGCTCGACCAGGTGCAGGTTCTCGCGCGCGCCCTGAAAATCGGCTTTCGCACTAAAGTTGGTCACGTCGATGACGAGGGTATCTCCTTCCCAGTGGCCGCGCGAGTCGCCGTACCACTGGCGGATGGTGGCCGGCAGATGCGGGCTGCCGTTCATGACGATGTTGCGTTGCCAGCCCTGTCCCTGCCCCACGTCGTAGAAGATTGAGACACCGCCCGGCGTTTGCACGATCCGGCGGAAGCTACCGGTCGCGCCGCCAAACTCCGGCAGTCCGCCGGTGAGGCAGCGCTCCGCCAGCGAACTGTCTTCCGGGCCGTCGTTGCGGTTCATGCGGATGACATTGTAGCGCACCGGCAGGTCGGCGAATCGCGGCGAGTGCGCCGGATCGTATTTTCCGCCTGCGCAGGCCGGCTCTGCATCCCGGCAGGTCTGCGTCGATTGCAGTAGGGCGAGACGAAATTGCCGGTCGGCGGCGGCGATGTTCCGCGCTTCCGGCGTCAGCGGCGGCATCCGTCCATTGGGCGGATCGACGATCAGCGACGTGCGCAGGCCGGTGCGCTTGAACGATACAAAAACGTTGTTGTAGGAGCCGGAGACATCGCGTTCGGTGCCGCGTTCCGCCCGCCGGTCGCGACCGAGCACTTCCGATCGCACGGCATCCAATTCGGCGCGTTGTGCCTCGGTCAGAAATTCCTGGTTGGCGAATTTGGCGGGGCGCTGCAAGGGTGTCGTCGTCTCGTCGGTCCAGATGCCCTGTAGGTCGGGTTCGCCCCAGGACGTTTTCGGCGCTGGGCTTGTGGCTGGCGTTGCCCCGGAAGCGGGCGGAACTTGAGCCAATGCCTGCGTGATGGGCGCTGACATCACGGCGCCGGCGGCTGCGGCGGCTGCGACAAAGGCAACGGATAGCATCGCACCTGAGAACGTCTCTCGCATGATCGTCTCCTTTTTGCGGTCAAAGTCCATTGGTGCAAAATTCGTACCTTGGCGGCGCATGCGCGAGCCGCGCATCGCCCGGCACGAATTGGGCGGCGGTTCGACGGCCAAATTAATAGATCGCATCGTCGTGTGACGACGTCCAGGTCGAAAGCGGAATGCCCGGAATGCCCGGGCTCAAGCCACATGACTGTCCATTGTTCGAAATCCAGGGGGTATCCGGTCGGCTGCCTTCGAGTCTATGAGAGAATCGAGGTCCCCGGCACGGCGTGGCTCATGGACATTTGCGGTGGGGCGTGCGCGGCTATGGTGTCTCGCTGCTTTGCCGCAATTCGCGATCCAGGTAGCCGCGAACCGCCGCAAATACCCCGCGGAACATATCCGCTGTCAATACTCCAGTATTGGTGTTATAGCGCGAGCAGTGATAGCTGTCGAACAGCGCGAGGGGGTCGAGTGCATGGCACGCACCGTGTCCGAACGGGAACGCGGCCAGACGATGCCCCAGCGTCGCCACGATCGTGTCGTGGGCAATGCGGCCGAGGGCGACGATGGCCACCAAATTCGGCATCTCGGCGATCGTGGCCTTGAGGAAATCACGGCACTGTCTGATCTCTTCGCCGATCGGTTTGTTCTCCGGCGGCACGCAGCGCACCGCATTGGTGATTCGCGCATCGACCAGGCACAAGCCGTCATCCGGCCGCGCGGCGTATTCACCAACCGCAAAGCCGTGATGCTTCAAGGTTGCGTAGAGGAGGTCGCCCGCATAGTCGCCCGTAAAGGGCCGACCGGTGCGGTTGGCGCCTTGCAGACCGGGAGCGAGACCGACAATCAGCAGGCGCGCCGACGCCGATCCGAACGACGGCACCGGTGCGTTGAACCATGTCGGCTGCTTGCCGCGCCACAGCATGCGAAACGAGACCAGCCGGGCGCATCGCGGACAATCCCTGCCTACCCCGACCGTATCGATCACCCCACGGCAAATTTCGGTCATCGGCATCGTCTCGCCAATGCAGCGTCACCGCCCGCGGAATGCGGCCGATCCCGGCCAATGCCGTGCCGAAGCCACTGCATGCCTCACCTAGTGTAGTGGCATATCAATGTGGCGGCATATCGCGTAGCCGGTTGGCGCGCAACCTCACCGAAATTCGGTTCAAATCGAACATACCTTGAAATCAAACACACCACCGCGGGCACCAAATCTTATTGCCCGCGCAGTCAGGATTGATGCTCGCCGAGAACCTCAGTCCTCGTCGAACTCATCTTCTTCCACGGTAACCGGCGTGCGCGGTGCCATTGGGCCACGCTGCAGGAACTGCGGCGTATGCGCCCGCGGCTCCCGGGGTTCACGCGGCTCGCGTGGTGGGCGATCCGGGCGTTCGGCCGGGTCGCGGCCAATCTTTGCCTGCAACTCGGCAATATCCAAAAAGATATCTGCCTGCCGCCGTAATTCGTCCGCCACCATTGGGGGTTGTGTCGATACCGTCGACGCCACGGTGACCCGCACGCCTTTACGCTGCACGGCTTCGACCAGCGAACGGAAGTCGCCATCACCGGAGAACAGCACCATGTGATCGATATGGTTGGCGATTTCCATGGCGTTGACGGCCAATTCGATATCCATATTACCTTTCACCTTACGGCGGCCGGTCTGGTCAACGAATTCCTTGGTGGCTTTGGTGACCACCGTGTAGCCGTTGTAGTCGAGCCAATCGATCAAGGGACGAATCGACGAGTATTCTTGGTCTTCTACTACCGCTGTATAATAGAACGCCCGCAGCAGGTAGCCGCGGGACTGAAACTCGCGCAGAAGGCGTTTATAATCGATGTCGAATCCAAGCGACTTTGCCGTCGCATAAAGATTCGCCCCATCGATGAACAGGGCAAACTTTTCACCGGGTACCGTCATTGGGAGTCTCTTCCAATATGCTGCTCCAGACCCAAAACGGGTCTAAGGGTCCCGAGAGCAGACGAATTATCGACCACTGGCGACTTTAGTCCTCATCCGGCGCGTTCCGACATCGATGACAGGGGGGGGCAGGCGATACAATCACTTTGCCTATCATCCATAATCGGGCTGCCAATGCCGGAAACAATGGGCGCGCGACCACCCTCGTCAGCGTTACCTAACAGAGCTTTGCGGCGCCGCCAAGAGCCTGTAATGCTTTTGTGACACGAAAGCGATGTTTTTTTATCTTGCAGTGCGGTAAGCTAGCATCTAGCGTGCTATCTTTATTTGCTGTCGTCGGCGCTGCCATGATGTTGCCGCATGCGTGGACGCTGCGGCTTGTCTGCTTGAGGCAGGCAGCAGGCGCGTCGCCGACCAGCCCCCGTTAAGGAGATCCCCGCTATGGCCCGCGTCACCGTCGAAGACTGTATCGAAAAGGTTGAAAATCGATTCGAACTTGTGCTGCTTGCCGGCCATCGCGCCCGCATGCTCTCGTCGGGCGCTCAGATTACCGTGGATCGCGATAACGACAAGAACCCGGTCGTCGCATTGCGGGAACTTGCCGACGGCCGGGTGTCGGCCGGCGATCTCAAGGAAGACTTGATTTATTCGATGCAGAAATACGTGGAAGTCGATGAGCCCGAGCCGGAGGCTATGCCCCTCATCGTCGGCGCCGGCGGGATGGTCGAGGCGGATGATCGGGAGGTGGTGTCCGACCGCATGACCGAGGAAGAGTTGCTGAGAGGCTTGGAAGGACTCGCTCCGCCGGAAGAACGGCCCGAGCCGATGGAGCCGGACGAGGATGAATAGCCGCACGCCTGCGCCGCGCGGTGAGCGCGTGTAGTGCGCCGCGATATCCCTGCATTCGCGCGGCCCCCAGGGCAGGCGGGCCGATCGGGCATGAATGATCTCCTTGAGGGAATTCGCGTCCTCGACTTGACCAACGTGCTGGCGGGCCCTTTCGGGGCCTACCAACTCGCTCTGCTCGGTGCCGACGTCATCAAGGTGGAAGAGCCCGGATCGGGCGACTTGGCGCGCCAACTGGGCGCCGATGCCGAGCTCAATCGCATGCTGATGGGCGCATCGTTTCTGGCGCAGAACGCCGGCAAGCGGTCGGTCACCATCGATCTGAAGAGCACCGCCGGCAAGGCGGTCTTTCATCGGCTGGTGCGGTCGGCCGATGTCGTCATCGAGAATTTTCGCCCCGGCGTGATGGAGCGCCTCGGCCTCAGCTATGAATCGTTACGAGACATCCGGCCGGACCTGATCTATTGCGCGATTTCCGGCTTCGGCCAGGATGGGCCGCTCAAGAACAACCCCGCCTACGATCAGATCGTCCAGGGCCTGTCGGGGGTGATGAGCGTCACCGGCGATGCCGCAAGCGCGCCGTTGCGGGTCGGCTATCCGGTCGCCGACACCATCGGCGGCCTCACGGCCGCGTTCGCTATCGCGGCGGCGCTGGTGCGGCGCGCGCGCACCCACGAGGGCGAATTCATCGACGTATCGATGCTGGAGGCGACCCTCGTCACCATGGGCTGGCAGGTGTCGAACTGGCTGATTGCCGGCGTCCGCCCGCAGCCGCTCGGCAATGAGAACATGACGGCGGCGCCGTCCGGCCTGTTCGCCACCGGCGACGGCCCGCTCAACATCGCGGCCAACCAGCAGCAGCAGTTCCTGGCCTTGGTGCGGCTGATCGGCCGCCCGGACCTCGCCGACGACCCGCGCTTTGCGGAACGCGAGGCCCGCAAGACGAACCGTCTCGCCCTCAAGGCTGAGATTGAAGCCGCGCTCGCAGCGAAATCCGCGGCCGAGTGGGCGGCGCTGCTTAATGCGCAGGGCGTTCCGGCCGGCGAGGTGCTCGATATCCCGGCCGTGCTCGCGCATCCGCAAATCGTTTCGCGCGGGGTGGTGGCGACGTTCGCGGAAACGCCGGGGGTGGCGCGCCCGGTCGCGGTGGTGCGTTCAGGGTTTCGGCTCAAGAGTGGCGATCCGGCTCCCGCCAAGCCGCCGCCGCAACTCGGTGCCGACACCGATGATATTCTGACCGCGCTCGGCTACGACGCCGACGAGATCGCCTCGCTGCGCCGAACCAAGGCGATCTGATATCGCTATGTCCGGCATCGCGGCGCCGGTTAGCGGCCGATAACGCAACCTTCCCGATCAGGGTGTTCTCCCTGCGGTTGCGGCGGCTTACCTCTCAGCAAAGTTTGGACTGAAAATTGAACCAAACCGGCCGGCCGCGCGTCTGGTCGTTGACGCTGGGATTGAGGTCCCGCAATTCGTTCACGACCGAGCTATAGCGGACGCATTTGATTGCGACTTCCCGGCCGATGCAAATCGAAGCGCCCAGGGAGTAGAATTGGCCGCCATACATGCAATAATCGCCCGCATTCGGCTCCAGACCCGGAACCTGGTTCTGCGCGGATGCCGGGTTTGCGATCACCAGCGCGACCAAAGCGATTGCGGTTCTCCACATGGGTGCTCCAAAGTTGATCGAGGTTCACGACGTAACGAAAATCCATCCCGCCGCCGCTGCGGCATAAAGCCAGAACCAGGCCCTGAGTCGCAAACTAGCGCGGCGTATGCACCAGTCAAACGCCTTGTATCTCGCGGATCTCGCGGGCAGATCAGCGCCGTAGGGTACAATAAGCGCATCGCATTGCGCCGCATGCCGAAGTCACTTGGCGCGCCGTCTTCGCGGCAGCGGCCGAATGAATTAGTGGGCGAGCTTAAGCGCGACGGCGCCGGCGATGATGAGCGCGACGCCAAAATAACGTCCGAGGCTACCTGGGTCGCCGAACACCCATACGCCGAGCAGAAACGTTCCTGCCGCTCCGATGCCGGTCCAGACCGCGTACGCGGTTCCAATCGCAATCTCCTTCTGAGCCAGGAAAAGCAGGAGGCCGCTGAATTCCCATGCGCACGACCGCCATCGCCACGCCGATGATGACTTTGCCCGGTTCCTGCGCCCATTTGAGCCCGACCGGCCAGCCGATTTCAAACAGGCCCGCAGCAACGAGATAGACCCAAGCCATTGCTTTCTCCCAGCGGGTCATTGAGAAACGCGCGTTTGTCATTCCGGAATCGCAGAAGCGACGGCCCGGAACGTACCAAAAGAGCGCGGGTGCTCACCAGAAAAAATTGGTACCATCGTCACGCCCACTTCCAGCGAGGCCTTTCCTCACGCATCGGCGCTGGAGGCGCAGCTGGCTCGGGTGTTCCTGGTTAGCGTCGAGCGCCAATTGCCAGAAGCCCCTGCTGTCGTCCAATGAACAGCCAAGGGTCGCATTAATCTGCCTTGATACCAATGATCCTCCGGAACACCTGCCCGGTCGTCCTTTGCCCGCCAATCGAGATCACAACGTCACCGCCCGGTCGGTAGGCGTGATCGAACGTCTCCACAGGATCGCCGCTCAGATCGAAACGGACAGCACACTCGGGCGTGTAGTTGACAATGAATCCCGTCGTCGGCCCGAAGAAGGGAACTGTGGAGGTTCTGCGAACAACCGCATGGGCTTGCTGAGCGAAAGTCACAGGTGGCTGCGAGAGATCAAGCGGGATTTTCAGCCACCGCTCCGCTCCACCAGAAATCCCATAGATGATGATCGCACACGTCGGTCGGTCGGTCGTTCCCAACAAATAAGCACATGGCCGAAAGGCCAGTCGCCAAGCTGCATCCCGCTCTTCCTCGGCAATGCGTGTAGCTTCATCGAGCTGCTGCTGAGTTTCGCGGATGGTATCAGTGATCACCTCGGGTGGTAATTCCAAAGCAGCCGGCAGGCCCGCGATGAGGGATTCGGTGGCCTTCATCTCGCCTGCGCACAACGCGTCAAGGCGACGGAGGCCCTTGGCGACGTTCTTGAAACCAGCACACCGTACGAGATCAGGGCGGCTGAGCCCACGTGCTTTGCAGCGTTCCGTGATGAGCGTCTCTATCGCCAGCACTTTCATGTGACCCTCCATTGGTCAAAGGAGGGGCTGGCGCATTCCACGTCTTGCCGTTTGCAACGGCCGCATCCCACTTTGCGTGGAAACCACCTTACCGATGTCGGCAGGTTGGTGGGTGCCAGCCCGTCTTGATGCGACGACGAGGTTAGGGGACGGCGATAAAAATGTCCAGCCTACCATCACCATTCGGCCTGGGTTCCCGGTTCGTGTCAATGTCACCCACAATTTCGTGCACGAATCCTATCAAGCCTGAGGACCGCCAGATGGCCAAGTTGAAACCCATTGCGACCGCCGATGATGAGCCTATCGAGCTGACAGTCGAACTGCCGGCGGCCAGTTCATCGCGTGAGTTGCATATACCCGAAGCCCTGGGTCGTGAAACCGGTTCAGGCCCTCGGCGAAGCAAGCTGATCGCACCCATTCTGGCGCGCCGGCCGGCCTGCCAGCCCTTGCTTCAAAGAACGAACCGGCTACCAGTATCTCCGTAGGCGATCGTGTAATGGCGCTCGGATTATGGCAGATGCCACATCTAAGAGGATCGCACCTCATGGACGATGATTTGGATTCGCTGAAGGAACTTGCCGACGCCACAAATCATTAGAAGCTCTTATGTCGAAGCCCCCCTCCCACCATCTCCCAAATCCGCTGCGGCGTCAGCGGCAGTTCCCGCGGCTCCGCGCCGAAATCGCGCAGCGCGTTGGCGACCGCGTTGGCCATGATGCCGCCGGCCGAAATAATCCCGCCTTCGCCGGCGCCTTTGGCGCCGAGCGGGTTGATGGGGGAGGGAAACAGTTCGGTCGTCACGGCGCGCAGGTTGGGGAAGTCGCTGGCGGTGGGGAGGAGATAATCGGCGAGCGAGCCGGTCAGGAACTGGCCGTCGGCGTCGTAGAGGAGGTCCTCCAGCATGGCGCCGCCGAGGCCTTGGACCAGCGAACCGATCACTTGGCCGCGCAGCGTCATCGGGTTGATGATGCGGCCGCAATCGGCGATCGCGAGATAGTCGACGATGCGGACCTCGCCGAGCCGTGCGTCCACCGTCACATGGGCGGCGTGCGCCCCGCAGCTGTAGGTGTGCTTCTTGTTCAGGAAAATTCCCTCCGCCGTCAGCCCGGCGAAATCCGCCAAGGAGGCCGAGATGGGGGGAGCGGTGGCGCCGCGCTCCCTCTCCCCGCTTGCGGGGAGAGGGAGGGGGTGAGGGGCCGCCACAGGCGCGGTGTGACCGGTGGTCACCGGCACGGTCTCGAGAGGCCGCTGCCCCTCACCCGGCGCGCTGGCGCGCGCCGACCTCTCCCCGCAAGCGGGGAGAGGTGAAGAACGCGGCTGCACAACGACACGGTCCTCCCGGATCATGACATCCTCGGCCGCACAGCCGAACCGCTGCGCCGCGGTGGCGCGGATCAATGCGTGGAAATTTTTCGCCGCATCGAGCAGCGCCGAACCGCCCATGACGATCGAGCGCGAATGATAGGCGCCGTAGCCGTCGCTCACATAGGCCGTCGAGCCGTGATGGACGCCGCTGATGCGCTCCATCGGGATTTCCAGTGCGTCGGCGGCGATCTGGGCGAACACGGTTTCCACCCCCTGGCCGACCGCGGACGAGCCGATAAACACCGCAACCGTGCCGCCGGGCTCGATCTCAAGCCGCGCGGTCTCCTTCGGGCCGGCGGCGCCGCCCTCGACGAAGCAACCCACAGCCAAGCCGTGATAGCGCCCGTCGATCAACCGGCCCTGCAGCTTCGCCTTGTCGGCCCAGCCAAACTCGGCAAGGCAGCGGTCGAGCATAACGGCGTAATCGCCGCTGTCGAACTCGTCCTTCGACTCGAACGGCGTAATCGTCGGCACCCGATAGGGCATCTCGGAGGCCGCAACGAGATTGCGGCGGCGGAACTCAACCCGGTCGAGACCAAGATCCTTCGCTACCATGTCGAACAGGCGCTCGCGGAAGAAGTCGGTCTCGAAGCGCCCCGGCCCGCGGTAGGTGCCGACCGGGGTTTTGTTGGTCATCCACAGCGCCGAGGTGAGTTTCATGTTCGGGATGCGGTATGGCCCCGCCATGAACTGAGCGATGTTGCGCGCGCCGACGGCGCCGTTGGTGCGCATATAGGCGCCCATATCGACATCGGCGTTGCCGCGGAGTCCCAAAATCATGCCATCGCGCGTGCAGGCGATTTCAACGTCGGCCTCGGCCTGGCGGGCGTGGTTCATGGCTAAAAGGTTTTCGCGGCGGTCCTCGATCCATTTTACCGGCCGGCCGACATGGCGCGCCGCAAAGGGAATCAAGAAATCTTCCGGATAGAACTCGCCGCGGGCGCCGTAGCCGCCGCCGACATCGTTTTCCACCATGGCGATGGCATCTACCGGCAGGCCGATCTGGGCGGCAAGAATGCGCCGGTTGAAGAACGGCACCTTGGCGGCGCCCGAGACGGTGAGGCGGCCGGCGGCGGCGTCCCACTCGGCCATCACGCCGCGCGGCTCCATGGTGAGGCCGTAGTGGCGGCCGACGCTGAATGTTTCCCGCCGCCGGTAAGGCGCCGCCGCGAAGGCAGCGTCGGTATCGCCGCATTCGGCCGTGAAGACCATGGACACGGTTGGTGCCGTGCATCCTCGAACAGCAGCCGGTCGCCCTTGGCGGCGATTGCGCAATCGGTCACTGCCGGCAGCGCCTCGATATCGACCGCAATGCGCTCCAGCGCGTCTTCCCCGATGGCGACGCTCGTCCGCCAGCACCACCGCCATGGGCTCGCCCACGTAGCGGACCTTGGTGTCGGCGATGACACTCTGCTCGAACGGCTTGAATTCGGGCAGCGGCTGCAGCCGCATGGCGATTTTCGGCGGTCCCCCCGGCATGTCGCGCGCCGTGATGACGGCGTGCACACCCTTAATCTGCAGTGCACCGGACACGTCGATCGCCCGTATGCGGCCATGGGCGACGGCACTGCGCAGGATCACGGCATAGAGCAGCCCGTCGGGGCGCAAGTCGTCCACATACTGGCCGCGGCCGCGCAGGAACCGCAAATCCTCCCGCCGTTCGACCGGGCTGCCGACGAAGGTATTTTTCATGACGGCTCTCCCGGACATCGCCGCGTAAATCTCATGCCATGCCCACGAAGCAGCGTTTGGCGGAATGGGTGTTTTGGTGTCAAGCCGCCATCGCGAATCGCGACCGCACGACGGACTTGCGGCCTTCACCCCCTGTCACCCCGGCTCGCGGCCGCGCGGGGCATTCCATTCCGCGCCTCGCCCTGATACATGCCGCCGCAAGGGCCGCTCGGAGGCCGTGCGGCGATCAGGACATGTCAAAGCTCCCCAGCATTCGCGATTTCCAGCGCATCGTCATCAAGGTCGGCTCCTCGCTCCTGATCGACGCCCAAGCCGGCCAGGTCAAGGAAGCCTGGCTGGCCTCGCTGGTCGAAGACGTGGCCGCCCTGCACGGCGAAAAGCGCGACCTGCTGATCGTCTCTTCGGGGTCGATCGCACTCGGGCGGGCGGTGCTAAAACTGCCGCGCGGGCCGCTCAAGCTCGAGGAAAGCCAGGCGGCGGCGGCGGTCGGGCAGATCGCTTTGGCGCGCACCTGGTCGGAGGCGCTGGGCCGCCACGGCATCGGGGCCGGGCAGATTTTGGTGACGCTCGGCGATACCGAGGAGCGGCGCCGCTATCTCAACGCCCGTTCCACCATTGCCAAGCTGTTGGAATGGCGCGCGGTGCCGGTGATCAACGAGAACGACACCGTCGCCACCAACGAAATCCGCTACGGCGACAATGATCGCCTTGCCGCGCGCGTCGCGACGCTCGCGAGCGCCGACCTGCTGATCCTGCTGTCGGACGTGGACGGGCTCTATGATGCGCCGCCCGGATCGAGCGCCCATGCCAAGCTCATTCCGGTGGTCGAGCGCATCACCGCGGACATCGAGGCGATGGCGGGGGCTCCGGCTTCGGAATTGTCGAAAGGCGGCATGCAGACCAAGATCGAAGCCGCCAAGATCGCGACCACGGGCGGGACCCATATGGTGATCGGATCCGGCCGCATCGATCATCCGCTGCGCGCCATCGCCGATGCTGCACCGACGACGTGGTTCCTCGCCCACGGCAATCCGGTCACGTCGCGCAAGAAATGGATCGCCGGCACGCTGGAGCCGAAGGGCACCCTCACCATCGACGCCGGCGCCGTCGCCGCCTTGCGGCGCGGCAACAGCCTGCTGCCCGTGGGGGTTATCCGTATCGACGGCCAGTTTGCCCGCGGCGATGCCGTCATCGTGCGCGGCCCGGACGGTGCCGAGATCGGCCGCGGCCTCATCGCCTACGATGCCGGCGATGCCGAGAAGGTGCGCGGGCGCCCATCCGCGGACATCGCGCTGGTGCTCGGCGCGGGGGGCCGCGCCGCGATGATCCATCGCGACGACCTCGCGCTCGGCCGGCCCTGAGGGGCGCGTGGGCGGGACCGGCTCGACAAAAGTTGCAATTCCTCGTAAGGGAGAGGGTGCGATCTACGGTTGCGCGGTCAGGGTGGGCACGGCGCCGTGCCCACCCTGCGGCACTACAGCACCACCCGGAACTTGTGCACGCGGCGGCCGCGGTTTTCGTCCACGTAGACATTGCCTTTGGAGTCGACCGCGATGCCGTGCGGCTGGTCGAGCTGGCCGGGCAGCTTGCCGATACTGCCGAAGCTGCCGACCAGCTTGCCGGATTGGCGCTCGATGATCTCGATCTCGGAATTGTTCTGGTTGATGACGAAGATGTATGTCTGGGCCGGATCCGGCGAAAAATCGATCGCGACCGCGGCGCCGCCGAACTGCTTGACCTTGCCGTCGGCCGGCGGGGTGTAGGGCTTCCACGGCACTTCGATGTTGCGCTGGAAATTGCCCTGCTTGTCATAGACCTGGATGCGGGCGTTGTCGCGGTTGCAGACGTAGACGAGCCCGTCATTGCTGATCGTCATGCAATGCACGTTCTGCATGCCCTCCGGCAGCCATTGGCGCAGAAAGCGGCCCTCGCGGTCCAGCACGGCGACGCGGCGGTTGCTGTTGCGGCCTTCGCCGTCGGACACATAGACATCGCCGTTCTGGCGATCGACAAAGATGCTGGATGGCATGTGGAACTGCGGGAACGCGGAATTGAGCGGCTTGCCCTTGATGGTGCCGTCGGAGG
Source organism: uncultured Alphaproteobacteria bacterium (assembly GCA_963802745.1). GTDB lineage: Bacteria > Pseudomonadota > Alphaproteobacteria > Rhizobiales > Xanthobacteraceae > JAJPKK01. The sequence goes on along the minus strand of CAWDKL010000047.1, from coordinate 30,014 downwards.
AATCCAGCACGCCCTTCTTGCCGATCTGCATGAGCAGCTTGCTGCCGTCATGGGTGAATTTTTGCACCACGCCGGACGGGGCGGCGGCCACCCAGAAATTTCCATCCTTGTCGAAATGGCAGCTGTGCAGGCGGGCATCGAGCAGCTGTGGGTTGCTCCACGAATTGACCACGTTGCCGGCCGGATCGAACTCGATGATCGACGGCGCCAGGCTGCCGGCGGTGAGTTCGCCGTCCAAAATGTCCTGACGATTGAGGATGACCACATGGTCCTGGGCATCGACGCACAGGCCGCCGAGGCCGCCCAGAATCCAACGGTTCGGCAACGGCTTCGGCCACGCCGGATCGGCCTCGTAATGCGGCACGGCGTTTTGCGCCGCCGCGGGTGCGACGAATTGGGTTTGCGCCGCGAGGGCGAATGCGGCGGCTGCCGCAGCGGTGACGAGATGACTGGTTTTCATGTTCATGTTTCCTCCACTCAGCCCCATCATGCCCCGGTTTATGGCCTGGCCGCAACGTGGATCGTGGACGGCCGTCGGAACCGCACGGGGCTGCTCTTGCGGTCATGGTAGCCGCAAGGCCGCGCCGGCTTTGGCAAGCTGCGCATCCAGATCCAGGACCACGCACTTCGTTTGTCCCGCCGTCTCCGCCGGACCGTCCAGCCCGCGCTGGTCCGGTTCCCTCAAGGGATGTGCCTGGTTGCGTCGCTTCTGCCCGGCTTCAATCCGCTTGACTTACATATCCGGATGGTTATTGGTCTTATCAATAGCCAACAGGTTATGGATCGAAATGCCGGCCCCCCATGACACTCTGTTCCGATCGCTGGCCGATCCGACCCGGCGGGCGATCTTCGAGCGCCTATGCCGCGAAGGCGAGCAGACCGTGACGGCACTGACGGCGCAGTCCGGGGTCTCGCAACCGGCCGTATCGAAGCATCTGCGTGTCCTGAAGCAGGCCGGGCTGGTCCGCGACCGCCACGAAGGACGACAGACCCATTACAGCGCGCAGCTCGGCGCCTTGGCGGTGTTGAACGACTGGACAAACCAAATGGCCGGATTCTGGCAAAATCGGTTCGACCACCTCGAGGATCTCCTCAAAAGGATGGACCAATGAACGAAACCTCGCCCCAAACGCTCTCCGTCGTTGTCGAACGGGAGCTACCTTATCCGCCGGAAAAGATCTGGCGCGCACTCACGCAGCCACACCTGATCGAGGAATGGCTCATGAAGAACGACTTCAATCCTGTGGTGGGCCACCGTTTCAATCTTCGCGCGGACTGGGGCGCTGTCGATTGTCAGGTGCTGGCAGTCGAGCCGAACAAAATGCTGTCTTATACGTGGGGTGCCTATGGTCTCGGGAGTGTCGTGACGTGGACGCTCACCCCGACAGGCACGGGGACCCACCTGCGCATGGAGCAGTCGGGCTTCGGGCCGGATCAGCAGCAATACTACCAGGGTGCCAAGGCAGGATGGCCGCGGTTCATTGCCGCCCTGGAGCAGGTATTGGCGCGGATAGATTAAACTCTGCCGGCGCAGCTCAAAGCTAATTATTTCTGACGGGTGGCGCGGGGCATTGCCGCGCCCACCGGCAGTGGATGGCAGATCGTTCGGCCCTTCCAATAACCCGGCGAAGCTGCTTGACGCACTCGCGCAGACGCCGCTTGGCCAGCCGGGAGCGATCGGAAGCGGGTTACAAGACATCCCGTTTCGCCGTGACGCGGATTGAACATCGCACCTCTGCGCAAGCATCCGCACGAGACCGGTCACGCCTCGGTGCCGTAGTAGCTGCAGGCCCCGCCGTCGCTGTCGCGCCGCACTGTCACCCGCCACAGATTGGGTACTTTTGGTGCCAGCCGGCGCCAGATCCAGGCGGACAGGTTCTCCATCGTGGCGGGTCCGAGATCGTTGATCTCGTCGAGAAACCGATGATCCAGACCGTCGCGCGCCTCATGGAGCGCTTGATCGAGCAGCCCGAGGTCGATGATCATGCCGGTTACCGGATCGGGTCGGCCGCGGACGACCACTTCGGCACGGTAGGAGTGGCCGTGAATCCGGCGGCTCGGCTCGGCATCCACGCGGCGGTCGAGCGTATGCGCGGCGTCGAACCGAAACTCCTTGCTGAGTTCGTACATCAGCGCAGCCCCAAGAACTTGTGGGTCTGCAGCGATAGCCGCCAGCGCGGATGCCGCAGGCAATAGGCGATCGCCGCCGCCGTGTTGGTGTCGCCACCGGGGCCGTCCATCGGCTGCAGCAGGAAATGGTCGAAGGCGAGGCCCTCGAATGTCGCCGGATCCACGTCCTGTTGTGGAAACACCAGCTTCAACTCGTTGCCCGTGGTCTGGATCAATGGCGTCGTTCCCTTCGGGCTGACAGTGATCCAGTCGAGGCCAGGGGGAACCCGCAGCGTGCCGTTGGTTTCGACGGCAATTTCAAACCGCCGCTCGTGGAGCGCCGACAGCAGCGCGGCATCCACCTGCAACAGCGGTTCGCCGCCGGTCAGCACCACGAATCGCTGCGTAGGGCCGCCGCCCCACATCCGCTCGACGGCAACCCCAAGGGAACCCGCGTCGTCGAAGCGGCCGCCGCCTTCCCCATTCACGCCGACGAAGTCCGTGTCGCAGAAATTGCACGCCGCCGTCGCGCGATCCACCTCTCGTCCGCTCCACAGATTGCAGCCGGCGAAGCGGCAGAACACCGCCGGCCGGCCGGCGTGACGGCCTTCGCCCTGCAGCGAGTAAAACATTTCCTTGACCGCATACGTCATCGTCTTCGATCCGATCGCGACGCGCCGGCCACGCGATGCCTGAGTGCTCTGTGCGGCGATGGTCGCCGAATGCCCGCGAGCCGGCCTGCCGACCTTTGCTGGAGCGCTCTTCTGCGCCGAATTTCCGCTCTCCGTCGCGCCACGCGGTCTTCCTGGATCAATCGCAGGCTTTGCGCAAATGCGTCGCGGGAAAGCCGCCTTCGTCCGGCCCGCCGACGGCTGCCGGAGCCTCGGTCGTTCATAGATCGGCGCGCCGCCGATCATCAACCATGCGATGGCGGCGCGGTCCGATGGCTGATCGCCGCAGCGTCGTCGGCTGGCGCCGGCTGCAGGGGAGCGGGCCAGATCGCGCTTCGTGCCTCACCCCGCGGCGGGCCCGCCGCCAACTGCGTCCAGCGCGTGCCGGCATGGAACACCACAGGCTTTATTCAGCCGAGCATCACTTGCTATCATCCGATATGCGCGACAACTCCGGCGTCAGCAGAAGTGGCGGGAGCCGCGGCTGACGCGCACACAGCTCTTCTTGCTCTTCTTGGCTCTTCTTGCGAGGCGGTTGCCCCAACGCCGCCGATCCGCTATGAATATCATCCGGTCTATGATCAGAGCCGGAAGCGCCCGTAGCTCAGCTGGATAGAGCGTTGCCCTCCGAAGGCAAAGGTCAGAGGTTCGAATCCCCTCGGGCGCGCCAATGAAATCAAGTACTTAGCGGATTTTCGGAAAGTGCGTTGAAAGCGCTAGCTACCACATAGCTACCAATCGGAGGGGAAATCGGCGCAACGCCAATCCTTCACCGGACGAAATCGGAACGCGGCACCGCAGGATCAAGAATACCGATTCGACGCTTCGACGCCCCGATCGAGCCCATGACGCTCAACAAAATGCGCCGGCTTGGCTTGGCGTGCGGTCGCTTGCCGTGTCGTGCTCGATTTGCCACCACGAAGCGATCATGAGCGCCGAGCCGTGGGCCGGATCGAGTTCCGGTGCCGACCTTCGGGCCGCGCATGGTTTGCACCCGGTGCGGGATCGTCGGCGCCGACGCGCGGCCGAATTGGCGGGAGTATGTGGCGCATGGGACGTGAGGGCGATCTGGAAAGATGCCAGGCTGCGGGGGGGCCGCCACCCCGCCCATTCGGGCCGGCGCGCCGTGGGCCGGTGCCCCGCAGAGAAAAGCCCGCCGATGGGGGGCGGGCAAACTCACATGCTCGATTTGGCGACGAAGAGCCCCCAACGCTGGAAAGATGGAACCGCGCAGGAGGCCGCAGCTTCTCTATCGGCCGCGTATGGTGCCGAATATATCGTCGATATGAGAGGCGAGATTAGGGCGAGGGCCGGGCGCCTGACGAGGCGCAGAGCGCGGCGGACATGCGGCTACTGGTGCGCATCACGATCATCGCCGAGGCGTCCCCGTGCCTTGATGGTGACAGGGCCCCGTCATAGGAGGGCCTTAAACCTGGGGGTAGATTGCAAGATCAAACCACTGGGGGAATGGGGAATGGTCGAAGTAGCTGATATCGTCGCTTCCGCTTTACCACAGGCGCGTGAGCCCTCAGTTGGCGTGAGTTTGTTCGACGCCGGTTCTGGCCATTGCCGTTGGCCGCTCAATGGGGTAAGTCCGATTACCAGCTTCAGGTTCTGCGGTGAGCCCGTGCTGGTCGGTTCGGGATGTTGGTGTGTCGAGCACAGCCGCATCGCTTACCTCGGCAACCGGCGACAAGAGCGCCCGTTTATCCCCTGCCAATCCTTGATGCCGAATTAGGTTCAACCTCACGCGGCGCCCCAGAGACCGCAGCGGGAGCAGTGACGTCTCAAGGTGCCAGTCCATGCCGTCGTGTAATCCTTCATATCGGGGATCATATATCGAAGCACGGCGGCGGCCCCGGCGGGGGTCGTGGGCTTGATCTTGGTCAATTGGTCGGCGAACCGGCTCACCTCAGCGCGGGCTTTCTCCGAGCGCGCGCGCGTCACTGCAACACCAGTTCGCGGGCCCTCACACGTTCCAGCGCGTCGCGGTGCTCTATGTCGAGCACGGTGGGATCGATGCCGTCCTGATCGGCGCGGTCCTCAAACGCAACCCTGACGGCACCCCTGCCGGTCCGCTTGGCCACCTATTCGATGAAATCACGCGAGCCGGCGACACACCGGGCGCCGGAGCAAATGCCGTGACGCCTCATTGAGGGCCCGATCGGCGCCCAAGTGCTAGAAACATGCGGCGCTTGTAAGGAGGAACCATGTCTGAAGATGCTGAGAAGCCCAGGCGTTCAGGCCGGGGAGTAATCACGGTCTTTCGGACTGCCCTGGCCGCCATGGCGGCATCTTTGGTGCTGATTTTGCTGACGGTATTTTTTATTCTACACACCAGCACACCTGCCCGCGTGGCGGTGATGACGCCAGCGCCAGCCGTGACCAAGCAGGAACGTGTCACGGAACCGGTCCGCCGGATCGAGCCGGAAGGCGTGGCGCCGGTCGATCTCCTCCCTCAACGCGTGACGAAGGTCGAAAGGGTCAATGTAGCGGTGGCGGCGGAGAATGCAGAGCCGGCGAGCGGACCAACCGAACCCAAATCGGTCAATGATTCATTTCGCCCGCTACGGTCTGCACAAGGTCATCACCCGTGGCGGACGATCCTGGAGATGTCAGAAATAAGCCCCGTAGCCTCGACAATGCGCCGTGGCGCCCGGAAGCGAGGCGGGTTTTCCAATCACCATCGCCCTTCGCGCACTCGCTGCATCGCAGGGCTGTCGGGATTCTTCGTCTTGATCCAGTCGCTGGACCGACCGGAGCGATAGGGCAAATCGACACGCTTCGAGACGATGCCTTCGAGGCCCATGCGGCGGGCTTGGGCAAAGACCGTGACGCCGTCCGTCTCTATGTGCTCATTCACCGTCAGGCCCGGCCCGACGCGCGCCAGTAGCCTCGCCAGGCGCGCCTTGCGCTTTCCGAAGGGCTCCGGGCGCAAGTCCTCGCCGTTCGGTTCCAAGAGGTCGAACGCAAACAGTATGGCCTCGCGGAAGCGCCTGCGGCTGTGCAGCGCGTCGAAGTCCGCGATACCATCCGGGCCGCACACCACCGCCTCGCCGTCGAGCGTGAAAGACTTCGACCCGCAACCCGGCCGCGGCCCTGGCAATAGCCGGGAAGCGCTCGGTCCAGTCGAAGCCGCGCCGGGTGAATAGGCCCACGGTGGCACCGTCGCCCCGGACGATCAGGCGGTATCCATCATGCTTTATTTCGTGCACCCATTGCGGGCCGCTGGGAGGTATGGCGGCAAGAACGGGGATATACGGCTCGATAAAGCCGACCGGTAGGACGCGGCGCTTCAACATTCGCGAGACATAATTGGCCGATAGACCCCAATCAACCACATGGACTTGAAACGGGGTCGAACAATGAAAAGGCAGATTGCGACTGTCTTGTACGCGACGATCTTGCTATTGGCGGTGTCCTCGCACGCCACGGCGCAACAGAAGACCATCAAAGCCTGTCAGGACGAGTGGCGAGCGAACCGGGAACAAAACCAGGCCAACGGGATCACGCAAAAGTCATACGTGGACAGTTGCCGAGCCGGCACTGCGGCCGCAGCGCCTGCACCGACGCCACCACAAACCGTCCCGCCCTCAGCGTCCCCGCCGGCAGCAAGTCCAGCACCGGCGCGGCGTGCCGATCCGCGACCACCTGCCCAGGCATCGCCTGGGGGCGGCAATCAATTCATGACCGAAGCACAGGCCAAGGCGCGTTGTCCCGCCGATACGGTCGTTTGGGCAAACATTCCTTCGCGCATCTATCATTTCGCCGGGACGCACAACTACGGGAACACCAAGAGCGGCGCCTACATGTGCGAGGGCGATACGGTTGCGGCTGGTTACCGGGCTCCAAAGAATGAAAAGCATCCGTGAGCGCGAATACGAAAACCGCGGCCTGTCAAGCACGGACCAACAGACGAACGAACAAGCGCCCGCACCAGCTGTGCGCTGGGATATCTACATCGTGCGCGCCAAAGGTGTCTTGCTCGGCACCGTGGACGCGCCGGACGAAGCGGCAGCGATTGAAGCCGAGTGCAGCAGCAATTCGGGTACGTATCCGAAGCGGCTCATTGCGGTGCGGCGGCCCTGATTCGCTTCATCGCTGGTGATTCCAATTCTACCAGCGCCACGATTGGGCCGGTGAGAAACGCAGGCGCTTGACGCATGGGCCGCGCACGTCATGGCGGTGGCCGAGGGACGAACTGCGGCGGGCAATGTCGTGCAGTTGGCGCGCGCCGGCTCAGCGCACTTTATTGGGCGGTGGTCCTGTCGCTTCGCGGTCCATGCCGTCCGAAGGCAAAGTGTCGAGAAAATATATCATAGACGCGCGAAGCGAATAATAAGCAAAACGATCGCGATCATGAGGACCGCCAAAGCGATTGCGATTGCGATCAAATGAAGAGCCATCAAAACTTTAGTCGTCGGCTCGTTGGCATCTATGTCGTAAGTGTTCTCATTTACGGCCACAGAGCGCGAAAAAACAAGCGCCACGTAATTGATGATCGAAGCCAAAAGACCAACTCCGAATAGAACAACTAACGTCCCCATCCCCTTCAGCTGAGGGGTGACTGCGTAATCCTTTAACACGGTCAGGCAACCGACGAGGCCCGCAGCATGAGCACCAAGAAGGTAATTTGCGTTCTTGAAATGGACTTCGTAATGATCCTTAATCACATCTTTTGGTATTTCGTTGCCGCTAGCCATCGTTCGCTCCCTAAATCAAACAACTACTAGCTGAAACATTGACGTTCCGCCACGGTCGCCGCACCGCTTCGGCGGCGGCGCGGAACCTTAGGTGTTCGGAAACCGCCTATGGGCAAAGACATGCCAGGGGCCACCCGATTGTGATTTGCCCGCCTAGCCCGCCCGCGAGAGCAAATTCCGCACCGTGTTGTCATGCCAAGCCCCGCCGCGGGCCGTGCGCACGCCGCGGTCGTTCAATGCAGCTGCGATGGCGCGGAACGCGGTCGCACCCGTCGCCTGTATCTGGCGCACGATCGGCAGCACGTTGGCGGCGAAGGCGTCGGCGGCCTCCCGGTTTGTCGCCACGCCCTTCGCTTGCGCGTCCCGGCAAGTTGGTCCGGTTCCCCAGCACGGCGCCGTGTGCTTTTTTCTGTGCCAGCGCCGCGCGGGTCCGTTCGGCAATCAACGCCCGCTCTTTCTCGGCAAGAGCCGCGTAAATGTGGATCATGAAGGGGTCGGCGTCGGCGCCAAGCTCGGCGACGATGAAAGGCACCCGTTGTGCCATCAAGCCGGAAATGAAAGCCACGTCGCGGGACAGGCGGCACAGCTTCGCGACCACGACGGCAAGCTTTGCCTTCCGAGCCTTCGCCAGCGCCGCGGCAAGTTGCGGCCGGCGCTCCAAGGCATCGCTTTCCTTGCCGGTTTCGACCTCCACAAATTCAGCGACCACCTCGCAGCCCTCCGCGGCGGCAAACCGGGCGATGGCTTCGCGTTGGGCTTCGATGCCCAGGCCGCTCTTGCCTTGCTTGCCTGTCGAAACCCGAAGGTAGCTGATAATCTGTCGCATGGTGCCCGTTCTCCGCCTCTGAGCAAACATTCGCGCAAGCAGTCGCTTGAGAAATTTGGGATTGTCCACGGAATGTCGTGGTAATGTTGCTTCCCGTTCGCCGATGACCTACAGGCACATCAATGTGACAGCGGAGCAGCAACCGCCTGCACGGAAGAAGCAGCAATAAGTCATGTACCGTCCTTACGGCAATATCGACACCCGTGAACCTCTGTATGGCGCCACCCGCAGGCCTCGCCGTGCTGATCGGACAATTGCTCACACCTTCGAAGCCGTCCAGACCTACGAGCATGTGACCGTCGATCGCAGTGGCCAGTACTGGCCCGTCGCGCTTCTCCGACCAAATGTCTGATGGATGATTCCCTACCTGTACCGCTTCCGTCCGATCGAGGCCGTGCTCGACAAATATGAAGAGCTCGCGAAGCAGGAGATTTATTTCTCGACGCCCAAGAGAATAGAAGGGTCCGATGGAGGGTTACAAGGACGTGTTCTGGTAAACTGCAGGCAATCGGATCCTCTGGCGAAATCTCCTGCGCCATTACCTCCTCTGCCTCTTGGAGACCATCTCCTCGTGCCTAATTCTGGGAGGGGAATTTCAGCGCGCCGACCTAAAAGCCATCATCTTCTCGACCTATGACAGCCTACCCGATGCCCCGGTGCGCGCGATCTATCGGCAGGCCTGCGACCGGTTCTTTGCCGATCCCCATATTCCGCAGCTCGTGGAGGCTCTGGCGAAACGCAGCACCCCCCTGCGGCGCGACGAGCTCGCGCAAACTCTGCGCGCCGTGCATCTTTTCGCGCTCAGCGTCCTGATGAACGCGCTACAGCGCGAGGGTGTGGACGACCATCCTCGGGACCTCGATGCGATGGAGGCCCGAGCGGCTCACTTAAATGAGACCGTCGCGCGCGTGGTTGCCATGACGCCACCGGAGCAGGAGCTGGCAGAGGGGCTGTTCGCCGCGTGCGAACTATCCGTTATGCAGATGGCGCTCCAACAGGACTACAGCGCCGCTCCGCAGCCGGCGAACTTCTTCCTGCGCGATTTTCCGACAGGCTATGTGGCGCTCTCGACGAACTCATACATCCGCCTTGCTATATCGCCTGTTTCGTTGCCAATCCCGCCAACGCATCCATGTGGGCGACCTATGCTGGCAGCCAGACGGGCGTCTGCCTCGGTTCCGTACCACTCCCGATCGCGAAGCACGGCCCGCGCTGGACCTAAGCAGCATTAATGGACGGTCCGGCGGCCATGGAATAGAGATGGAGCCCGTTCGATCCTTTCTTCCGCGCCAGTTCCACATGGTCACTTATTCCGAATCGTATCCGGAGATCGACTTCTTCAATTCGATCGGCCGCCTGCCGATTCGCTACTCAATGCGGTTTGGTACAACAGCGAAAACGGAGAGCGTAGCGCGTGCAGTACCGCCCGCGCCCGCGCCCTCGACACGGACGAGTGGCGGAACCATTATTGGCGGTCTTCGAATGTGGCGCGATCTGCAAGACTTCCGAATGGCAGCATGAGCAGGAATACCGACTTCTTCTATGGAGCTTTGGCGATCTCAAGGACAAGCCTTCGCGCAAGCTCACCTATAAGTTCGCCGATCTTGCTGGCATCATCTTCGGCGCGAGGACCTTGGCCGAGGACAAGTTGAAAATTATCAAGATTATCGAGCAAAAGTGCAAGGCAGAGAATCGCACGAGTTCGAGTTTCATCAAATGCAGTATTCGCGGCACGACCGCAGCTTCCGAGTCGCGCCGCTGAATTTGATCCGCTTCCAGTGGGCGTGTGGTGCGGACGAGCCAGGCTGATCGTCCGATCTAGGCATGCTAACGCCGCGATTTGTTGAATGCGGCGAAGCGCCTGCTTGATGACGGGAAAACTGGCGATCGTCGCGTTTCATCTGGCGATTCTGGCGTTTGAATATGTTGACTAATCACCGCATTGGCCTTCCTGCGCACATGGCAACGCTTCCGAACGTGCCTCCGTCGCGGTCCCCCGATATGCGAAAGCATTGACCTTGGTGCACCCGTCCGTCGCCCGGCGCCTATGAAGGCGTCCTCGCTGCGATGACAAAGATAGAAAACGAGATGATGGGGCGCCCAAGCAAGTGAATGTTGTCAGAATAATTTCCTATGGAATTTTTTGACAGTCTTCCGGCCAGCTCAGAGGCCCCGTCCGGGTTGTCATCGAGGTGATAAACAACGTCGGCGCGCCATCTTTTGCGATTCCGGATCTCTTGCTGTCTATCAAAAGCCGGTCGGCGGGACAGCGTCGGCAGCAATAAACTCAGGCCGCGGTTCGTCATTGCGGGCACCGTTTCTGAGATTGTCCATTTTTTGGATCTCCCCCCTTGGTGTTCGCTCGTTGTCGAGCCCATCGCCTTCACGAACAGCCGCGGGAACGCGGTCAATTTCCTCGCCATTGAGCCCGGTCAGATCCAATTCTCCGGCATTTTCGGCATCCGAGGGTGGCGATATGGAGCGAATGTTGCTGGTATGCTTGGCTTTTCTGCATTCTCTATTTCTATGGACTTTGCGGCGGGGCTTGCGCCCGCGGCGCTGGTAGGCCGGCAGCGTATCGGGTGCGGGTGAACCAAGGTCCAGGCCGCGAGCGGCGCGCTTGTGTTGCCGGGCGCCCTGGGCAGACCTTTTTCTGCATGGTCAAGCGCCAAGGCCGCGCTCGACAAGGCCATCATGGACGCGCGCACGAAGGACGCGGCGTCATCCGGCACCACGGCCGCGCCGCTCACCCCATGGTCGGTGCACGATTTGCGCCGGACCGTCGCCACCGGATTGCAGCGCCTTGGCGTGCGGCTCGAGGTGACGGAAGGCGTGTTGAACCATATCAGCGGGAGCCGCGGCGGCATTGCCGGGGTTTACCAGCGCCATGATTGGGCCGGTGAGAAACGTGCGGCGCTTGACGCGTGGGCCGCGCACATCGTCGCGGTGGCAAAGGGCCGAACTGCGGCGGGGAATGTCGTGCAGCTGGCGCGTGCGGGTTGACGTGCGGTCGCTTTCGGAGTCGTGTTGGATTTGCCACCAGGAAGCGCTCATGACCGTGGCCGGATCATGTTCCGGCGCCGACGTTCGGGCTGTGGATGGTGGCGCCAAGAAAGATACCATTGACGATCCCTACCTACCGAAACTATGACCTACAAAGGTAGGAAGGGGTTGGCTCTTCATGGCGAAATTCAGAAATTTTACGGAGACTGCAGAAAAGGTATCGAAATGCTGTTCTGCAGAGGTTTTCTGTACCGGCGAATTTGAGATCACCGGTAACCGAAGTGGGGGCGCCTCAGGCGCTTACCCTGTTAAGGTCAATGGGCCTTTTTGTCCAGCGTGGGCCAAGCCGACAGAATTCGACCGGGCCGAATGTTCATACGGTCGCACACGAAAAAATTGTGGCAGACCTGGGATATGTGCTCGGGTTCGCTGTTGCGCCAGCCATGCTCAGTCGGCTGACGACCGAGAAGCTTCACGCAGGTCAACCTTTAAGGCTCCCGAGCGTCGTGGCCCTGTCTTTTGATATCCTAGAACAGCCGAGGTCTTGGAGCGGTGTTTGCTGTAATTTGACCGATGCTCATAAGGCCGCACTAGCGCCACAAATTGCCGCTGTTTTTGCGCTGCACTGTTGGATAGATGACCACGACCATAGCTGGAACGAAGGAAACGCCCGATTTGAAATAAACGGCGACGGGTCTGCGCGAGCAGTCTTCTATGATTATGCTTGGTCCCTGAAGTCTATGAGTGGACCCCGCCGGCGGCTCCCCCAACGCGCGACTGGACAAAGCGCGACGGCCCCTACGCGCTAGCCCAAGATTTGCACCTTGCCGAGGCGATCGAACATATCGAGAGGCTTGCCGTTAAGGAACTACGCGATATCATCCGAAGGGTCCCAGTTGAGTGCTTTCCTTCCGATCTGGGTGTGGCATTTGTCGATGCCCTGGACCTACGGCGCACTCAATTGCGGAAATTGTTGACAGGTGCACCATGACTAAATCCGCCGTCAGTCGCATCTCCCGCATCTCATTCCGCACGGATATGAGACGGATGGATGCCCCAATCATACCTCTCGGCTTCATGCTAGAAGCTGCGTGGCCGAACGAAATCGCGCGCTGGTTAGGTCTCATCGGGCGCGGAACACTAACGGAGGCCGAACTTGAGCGGGTGAACTTGACTACTTGGCCAGAATTGAAAAATCCGTTCGAGATGCTCGATGGTCTTTTCGAAGATGGATGGCAGTCGCCATGGGGCCAAGCAGGAGCCAGGCTGGAAGGCAATTGGGCGCGGTCAGCGTTTTTGATTGAGACACGTGATTTCCCGCTCCCGGCGCTCACAGCGGACACCGATGGTTGGGCCAGCTCTTGCGAGACTTTGTGGTCGAACCTCCGCTCGTTGCGTTCGCAACTTGCGCCAACTTTGGCGCCACCTGTTTCGGCCGCACAAAGGGTTACAGGCATTCCCGCAAAGAGACGTCCGATGGATATGAAGATGCTAGAGCGCGAAACGGAGCCGGCGATGGCTGCTTAAGCCCCGTCCAGTCTGATGGAATTGCTGCTGTCGTGGGTGGGAAGCCGGCCGGGCGATAGAAATCCGAACACCGCCTAAATCCTTCATACCTGTTTTTCCGCTCGCGCGAGCGAATTCCGCACCGTGCTGTCATGCCAAGCCCCGCCGCGGGCCGTGCGCACGCCGCGGTCGTTCAATGCAGCTGCGATGGCGCGGAACGTGGTCGCACCCGTCGCCTGGATCTGGCGCACGATCGGCAGCACGTTGGCGGCGAAGGCGTCCGCGGCCTCCCGGTTGGTCGCTACGCCCTTCGCTTGCGCGTCCGGCAGATTGGTCCGGTTCCCCAGGACGGCGCCGTGCGCCTTTTTCTGTGCCAGCGCCGCGCGGGTCCGGTCGGCGATCAGCGCCCGCTCTTTTTCTACCAGCGCCGCGTAAATGTGGATCATGAAGGGGCGGCATCGGCGCCAGATCCGCGACGATGAAAGGCACGCGCTGTGCCATCAAGCCGGAAATAAATGCCACGTCGCGGGAGAGGCGGCACAGCTTCGCGACCACGACGGCAAGCTTGGCCTTGCGTGCCTTCGCCAGCGCCGCGGCAAGTTGCGGTCGGCGCTCCAAGGCGTCGCTGCCCTTGCCGGTTTCGACCTCGACGAATTCGGCGATCACCTCGCAGCCCTCCGCGGCGGCAAACCGGGCGATGGCCTCGCGTTGCGCTTCGATCCCCAGCCCGCTCTTGCCCTGCTTGCCTGTCGAAACCCGAAGGTAGCTGATAATCTGTCGCATGGTGCCCGCTCCCCGTCTCTGAGCAAGAACAGGTTTTTGAGAGGCTCGATTTGTCATCATGCCGCCATTTTGGGCGCCGACCCGTGGCCGGATGACTTTCCGGTGCCGTCGTTCGAAGTGCGAATGGTGTGCACCCGGTGCGGGATGGTCGGCGCCGACGCGCGGCAGAATGGGCGGGAGCATGCGGCGCATGGGGCGTAGAGGGCGATCAAGCGCTTTAATGAAAGTCCACTTCGGATTCGCCCTTGTCGCGATATCCGTATGGGGAGCGCTCGCGCGCGATCTTCCAGATTCGTTTTTTACACCGGGCGAAGCCGACAATTCGCTGACGATGGAGGTGCTATGCACGCCCGGATTTTCGCCCAGCAAGCTTCGGAACGTCCCAACCGCACGGCGACGGGCTATCTACAAGGTGTACGGTATGCAACCGCTGACACCGCCGTGCCCGTGCGAGGTCGATCACCTGATCCCGCTCGGCATCGGAGGCTCGAACCGCCCGCGCAATCTATGGCCGCAGCCCGAGTCAACGCGGCCATGGAACTCCAAAATGAAGGACCAGCTTGAAATAAGGCTGCGCTCGGAGGTTTGCGGGGGCAAGATCGAGTTGACGGCCGCGCAACGGGAGATCGCTACGGATTGGACCGCGGCCTACGTGAAGCGATTTGGCGCACCATAGCTTGCGCAAGGGGCCACCGATGCCGACACGACGCTACCAAACAGTCGCGCGATAGAGAGTACAGTGATGCGATACAGTAGCAAGCCAATCCTCCCCGTCATGATGCTGGCGCTGAGCTTCACAGCGCCCGTCGCCGCATATCGGCTTGATGACCTCAGGGATGCATCAGTCGCGTATGGTAATGGTGACTATGCTACCGCACTGCGGCTATTGCGTCCCTTGGCGAACGAAGGCAGCGGCATCGCCCAATCGAATCTCGGGATTATGTACAAGTTCGGGTGGGGTGTTCCACAGGACTATGTCCTAGCGCACATGTGGTTCAACTTGTCATCGGCGCAGGGCGGACTATTTGGCAAAGCTTCAGCCGAAGACCGCGATTACCTTGCCTCTAAGATGACGCCCGCCCAGATAGCCGAGGCGCAGAGATTGGCCCGTGAATGGAAGCCAACGACGCGGCCGCCTCGATAGCTGCCAGCAACAGAGCAACAGACCATGAAGCACACGCTCAAGCACACCCTAGCGGCTGCCATTCTATTGTTGAGCCTTGCTGCGCACGTGGCCGCAGGACAAGTCGAGGATTATGGCAAACGTGCTGATCAGGGAGACCCGGTGGCCGCAACGAGCTTTGGGTGCCCTTTACATGAACGGAGAGGGTGTATCACGGGACTACGCCAACGGATTGAAGTGGATCAGCAGGCCGCTGCACAAGGCTATTCTATCTGCACAGCTTGACCTAGGCACGATTTACCAAAACGGCTTGGGAGTGCCGCAAGACTACGTCATTGCACACATGTGGTTCAATTTGGCTTCGGCTGCGGGTTCCACATCTGCCGGCTTCTTTAGAGACGCTCTAGCGGCATCGATGACCCCCGGACAGATCGCCGAAGCGCAGCAACTAGCCCGCGATTGGAAATCACAAAAGCCGATCCGTTAGATCGCAGTTGGTTAGGAGACGGAGCAAAATGGAAACTATATTCGCCGTCATCGCAACGTCGCTGACGGTGCTTGGAACGGTGTCCGGCCAAGACGCTATGTTCTCTGGAAATGACGTTCATTCGTGGTGCCAATCCGACAAGAAGCTGGCGCTGGGCTATGCAGCGGGTATGCGGGATCAGGTGGCCCGCAGTTTGTTTATCTTCGATATATCGGATACCCGGATTGACGCCGCAAGATCAGCTATTTCCGTTGCAAAAACAACGCTCGTTGGGTATTGCGAACCGCCTGGGGTTACGGCGGGCCAAGTCACAGACGTATTCTGTGCTTATCTGCGGGATGCACCCAACAGGCGGAACGTTCACGCTTCGCTGCTTTTTAACGAAGCAATGAGAAAGGCGTGGCCCTGCAGCTAAGCATGATGGCGCCGCCATTGCTTGCACGGCGGCGGTACGTGTTGAAGCCCGGCCGAACCCGGATGCATGAACCTTTCGTTTCGCTCGCCCTCGAGGCACTAATGGACGTATGGCCATGTCGAAACCAATGCAGGGGTCAACATCGCGGCGATCACCCAACCGCAAGCTATGGACGACCGTGAAACGTCCCTTGAAAACAGCCGTCACCGCGCTCGTCGTTACTGTCAGCGTTGCTCTATCGGCAACCGCGGGGCTATTCGAGGACGCCATTGCTGCTATTCATAGAGGCGACTACGCGATTGGGCTGCAACTTTATCGTCAGGCGGCTGACCAAGGCGACACGCGCGCGCAAATACAACTCGCTGTCCGATACGAGAATAGCAGCGACTACGCCGAGGTGCGAGGTGGTTCCGCAAGGCTGCCGAGCAAGGCGTCGCCTATGGCCAGTACAGTCTCGCCTCGCACTACGAACAAGGCCATGGAGTTCGCCAGGACTATGCCGAGGCTGTGAAGTGGTATCGCAAAGCCGTCGAGCAGGGATATGACTTGGCCGAACCGAAACTCGGCCTCATGTACTACTACGGAAGGGGCGTTGCGCAGGACTACGCCGAGGCTGCGAGGCGGTTGCGCAAGGCTGCCGAAGCGGGCGATGTCAACGTCAGTACTACCTTGGCCTCATGACTATAATGGCCAAGGATATCGCAGGACTACCTTTGGGCGCACATGTGGTTCAATCTCTCGGCTTCTCGCATCGTCGTTTCGGATAAAAGCGAGCGCGACGAAATTGTCCAAAAGCGTGACATGGTAGCCGTTCGAATGACCCCGGCGCAGATAGCGGAGGCGCAAAAGTTTGCCCGCGAATGGAAGCCAAAGTGACTGCCCGGGAAAACACGTAGCGCTTGAGGATTTACCGGCAACGCACCTTTTTGGGAGTCACCGCAGTCGTGCCGTTGGTTCCAAAGTGCGCAAGCACGTCGCTGCTCAGCTTGTGGCCGGTGAGAGCGTGATCGCCGCAATGACAAAGATAGAAAACAAATGATGGGGAGGCCAAGCAAGTGAATGTTGTCAGAATAATTTCTATGGAATTTTTTGACAGTCTTCCGGCTAGCTCAGAGGCACCGTCAGGATTGTCATCGAGGTGATAAACAACGTCGGCGCCCAATCTTTTGCGATCCCGGATCTCTTGCTGTCTGTCAAAAGCCGGTCGGCGGGACAGCGTCGGGAGCGAAAACCAGGCCGCGGTTCGTCATTGCGGGCGCCGCTTCTGAGATTGTCCATTTTTTGGACCCTCGCCCCCTTGGTGACCGCTCGTTGTCGCGCCCATGGCCTTGATGAACAGCCGCCGGAACACGGTCAATTTCCTGGCCATTGAGCCTGGTCAGATCCAATTGTTCCGTCATTTTCGTCGTCCGAGGGTGGCGATATGGAGCGAATGTTGCTGGTATGCTTGGCTTTTTTGTATTTTTTAATTTTATGGACTCCTGCAGCCGGGGCTTGCGCCGCGGCCCTGGTAGGCCGGCAGCGTATCGGGTGCGGGTGAACCAAGGTCCAGGCCGACGCGGGGCCGTTGTCACCGATCCAAGGGCAGCTTTGTTCGATCATCACCGGCTTCCGGCTGGGGTGCGGCGAGGCCCTGCTTCTTTGTGGAAGCATTGATAGACGGCCTCTTTTGGCAATTCTATATCTACAAGCGACGTGGCGATCAGCGCATGCGATGCACCGCAAGCGTCGTCGGCGCGGCCACCTCCTGCCCCCGGCGACAAGATTCCCGGACAGTCGCAAATGTGACGCGTTGGTAGCGCCAGAAGCTTTGCCCTGACGATGAAAACGGGAGCCTCAGCGGAGGCAAATGATGTACCGGGTTACACTCCCATTCTTGGCGGCTTTTGTGCCGATCATTGCGGGTTGCGCCGTCCAACGGGCTGTGGTCGCCAGCGATGCCCAACAAAAGATGATCGGGCTTTCGAAGGAGGAACCCCTCAGCGTATGGGACCGCCAGCCGCGAGGGCGGCGGAAGGAGCGACTGAGGTGTGGTCATATGAGTCCGGGAACGGACAAACCACTTCGGTAGCTACAGGGTTTTCACAAGCGAATGAGAATTCTTATGGAGGTCCAGGTTACGCATCGGCCACTGCGGCGGTACCAGTGGCGGCATCGCGACCACTACGCGTCGATACTGCACAGTCAACGTGACAATGGCGGCAGGCCGAAGTCAGCCGCGTGAATTATGTTGGCCCAACAGGCGGGTTGCTGACCCCAGGCGAACAATGCGCCTTCGCCGTACAGAATTGCACTCAGGTGGTGAGCCAGTGACCAGCGGGACCGTATTCATTACCGGCAAATGTATCCGGATGAGTCGATACCACCGGCGACGATCGCGGTGTCGGCGCCCACTTAAGGCGTTCCGCGCCAGAGGTAGCTTGCTCGATTTCTCTGTTATTATTTGATGATTTTTGCTCAATCACCGTTCCCACGGCTCTACGGCACCAGCAATGTCATGTTCCCGGCCTGCCGCAGTTGTTAGCCCGCGCGGGCTTTGCCGCGCCGGCGGGCTTCTTGCGTGGCGTCTCGACCGGTTCTGGAGCGGGAGGTCGGCGACAAACCATTCAACGAGCTGCGGGAAGGTTTTCAATCTGCTTGTTCCGTTGATGGCCGGGGGTGAGTTCCCCTTGACCTCTATCGTACCGGATATGCACTCCTAAGCAGGAGACCCGGTACGGTACGGCCCTAAACGGCGGTCCAGGTTGTACCGCCTTTAGGGTTTGCCGTCTACCGGCCTCTGATGCCGGGAAATCCATGATAGATATACCAATGGCTTCCACGATTCTCGTATCGGTAGGACCGGATCGTACCGTACCAGGTTCGCAAAACGGTACGGAGGCCGCTTCAACCGTACCGTCATAGATAACGCTCTTTTCGTAACCGGGCTAAAGAGAGCCTTCTTTAAACACCGCTCGCGAAGGCGATAGCGGCCTTGTTCCCAGCCGCTGTAAGGATCCCGTTTTCCGCAGCTCTTTTTTCACGTCTTCAGTCTTATTTGACGATCGAGCGCTCGTCGATTATGGACTTGTACAGCCGACCCCCGGCTCCGTCCTTTGCCGGGATGGTCCACCCGCAGGCGAGCGCCCAATCTGCGATTGATCCGCGTTTCCGTTCAAGGATGGCTTTCAGAACGAGTTTGTCATCGATCGCGGCTTTCTGCTCGACTTCCTCAATCCGATCGTCGGAGACTGGCACAGCCATGACGGTAGGAATCAGGCGCCCTTTGCTGTCCATCAATCGGGGGGTGTCGATGGTCTGAAGCTCGAAGGTGATATTGTCGAAATCCGGATTGAAATTTGCCCGTCCAATGAAATTCGGTCAGCTTCCGATCGGTTGCCCAGGCGGTGAAATTGCCGTCAACCTCTGCGATGAAGGCGCCGCCGCCACGCGGTAGCAGTTGCTCTTGAGAATTCGGGCCTTTTGATCGGATGGCACAAGGCGAGTACCGTCGGCTTGCCGGGGAGAGAGCACAGCTTTCGGAGACACCGCGCGTGGTCGCCCATTTCGGTATTGGAGTTTTCGTCATTGCCGGTAAAAACCGCCGCCGACGTATCGACAATCACAAGCGCAACCTTACCGACGCGGGTGATTTCCTCGATCAGCTTGGGCAAATCCTCGTTGAGGATATCGGCGACTTGATCGATGACCAGATAGTCCAACTCGTTTGGTTCCACGCCAAGCTTGGAGGCCATGCCGATCAGCCGCATGCGAATATCGTCAGGGTTTTCGCGGGCGATGTAGACGACGCGGCCTTGCTCAACTTCATGCGGGCCGAATTTCTGGCCACCACTCGGATGCGTGACCATGGCCGCGAGGTAGAGCGCGATTGCACTTTTGCCGGCGCCCGTCGCTCCGGTGAGGGAATACAGGAATCCGCGCTTCATGAGCCCGTCCACGATGTAATCAGGCGGCACGAAGCCGGATAGGAACGTCCGTTGCGTTTTGACCAGCGGAGTTAGAGGAGTCGCTGGCGCGATGATCCCATTCTCTTGCAAGGGCACCGCGGAGCTTTCCGCTGGCACCGCATTGTCCGGCGATGCGTCGAAAATCCCCCGTAGGGCATCGGTGCCATATTTTCTGTGGATCGAGTTGGGGTCATGTTTCATGCCGCCCCCGCAATTCGGAGGATCTTAAGCTTGACCTCGATCCGACGGGCCTTGATCAGCCGCGCCAATTCCGCAGCGCCCTTTTGGCCATCGGCGTCGTCATCGGCGCAAATGGTGAGGCAATCAATCCAAGACGGGATGCGTTCGGCCAGGGCCGGCAAGCGCTTTGCGCCGCCAGCGGCCCAGGCGCCAAGTCCGGTAGCCTCATGAACCGAAAGCCCGTCCTCAATCCCTTCGACTATCACCATCCCAAGCAGGTCGTTCGGCGGTGCCAGCACAAGGGGCCAACCGGCCGAATGGCCGATCATCACCTTGTCTTTGTCGGTCCCGGCCTTGCCGGAACCATCGGGCGCCAGCCGGGTGACGTGCACGCCGCGCACCGCATCGTCGGCAATCGCGATGACGCCCGGCTCGACCTCATGCGCCATGCCGAAGGCGCCAATGAGCGCCGGGGCATAGTCTCCGCGCGCCGGCAGGAAGCGTAATGTCGCCGGGAGCGGGCCGCCATAGCCGCGCGGGCCTCGCAGATAGGTTTCCGCGATTGTCCCGGCGATCGGCTTGGATTGCGCCCAAAGCCATTGCGCCTTGCCCAGCCGCTCCGCACGGTGCGCGCGGTCGCGTTCCGCCGCTTCCACCTTCGCCCCGGCGATCTTTACCGGGTCGGCTGGCATGCCGCCGCGGTCGCGGGCGTAACCGGACGCTTCGCAATGCGCGCAATGGTAAGTGGCAAATCCCGGTTCGATCCGCCACACCTTGAGCACCTTTGCGCGCCGGTTCGCCGCGGAGTGCCGCAGGTGCGAGCACAGCGGACACACGGTGTCGACGGCGCCGAGCCTCCCGCCGGTCAGGCGGTCGATATCGTCAAGGCCGATAATAGAGGGGCGGGTCATTCGCCGACCCCTTCGTCATCTTCGAGCGGGAGGACTCGCCCCTGGCCCGTCGCATTCGCGCGGTGCCGACGCGGGCTCGGACGTGCTGTGCACCGGCCGGCTTAGGCGCCCCTTCGCCCATGCCAAAGTGTCGCCCCACCGGTACAGCGGTCGTGGCCCGAACTTCTGGAACGGTGGCCCGCCGCCGCGCGTCGCCTTGGTTGATAGCGTGGCGTGCGATACGGGGAATCCGGCCGCGGCAAGTGAAGCAGCCGCTTGGGAACGCGTCAAAAGCGCGTCTGGGCTCTCTGGAATTGTGGTCATCGATTGTTCCATCACGTTTGCGCAAAGGCGCGCAGTTGCGATGGAACGCTTAGTGCGGCGATTTTTCCGACAAGAATATTGTGCAGAAAATTTGTTGATCTATCTTACGAGGGCGTGTTCGCTTGCTTTTGGAAGATCATCTCAAGTTTTTGCCGAGCGTCAGCAGCATCTATCCCAGCATCGATCCACTCAATCACCCTCCGAGGTCTTTTGGGCTTAACCAAAATATGCTGCTGGTCAGCAATCGTGAACCCCCACGCCGGATTCACCATCATCATTCGCCAGCAAATCCAGAACCAAATCATCTTATCGACCAGTTTCTTGTTCGCGTATTGCATTCCGCGCCTGATGTCTTGCTCGATCGCGGGAATGCTTTTTTTGAGTAGCAAATATTGCGGCGGTCCATTCGCGACTGAACGCCCGAAATTGGACTTCCAGCACCTCTGGAAGTTCCCTGGAAAAGGCGCTGATGGATGTTCGGCGTCGGCAGGTTGCGAAATAATATAGTGCGGTCAGAAATGCCGGCCGAAGCGGAACTTGCTGCGGTGCACCGGGCTTACGCCGCGAGGGTGGCTCCGGCATGGATTTAATAAGCTCAAGAAACTGTTGGCGGCCATAACGCGCGTCCAGGCGGCGCAAGGTATCAAGGTCCCGAGCGCTCAATGGTTTAGCCGTTCGCATGACTAATCACGCCCGCAGCGCAATTATAGTCGCGCGGGCGCTGCCGTCACCCAACAATTGACCGGTACGGTTCGCCACCGCATCCGCCGCGGCCAACAGCACCGCATCGGCCGCGTGCACGTAGCGTGACGTGATCGTGCGTCCTTGGTGACCTACCAACGCCGCAATGGTCGGTTCGCTGTAACCGAGATCACCGGCAAGGCTGGCAAAGCTATGCCGGAGCGTGTGCGGTGTCACGTCCGCCGATAGGTCACCCAGCTTGGCTATGCGAGCCCACAGCTTCGGAAAGCCCGCCATGCGGCCGTCACCGCGCGTCGCCGGAAATACCAGGTCGCCCGCCTTGGTGAGGTGGCGCAACACGTCGCAAGCGGCGTGAGAGAGCGGGCGCATGCTTCGCCCCGTTTTGGTGTCGCCAAGCGTCGCGGTGCGCCGGGCAAGGTCGATTTCATCCCAACGCAGCCCCAACGCTTCGCCGCTACGCCAGCCGGTAATGGCAAGGAAGCGGGCCGCCGCAATAGCTGCCGGCCACACGTTCGCGGCCTTCGATTGCCGCAACGCTTCGCCCAATGCCGCGTATTCGTCATCTGTGAGGCGCCGCAGCCGCCTTCCGTCCGCGAAGCGCATGACGCCATGCGCGGGGTTATCCGGGCGCATCCGGTGACGCACCGCATAGGAGAAGATCGCGCCCAACAACCCCACCGTCCGGCTCGCAGTGCCCTTGCCGCCGCGCACGTGAGCAAGCCCGCGTTTCTTGGCCGTCTTGGTCTTGCCAGCCGTCTTGCCTTCGGCGACGGCGTGCATGAAGCCGTCTACATCCTCGCGGGTGACGGCGGCGACCGACAGGCGCCCAAGCAGCGGCTTGATATGGCGCTCGATCCGGCCCCGGTCGGTGACCAGCGTACTTGCCTTTTTCGACGTTTGGCGCCGCGTGAGCAACCGGCCCGCCTCGGCATCGGCCAAGTAGAGGTCGCACAGCTCGGCAACCGTGGCGGCCTTGCGCTTGGTCTGCTTGACGGCGGCCGGGTCGGTGCCCTCGACCACGTTCCCAAGCAAGCGCTTGGCTTCATCGCGCGCCGTTTCGGGTGTCCAGGGCGCACCGTGGCGGCCGATCGTGTGCCAACGCTGGCGGCCTTCCGCCGTCCTGAATTTCAGCACATAGGTGACGGCGTTGCCCTTCTGGCGCCGCGCGCCAAAGCCGGGAACCGTTGCGTCCCACACGGTTTCGGACGGTTCCAGCGCCCGAACCTTCCGCAGTCCAATCCGCTTTTCAGCCATGCCCCGTCCCAAGTTCGGCCTGGTAGCTATTGTGAGCTAGCTACCACATAGCTACCAACTGGGCGCAAAGCGTAGCAAACAAAGGCAATGGTCGTCAACAGAATATATCGATTTTGCAGGCATTATTGCAAAGACCGGAAAGTTCCAGCAACCAGGCGCAAAGCTAGGGAATCTGCCCTCCGAAGGCAAAGGTCAGAGGTTCGAATCCCCTCGGGCGCGCCAATGAAATCAAGAGTTAGATGGAATTTCCTCGCGGTGAAATTCACGCAAGCCAACACCAAGCCAACAGCTGTGCAATGAATATGCGGACCAATCGAGCCCAGCGCGACGCCCCGCCTATGGCAACATGCGCCGGCTTAGCCGTGCGGTCGCTCGCGGTGTCGTGTTCGATTTCCACACGAAGCGATTATGAGTGCCGAATGCTGGCTTGGATGACGTGCCCGCCTTCGGGTCGCGTTGGTGTGCTACCGCGCTTAGCGTTAGCCAATAACCCCCAGCAAAGCTGGGAGTTTGAAGGGGAACCGCCATAGGCGGTTATAAAGGACTCTGGGACCATATGAGGAGGCGAGCTTCAACTGCAACTGATCCAGCTGCTGATCTACCATCTCCTGATTCTTGATGTAAGCGCGGATCATCTCCTCATCCCTACCGACCGTCGAGACGAAATAACCTTTGGTCCAGAACTTGTGGCCGAGAACGTTGCGTGCTTTACGCTCCACGTTCTGCGCGACCCAGATGGAGCTTTTCCCCTTCAGATATCCGATCACCTCTGCCACCGAGTACTTTGGTGGGATCGATATCAGGATGTGAACATGATTATGCAAATCGACAACTGGAGCCCGAAGAGCTGCGACCGTTGGCCTCCGGGAATTGGGCCAGGTGTGATACCTTGGCTCTACAGAGAGGCATCACCGTGAACGAACGCCGATCGTCGGAGGTGGGACCTTCACCCTTTAAGCAGTTCATGGACGCCTGCCTTACCGGCAGAGTGAGCGGAGTAGCGGCTCGACCGACCGGCGGACGTGGGCGCGGAGAACAATAGAGGCAGGGGCCGCCGCGAAAAAGGCAGCGCCGCATCACGCGGTGCCCAAGTAAGCTGACACCCAAGGCCGCCGAGCGCCGGATCGCGGCGGTCGGCGCGCCGTGTCTGGCCGCAGCGGCAACGGACGCTCTTCATCGGCCACGAAATGCCACGCGATCGTGATTTGATCTGGCTCAATGCGTCCGCGCGGGGGACGCTTAGAAAATTGGCGGACTTAAAGAATGGAGCGCGCCGTAAGTCAATGGCAATTTACCAATGGTGCAACGAAATCATCAACGTCCGTGGGGCAAGTCAGTGATGCCAAGCGAGCTTTTACGCAGATGGGCAATGCGCTTTGGGTCCAATTTTGCAAGTATCGACGATTTTTGGGTGGAGATCAGTGCAGAGCGAGGAGTGCAACGAAAATGTTAAACAAATGGCTTCTCTCGGGTCTCCTTGCTATGGTGCCCGCTGTCGCTGGCGCACAAGTTTCTCCGACGTTTTCGAATTGCGCATGGCCAATCGAGTTTTCGCCCGAAGGGTCCGGGAATTTTCTAGGGCCGGACGACCAAGCTAGATATTGGGTTATGCCCTTCGATACTTCTAAATATGAACTCGATGAAAATTGAGGGTTCTTATCCGAATGCCCGCTATTTTTCGTTCGTCGTTTATAATGGTGGGAACAACAACGCACCGCTCTCCGCCGCAGGTCACAAGTATGATTCCATAATTATTCCTAACGCTGGCAGTGTCAGTTCTTATACTCTCTGCGTTGCACGTAGTGGTGCAGAATCGAAATGCCTGAACTACAACTCGATCGGTAATGTTGCCCAAAGCACCTTAGCTTATGTCGCGCTGCGAATATACGTGCCAAGCGCCGATAAAACCCTAAGCGGCCAAGCCCTGATGGGCGGGCAGCCGCTGCCCAAAATATCGCTCTCTTCTTCCGGTAGTGCCGGGTTTCAGTCCTTACAAGCCTGCCCGTTGACGACGGACGCGCCGGACCAGCCGGATCCGACAACGCATTATTACTACGATAAGTCTGTCAACAAGCTAAGCGATCTTAGCTTATTGTATCAGTTATTGTTTGAACAGTCGCCGGGTTTTGACATCTATACGCCGGGTGATTACTATAACGTGGCAGGGGATAGACTTTGGTTTGCGCCGCCGAAGGAATCGCCGATTGTGCTGCTGCCGAACCCGAACAACAAATATATCGTCATGCAGCCGGGACCGTATCAGTCTGGCCGTATTATCGTAATACACGGCAAGGCTCCGAGTTTTCCAGACACATACGATGGCTTGCCGAATCCATCGGGGGCGGCAGATGGCGTTAATATGCGGTATTGGTCGATTTGCAACAATGACTTTGCGTTGCCCGTTTCGGTTGTTCGGTGCATGGACGATCAGGCGGCAGTTGTTCAAGGTGGCTACTATACAATTGTGATCTCGGATGACCTGCTTATTCCCAACTGGCTACAACCCAATGTTAACTGGCTGCCATGGGGCGACGAGCAGTACCCTAAGCTGGTATTTATGCGTAATATGGTGCCGGTGACGCGAAACGACACTAATTATACAACCGCTGAAGTGCCGTTCCCCTATGCGATCCAGTGGGTCGTCCAAGGCTGCCCTGGGAACTGCGTACATAAAGATGCCGTCATCGATTTTACTTTACCTTATGTTCCGCCCCGGGCAAAGATTACTGCTGCCGGGCCCAAGGTCCAGCGCATAATGGGAGACTATTACCCGGTCGCGGCTTGGTGTGATAGATTGACGTTTGAAAGTGGGGGTTGGCAAGCCTGCTTCCGTTGACTTTCAGTCTTGAGTCCTCGCGCTGCGAGCCGCGGTGTCGTGGGCACGCGCATCGAAGGCAAAGAAAATTGCCTCCTCGGCAGAATCTGTGGGTGGAATCCGGCAGCTGCGGAGATCACCGACGTACTCCAGCCACTCTTTGCCGTCGAACGCTTGGTGGCGAACAAGGCTGGGTGGCAAGCTCCGTCAAGGCCCTCCAGCCGCCGAAGGCGGGGGCCGAAGGCCAGCCTTGGTGTGCCAGGCATGGGCCCTGGATAGGAGGTGGAAGTCCTCTGCGGAGCGAGTTGGTAGCAACCGCAAGCCGAAGGCAACTGCACGCGCCGCGAGGACGTGTGGGGAAGAAGCCGGAAGGCAGGCTGCAGCACCGAACGTGAGTGAAGCCTCGTACAGGCCGGGCCGATCGGGTGAGCGTGCCAAGGAACGCGACGCCCCAAATCCAACCGAGATCGGAGCGGTATTGAGGACGGGAGCGGCGGTACATCCAAGTGCACCTTACCCTGGGAGGTCTGCAAGGTTCCGCGCAAGCGGTAGGCCGGAAGGAGGCAACGACGACCGGCCGATGGCCTTGCAGAAGTCGGATCTCTTCGTAGTAGCGCGGAAGCCGGTGAAAGCCGGTGGAGCCAAGGGAGAGATGGAGTGAGAAGAACGGATCACCGTCAAATGAGCTTCGCCTTCGCCGACAGCCCGCAAGGGGGCGGGGGGACGGGCACGCCGGACGTATCCGGCGGGCGCGCCTTTCTGCTGCATACAGCGAAGCCCAGGAAAACGGCACGAACCGTCGCCTGTACGGCCGACACCAGTCGGCTGCTGGAAGAAGTAGCGTCGGTCGCCAATCTGGCACAGGCGCTGCTGAAGGTGATACGCAACCAGGGTGCGCCGGGAGTGGACGGACAGACGGTCGAGGAAGCACAGCGCAACGCTGCGCCGCTCATCGCCGCGCTGCGTCATGACCTGCTGGCGGAATGCTATCGGCCCGGCGCCGTTCGCCGGGTCTGGCTGCCAAAGCCCGGAGGCGGGCAACGGGGGCTTGGCATTCCCAACGTGGTGGATCGGGTGGTTCAACAGGCCGTGCTCCAAATCCTGGAGCCGATCTTCGAGCCGACCTTCCACGCCAGCAGCCATGGCTTCCGTCCGCATCGCGGCGCTCACACCGCAATCGCCCAAGCCAAGGAGCACCTCTCGGCCGGATATCAAATGGTGGTGGATATCGATCTGTCGAAGTTCTTCGACCGGGTCCATCACCAGCGGCTGCTCGATCGGATCGCCCAACGGGTTTCCGTCCGGCGGCTTCTGGCCCTGGTGCGAGGGATGCTGAAGGCGGGAGTGGTGATGCCGGACGGAACCAAGATCGCCGTTACGGAGGGGACACCGCAAGGAGGCCCGCTGTCGCCGCTGCTGTCCAATATCGTTCTCGACGAATTGGATCAGGAACTGGAGCGGCGGGGCCATCGGTTCGTCCGCTACGCCGATGATTGCAATATCCTCGTGCGCGGCGTGCGGGCCGGGCAGCGCGTCATGGCTTCGATCCGTCATTTTCTTGAGCAGCGCATGCGGCTCAAGATCAATGAGGAGAAGAGCGGGGTGCGCCAACCTCACGAGGTGCACTTTCTGGGATTCCGCTTTCGATGTTGGCAAACCGGGGAAGGCCGGCAAACCGCCGTCCTCCTATCGGCGAAAGCGGAGCGGCGGCTGAGAAGCAAGGTGCGCGAGATGACGCCCCCCAACTGGGGCCGATCGCTCGCCGCCTGCATGAAGGACCTCAGCCGCTACCTGAACGGATGGGTGGCGCATTTCCGCCTGTGTACGGCGGAAGGCGTCAAGGCATTGAAGCAGATCGATGCCCACATCCGCCGCCGTCTGCGAGCGATCATCATCCGCCAACGGAAGCGCCCCCGCTTCCTGTTCCGGCACCTGCGGTCTCGCGGCGTCAGCATCAAAGCGGCCGCCGGGGCAGCGTTCTCCGGTCGCGGCAGGTGGTTCCGTTCGAACCATCCGGGAATGACGCGCGCCTACCCGCCCGCCTGGTTTATCGGGCGGCTGGTGTCGCTTGCCACCCGATGGGATGAACTTAACACCCGCGTACAGGCGTCAGGGCAGCTGCTGCCATTCTGACATACCGGTCCAAAGAGCCGTATGCGAGGCCCGCACGTCCGGTTCTGTGAGAGGCGCGGAGGAGTAATCCTCTGCACCTACACCAGCGTTTCCAAAGTTCGAATCCTATCAGGCTGCGTTTTCCAGCAGGTAGGACCAACCCGACTTCACCAACTGGCGGGGTTCGGCGAGCCGAAGCCCCTGGGATCATTGGGGCGAAGGTCCAAAGGTCGGCACTACAAGGGTGGAGTACTCAAGCGGCTTGGTGGTTGGCGGCGGTGATTTTCGGCGGCGGCTGATCGGGCAAGTCGAGCTTCAAGCTTTGCAGTAGAAGCCGCTGATCGGGTTCTGCCTCGGTATAGCGGGATAGAATGACGGTGCGCCCGTCCGTGGTGGGCAGTTCGACGTCGATCATCTGGATGACGGCGAGCTTTTCGAGCACGGCTCTGGGCGTCAGTCCCGGTGCCAGCGCTTTCAGCCGTTGTTTCAATGTGACCATCAGGCAATAGGCCAGGAATGCCACGAAGATATGGGCTTCGATGCGGGTCTCCAGCTGGTGATGAATGGGCCGGATCGAAAGATCGTTCTTCAATTCCTTGAACGCTTGCTCGATCTCGACCAGTTGCAGATAGAGCCGCCAGAGCTTTCCGGGGTCGTCGCCCTTGATGTTGGAGCGCAGCAGATAGCTGCCCTCGCGCCGGCGCGCGGCGCGTAATTTCTTGCGATCCAGCTTGAAATGGAATGTTTGCGGCGTGACCGGCTGATCGTTTGCCGGCGTGTGGATGATCAACAAACGATAGGCCTTGCCGGCCTCTTTCTTGGCGGCGCCGAGCTTGAGCAGCAAGTCGTCGCGCGTCAGATCCTGGTGCTGGAGTTCGCGCAGCCGCTTGATCAATTTCCGCAACCGGCGCTGCCGCATCGCTTGTTCCTTGTCGCGGCGGCCGTCGCTGCGCGCCAAAACGTAGGTTTCGTCTCCATCTTCGACCAATTTGACGCGCACGCTGTCGCGCACATCCTCCCACCGCTTGGCCGCCAGTAGCTTCTCCAGTTTGGTCAGCCGCCCGCGCGGCGTCCCCACGAGATAATGAATTGGGGTCGGCGAGGCGCGCATTTCGGCCAGGACTTCCTCGGTCGGAATACCGCGATCCATCACCCACGTGCGCTGTGCTTTGCCATATTGGGCTTCGATTTTGGCCAGAAAAGCCCGCAGCGTCGTTTTATCCGAAGTATTGCCATCCATGACTTCATAGGCCAGCGGAAACCCATCCGGCGTGACGATCAGCGCGATCACGACTTGCACGCAATCCGGCCGCTTGTCCCGGCTATAGCCGAACTTCCTTTTGCCCGCGTCCGGCGGATCGCACTCGAAATACGTGCTGGTCAGATCATAAAGCAAAACCTCGAAATCGGCCCCAAACAAGTCCTTCCAACGTTCACGCAAAAACCCGAACAGCGTTTGTTTGTGCGCGATCAGCTTGTCCAGGCAGCGATAGAGAGTATTCGGTTGAACCAGCCCGATATCTTCGCCCAGCAGATCGCCCATCGCGCTCTGTTCAAACCAGTGTCGATGCAACCGCCATTCGCTGCCCGGAGAAATCAGCCGATAGCTCGCCAACGTCTTCAACACGTTCAGCCAATTGGTTCCCTCGCGCGATGGCGGCAGCACCGGTTCCCAAAAATCGTCCAGCCGCAGTTGATCCCACAGGATCATCGCCAGCCAGCAGGCGCCCCACTGACGCGGGCGGCACAGCCGCATGGCGCTCAAGCGGATCGATATAACGTCGCAATCGAGAACCGGCGCTGCGCGATCCTCGGGGAACAGCGCAATCTGCGTCGCCTGCCCGCCGTCGTCAAACGCCGCGATCGCGCGGGTCCACGCCGCGCGCTGGCTGTCGTTGATCTCCCCCAGATAAAGCACCTGCCGTTGAACAACGCGCCCACCCTGAACCCGCCGGTTCTCCACGACCGACCAGCTCCGATGCTCCTTGCCGTCCTTGCGGCGAATCTTGTGGCGCAAAAACATGCCCCTGACTCGCGCACCCGATCAAACCAAGCAAGAGCCTTGGTCGGCACTACAGCCGATTTCCAAAACCGCCCCCTGCAAGATCAATGGCTTGCGCCATGCCAAAGCCGCGAAAATCGAAAAAACCCGACCCAGTTGGTG
>CAWDKL010000046.1:0-233982 GCA_963802745.1 uncultured Alphaproteobacteria bacterium | reverse complement strand
GCCGGGGCGGCGCGGTCCTGCCGACACCGCCGCATTCGCCGCCGGAGCGGATCAATTCGCGGCGTGGGGCAAGGCGACCTTTGCCAGGGCGGCGACGCAGGCCGCATCCTTGCCTTCGGAATCCAATTTCCGGGCGCGGACCAGCGCGGCTTCGATTTTTTTCTCGGCCGCGGCCGCCGCGCGCGCGCTCGACTTCGCCTGACGGCGGGGCTGTGGGGCAGCGGCGGCACCCTCCGGCTGCTCCCGCGCCTGGCTCAGCGCCGTTTCCACGCGGGCGATCTCGCTGCCGCATTTGGTCCCGCCGGCCGTTTCCGGTGTGCGCAAGCTCATCAGATAGGCCGCGACTTGTTTGACTTGAAAATCCATCAATTCGGGGTTGGGCATCCCGCCCGGCTTTGCCACGTCCCGGTGCGTCGTGGTCAAGAACTGCTGGATCCAGTCGGCGCTGATCGTGCTCCGGCGCGCAATGGATGCAAACGGCGGCGCCGGCGGCCGCAACAGCGGCTGCACCGCCTGGTCGGGCGCTGCCAGATGGCAGTTGGCACAGATAAGAGCCGCCAGCCGGTGGCCCTCGGCCACGTCATTGCCGACGGCTGCGTCCTGCGGACGCGCTGTAAAACTGAACGCGCACAGCATGGCGGCAGCAAGCAGGGCCGCGCGATTTCGGTTGCTCATGGACGCACTCTCATTCCCGGTCTGGCAAACACGTGATAGCACCGCCTCCGCTCCGCGAATGAGGCGAGCTTAGGGAATCTTAAATCAGAAAACGTTCGCACCGCGCGTTGCGAAAGATCAATTCCCTGATCGAGGCGGTCAAGCCGGGCGATGACAGCCTCCAAGCTGCGGACAGGCGGCCCCGTGCCGCTACTTCCTTCCCGCCAGCTGGCGGCCCTTGTCGAGCGCGGCGAAGCTGCGCACCGGAGCGGCCATCAGGAAGGTGTAGCCTTCATTGAGTATACGCTCCACGTTGGTGGCGTCAACATGCGGATGGCCTACGTTAACCTTGTGCTCCTGACAGGTTTTCACGATATAGGCCATGGCGTCGAGCACCTGCGGGTGCTCGTATTGGCGCGGGAAGCCGAGTTCCTGCGAGAGGTCGCCCTCGCCGATCAGCACCAGGCCGATACCGGGGACTTGCTTGAGGATGTCGGGCAGGTTGGCAATGCCTTGCGTGTCCTCGATCATCAGCATCACCAAAATTTCGCCGTGCGGGGCAAGCGGCCACACGTCGGCCTTGGCGTAGTATTCCGGCTGGGTGAGGCCCCAGTAGCGCACCGCGGTGGTCGGCCCGTCGCCGCGGATGCCGGCCGGCTCGTAAAGCGGCGCGGTCTTGAGCCGCGGATAGCGGCACGCGGCGACCGCGTTGCGAGCCTGGTCCACGGTAGAAATATGCGGCCACAGCACCCCGTAGACGCCGAGATCGAGCGCCTGCTTGGCGAGCCACTGGTTATGCTCGCCGCCATTGGGCGGAATCCGCACCATCGGGGTGACGGCGGGGGCGAGCGTTGCGCCCTGGACCAGCTGGCGGCGGTTGAGCATGTACTGCATGGCGTCGCGCAGCGCCCGCGCGTCCCAGAAATTATGCTCCATTTCGTAGATGATGCCGTCGAATTTCGACGTGCTCATCGCCACCGCGGTCTCGACCTCGGCTTGCGCGAAGGCCGTGAAGGCGGGCTTGCCCTCCTCCCAGGCGCGGATCACGTTGTTCAGGCGCGGCAGCTCGGCCATCAGTCTCTCCCCCGGCACGCAAAGGCCATTGTCTTGAAGCGCGCGGAACATAGGGAGCCGGGGGCAGGGGGTGCAATCGAAATCTTGGCGCCGCGTGGCCTGTCGGGGCGCCAATTCGGTGCTTGGAAAATTCCCCGATCCGCTCGATAATCGCGGCCGACTTTGCCCGCCTAATTCCGCAGCGCCTCATCAGTCTTGATAATGCGGCCGTGGCTATGCTTCCGTCATGAGCGAACATAGCATCGCCGAAGCCAAGGAGCGACTGCCCGAACTGATCGACCGCGCCCTCAACGGCGGGGGCGTGGTGATCACACGGCATGGCCGGCCGCTTTGTCGAACTCCGGGCCGTTGTAACGTCCGCCCGTGCGTTACCGCCTGAAGCGATCGATTGGCTGGCGCAGCACCGGGTCGGGACGCCTATACCGACGCAAGACGCTGCCGCGCTCGTCCGCCGCAGCCGCGACGCGTGAGAAAATCCTGGAGAGTATCGGGGAATGATGCGCGAAGGCGCGCGAGCGTAGGGGGAGCACGGCCGCGTCGCGCGTTGACGTTCTCTCCGGATATGTGTTAGCAAGACACCAGGCAAAACATCGAGTCATTTCATGGGCGAAATACAAGCCTCTTATGTAAGGGCACGGCTGCCGCAGGTTCTTGATCAGATCGAGCGCGGCGAGGTGGTGGTTATTGCTGAGCACGGGCGCACGATTGCGCGCATCACGCCGGAACCGCCGCGAAAACGACAGGAAATCGATGGCGCAATTGAAGCCATAAGGGCGATCCGGAACAGAGTTCACAAAGTTTCGGCCGAGGAGCTGCTGTTCTCTCGCCACGAAGGGCATCGCTATTGATGCCGTTCGTTGTCGATGCCTCGATTACGGTCGCGTGGGCCTTGGAAGACGAAGAGGATTCGCGCGCGATCATGGCGCTCGAACGAATTCGCCACGACGATGCGCGCGTCCCGGGCTTATGGTGGTATGAAGTCCGCAATTCATTGATCGCAAATGAACGTCGCAAGCGTTTGACCGCGGAGGACACCAAAGCTTTTCTTCGCGCCCTGTCGCAACTCGCCATCAATATCGATCACGGCGCCGACGAGGCAACCACGCTTGCGCTTGCGCGACGTCACGGTCTCACGGTGTATGATGCCGTCTACCTCGAACTTGCGCAGCGCGAAAATATTCCCCTGGCGACGCTTGATACCAAACTTGCAAATGCCGCACGGGCGGAGAAGGTATCATTGATAGGCAACGTTGCGTTGTGAAATTCCATGCATGACCGAAACATCGCGTTCGGCGCGAATCGTCTGGTTGACACGGCGTCGGTAGGTTGCAAGCAAATCCGATCACCCGCTCAAACAAGTCTGCTTGTTGCGGTGATCACGAGAAGGCCCGTGAAGAGCCTTGACGGAACCGATTGCCAGCTCCTCTGGACCGGGAATGATCATCCGGTGCAGCGGCGCCTAATCCCGCAATCCGTTTGACAATCGCGGGCGCCGCTTTAACGATCCGCGCCGAACGGCTTACCCGACATCCGTCGCACCATGAGCGAGGCGCCATGATCATCGACTGCCACGGCCACTACACGACCGAGCCGCAGAAGCTGCACGACTTCCGCAAGCACCAGGTCGCCGCCATCAAGGATCCGGCGCAGAAGCCGTCGCGCGCCGGGCTAAAAATCAGCGACGACGAATTGCGCGAGAGCGTCGAGGGCGCGCAGCTGAAATTCCAGCGCGAGCGCGGCACCAATCTGACGATCTTCTCGCCGCGGGCGTCCGGCATGGCGCATCATATCGGCGACGAGGGGGTGAGCCTCGAATGGTCGCAGGTGTCGAACGAGCTGATCTACCGGCTGACCACGCTCTACCCGGACAATTTCATCGGTGTGTGCCAGCTGCCGCAGTCGCCCGGCGTCAATCCGAAGAATTGCATCGGGGAACTGGAGCGCTGCGTCAACGCGTTCGGCTTCGTCGGCTGCAATCTCAACCCCGACCCGTCGGGCGGGCGCTGGGACGCCCCGCCGATCGGCGACCGCTTCTGGTATCCGTTCTACGAAAAGATGGTCGAACTCGACGTGCCGGCGATGATCCACGTCTCGGCGTCGTGCAATCCCGGCACCGTGCACACGACGGGTGCGCACTACATCAACGGCGACACCACCGCCTTCATGCAGCTCATCACCTCGGATCTGTTCCGGGATTTTCCGACGCTGAAATTCATCATCCCGCATGGCGGCGGCGCGGTTCCGTATCACTGGGGGCGCTATCGCGGCTTGGCGCAGGACCTGAAGCGGCCGCCGCTGGAAGAGATGATGCGCAACAACGTGTTCTTCGACACCTGCGTCTACCATCTGCCGGGCATCGAATTGCTGACCAAGGTGATCCCGGCCGATAACATCCTGTTCGCCTCCGAAATGGTCGGCGCCGTGAAGGGCATCGATCCGCGCACCGGCCACCATTACGACGACACCAAGCGCTACATCGATCAGGTGAGCTGGCTCTCGGCCGAGGACAAGCACAAGATTTTTGAGGGCAACGCCCGCAAGGTCTATAGCCGCCTCGCCAAGCGGCTCGCCGCGAAGGGGTGAACATCCCTCCCCGTCTTCGGGGAGGGTGAACCGCGGGCCTTGGCCGCGGGCCGGGTTGGGCTTGCGGCTCTATCTCAGTCTCAGGCCAGGCAATATGACGAGGCCGCGCCCCGCCCGACCGGCGCTACGCGCCGGCCACCCTCCCCGAAGACCCCCGAAGACGGGGAGGGATTCCACCGCATCCATCCATCCCTTAAGGTGCCTCCCATGGCGTCTTGGGATACGTTGAAGCACAATCGGTCTACCGAGGAATCCGATGCCGTCGCGCACCATCGACATCCATCCCCACATCATTGCGAGCGACGAGAAGCGCTATCCCTTGGCGCCGCTCGGCGGCCATCAGTCGGACTGGTCGCGCACCCGCCCGGTCAGCACCGAGCAGATGATCGCCGCCATGGACGAGGCCGGCGTCAACAAATCGGCGCTGGTGCAGGCCTCGACCTGCTACGGCCACGACAATTCCTATGTGGCGGATGCGGTGGCGGCTCATCCGGATCGCTTCACCGGGGTGTTCTCGGTCGATGTGCTGGCGCCCGACGCGGTGGAGAAAATGCGCTACTGGCGCGACCTCAATCTCACCGGCCTGCGGCTGTTCACCATCGGCAGCACCATGACGACCCAGGCGGACTGGATCGATGACCCGAAAGCCTATCCGGCCTGGGGCGCGGCGGCCGATCTCGACCTGCCGATCTGCATGCAGATGTCGCCGGCGGCGCTGCCGCAGCTGGTTTCGATGATGAAGCGCTTCCCGTCCGTGAAGGTGATCCTCGATCATCTGGCCCGCCCGGTGCTGGCGGACGGTCCGCCCTATGCGGCGGCGGCACCCCTGTTCGCGCTGGCGCAATATCCGACCGTCTATCTCAAGATCACGCCGCGCACCTTCGCGGAATGCCGCAACGGCAAGGCGACACCGGAAAGCTTTTTCGCCAAGCTGGCCGGCGAATTCGGCGCGTCGCGGCTCGCCTGGGGGTCGAACTATCCCTCCTCCGAAGGTCCGCTCTCGGCGCTGCTGGCGGTGGCGCGCGAATCGGTCGCCTCGCTGCCGCAGGCCGACCGGGACTGGATTTTCGCCAAGACCGCGCAGTCGCTTTATCCCGCGCTGGCGGACTAATCAGGTCCCGTAGCCCGGATTGAAGGCGAAGCCGGAAATCCGGGAAGGGCGGTGCCAAAGACATAGTCGGTCCCGGATTTTCGCTTCGCTTCAATCCGGGCTACCAGATGCTACCGGATACCGGTCGTTGAACAGGAAACTCCCATGCTGACCAAGCCCGACAAGGTCAAGCTCTTCACCCTGATGGGGAGCTATCCGAACGCCATGGCGCTCAAGGACGGCCGGATCACGTCCGAGCTGGTGGAATTCGATTTCGCCGACGTAAAAGTCTCCAACACCGCGTTCAAGCCGCTGGTGCGCGAGGCGAAATTCGATCTCGCCGAGGTCGCGATCGTCACGTTTCTGCAGGCCAAGCATTACGGCAAGCCCTATGTGCTGATCCCGGCGACCGTGGTGGGCCGCGGCCAGCTGCATACCATCGCGTATAATCCGGAGCGCGGCCATCTGGGACCGGGCGATCTCAACGGCAAAAAAGTCGGGGTGCGGGCCTATACGCAAACCACCGGCGTGTGGGTGCGCGGCATCCTGGCCGAGGATTACGGGGTCGATCTTTCCAGCATCGACTGGGTGACCTTCGAGGAAGGCCACGTGGCGGAATATGCGGATCCGCCCAATGTACGCCGTGCACCGGAGGGCAAGCAGCTGGTGCAGATGCTGCTCGACGGTGAACTCGATGCCGCGATCGTGGGGGACAAATTCCCCGACCCGCGGCTCAAAGCCCTTGTCCCCGACCCGGAGGCCGCCAACCGGAAATGGTCGGAAACGCATGGCGGCGTGCCGATCAACCACATGCTGGTGATCCGCGAACAGCTGGCAAAGGCAAGGCCCGACATCGTGCGCGAGGTTTACCGGCTGTTCCGGGATGCCAAGGCGGCGGCCTACGCGGAGACCGGGGTCCCCAAGCTCGACCCACTGCGCTTCGGCATCGAGCCGAACCGGCGATCATTGGAAATCGTCATCGATTATGCGGTGAAACAGGGCCTGCTGCCGCGTCCGGTCGCAGTGGACGACCTGTTCGACGACACCATGCGGGCGCTCGGCTGAGCCGACGGATTGGCGTTTCGGGAGGTATGCCGTAGGGTGGGCAAAATCGCCTTGCGCCGCCCCGAGATTCTTTTGCCCCCGTTCCGGCGATTTTTCCCGCCCTACGGGGCGATTGATGGCCGCAATTGCCGACCCGGCATTCCGCGCGGGCTCGATCCCGGAGCGCCGCCAATACCAGGCTCGGCCCTCAGGGCCGAGCGGCCCGCAAGGGCGGAACGCGCAACGAGACCGTGCCGCACCCCAGGTGCGTTACGCCCACAGGCGCTCGCCCTTGATGTCCTTGTAGAGGCCGGCGACGAATTCCTCGTAGCCGTTGAACAACAGCGTCGGCCTGCGCTGATTGGTGCCGATCACCTGCTCGGTCGCCTGGCTCCAGCGGGGATGTGAAACTTGCGGGTTCACATTCGCCCAGAAGCCGTATTCGGAGGCCTGCAGCGCCTCCCAGAAGGTTTTCGGCCGCTGGTCCGTGAAGGAGATCCGGGTAATCGATTTGATCGACTTGAACCCGTATTTCCACGGCAAAGCGAGGCGAAGCGGCGCACCCTGCGACTTCGCCACCGGCTTGCCGTAGGCGCCCGTGACCATGAAGGCGAGGTCGTTCGTGGCTTCCGCCATGGTAACGCCTTCGACATAGGGCCAGGGGTACCAACTTGCTCTTTGGCCGCTCGCCATCGCGGGATCGCGGAAGGTTTCCATCCGCACGTATTTGGCGGACGACGTGGGCTTGGCGAATGCCACCAGCTTGCTGAGCGGGAACCCGGTCCACGGAATTGCCATGCCCCACGCTTCGACGCAACGGTGACGGTAGAGCCGCTCCTCCAGCGTCATCTTGCGGATGAGATCGTCGATCCCGACTTCCTGCG
This sequence comes from uncultured Alphaproteobacteria bacterium, assembly GCA_963802745.1. GTDB lineage: Bacteria > Pseudomonadota > Alphaproteobacteria > Rhizobiales > Xanthobacteraceae > JAJPKK01. The sequence goes on along the minus strand of CAWDKL010000046.1, from coordinate 226,653 downwards.
GTTTCTCTACCATGCCGTCGATCTTGACGGTCCATGGCCGTACCTTGAGCGCCTGGGCGGCGCGCGCGATCGACTTGGAGGAGCCGAACTCGTAGAAATTATTGTAGGTGGTATTGATAGCCTCGTCGGTGACCGGCCGATCGAGCTTATAAGTTTCGTTGCGCTTCGCCGGATAGAGATCCTGTGTCGGGTCGGCCACATCCGTTGCCCGCTGCGCCGACGCTGCGCCAGGCGCCAGCGCGATCGCCATACCGCCGGTCGCCTTCAGAAAGGCGCGCCGATCGAAGAAGAGATGCTCAGGGGTAGCAAGGTGCTCCGGCAGTTCCCAGCCGCGGCGGCGCATGATGTGCATTGACGTGTCCTCCTGGACGGGATGATGATGATCCCGTGCAACTTGGGACGAAAATGTCCCGCCTGCAAGTCACACTTGCGGGACGGATGCGTGATTACGGGGGCACATGATTGCCTGTCCACGCCGACGCCGTGACGCTCGCCTTATGGCGGGAGCCACAACGACTTGCACTTTTTATCACCGCCAAGCTCGTCAGTAGGTCCAGCGCTGCGCCTTGCCGATCAGAAAATCACGGAAGACTTGCACCCGCGCAACCGATTTCAATTCCTCCGGATAGACGAAATAGGCGTCGAGCGCGGCGGTTTCGATATCCTCGAACAGGGGCACGAGGCCGCCGTTCTCCTCGACGATGTAATCAGGCAACATCGCGATTCCGAGCCCGGCCTGACAGGCCCGCAGCAAACCAATGATGTCGCTGACGGCAAGGCGCGGGGTCCGCGGCCCGTGGCCATTGCGTCCGGATTCCGTCAGCCAGCGTGCGTTGAGCACATAAGAAGAAGCGTCGATGCCCAGCACAATCAGTTCATGGTTGTCGAGATCACCCAGCGTTTGCGGCGTGCCGTAGCGTCTGAGATAGTCCGGTGATGCGTAGGCGTGGTAGTGAACAGAGAACAGCTTGCGCTGGATGAGATCCGACTGGGTCGGCTGGCGCAGGCGAATCGCCACGTCGGCCTCCCGCATGGCGAGGTCCAGTTCCTCGTCGGTGGAGATCAGGTTGATCCGAATGTCCGGATAAAGTGCATTGAATTCCACCAGGCGCGGAATGAGCCAATGCGCGCCGATGCCGATCGTCGTCGTTACCTTGATACTTCCGTTCGGCTGATCGCGGCTGTCGGTCAATTTCGCCCGCGCCGACTCGAGCTTCACGAGAATTTCTTGCGCGGTATTGTACAGCAGTTCACCGTGTTCGGTGAGTATAAGTCCACGGGCATGGCGATGGAACAGCGGCACCGAAAGTTCCTGCTCGAGCGCGCTCACTTGGCGAGAAATGGCCGACTGCGACCGACCGAGCCGCTCACCCGCGTGGGTGAAGCTGCCGACCTCGGCCGCGGCGTGAAAGACTTTGAGCTTGTCCCAATCCATGATCGATCCGAGCCGCGGTCGCGGACTGTCCTCTTGCTCTGCGTCGAGGCCTGCTGCGAACCAGCCCCTGTCATCCTGATTTGTAAGATTATAATAAGGCCTTTTTCTGAAAGGGAGGCCCAAGCTTTTATTCGGCCGCCGCGCGTGCGGCATGATGTCCGGCCAGGAAGCGTTCAGCCTCCAGCGCGGCCATACAGCCCATTCCGGCCGCCGTTACGGCCTGGCGGAAGACATCGTCCGCCACATCGCCCGCAGCAAATACCCCCGGCACCGAGGTCGCGGTCGAATGCGGCGCGGTCTTGATGTAGCCATTCGCTTTCATCTCCAGCTGCGCGGCGAACAGTTCGGTGGCCGGCGCGTGCCCGATGGCAACGAAGACGCCGTCACACGGGACGTGCGTCAGCGCGCCCGTGGCTAAGCTTCGGATCGCGACGCCGGTGACCTTGCGGGGTCCTTCGCCCCCGCGCACTTCCTCCAGGACGCTGTTCCAAATCACGCCGACCTTCGGGTTACGGAACAAACGCTCTTGCAAGATACGCTCCGCCCGAAAGGTGTCCCGGCGGTGGATCACCGTCACCTTGTCGGCAAAGTTGGTAAGGAACAACGCCTCTTCCACGGCCGTGTTCCCGCCGCCGATGACGACCACCTGTTTTCCCCTGTAAAAAAATCCGTCGCAGGTCGCGCAAGCGGATACGCCGTAACCGCGAAAGGCTTGTTCGGACGGCAAATCGAGCCAGCGTGCTTGCGCACCGGTCGCGATCACCATCGCCTCGGCCAGATAGACATCGCCGGACTCGCAGGCCAGGCGGAACGGCCGTCGCGCCAGATCGACCGCATTGACGTGATCCGATACCATCTTGGTCCCGACATGGGCCGCCTGCTTTTCCATCTGTTCCATCAGCCACGGCCCCTGGATCACGTCGGCGAAGCCGGGATAATTTTCCACGTCGGTGGTGACCGTGAGTTGGCCGCCGGGCTGCAGACCTTGGATCAGGATCGGCTCCAGCATGGCCCTGGCCGCATAGATGGCGGCCGTGTAGCCGGCGGGCCCCGATCCGATGATGACGAGATTGGCGTGGACGGTCTGCGACATGGGCTTTTCCTCACGAAGGCGTGTATGATGGCGAGTTTGTTCTCCGGCAAAAAACATTGCATCGGGGAACATCGGATTTGCGCGGAACGGCACGCGGCGGGTTAGCTTTGAGAGTCCGGGGATGCCCACCACCATGCCGTATTTTCGCTACCCCGGACAAGCCCGGCCCGGTATGCCACGGCTACGCTACCGTCGCGGCGACGGCTGCGCGGGGCACCGTCGGGAGGAAAAAGGCCACGAACCATGGCTCCGCGGGTTTCACCTGCCGTCTTTTCAGGCCGTGCATACTGACGTCCTTTGGGACGGCGACCTCGAAAGCTCCATGTACCCGTCAAACTCGGCATCGTGTCGTTTTTGAGCGGCCCCGGTGCCAGCCCGTTCGGAATTCCGGGCCGCAACGGCGCCGAGATTCTCATCGAAGCGCTCAAAGTTCGGGGCGCGCGCCGCCTTATGGGACGCCGCGGGCCGCGCTCAGCACCGTCGCCGCGACGGTTCCGATCGGCTGCTTGTTCGCGTCCACAACGATCGTTTTCGCTAAATCGAAGGGAATGTTGCTGCGGTCGATACCGTGCAAATCCGGCACCACCACAATAACGTCCTTGCCGATCGCCCGGGCCGCGCCGGCCTCGAAAAATGTGCTGTTGCCGGAGACCGCGTCCGGTCCGGGCATTACCAAGACCATGGCGAGCGACTCGGTGAGCTTGTCCTTCAGTGTTCGCAGCCAGTCACTGCCGGCCACCACGCCGTGTTCGGACAGCCAAGTGATGCTCCCCTGCTCGCCAAGGGAATTGGCGAGCCGGTTGGCGAACTCCCGATCGCCGCGGGAGAACGAAATGAAAATTTCTTGATTTTTTACAGACATTGTTCGTGGTCTCGGACGCGAGCCTTCAATTCGTATACGTAGGTACCAAACTCATCAAGAGCAAGACAGTTGGTTGCTGCGTGACTTGCCAGACGCGCGCAATAATATTGCGCAACCGCTCCAAAAAGCGGTAAGCGAACTCCATGCGACCGCTTGACCACATCGATCGGCAGATCCTGCGCGAATTGCAGGACGATGGCCGGATCACCAACGTCGAACTCGCGCGACGGATCGGGATTTCGGCTCCGCCCTGCCTGCGCCGTGTCCGCAGCCTGGAGCAGGCCGGCTATATCACGGACTATCGGGCCAGGCTCAACGCCAAGGCGCTCGGCTTCGACGTTACGGCGTTCGCCATGGTCCAGCTTTCGAGCCAATCCGAGACCGATCTCCAAGCCTTCGAAGCCTTTGCGCGCCGCGCACCGCTGGTGCGTGAATGCTGGATGCTTTCGGGGCAAATCGACTTCATCCTGAAATGCGTCGCCCCGAACCTATCCGCGTTTCAGGCCTTCGTCACCGACCTGACGGCCGCACCGCACGTCCGCAATGTCAAGACTTCGCTCGTTCTGCGCAATGGAAAGGATGCTCCGTCGGTGCCCACCGAGCTGTTCGGGCAGCCCCCCGGCCTGGCAGCCCCTTCCGGCCGGGACAATGTTACCGACGGGGCCTGATGCGGCCTAACGTGAGTCCTCTACCGCCATTCCACGTTGACGACTTCATAGGCCTTGGCGCCGCCGGGGGTGACGACTTCGACATTCGCCCCCTTCTTCTTGCCGACCAGCGCGCGCGCCAGCGGCGAGGCAATGGATATCTTGCCCGCCTTGGCATCGGCCTCGGGCTCACCGACGATCTGCCAAACCGCTTTCTTCTCGGTGTCCTCGTCGATCAAGGTCACGGTCGCACCGAATTTGACGGTGTCTCCGGAGAGTTTGGAAACGTCGATCACCTCGGCGCGCGCGAGCTTGTCTTCAAGCTCGGCGATGCGGCCCTCATTGTGCGATTGCAGTTCCTTGGCGGCATGATATTCCGCATTCTCGGACAGGTCACCGTGCGAACGCGCGTCCGAAATCTGCTGGATGATCCGCGGTCGTTCCACCTGTTGGCGATGCTTCAGTTCGTTCTCAAGAACTGAATGCCCCGCCGCCGTCATCGGTATCTTGTCCATCGATTCTCGTGTCCTTTGACAAAAAAGCGCCGACCGCGTGCCAGACGCAGCGATCCAGCTCGACTTCTCTGTCGAACTGCCACCGCGGCTACGTCGTGGCGTTGCGGTCCTGCGAAGACGCTTCGCCCGCGAAATAGCTCTGCAGCGCCCTGACCTCGAACTCGCCCGCGAGATAGGCCTTGACGCCGAGCGCCGCCGCGATGGCGCCTGAAAGAGTGGTGTAATATGGGACTTTATGCAAGAGGGCCGCGCGTCGCAAAGATCGCGAATCGGCGAGCGCCTGCGATCCTTCTGTGGTATTGAAAACCAGCTGAACCTCGCCATTCTTGATCGCATCGACGATGTGCGGCCGGCCCTCCAGCTGCTTGTTGATTTTGACGGCACGCAAACCGTTCGCATTTAGGTATTTTTGGGTGCCTGATGTCGCTATCACCTTGAAGCCGAGCTGCGCCAGCAGCTTCATGGTATCCAGGATGCGCTCCTTGTCGGCGTCGCGGACCGAGACGAAGACCGTGCCGGCCCTTGGCAACCGCCCGCCGGCGCCGATCTGGCTTTTGGCGAACGCCAGCGCAAAGGTCCGGTCGATTCCCATGACCTCGCCGGTGGAGCGCATTTCCGGACCCAGCACGGTGTCCACGCCGGGGAAGCGCGCGAATGGAAACACCGCTTCCTTGACGCCCACGTGCCGAGGTGCCGGTGGCCTTAGGCCGAAGCTCGCGAGCGGCTCCCCGGCCATGACGCGTGCCGCGATCTTGGCGATCGGCGTGCCGGTCACCTTGGCGACGAACGGCACCGTCCGCGAGGCGCGCGGATTGACCTCCAGGACATAAATGTCCCCATCCTTAATGGCGTATTGCACGTTCATCAGACCGCCGACGCCGAGTGCCAGCGCGAGCGAACGGGTCTGGCGTTCCAGTTCGGCGATCGTCTCGGCCGCAAGCGAGTGCGGCGGCAGGGTGCATGCGGAGTTGCCGGAATGGATCCCGGCCTCCTCGATGTGCTCCATAATGCCGGCGATATAGGTGTCGCGACTGTCGGCGATGCAATCGACATCGACCTCGATGGCGTCGGAGAGATAGCGGTCGATCAGCAGCGGCCGCCGGTCCGACACCGCGAGTTCCGAAGGCCCGTCCAGGTATTGGGCGAGCCGGGCGACATAGCGGTCGAGCTGCGCGGGATCCTGGATGATCTCCATGGCACGGCCGCCGAGCACATAGGACGGCCGGATCACGATCGGATAGCCGACGTCCTCGGCGATCGCGCGCGCCGCCGCCGGGCTTTTCGCAATCCCGCTGCGCGGCTGGCGGATGTCGAGGCGCTCCAGCAGCTGCTTGAACCGGTCGCGATCCTCCGCCAGGTCGATGGCGTCGGGCGAAGTGCCGAGAATCGGCACGTGAGCCCGTTCCAGCGCCGCGGCGAGCTTGAGCGGGGTCTGGCCGCCGAACTGCACGATGACGCCCAGCAGCGTGCCGTTGCGGCGTTCGCAGGCGACAATCTCGAGCACGTCCTCCTCGGTGAGCGGTTCGAAATACAGCCGGTCCGAGGTATCGTAATCGGTAGACACCGTCTCCGGATTGCAGTTGACCATGATGGTTTCGAATCCGGCGTCGCGCAGCGCGAAGCAGGCGTGGCAACAGCAATAGTCGAATTCGATTCCCTGGCCGATGCGGTTGGGGCCGCCGCCAAGAATGATCACCTTGGTGCGTCCGGACGGCGCCGCCTCGTCGGCCGGCGCACCCGCGAACGGCGGCTCGTAGGTGGAATACATGTAGGCGGTCGGCGAGGCGAATTCGGCCGCGCAGCTGTCGATGCGCTTGTAGACCGGACGTACATCGAGGGCATGGCGGTGCCCTGTGACCTCCTCGCGCGAACGGCCGGTCAGGCGCGCCAATCGGGCGTCCGAGAAGCCCATGGATTTGAGCCGGCGCAGCACCGCGGCGGTTGCCGGCAGCCCCTTGGCCGCGACCTCGGCCTCCATGTCCACGATGCCGCGGATTTCCGCCAAAAACCACGGATCGATCTTGCAGGCATCGTGAATGATCTCGTCCGACAGACCGAGGCGCATCGCCTGGGCAACGACGAGCAGCCGGTCGGGGGTGGGCACGCCGAGCGCCGCTCTGACGGCATTGCGGTCGTCGCCCTCGCCAAGCCCCTTGATGCTGATTTCGTCGAGCCCCGAGAGTCCGGTTTCGAGCGAACGCAGCGCTTTTTGCAGCGACTCCTGGAAGGTTCGTCCGATCGCCATAACCTCGCCGACCGATTTCATCGACGTGGTCAGCACCGGTTCGGCACCGGGGAATTTTTCGAACGCGAAGCGCGGGATTTTGGTGACCACGTAATCGATGGTCGGTTCGAACGAGGCCGGCGTCGCGCCGCCGGTAATATCGTTTTCGATCTCGTCGAGCGTGTAGCCGACCGCGAGTTTCGCCGCGACCTTGGCGATCGGGAACCCGGTCGCCTTGGAGGCGAGCGCGGAGGAGCGCGACACGCGGGGGTTCATTTCGATGACCACCAGGCGGCCGTCCTGCGGATTGACGGCGAACTGCACGTTCGACCCGCCGGTTTCGACGCCGATCTCGCGCAGCACCGCGATCGAGGCGTCGCGCATGATCTGATATTCCTTGTCGGTCAGCGTCAGCGCCGGCGCGACCGTGATGGAGTCGCCGGTGTGGACCCCCATGGGATCGACATTCTCGATCGCGCACACGATGATGCAGTTGTCCTTCTTATCGCGGACAACCTCCATCTCGTATTCCTTCCACCCGAGCACGCTTTCCTCGATCAGCACCTCGGTGGTCGGCGAGGCATCGAGCCCGCGCTCGACGATCTCCAAAAATTCCTCCCGGTTGAACGCAATGCCGCCCCCGGTGCCGGCCAGCGTGAAGGAAGGCCGGATGATGGCCGGAATCCCGATGACCGGCAGCGCTTCGAGCGCTTCGACGAGCCCCTTGGCGATGTAGCGGCGCTTGCGCTCCGCTTCCCCGCTCGCCCAGGCGCCTTCGAAAGCCGCGATGGCGCGGCGTTCCTCATCGGCCGTAAGTCCGCGCGCCCTGACCGCATCGATCCCGGCCTGATGCTGGTCGCGGTCCGCCTTCTTGAGGTCGGAGGCATTGGCCAGCGACGATTTCGGGGTTTCGAGCCCGATCCGCTGCATGGCCTCGCGAAACAATTCGCGATCTTCCGCCTTGTCGATCGCCTCGGCGGTGGCCCCGATCATGGCGACGCCGAATTTTTCCAGCACCCCCATGCGGCGCAGCGACAGGGCACAATTGAGCGCGGTCTGGCCGCCCATGGTGGGCAGAAGCGCGTCGGGGCGCTCCTTCTCGATGATGCGAGCCACGATATCCGGCGTGATCGGCTCCACATAGGTGGCGTCGGCGATCTCCGGATCCGTCATGATGGTGGCCGGATTGGAATTCACCAGAACGACGCGGTAGCCTTCAGCCTTCAGCGCCTTGCAGGCCTGGGTCCCGGAATAGTCGAATTCACAGGCTTGCCCGATGACGATCGGACCGGCGCCGATGATCAGGATCGTGGAGATATCTGTCCGTTTTGGCATTTTGTTACCAATAAAGCGCTGATCGGGCACAAAAAAAGGCGCCGTACAAACGCCGCCCCCTTCCCGTACCCAATCCACGGAGATCATCCCCCGCAGCGACCGGAGCCATATAGCAAACCGCCGGGAGAGTGAAGCGCCGCGGCGCGCGGCGTCAGCTTGGATCCGGCGCGACCTGCGTCCGCGACGCGAAGGCGATGGCCCGACCGCGAACTACGGCCACTTCACCACGGGAGGCATCGACGACAGGATCGACTCGACATTGCCGCCGGTCTTGAGGCCGAAGACGGTCCCGCGGTCGTAAAGCAGGTTGAATTCCACATAGCGGCCGCGGCGCACCAATTGTTCCTCGCGCTCCGCCTCGGTCCACGGCGTCGCGAAATTCCGCCGCACCAATTCCGGATAGGTCTTCACAAAGGCGCGGCCGACGTCCTGCGTGAACGCGAAGCTTGCCTCCCAGTCGGCCTCCAGGTAGTCGTAGAAAATGCCGCCGATACCGCGCATCTCATTGCGGTGCTTGAGGAAAAAGTAATCGTCGCACCATTTTTTGTATTTTTCATAGGGAGCCACTGCCGGGTGCGCATCGCACGCCGCCCGCATGCCGGCATGAAACGCCACCGTATCGGGGTCCTCCTGGGTGCGGCGGGCGGCCAGCACCGGCGTCAGATCGGCGCCACCGCCGAACCAGGCCTTGCTGGTGACGACGAAACGCGTGTTCATGTGCACGGCGGGCGCGTGCGGGTTCCACATATGCGCAATCAGCGAAATGCCGGAGGCCCAGAATCGCGGATCGACGTCGGCGCCGGGAATCTGGCCGCGGAATTCCGGCGCAAACTCGCCGAACACGGTGGACGCGTGAACCCCCACTTTCTCGAACAGGCGCCCCTTCATCATCGCCATGACGCCGCCGCCACCCGGCGCGCCCGTGTGGTCGTTCCGCGACCAGGGCGTGCGCACGAACCGGCCGGCATCGCCGGCATAAAGCCCGGCCGGCGCTTCGGTTTCGAGCCGCTCGAACGCCGCGCAGATATCGTCGCGCAGCGATTCGAACCACGTCCGGGCGCGTGTCTTGCGCGCTTCCAATTGGCCGGCATCCATATCAATCACCTTGATCGCGCACCCGCGCCCTACACGTACTTTCCACCTTAGCACCAATACCGTTCACTTAACCCGAGGATGCGCCCGCCCCCTCTCCCCCATCGTTCTTCACGATGGGGGAGAGGGTTGGGGTGAGGGGCAGGGGCCAGCACAGACGGCGCGGCCGATCATCTTTCGCAGCTGCAACGAATGCCCCCCGGAAGCCCTCGCGGGCCTCTGCCCCTCACCCTAACCCTCTCCCCACGGCGTGAAGAACGCCGCGGGGAGAGGGGACGCGCGCATCCCCAGGTTAAGTGAATGGTATTGACCTTAGGACCGTGTGCGCCCGTGAGGGCACCGGACGGCTATCGGCACCGTTGTCGAGCCGTCCAGGTTTGCACAGCAGCCCGGATTTGGCCGCTCGCCCTTATTTACGGTTGAAATAGCTCAAATCCGGCGGCATCTGGCCCTTCCGGGATGGCATCAACTTGCCGTCCGCACTGCGAAAATAGTTTTGGTTCTCGATTCGCACATGGGTGTTGTTTTCCGAGCAAACGTCCGTGAACCAGACCGGATGCGGATTTGGATTGCGGGTCGCCCGCTGGATCTTGGTGTAGGGCCGCGTCAATGCATTGTCGATGACCGTGATCTGGTCGTACAGCGTATTGCGGTCGGCCTTGTCGAGATAGATCCGCTCCTTGATCACGGTCTGGTTGTCGCTGTGGAACGGAATCCCGGAGGTATCGTAACCGCGCGGATTTTTGAGGAAACGGGTTTCGATCTCCAAGACGTCGTATTTGCCGTCGCCGTCCTCGTCGAGCCACTTGCCGATCGAATAGCCCGCATAGGTGAGTTCCGCGGTTGCCGGCCAGGGGCGGCCGTCCGTATAGATACGCCGGATGGAATCGTCATTGTGGCTGATCAGGATGTAGGTGACATCGGGCATCACCACCATTTCCATCGGATCGTAGAAGCTCATCATCGCCGGCATGCCGGCCGGGATGCAGAATGTCGAGGGCCAATTGCCCGGCCCGCCGGCATCGAGGTCGGCTTTGATGTCGGCCCAGATCTTCTGGTACTCGGGGGTAAGCGGCGGCTGGCCCGCCAACGCGATCCAATTGTTCGGCGTGCCGCCGGCACGAACCCACTGGCCCTTGAAATCCGGGTATTTCGCGAAATCGACCACCTGGGCGGCGGCCGGCATTGCCATCAGCGCGATCGCGCAGGCAACCGCACAGATTGAGCTTCGATCACTCATCGGCATTCTCCCAAAATTCTCGTGATCGGCGCTCCCAGTCGGCGCCACCACCGCTCCTTGCTTGTCTACCGGAATTGCGGGGGCGCAATGGATCGGCGACGCATCGGCCCGGTGTAGGCGCACCAACCGGTCGATGGCCGCCGGCGCCGTTCGCACCCGTGCGCCGTCGATCGGGAAAATACACTATCCGACAGGGACGGTGGAAGGGCAATCAACGGCTTGCTTGGGCACCGCCATCGCTGGGTCAGCTTGCCGACGAAGCCACCGATACGGTTCGTGGCAACAGCGGAGCAACTCGGGTGCCGACGCCGGCTGCGTATTCCGAAGGCTACCCCTGCATCCTCGATGCGGATTTCGTCTGTGCGATCTGCAGCAAAATAAAACGAGCACCGAGGTGCTCTCGGTGCCCGTCTTGGGATAAAGCTGGGAAAACTTCGCCGCTCGCTGCTCTCAGAACCGGTAGTTGGCGCCCACCGTGAACATGTTGATCTGGCGCGACAGGCTAAGGTTGTCGCCGCTGCGGAACGGAGTGCTCGTCGTCCAGTTCGACAGATCCAGGTAGTCGTATTCGACCTTCAAGGACCAGTTGCGCGTCATTCCGTATTCGATACCGGCGCCGACCAGCCAGCCGCTATTGGTATTGGATGCGGTTATCGACGTCCCGGTGGTGAGATTGCTCAACGTAGCGCTATTGTCAACCCAGCCGCCGCCGCCTTTGACATAGAAGAGCCAGTTGTACTGGGCGATGCCGGCGCGCCCGGCGATCGTCGATACCCAGTTGGTATTCGCGCTGCCTTGGAACGTGCCCCAGGGGGTGCCGACCGAGTTGGTCGTATGGCTGATCGAGGTGCCGTCGAACGTGCCTTCGACGCCGAGCACGAAGCTAGGCGATACCTGCCAGTTGTAACCGACGGTGCCGCCCCCGATGACGCCGGAGTTGTTGCCGGTGATGCTGGCGCCGGTGAGATTATCGGTCAAGGTACCGCTGGCCCAAGCGCCACCCAAGTTCGCGCCGAGGTAAAAGCCGGTCCAGCTGTACATTGGTGCATACGGCGCGGGTGCGGCTTTGTAAGCGAGATCGGCGGCAAATGCCGCGGACGAGGCGCCCAGCAACGCAATAGCTGTTGCGGCGAAAAGTGTCTTCTTCATCCCCATACTCCCGTGCTCCTCCGCTTGAAGGAATGATCGATGTATAACGGGTCGTGCGCCGCATTTTAAGGCGGAAATGGCGCTGGAGCGCCGAACCCTGAGCAACTGTGTCGTCTGAGATACAGATAGCGGTATGCTGTGCTGGATTTGCCGCAAGAAAAGCCTTGTCGAGGTCGCGACGACCGCAGGCACCCGTGCGGATGGGTCATAATCCTCAATGTCGTGGACGACCATCGAGCCTGGACAACCGGGGCGCCGCGGGGCAGAAAACGCTGGTCGCGACGAGAGGGGCGCATATGGCGTCTCGTCGTCAAGGAGGACATCATGACACCATCGCATCGCCGAGGGCGTACCCCCTCGCTCGATCCGGTCGCCGGCAACGGCCTCATCAATCGCCGTGCCTTACTGGGGAAGGGAATTGCCGTCGCCGGCGCCATGGGGGCTGCCGGAACCGTTACGGGAGCCGCGGCCGAGCCACTGAGGGATGAGCAGTGGAGCCTGGAATTCGGCTCCACCTTGCCGCCGGCGCAGGTGCCGTCGCGGTATGAAAAGAACGTCGTGCGAACACTCAGCAATCCCAACGGGGAATTCCGGAACTCTCACGCTCGCACGCCCCACCAGCTGTTGAGCGGTACCGTCACGCCGAACAGCATGCATTTCGCCATCAATCACTGCGGCGTACCCGATATCGATCCGGCCAAGCACAAGCTCGTGATCCACGGCATGGTGCGCCAGCCGCTGGAATTCACCCTGGAATCGCTGTCGCGCTACCCGCTGGTCACCCGCATGGCCTTCGTGGAATGCGCCGGAAATTCGGCGCCGATGTTCTCCAGCCAGCCGATGCAGGTGACGGCCGGTGAGATCCACGGGCTCGTTTCCAATTCCGAGTGGGCGGGCGTAAAGCTGTTGACGCTGCTCGACGAGGCCGGGATCGATCCCAGCGCCAAGTGGCTGGTGGCCGAGGGGGCGGATGCGCAGATGCTCGATCGCAGCATTCCGGTCAAAAAGGCCTATGACGACGCGCTGGTCGCCATTTACCAGAACGGCGAGCGCCTGATGCCCGGTAACGGCTATCCGATGCGTCTCTTGGTGCCCGGCTATCAGGGCAACATGAATGTCAAATTCCTGCGCCGCATCAAGGTGATCAATCAGCCGGCCTACACTTTCTTCGAGACCAAGAACTATTCGCAGATCCTGCCGGGCGGCAAGACGTGGCGCTTCCACTTCCTGATGGAGGTCAAGAGCTTCATCACCCATCCCTCGTTCGGCCACAACCTCAAGGAGCCGGGCTTCTACACCATTTCGGGCGTCGCCTATTCGGGTGCCGGGCGCATCGCCAAGGTGCTGGTGTCGGCGGACGGCGGCAAGAGCTGGGGCGAAGCCGCCCTGCAGGGGCCGATCCACGACAAGGCCTTCACCCGCTTCCAGATGCCATGGCGCTGGGACGGCCAGCCCGCGATTCTGCAGAGTCGCGCCTGGGATGAGGCCGGAAACGTGCAGCCGCTGCGCGCCGAATTCGTCGCCGCCCGCGGCCAGACGCGGCAGCCGCTGACGACGCCGCTGGCGTTCCCGAACCAGCACTATAACAGCCTCACCAGCTGGGCCGTCGATAGCAAAGGGGAGATCAAACATGTCTATGCGTAAGCCGCTGGCCCTCGTCATTCTCGCGGTTGCGTTCAGCGCCGCGGCCTTTGCGCAAAATCCGGCCCCGCAGACCGCGGCTCCGCGGACGCCGAGCCTCGGCAAGCCGATCAGCGAAGCCGACATCAAGCAGTGGGATATCGCGGTGCTGCCCGACGGCACCAATCTGCCGGCCGGCAGCGGCACGCCCGCCCAAGGCGCCAAAATCTATGCGGAGAAATGCATCGCCTGCCATGCCGAGGGCGGCAAGGGGGGCGGCGCTCCCGGCGCTGGCGCGCTGGTCGGCGGCGCGCCCCTCACCGACGGCATCGACACCGTGAAAACCATCGCCAACTACTACGCCTATGCGACCACTGTGTTCGACTACATCCGCCGCGCCATGCCCTACAACGCGCCGCGTTCGCTCGCCGACAACGAAGTCTATGCGCTGACAGCGTATATTCTCAGCCTCAACAAGCTGATCGGCGAGAACGACACCATGGACGCCAAGACGCTGCCGCAGGTGAAGATGCCCAACCGGGACAATTTCATCCTGCCGTACCCGGACCGGATTTAGGTGGGGTTACGGTAATATGGAAGTGTAACGTCGGCAGTGGCGGCATCGAAGGCTTGGTCGTTGCAGGCTTTGCCCGCGCTGACACGTGTCGATCCGGAGCTCGCCGGATTGTTGGTCAAAAATGCCACCTTCGATGCGGCGGGCAAATTTACCTCATCATTGAGATGACACCATTATGGTGTATTGTGTGATGAGATGGAGAAGCGAAAGCCGACCTACGACTTGGCAGCTTTCAAGGCGGCTTTCGATGACGTAAACAAGCTCAACGTAACCGGTACGGCCGTGCGGAGCGCTGCCGCCATCGGTTTTGGGCGTCGCGGAATCGTTACGACGATCCAAACCATGCAGCCCGCACATTTCTACAAATCGATGACCTCGTACGCGGATCACCGGATTTGGCAGGACGTGTATCACGTACCGTCGAAGGTGGGCACGCTGTACGTCAAATTCACGGCGGATGCCGTCACGGAATTTTTGTTGCTGTCGTTCAAGGGTAAAGGCGATGACTAATCCGGTCTGTCCACGGACGGGAGTGCCGATGTGGCGCGGGGTACGCCCGATGACTATTCGCTACAAGGGCGCGACCGCGACCTTCGATATGCCGGGTTGGTATTGCGATGCGTCCGAAGAGAGCATTCACACCGGCGAAGACATGAAAGTGTCCGATCGTGCCCTCAACCGGCTGAAGGCGGAAGCCGAAGGGTTGCCACTTCCGGAGGAGATCAAGCGTATCCGCACCAAACTGGGGCTGACCCAAGAAGCCGCGGGCGAGTTGATCGGTGGCGGTCCGCGTGCTTTCCCGAAATACGAAGCGGGTGACCTGTTGCCAAGCCGCGCAATCGGCAGCGCGCTCGCCCTGCTTGACCGCGACCCAACCGGGCTTGCGGTACTTCACATGCGCCCCCATGGCGGATTAGCCGAGCCTGCGCTTGGCGGGCATCACGTAGGCGATTAACGGCGTTGCAACGATCTCTGGGCGATGCGGCGTGACGATTGGCTGGCAGGACTGATGCAGGCGCTCCACCGGCTTTGATGTAAGTATATAAGTAATTCAGCAATGCTTTGTCAGGGCTTGCTCCAAATCTTCGATCAAATCCCCCACATTCTCGATTCCCACCGACAGCCGCAGCAGATCCGGCGGCGCCGGTGACCCGGACCCTTCGATCGAGGCGCGGTGCTCGACCAGGCTCTCGACGCCGCCGAGCGACGTGGCGCGCTTCCAGACCTGCACCCGCGCGGCCGCCGCGATCGCGGCGTCCTCGCCGCCGGCAACGCGCAGGCTGAGCATGCCGCCGAAGCCGCCGCGCATCTGCCGTGCCGCGACGGCATGACCCGGATGATTTTGCAAGCCGGGATACAGGCAGGCAATGATCCCGCGATGCCCGGCAAAATGTTCGGCGATCGCCTGCGCGGTCCGGCAGCAGCGCTGCACCCGCAAATCCAGGGTGCGCATGCCGCGCAGCAGCAGCCAGGCCTCGAACGAACCCAGGATGGCACCGTTGCCGGCGCGGATCGCCATGATCCGCTCCCAAAATTCATCGTGGCGCGCTGTTACCAGCGCTCCGGCTACCACGTCGCTATGGCCGTTCAGATATTTCGTCGCCGAGTGCATGACGATATCGGCGCCAAGCTGGATCGGCCGCGTCAGGATCGGCGTCGCCACGGTGCTGTCGATGGCAAGGCGCGCACCGGCGCCGTGGGCGATCTCAGCGGCGGCGGCAATATCGGTGATGGCCCAGGTCGGGTTGGCGGGGGTCTCGATCCAGATCAGCTTGGTGCGGCCCGGTTGTACCGCCGTCGCGATGGCGTCGGCCGCACCGGCATCGACAAAATCGACGAAGAGTTCGTGTTCCGCGGCGAACGTCTTGAGCCAGTTGCGCAGGCCCCAATACATCACCTGCGGCGCCACGACGTGATCGCCGGCCCGGAGCGCCAGAAATACGGCGGTCGCGGCCGCCATCCCGGACGCAAAGGTGAGGCAAGCCGCGCCCCCCTCAAGCGCGGTGAGAACCGCTTCCGGCTGGACGAACGTGGGATTTGTTGACCGTCCGTAGGAATAACCCGCCCGGTATTGGTTGTCGGGATCCCGGACGAAGGTGGTTGACGGATGGATGGGGGGAATGACCGCCTTGGTGGTATCGTCGATCCATCCGAGCGCCTGCGCGGCGATGGTCGCTGGATGGCGAGATTCCACCGTACGCTCCTCTCGCCGTGCTAAGAACCCTTGGCGCGCTTTGTTTGGGGCAATTGCGACCGTGCCACTGCGCGCAGGAAAAAGCCGCGCGGTAAGATGCGCGGCAGCAGCGTCACCAGTTTATTGCCAAATCCCGGCACCACCACCCTGCGGCCATCCATCAGACCGGCGTAGCCGGCCGCCGCGACAGCTTCTGCAGATACCCTCAACAGGGCCTCGCCCGGAAGCCGCTTGATCCCGGCCCGCGCTTGAAATTCCGTGGGGACCGGACCCGGACACAGGGCGGTTACCCGGATGCCGCGCTCCGCGAGTTCCTGATGCAAGGATTCGCTAAACGACACCACGAACGCCTTGGTGGCATAGTAAACCGCCATTCCGGGGCCGGGCAGGAAGCCGGCGACGGACGCGACATTGAGAATGCCTCCCCGATGGCGGCTCAACGTGTCCACGAAGGCCAGCGACAGATCAGCGAGTGTCCGGACGTTGAGGTCGATCATCGCCAGCTGGTCGGCGCGATCGAGATTGGCGGCGGTGCCCAAAAGACCGAAACCGGCATTGTTCACGACATATTGCGGCTCAAGCCCGAGCTTCGCCAACGCGTCGGCGATAAATTGCGTCGCGCCCGGCTGCGTCAAATCGAGCGCCAGGACCTGGGGGCGCCGGCCCCCCGCCGCCGCGATTTCGTCCGCAAGTTCGCACAGCTTTTGCTCTCGCCTGGCGACCAATAGCAAATCATGGCCGTTTCGGGCGAAGACATGTGCAAGTGCGGCCCCGATGCCGGCCGAAGCTCCAGTGATGATGGTCACCGGCTGCGCGGTGGCGGCCAAGGGCGCACTCATGGTTGCCCCCGATTTGCTTGGGTCGCGGCAACATGCTGGCGCAATGCAATGCGTTCGTTTTGCGACACGCCGAGCAAATCAGCGACGCGCCATATTGTATTGTCTTCGAATTCGCTGACCTTGCCGTCCACGTAAACCATCTCCCACAGCATTTCGACAAGCCGCAGCCGGTCCGTCTCGTCGAGCTTGCGCATCAAAAGACTGGTGAAACGATAGAAGTCCACCGCCTCGCGATCGGCCGTCACGGCCGCGGCGATCACCTCGTCGGCCAACGCGTCGGTCAGTGCGAACTGTGCCGCCAGCAGCTGCCGCAGCAGCTGGCGTTCCGGGGCCGATAACTCGCCATCCAGCATGGCCACATGAACGAGCAGTGACGCCGCAGCGACGCGATAATCGCCGGCGTCTAAACGGCCGGGACGGTCGTCGTCGCCGCTCAGCGCGGCGAACAGCCGTTTGATCTCGTCAAGCATATGGTTCAGGCCCCACGCGTTCGACCCCAAAGGTATAAGAAATCCACGCCGTCCGCGAGTCCCTCACACGCCACCGCGCGTGGAAGCGCGCAAGATCGCCGATCCGGACGAGACCTTCATCCCGAGGCCATCCGGACCGTGACAAGGCGCCGACGCTCTCTCACTTCACCTTGACGTATTTGCGCAGATTATGCGTGCCGACATCGGCCGCATAGATCGTCCCGGCGTCGTCCGCCGCGATGCCGGACGCCGAGGTGCCGCGCTGCACTTGATTAAGATCGGACGGATCCGGGATGAAGGCCTTGAGCGAGCCGTCCGTGACGCTGCCGATCACGATGCCGCGCAATTCGCCGAGCTTGTTCTTGGCCGCCGGATCCGGAAACGAGGACCCCACATAAATCGTGTCGTCCTTGCCGACGAAGACCGAACTGGGCTGGCCGAATTGCGTCCAGGCGACGATGAAATTGCCGTCCTGGTCGAACACCTGGATGCGGTTGTTCTTGCGGTTGACCACATAGACGCGGTTTTGCGAGCCGCCGATGAAGATGTCGTGCGGCTCGTTGAAATCGCCGGGTGCGGCGCCCTTATGTCCCCAGCTCTTGATGAACTTGCCGTCCTTGGCGAATTTGACGACGCGGGCGGTGCCGAATTTGTTCGGGGAATGGCCGTCCGCCACGAAGATATCGCCGTTCGGGGCGATCGCGACGCCGGTCGGCCGGTCGAAATGCCCTGAATCATTGCCGGCCACCCCCTCCTGGCCGAGCGTCATGAGAATTTTGCCGTCGGGGCTGAGCTTGAGCACCTCCTGGCCCATCACGACGCCGTCGGCATTGCGGGCCGACATGCCGAGCACCGTTGCGGCGTCGTTCACGTCGCTGGTCCAGATGTTGCCTTCATCGTCGATGGTGAAACCGTGCGGATAGGCGAACAGGCCGGCCCCGAAGCTGCGCAGCAAGCGGCCGGCCGGATCGAATTCCAGGATCGGCGGATTGGCCGCGCCGCGATTGATGCACACCGCGCTGCCAGGCGGCACGGTATTGAAGCAGCGGTGAAATACCCAAATATTGCCGGTGCGCGCCACATGAACACGAATGACCTCGCCCCAGCGGCCCCCATTCATGCTCTGCGGCAGGCTCGGCCAGCCCTCGACCAGACGATAGGGATTCGGCAGCTCCGACGGTTTCGGGTAGGCCGGCTGCTGGGCCTGCGCGACCGCGCCGCCCGCCGCGACGGCGGCCATGATCACCATCCATCCCAATGCCCGTGCGTACGCCATTCGTCACACTCCAGAACCCAAGTCTGCTGTGGAATTCTCGGGTGACCTTACCGTTCCCGTGATAGGAAATCCACTGCTTGCGGCTTGCCGCATCCCGCCAGACATCTGACCGGAAGCACGGACCACGCGCGATAATCCGTTCGCTGGTAGTTTCCTGTGTCGTGGAAACCGGGCAGGAGGCAACGCCCGCCGCCATTTCGGTGGCAAAATACCGAAGGGGATTGATCATTGGCTGTCAAGACGCTTGCAAGCGCGGTTTCGGTTTTCGGCGCCAGCGTCAAGCCGAAGCTGGCCAACGCCGCGATCGGCGGCGCTCCGGAGGATCAGCTGCGCGGGCCTCTCGATGCCCTGTTCCATGACCTCGCGGAGATGGCCGGTTTGCCCGCCGGCTGCGTGCATCTGGTGGGCGAAACCTCGCTTACCGAGCTGAAAACGCGCCCAGATTTTGCCGTCACCGTCAGCGAGGCGCTGGTCGGCTTCATCGAAATAAAAGCTCCCGGCAAAGGCGCCGACCCACGCCAGTTCCGCGATGATCACGACAAGGCCCAATGGGCCAAGCTCAAGTCGTTGCCGAACCTAATCTATACCGACGGCAATGCTTTCAGCTTGTGGCGCGACGGCAAACTTGCCGGAACCGTCGTCCATCTCGATGGCAACGTGGAGGCCTCAGGCGCAAAGCTTCGGCGCCAGAAGCGCTGCTGCCGCTGATCACCGACTTCCTGCGCTGGTCTCCAATTCCGCCGAAGACCGCCAAGCAGCTTGCGCGATCAGCGCCCGCCTGTGCCGCCTGTTGCGCGACGAAGCCGTCGAGCACATGGCGCTGGGCAGCGAAGGTCTCACGGGGTTGGCCGCCGATTGGCGCAAGCTTCTATTCCCGCAGGCCGATGACGAAGAGTTTGCCGATGGCTACGCCCAAGCGATCACGTTCGGACTTCTGGTGGCACGGGCGCGGGACATTTCCTTGTCCGCTGGCATCGAACCGGCCGCACAGGAACTGCGCAAGTCCAACTCACTGATCGGAACGGCGCTGCGACTGTTGACCGAAGACGCTTCGACCCAGGAAGCGCTCAAGACGTCACTCGGCATCCTTACGCGCGTACTAAACGAAGTAAATTGGCACGTCATCAGCAAGGACAAGCCGGAGGCATGGCTCTATTTCTATGAGGACTTTTTGGAAGTCTATGACAACGCGCTGCGCAAGCGGACCGGCTCCTATTACACGCCGCCCGAAGTGGTGTCGGCGATGGTCAACCTGGTCTACGAGGCCTTGCGCGGGCCGCTGTTCGAGCGGGCGGCCGGACTTGCGGCGCCCGACGTGATCGTCGCCGACCCTGCGGTCGGGACCGGCACGTTCCTTCTCGGCGCTCTCCGGCGAATTGCCGAGACAGTCACGGAAGATCAGGCGCCTGCGCGGTGCGCGGCGCGATCGAGGCCGCGGCCAAGCGCGTTATCGGATTTGAAATGCAGTTTGGCCCGTTCGCGGTGGCCCAGCTGCGGCTGATCGCCGAGATGCAGGCGCTGACCCATGCGGCAAAGCTGCCCGAACTAAGTCTCTTCATCACCGACACGCTCGGCAATCCGTTCATTGAGGAGGAGACGCTGGGGCAGGTTTACGAGCCGGTCGCAAGATCGCGACGTGACGCCAACAGAGTCAAGAAATCGCAACGTATCACCGTGGTGATCGGCAATCCGCCTTACAAGAACCAAGCCGCCGGATGGGGTGGCTTTTTCGAGAGCGGCAGCGCCGGCCGTGCCGCCCCGATGGATCGCTGGATGCCGCCCGCCGCGTGGGGCGCGGGCGCCTATACGCATCATTTAAAGAACCTCTATGTCTATTTCTGGCGCTGGGCGACCCTGAAGGTGTTCGGCTCATGGCTGGCATGATCAACGGGCGAGCCACGACCGGGACCGCTATGGCATCGTCTGCTTCATCACTGTTGCTGGCTTCCTGAACGGCCCCGGCTTCCAAAAAATGCGCGAGGATTTGCGCCGCGACTGCGATGACATTTGGGTGATCCACTGTTCGCCCGAGGGGCATCAGCCCAACGTGCCTACGCGTATCTTTCAGGGGTTCAGCAGCTCCTGTTTGCCATCGTGCTTTTTGCGCGGTCGGCGAGCCTGAGCCGGGATGTCCTGGCGCGGTTGCGTTCACGGCGCAGGCAGCGGGCAAGCGCGAAGCCTACAAATATGCCGCCTTGGCCAAGCTCGCACTCGAAGGCTCCCTCTGCGGGACGGTGCCGCCGGCTGGCGCGAGCCGTTCCTGCCGGAGCAGAGCGGCCTGTGGGCGACATTTCCGGCTCTCGCTGATTTTTTTGTGGCGTCAAGTCCGGGGGTGAAGACCCATCGTACATGGGTCATCTCGCCTGACGTGCAGACTTTGGAGAAACGTTGGGAGACCCTGCAGCGGGAAAAAGAGCAAAATAAGAAGGAGGTGCTTTTTCACCCCGACCCCGGCGCGGGAAAGACGCGCGCACGGTATATCGGCAAGACCATCAGTGACGGTCTGGGAGGTTTTCCGACACGACCCGTCAGTATCGAACGTGACGATAAAACCTTGCTAACTCGATCCGCTATGCCTTCCGATCTTTCGATAGGCAATGGTTGCCGCCGGATATTCGCCGTTGAGCAGGCCACGTCCGGAATTATGGTCCGAATATTCGCACAAACAGGTCTATTTGACGTGCCTCGAAGCGCACGCGCCCGAAAACGGACCAGCGATTACCTTTACCGGCCTAATCCCCGATAATGATCATTATAATGGCTCTTTCGGCGGCCGGGTTTACCCGCTCTGGCGCGACGGCGACGCGACGCAGGCCAACATCAAGCCCGCACTTCTCTGCTACCTCGCGAAGGCTTTGGCAGCGGGTCACGCCAAGGATCGTGGGCTATCTCGCCGCCGTCATGGCGCACCCGGCTTTCACGGCCGGTTCAAGGCCGATCTCGTCCGCCCCGGCCTACACGTTCCGGTGACAGCCTGCCGCGCAGTGTTCACCGAAGCTGTTGCGATCGGCGCGCAAGTATTTGGCTACATTGCTACGGCGAGCGCTACGTCGATCCGAAGGCCGGTCGTCCGAAGCGGGCACCGCGGCTGCCGAAGACGATCGCGCCCACCATTCCGGCGGCCGGGGCGATTCCGTCTGCACCCGAACCGCTGCCCGATACGATGGACTATGATTCGGCGAAACGGCGCCTCACGATCGGCACCGGCTATATCGAGAACGTGACGCCGGAAATGTGGGCCTATGAGGTCTCCGGCAAGCCGGTCCTGCGGCACTGGTTCAGCCATCGCCGCCGCGACCGCAGCCGTCCGATCATCGGCGACCGCCGGCCGCCGTCGCCGCTCGACGCGATCCAGCCGGACCACTGGCTGCCTTAATACACGGACGATCTGCTCGACCTCTTGCATGTGCTCGGCCGCCTGATCGCGCTCAAGCCCCGCCCAGGCTGATCTCATGAACCGCATTTGCGAAGAAAAATTGCTCGGCGCCGAGCAACTTGGCGCCGCCGGCGCTTTCGGTTTGCCGAACGGAGCGGAGGCAAACAATGGGAAGGGGAAGGCCGGGAAATAGACGCGCCGGGGCTGTGGGCTAAGTCGAGGATAAGTCGGCGGACCGCTCGCGTGGCGTGCGCGTTTCCGGCATAATGGGGACGATTCGCCCATCGTAAGGCACGCGCATGTCCTCTGCACGCCAACTCGACCTCTTTCGCAGCGACGAGCCGCTGTCCGACGAGGAGTATCGAGGTCCTGTATTCGAGGCCGATCCGCAAGAAGTCCGCGCGGAGCTCAACGAGCTTGTGGCGACTTTACGAGCGGCGAAGACGCTACCCTGGGATGCCGACCGCGTCGGCGTTTGGCGGGTGGTGTTCCCGCAGATGTCGGACTGGCTTCCGGCCGAGGAAGCCCGCCAGCTGTGCCGCGATTTCGAAGCGGAACTGGTGCGGCTTGAAGCAGCGGATTAGCAAAGCAGGGTGGATAAGGACGCGCTTTTCGCGCCATATCATATTGGCTGAGCGATCCTGCGCGGCCGCTGTGGAACTATAATACCTCGCTATGGATTCCGATGTCTGATAATTTTGCCTATGCAGATGCCGACAGGGCAGGCCCGTGGCCAGCACACCTGAGCGCCAGAAGATACTTTCCCAAAACTCCTGATGCGCAATGCCGTGCGCTTCGCGGTGCGTCCGGCGATGCGGCACAAGGAGTTCGGCATCTGGCAGAGCTGGACCTGGGCGGAGTTGGCTTCCGAGGTGCGTGCGCTCGCGACCGGGCTGGCGCGGCTCGGTGTCGCGCGCGGCGACCGCATCGCGGTGATCGGGGCCAACCGGCCGAAGCTCTACTGGTCGATCATGGCGGCGCAGATGCTCGGCGCCGTGCCGGTGCCGGTCTATGCGGATGCGGTCGCGGACGAGCTCGCCTTCGTGCTGGCGCATGCCGAGGTGCGGTATGCCGCCGTGCAGGACCAGGAACAGGTCGACAAGCTTCTCGCCATTGCGGATCGCCTGCCGACGCTCGCGCACGTGCTCTATGACGAACCGCGGGGACTGCGCAGCTATGATCACGAACGCCTGCATGCGATTGTAGCCGTCATCGCAGACGGCCGCGCCGCGCTGGCGCAGGACGCCACGCTCGCGGCCTGGCTCGACGGCGTGATTGCGGCCGGCGCCGGCACGGATATTTCCATCATCCTCTATACCTCGGGCACCACCGGGACCTCCAAGGGCGTGATGCTGTCGGCGGCCGGCTGCATCGCGGCCGCAACTGACACGGTGGCGTTCGACCGGCTCGAGGCAACCGACACCGCTTACGCGTATCTGCCGCTCGCCTGGGTCGGCGACCATTACCTCAATTACGCGCAAGGATTAGTGGCTGGGTTCTGCCTGGCCTGTCCGGAAAGCCGTGATACCGCGCTCGCCGATCTCCGCGAGATCGGCCCGACCTTCTTTTTCGCCCCACCCCGGGTGTTCGAGGAGATGCTCACCCGCGTGACCATCCGGATGCAGGATGCCGGCCGCATCAAGCGCGCGCTGTTCGACTTTTTTATCGGCGTGGGCCGCCGCCACGGAGAAAGGCTCCTCAACCGGCAGCCGGTGCCGCCGAGCGGCCGGTTGCTCTATGCCATCGGCAAGCTGGTGATTTACGCGCCGCTGATGAACGCGCTCGGGCTGTCCCGCGTGCGCGTCGCCTATACGGCCGGCGAGGCGATCGGACCGGAGCTGTTTTCGTTCTTTCGCGCGCTGGGTCTCAACCTCAAACAACTTTACGGCCAGACCGAAGCGTTCCTTTATGTCACCGCGCAACCCGACGGCCGGATCTTCCCCGACACCGTCGGCCCCGCCGCCCCCCATGTGACCCTGCGCATCGCCGCCTCGGGCGAGGTGCAATTCCGCTCGCCCGGCATGTTCGTCGGCTATTTCAAGGATGCGGCCGCGACGGCAGCCGCGCTGACGGCCGACGGCTATGTGAAAACCGGCGATGCCGGCTTCATCGATCCCGCCACCGGACATTTGAAGATCATCGATCGCGCCAAGGACGTCGGGAAGCTCATCGACGGCAGCCTGTTCGCGCCAAAATATCTGGAAAACAAGCTGAAATTTTTTCCCGACATCAAGGAGGCGGTCGCCTACGGGGACGGCCGCCCGTTCGCCGCCGTGATGCTCAATATCGACCTTGCGGCGGTCGGCGACTGGGCCGAGCGCAACGGCATCGTCTACGGCTCCTATCAGGAACTCGCCGGTCACCCACGGGTCTACGACCTATTGGCGCAGCATGTCGCCGAGGTGAACCGGGGGCTGTCGGCAGAGCCGGTCATGGCCGGCGCCCAGATCAAGCGCTTCCTCATCCTCCCCAAGGAGCTTGATGCGGATGACGGCGAGGTGACCCGCACCCAGAAGGTGCGCCGCGGTTTCGTCGCCGCGCGCTACGCGCCCTTGATCGCCGCGCTCTACGACGGCGCGGCCGCGGCCGATATCGCGACCGAGGTCACCTTCGAGGACGGCCGCCGCGGCACCCTGGCGGCGCGGGTGACGATCCGGGACATGGACACCGCTCCTGTGGCGCCGGCCTTGGGTGAAGCCGCATGAGCGATCCGGGCGAAGGCGGCCTTACGTTGGTTTAAGCCGAACCCTTAGCCACCAAATAGATATGGAAATGCTAGCGATGCCGTGGCAATGCGGAAGGGGACGCTCTTCTATATCCCCATCATTGCTTCGTCGTCAATTATTCAACTTCAATGTGAATATGATCGTCATGGCGTGCCGCATAACAGCCTTGAAAACGAACCTTACCACCGCTGACTCCTAACTGCGTCCAAATAAGGTCAATGGATATCTTTGATACACGTGGGTCGTTTTTTAACGATCGAATCATCCACGCTGTTCTGGGTTCGTCAATCCGCATTTTAGGCGGCTTTGGCTGAAGACCAACAAAATCCCATCTCAGAGGCGTCCAGCGTCCGGCACATGATGATGTCTCGCCGTTCGGGGCGCTCGTAAATAAAGTACCCTAACGCTGATGGAGATCCGTAAGGCAACGCAGAGCCATCCGCAGCGCGCTGGTAAAAGTAGGCGATGTCAACTTTTTTACCGTCACGGTGACTTAGGTGTGGCAGAAGAGGAAAACCATTCAAAAATGGAAAGTTGCCTTCAAGTGTAGTTACTTTGCTCCGGAAATGTGAGCTCCACCTGAGCGCTTAAATCCGTGATAAGTTTATCAACTTTGGCCTCACATATCCGCGATCTAGGCGCAGGCGAGTTTTGTCGGCCGCAACCAAGGGGCGCCGCGGACACTGTCCCACAGGGATCGTTCACGCCCCATGACTTCGGCTAATGGCGGAACAAGGAAAAAACTCATCAGCGCGTAACACAGTACCGCAGTCACCAATACCACAATCGCTGCGGCATACATTGATCAGCTTAACACGACGCGCACGTGCGAAAGCAAGTCCGCGCAAATACGCGATACCGCCGATTTGCGTTGAAACGGTAACGAAGACAAAAACTGTGACAATGCCGATGATCGATTTGAGATGACGGAACATGCCCGAACTGATCCCATTTCATTGAGTTCCACAAACGACAAATCAAAAACGATAAGGTTAACTAACCTTCGCCGCCTTCGTGGTTCGAGCCGGATAGGGTCATTATCAGCACCGTCAAACGCTATTTGGTGCAACCGTAGCGGCATCCACCGCTACGGTTAGCGCATGCACCGGATGCGAGTCCTCACCAGATATGCACCCGCTCCTCCGGCTTGAGATAAAGCTTGTCGCCTGGCTTGATCCCGAAGGCGTCGTACCAGGCATCGACGTTGCGCAACGGTCCGTTGACCCGGAACCGCGCCGGTGAATGGCTGTCGGTCGCCGCCTGCTGCTTGAGCGCGTCGGGGCGTGATTTGGCCCGCCATACCTGCGCCCAGCCCAGAACACGCGCTATCGCCGGTGGTGCCGTCGAGCACCGGGGCCGGTGCGCCATGCAGCGATGCCCGGTAGGCATCGAGCCCTAGCAGGATGCCGCCGAGGTCGGCGATGTTTTCCCCCATGGTCTGGGCGCCCTTGACGTTGACGCCCGGCGCCACGGAATAAGCGTCATATTGTGCGCCGTATTTCGCAGCCTCGGCGTTGAACTTGTCGGCATCGGCCGGCTGCCACCAGTCGGTGAGCACGCCGTGGCCGTCGGACTTGCGGCCCTGATCGTCGAAGCCGTGGGTCAGCTCATGGCCGATGACGCCGCCGATGCCGCCGTAATTGATCGCCATGTGGCGTTCGGATCGAAGAACGGCGGCTGCAGAATGCCGGCCGGAAACACGATCTCGTTGCGGGTGGACATGTAATAGGCGTTCACCACCTGGGGGTGGTGCCCCATTCTTGCGGGTCCACCGGCTTGTCGAGCTTGGCGACCGCGTAGGCCCAGCGGAACGCGGTGGCGCGGCGGACATTGCCGACGAGATCGTTTGGATCGATGCGCAGCGCCGTATAGTCGCGCCACTTGTCCGGGTAGCCGATCTTGACGCCGAACAGGTCCAGCTTTTCTAGCGCCTTGGTCTTGGTCTGCGGCGTCATCCAGGTCGATCGCTCGATCCGGCCGCGCAGCGCGCCCTTTACGTCGGCGACGTTCTTCGATCCGCACCTTGGATTGCGGCGGGAATACCGCTCCACATAGGCCTTGCCGACGATTTCGCCGAGCGAACTATCGACCAGCTGGACGCCGCGGCGCCAGCGCTGCCGCTCTTCCTGCTGGCCCGCGAGATCGCGCCCGCGGAATTCGAACCGCGCGGTAACGAAGCGCGGCGACAGAAACGGCGCGGTCTGGTCGACCACGCGGAACGCCTGCCATGCCTGCAGCGTTTCCACCGGCGTTTCGGCGAAAATCGCCGCGAGCTTCGGGAATGCGGTGTTCTGGCGGACGACCAGCCGTTTCGCATCGGCAAGATCGGCGGCACCAAGCCACGCCGACCAGGCAAACCCCGGTGCATCGGCAGTGAGCTGCGCCGGCGTCATCGGATTGTAGGTCTTGTCGCGGTTGCGGCTCTCCGCCCGGCTCCAGCTCGCCTCGGCGATCCGAGTCTCCAGCGCCACGATATCGTCGGCGCGCTGCGCCGCATGCTCCCAGCCCACCATATCGAGCAGGCGGGCGATATAGTCGCGGTACTTGGCCTTCTTATCCTTGAAGGTCTCTTTCAGATAATAGTCGCGGTCGGGCAGGCCGAGCCCGCCCTGGGAGGCGTACAGCGTATTGCGGCCCGGGTCCTTGGCATCCTCG
The DNA here is from genome assembly GCA_963802745.1 of uncultured Alphaproteobacteria bacterium. Taxonomy (GTDB): domain Bacteria; phylum Pseudomonadota; class Alphaproteobacteria; order Rhizobiales; family Xanthobacteraceae; genus JAJPKK01. The sequence goes on along the minus strand of CAWDKL010000046.1, from coordinate 199,328 downwards.
CCGACATTGACGGCAAACAGGCTGCCGCCGAATGCGTTTTTCGACCGCCCCATCAGGGCGGCAATGTCGGCGCGGGTTTGCGCAGCACAAATCTCCGCCAAGTCGCCGGCGATCGGGGCGGCGTCGCGCTGCGCGATCCGCGCCTCATCCATGAACGCATTGTAAAGTCCACCGATTTTGCCGGCATCGGTGTCGGGAGCCGCGTGCAAATCGGCCGCGTCTTCGATGATGGCGCGCACCTGTTCCTGGGTCTTGTCGGTGAGCGCGTCGAACATGCCGAAACGGGATTTGTCGGCGGGGATTACGGTACGGGCAACCCAGGCACCGTTGGCATAGTCGAAGAAGCTGTCGCCCGGACGGGCGTTTTGGTCGATCCCGGTCGGGTCGAAGCCCCAATGCCCATAGACGGCACCCGCCGGCCGCACTGCCGTGGAGGATTCTTCGGCCGTCGCAAGGGCAGCGCCGCCAGCGATGGCTATGAGCGCCGCCAGGGCTACCGCGACCGGCTGGTGCTGCATCCTCGGCCGTTCCGGCTTCCGCATCGTCTTCACCTCTTCAAGTGATCTGCGTCTTCAAGTGATCCGCGGCCGCGCCTCGCGAAGGCCACCATCGGATCGTGCCGGCAGGGAATATATCACGGGCCTGGCGGGAGCGCTCCCGTCCATGATGACGCGGCGGTGCAAAGGAACGGCACTTTTTACGCGGAAAGACCGCCAAAACCGCTCCAACGGGGCGACTGTTCGGATTATGGACACACGTGGGACCGAACGACAGGGCGCCTGTGCGGCCCGGGACGGTAGCGCGACAAGGCACCCGGCCCCCGAAGCTCGTCCTCTGCCGCGTCTTGCGGACGCCACCCGCCGGCTTCCGTGGAGGCTTCCAGCGCATCTTGCAGCGCAGCGATGCCGGGACATAAAATTTTGTTTATGTTCATAAATTCATGTTGCCACCATCCTTGATAAAAGATATCGTTTTTATTGTAAGTTAATGCAGCCTTTGGGTTGCACGGTGCAACCAGAAATGAGGGACCTCACCATGCGTAAGTTCGCTATCGCAGCTGCCGTCATCACCTTTGGCGCCCTATTGGCATCCGCTCCCGTCCAGGCGCTTAACGGGCAAGTGAAAAAGGACGGTAAGTGCTTCGTGCCGGCTCTAGGGCATTCGCGGGACCTCGGGTTTGGGTCTTGGAGCGACTGCGCACAACCGGCGAGTGCGCATGTGGCATCGAACCCGGCGAACACACGTGGCCGGCAAATTCGTCATCGTACCACGTCGTAAGCAGTAGCGCGGCGGCGTTACCGGCACTTGCACGCAACGTCGGCCGTCGGTGTCCGCTCAGCATTCCAGCCTCGCGTGGAACCTGCGGGGCTTTTTGTCGCCAATGTTGGCGCAGCCGTATTTTTTCTGTTCACGATCAGAGCCTCAAGGGCCGGAACGACCTGAGACATGCAGGCCGCAAAATCTCTTGCGGACCGCCAATCGATCGGGGATCCGATGAGCGAATTGCGACGACTCAAGATGAAATTCGGCAATGCCGAGTTCGAGGCCGAAGTGGCCGAAGACAAGGTGCAGCCGATGTACGACCAGTTTCTTTCGATTCTTGGACATGCGGGACGGACGCCAAAACATGCCGGATCGATTGAGCACCCAGGTAAGACATTCGATCAGGGCGTGCTCACGCGGATTTTTGATCTGCATGAAGATGGAGCGGTCGTGTTGAAGCTGCTCCCAGAGGGCCACGACAAGGAAGCCGACGCACTTTTGCTTCTGCTATATGGATACCACGCCCTCAAAAGCGAGGAATGCGTCATGGCTACGCACCTTTTTCGCGCCGCCGAAAAGTCCGGCATTTCCCTTCGACGCCCGATCAATTTGTGTGCCAGGAACAGCCGCTTCGTGATCCGGAATGGACAGCGAAAGGGCAGCAATTACGCACTGAACAGCCAAGGACTCGCCATGGCAAAGGAAATCACGGCGAGGATGCTGGGTGAAGTGCCGAACACCGCCGCGGCTGCGGGATTCACGCATCTTTCCGCGCGGTAGCAAGGGCATAACCTCCGGCCTAGCGAGCCCGTTCCATCCGTTGCATAGGGCCTTGGGGCGGGTGATTTGTAATAGCAATTCCAGCCGTTGAGACGCGCAGCGATCCACGGGAGGCCGGCCAGCGAGCGCCGCAAGCTGTCGCGCGCGGCTTTTGCTTCGAGACCGATAACTTCATCGGCAGCGATTTGTTCGGGCTCGGCGACATCGGCATGGGCTGCGAAAGACCGTTTCGATGCGCCGGCGCAGCCGATACGGTTGCACGATTTCATGCGCGACGGCGAATTCGATCCGGCGATGGCCCGCACTGTTCCCCCTTTCCGGACGAGGATTGATTTCCTCCGGGTGTGACACGCACGACACGCCATCAAGCGTTATATACAGTCGTGTATCACGGTCGAAAGGGGAACTACGATGGGAACGAATGTCTGGAATCGCAAAGCGGAAGCAGTGGTAAGCACGGGAGCGCGTGCGTTTTCGCGGAGCGCGATGGTTAAAGGATGCGCCATCGCATTCGGCTTTGCGCCGATGGCTGCGCATGCAGCCGACTTTTCGGCTGTGAATTATATGCCGGTCGAGGTGCCTCCGCCTAACCAGTATTCAGAGCAGCTGTCGCCCCCGGTCGTACAGGCTCCCCCTTCCGTCCCGGCAAACACGTCTGCGCAGGCGGCAGCGAGGGAACCCATCAATCCGTTTCCGGCTCTTACCGCCTACGCGCCGATTGCGCCGACCAACGCGCCGCCGTTGCTGACGAAGGCCCTGCCGCCCGCCAACCGAGCGTGCACGAGCTTCGAAAATTTCCGCGACACCGATTGCTCGCTGACCTGGTACGGCATCACCCTGTACGGTACGTATGACATCGGTGCGGGTTGGGTCAGCCACGGCACCCCGCCAAACGGCCTCAATTATGAAGGCAAATCGCTGGTCAACCGGAACGGCAACCAATCTCGATTCCTTGTCGCGCCGAATAATCTGTCGCAGACGGGTCTGGGCATCAAGGGCAAGGAAGAGATTTGCCCGACTGGTACGGCGTGTTCAACGCTTCGACCGGCATCAATCCGAATTCCGGTCAGCTCGCCAACGCGCCGGGCACTGCCGTCCTCAACAATGGCCTACCCAGGGGCGCCTATTCAACGGTCATCGACGGATCGCGCGCGGGCCAATTCTTCAACGACGAAATTTATGGCGGTATATCGTCCCCGTTTTTCGGCACGCTGACCTTCGGTCGTCAGCGCGCGCTAGGCACAGATGCGATGCTCGCTTACGATCCGGCCGGCGGCGCTTATGCCTTTTCGTTCATCGGCTATAATGGGCTGATGGCCGGCGGCGGCGACACCCAGGACACCCGTCTGGACGACACCCTTAAATATCGCATCGCCTATGGCCCGGTGCATTTCGGCGCGCTGTATAAATTCACCGATGGTTCGGGCGGCTGCTTCACGGCCGCCACCAGCTGGACGGCCACGACCTGTACGCCGGAAGTGGCGCATAACTCCGCCTATGGATTTGATTTCGGCGGAGAATTCGGCGGCTTCTCGGGGGACGTCGTCTACCAACATGTCAATCAGGCGATCAGCATCGTCAACCCCTTGTTGGGGCCTCAAAGTCTGACGCAGCCCTATCAGTTGACCACCAACAGCATCAATACAAACCCCATCACTGGGGTCAATCTGATCAATCCCGCCAACACCGTGTATGGAATTGTCACCGACAACGATGCGATTATGGTTGCCGGCAAATATGCCTGGAACCAGTTCAAGTTCTATGGGGGCTACGAATACATCCGGCAGAACAACCCGGCAAACCCGTTGGGCATTGGTGCCACGGCCCAGGGCGGTTATGTCTTGAGCGGAGTCGAAGACAACAATCTTGATTCTCCAAAGACCGTGCAGGTCTTCTGGACCGGTGTGAAATACGCTTTCAATAGTCAAGCCGAAATCACCTTGTCCTACTATCACGAGATCCAGAACGACTTCCGTGTTCCGTCAACCTGCTCGCCCGCTGCCGGATTCCGCTCGTCCTGTGCGGGGACGCTCGACGAAATTTCGCTTTATGCGGATTATCACTTCACCAAGCGTTTCGACGTTTATGCCGGCATTGCTTATTCCGACGTCACCGGCGGTCTGGCCATCGCCATTCCTCACGGCCCCGGCGTTCCCTATTACTACAGCAACAACATTGCTCCGACGGTTGGTGCTCGTTACACCTTCTGATCGTTTCTTTGGAAAGTGATCCACGCCGCCCAGGCATGAATTCAGGTCCCGCGAGCTTCGGTTCGCGGGATGTTTTTGCCTCTACGCGCATGCTGGCCGCGGAGATGGGCGTCGGTCACACGACGGTGCAGTGCATTTGGAAGGCGCACGGCCTCAAGCCGCACCTGACGCGGTCGTTCATGCTCTCGAATGATCCGAAATTCGCCGAGAAAGTCGTCAACGTCGTCGGGCTCTATCTCAATCCGCCGGACAAGGCCGTGGTGCTGTGCGTCGATGAGAAAAGCCAAAATCCAGGCGCTTGATCGCACCCAACCGGGATTGCCGATCAAGAAGGGCCGCGCCTCAACCATGACGCATGACTACAAACGCAATGGGACCACGACGCTGTTTGCTGCCCTCGACGTGAAGACCGGCAAGGTGATCGGCGAATGTCTGCCGCGCCATCGCGCCAAGGAATTCCTGCGCTTTCTCAAGACGATCGATCGCGCTGTCGCCAAAAGCCTCGACGTGCACGCGATCTGCGACAACTATCGAACCCACAAGACCAAGGAGGTGCAAGCGTGGCTGGCGAAGCACCCACGCTTCAAACTGCACTTTATTCCGACCTCATCGTCCTGGTTCAATCTTGTCGAGCGGTTGTTCGCCGAAATCACCCGCCAGCGCATCCGGCGCGGCGTGTTCAAGAGCGTGCCCGATCTCATCGCCGCCATCAACGCCTGGTTGGCCGAGCGCAACACCAAGCCAAAGCCCTTCAAGTGGACGGCCAAAGCCGACACCATCCTGCAGAAAAATGCCCGCGCTCGCCAAGTCCTGACCCAGGTAGCCGCGATGGGTACCAATTGAATGAGTCAGAAGACTCAGGTTGCCAACGCGCGTTTGCGCGCTGTCAGCCAAAAGCGATCCTGACGAACTCCGGCACAGGCACAAGTGCCGGAAGGTCGTGTGCCCCCGCCCGCCGCAACGTACCTCATTGTAATTATGCGGTACGACGCATGGGGCGCCCCTTGGCGCTGAGTGTCAGGCGTATATGAGGGCCCAGCCCGGTCGTTGGCACGGGGCATCGTTGTTTCTACGACAGCCGTTCCTTCGTTTCGCCTTGCGCGACTGACACCATGGGTCAGCCAAAGCAACGAGGAGGCAACAGCACCAATGATAGCACACCAGGCTATGTTACGTGCTTCGCCATCGCTTCCTCCTTCGGTGCCCGCCCTAAACCTGCGCTCCGGCCCGACCGAAATATGAGTTTAGCCGCCCCCATGGCGCCGCTGCAAATTTGTTAGGCAATGAGGCGCGGGCCGGCTGCTTTACAGCGCAAGGTCCATTCGCTAGGGTCGCTCTGTCCATGGAACAACAAATCGTCTCAAGGCTCGGTTCTTCGAACCGGTCATTCGGCCGTCCATTCGGGAGCTGCTTGGGACTTTAAGCGGGAGAAACCACATGAGACTCAAGATTGGGCTGTTGCTTCTGGCATCCAGCGCACTGATCGCGCCTGCTGCCGCGCAAAACGGGCCGCCGAGCGCGACGCCGCTGCTGCAAGCCGCCGACAAGGCGATCGGCGCCAGCAACGTAAAATCGTTCACCCTGGCGGCTACCGGGTGGATGGGCTATCCGGGGCAGCAGTTCGCCCAGGGCGACATCAATCACTCGGATCTGAAGAGCTTCACCGCCACCGGCGACTTCCCCAGCAAGTCCGCCAAATGGGATTACGTGCGCGTCCAGGGCAACAACGGTCCCCGCGGCGGCGGTGCCGGCTTCCCGGTCGTGGGCGAACAGAAGTTCACGGAATTCGTCAACGGCGACAAGGCCTGGAACCTGAACGGGCAAGGCCAGCCGGTGCGCTTCCCGGCGGCTCCGCCGGACACCGGCGCGAGCGACCGGCAGCTGTTGATGCTGTGGACCACGCCGGCCGGCTTCATCCAGGCCGCGCTTGCGTCCGGGAATGCGAACGTCACCGACCGCTACTACAACCGGCTGAACCGCACCGTCAAAGTCGTCGGGTTCACCACCAAGGTGTGCGACGGACCACAGCCGCGCTGCACCCGCCGCGTCACCGGCGAGTTCGACGACAACAACCTGCTCGACCGGGTCATCACCTGGGTGCCGGACCCGGTGATGGGCGACAAGATGGTCGAAATCCGCTACAGCGACTACCGCGATGTCGGCGGTGGCGTGAAGTGGCCGTACCGGCTGCACGCCCACATGGGCGACCATCCGCTGATCCCGGGCGGCCATAACTGGCTCAACCTCAACGTCTCCGACGTGAAGGTGAACCCTGCCGACGCCGCGCAGGCGGTTCCGGACGCCGTCCGCAACGCTCCCGCCCCGGCGGAGCGCGTGGTGGCCACGACCCTGGCCCCCGGCGTCGTGCTGATGGGCGGCGGCTCGCACAACAGCGTCGCAGTGGAGTTCAAGGACTACGTCGTCGTCATCGACGGGCCGCTGAGCAACCAGCGCACCAACGCGGTGGTGGCGGAAATCCACAAGACCTTCCCCAACAAGCCGATCAAGTATGTGGTTAACACCCACAACCACTTCGATCATCTGGGTGGCATTCGCGGCTACGTGGCGGAAGGTGCAACCGTCATCACCGACGACAAGAACCGCAACTTCTATGAGCGGGTGGTGCTGGCGCCGCAGTCGCGCACACTGCTGCCGGATCGCCTGTCGCAGCGGCCGTTCGCACCCACCGGTCCGGGTACGCGGCAACTGCAGACGTTCACCGACAACTACACGATCAGCGACGGCAATCAGGTGATCGAACTGTACCATGTCGACGGCTTCAACCACAGCGACAACATGACGATCGCCTATCTGCCGAAGCAGAAGATCGTGGTGAATGCGGACCAGTACAGCCCGCCGGCCGCGGGCGGCAACCTGCCGTTCGTCAATAACAACGCCATCGTGTTCTACCGCAACCTGAAGCGGCTGAAGCTCGACGTGGAACGGCACGTTCCGATCCACGGCAATCCGGGCGGACAGGCCGATTTCGAGCGGATCGTCGGTGCGGCCGCAGCACGCGCCCCGGCCCAGGGTGACGGCGGCTGACGCAGGCCACAGCTCAGGAAGACGACTGCAGTGCCCCGCTTTTGCGGGGCACCGGTTCCAGGGGTGGGCAGGCGAAGCCGGCCCACCCCTGCGCTTCAGTGCGTGATGCATCCACACGGTTTGCGCAACGGCTTCGGTCGCGATCGCAGCGATTAGCCGCGCACCGGCAACCTCCAGTCAATGATTCCTGCAAACGGCTCAAAGCGCTGGCGCCGACGGCGGGACGATGAGGCGATGTCCGGCGCACCTGTGAAGGTTTCATTTGCTCGAAATGCATTATGGCACCGTCTTGATCGGCGGCACATTTTGACCACGCTTCGCGTTGGCAAAGGTTCTTATCAGCTTCCCCGGAGGCCATGTTACGGTAGGGCACACGACCTTGCGGTACCGCAGCCGGCAAGTGGATTTTACCAAAGCGGGAAAAGGGAGACACGCGATGAAATACCCTCTGTTGTTCAGCGCCGTCATGGCGGCGATCCTCGCGCAGCCGGCTTGCTGGCCCGCCTTCGGGGCGGACGGGGCGGCGGGCATGATGGGGTTTCGCTGGGGCAAGAACGCGTTCAATTTCGAGCCGATGCCGTCGGGTCCGCAGCCGCTGCGGAATTTGATGCGCCTGCCGAATGGCACCAGCAATGCCGGCCGGCTGGTCGGCGACTATAACAACCCGATTCTCAGGCCCGAGGCGGCGGCGGTGGTGAAGCAGAAGGGCGAACTCGCCATCGCGGGCAAGGGCTTTGCCAATGCGCAGGACCAGTGCCGGCCGGTGGCGCCGCCGTTCACCTTTGCGATGCAGCTCGGCTTCCAGATGCTGCAGAAGCCCAATGGGGACATCACCATCCTGTACGGTCAGGACGACAACGTCCGCCACATTCGCATGAACGGCACGCATCCGGCGAAGCCGGCGCCGACACCGATGGGCGATTCGGTCGGTCATTGGGACGGCGACGCGCTGGTCATCGATACGGTCGGCGTGCGTACCGACGCGTTCACGTCGGTGGACCGCTTCGGCATCCCGCAGAGCGATGCGATGCATGTGGTCGAGCGTTATACGCTGATCGACGGCGCCATGGCGAAGGCGGACCAGGACAAATACGAGAAGGCGGAAGGAACGGTCGGCGGCGGCGGCCGGTTTTCCGGCGTGAACCCCGACACCGGCCTCAAGGGGCTGCGGCTCGAGGTGACGATGGAAGACCCAAACGTGTTTACCGGCCCGCTGACCGCCCGGGTCACCTACCGGCGCCTGATGACCGACTGGCAGGAACAGGTTTGTGCCGACAACCCCACGGAACATTACAAGGGTGAGTGGGTAGGATTGCCGGTAGCGGACCATCCGGATTTTTGAGGGTATGCGCAGGGCGGTGTTCTGGCGTAGGGCGCAATAAGCGCAGCGCATTGCGCCGCCACCCCTCGCCCGTAACCACGCGCGGGTGAAATGCCATCGGCGCAATGCGCTGCGCTTATTGCGCCCTACAGACGCACGCTTGCGCGAAATAAACGGGAGATCGGCATGAACACGATTCTAACGCGATTCGCGATCGGTGCGAGCGTGCTCCTCGGGTTCTCGACCGCCGCCCTGGCACAGTGGTCGATCGGCCAGCCGGGAACGCGGGAGGCCCCGCAAGGTCTCAACCGCTATGCATATATGGTCATGGCCGACCCGTTTCCCGGCATGGAGGCGGAATTCAACGATTTCTATCAAAACGTGCACATGGGCGATCTGGTCCAGCTGCCCGGCTGGATGGGCGCGCAGCGGTTCCGCCTGGTGCCCACCGTTACGCCGCGCCAGATCCAGCCGCTGTACCGGCGCGGCAATCTGATCATCTGGGATCAGGAAGGTGGCGATCTCGGCAAGCTGCAAAGCGCTTCGCGCGACGCCATCGCGGGCGGCAAAAGCCGGCTCATTCCGGGGTTCGACTATGCGGATGGCGCCGGGGTTCGCGCGACCTATCAGGTGATCGGGGCGCGCACCACCCGCCCCGACGGCAAGAAGCCGTTCATTCCCGACAACGCCGACAACAAAACGCCGCGGCCCAACCGCTACATTTTGCTTGAGGTGGTCGATCCGGCGGCCGGTGTGGGCGAACCCGATTTCGAAGCAGCGCTCTCACGGCGCGTGACCGAGGTGCTGGCGCTGCCGGGCTTCATGGCGGCCCAGCGCTTCCGCCTCGCCCCGCCGCCGCCCGCGACCGCGCGGCCGGGTCTGCCGTTTCCCAAATATCTTGTGATCTGGGAAACGGAAGGCCGCGATGCCCAGGGCCTGCAGAACACGCTCTTGGCCGCTACCCAGGCCGGGCAGGTCAAAGCGCTCGCCGCCAATGCCGCGACGGCGCAATCAAGCTGGTGGGTGCCGACCTCGCCCTACATCACCAAGAACGATTTCCAGCGGTAATTTGAACACGGCGCGGCATAGGCCTTCGCACCGATGCGGATGCTCTCACCCGCGCGCGATGGCATGAAAGAACGTGCCGGTGACGCATCCGCGCCGGCCGCCGGCAGCGTCCACTGATCGCCCCTGCGCGTCCGTAAGCGCGAGGAAACGCTCGTCGGTTCCCGGCGCGATCACCGTCGCATAATGAAACTCATGCCCGCGAATGATCTCGCCGGCCGTCCCCAGCGGACTGTCGGCGAGAAGCCGAGCTTCCCGGTAGCCGAGATGCAGTTTGCGCGTGGCGAAACTGGTGGCATGCCCGAGCAATCCCGCCATGGCGTGGCGCGCGCCTTGGGCATCCTCCAGGCCCTCGCCCAGCACCATGTAGCCGCCGCACTCGCCATGCACCGGGCGGGCTGCCGCGAACCGCCGCAGGCCCTCGCGAAACCGGTGAGCATGCGCCAGCGCGCCGGCATGGAGCTCCGGGTAGCCGCCGGGCAGCCAGCAGGCGTCGCAGTCTTCCGGGGGCGGCTCGTCGGCGAGCGGCGAGAAGGTGACGATCTCGGCGCCGGCCCGGCGCCAGCCTTCGAGAACATGCGGATACACGAAGGTGAAGGCCGCATCCGCGGCGAGCGCGATACGCTGGCCCGGCGGGGGTAGGGTGTGGCGGTGGCCGGGCTTTTCCAAGTGTCCAACGCGATGGACATCCTTACTACTGTCGTCACCCAGCTCGACCGGCCGATCCGGCAAACGCCGTAAGATGGGCAAACGTCGTGGCGCTGCATCCGTCATCGCCGGGCTTGTCTCGGCGATCTCGTTTGGCAGGGCGCGGTTTGGGATTTTCGAGATGGCCGGGACAAGCCCGGCCATGACCTTAGGAACCGCTTTTGCCTCTGTTGCCAAATGCAGGCCGGGGATGCTGGATCGCCAAGCCAAGCCGGGCGATGACAGCCCCCCGTTGTTGGCCGGCACCGGCACACGCGGCGGCGCCGCCATGGCGGCGATCCGGTCGAGATCGAAATGGCGTTCGGCCATGTCGGCGAGGCGGTCGAGCCGCGCCGCGAGGTCGGCGTGCTCGTTCGCCTGCACCAGCCCCAGATGCCGTTCCGGCATCGTGAGCGCGGCGTCGCGCGGCACCGCGCCGAGCACCGGCATGCCAACGCCGGCAATGGCATCGGCCACCAGCGCGCGGTGGCGTTCGCTGCCGACGCGGTTCAGCACGACCCCGGCGATGCGCACATCCGCGTCATGGCTGGCGAGCCCGCGCACCACCGCGGCCGCGGTCTGCGATTGCCCGGAGACATCGAGCACCAGCAGCACCGGCAGGCCGAACCGCGCCGCGATATCCGCCGTCGCCCCGGTGCCGCCGCGCGGCCCCGGCACCCCGTCGAACAGGCCCATGACGCCTTCGACGATGAGAACCTCGTCATTCCGTGCGGCTTCCAAAGCCAGCGCGTCCAGCAGCGGCGGCGGCATCGCCCAGCTGTCGAGATTGACGCTCGCCGCGCCGGTCGCGGCGGCATGGAAGGCCGGATCGATGTAATCCGGCCCGACCTTGGCGGCGCGCACCGCGACGCCGCGCCGCTTGAGGGCGGCCAGCAGGGCGAGCGTGATGGTGGTCTTGCCCGAGCCCGACCGCGCCGCCGCGACGATGAGGCCGCGCGCCGTCATTGCGCCGTCCCGCTAGCGAGCGTGTGAGGAACGCCTCCTTCGCCGACACATACACCCGGTGGATGCGGAAACTTATCCCTCCCCGCCTTCGGAGAGGGTGGCCGCGCGAAGCGCGGCCGGGTGGGGATCGCTTCCAGGACTGGGCGGCATCGTTCAAACCACCCATCGTGCCGCGGGAAAGACCCCACCCCGGCCCTCCCCGAAGACGGGGAGGGAGAAGGAGCCGCCGCCGGGGGCGGTGAAAATCCCTCCCTCTTTCGGTTCCCACGGAGGGGAAGGGAGCCGGAATGCCGATCTAGTTCCGATTGCCGCGGAGCGCAGTAGAACGCCCAAGGGCCAAAGCCGCTATACATAGCCCTATGACCAAGCCCGATCGCCCGCTCCGCCGTGGATGGACCACCGGCACCTGCGCGACCGCGGCCGCCAAGGCGGCCTACACGGCGCTGCTGACCGGCGCGTTCCCGGACCCGGTCGCAGTCACGCTCCCGCGCGGCGAGCGGCCGTCGTTCGCGCTTGCGATGACGCGGCGGAATGCCGACAGCGCCACCGCGGGCGTCGTGAAAGATGCCGGCGACGATCCGGACGTAACCCACGGCGCGCTGGTGCTGGCGACGGTGCGGCTGGGCGCCCCGGGAACCGGCGTCAGCTTCCGGGCCGGCGCCGGCGTCGGCACGGTGACACGGCCGGGCCTGCCGATTCCGCCGGGCGAACCGGCCATCAATCCGGTGCCGCGGGCGATGATCCGCCAGGCCGTCGCGGAAGTCGCCGCGGCGGCCGGAGCGGGCGGCGACGTGGAAGTCGAAATCGGGGTTGCGGACGGCGAACGGCTGGCCGAGCGCACGCTGAATGCCCGGCTCGGCATCATCGGCGGCCTGTCGATCCTGGGTACCACCGGCATCGTGGTGCCATACTCTTGCGCGGCCTGGATCGACGCAATCCATCGCGGCATCGATGTGGCCCGCGCGGCGGGATTGACCCATATCGCGGGGGCGACCGGTTCCGCCTCCGAAGCCGCGGTGCGGGCGTTCCATCAGCTGCCCGAGATTGCGCTCATCGACATGGGGGATTTCGTCGGCGGCATGCTCAAATATCTGCGCCGGCACCCCGTGCCGCGCGTCACCATCGCGGGCGGCGTCGCCAAGATCAGCAAGCTGGCGCAAGGCATGCTCGATCTGCATTCCAAGCGCGGCGCCGTCGATCTCGCGGCCCTGGTGGCGTTCGCCACGGCGGCCGGCGGCTGCGACGCGCTGGCCCGGCGGATTCTTGGAATCCAACACCGCGGCCGAAGCGTTCATTCATGCGGCGGCGCAAGGCGTGGCGCTTGGCGACCAGGTTGCGCACGTGGCGCAAGGCGTCGCGATGGATGTCGTGGCGGGTAGCAACATGACGATTGAAATCCTGGTTTTCGACCGCGACGGCCGGCGCATGGGGTGGGCACCGTTCGGGAAATCATAGGGCCCATCCTGGTGGCCGCAACACCGGGCACGCGACGCGGACATGAACGAAGGGCCGTTACGGCGGCTGCGCAAGCGCAATTGGTTAGTTAGCCCGCGCCACCGTCATCAAGTCAGATGACAACCCCTGCGCGATCGGTGCGTTGGCGCTGCTCCACTCCCAACGTTGCTGTCGCAGAACGATCCACGATCTGCCGTCGCGGTAGCTCGGACTGAAATAATGAATAAGCGTTGTGTGATCCTGGTTACAGACCCGGCACCGTTCCGCGTTTACACATAATGGCGGTGATACAAAACAGAAGGGTTCGTGACATGGGTGACCTCGCCTTCTTAAACCTGCTCAGGGAAAAAGTTCGGCAAATGGACGCCGAGCAAAAACGTGCCGTTGCGTTCGGCCCATCGCGTTCGGCGACCTTCGTGCCGTGGATCATGCCGGCTCAAGGTGTCGGAGGTGGCGACCATCGCGACGATCTCGGCGCGGCGGCGATGCGATAAATCTCCGTCCCAGCCACGTGGCGCTTTGGCACGTCGTTCCGGATCATCTCACGCCGGGTCGCCGCCACGGAACCGGCGCCGATAGTCCGGATCGTAGAGCGCGCTGTCGCGAAAACCGTGCGCGGCAAGCGCCCGGCCGACCAGGACCAGCGCGGTGCGGTCGATCGGCTCGGCCGCGACGGCGGCGGCAATGCCGCCGAGCGTGCTTCTGACGATGCGCTGGTCGGGCCAACTCGCCCGCACCACCACCGCGACCGGGCAGTCCTCGCCGTAGAGCGGCGTCAGTTCGTCCACGATCCGGGCGATCGACGTGATCGCAAGGTGGATCGCCAAGGTGGCGTGGGTTGCGGCAAATCCCGCGAGCCGCTCGCGCTCCGGCATCGCGGAGGCGCGGCCCGGCATCCGCGTCAGCACGACGCTCTGCGCCAGTTCCGGCACGGTCAGCTCGCAACCGAGCGCCGCGGCGGCGGCCGCGAACGCCGGCACGCCGGGCGTGAGCGTGTAAGGAATGGCATTACGGTCGAGCCGCCGCAGCTGTTCGGCAAGCGCGCTGTAGACCGACAGGTCGCCGGAATGCAGCCGCGCCACGTCGAGGCCCGGCCGTGTGTGCGGCGACGAACTCCGCCTCGATGGCGTCGAGCGTCATCGGCGCGGTATCGACGATGCGGGCATCGGCCGGGCAATAGGCCAGCAGCTCGCGGGGCACGAGCGAGCCCGCGAAGAGGCACACCGGACAGCGCGCGATGAGATCGCGCCCGCGCAGCGTGATGAGGTCCGCGGCACCGGGTCCGGCACCGATGAAATGCACAGTCATGCATACACCATCATGGGTTCTCCCCGGTGTCCACGAGTGCGCAGGTCGCGGGTCCGACCGCGGTCCGCGGCGCGATGAGGCGTGCCGCTGGGCCGCCGGCCGCGAGCGCCGCCGCTTCCGCCACCGATGGCACGCCGAACAGCGCGATCACGCGCTCGGATGTCGTCACGGTCCGTGCGCCCGCAGCCTCCAGGTCGGCCTGCGGCACCAAGATGAGCGGCACGCCGATTGCCGCCGCGGCTGCCGCAATCCCCGGCTCGCCGCCCTTGAGGGCCGAGGTGGCGATGAGGGCCAACTGCGTCGGCGCCAGCCCGGCGCGGGTCAGGGCGGCGGCTATTGCCGCCGCGATATCGGCAGCCCGCGCGCCCTTGCGGCAGCCGATCCCGGCCACGATCATGGCGCGGCCCGATCCGGTTTGCCGCAACCGGACTTGCTCCGGCCTGGCTTGACCCACGTCCATTGGGTGACCGGCATGGCGGGCCGCCATCCGGTCTTGCCGCCGACGCCGCCCGCGCGGGCGATCGCAATCCGGATGAGGTTGCCGCCGAGCGCGGCATGGCGGGCAATCAGCACGGCTTCGGTTTCAAGCGTCACGGCATTGACGACGAGGCGTCCGCCCGGCCGCAGCGCCGCCGCGGCGGCGTCGAGCAGGCCCTGGCTGGTGCCGCCACCGACGAATATGGCATCGGGCTGGGCCAGCCCCTGCAGCGCTACCGGCGCCGCGCCTTCGATCACCGCAAGCCCCGGAACGCCGAGCGCCGCAGCATTGCGCCGGATGCGCGCGGCGCGGTCCGACCGATGCTCGATCGCGAACGCACGCAGGGACGGATCGGCCAGCATCCATTCGATCGCGACCGACCCCGCCCCGGCGCCGATGTCCCACAGCAACGCGCCGCGACAGGGCGCGAGCGACGACAGCGTCAGCGCGCGAATTTCCCGCTTGGTAAGCTGGCCGTCATGCTCGAACAGATCGTCCGCAAGGCCCGGTGCGCGGGCGATGATACGAGCGTCCGGCCCGGCAGCGACCACGATGGCGACGATGTTGAGATCGTCGATCTCGCCCAGATCGAAGGCGGCCGCCGTTGCGCTGCGAATCCGCTCGCGCGCGCCGCCCAGCGCCTCCAGCACGGTAAATCGTGAGCCGCCGAATCCGGCTTTTGCCAGCAGGCCGGCGATCTGCGCCGGTGCGGCACCGTCCGATGTGAGTGCGAGAATACGCGCGCCGGGATGCAAATGCGGGCGGATCAGATCGAGCGAGCGCCCGTGCAGCGACAATTGCGTTGTCTCGGGCAGCGGCCAGCCGAGCCGTGCGGCGGCCAGGCTGAATGCCGACGGCGCCGGCACCACCAGCATTTCGGCCGGATCGACATGGCGCGCCAGCACGGCACCGACGCCGTGGCAGAATGGGTCACCGGACGCCAGCACGCAGACGGGCCGCCCGCGCACGCGCCAGAACCTCGTCCATCGCGGAATCGAACGGCGACGGCCACGCCCGCGCGGCGCCGCGGATCAGGTCCGCGGCCAGCGCCAGATGCCGTTTGCCGCCGAACACGGTCTCGGCATCGCCGATGAGCCCGCGCGCTACCGGAGTGAGCCCATCGGCGCCGTCCTCGCCGATGCCGACGATGGACAGCCAGCGCTTTGCTGCCGCACTGTGCGGCCGGACCGAATCCTTTTCCCTCGCGTCAGAATGCATTTGACCACATTCCGGGTAACAAGAGCAAAAGTCGTGGCGGTCCCTTCGTCATCGCCGGGCCTGTCCCGGCGATCTCGTGCAGGAGGGCACGGTGCGCCGATTGTCGAGATGGCCGGGACAGGCCCGGCCATGACCCAAGGAAACCGCCGTGACGTTTGCTCCTATTACCATTCTCATTCTCGGCGGCACCACGGAGGCGCGCGAACTGGCCGGCCGCCTGGCCGGACGGACGGACCTTGCCGTCACGCTGTCGCTCGCCGGCCGTACGGTCGCGCCGTTGCGGCAGCCGGTTCCGGTGCGGACGGGTGGGTTTCGGGGGGCCGAAGGTCTCGCCAGCTACCTCGCCGATCACCACATCGATATCCTGGTCGATGCCACGCACCCCTACGCGGCCGTCATGTCCGCCAACGCCGCAACCGCCGCCCGCCAGGCCGGGATTGCGCTGCTGGCGCTGCGCCGTCCCGGCTGGGTTTCCGTTGCCGGGGACCGCTGGATCGAAGCCGATGATCCGCAGGCGCCGTTGCGCGCGCTCGGTGCCGTGCCGAAGCGTGTTTTCCTGGCACTTGGCCGCAAAGATATCGCGCCATTCGCGCAGGCGCCCCAGCATTTTTATCTTATCCGCAGCGTCGATCGGGTTGAGCCGCCGCTCGCGGTGCCGCGCGCGCATTACATCACGGCCCGCGGGCCGTTCGATGCCGACGCGGACCAAAAATTGCTCGAACAGCATGACATCGGATTTATCGTCGCCAAGAACAGCGGCGGCAGCGCGACCTACGGCAAGATCGCGGCCGCCCGCGCGCTGGGCATTGCCGTCATCATGCTGCGGCGCCCCGCGCTCCCGCCAGCGGAAACCGCCGAAACCGTCAACGCGGCCATGGCGTGGCTTGATCATCGGATCGTCCCCGCGGCAGCCCGCGGTGTGTAGACCAGCGCAGCGCGCCCGTCGCGCCTGACGATGCGGGTTTCCGCCGAACCCACGATCACCAGCGTCGCCATGTCGGCCGGTACGGACTTGGCGGCGCCGAGTTCAGCGACCGCGATGTGTTCATCGAGGCGCCCGACCGCACGTCCGAAGATCACGGGCGTCGATGCCGGTAACAGCCCGGCCAGTCGATCGAATGCCGCACCGAGCTGCCACGGCCGTGCCCGCGAAACCGGATTGTAGAGCGCGATCACGAAGCCGGCGCCCGCCGCGGCATCGAGCCGGCGCTCGATCAGGTCCCACGGCTTGAGATTGTCGGAGAGCGACAGCGCGCAGAAATCATGCCCGAGCGGCGCGCCCACCCGGGCCGCCACCGCCAGCATCGCGGTGATGCCCGGAAGGATGGCGATATCGAGCCGGCGCCAAGCCTCCGGCCCGGACTCGACCGCGGCGCAAACCGCCGCCGCCATCGCGAACACGCCTGGATCGCCGCCGGACACCAGCGCCACACGCACCCCCTCGGCCGCATGGCGCAACGCCGCGGCGGCGCGAGCATTTTCCTCGCGATTGTCGGAGGCGTGGCGGGACTGGCCTGGCCTTGCCGCTACCCGGTCCAGATAACCACCGTATCCGTAGACGGCCTCGGCTGCCGCAAGCTCCCCATCTGCTTCGGGTGTGAGCCAGCGGGCGTCGCCGGGACCAAGCCCGATCACCGCGAGCCGGCCACTAGACCCAATACCGTTCACCTCAGGACCCTCCAGGTTTCTTGACCGGAGGTAGTATATGATAACCGGGACGCCGTCCCCGGGTTTCCGGCGCGGGTCGCGGATCGCGCGCGGATAACGGCCGCGCGCCTCCAACCCGGGCTACGAAGGAGCGTCCGCGTAGCCCGGGTTGGAGGCGCGTAGCGCCGCAAATCCGGGGCCGGGACAAAGGGCATGCCCCCCGGGGGATCGTTCACGATCGCCCCTCCCACCCCGCCACCAGTACGATCGCGAAATAGGGCGCGTCGTCATCGACCTTGTCGGCGAGGCGCACGACCTTCCCATGCGCCATGGTGCCGCGCTCCACATAAACGGCGCGATCCAGCCGCCCGGCGCGTGCAAGCGCGCGGCGAACTTTTGGCAGATTGCGGCCAAGCTTCATGATCACGGCGGCGTCGGCCTCGCCCAGACGGCGCGTCAGTTCGTCCTCGCAGAGCGTTCCCGGCAGCACCATGAACACGTCATCGCCCTGGGCGATCGGCATCCCGGCCGCCGACCAGCAGCCCGACATGCCGGTCACGCCGGCAATCACTTCGGTCGGATAGCGCGGGGCGAGACGCACGTGCAGATGCATGTAGGAGCCATAGAATAGCGGATCGCCCTCGCAGATCACCGCCACCGAGCGGCCGGCATCGAGATGCGCCGCAATCGCGGCCGTGCTGGCGTCGTAGAATGCCGCGATCCGGTCGCAATAGGCCGCGGAGTCTTTGGGAATTTCCGTCGTCACCGGATAGAGCAGCGGCAGTTCGGCCACGTCGCTCCGCAGGTGGCCGGCGGCGATATCGCGCGCATGGCTCGCATTACCGGCCTTGGCGAAATGCGCCACCACGTCGGCCTCGCGCAGCACCCGCAGCGCTTTGAGGGTTATGAGTTCGGGATCGCCCGGTCCGACGCCGACGCCGATCAGCCGTGCGGATGCGTTCATAGTCCCGCTCTCGCCAGGGCATTGACGGCCGCCGCGGTCATCGCGCTGCCGCCGATGCGGCCGCGCACGATGAGGTACGGAATGACGTGGGCATTGGCTGCCAAGCGCCTCCTTCGATTCCGCCGCCCCCACGAAGCCGACCGGAATGCCCAGAATGGCGGCCGGGCGCGGGGCGCCGGCATCCAGCATGCCCAGCAGGTGGAACAATGCGGTCGGGGCATTGCCGATCGCCACCACGGCGCCGGCCAGCCGGTTGCCCCAAAGCGTCAACGCCGCCGCCGAGCGGGTGGTGCCCAGCCTTTGCGCCAGCTCCGGCACGGCAGGATCGCGCAGCGTGCAAATGACCGCATTGCCGGCCGGCAGGCGCGCCCGCGTGATGCCATGGGCGACCATTTCGGCATCGCACAGGATCGGCGCGCCGCGTTGCAGTGCCGTGCGCGCCGCCGTGACGATGCCATGGCCGAAGGCGAAATGTCGCGCCGCCTCCACCATCCCGCAGGCATGGATCATCCGCACCGCGACATCGGTTTCCTCGGGGCTGAAGCGCGAGAGGTCTGCTTCCGCCCGGATGATCGCGAATGAGCGCGCGTAGATGGCGTCGCCGTCGCGCAGATAGGTTTCAGCCATGGGGCCCCCCAGGGGGATCCCAAGGGATGTCGCGCCCCCCGGAATCCGAGCGTCTTTCCGACTCATCCCGCGGGACGGTTTTCTTTACCTCGCCCCGCAGGGGGGAGGTCGGAATGGGCGCGTCAGCGGCCATTCCGGGTGAGGTAGGGTCCGCCCGACGGGGCTGCCCCCCGCCCGGATCGCGCCGCGGCGCGATCCGGCCTCTCCCCTCCGCACGGCGCTCGGGGCGTGCACGTTCCCTCTCCTCACGGCGTTCTTCACGCCGTGGGGAGAGGGTTAGGACCCCAACCCTCTCCCCATCGTGAAGAACGATGGGGAGAGGGAGATGCGCGTCGCTCTCTGCGCGGCGCGATGTCCTCACGAGCTCGGTCGCCGGACGTGACAGCGTTTGAAACACTTGTTTCTCGGAGTCGCCTGAGCCTCGTCCACCCTCATTCTGAGGAGCCGACCGTAGGTCGGCGTCTCGAGGGATGGATGCACGGACAGAGCTGGGGCCATCCTTCGAGACGGCCGCTACCGCGGCCTCCTCAGGATGAGGGTGGAGAGTGTTTTGCAGACACTCTGCTAGATCGCCGGGATCGATATAACGCTCCGGTGTTGCCCGCGCGGTGCCGTTGCGGACGATGCCGCAGCCGCGTTCGGTGCCCACGATGGTCAGCGGGGCGGCGGCCGGATGGGCACAGCCCTTGGGGCAGCCGGAGATATGGATGATGGCGCCACCGGAAGGGGCACGCTGCTCAGGGGGCAGAAGCGGCGCCAGCTCAGCGGCAAGTGCGCGGGCCGGGATCAGCCCGGACGCGCAGGACGGGGCGCCGGGGCAGGCGGCGATCAGCCGCCGCGGGTCATCGGATCGGACCACGAAGCCAAGTTGCTCGGCCCGAGCAACCAATGCATCGGCGCGCGGCGCCGGAACGCCGAGCAGCAGCAAGGTGCGGTCGGGAGCAGGCCGCACGCCCTGCGCCCCATAGGCAGCAGAAACGCCGGCAAGTTCCACGAGCGCTTCGGCTTGCGCGTGGCCGAAGGCGAGGCCGACGCCTACCGCAAAGGTGCCGTCGAAATCCGGATGGAGGCCGACCATGTCGGGCAGCTTTCGGGGCGGCGGGAGCGGCGGGGGCGTAACAGGGGCAAAAGTCGAGGCAGTTCGTTCGTCATCGCCGGGCTTGTCCCGGCGATCCCGTTCGGGAAGGCACGGTGTGCCGCTTTTCGGGATGGCCGGGACAAGCCCGGCCATGACCTGTGAGACGACCGCCTCGACTTTTGCTCCGGTTACGCGAGGGCGCGATAAGGCACGGAGAATTCACGATCGCTTCGATTGCCGTGCTGAGACGTGCGGCGGGGGAGGGAACGATACCATCGATGACGGCGCGAAACGCCCCAACACCATCATCGCGAAGCACGTCGGATGCGCGCGCGGCCGGGCCATGCGCCGCGATAACTCCAAGCAAGCCGATGACGGCATCGACGGCCAATTCCGGCAGGACGGTTCCTATCCAGGTGGCGGAAGCACCGTCGCCGGCCAGTCCGACATGAAAGCTCGGCCGCGATCCCGGTTCGGTCGCGCGCAACCGGATATCGGCCGGCACCGCATCGAGATGCAGGCCGCCGCAGCCATCCACCACCACGGAAACCTTCGGCGACAGCGCCAACGGCGAGCTTCGCAGCGCCCGCCGGAGTTTCGCCGCGATGTCGGCGGGATCGACCGGCGCAACGTCCGCTCCGGCCAGCGGACCGGCAAGGGCCGGCACGCCTTCCTGGAGATCGATCGCAAGCCTGCCCACCTCCGCGGCAAACAACGGCGCCGAGAACTCGCTGAGCCCGCGCACCTGCAGGCTCCCCCGTGCGGTCACCTCGATCGTCCCGTTGCCGTGCCGCCGGGCACTGGCGCAGAGCGCGCGGAAGGCGTCGAGCCGAACCGGACCGGTGGGCATTAGCCGCGCCAGCAAGCCGTCGCCGGTCGGCATCGGCACCGACAGGCCCGGACAGGCGCCGCGGCGGCGCGGCGCGCTCATGGCGCTGCCTCCGCCATCGGTTGGCCCATCAGTTCGCGCAAGTCCGCCTCGATATCGTTGCGCCGCGGATGCCACCAGCCGTGACGCCGCGCCGCTTCAAGGCGGGACGCGATGCTGTGTGCAGCGGCGGGATTTTCGCGCAGCAGGAAGTCGCGCACCACCGGATCGGCCACATAGGCGTCGTGGACGAGATCGATGAGGTGGCTTGCAACCGCGTCGGTCGTCTGCGCAAAGCCGATCAGCCGGTCCACGGTCTCGGCGAGTTCCGCGGCGCCGCGTAGGACCATGGCGCATCTGCCCGGCGATAAACCGCGGATTGATGGCGCGCCCGCGCACGATGCGCGCCAGGGCGGCGGCGAGCGGCCGCGCGCGCGGACGCTGCGGATCGGTCACGTCGAGCATGATGAGATCGGGCGCACGGCCGAGCGCGGCTGCCGCTGCCGCGAAACCGCCGATAAAGGCCACGTCCTCGGCGCCCTCCAGCAGGTCGTGCCCGGGATCGTCGCCGGAATGCAGCAGCAGGTCGGCGTCGGCGATCCGCGCGCCGAAGGCCGGCGTCGCGGTTCCGGCACCCTCCGCCCCGCCATAGGCATGGGAGGTTGCGGCCAGATAGGCGGCACCGATCGCGGCACGATCCGTGTCGGTCCCGATCAGGTCGGCGACCCCGGCCCCGTAGGCGCCGGGCGCAGTGCCGAAGATCCGCACCGGCGGATCGCCGCTCGGCGCGGCGCGGCAGGCCGCTGCGAGCGGATTTTCGTCGGCAGGCTCCTCCCGCGCCGCGACCGCCCGCACCGCCGCGTCGATCAACGCGATCTGCGCCGGGAACAGGTCGCGGAACAAGCCGGAGATGCGCCACGTCACGTCAACGCGCGGCCGTCCGGCCGCGGCGGGCGGCAGCACTTCGATGCCGGTGACGCGGCCGGTGGCGGCGTCCCAGGTCGGCCGGCATCCCATCAGCGCGAGGCCGTGGGCGATTTCCTCGCCGCCGGTGCGCAGCGTCGCGCTGCCCCACAGGTCGATCACGGCCGCGCGCGGCATCTCGCCATGCGCCTGCAGATGGCCGCGGATCACTTCGTCGGCGGCCAGGCGCCCGAACTCCATCGCGGTCGGGGTCGGCAGCATGCGCGGGTCGGCGGTGTAGAGATTACGCCCCGTCGGCAGCACGTCGCGCCGGCCGCGCGTGGGCGCACCGGCCGGGCCGGCCGGCAGGCGGCGTCCATCCAACGCGGCGAGCAGGGCGTCGCGCTCGGCGGCGGCGCTTGCACGCCAGGCGGCATCGACCTCGGCGGCGCTCGGCGCTCGGCCGTAAACGTGAAGGCCGTCCTTCACCGCGAGATCCTTGAGGTCGCAAAGCCAAGCGTCGATCCGGCGCAGGACTTCGTCAGGTGCGGTGTCGTCCCCGACACCGGCCTCGCGCCCCAGGCCGCTCCGCCGGGCTTCCGCGACGATGAGCGTGGCGAGCCGTTCGCGGCGCTTGCGGTCGAGGCCGTCGGCGCCGGCATATTCGTCGACCAAGGCTTCGAGTTCGCGCGCCTCACCGGAAAGCGGTGTGGTGGCAAGCGGCGGCGGCAAATGGCCGATGGTCACCGCGGCGATCCGGCGCTTGGCCTGGGCCGCCTCGCCGGGATTGCTGACAATGAACGGATAGAACACCGGAAGCGAGCCCAAGACCAGTTCCGGAAAGCAGGCGGCCGTGAGCGCGACCGCCTTGCCGGGCAGCCATTCCGCCGTGCCGTGGGCGCCCATGTGCACGACCGCATCGACCTTGGCGCCGTGCCGCAACCACAGGCCGAAGGCCAGGAGCGCATGGCGCGGCGGCAATGTGGGGTCATGGTATTCGGCGCGGCGCGCCGCAGAGCGCCCGCGGTCCGGCGGCAGCGCGACGATCACGTTGCCGCACGGGATGGCGCGAAACCGGAACGCACCGTCCCGGACATCCGGATCGTCACACGGGTCGCCCCAGGCCGCGCGGATCCGTGTGGTGGCTTCCGGAGGCAAATCCGCCAGCCAATCCAGGTAGGTCGCGACCGGGAGGCGTGTAACCTCCGGCGGTGCGATCTCTTCTCCCTCCCCGTCTTCGGGGAGGGCCGGGGTGGGGTCCTGTCCACGGCACCGCGTCTGTTCAAACGATCCCGGCTGGTCCATGAGGGGGACCCCACCCGGCCGCGCTTCGTGCGGCCACCCTCCCCGAAGACGGGGAGGGATATCCGCCGCGTCAGCGGCGTGCGCCAGAGGGGCGAAGCCGTGTAGGGTGGGCAAAATCGCGTTGCCCGGTGCCAAGTCCGGCGCGGACGCTTGTGGCGATTTTGCCCACGCGGTCCCGTCCTTTGCCGTCGCCCGCGTGGGCAAAATCGCCGCGGGTTTGGGCACACCCATCCCGTCGGGGCTGGCGATTTTGCCCACCCTACGCGCTCGAGCAGCGCGCGCGTGCTCTGTGGAGCATCACTCACATCGTAACCTGCCTCCGCCAAATCACCGAGCAGAGCCACTATGCTGGCCGGCACGTCGAGGCCGACCGCGTAGCCGGTGCGGCCGGGCGCGCCCGGATAGTCCGGCATCAGCACGGCGATCCGCCGTTGCGCCCGTGGTTTTCCACGCAGCGATGCCAGCGCGGCCACGCGATCCGCAAGCATTGCGATCCGGTCCGGTTCCGGCCGGTTCGCCAGGGCCGTGAAGGCCAGTTCGGGGTGCGGCACCAGCGTATCCTTGAACGCGATGGCGCCGGCCAGGACCCGCCCGTCCAACTCGGGCAGCACCACATGCATGGCGAGATCGGCGGCGGCGAGGCCGCGCGGACTCTCCTGCCAGGCGCTGCGCCGGGTGGTGGCGATCACGGCCTGCAGCACCGGCACGTCC
This sequence comes from uncultured Alphaproteobacteria bacterium, assembly GCA_963802745.1. GTDB lineage: Bacteria > Pseudomonadota > Alphaproteobacteria > Rhizobiales > Xanthobacteraceae > JAJPKK01. Next base: position 175,429 of record CAWDKL010000046.1, on the reverse strand, counting down.
GGTCCGTCGAGCGGGGTCGGCGCGCCCGGCTCGCCGCCGGCCGCGAAGGCTGTCGTCGTCACGATCGCGGCCGGCCGCAGCCGCGCCAGGGCATCGCGGATGAACGCCGCCGCGGCACCGTCCTTGAGGCTCGTGACCGCCAGCGGCGCCGGCGCCAGGCCGTGCGCGGACAAATCTGCGCACAGGGCATCGATGACCGCCATGTCGCCGGCGAGCAGCAGCGCCCGATAAAAAATCACCGGCACCACCGGGAGGTCCGGCGGCAGCCGGGCCATCAAGGCATCGATGCCGATCGCCCCGGCGTCCGGCCAATAAGCGGTGAGCCGCGAAAGCGGGGCGGGCTCGGATCCTTCAAGCGCCGCGCCGGCATGACCGGAAAGCCGGCGCAACAGGCCGCGCAAATTGTCCCGGCCGCCCTCGCGGAAAAATCGCAGCAGCCGATCGAGTTCGTCCGCCGGCAGGGTCGACAAATCCGCCAGCCGCGGATCGTCGCGGTCCTCGCCCGGCAGCACCGCCAGCTTGATGTGATGGACGCGCGCCACGGCGGCGAGTTGTTCCACCCCGTAGCGCCACCATTCGATGCCCCCGATCAGGCGCACCAGGATCACCTTGGCGCGGACCGCGACCTGCTCGATCCACAGATCCACCGATAGCGGGTGGCGCAGATCGCGCAGCTGCACGAAGCGCATGCTCGGCAGGATATGTTTCTCGGCCTCCCACGCGGCCGCGAGCCCGGCCAGATCGCTGTCGGCGAACGACATCACCACCACGTCGCCGGGCGTCTGCCGCAGGTCAACCGGCGCCGCGATCTCCTCCAGCGTGGTGCCGGTGGTGGTGAGCAGGTGCATGCCTCACCCCACCAGGGCGCGGGTGACGCCGGCGCGGTCGAGACCCTTGAGGCCGATCACCACCAGTTGCCCCTGTGCGGGCATCGGACGCCGTCCAGGCGCGGTCGTATTGGTGCGATACCCGCGTCCCGACCGCCTGCAGCAGCAGGCGCATCGGTTTGCCGGTCACGGCGACGAAACCCTTGACCCGGAACACCCCGTGGGCGTCGGCGAGCGCCGCAACACGTTCTGCTAACGCGGCGGGGTCGCCGATTTCCGGCAGCGGCACGACAAAACTGTCGAAATCGTCGTGGTCGTGCTCCGGCTCCAGGTCATGGTGGGTCCGGCGGTTGTCGATATCGGCCTCGGTACCGATGCCGAGACCCAGCAGCGCCACCGGATCGATCCTCCCGCCCGCCGCGGTGATGACGCTGACCTTGCGCGACAACGCCACCGTCAGCGCCGCCAGCGCCGCATCCAGACGAGCCGGGTCCAGCAGGTCGCGCTTGTTCAGCACCACCAGGTCGGCGCAGGCGAGCTGATCGGCGAACACCTCCTCGACCGGATCGTCGTGATCGAGCGAGGCATCTGCCGCGCGCTGGCGCGCCAGCGCCGCCAGGTCGGCGGCAACGCGCCCGTCGGCGAGTGCTGCGCCATCGACCACGGCCACGACGCCATCGACCGTGACCCGGTTGCGGATTTCCGGCCAGCGGAACGCCTGCACCAGCGGTTTCGGCAGCGCCAAACCGGAGGTTTCGATCACGATATGCTCGACCGCGGGCCGCCGCGACAGGATGGTGTCGAGCGCGGGCACGAATTCGTCCGCCACCGTGCAGCACAGGCAGCCATTGGCGAGTTCGACGATGTTCTCCTCCGGGCAGGCGGAATCGCCGCAGCCTTTGAGAATGTCGCCGTCGATGCCGACATCGCCGAATTCGTTGACGATGACGGCCAGCCGCCGGCCCTGCGCGTGGGTAAGCACGTGCCGGATCAGCGTGGTCTTGCCGGCGCCGAGGAAGCCGGTGACGATCGTGCAGGGCACGCGCGCGAGCGAGGCCGCCATCAAGGGTCTCCGGTGACGTCGAACGGCGGGGTACGGGCGACGAGTCCGCGCTTCAGGGCTTCAGGCCGGCCGCGCCAGGGCATCAATCCATCCAGAGATTCGGCGAACAGTTTTGCGCCTTCTATCAAGGCGCCGGCACCGGTTACGGGATCAAGGCCACCGAACACATAGGTCCAGGCGCCGTCGCGCCGTACCGCCGCGCTCAAGCCCCGGTTGCAGTTGGCGAGGCAGCGGATCGGCCGCACCGCAATGCCGGTGCCCGCAGCTGCCTGTGCGGTCGTCTCCGCCAGCACCTCGCCCGGCACCGGAACCAGATCGAGCGGCCGCCCGCCCCGGCAGGTGATGCAGACATAGATCGTGATGGCGCTGTTGCGGGCTGAGCGGCCTTTACCTCTCCCCGGTGGGCAGAGGTCGAAATGGGCGTGTCAGCGGCCATTCCGGGGGCTTCCGACGCATTGGGATCGCGCTCCGGCTCCCCCTCACCCGGATCGCGCCAAGGCGCGATCCGACCTCTCCCCGCCGGGGAGAGGTAAAGAGGGGCGTTTGCTCCGCCGGCGTCGGCCGCGCGGGTCGGTCTGCTCACATGCGAAACCTCGGTCGGCCGTGCACCCGACACCATCTCTCCCCGGCGGGGAGAGGTCGGAATGGACGCGTCAGCGGCCATTCCGGGTGAGGGGGCTTCCGCCGCAGCAGTCATCCGCAGCAAATGCCTCTGCGCTGCCGTCCGATGTTGCAACGGCAGCCGGCGCGGTGTCGCCGATAGCGAATGTGTCCAATGCCACCCGCACGCTCCCAGGGGATATTCCCCGGCATTCGGGTGCCTTCGCGGCGATTCGGCCATTCCGAATCGCAAATAGCCGCGCGCAACACGATCGGCACCGGAGGCACCCCGCCCGGCACGCGCTCGAATTCGACGGCAGGTCTCCTGGCTCGCGGGTCGTCGCCCGTCACCGCCTTCCCGGGTTGCCCCAGTGGCCTTTGTGGTTCGGGCTCGCCGCTTACAGTTGCGGGGGCAGCCGCGGCATTGGACGCCGGGTTCCCCCGGCCTTCCGCACCGCATTCCCTCTCGGCTCGCTGCCGAGAAACCGTCGATCCACGACAGTTAACGGTCGGCGCAGTCGCTTTGTCAATGTGATCATTGCGAGGTTCGAGTAGCCGGGAGGCAGTGGGCATAGAACACGGTTGGGCACTGATCGTTGTAGCGGTGGTAATTCAACGAAGACGCGATCCAGCCCGTCCAGCACCAGCGGCCACTGGCGCCAAAATTTAGCCACCAGACGCTCGGCACGTCCGGCGTGCGCGATCTCGCGCCGACTGGGAGAGTGCCCAGACAACCACTATTTCTTTCGCTTCCCTGCTGGAATTCCGCTGGGATCCGTCGCCGTGTCGGCTTGCTTGCGCCGTCGGTCGAGCGCGGCATTGAGGGACGCACGCGCGCCGGAGCCGTCTTCCCGTTTGAGCGCGTTCAAAAAGTCCTTCGCCGCATCCCCGTCCTCGGCAAACAGGCGCATCGCTTCGGTTGCCCTCTGAAATAACGCCTCTTCTTCGTTGGTCATCTTCTTGCGATTGATCGGCATGATTGTTTCTTAACCCTTCGCGACTTCGCCTTGGTCGAATCAGTTCGCCAATGCTGCCAGTTCGGCTTGTCTTTTGCAAAGGCTGTAGACAAGCGTCCCGCGTACACCCGTACGGTGATATGTGCTCGCAAGCAGGCCAATACGGGTCGGCGCTTGGCGTGTATTTTTGTAAGGCATGGATTGACACATGTGCGGCGGCGCCCTACATCGCCCAAATGATCCGTTCGTTCCGCTCCAAGGCACTGCGGTGGTATGGAAAGACGGGCGATACGGCGAAGCTGAGCGTTCAAAATCTCGTCTCGGCTGAAGCTTATACTTGATGCGCTCAACACAGCCGCGCGGCCCGAGCAGATGAACATTCCCGGCCTACGGTTTCATGCGCTCAAGGGCCAGGACAAAGGACGTTACGCTGTTCAACGCGAGCGCCAACTGGCGCATCACATTTGCGTGGCAAGATACCGATGCCGTTGACGTCGATCTGGAGGACTATCACTGATGCCCCGAAATCCTCTCCTGCGCGCGCTGCCGCCCTCGCATCCGGGCGAGCATCTGCGCGAGATCGTGTTGCCGGCGCTTGGCCGACCGAAGTCGGAAATCGCCCGGCTGCTCGGCATATCGCGGCAGACGCTCTACGATATACTGGCCGAGCGGCAGCCGGTGACGCCGGCCATGGCGCTGCGGATCGGCAAGCTGTGCGGCAACGGCCCGGAATTATGGATCAACCTGCAGCGCGCGTTTGACCTCGATCAAGCCGAACGGGAACTTGCCGACGAGATCGCGAAAATCCCGACCCTGACGGCGGCATAGGGTCTTGCCTCGCCGCGTGCGACCGTTCGCCGGAAGCGATGAATCCCGATTTCGTCATCAAGCTCGCGGTGGCAAGCCTTGACGGCAACGCCCGGCCGGGCGAGACGCGCGGCGTAGAATGGCGATTTTGCGCACGCGGCAGGCCTTTGGTTAGCGTCGCGATCACGACACCGCGCGATCATGACGTGAGCGGCCGACTGCGTGCGCAAAATGGCCGGCGAAGCCGTGCCGGTTGCTCCGCAGTGCCCGGGCGATTTTGCACACCCTACGACCCTGCGATTCGATGCGACCGGAATTTGGTATAGCTGGCGCCATCGTTTCGCTCGGTTTGCTTGGAGGCTGACTCGCAGTGCATCCGGAACGTCGTTCGGAGCCGCAATCGGCCGCGGCGAAACTCACCCTCGTGCTCGGAGGCGCCCGGTCGGGCAAGAGCCGCCAGGCCGAGAGCCTCATGGCGGCCTGCCGGCCGCCATGGTTCTATATCGCGACCGCCGAGGCCGGCGACGCCGAGATGGCGCGGCGCATCGCCGACCACCGCACCCGGCGCGGCGGCGATTGGCAAACGATCGAGGCACCGCATGATCTTGCGGGCGCGCTTGCCGGCATACCGTCCGATGCCCCCGTTCTGGTCGACTGCCTGACGCTATGGCTATCGAACCGCATGCTGGCTGATGCCGACATGGAAGCCGAGGTTGCGCGCCTGGAGGCGGCGCTCGGCGACCGCCGTGGTCCGACCGTGCTGGTATCCAATGAGGTCGGATTCGGCATCGTGCCCGACAACGCCCTGGCGCGGCGCTTTCGCGACCTGCAGGGCGGCCTCAATCAGCGGCTCGCCGCGCGTGCCGACCGGGTGATTCTGGTGGTCGCTGGGATTCCGATCACCGTAAAGCCGAGGTCGGAGGCGGCCGACGATCCTTCCATGACGAAGTAGACTACATTGTAGTAAATTGACTCGTCGGAACGATTTAGTATCAGGGGAAGGAATTATTCCTAGAAGGAGCTTCCACCGCTGGGTCGCAACGGAATGCCCGAAGCATGAAGTTTTGATTTCAGAGTTCCCTTCCCGAGTTTCTCGAGCATCCGCTCGACGCTTCGCTTTGCGAGGGGCGATGACACGCTCGGTCCGAGGATGATACAGTCCAGTATCCGATCGAGAGAAAAATCAGGCGCGCTAACGCCTTCAATATGGGTCAACGGATACTTAAGTTTAGGTTCAACTCCTCGATCGCCAATATGGTATCCCAAAAATTGTTTCAACAGCCCACCACGGTCTCTCTCTGGGTAGTAAATTACGCGCCATTCTTGTTCTTCAGAGAAACCAATATGCTTTGTAACGAGGGCATAGGTTCTAATAACCGCAAAAGCAGCATAGGCGGCCAAATAAATTTTGTCATCCGTTAAATTAGCTTCTTCGGAGATCTTAGCCCAATTATCCAATATATCCTTTAAATTTAACGAACGATCGATGTTCGTGGCATAGGAGACTGGAGCAATCTGTAGCGGCGATGTGCCGACTTCAGTGATTTCGACGGGGTCAAAAACGAGTATAATACCGTTTCCATGCAGACCATACCCGCGCCACATTGATAGAAGGCCGTCAGTGTCCGCTTTACGGTGCTTGCTTAGACAAAACACATACGTGTCAAATGCATCTTGATTGTAGAAATTTTCGAGGTAATGCAAAAATGCATGTTTAAGAATTTCCGTACGGTCCTTAGTGCCAACAGCTTTAATCAGCAATTCTACATTCAGAAAAGTTTTAACGCCTTCTTCTATTCCAAATCGCATCTCCTGCCAATCATTCATAAATAAGGGGTTTGAAAACCAGATTTCATTTTTCTCTAAAATCTGTTCCAAGACTTTCATGGAGGTGTAATGAGCCAGAAGTGGAAGATCTCTGGTCGAGAGATCCTTGCCTACGAAGCGAGAGTACAAAGGGGTATATAAATCTATTATTCGTTCATCGTTCATTACTCTCACCGTCTTCACGCTTATCTTATCTCGGCCGACGATGGGTTTCGCAAGAGCTCAACCCATCCTACGTCGTGCCGCCGCTCACTCCGCGGCGCTGCGGCCGCTGCCCGCCCCGTAGCGGCGCTCGATATAGTCGATCACGATGTTCTTGAAATCGGCCGTCAGCGTGGCGCCGCGCAGCGTCATCGCCTTCTTGCCGTCGATGAACACCGGCGCGGTCGGCTGCTCGCCGGTACCGGGCAGCGAGATGCCGATGTCGGCATGCTTGGATTCGCCGGGGCCGTTGACGATGCAGCCCATCACGGCGACGTTGAGCGCCTCGACGCCCGGATACTGCGTCTTCCACGCCGGCATCGAATCGTGGATGAAATCCTGAATCTCCCGCGCCAGTTCCTGGAAGGTGGTCGAGGTGGTGCGTCCGCACCCCGGACAGGCCGCGACCAGCGGCACGAACACCCGGAACCCCATGGTCTGCAGCAGTTCCTGCGCGACCTTGACCTCCAGCGTGCGGTCGCCGCCGGGCTCCGGCGTCAGCGACACCCGCACCGTATCGCCGATACCCTGCTGCAGCAAAATCCCCATGGCGGCGGACGACGCCACGATGCCCTTCGAGCCCATCCCCGCCTCGGTGAGGCCGAGGTGGATGGCGTAGTCGGAGCGGGCGGCGAGATCGATATAGACGGCGATCAGGTCCTGCACCGCCGACACCTTGGCGGACAGGATGATGCGCGAACGCGGCATCCCCATTTCCTCGGCGCGCTCGGCCGACATCAGCGCCGAGCGCACCATCGCCTCGCGCGTCACCGCCCGCATGTCGGCCGGTTGCGGCAGCCGCGCATTCTCGTCCATCAGGTGGGTCAGCAATTCCTGGTCGAGCGAGCCCCAATTGGCGCCGATCCGCACCGGCTTGCCGTATTTGAGCGCCGTCTCGATGATGGCGCCGAACTGGCGGTCCTTCTTGTCCTTGAAGCCGACATTGCCGGGATTGATGCGGTATTTGTCGAGCGCCTCGGCGCAGGCCGGATGGTCGGCCAAGAGCTTGTGCCCGATATAGTGGAAATCCCCGATGATCGGCGCGGTCACGCCCATGCGCAGGAGCCGCTCCTTGATGTGCGGCAGTGCTGCCGCCGCCTCGTCGCGATCGACGGTGACGCGCACCATTCGGAGCCGGCCCGCGCCAGCGCGGCAACCTGGCGGACGGTGGCCTCCACATCGGCGGTGTCGGTATTGGTCATCGACTGCACGACGATCGGGGCGCCGCCGCCGACGGTCACGCCGCCGACCTGGACCGGCACGGTCTTGTGGCGCGGCAGCGGGGCGGCAACGGCGGCGGAAACCGGAACGGCGATGGTCATGGCGAAACTCCTGGCGGATCGCCGTCAGACATAAGCCAAGCGCGGCGCTGCAACAACACCGGGCTGTGCCTCCGTGCCTCCGCCGCGGCCTTGCTGCGCCCGCGCCGCGGGCAGTACAGGAGACCGCCTTTTCGCTTGCCGGCACCTCGCCTTGCCGCAATACTGCACGCCGCTATTGGCACGTCCGACATGGCGGGTTCTCAAACCAGCCGGATCTGCCGCGACCGTCGTCAGGGTCCAGGCCTTGCCCCGTAGCTCGGCCACGAACATCAGGGAAACATCATGCGATCCAAGCATCGTTCGCTGTTGGCAAGCGCCGGCCTGTTCGGCCCCCTCGTCTGTGCCGCCCTCTCCGCGCCAGCGCAGGCGGCGACATTGACCGGTCAGGTGACGTCGGCCGAGGAAGGTTCCATGGAGGGCGTCGTGGTGAGCGCGAGGAAGCAGGGCTCGACCATCACGCTCTCGGTCGTCACCGACCAGAAGGGCCAGTACAGCTTCCCCGCGGATCGGCTCGACGCCGGTCCGTATGCGATCGCCATCCGGGCGGCGGGCTACAATCTCGACGGCCCCAAGACCGTGGACCTTGCGGCGGGCGGCACCAAGGCGGATATCCGGCTCGTCAAGACCAAAAACCTGGCCGACGAGCTATCCAACGCCGAATGGCTGATCAGCGCGCCCGGCCCTGACAGCCTCAAGAACAACATGGCCAATTGCGTGAGCTGCCACACCCTGCAGCGCGTCTTTACCTCCGTTCATGACGCCGCCGAATTCAAGCAGATCTTCCGGCGCATGGGCGGCTACGCGCCGGGCTCGACGCCGACGCGTCCGCAAAAGCTCCTGCCGGGCCCGCGCGGCGACCGCTCCCCGATGCCGCCGTCGCAGTTCGAGGCGACATCGGCGTGGCTTGCGAGCGTCAACCTCAATACCAGCGAGGGGCTCGCTTTCGAGCTGCAGACGTTGCCGCGTCCCAAAGGTGCAGCCACCCGGGTGATCTACACGGAATACGATCTGCCGCGCAAAGAGACGCAGCCCCATGACGTGATCGTCGATCGGGACGGCATGGTGTGGTATTCGGACTTCAGCAATCAGTATGCCGGCGTGCTCGATCCCAAGACCGGCAAAGCGACCGACATCGCGCTCCCGGTGGTCCACCCCGAGCAGCCGAAGGGCAGCCTTGAGATCGAGCTGGATGCGGACCAGAAGAATGTGTGGCTCGCCATGATGTACCAGGCGGGCCTGGCGCGGATCGATCGCACGACCCACCAAGTCACCGTGTACCCCTATCCGAAGGAGTGGCTGTCAACCTCGGCGCAGGCCTCGATGGTGTCGCCGCAGCATGCCGATGTGGACGGCAAGGTGTGGTCCAACAACCAGGATGTGCACACCATGTACCGCCTGGACGTGAACACCGGCCGCTATGAAGATCTCGGCCCCTCCAAGGACCTGCGCGGCAAGCAGGTCTCGGCCTACGGGATGCCGACCGACTTTGCGAACAATGTCTATCAACTGGAATTCGGCGGCACCAGTATCGGGCTGCGCGATGCCAAGACCGGCGCCGTCACCATCTATGACACGCCGATGAAGAATTCGCGCCCGCGGCGCGGCCGCGTCAACGCGCAGAACCGGCTGTGGTTTGCGGAATACGGCGCCAACGCCATCGCGCTGTTCGATCCGAAGACCGCGGCCATCAAGGAGTATCAGCTGCCGACGAAGTTCGCCGCCCCTTATGACGTGGTGCCGAACCACGACGCCAGCCAAGTCTGGACCGGTTCGATGCTCAACGACCATGTGACGCGGCTCGATACCAAGAGCGGCCAGTTCACGGACTATCTGTTGCCGCGCTCGACCAACATCCGCCGCGTGTTCGTCGAAGAAGCCGGACCGAAGACCGTGCTGTGGGTCGGCAGCAATCACGGCGCGTCGATCGTGAGGGTCGAGCCGTTGGATTGAGATGGGCGGGGCGGATCGGCCCCCTCTTCTCGCGCAGTGGCCGATGCGGCGCAAAACGCGCTGTCCTCGTCACGGGAGAACGTCATGAAATCCGATGGTTGCCGTTTCGGTTGCGCCAATGCCGACCCGATGCCGCAGGACGAATCGCGGCGGGTCTTTCTTCTTGGAGCGGCGGCTGCAGCGGGCGGCCTGCTTGCGTCGCCGCGCCGCGGCGCGGCCGCAGAGTCCGGAGAGGCTGCGCCACTTTTCGCCTATATCGGATGCTTCACCAGCGAGCGGCGCAAGGCGCATTCCAAAGGCATCAGCGTGTACCGCATCGCGGCGAACGGGTCATGGTCGCTCGTGCAGACGCTTGAAACCCTCCCCAATCCGCAATTCATCGCCTTCGATCGGCGACAGAGGTTCCTCTATTCGGTCCACGGTGACGGCACCGAGGTCTCGTCCTATGCGATCGACAAGGCGAGCGGACGCATTAGCTTCCTGAACAAACAGCCGACCGGCGGCAACAACTCCACCCACCTCACGCCGGACCCGACGAACCGCTATATCGTCATCGGCAACGGCATCGGGGTCGCGGTGTTTCCGATCAATTCGGATGGGTCGCTTGCTCCGTATAGCGACATGGTGCCGGCGGGAGGCGACGTGGGTCCGCACCGCAATCAGGTCGGGCCTGGCCCACACCCGCATTTTGTCGGGTTCGATCCAAGCGGGCGCTTCCTGCTTGCGCCCGATCGCGGCACCGACCGGACGCTCATCTATCGCCTGGACCTTGCGAGCGGCAAGCTCTTGCCGAACGACCCCGCCTTCGCCAAGAGCCGCCCCGGCGCCGGACCGCGCCACCTCGCCTTTCATCCGGCCAAACCGTGGGCTTATGTGTGCGACGAGCTTGATTCCACCGTCACCGCGCACGCATGGGATTCCGCGCGCGGCGCGCTCAAGCCCTTCCAGGTGATCACCACGCTGCCCGAAGACTATGTCGGCGGCAACACGACCGCAGAAATCCAGTTCGCGCCTTCGGGACATTTCCTCTACGTCTCGAACCGCGGCCACAACAGCATCGCGATCTTCAGCGTCGATCAGGCGAGCGGAAAACTCAGTCCGATCGGCTGGGAGCCGACGGGCGGCCGCACCCCGCGTTTCTTCGGTCTCGATCCGACCGGGCGCCTGCTTTACGCGGCCAATCTCGATAGCGACAACATCGTGACGTTCACGGTCGATACCGCAACCGGTAAGCTCACGCCTACCGGCCAAACGATCGAGACCGGCAGTCCGTCCTGCATCATCTTCGCCCGCGCCTGAAAATCGGATCGGGCGCCATCCGTCTGGGGTAAGAAACTCACAGCAACCGCACGCCAAGCGCTGGCCGCCGGCGTGGCTATCATGCACCATTGGCCTCGCAATTTCCGATCGGGCGCAATGGAAAAAGGATATTGATTAGCCTTGCCTTTTCCACCGTACGTTTCTTCTTCCGAAGCGACGCCGACCCAATCTCCTATCGCCAATCACCCACGGCCGCGCGCAATCCAAACAATTCTACCGCCGATGCGCGGATCGCCAATGTGATGTTCGATGATTTCGAAATCATGAGCCGCAAGCAATCCTTCGTACTCGGACGCATCGAGGCTGGCATGGTAGAGGGGATCGCCACGATACGCGCCGATCGCCTCGCCAAACGCCGGACCGGTGTTGAACATCAGAATTGTGCCTGGTTTCGCATGCGCCCGAAAAACCGCAAACATGGATCTTTGGTCATGGGGCCGCAGGTGAAAGTAGCTATCCCAGGCGAGAACGCCGTCGAACCGCCGCGCCAGCCCGAGACGACGCATATCGGTAGATATCCATTCTTGGGCAGGCAAACGCGCGCGGCATAACGAAATCAAGGTCGGCGATGCATCGATGCCCGTCACGCGCAATCCACTCACCACTATGTGCGCCGCGACCGGGTTGCCGCCGCCGCAGCCAAGGTCGAGAACGTCGCCACCGGGCCGCACCAGAGACACGAAGCGCTCGATCCATTGCTTATCGTGCCATTTGGCAGCACGACGATCCGCATCCCAGGCACGCGCATGCCGGTCATAGTGTGCCGGGATGCACGCTGCCAGATCGGGCATCTGGGACTTGCTGTTTTCCGAGCCCATTAAAATCCCGCGCAAGAGGAAGGTATCGTCGCCGGAAGGCCAACCAATCTCAATCCGCCGGACCTGCAAAAAGGATGAGATTGCCGTCCGGATCGCGTATGATAAAGTTCTTTACGCCCCAAGGCTCTTTCTTCAGTCCCTGATGGAAGCCCATGGCCGAAGCCGCCTTATCGCACCGGTTCGGGGCCGAAATTTTTGACCGTGGAGGACAATCCCCACCATCCTCGCTACTTGTTGTCATGCGGGCAGCCGGCCCGCTTTATGCACAGGCAGCGGACGCGGGCGGCACCACGACGGGCGTTTCGCACCATCACGGCGGCCACGAAGGAGTTTGGCAATGCGGGTTTGCGGTTCGGTTGGGGCATGTGTCTTTGGCATTGGGCTGTGGGCTTGCGCCACGGCGGCGTCCGCCTTCGATGATGCCAAATATCCCGACTGGAAAGGCCAGTGGACGCGGGCGCGGGTGCCGGGTGCGGTCGGCCAGCCGCCGCACGACCCATCGAAGCCGCCGGGGCGCGGCCAGCAGGCACCGCTGACGGCGGAATACCAGGCCAAATTCGAGGCGAACCTCGCCGACCAGGCGGCCGGCGGACAGGGCACGTCGGCGACCTTCACCTGCATGCCCAACGGCATGCCGCGGATGATGAATGCCTACGAGCCGATCGAATTCGTCGTCACGCCGGACATCACCTACATCCTGGTCGAGCACATCGAGCACAGCCGGCGCGTCTATACGGACGGCCGCGCCTGGCCGGACGAGATCGAGCCGAGTTGGGTCGGCTATTCGATCGGCAAATGGGTCGATGAGGACGGCGACGGACGCTACGACGTGCTGGAGGTCGAGAGCCGGGGCTTCAAGGGTCCGCGCGCTTATGATGCGAGCGGGCTGCCCCTGCACGAGGACAATGAGAGCGTGTTCAAGGAGCGCATCTATCTCGACAAGACCGACCCGAACCTCCTGCACGACGAGGTGACCACCATCGACCACGCGCTGACCCGGCCATGGACGGTGACCAAGAACTACCGGCGCAATCCCTATCCGAAGGCCGAATGGCGCGAATGGATTTGCGGCGAGAACAACCCCCATGTGGTGATCGGCAAGGACAATTATTTCCTCAGCGGCGACGGCCTGCTGATGCCGGCCCGCAAGGACCAAGCGCCGCCGGACCTGCGCTATTTCAACCGGGCAAGGCCTTGACGGCAATGTCCTTGCGAGGCCGCCGAGCAGCCGAGGACCGGCAGTGTCGTTGTTTCTCTTGGCTTGATTGCTCACGGCCTGGGCTCCTGCCTTCAGCGCCTGCCATCCCGCGAATCCGTCGGTCACGGACGGTTGTTTCAGGATGACGCCCGCGACGAGCGCGGGTATTGCGCGCGTCGGCGACTGGGAGCACCTGCCGCGCCCGCCGCGCGATTGGCGCGGCGGCTTATGACCCGAATCCGCAACCACTGCTCGCCTTCACGGCGTCGGTCACGGTTCAGAAGTCCGGCTTCTCTGCTGTCGGGACATCCGAGTTCTTGTTGCTGTAATATTCGTGCGGATTTTCCGCACAGACGACTTCCGCCGTAATATCGGATCTCGGCACATAGGTCAGGGTCGCGGTCCACGGGGTCGTGAAGACGCCCGGGTCGTCGATCGTCAGGTGCACTTGCAGGAATTTGCCACGGTGGTTGCTGAAGATATCGCCCTGGAGCAGCCAATTCTCCTTCTTGTTCCTCTCGATGGCGTCCTTCACGTCGTCGTATTCGCGCAGCCGGTAACGTTCGACGACATGCAGCGATTTCGTGTAGGGCGTGCCGAAAAGATCGATCATCGCATAGGGCCGATCGGTCTTAACGCCGACCGTGTCGATCACCAGCGTGTCGCCCTCATAATGGCCGACCGAATCCCCGTACCAGGACGGCGTAAGCGGCTCGCGATGACGCGCATTCAGGCGCACGCGGCGCACGTCGGTGCTCGGGCCCGTGTAGATGAGCAGGACCTCGTCCGGCTGCTGAAGGATTCGCACCGTGCCTTGCTTATAGATGAACAGCATGGGCATCGGCCAACATTGGTTGGACGGGTTCCCGTAGACGATGCCTGCGAGCGACAGGTCGCCGAACTTTTTCACGACGTCCGCCGCCCAGGGTTGCAAGATCGGATTGCTATAGTCGCCGACCAGCTGGTCGTAGTCGCTCACGCCTTCCACGCCCGGAGGCAGCGGGGGAAGGGCCAGTGTGCCCGCCGCAGGGTCGCCGGGGTCCTGCGGCCAACGCGATTTGTTTGTCACGGGGCCGGGACCGGATGCCGGCGGCTCAAACCAGGGAAAGCCCGGGTGTATCCAGACTCCGGTAAACTGCGGAATCGCGGCGGTACCGCTGGTTTCGCCGCTGGCCGGTCCGCCCCCGAACGTCACGGTCTGCCCGAGGGCCGGCGTCGCAACCGCCGCTCCCAAAGCGATGAATAGAAGCAAATTCCGCTGCTTGTTCACGCCAACCTCCATCAATAGGCGTCCAGCCCCGGACGCGGCTCACGACTGCGGCGGCACGAAGCCCGAGGCCTTGTAGATGCGCTCGATAAAGTCCTTGCCGAAGCGGCCCTGCATTTCCTTGTGGATCGGCATCAGCTTGGCAACCCACGGCTTCTTCTCCTCCGCGGTCAGGACATGGACCTGGAGCTTGCCGGAGGCTTTGATCTTTTCCAGCGCCTCGTCATTGTCCTTGGCGGCCGTCTCATTGAAGAAGTCGGTCGATTCCTTCACCGCGCGCTGCAGCGGCGCTTTCACGTCCGCAGGCAGGCCGTCCCAAAACTTCTTGTTGGTGATGAGCGCATAGGTGAGCCGGCCGTGATATGAGACGGTCAGGTATTTTTGCACTTCGTGGAGCTTCTGGGTCCAGATGTTGGACGGCACGTTGTCTTCGCCGTCCACCACCCCGGTCTGCAGCGTCTGGTAAAGATCGCCGAAGGCGATGATCTGCGGGATGCCGCCGAGTTCGCGGATCACCGCGTCGAGCACTTTCGAGCCCTGGATGCGCATCTTCATGCCGCGGAAATCTTCCGGCCGGTTCAGCGGCTTGTTGGCGGTATAGACGTGGGCGCCATTATCCCAATAGGCGAGCGGCGACACCCCCTTGGCTTCGAGCTTCTTGTTGAGCTCGGCCATCATCGGGCTCGCCATCATCTGCCGCGCACGGGTATCGTCGCTCATCAGGAACGGCAGGTCGAACACATCGAATTCCCGAATCCCGAGCGGGCCGAACTTTGAGATCGACGGCGCCAAAATCTGCACCGAGCCGAGCTGCAGCGCCTCCAGCTCCTCCTTGTCCTTGTAGAGCGAAGAGTTCGGGTAGACTTCGACCTTGACCCGGCCATAGGTGTATTTCTCGGCCAGTTCCTTGAACAGCAACGAGGCCTTGCCCTTGGGCGCATCGGGCGACACCACGTGGCTGAACTTGATCACGATCGGCTGCTGCGCCCTGGCGGCGCCGGTGAGCGCAAGGCCGGCACATATGGCTACGATCGTGGTGAAGGCCGCACTTGCGGCCGCAAGGAGCGTCTTGCGCATGAGTTTCCTCCTTAAATTTTTCGTCGCTTGATCGCGTGGTACGGCGGCCAGCGTCCCATGTATAAACTACTGAACCGCACTTGAACACGATATGGCCGTGGACAATCGGTGCAACTTGTCGCAACCCGATGGCGTCGAAAGAGTTGGTCGCCTGCCGCAGAGCCGATCGGGTCATGCGTTATGGGCGGGAAGGCTTGCTACCGCCTCGATGTCATCGAAAGCGGAAGCCAAATGTTGTGCCGCTCCAATCAATTCAACTGCACATGATTGCAGCCACCCTTACGCAGAAAGGCGCTGCGGGCTTCTGGCTGGCTGCATTGGTGACGGGTGCCGGCACCGGCGTCGCCGCAGGCGCGCTGACCGGACTGCTTGAACTGATCCAACATCTTGCGTGGGGCGGGGCCGGCGTCGATCTTTTGCAGGCGGCGGCCGATGCTGCACCGTGGCGGCACATTGCGATTCTGCTCGGCGCCGGCGTTCTGACCGGGGCAGGGCAGCTGTTGCTGACTCGGTTGTCCAGCGCCAACGGCATCGAAATTACAACCGCAATCTGGTTTTACGCGGGTCGCCTCCCGGCGCTGCGCACGCTTGCCAGTGCGACGCTATCCGTCGTGATCGTCGGCATGGGTGCGGCTCTCGGACGTGAAGGTGCTCCCAAGCAAGCCGGCGCCGTGATCGCCGATGCGGTGGCGGACGGGGTGCATCTGTCCGACGAAGAGCGGCGTCTACTGGTCGCGTGCGGCGCCGGGGCCGGGTTGGCCGCCGCTTACGGGGTCCCGCTGGGCGGCGCGCTGTTTGCTCTGGAAGTGTTGCGCGGCGCGCTGGCCTTGCGATTCGTGCTGCCGGCTTTAGTCACCACGCTGGTCGCGACGGGCGTGTCGTGGGCGTTTCTGCCCGACGCGCCGACCTATGTGATTCCTGCCTATTCCGGCTCGATCTCCGGCACCGTGTGGGCGCTGCTGGCCGGGCCGATCATTGGCTTGGTCTCCGTCGCCTATGTCCGCGCGGTGGCGTGGGCCGACGGACACAAGCCGAATGGCTGGCAGCGGATATTGGCCCCGGTGGTGGCGCTAGGGGCGCTGGGCATCGCCTCGATTCGTTTCCCGCAGTTGCTCGGCAACGGACGCGACGTGGCGCAGCTGGCGTTCGTCGGGGAGGTCGGTCCGCTGTTGCTTGGGACGCTGCTGTTGTTGCGCCCGGCGGCTACGCTCCTGTGTCTCGGCAGCGGAGCGCCCGGCGGCCTGTTTACGCCATCGCTGACGATAGGGGCGATGCTAGGCGGGGTGCTGGGGCTGCCATGGTCGTGGCTCTGGCCCGGCGTGCCGCCGGGATTGTTTGCATTGCTCGGGGCCGCCGGGATGCTGGCGGCCACCACGCAGGGCCCGATCTCCGCCATCGTCC
This sequence comes from uncultured Alphaproteobacteria bacterium, assembly GCA_963802745.1. GTDB lineage: Bacteria > Pseudomonadota > Alphaproteobacteria > Rhizobiales > Xanthobacteraceae > JAJPKK01. The sequence continues at coordinate 158,795 of CAWDKL010000046.1, read as the reverse complement.
TGGTGATGGAGCTGACGGGATATGCGCGGGCCGCAATCGTGCCGATGCTGCTCGCGGTGGCGACCGCGACGCTGGTGGCACGGAACATCGAGCCGCGATCGGTTTATGACGCACGGCTGAGCGACGAGCAGGTTCGGGCACGGCAGCGGATCCGCGACCGTCCCGTGGAGCTGGCCGCGAAATAAATGACGGATTGTCCATTCGACGCATCTTATCGCTCGCGCAAATTGCTGCCGGGCCAGCGGATGTCCCTCCGTGCCGGCTATTAATATACCATCACGAACGGTCTATGGCTGTCATCCGAACTATATTAACCTGGGTCATGAGCGATAATTGGTATGACCGTCACATCCTGCCCCGGCTGATCGATTGCGCCTGCGGCCTCAAGCCGGTGCGCGAACAGCGCGAGAAGATCGTGCCGCAAGCGTCGGGTCAGGTATTGGAGGTCGGCATCGGCACCGGCCTCAACCTGCGCCATTACGACAAGGCCAAGGTAATATCCATCACGGGCCTCGACCCGGCGCTGCCGATGCACCGCCTCGCCGCCAAGCGGATCGCGTCGGCCGGGTTCGCCGTGGAACTGGTCGCCCTGTCGGCCGAGCGCATTCCCCGAGACGATGCGAGCTTCGATTGCGTGGTCATGACCTATACGCTGTGCTCGATCCCGGATGCTCTCGCGGCGCTGCGCGAGATGCGCCGCGTGCTGCGGCCGGACGGCCGTCTCTTGTTTTGCGAGCACGGCGCCGCGCCCGATGCCGGTGTGCGCCGATGGCAGGACCGGCTGACCCCGGTCTGGCAAAAGATCGCCGGCGGCTGCCACCTCAACCGCGATATCCCGGCCCTGCTTGCGGCAGCGGGCTTTGCGGGCCGCGATCTACAGGCCGGATACCTGCCGGGGCCGCGGCCGCTGGCGTACCATTATTGGGGCGAAGCGGTGCCGGTGTGACCTCCCCTGGGACCTCCTGGGACCGCAGGCGTCCCGCTCGCTTCTTCATGCCCCAGGTACCGGAAAAGACGCGGGCGGGACGCCCGCGCTCCGAATTTGCTCCTTGCACAGAACCCAACTCCTATCCCGTCTTCCGGGCCGTCAGCCCGAGCTCCGCAAAGATTTCCGCATTGTGCTCACCCACGCGGGGCGGCGGTGTGTCCACCCGCGGGCCGTCATGCGCGAAGGTGAAGGCCGCGACCGGCACCCCAAATGCGCCGTCGATGCCGGGTGCGCCGGCGTGGCGGTGGATGACGCCGCGGCTCGCTGTCTGCGGGTCGGCGACCGCCTCGCCCATCGTGCGTATGCGGGCGGCCGGCACGTGGCGGGCCTGGAAGAACTCCTCCCACGCGGCGGCGGTGCGGGATTGCAAAATCTCGGTCAGCACCGCGGTTTCGCGGGCATGGTCGGCCTCGCGCTCGTCATTGGTGCGCTTGATCAGGTCTGGCCGCTCCAGCACGGTCCACAGCCGGCGCTGCTGGCGCAGATTGCTGGCGCCGAGCATCAACAGGCCGTCCTTGGTCGCATAAGCGCCGTTGGTGGCGTGGGCGTGTCGATTGCCGTGCGGCTTGGGGTGCACGCCGTTGCGCAGGTAGCCGGCCAGGTGGGAGCTCATCAGGATCATGGCAACGTCGAGCATCGCCATGTCGATGCGCTGGCCCCGCCCGCTGCGTTCGCGCTGGAACAGCGCGGCCGCAAGCGCAAAGGCGCCGGTGGTGCCGGTGGCATAATCGATCGCCGGTGCGCCGAACATCACCGGATTGAACGCCGGCGTTCCGGTCATCGCCATGATGCCGGAGGTGGCCTGGATCACGTGGTCGTAGGCGGTGCGCTCACGGTTTGGCCCGGTATCCCCGAACGCCGAGAACGAAGCATAGATGAGCCGCGGATTGATGGCGGAGAGATCTTCGTAGCCCAGCCCGAGCGCCGCCAGCGCACCGGGGCGGTAGTTCTCGACGAAGATGTCGGCGGTCGCAACCAGCTTTCTGAGGATATCGCGGTCGTGCTCGGCCTTGAGGTCAAGCGTAATGGCGCGCTTGTTGGAATTCTGCGCCAAATACGAGGTACCGAGCTGAGCGTGGTTGAGGGCACGGTCGGTGCCGCTGTCTCGGCTCTGGTCGGGCTCGTCCGGGTGCTCGACCTTGATCACATCGGCGCCCAGTACGGCGAGCTGATAGGCCGCAAACGGCCCCGCCAGCACATGCGTTACGTCGATCACCCGGATGCCTTCGAACGGCCGCGCCATCGCACCTCTCCTCTGGACATTGTGGCTGCCGGACGGGAGCACAACGGCTCTTGAGGTGCAATGCGCGGGAGGATCGATGCGCGGATCGCGCAAGCGCACCCAAGTTGGCGCGAGGCAACGGTTTTCCCCAAGAAGCCCGGAAGCTGCGTGGTTCCGCGCTTGCGCCGACGTCGAGGCGCTGGCAGACACATAAGTGCGTGCCGGTTGCCGTTATCGGCGAACGATACCTATCCGGTCGCGAGCGCGCTGGCAATCCGTCCTTGATCGGCTACCGTGAACGCTCACACTGAAGTTTTCCCCAAATAAGATTACATGCAGAGCGCAAAGATCGCCTCGCCGGCTTGCGCCATGAGATCGGTCGCGAAACATTGATCGCAGGTGATGCAATCGGCCGCCGGATTTGGGAGAACACATGGACGCTGCGGAGATTCTCGAACGGCTGAACGTGAGCGGGGAGCTTCCGGTCGAGGCGATCCGCGCCGCTTCGGCAAACCGGGCCGAGATGGCGCCGATTTTTGTGGCGCAGATCGAAGCCTATTTGGCATCGGGCGCGACCGCCGTAGCGCTCGATGCGGTGTTCTTCATGGTCTATATGCTGGCCGAGTGGCGGGAACATTCCGCCTACCGGCCGCTGGCGCGGCTGCTGCACCGGCCCGTCGATGATATCAGCGACGTGATCGGTTACGATGCGGCCACGGAATACACTCAGCGGATCATGGCGGCCGTGTTCGATGGCGATCCGGAGCCGCTCTATGCGGTGATCCGGGATCCGCTGGCGGATGAATATGTGCGCGCACGGATGTGCGAAGTCGTCGGCATGGTGGCGCGCTTTGGCGCGTTACCGCGTGCCGAGGCGGCCCGGTTCCTGGGTGCGTTCTATGCCGAGATGATGCCGCAGGACCCGCAACCCAGCTATGTCTGGGTCGGATGGGAGAGCGCGATCGCCATGCTCGGTCTCGCCGAACTCAAGCCGCTGGTGGAGGAGGTCTTTGCCCGCGGGCTCATCGCCCGCATGTGGATGCGATTCGAGGACTTCGAGAAAGACCTTCAGCAGGCGATCGACGATCCCTCCGCCCCGCCCTTCGGCGGCGAGAACGAGTACACCCTATTCGGCGATACCATCACTGAGCTGTCAACATGGTACGGCTTTCGGCCGAAAACCGTCAAAAATAACGAAGTAGACCGGTCATGGCCGTTCACGCCGGTGGTCAATCCGCACCGGAATGTCGGCCGGAACGACCCATGCCCATGCGGCAGCGGCAAGAAGTTCAAGAAATGCTGCCTGCAGAATGCCCAATCGGCGGCATGAGGCCATACCGAACGCCCAGCGACACCATGTTATCGTTGGCGATTCGATGCGCGGCCCGCGGCGCCTCGATCTCAGCTGAACAGCACCAGCGCCTTCTCCAGCGTTACCCAGACGCCCCAGGCGAGCGGGACGCCGACGGCGGCCCAGGCAAGCGCGGCACCGGGCGTGAGCCCGCCGCGGCCGATGCCGAACGAACCCGATTCCATCGCGCCGGCCAGCCGTTGCTTGGCCTGCAGCGCCGCCACCTCTTCGGGCTTCATGAACCATTTCGCCGCCACCGGACGGACCGCCAGATTGCAGAAAAAGCCCGCCACCAGCAGGCCCGTGAGCACGAGCGAGATGCGATCGTAAATGTGCTCGCGCGGCACGCCGTCGGCGATCATCGCCTCGCGCATATAGTTGACCAGCACCGGGCCGACGATGCCGGCGGCGGACCACGCGACCAGCAGGCGGCCGTGGATGGCGCCGACGAATTGGGTGCCGAACAGGTCGGCCAGATAGGCCGGAATGGTGGCGAAGCCGCCGCCATACATGGATGCGATGATGCAGAACATGGCGGCGAACAGCCCGAGATATTTCAGGCCGGCCGCAACCGGCGCGAAACCGTACAGCACCGCGCCGATCACGAAGAAACAGAAATAGGTCGCCTTGCGGCCGATATGGTCCGACAGCGCGGCCCAGAAGAATCGCCCGCCGATATTGAACAGCGAGAACAGGCCGACGAAGCCGGCGCCGACGGCCGCGGCCAGCCGCCTCTGCGCATCGTCGAAGCCGAGGAAGCCCACCTCCGGATGGCCGAACAGCTGGCCGCCGAAGATTTCCTGCAGCATCGGCGACGCCAGCCCGATGATCCCGATGCCGGCCGAAACGTTGAGGGTCAGCACCGCGAACAGCAGCCAGAACTGCGGTGTCTTGAGCGCGTTGTCGAGGTGGACGTTGCCGCTGGTGATCATCGCGTGACTTTTATCCGGCGGCGTCCAGCCTTCGGGCCGCCAGCCGGCCGGCGGCACCCGGTAGCCGAATGCGCCCGACATCATGAACACGAAATAGATCGCCGCCATCGCCACGAAGGTTTCCCAGACGCCGACGGAATTGGCCGTCTTGAAGTGATTCATCAGCAGGTCGGCGAGCGGGGAACCGATCAGGGCGCCGCCGCCGAAGCCCATAATGGCCATGCCGGTCGCCATGCCGCGCCGGTCCGGGAACCATTTGACCAGGGTCGAAACCGGCGAGATGTAACCGAGACCGAGGCCGATGCCGCCGATCACGCCGGAGCCCAGCCACATGATCCACAGCTGGTGCACGTAAATCCCGAGCGCAGAGATCAAGAGCCCGCCGCACCAGCATAGCGCGGCGACAACCCCGGCCCTGCGCGGACCTTCCCGCTCCAGCCAGCCGCCCCAGATGGCTGCGGAGGCGCCGAGGAACACGAAGAACAGCGTGAACATCCAGCCGAGTTCGCTGATCTTCCAGTCGCAACTGGTGGTGAACAGCGCGTTGATCAGTCCGGTGTCCGCCGGACAGGCGAGCGGCTTCGACATCCCCAGTGCGCGCGACAGCGGCAGCCAGAACACCGAGAAGCCATACGCCATCCCGATGCAAAGATGGATCGCCAAGGCCGCGGGGGGGACCAGCCAGCGGTTGAAGCCCGCCTGAGCGATGATCCGCTCGCGGCTCAAAATGTCCGGCGCGGTGGCAGCCGAGACGGCTTGCGGCATCGTGACCGTCATGGTCGTTTCCTCAGCGCTAGGTTTGGTGGACGTCGGATCGGCTCTACGGGGGCCATCATACCATAACCCGGCAGCTTACGCGTCGCAAGTGCCCGCGCGAAGCCGGGGATGGCCGCAGGGCCACCGCGTCAGCGGAACGGAGCATCCTTGATACGGCGAAAACCGGAGACTCTGCAATCACGGCATGATCACGATCCACATGACCGAATTATACCCACACTGAATAGCGAAGAGCGTCAAAAATCCGGCTTCTCCGCCGTCGGCGTGCCGAAGTCGATGCCGAACGGGTTGACGTTATTCTCGGAGCAGATGTCTTCCACCAAGGCCCGGTTGACACGATCATATTGCCGCAGCGCCCGCCAGGGCTGATTGAATGTGCCCGGATCATCGATGGTGATCAAAATTTCCAGCTTCTTGCCGCCCTCGATCGTCCGCCAGCGTTCCGTGACGTGCAGCTTATCGGTATGCGGCGTGCGATAATTGTCGAGGAATGTCTTGTCGTTGAGGCCGACGGTATCGACAACCAGCGTATCGCCCTCGTAATGGCCAACCAATTCGCCGTACCAGGACGGTTTCGGGTTGGCTGAATGCGGTGTATTCAGCCGGATATGGCGCGTTTCGGCATTCCCGGAGAAGATCATCGTGACTTCACCAGGCGATTGCAGGATGAACAAAGCCCCGCCGAGCAGCAGGTCGAAGCCCGGAACGCCGCCGGGCTGGCAGGACGAACGCGCCGTGAAGGCGAACTTGCCCGCCAGCACCGCGTCGTTGTCCTTCTTCATCACGTCTTTCGCCCATTGCTTCAGATTGGGGTTGCCGATGTCGCTGATGCGCTGGGTCGGCTGCTTTCCGGTGACGGCCGATTTGTCGTTCGAAATGTAGGGATGGGCCGGGTCCTGACCGATCGGCTTCGGTGAGCCCGCGACCGGCAGCAGCGCGCCGATGCCGATACCGACCCAGGCCGTCTGGGCGGTAGGAGAAAAAACCGGCGGCGCATCTGCCGCGATCGCCTGTTGGACGGCCGTGGCGCCGGCGAGGCTCGCCAAGAGCCCGAGCGAGAATAGCGGCCGTTTCCTGCACATTTTGACCATCGTTTGCTCCTCAGCCCTGCGATTGAGCCGCTGATTTCGACAACCAGGATGTCTCGCCTTCATCACGAAAAACTCGGCTCTATCCGTCAGGCGAACCCACAATCAGGTAACCTCAGCCGGCGTGCGAGAGCAAGCGCGGTCGGGCAAGGAATCGCTCAGAAATAAAGGCTTCGCCCTTAAGTCTCATCCTGAGGAGCCCGCCCCTCTTGGGCGGGCGTCTTGAAGGATGGATGCACGGCACCGACTTGCCGCCATCCTTCGAGCGCGTCGCGGAGCCTGTCATCGGGCCGGCCGAAGGCCGGACCCGTTGGCGATGCTCCTCAGGATGAGGTCGGAGAAACGATGCGCTCATTTCTGGGCGTCGCCTAACGAACCGCCCGGCACGTGATCCGGGGGCGAAACTGGAATCGTCCGCAAATTGAAGGTGGCCGATCACTCCGGCTTGATGCCGGCCTGCCTCACCACGGCGCCCCAGCGCGCGGATTCCTCGCGCATGAAGGTGTCGAACCATGCGGTCGTGCCGCCCGCGATATCCGCGCCCTGGTCGGCGAAGTTTTTGCGGATGTCGGGCAGGTCCAGGATTTTGACGAGTTCGGCATTGAGCCGCTGTACGATCGGCTGCGGCGTCGCGGCTGGGGCGACGATGCCGTACCACAGCGCGATATCCATGCGGGGATAGCCGAGTTCGGCGAACGACGGCACGTCGGGGAGCAGGCGATGGCGCTGCGGGCTCGCCGCCGCCAGGGGGCGCAGCTGACCGGAGGCAATGAACGGCAGCAGCGACGGGGCTGCGTCGAACATGATGACGACGCGCCCGGCGATGAGATCGATCACCGCCGGACCGCTGCCGCGGTAAGGCACATGCAGCAGATCGATATCCGCCAGCGACTTGAATAATTCGCCGGCGAGATGGGGCGCTCCCCCCGTTCCGGCGGAGGCGTAGGCCAGCCGTCCGGGCTGCGCCTTGGCAAGCGCAATCACGTCGGCGACGGAATGCGCCGGCAGCGACGCCGTGACCGTCATGATCAGCGGCAGCCGGGCCAGCAGGATGACCGGGGCGAAATCCTTCACCGGATCATAGGGCAGGTTGGCGTAGAGATGCGGGCCGATGCCGTGCGTCGCGATCGTGTTCAACAGCAGCGTGTAACCGTCAGCGTCCGCTTTGGCGACGCCGGCGGCCGCGGTGGTTCCGGCCGCCCCGCCGCGATTGACGATAATGACGCTCTGGCCGAGTGCGTCGGCGAGCTTTGCGCCGACCATCCGCGCCACCAAATCGGCCGCGCCGCCGGGCGGCACCGTAACGACCAGCTGAATCGGCCGGCTCGGATAGGCCGGTTGCGCCCACGCGGACTCCAGCCGGCCGCAGACAAGCATTGCGACGGCGATTAAAAGGCCTTGCAGAAGCCGCATGCGGCCGCTCCCGATCATCCGAACTCCCGCCCGCACCCGATCAACGTAGACCACACCAGGCACCGTATTCCATGGCCATCACGCTGTCCGAAAACTTTCGCGCGGTGTTCTACGCGCCATTCTATGCCATCGAGGCGCTCGGTTTCTATGCCCGTGAGGGCGTTGAGGTCGAACTGCTGACCTCGCCGGCTCCCGCGGCGGCCCAAGCGGACCTGCTCGACGGCCGGATCGACCTGTCATGGGGCGGGCCGATGCGGGTGATGAAGGCCCGCGACCAGGACCCGGCCTCGCCGCTGGTGTGCTTCGGCGAGGTGGTGGCCCGCGATCCGTTCTTCCTGGTCGGCCGCGCCGACGGCCACTTCCGCCTCGCCGACCTGCCGCGGCTGAGGTTCGCGACCGTGTCGGAAGTCCCGACGCCGTGGCTGTGCCTGCAGCACGATCTGCGCCAGAGCGGCATCGACCCCGGCCGGCTCGAACGGACCACCGACCGCACCATGGCGGACAATCTCGAAGGCCTGCGCCGCGGCGACCTCGACGTGGCGCAGCTGTTCGAGCCGTACGTATCGATGGCGCTGCGCGACGGCAGCGGCAAAATCCTCTACGCCGCCAGCACGCGCGGGCCGACGGTGTACACGACCTTCCTCGCCACGCGCGCCGGCATCGCCCGCAACCGCACCGCCTTTGCGGCGATGCTCAGGGCGGTTCGCCATATGCAAGCTTGGCTCTCCGATCACAGCGGGGAGGAACTGGCCGAGGTGGTGGCGCCGTTCTATCCGGACGTGGCGGGCGACCTGCTGGCGGCGTCGCTGCGGCGCTATCACGACGCCGGCCTGTGGGCGCGGCACCCGGAGGTGTCGCGTGAGGGTTTTGCGCGGCTGGCCGAGAGCCTGCGGTCGGGTGGGTTTGTTTCCCAGGTGCATGCCTATGAGGACTCCGTGGAGCAAAGTTTGGACTGAACCGGGATGCGACCATCGCGACTCTCACCGGCGCCGATAAGGTCCTCGAAAATTACCTACGCCGCCGCTTGCACCCCCACAACCAGCTGCTGCCCAAGCTCGCGCAACGCTGCAGTCAGCGTCGCCAGCTTGGTGTTGTGGCGCGGGTCGAGGATGCGACGGACTTCCTTCTCGTCCTTTCCGATGCGGCGCCCCAGTTCGCACTGGGTGAGTCCCGAGCGCTGGAAGGCCTCCAGGACCGCGATCTTTGCCGCGACCTCCGGCGCGGCGGCAATCGGAACCAAACCGCTTCCCTTTGCCTTGGCGATCGGCACCGGCAAACCTCGCCGGGGATAGGTCAGCAACGCCAAGCCGAGCGCCTCCTGTGCCTGCTTGATCGCGTCAGCTTCGCTGTCGCCCTGCGTTATCGCCTCCGGGACGTCCGGGAAGCTTACGACCACGCCGGTTTCGTCGCCCGGTTCGAACCGCGCGGCATAAACGAACGTTCGCATGTGTCTCTCTCCAAATATACCTTGTTAAGGCCGTCGATACCTCTAATCGAGGCCGGGTGCCTTCCTGATCTTGCGGGCGGTCTTCGGGTCGATCTCCCGTGCTGGGATCGTTGTGACCTTGTCGGCGCCAACCCAAACCATCAAATGCCCACCTTTGCCACGATGCTTCTCCACCCGGAATGCCAAATTTCAATTCTGGGCCTCGCGCCGAAGTTCGGCAATGAATTTTGTTCGCTTATCCATATTCAGAAATACCCTCTTATTTCAGATAATAATAGAAATTGTATAGACGATCTAATTCGAAATGTCAATCGCTTTCGGGCAAAAATGTCCGAGAATCGAGCACCGGGCGTACGGCTTCATGCAGGCCCCTGCAAACGGTCGCTCGTTGCTTTGTTCTGGGGCTGTGAAGCCGACGGTGTCCGCCGAATGGTGTTGCGACGGGCAAAACCTAGCCATCACGTGCGGGTGTGACGAGGCACCGACGGGCTGGTATAACCCGCCGGAAAAGCCGGCTGGGCCGCGTGATGCGCTCCAAGCCTCAATCCACCCCTCGGGAGGCACCATGCTCGACACCATCATTCGCAGCGGCCGGGTGGTCACGCCCCAGGGCGTCATCGCAGCCGATGTGGCCATCGCGGGCGAGACCATCGCGGCGATCGCCGCGCCCGGCGCGCTGCCGGCGGAAACGGCCGGGCGGGTGATCGAGGCCGGCGGGCACATCGTCATGCCGGGCGGCATCGACCCGCACGTGCATCTGCATCATGTGTGGATCAAGCCGGACGGCACGCCGCTGGTCACGGCGGGGCCGGAGCAGGTCGGGCGCGCGGCGCTGTTCGGCGGCACCACCACGTTCATCGATTTCGCCTATTGGCGCGACGGCATGTCGGCGCGCGACGCCGTCGAGGCGCGGGACCGAGATTTCGTCGGCAAAAGCCCGTGCGACTTCGCCTACCACATCATGCTGCACTCCGAGCCGCCGCCGGAATTTTCCGGCCAGCTCGCCGAGGCGATCGAGGCCGGCTATCCGACGCTAAAAATATTCACGACCAATATTCTCCCCTCGCGCACCGGGCGCATGATCGATTTCGGCGATATCTGGGAAGCATTCCAGGTGCTGGCGAAGTCCGGCGGGCTCGGGGTGATCCATGCCGAGGACAACGACATCGTCATGCACATGTATGCCAAGCTCATCCGCGAGGGCCGGGTCGGCTTCGAGCATCTCGCCGAAGTCCACAACCGGCTCTCGGAGGACCTTAGCTTCCGCCGGGTGCTGCGGCTCGCCGAAAGCGTGCCGGGAACTGCGCTCTACATGATGCATATCTCCGCCGGCACCGGCGTTGCCGCCGTCACGGAAGCGCGGCGTAAAGGCCTGCCGGTCTACGGCGAGACGCTGCATCAATACCTGCTCTACTCCGCCGAGGACTATAAGCGCCCGAACGGGCAGATCTATCACACCTATCCGTCGCTGAAGTCGCCGGAAGATCAGCTGCAATTGTGGGACGGCGCAAGGCAAGGGTCGATCCATTGCATCGCCACCGATGAGCTGTGCTGCACGCTCAAGGACAAGACGCTTGGCAACCGCATCGACGACACCACCGGCGGCAATTCCGGCGTCGAGCCGCGGCTTGCCGTGATGTATACCGAGACCGTGGTGCGGCGCGGATATTCCTTGCCGCATTATGTCGATCTGGTTTCCAGCAATGCCGCAAAGATCATGGGGCTTTACCCGCGCAAGGGGGCGATCGCCCCCGGCAGCGACGCCGACATCACCATCCTCGACCCCACCCGGCGCGGCAAGATCACGGCGGCCGAGTTGCACGAGACCGACTACACGCCGTGGGAAGGCCACGACATCTTTGCCTGGCCTGTCCTCACGATGCTGCGCGGCAAGGTGATGGTCGAGAACGGGCAGTATCTCGGCAAACCGGGCGACGGCCGCTATCTCAAGCGCAAGATCGGCGAAAATATTCGCAGCGGACCGGCGCTGTGAGGACGGATGCTGCCGCGCCGGATACGATCAGGCCCGATGCCGTGGAACACCTGCGCCGTCTCATGGCGGAAAGCTTGGTCGCTTGGCGGTTGATCGGCAGCGTTTCCCGCACGGGCGACGGAGCGGTCGCGATTTCCTGTGGCAGCCAAGAAATCTGCATCGAGCCGGCGCCGCCGGATCTGCCGTTCCGGTGGATGGTGATCGCCGGCAACCGCAGGCGGGGGGCGATCTCGCTGGTCGCGGTGCTGCGCCAGGTCCGCGCCATGCTCGATCCCGGCTATGCGGCGCAGCGGGTGCGGGTGACGGCGTTTCCGCTGGTGCCGGCGTGATCGAGAACTCTGGTTCTCACCGGGTTCCTCGGCAGCGGCAAGACCACGCTGCTGGGCCGGCTGCTGCGCCACCCTGCCTTCGCGAAAACCGCCGTCATCATCAACGAATTCGGCGAGATCGGCCTCGACCACGAACTGATCGAGGCCAGCGCGGACAGCCTCATCGAACTGCAGACCGGCTGCCTGTGCTGCAAGATCCGCAACGACCTCGCCGCGACGCTCCACGACCTGCTGCGGCGCCGCGATCAGGGCAGCGTCACCGCCTTCACGCGCATCGTCATCGAGACCAGCGGGCTTGCGGACCCGGCACCCATTTTGCAGACCCTCATGACCGACGCGGCTTTGGCCTGCTGCCTGGCGCTCGGCGGCGTCGTCACCACGGTCGATGCCGTCACCGGCGCCGCCACGCTCATCCGCGAAGATATTTCGGTCAAGCAGGTGGCCCTCGCCGACCGCCTGGTGCTGACCAAGACCGATCTTGTCGACACTCCCGCCGACCGCGCCGCCGCGCTGCCGGACCTCATCGGCCGGCTGCGGTCGCTCAATGCAACGGCGCCGCTGCTGCAAGCGTGCCACGGCCACATCGATCCGGAAGGCCTGTTCGCAGGCACGCTCGGCGATCCGGTGGCCGAGCTCTCGGTCGGTCGCATTTCCGTTGGCTAACGCCGTGCGGGCCAATGTTCTGCCGGGCAATTCTCTCGATGTCCAATCATGGCTTGGATCGGTACCGGCCCCTGCCGGACACGCGCATGCGCACGACGCCACCCGCACCACGGCATCGACACCTATGCGATCCTGCGCCAGGAGCCGATCCGCGCGGTCGCGCTCACCCTCTTCCTCGAGGCGCTTGCCGAGCATTGCGGCGCCGATCTGCTGCGCCTCAAAGGCATCGTGAACATTTTGGAAAGCCCCGGCCAGCCGGCCGTCATCCACGGCGTCCAGCACGTCTTTCATCCGCCCTCGTGGCTGCCGCGGTGGCCGTCGGACGACCGCCGCAGCCGGATCGTGTTCATCACCCGCGGCATTCGACGTGAATGGGTGGAGACGCTGCTCGACGCGCTCGACGCGGAAGTGGCGGAGGTGTCGGGGCATTAGTCTAGATCACGGCCGTCACCGCTGCGATCGGTAGCCGGGGCTTTCGCTGGCGCTCATTCGGTGCGCGGATCCATCCGAACGAAATCAGTGCTGCATCACCGCCCTTGCCGCTCCATAAAGCTGCGCAACACGGCATTCATCCGGCCTTGCCAGCCACGGCCTGTGCCCTTGAAATATTCCAGCACGTCGGCGTCGAACCGCATGGTGACCTGGCGCTTGTTCTCCGTGGGCCGCTGCATCAGGGCGGCCGCCGTCCTGGGCGCGGCCGACCCAATCGTGCGGTACCCCATCCCAGGCCGGGTCGGCGGCCATGTCGGCGGCAAGCTGGTCGTCGGTCTTGGCCCGCACGGCGGTCCAATCGGTACGGTCCTCGCCGCGGGCTTCCATGGCGGCAAGTTCCTCATCCGAATAGCTCACGATACGCTCTTTCTTCTTCACGGCGCGCTCTCCTAACCGAAATAATCCTGATGATCTCCTCGCCGCGCCTGGTCCAAGCGACGGCGACGATCACGCCGTTCAATTCGCCGACGCTCAGTATTCTGTGCTCGTTGCCGCGCGGCGATTCGACATCATGGCGGGGTCTTCCATCGAAAACGTGCCGGGCGCGGATAAAGTCGATTCCATGCTTCTCGATGTTGGAGCGACGCTTGACCTCATCCCACTCGAAGTTCATCGGTCATCCGACCCCAGCTACATTGTAGCTACAATGCTAGAAGCTTACAACTGCCTTTGGGCGACCGGGCATGACCGGGGTGCTTGAGCCGGCGGCCACGCCCAGATCACAAAGGGCTGCATTCGTAAGACCGGGCAGTTCACTCTTGCGCTCCCATCCGAGAACCGCAACACCGCAAGGTCGCATCGGGCCATCGGGCCGACAACCCGTACAGCGTTCAAGCGAGGACATTGCCGTGACCCATGCGCATTCCAACCACCAGGCATCCGGCATCGACTCGCCCTATGCGTGGCTGCGGCTTGCCGCATCGGTGGCGCTGGGCACGGTCGGCGGCGTCGGCGTGTGGGCGATGCCGGTGGTGCTGCCCGCCGTGCAGGCGGAGTTCGGCATCGCGCGGGCGGACGCATCGCTGCCGTTTACGTTCACGATGCTCGGCTTTGCGTTCGGCGGGATCGTGATGGGGCGGCTGCAGGACCGGTTCGGCATTTTGGTCCCCGGCTGTTTGGGCGTCGGCACGCTGGCGCTGGGGTTCCTCGCGGCCTCGGTCGCTCACGGGCTCGTGGGCATTTGCGGCGAGCTACGGACTGATCGGCATCGGCGCGTCGGCGACGTTCGGACCGCTGATGGCGGATATTTCGTTCTGGTTCACGCGGCATCGCGGCATCGCCATCGCCGTCGCGGCGGCCGGCAATTATCTGGCCGGGACGATCTGGCCGCCGGTCCTGCAGCGCCTGGTCGCCGGCGAAGGCTGGCGGTTCGCCCACGCGGCGACGGGGCTGGCCTGCCTCGCCATCATGCTGCCGCTGCTGCTGGTGCTGCGCCGCCGCACCCCGCGTGCGACGCCGGCGCCGGCGCGACAACGAAGGCCGCATGGCCGGCGGCCTGCCGCCGCGCGCGCTGCAGGTTCTGCTGTGCGTTGCGGGCTTTGCCTGCTGCGTCGCCATGGCGATGCCGCAGGTCCATATCGTCGCCTATTGCGGCGATCTCGGTTACGGCGTCGCCCGCGGCGCCGAAATGCTGTCGCTGATGCTGGGCTTCGGCATCGTCAGCCGCGTCGGCTCCGGATTCGTCGCCGACCGGATCGGCGGATTGGCGACGCTGCTGCTCGGCTCGGCCGCGCAGGGTACGGCACTGCTGCTGTACACGCTGTTCGACGGGGAAATGTCGCTCTACGTGATTTCAGCGCTGTTCGGGCTGTTCCAGGGCGGCATCGTGCCGAGCTACGCTTTCATCGTGCGGGAATTCTTTCCGCCGTCCGAGGTCGGGGCGCGCCTCGGCGTGGTGTTGATGATGACGCTGTTCGGGATGGCGTTCGGCGGCTGGATCTCGGGCGCCATCTTCGATCACACCGGTTCCTACCAGGCGGCGTTTCTCAACGGGCTGGCCTGGAACCTCGTCAATCTTGCCATTGCGACCTGGCTGTTCATGCAACGGCGCCCGGCGATTGTCGGATAAACTGCCGAAACGCATGCAAGGTGGACGAAAACGTCCTGTTTTGGCGGAGCCGGCGCGCGCGAACCTGCTGCCGTTTTGCCCACGCGGACGGCGGGCACGTTCCACGCGTCTGACACACGCGTCTGAACCGCCTTGAAGCGAGCGGCACTCCGGTCTAGCCTGCCTGGGACAATTGCCGGCAACCGTTGTGCCGGCGCAGCCGGGCGACGACCGATCAATTTCGCCAGGTCCATAGACCAACGTCCGATATGCCTAGGTCCGACACACCACGATCCAAGCCAGAGGAAAACGTCATGCGAGTACGAAACGCGTTGCTTGCTTCGACGGCGGCGGCCGCCGCTGTTGTGATCCAATTCGGCGTCGCGGCTCCGGTACTGGCCCAGTCAGCTGCCGCGCTCACCGGCACGGTCAGCTCGGCCGCCGAGCCGGTGATGGAAGGCGTGGTGGTCAGCGCCAAGAAGGACGGCGCGACCATCACGGTCTCGGTCGTCACCGACGACAAGGGGCGCTTCAGCTTCCCGGCGGAACGGCTTTCGCCCGGGCATTATACGCTCAGCGCCCGCGCGGTCGGCTATGACCTCGACGGCCCAAAGGCCGCCGACGTAACGGCCGGGCAGCCGGCCACCGCCGATATCAAGCTCAAGCGCACCCACAACTTGCCCGACCAGCTCACCAATGCCGAATGGATGCTGAGCGTGCCGGGGACCGATGAGCAGAAATCGATGCTGCTCAACTGCAACGGCTGTCACAGCATCGAACGCATCGTGAAGTCGGTGCACACGCCGGAAGAATTCCTAAAACTATTCAAGCGGATGGGCAGCTATTATCCGGGCAGCACGCCACGCAAGCCGCAACCGTTGGTGGGCAATGCATCGCGCGATGTCGGTCGCGGCGGCGAAAAGAACGCCGAATATCTTGCCTCCATCAACCTGAGCCAGCAGGAGACCTGGAGCTATCCGCTCAAAACCCTGCCGCGGCTCACCGGCAAGTCCACGCATGTCATCATCACCGAATATGACCTGCCGAACCCGACGATCCAGCCGCATGACGTGGCGCTCGATCGCGAAGGCACCGTCTGGTACTCCGATTTCGGCCAGATGTTTTTGGGCAAGATGGACCCGAACACCGGCAAGGTGACGCAATATCCGATTCCGGAAGTCAAGAAAGGTTTTCCGGTCGGCACGCTCAATCTGGAATTCGATCACGACGATAACCCCTGGGTCGGCGTGATGTATCAAAGCGCCATCGCCAAATTCGACAAGAAGACCGAGACGTTTAAAACCTGGTCGACCCCGAAGGCATGGGATACCGACGCCGGCCAGCTCGGGCATCTCGCGCTCGAAGGCACGCCGGCCGACAACAAGGTGTGGATCAAGAATTCCGACGGCGGCAATATCTACCGCCTCGATCTGATCTCCAACCAGATGGAGAATCTGGGCGCCTTCAAGGATCCGCGCACCGGCCGGCGCATCGGCACCTATGGCCTGCATTCCGACACCCGCAACAACATCTACCTGCTCGACTTCGCGGCCGGCAACATCGTCAAGATCGACCCGCAAACCAAGGTCCCGACCTACTACGTGACGCCGACCCCGAATTCGCGGCCGCGGCGCGGGCGCGTGGATGCCGAAGGCCGGTTGTGGTTTGCGGAATATAACGGCAACGCCATCGGCATGTTCGACCCGAAGAGCGAAAAGATTACCGAGTGGAAGGTGCCAACGCCCTGGAGCGCGCCCTATGACGCCGAAGCCGGCCGCAACGGCGAGGCGTGGACGGGTTCGATGCTGACCGATCGCGTGGCGCGCCTCGATATCAAGACCGGCCAGTACACCGAATATCAGCTGCCGCGGCCGACCAATATCCGGCGTGTCCATATCGACGATTCCAAGAGCCCCGGTACGCTGTGGGTCGGCAGCAATCACGGCGCTTCGATCGTAAAGGTCGAGCCGCTGGATTGATACCTCGCCGGTGAAGATAGAGCGCGAACGCGGCCCCGGATGGGGCCGCGCTTTTTCGTATAGACCCAATCCCGTTCACGCACCCCGGGGATCCGCGCGCCCCCTCTCCCCGCGGCGTTCTTCACGCCGTGGGGAGAGGGCTGGGGTGAGGGGCAGGGTCCCGACAGGGCTTACGGGGGAGGGCAATCGTTGCTGCGACAAGAGACGATCGTTCGCGTCGTCTGTGCGGGCTCCTGCCCCTCACCCCGACCCTCTCCCCATCGTGAAGAACGATGGGGAGAGGGCGCGCACGCACGCATCCCCGGCCATGACTCCGGAGGCGGTTCGACGCGGCCGGAATCTGGTCCAGCACCACCCGCTGAGGTTTCCATCGCATGCTCTTCACCATCGCCGCGGCGCTTGCGCTCGGCATCTGGATCTACCTGGCCGCCGGCAGGGGCGCCTTCTGGCGCTGCGCCGAGCGGGACGATGCCGACCCGCCCGCGCCGCCGGCGTGGCCCGGCGTCGCCGTGGTGATTCCGGCCCGCGACGAGGCCGATGGCATCGGCCGCTGCCTCGATTCGCTGCTGCGACAGGATTATCCGGGGCCGTGGTCGGTCATCCTGGTGGATGACGGCAGCAGCGACGGCACCGCGGACGTGGCGGTCCGCACCGCCGCGGCCTGCGGGGCGGTGGAGCGGTTGACGGTTATCCCCGGCGTGGCGCTGCCGAGCGGCTGGACGGGCAAGTTGTGGGCGCTCAACCAAGGCATCGCGGCCGCGGCGTCGCGCGACGCGGCCCCGACCTATCTGTTGCTGACCGATGCGGATATCGTGTACGCGAACGGGATGCTCCGCTGGCTGGTGGCGCAGGCGGCCGCCCGTCAATCGGTCCTCACTTCGCTCATGGTCAGGCTGCGCTGCGTCAGTGTTGCGGAGCGCTGTCTCATTCCGGCTTTCGTGTTCTTCTTCCAGATGCTGTATCCGTTTTCCTGGGTCAATCGTCCTGGCGGCACCGCGGCGGCGGCCGGCGGATGCGTTCTGGTCCGCGCCGACGCGCTGCGCCGCGCCGGCGGCATCGCCGCCATCCGCGATGCCCTGATCGATGACTGTGCGCTTGCCGGGCGGCTGAAGACGATCGGACCGATCTGGCTTGGCCTGACCGAGCGGGTCGACAGCATCCGTGGCTATCCGCGCTGGTCCGATATCGGCCGCATGGTATCGCGGTCTGCTTATGCGCAGCTGGACTATTCGTTGGTGAAACTCTTCGGCACCGTGGTCGGAATGCTGTTGACCTTCGTGGTGCCGCCGGTCGCGGCGCTCGCCGGTACCGGGGCAACACGGATGTGCGGCCTCGCGGCGTGGGTGCTGATGGCCGCCCTGTTCTGGCCGACGCTGCGGCTTTACCGGATAGCGCCGCTGGCCGGATTTGCCCTTCCGGCCATCGCATCGGCCTACCTGGTATTTACCATCGATTCCGCGCTAAAATCCCTGCGCGGAAAGGGCGGCTTGTGGAAAGGCCGCTTCCAGGCCGCGAGGACAAAATGACAGGCGCCGAGCGGCTACGATCCGGCAAGGGTGCCGGTGACGAAAATTTTCCCGTGGCGTCGCTGCTGATCCATCCCCGGCATCGCGACGCGATCCTGGCGTTCTATGAATTCGTCCGCACCGCCGACGACATCGCGGATCACCCGACGCTGGCCCCGGCCGAAAAACTCGCCCATCTGGATGCGCTGGAACGCGACCTCCTCGGTATCACCGACGATGAGCCGGTGGCGCGCCGGCTGCGGACCTGCCTGCAGTCCCGGCAACTGACGCCCCGCCACGCCCACGACCTGCTCACCGCCTTCCGCATGGATGTGACCACGCGGCGCTACCAGGACTGGAACGCGTTGATCGGCTACTGCCGCTATTCGGCCATGCCGGTCGGACGATTCGTGCTCGACGTGCATGGCGAGCCGCGATCGACGTGGCCGGCGAACGATGCGCTATGCGCCGCGCTGCAGATCAACAATCACATCCAGGACTGCGGCAACGACTTTCGCGATTTGGATCGCGTCTATATTCCGCTCGATGCCTTGGCGGCCGCCGGGGCCAAGGTCGAGGACCTCGGCGCCGGGCGATCCTCGCCGGCGCTGCTGCGCTGCCTGCATGATCTGGCGGATCGCACCGAATCTCTGTTACGAGAGAGTTTTGGCTTCGCTCCGGCGATCCGGGATTTCCGGCTGTCCCTGGAAGTCGCGGTCATTACCGCGCTGGCGCGGCGGATCCTGCACCTGATCAAGACCCGCGACCCGTTGAACGAGAACGTGCATTTGACCAAGATCGGCGTTATGGGAGGCACACTGGCGGGAATAGCGGCAGGCTTGGCCGGCCGACTTGCCCCTGGCAGACCTGCCGCACGCCGATCCGAGGATGCATGAGCGCCGCGTGACCCAACCGGAGACCAATTCGCGCGCCAACCGGGCGTCCGGCAGCTCGTTTTACATGGCGATGCGGATTTTGCCGCCGGCGCAGCGCGATGCGATGTATGCCGTGTATAGCTTTTGCCGGCAGGTCGATGACGTGGCGGATTCCGCCGGGCCGCGCGAAGGCAGGCTGGCTGAACTCGAATCATGGCGCGCCGACATCAAGGCGCTTTACGGCGCCGATGCGGGCACCCGAACCCGGGATTTGGCGGAACCGGTGCGGCGGTTCGGCCTCGATCAGGCCGATTTTCTCTCCGTCATCGACGGCATGGAAATGGACGTGGTCGCCGACATCCGCGCGCCGATGTGGCAGGAGCTCGATGTTTACTGCGACCGCGTGGCGAGCGCGGTCGGCCGGCTGTCGGTTCGCATCTTCGGACTTGAGCCGGAGTCCGGCCGCCGGCTGGCCCATCATTTGGGTCGCGCCCTGCAGCTCACCAATATCCTGCGCGATCTCGACGAGGATGCGGCCATCGGCCGCCTGTATCTGCCGCGGGAGGCGCTGACCGAGGCCGGTATCGATTCGACGGATCCGGCCGTCGTGGTGGCGAGCCCGCGGCTTGAGCGCGCCTGCGCACGGCTGGTCGCCGCGGCGCGATCCCATTTCGAGGCGGCCGACGCCATCATGTCGGCTGCGCCGCGGCGCCAGGTAAAGGCGCCCCGAATCATGGGCGCGGTGTACCGGATCATCCTGGAACGGATGGCGGCACGGGGATTCGGGCCGCCACGTGCGCCGGTCCGGCTGCCGAAGCTCCGGTTTGCCGGGATCATTGCCCGCTACGCATTCATCTGATGGCACGGACGGTTCATATCATCGGCGCCGGCATCGCCGGACTGGCCGCCGCCGTTAGGCTCGCGGGCCGCGGGATCGCAACGGTCGTCCACGAGGCGACCGATCAAGCCGGCGGTCGCTGCCGCTCTTATGACGATGCGGCGAGCGGCATGCGCATCGATAACGGCACCCATATCCTGTTGTCCGGCAACACCGCGGCGCTCGATTTCGTCGCGACCATCGGCGCCCAGGCGATGCTGACCGGCGCCGCGGCGGCGCGGTTTCCCTTCGTCAACCTTGCCACCGCGGAGCGGTGGACGCTCGATCTCGGGAGCGGCCGCCTGCCGTTCTGGGTGTTCGACCGCCGCAAGCGCGCGCCCGGTACCAGCGCACGCGACTATGTCGCGCTCGGCCGGCTCATGGTGCCGGGGCCGGATCGCTTGCTCGCGGAGACGATATCCTGCAGCGGAATTGCTTATGAACGGGTGATGCGGCCGTTCCTGTTGGCGGCGCTCAATACCGATCCGAGCGGATCGTCGGCCGCCTTGGCGCGCGCGGTGGTGCGCGATACCATCGCGCGCGGCGGCCAAGCCTGCCGGCCGTTTCTGGCCCCGGCGGGTTTGAGCGCCGCGTTCGTCGAGCCCGCAACCGCCTATGTGAAAGCCCGCGCGGGCACGTTCCGGTTCACCCATCAATTGCGCCGGCTCGTCGCGACCGGCGACAGGGTGGAAAGTCTCGATTTCGGCGATGATGCGATTGCGGTCGGACCGCGGGACGCCGTCGTGACGGCCGTGCCGCCCTATGCGGCAAGTGCCGTGATGCCGGGCCTGCGGACTCCCGATGCATTCCATGCCATCGTCAATGCGCATTTCCGCATCGTGCCGCCTGCGGACCTGCCGCCGATGCTCGGAGTGTTGAACGGTGTGGCGGAATGGATATTCGGCTTCCCGGATCGTATAACCGTGACCATCAGCTGTGCAGATCGGTTGCTCCGCCACGGGCGCGAGGAACTCGCCGCCATGATCTGGCAGGACGTGCGGCGCGTTACGCGGGTTCCGGCGGAATTGCCGCCCTGGCAGATCGTGCGCGAGCGGCGCGCTACCTTCGCGGCCACGCCGTCGCAGAATGCCAAGCGGCCGGGTGGAAAGACCGCATGGCGCAATCTGTTTCTCGCCGGCGACTGGACCGATACCGGCCTGCCGGCCACGATCGAAAGCGCGGTGCGTTCCGGCGATCGTGCCGCCGATCTGGTGATGGAAGCATAGAGGTTTACGCCCGGACATGCCCAACCCTAGACCCCAATCACCGCCGGCTCGGATCGATCAGCCGACGCTCGATCGCGCCATCGCGGAGGCGACAAAAGCCCTGCTCGCCAGTCAGCGCGGCGACGGACATTGGGTATTCGAGCTGGAGGCGGACGCGACGATTCCGGCCGAATACGTGCTGCTCAAGCATTATCTGGATGAACCCCTCGCCCCGGCGCTGGAACAGAAATTCGCCGTCTATCTGCGCCGCCGGCAGGGCAGCCATGGCGGCTGGCCGCTGTTTCACGACGGCGACTTCGACATGAGCGCGAGCGTCAAGGCCTACTTTGCCTTGAAGATGATCGGCGATCCTCCCGACGCACCGCATATGGCACGCGCCCGCGAGGCGATCCTGGCGCGCGGCGGAGCGAAGCAATCGAATGTATTCACCCGCGTGTTGCTGTCGCTCTATGGCGTGCTGACTTGGAACAGCGTGCCGGTCATGCCGGTGGAAATCATGCTGCTGCCGCGCTGGTTTCCGTTCCATCTGACCAAGATCTCCTATTGGGGCCGCACCGTCATCGTGCCGCTTCTGGTGCTGCGCACACTCAAGCCACTCGCCAAGAACCGGCGCGGCGTCACCATCGATGAACTGTTCCGCGAAGACCCGCGCCGCATCGGGCCGCCGGAAAAAGCACCGCATCAAAATGCCGGATGGTTCGCGTTTTTCCGCGTCGTCGACAGTGGACTGCGCGTCGCCGAACCCTGGTTTCCGCAGTGGTCCCGCCGGCGCGCGATTGCCCGCGCGGTCGATTTCGTCACCGAGCGGCTCAACGGCGAAGATGGCCTGGGGGCGATCTACCCCGCCATGGCCAATAGCGTCATGATGTTCGAAGCCCTTGGATATCCGAAGGATCATCCGCACGCCGTGTTGGCGCGCGCATCGGTGGACAAGCTCGTGGTCGTTGCCGATCGCGAGGCTTACTGCCAGCCTTGCGTTTCGCCGGTTTGGGATACGGGGCTGGCCTCCCATGCATTGCTGGAAGTCGGCGATGCCGCCGCGGCGGAGAGCGCCGGCCGCGGACTTACGTGGCTGCTGCCGAAGCAAGAACTCGCCGTCAAGGGAGATTGGGCTGAGCGGCGCCCCGACGTTCGGCCGGGCGGTTGGGCGTTTCAGTATGCCAACCCGCATTATCCGGATGTTGACGATACCGCGGTGGTCGTCATGGCGATGGACCGGATTCGCAGGCTTAAGCCGACCGCCCAATACGAAGTCGCGATCGCGCGGGCGCGCGAGTGGATCGAGGGGCTGGTGAGCCGCAACGGAGCGTGGGGCGCCTTCGATGCCGATAATACCTACTATTATCTCAACAATATTCCATTCGCGGATCACGGCGCCCTGCTCGACCCGCCGACCGAAGACGTGACGGCGCGCTGCATTTCCATGCTGGCACAGCTCGGCGAGCGGGCCGATACCAATGCCCTGGTGCGTGGCGCGGTAGACTATCTGCGCGACACCCAGCGCCCGGACGGCAGCTGGTACGGCCGCTGGGGCATGAATTATATTTATGGGACGTGGTCGGTGCTGGCAGCCGTGAACGCCGCCGGAATCGAGCATGAAACCGATTGGGTTCGCCGTGCGGCGGACTGGTTGATCGCGATCCAGAATCCGGATGGCGGATGGGGCGAGGACGGTTCCAGCTACAAGCTCGACTACCACGGCTATGAGCGGGCGCCGAGCACGGCGTCGCAGACCGCCTGGGCGCTGCTCGGCCTGATGGCGGCCGGCCGCGCCGACGACCAAGCGGTCACGCGCGGCATCACGTATCTCGCCCGCACGCAGGACCGGGAAGGCTTTTGGACCGAACCGCTCTTTACGGCGACGGGATTTCCCCGCGTCTTCTATTTACGTTACCACGGCTACCGGCGCTATTTCCCGCTCTGGGCGCTGGCGCGATACCGCAATCTGCAATCCGGAAACAGCCGCCGGGTCGCGTTCGGAATGTGAGGTGGTCCAATGCACCATCCCGTTCCACCGATTTGTTCGGTTCGGCTAAATCAGCGTGGATCGTATGCTTGACATAATGGGGAATGCGGGTGGCGGCGGGGCTTCGGCAACCGGTCCGGTGGAGCGGATGGATGGGGTTGCGGACGGCGCACGCAACCCGCGCGTCATTGCCGTCACCGGGCTCACATTCGAGGCGCGTATCGTCGCCGGCCCCGACATTGCGGTTATTTGCGGCGGCGGACCGGCGCAGCTGGAACGATCGCTCGAAGCGGCAATTCGCCGGGGCGGCGTCGGCGTATTGAGCTTCGGTATCGCGGGCGGGCTTGCGCCCCATCTCAAGCCCGGTTCCTGCGTGATCGCGCGCCACATCATCGCGGATGATGGCCGCTATACCTGCGATATCGGCTGGTCGCGCTCGCTGATGGACATGGCGCTGGAAGCGTCGGCGCAGGGCGATTGGGCAACGTCGGGGCAACGGCGCAACGTCTGCTTTGCGGATATCGCCGGATCCGACGTCCCGCTCGCCGATGCGCGTGCCAAGCAGCGGCTTTACCGGACGACAGCGGCGGCCGTGGTGGACATGGAATCCCATGTGGCGGCCCGCGTAGCGGCCGCACATGGTGTCCCTTTCGCAGCTTTTCGCGTCGTCACGGATCCGGCGCACCGCACGTTGCCGCCGGCCGCCTTGGTCGCCACCACGGCGGGCGGCGTGATCGATCTCGCGGCCGTCATGCGATCGCTGTTTCGGCACCCCAAGCAGGTGCCGAGCCTCGTCAAGCTTGCCCGCGACAGTTGGGCGGCGCGGCAGGCCTTAGTGAGAGGTCGCCGTCGCTTTGGTCCGGGCCTTGGGCTGCCCCATTTGCGCGAGAGATTTCTGGACGTGGTCTGAGAATACGTATTGCGCCGGGCGCTGTTGCTCCAACGAAATTTCCGGCGCCATCGCGCCTTCGGTGCGCACCCCGAACATTGCAACTCTGAGCGCTTCGAGCGGCTGGGCGAGCGTTGCCGCCGCCGCTGTCGGTTCATAACCGCAATGTGCCATGCAATTCGCACATTTTTCGTAGCGGCCGGTGCCATAGGCGTCCCAGTCCGTCGTCTCCATCAACTCGGCGAACGAATTCACATAGCCTTCGCCCAGCAGGTAGCAGGGCTTCTGCCAGCCGAAAATATTGCGGGTCGGCATGCCCCAGGGCGTACAGTGATAAGACTGATTACCGGCCAGAAAGTCGAGAAACAGGCCGGAATGCAGCAGCTTCCAGTCCTTGCCGCGGCCCAGGGCGAAGACGCGGCGGAACAGCTCCTTGGTCTTGCGGCGGCTCAGGAAATGCTCCTGGTCGGGCGCCCGTTCATAGGCGTAGCCGGGCGACATCGAAACGCCGACCCCGAGCGACTTGGTAAAATCCAGGAAGGCGGCGATGTCTTCGGCCGAGTGGCCGTCGAAGATGGTGGCATTCACATTGACCGCGAATCCCCGTGCCTTCGCGGCCCGGATCGCCGACACCGCCCGCTCGAACACACCCGCTTGGGAGACGGATTTGTCGTGGTGCGGCTCCAGCCCATCGAGATGGACCGAAAAGAACAGGTAGGGCGAGGGTTCGAACAGGTCGAGCTTTTTCTCCAGCAGCAACGCATTGGTGCAAAGGGAGACGAACTTGCCGCGCGCTACGATGCCCTTGACGATGGCGGCGATGTCCTTGTGGATAAGGGGCTCTCCCCCCGGAATGGCGACCATCGGGGCGCCACACTCGTTGACCGCGGCAAGACATTCGTTGACCGAGAGCCGCCGGTTGAGGATCGCATCCGGATAGTCGATCTTGCCGCAGCCCACGCATGCGAGGTTGCAGCGGAACAACGGCTCAAGCATCAGCACCAGCGGGTAGCGCTTGCGGCCAAGCAGTTTCTGCTTGAGCAAGTAGGCCCCAATCTTCATCTCTTTGAAGAACGGTATGTTCATTTCCGGTTCTTTCTTCAGCATACGCTTGTACAACTTCGCCGGTGCGGCGTGCCGGCGACAGCGCAACCGAGTCCCGTGCGCCGGTTGACGACGCCGACGCCACAAGCTTGATCGGATGAGGCCAGCCCGCGTATTCCTAGCATGAATTTCGGTGGCCCATACCACCAATTCAGCGTATCCGTTGCGGCACCGCACGCGATCTTCAGGTTGTAGTCTCAACTGTTAGCGGCAGGAACCGCGAGCAAGCGCGCGCTAACCCCCCGCAGCCGACGCTTTCGATCCACTGGAACCCCAGCCAAAGCCGCGATAGTTAAGGTAGCATGAACCAATCAGGAAATCGGACGACATGGTAAAGTCAACAATCATTGCAACGATCGATTTTTGTACACGACATGCGTGGGGCACGATCGCGGTTGGGCTGCTGTTGGCCATCGCATCGGGGTGGTATGCGGCGCGACACTTTGCCATCAATACCGATGTGAACACGCTGATCTCGCCCGATCTTTCGTGGCGACAGCGCGAAATCGGCTTTCAAAAGGCGATGCCGGGACGCAGCGGGACCATATTGGTCGTGGTCGATGCACCCACGCCGGAATTCGCAGCGCTTGCCGGCGCCGCCCTCGCAGACAAACTTGCGAAAAACACCGCACTGTTCCCCAGCGTCACCCTGATCGGAGGCACGCCATTCTTCGCCCGGAACGGGCTTCTGTTCCTCCCCAAGGAGGAGGTCGCCACCACGACCAAACAATTCGCCGCCGCGGCACCCTTGGTGCGCGCTCCGGTGGTGGATCCGACGCTGCGCGGTCTCACCCAGATGATCGCGCTCGTGGTTGGAGGCGTCAACGAAAACGAATTGATGCTCGACGATCTCGCCAGACCTTTCACGATGGCCTCGGTTGCGCTGGAAGGTGTTTTGGCCGGCCGCCCGGCCGCGTTTTCCTGGCGTCAGTTGAACAACGCGAACGTCCAGCCTGGCGATCTGCGGCGGCTGATCCAGATCAAGCCCATGTTGGATTTTACCGCCCTGGAACCCGGAAAGGCTGCCACCGATACCATCCGCGCGGTGGCGGCCGATCTCGATCTTAAAGGGCGGTTCCAAGCGCGGGTGCGGCTGACCGGGCCGGTGCCGATCGAGAACGAGGAATTTGCCACCGTGAAGGAAGGCGCGGCCGCCAACGGCGCTATTACGTTCGCGGTCGTCCTGCTGATTTTGTGGCTGGCGTTGCGGTCGTTTCGGATCATCGTCGCGGTGGTGGTCGCGCTGCTCATCGGCCTGGCGATCACGGCGATGACCGGGTTGATGCTGGTGGGGGCCTTCAACCCTATTTCGGTTGCGTTCGCGGTCCTGTTCATCGGTCTCGGCGTCGATTTCGGCATCCAATTCAGCGTTCGCTACCGGCAGGAACGTTTTAAGGAGCCGGACCTGCGCAAAGCCCTGTGCGAGGCCGGGGCGCGCGCCGGCATTCCGCTGACGCTCGCGGCCGCGGCGGTGACGGCCGGTTTTCTCTCGTTCCTGCCGACCGCCTATCTCGGCCTATCCGAACTCGGCGAGTTCGCCGGCGCCGGCATGATCATCGCCTACCTGACCAGCGTTACGGTACTGCCCGCGCTCATCTATGTCCTGCGTCCGGCCGGGGAGCCGGAGGGACTTGGCTTCACATGGCTTGCTCCGGTCAACGATTTTCTGGAGACCTACCGGGTTCCGGTCATTGTGTTGACGCTCGGTACCGCCTTGGCGGGATTGCCGCTGCTGCACTACCTGCATTTCGACTTCAATCCGATGAACCTGCGCAGTCCAAAGGTCGAGTTGATCGCAACCTTTCTCGACCTGCGACGCGACCCCGGCATCGGCTCCAACTCCGTCAACGTGCTGACCGCATCCGCGGATGCCGCACGGCAAACGGCGGCGCGGCTCAAGGCGTTGCCGGAGGTCGATCGCGTGATGACGCTGGCGGATTTCATCCCCGCCGACCAGCCGGAGAAGCTGCAGATGATCGCCGAATTGGCGACCGTCCTCCAACCGGTTTTCAATGCGCCGCCGCGGACGCCGCCGACGGACGCCGACAACGTCGCCGGGCTTGGACGGGCGATCGACAATTTGCGCAAGACGTGCGACCGATCAGACCGGACCGGGCGCCGATGCGGCGCGGCGTCTGGCCTCGGACTTGGAGATGCTTGTTGCCGCCGATCAGGATGTCCGCCGACGGGCCGAGGCCACCTTCATCACGCCGATCAAGCGCGATCTGACCGACATTCGCGAACTCCTACAGGCGAGCACGGTGACGCTCGATAATCTACCGCCGGAAATTACCACCAATTGGCGCGCGACGGACGGCAAAATCCTGGTCCAGGCCATGCCGAAGGGCAATCCCGACGACAATGAGGTGTTGCGCGATTTTGCCCGCGCCGTCCTGGCGGTCGAGCCCACCGCGATCGGGGGGCCGATTTCCATTTATGAATCCGGCAACACCATCGTGCGCGCCTTCATCGAGGCCGGAGCGTGGGCATTGGGGGCCATCGCGATCTTGCTGTGGGTCGCGCTGCGCCGGTTCGGCGACGTCCTGTTGACGCTGGTACCGCTGCTGCTCGCCGGTCTCGTGACCCTGGAAATCTGCGTCCTGATCGGGATGCCGCTCAACTTCGCCAACATCATCGCCCTGCCGCTGCTGCTCGGCATCGGGGTGGCATTCAAGATTTACTACATTCTGTCATGGCGCGCAGGGCGCACCAAGCTGCTGCAATCGAGCCTGACGCGCGCCGTGATTTTCAGCGCCGCCACCACGGCTACCGCATTCGGCAGCCTGTGGTTCTCCAGCCATCCCGGGACGTCGAGCATGGGCAAGCTGTTGGCCCTGTCGCTTTGCTGCACGCTGGCGGCGGCCGTGCTATTTCAGCCCGCCCTTATGGGCCGCCCCCGCGGCTCCTGAGCAGGCGCTCTGAATGGGCGCCGGTTTGCCGTTGCGTGGAGCGGCCGCAGCAGTTGCCGCCGTCCGCGCCGGCGCGGCGTCGCCAGCCTTGACCCGGGTCCAGTTCTCGCCGCCGCAAAGGAACCCTAGCACGCAGCCCTCGATTCGCAAGACGTCCGCGGAGGCAAGGCTGATTTTCGAATCATAGGTCTTGCCGTTTTCCGCATTGTAGACCTCGCCTTGCCACAGGCCCGGTCGCGTCGGCTTCATGTCCAACAGAATCGGCATCCCGAGCGTCGGCCGTTTGCGTTCCGCCGGATTGGGATTTTGGGCGTTAACGCCACCGGGTTCCCGCTCCCAGGAGATGACGCCCCACAAGGCGCCATTGCAGTTGTCGATGCGAATGTTGGCGTTGCCGTTGGCGACGCGCCATTCGCCGGTGGGATCGGCCGCCAGGGCCACACCCTGTAGCAAAAATGTCGCAGTGCAAGCTGCCCAGAACCAACGCATGATGTCACCCAATGGTTTTTTGATGCTTGGCGCCTTACGAATTGTTAATGTGCGCCTCGTATCCGGCGGCATTCGACAAGCCGTCGTGGTGGGGGATCTTCGAAGTGAGCCATCGACCTCAGCTGGTGTGTCTGTCAAGTGGCCCGGCCATGAGCTTGAACATGGCGGAACTCTTCGGCGAATCCGAGGCGGATCGATACGAGATGCACGGGCGCTATCTGAACGAGCAGATGGTGCGCGTGCTGCGGGCGATCGGCTACGATGTCGGATTCTGTCGCGGCGCCGGGCAGTATCTTTATGATCGTAACGGCACTAAATACCTGGACCTCTTAAGCGGCTACGGTGTATTTGCGCTGGGACGCAACCATCCGGCATTGCGGGAAGCCCTGTTGAGCGTCCTCGATGCCGAATTGCCCAATCTGGTGCAATTCGACGTGTCGCCGCTGGCCGGCGTCTTGGCGAAGCGGCTTTTGGACTTCGTGCCCTATCTGGACAAGGTATTCTTCGCCAATTCCGGCACCGAGGCGACCGAGGCCGCGATCAAATTCGCCCGCCGCGCGACCGGCCGTCCCGGCATCGTGTATTGCGACCACGCGTTTCACGGGCTCACCAACGGCTCGCTGTCGCTCAACGGCGATGCCATGTTCCGCGACGGCTTCGAGCCCTTGCTGCCGCACTGCCGGGTGGTCCCGTTCAACGATCTCGCCGCGCTCGAGCGGGCGCTGGCAACGCGCGACGTCGCCGCCTTCATCGTCGAGCCGATTCAGGGCAAGGGCGTCAACATGCCCGACGACGACTATCTGCGCGAGGCCGCGGCACTGTGCCGCCGCCATGGCAGCCTGTTCGTCGCCGACGAAATACAGACCGGGCTCGGCCGCACCGGCCGGTTCCTGGCGGTCGAACATTGGGGGGTCGAGCCCGACATGGTGCTGCTCGCCAAGGCGCTGTCGGGCGGCCATGTGCCCGTCAGCGCGGTGCTGATGCACAAATGGATCTACGACAAGGTGTTCGATCGGATCGACCGCGCCGTGGTGCATGGATCGACCTTCGCCAAGAACGATCTCGCCATGGCGGCCGGTATCGCCACCCTGGAAGTGATGCAGCATGAGCGCATCATCGCCCGGGCCGATCGGCTCGGCGCCCGGTTGCGCAGCGCCTTCCATCGCCGGCTCGACGGTTACGAATTCGTGCGCGACATCCGCGGCAAGGGACTGATGATCGGGATCGAGTTCGGCCCGCCGACCTCGCTCAAGCTCAAGGCGACCTGGAACGTGCTCGAAACGGCCAATAAGGGCCTGTTTTGCCAGCTTGTCACCATCCCGCTGTTCCGCGACCATAAGCTGCTGACCCAGGTCGCCGGACACGCCAGCCATACCGTAAAACTGCTGCCGCCGCTGATCATCACCGACGACGATTGCGATCTGATCGAATCCGCTCTCGACGACGTGATCGCCGCCACTCATCGGGTTCCGGGCGCCATCTGGTCGCTCGGCAAGTCGCTGGTTGGCAATGCTTTGCAAGTGCGCGCATGAGTGCGGCCGCCGTTGGGACTGCCAAAAAAGGCGCGACATAAACCACAACGTCAAATCGGTGCCCGGCATCATTCTCGGCATATGCACGTTGGAAAGTCAGTGATGCCGTGCGGTGCATCCGGTTGCAGAGAACACCCGTGGCGTCCGCCGCTCGCTTGGCGCAGCGGCTCATGACTCGTCATAACCCCTATCCTTCTTGCTCCCAAAAGCCGGCGAAATTGGCGGTATCCGATCGCCGGAAACAACGCCGGCAGACTTTCATTTACTTTGTCTTCATCCGGGTACGCAGTCGTCCGAGCCATTCCGCATTCGACTTTAAAATCTGTTCTCGGCGCTCGACTTGCTTACGGATCACAACATCGTTCTGTCGTGGGTCCCAGAAAGAATTCGGCAGCAATTGCGTCAACCTGCCGTTGATGTAGATCGGATAGAACCAGCCGAGCGTTCCATCGACGAGGCGTTCCAACTGCGTTATATCGTAAAGAACGAAACCGGCGTCGACCAGCACACGGTTCAGCTTCTGGAAGTCCTCGATGTCGGCCTCGCATATCACTGCCTCACAATTTTGCAGCACCTCGCGGGCGCCGCGCAGCACGGCCTCCTCGGCACCCTGCACATCGAGCTTGAGCAAGAATGGCGGCTTCAGCGAAAGTTCACGCGCCAGCGCGTCGAGCGTGTTCGCCGGGACGGTGATCTTGCCGGCGGTCAGATCATTGACGCGGCGCCAATAAGGATCGCCCGCCGGTCGCAGCGACGACCAATAGGGATGGACCGAGGTGGTCACTTCGATTTCGCCGGCATGATCCGTCACGGCGCAGATTCGGTAGTGGCCCCCAACGACGTCACAAATCGCTTTCAGCGACGCTTCGTACAACGCATTAGCATCGATGTTGACGGGTACCGCGCCCGGCACTAGCCCGAGCGATTGCAATAAGAGAAACAGATGCCCATCGGCACAGCCGATATCGATTACCGTGCCGTAGCGTATACCGGCATTGTGCAGCCGCTCCAGCGGCGCTAACATTTCATTCGGATTGAACCTTGCCATCCTTCACCATGCGTGAATTGAGGTCCGGTCATCTTGGAAACACCAGACGATATAAGCACAGCAGCCTATCGCACACCATCCGGATCTATGGTTGCATCTATTATTTTATCAACCAAAATGTTCCGCTTTCATCGCGAAACACCCGGCACATAGCTTTCTTGCGCAAAATTCTTGAATGTCGAAAGATTTGGAGGGGCGCAAGAGGCAATCTTCTTCACCCCCGCCAGCCGGTCTCCAAGCGGCTGATTTGCTTCGCTTGCCGATGCGGCCCACGATCCCCAGGTGAACAACATAAACACGTCGTCCACGGACCCAGGCAACCAATGACCGGGACCCGCACTGATCTCGCCGCCGCGCCGAGCAGCGTGACGCCCGGTCCGCCGGTGGATTGGCGTGTCGACCATGTTCCGGTTGCATATGATGCGGCATTGGCCGCCATGGAGGCACGGGCGGCCGCGATCGCGGCCGGAGAGGCCGGCGAACTGGTTTGGCTCCTGGAGCATCCGCCGCTCTATACGGCCGGGACGAGTGCGCGGGCGCAGGACCTCATCGAGCCGCGGTTT
Source organism: uncultured Alphaproteobacteria bacterium (assembly GCA_963802745.1). GTDB lineage: Bacteria > Pseudomonadota > Alphaproteobacteria > Rhizobiales > Xanthobacteraceae > JAJPKK01. The sequence goes on along the minus strand of CAWDKL010000046.1, from coordinate 127,091 downwards.
CCGGTTTACACGGCGGGACGCGGCGGCCAGTTCACCTATCACGGCCCGGGCCAGCGCGTCGGCTATACGATGCTCGACCTCAAGCGGCGCGGCGGCGACGTGCGCCGGTTCGTGGCCGGCCTGGAGGAGTGGCTGATCCGCACGCTGGCGGCGTTCGACGTGACGGGCGAGCGCCGGGAGGACCGGGTAGGCGTGTGGGTGCGCCGCCCCGACAAAGGCGATGGCTGCGAGGACAAGATCGCCGCCATCGGCATCCGGGTGAAACGCTGGGTGAGCCTGCACGGCGTCAGCCTCAATGTCGCGCCAGATCTCGGCCATTTCGGCGGCATCGTGCCATGCGGTATCGCCGAGGCGCGCTACGGCGTCACCAGCCTGCACGACCTCGGCCGCCGGGTGACGATGGCCGAGGTCGACGCCGAACTGCAGCGCGCCTTCGCGACGGTATTCGGCCCGCGCTGTACCGGTGGGTAAGCCAGCCCCTATTTGGCGGTCGATTTGAAGTAGCGCAGGTCCGGGGCCGGCTGGCCCTTGCGGGTCGGCAGCAAGTTGCCGTCGCCGCCGCGCCAATAGGTTTCGTTGCCGATCTTGATCAGCTCGTTGTTGTTGGAGCAGTTATCCTCGGCCCAGTCGGGAAATTCGCCGCCGATGCGGCGATAGGTTTTCAGCACCGTCCACGGCCGCGTGAAGGCATGGTCGACGAGCGTGATTTCGTCGTGCAGGAGCGCCGGATTGTCCTTGTCCAGGAAGAACCGCTCGGTGATGACCGATGCGTTGTCCGCGTGCGTCGGCATGCCGGCCGGATCGAGCGGCCGCGGCCCCTTGAAATAGCGGGTCTCGACTTCCAGCACATCGAACCGGCCGTCGCCGTTTTGGTCGATCCATTTGCCGATCGAATAGCCGGAAAAGCTCGGGTCGGGGTCTTTTGGCCAGTCGCGTCCGTCGGTGTAGATGCGGCGGTGGGAATCGATCACATGGTCGATCAGGATATAGGTGGTCTCCGGCATCACCACGATTTCCATCGGACGGTAGAGCGTCATCATCGACGGCATGCCGGGTGGCAAGCATTCGGCACCGGTGTGCCAATTGCCTTGGCCGCCAAGCGCCTGATCGGCCATGCTGGCTTCGAGGACCTTTTGATATTCGGGTGTCAGCGGCGCCTGCTGGCCCGGCCCCCATGACTTGGTCGGATCGTAGGCCGGCTGCCCGGTCACGCCCGGAATGCGGACGGCTGCCCATTGCCCGCTGAAATCGGGATATTTGGCATCGTCGAACGCAAGCGCCGGCGCCGATGCGGCGAGCAGCCCGGCGATCATCACCACGCCCATTGAGTTTCGGTAGAGCATCGTTTCTCCCTCGTCGCCGCTCCTTTACCGTTGCGGGCCTGGCGAGCACGCAACCACGGAGCCGGTGTCGGCCATCACGATACACCGGTTCGGCGCAACCGCGCAAAGGCCTGTCCGCTGCCTGTTAGCCGCTTTTCAAGCCGTCCGGTTTTGGCTGGTCTTGCTTGCGGGGCTTCCCCGAGGCGAAAACGAAATGGCCGGGACGAACCCGGCCATTTCCGTAGGTATTTCTAACTCAGCGGTACGGCGGCTAGCTTCTCTTTGAAGGCGGCGGTGCTGTCGGCGGACTGCCGGTGCTGGAATCGCCGCCGATCCATCTCCCACCGGCCGAGATCGCCCTGCCGGGAAGATCGATGACCCAATTGACCGTGTTGCCGGTCGCATTCACAGCCGTTCCGGCGAACACCGAAATGGTGGAAAACACGTTGGCGGCCAACCCGCGCCGCGGAACGTCGGCAGTGCCGCCCGGTTGGGTATTCACCTCACCGGGGGGCTTGGGGCCAAGCGCACTCGTGGCCACTTCGCCCGGCGCCGTGGCTGTGGAAGCAGGCACCGACGGCGGTTGCGGCGGCAGGGGAACCGTCACGGCAGCCGGTGTCGCCGCATCGGGCCGGGTGCGCGCTGCGAGCCGGACCACCGGAGCACGATCAGGCCGCGGCTTGGCCTCGCCCACGGTCGCGATTTCCGCGGTCAACAGGCGGGGCGTCGGCCGCACCTCGGCCGGCTGCTGCGGATTCTCCCGGCGCTCCTTGAGCATCTGGCGCGTCAGTCCGCGCCGCTCCTCGGCGCTGAGTCCGTCGCTTTGCGGCGTCACCTCCGACAGCTGCTCCAGCGTCTGCGGGGGCCGCGAAACATGAATGGCATAGATCACAAAAGCCGCAACCGCGCTCGCCGCCACTCCGGGGATCGCCCGCAGCAGCAACCTGGATACGGATCGTACGTCCAAAGCTTCAGCCCGTCCCATCACAGTCACCCCTCGACTATTCATCCATTCAACAGACCGTTTTCGGCAATTTGGTGTCCCTGAATTGAGATGGTGTCCGCCTCGTCCACCTGTCTTGCGGACCAAAATAACCGGAAGTGCTGAAAGCAACGTAAATCAATCGCCGGGAGGGCGCCACAGGTCATGGCCGGGCTCGTCCGGGCCATCTCGAAAATCGGCGAACCGTGCCCTCCTGAACGGGATCTCCGGGACAAGCCCGGCGATGACGAATGGGCCGCCACGATCGTTGCCGCTTATGGACGGCGATCCACGGTGGCGCGGATGTAAGCCCAAATCGCCTCGATTTCGGCCGCAGAGAGAATGCCATACCAGGACGGCATGTTATCCTTGCCGCTGGTCACCGAAATCGACGAAGCGGTCGTGCTCCGTCGGCCGCAGCCGGCGCAGATCGAATACCTGCCCGCCGCTGGTGTTGTTCAAATCGACGCCGTGGCACGGCGAACACCGCAATGCATAGACCTCCGCGCCTGCTTCGGCGGTCGGCGGTGTCTGAGCCGGCGCCGACGTTGTCAGAGGCGCGAACGTGCATGCGAACGCAAGCGCGGGCATGCGCTTCGTGCCGGCGAAGCGAAACAGCCTCGACGCCGCACGGACACAGTAGAAGAATTTTAAGCTCACTCAGCCGCCACCGCCGATTTCGAGCGCCGCGGCCGCAAAGCGAGGGTGCTGATGACCGCAATGGCCGCGATCACAAGCTGCACCCCCACCGCTTCCCAACTGGGATTGAATCCCAGGGCATCCAAGCCCTGTCGCAGCCAGTCGGGGATCGGCAGGTCCGTGTCGGATACCACGGTCTGCTCCTGCAATTCCTGGATCGCGCCGCCGATGAAGCGCAGCGCCATGATGAACAGAAATGCCGATGTCACCAGAAACACCGGGCGTAACGGCAACAGGTTGGCGGATTTCTGCATGAGATAATAAATCACCGCGAGCGCAACCGTCGCCACCGCCAGCCCCGACACTAGGCCCGCGTTCCACCCGCCGCTCTGCGTCGCCGCCGCGTGCAGCATCAGGATGGTCTCGCCGCCTTCACGAAACACCGCTAAAAACGCTATGGCGCCGAGCCAGAACACGGTGCCATAGCCAAGCGCACGCTCCGCCGAACGGCGCAAGTCCGCCATAAACGCCTTGGGGTCTTGGCGCAGGAACAGCCAGCCGCTCATGTAAAGCATCAGCAGCGCCGCGATCACCATGACGCCGGCTTCCATGAAGTCGTTATGCTGGCCGGAGAAATATTTCTCGAACACATAGGCGGCGCCGAAGCTCGCCAATAGGGCCAAGATCGCCCCGGCATAGACCGCCTTCACTTTGTCGCCGGCGCCCGCCCGGTGCAGGAACGCGGCCAGCGCCGCGATGACCAGCATGGCCTCCAGGCCCTCGCGCAACAGGATCAGGCCGGACTGAAAGGCGTCAGAAAAGGCATTCATGATCACGCTCCCACAACGCGCTTTGATCGACGTAAAGACCGAATTCCCGCCGATCGCAACCGCCAAGTGACGGGCGAAATCTGGAAGCTTTCTAATGACCTACCGTTGTGCGCTACAAAACGCGGCCGGCCGCCTACCATCCCGAATCGCCGTCGATTGCAGCGGGCCGGCACCGTAAATCGCTTATGCTTTCGGACCTCCCATGTCGCTGAACAGCACGCCGCCCTTGGCCTTGTCCTCCTTGGCAGACTCCACGATCGTGATCGTCACCGCCCCGGCATCGACATGGTAGTGCTTCACGACCGCATCGGTAAAATCCTTGATGAGCGCGCGCTTCTGTTCGACCGATCGGCCGCCGAGCGCATAGAACACGATTTCCGGCATTTGCCCCTCCACTCCGCTAGCCCTGGATTATAAGGCATCCGCAACGCGGAGGGAATCGCCTTTGCAAGAGGTATCGGAAGGTGCCGGCCGGCGCGGCAAAGGTACGGCATGCGCCGCACATGGGCGCTTGCCGCACATCCTTACGCCATCACTTCAAGCTCAGAATATAGGCGACGATGTCTCGCCGTTCGTCCGGCTGGAGAATGATGTTGGGCATCTGCCGATGCGGTGTCAGCAGCATCGCGCTCAACGCGATGGTCGTGATCCCGGGCGTGTCGGCGATCCGCGCAAACGGCGGAGGGACTTCGCCCGGCACGCCGAATTGGCCCTTTCCGACCAAATGGCAGGCGGCGCAGACGGTGGTCGCGATGGTGCGGCCGTGGGCGACGTCGCCGGCTTCCTGGGCAACGAGCCGTTGCCCGGAGACAAAAAACGCCGGCAGCGCCGCCGACAGCACCGCCAAGATTTGTGTCATGCTCGATCGTACCGTCATGGACATCTCCGGATGCATCCTTCTGCCAATATGGCACGCTTTCACTGTGGCATCATTCCGGCTCTGTACGTAGAGAGTTCTACGGATGCCGGGCAAGTGGGCAGGCATGTGGGCTTGCGCCGGCAAGACCGGCGCGGATCGCAGGTGAAGCGCGCGTCGGTTTGTGGCATGGAATACACTGATCCTTTGCACGCGCCATGCGACGGTCATCTCGGTCCGTGGCGCGACGCGGATCCGAGTGACCATCCTGCCAAAAATCGAGCAAGCGGCGATGACTGCGGAAAAACCAAGGGCTCCGATCGCGGCCAGGCTCGAATCCTCTACGATCGATACCGCAATCCGGGTGGGCCTCATCGCCCTCCTTGGATATTGGTCCTTGAAGGTCATCGGGCCATTTCTGACGGTGGGATTGTGGAGCGCCATCTTGGCCGTCGCGCTTTATCCGTTATTCGATTGGCTCGCATGGCGGCTGCGCAGCCGCCGTCTCGCCGCAACCTTGATCACGGTGCTCTGTCTCATGACGGTGGTCGGCCCGCTGGCGTGGCTCGGGCTCGGATTGATCGGCGGCGTCGGCTTCGCCGCCACTGCGCTGGACTCACAGGCCCTGCCCATTCCATTGCCGCCGGAGTCCGTCAAGGCGTGGCCGCTGATCGGCGAGCAGCTTTATGAACTGTGGATGCATGCCGCAACCGACATCAAGACGACGGTGCGCGAAATCGCACCGAGCCTTCGGCCGCTGGCGGGAAAGTTGGTCGAGATGGCCGGCGGCGTGGTGCTGGGGCTGTTGGAGTTCGTCGCCTCGATCGTGATCGCGGGATTTCTTTATGCGCCCGGGCCCCGCCTCATCGCTGCGTTCCGGGCGTTCCTGCGCCGGATCCTGCGCCAGCGCGGCGACGAGATGCTCGAACTGGCCGGCAGCACGATCCGCAATGTATCGCGCGGCGTGGTCGGCATCGCCTTGGTGCAAGCATTTCTGGCCGGTTTGGGTTTTCTGGCCGCCGGCATTCCGGCATCCGGCTTTCTGACCTTCCTGGCGCTCGTGCTCGGCATCATCCAGATCGGACCGGCGGTCCTGATCGCTCCGATCGTGATCTGGAGCTGGTTTACCATGGAGGCAACCAGCGCGATTCTATTCTCCGCCTATATGATTCCGGTCGGCCTGATCGACAATATTTTCCGTCCGATCCTGATGGCGCGCGGATTGCCGACGCCGATGCCGGTCATCATCGTCGGGGTGCTCGGCGGCACCCTCGCCTATGGGATCAGCGGGCTGTTTCTTGGGCCCATCGTCCTGTCCGTCGCCTGGGCGCTGGCCGCGGCTTGGGTCGAGGAGGTGTGATAGTGGGTCCGCCGCTGCGGCCGCCCATGGTAACCCGGTTTCACCGGCCGGCGGCTTCCAACGCGACGGCTGGCCCACGATGATACTTGTTGGCCGGTTGCACGACCGTGACGCAGGGCCGAAATCGGTATTCCGGGCTTAGCAATGAGCCACGGCTCAACCGGGAAGCTTGCCGGAGCAAGGTTTCGCGCCGCATAGCCCTTCCGCTGCCGGTCAGTGTCTGCTAACCGCCTGAGGTTGAGGCAGACTCTGGGGGGTTGAATGACGACGCCGCGGCGCCCGCTGATTGCTGGTAACTGGAAGATGAATGGCCTCGCCGCATCGGCCGCGGAGCTTACCGCGATGGCCGCCGGTGCGGCCGGCCTCCATGCGGTGGACCTGCTCGTATGCCCGCCGGCAACGCTGGTGATGCGGTTCGCCGCGCTGGGCGGCATCGCGATCGGCGGGCAGGACTGCCATGCCGAGCCGAACGGCGCCTTCACGGGTGACATTGCGGCCGAGATGCTGGCCGATGCCGGCGCCCGCGCCGTGATCCTCGGCCATTCCGAGCGCCGCGCGCTGCATCGCGAAACCGACGCCCAGGTGCGCGGCAAGGTCGAAGCCGCTTGGCGCGCCGGCCTGTTGGCGATCGTATGCGTCGGCGAAACCAAGGCCGAGCGGCTCGACGGCCGCACCCTGACGGTAGTCGGCACCCAGCTGTCGGGTTCGATTCCCGAAGGCGCCACGGCGGCCAACCTCGTGGTCGCCTACGAACCGGTGTGGGCGATCGGAACCGGACTGACCCCGACGACGGCCGATGTGGGGGCGGTGCACGCGTTCATCCGCGAGGGTCTGGCGGGGCGGTTCCCCGATGCCGCCCCCGGCATCCGTATCCTCTATGGCGGTTCGGTGAAGCCCGCCAATGCGGCGGAGCTTTTGGGTGTCGACAACGTGGACGGCGCACTGGTCGGCGGCGCCAGCCTCAAGGCCGAGGAATTTCTGGCGATCGCAGCAGTGTACGCGCCGTAGGGTGAGCAAAATCGCCCGCCTCGGCGGTGCGCAAGCGTCGCGAACCTGCGGCGATCGCTACCAGCTTTCTGCACGGCCGAAACGCTTGCAGCCGCGATGCCGTCGCGGCCCGCCGCCCTCTCCCCATCGTTCTTCACGATGGGGAGAGGGTTGGGGTGAGGGGCAGGTGCCAGCACAGACGGCGCGGACGATCGTCTCTCGCAGCTGCAACGAATGCACCCCCGAAGGCCCTCAACGTGCCCCTGCCCCTCACCCCAACCCTCTCCCCACGGCGTGAAAGAACGCCGCGGGGAGAGGGAGCGGGCGCATCTCCAGGTTAAGTGAGCGGTATCGTGGCTAGATCGGTGCGTCTCATGCCAGTCCCAGCGTCCGGACCCTGGGGTTTGGCTGCCCCTGCTCGACGGCAGAGCGAAAAGCGGCGAGCGCCTCGCGGGCGATGTGCAGACGATTGACGTCCTCCGCCTGCGTCCGGTCGGAATCACGCGCTGTCAGCAAATCGTGGTATGTGATGTAGTCGCCCGCGCGCCGCGTCAGCTGGTCCGCCTTTTGCACAAGTTCATCATTGTATTCGAGCAGACCTAAGATATTCGCTATTCCGCAACGCACATTGTGGAGGTGATGACTGCTGGCTATTCCACCCGCTATATCGTCGAGTACCGAATTGATGAGCTTTAAGAAACTTGAGATGTGCGCAGAGAGCATGACCGGCTCCTTTCCACGGCTGTTAACCGTCGTCATGGTATGACACCAAGTCAATGAGGCGCCGCTGCAAATTAAACGTGACCGAAATCCGCTCTCCCGTTGAAATCCGCTTTGCCGTTGATGTCGGCGTTGGGCATTGCGGCGCGACCGGCGCCGCTTGGCGGCCCAGGAAATACCTCAGCTCTTGCTGCATCCTCGGTCTTCTTGACCTCCAGGGCCATTAGACGGGATTCCGGTGAGGTCCGAACACGTAGGGTGTGCAAAATCGCCCTGCGAGACGGAGCCAGCCCGCACGGCGTCAAATGGCGATTTTGCGCACGCGGCAGGCCTTTACTCAGCGCCGCGATCGCGACACCGCGCGATAATAATCATGTGAGGGCCGACTGCGTGCGCAAAATCGCCGGCGAAGCCGTGCCGGTTGCTGCGCCGTGCCCGGGCGATTTTGCACACCCTACGACCCTGTGATTCGATGCGACCGGAATTTGGTATAGCATTCTGACCTGATGCGTGATGGCGATCGTCGAGGGAAGAATAATGTTGCGTCCGAAACGAAGGTTGCGCAGGTCGAAACTCCTCCATCGATCGAATGGACCGTCCCTCTGGCATTCTGACGAGATCCGGCGTCGGAACGAAGGGGCGGACGAGGCGCATCCGCCCCAGCCGCCATCTTCAGGCGCGTTTCGCTAAATCAGTAGTCCATGCCGCCGCCCGGCATGGCGGGCGCGGCACCTTGCTTGCGCGGCACCTCGGCAACCATGGCCTCGGTGGTGATCAAGAGGCCGGCGATGGAGGCCGCCCCTTGCAGGGCGCACCGCACCACCTTGGTGGGGTCGATGATGCCCTTGGCGAGGAGATTGCCGTATTCGCTGTTCTGGGCGTCAAAGCCGTGGCTATACTGGTCCTTGTCGAGAATCTTGCCGACCACGACGGCGCCGTCTTCGCCGGCATTGAAGGCGATCTGGCGCGCCGGCCACGACAATGCCTTGCGGACGATGTTGACGCCGGTCTTCTGGTCGTCATTGGCGACCTTGATCTTGTCGAGCGCCTTGATGGAGCGCAGCAGCGCCACGCCGCCGCCCGGCACGATGCCTTCCTCGACCGCGGCACGGGTGGCGTGCATGGCATCGTCAACCCGGTCCTTGCGCTCCTTCACCTCGACCTCGGTCGCCCCGCCGACGCGCAGCACCGCGACGCCGCCGGCCAGCTTGGCGAGGCGTTCCTGCAGCTTCTCGCGATCATAGTCCGAGGTGGTCTCCTCGATCTGCGCCTTAAGCTGGGCGATACGCGCCTCGATGTCTTCCTTCTTGCCGGCGCCGTTGACGATCGTGGTGGTCTCCTTCTCGATCATCACCTTCTTGGCCTTGCCGAGCATCGCCAGCGTGACGTTTTCGAGCTTGATGCCGAGATCTTCGGAGATCGCCTGCCCGCCGGTGAGCACCGCGATGTCCTGCAGCATGGCCTTGCGGCGGTCGCCGAAGCCCGGCGCCTTGACGGCCGCGACCTTGAGCCCGCCGCGCAGCTTGTTGACCACCAGCGTCGCCAGCGCCTCGCCTTCGATGTCCTCCGCGACGATAACGAGAGGCTTGGCGGACTGCACCACGGCCTCCAGCAGGGGCAGCAGTTCCTGCAGACCGGACAGTTTCTTTTCCGAGATCAGGATATAGGCGTCATCCATCTCGACATGCATTTTTTCCGCATTGGTGACGAAATACGGTGAAATATAGCCGCGGTCGAACTGCATGCCCTCGACCACTTCCAGCTCGGTTTCGAGCGACTTCGCCTCTTCGACCGTGATGACGCCCTGGTTGCCGACCCGCTTCATGGCGTCGGCGAGAAATTGGCCGATCTCGGCGTCGCCATTGGCCGAAATGGTGCCGACCTGGGCGATCTCCTCGTTCGAGGTCACCTTCTTGGAATTGGCCTCGAGATCTTTTACCACCGCTTCGACCGCGAGATCGACGCCGCGTTTCAAATCCATCGGGTTCATGCCGGCGGCCACGGCCTTGGCGCCTTCGCGCACGATGGCGTGCGCCAGCACGGTTGCGGTGGTGGTGCCGTCGCCGGCGAGGTCGGAGGTCTTGCTCGCCACCTCGCGCACCATTTGGGCGCCCATATTCTCGAATTTATCTTCGAGTTCGATTTCCTTCGCCACGGTTACACCGTCTTTGGTGATACGCGGGGCGCCGTAGGATTTGTCCAGCACCACATTGCGGCCTTTGGGGCCGAGCGTCACCCGCACCGCGTGGGCGAGGGTATCGATGCCGCGCAGCATCCGGTCGCGCGCATCGACGGCAAAACGTACTTCCTTGGCAGACATGCTTGGTAGCTCCAATTCAAGGGATTTGTTGCGCCATCGGCTCCGGACCGCATTTCCGCCGCCGATGACAAGTATTTCCGCAAAACGTTACGCCGCCTGTTTCCTGGCGACCGCTTCCGTCACCACGCCCATGATGTCGCTCTCCTTCATGATCAGGAGTTCGGCGCCGTCGAGCTTGACCTCGGTGCCCGACCATTTGCCGAACAGCACGCGGTCGCCGACTTTGAGATCGATCGGGATGATTTTGCCGGCTTCGTCGCGCCCGCCCGGTCCGACGGCGATCACTTCACCCTCGGTCGGTTTTTCCTTGACGGTATCCGGAATAATGATGCCGCTCGCGGTCTTGCTTTCGGCCTCGATTCGCTTGACGACGACACGATCGTGCAGTGGACGGAACTTCATTGGTATCTCCCTGGACCGGAGTCCGGTCATGTTGAAGCAGCTTTTGGGAGTCATGGCCTTGTCCCGGCCATCCGTGGCTTGATTGCGGAACTGCCGCAGGCAAGACGTGGATGCCCGCAACGCGGGCATGACGGTGATCGATCCCATCAAAATCGGCGCAAAGGTTGGATAAATTATTCAGCTGGTCATTTCCCGCAGGTCATGGCCGGGCTTGTCCCGGCCATCTCGAAAATTGGCGCACCGTGATCTCCTGTGCGCGCGTGTCGAAAGCGGATGCCGTTTGCATCCGAGCAGCAACGTCGATTTTTGAAGTGTTGTCGATTTTTGAAGTGTTGCTATGGCGGCCGATGTCGCGATCGCTGCCACTGCAGGGAGCGGAGACCTCGGCACGCCGCGCGTATTTCGGGCAGCCCGCGGCAAAACGCTATTGCCTGCACACGATAAATGGGGTGCGGAGAGCGAAAGCGCAATGGCGCATCGCGCGGATTGCCGCCTTGCCCTCGGCGTACTCGCTTTTGGCGAATCGGCTCTTCGCCTCGTGCGAGCCGTCTTTCCCGGCGGCGTTGCGGCCGAACCGGGCTTCATCTCCGCATCGGCAGAACGGGCTCCGGCTGGTTGCCATCCAGGTAGGGGCGGAACGTGGTTTTATCGGTGCCGCAATCCGGACAGCGCCACCCCGCCGGAATGTTGGCGAACGCCGTGCCGGCCGCGATGTGCTGATGCGGCAGCCCGTCCGATTCATCGTAGATGAAATAGCAGCCGCGACACATGAAGCGGCGGCGGCCATTGACGGGGGCTCGCGCGGCGACCGGTACGCTTGTAACGCCGTCGATCCGCGGGACTTCGAGGCTGTGGCCCGCCGCGACCGTTCCGCCTTCGCGGGTGACGAGATACACGCCGAGATCCTTATGGCCGAATGCGGTCCGCAGCGAGCCCGGAATATCGAGGTCGCGGCGGCCGGTATCGGGATTGACGTTGGTCGCGCCGCAGCGGCCGTTGCGCCGGTTGACCCGGAACGTGGCCCCGCCGATTTGCACATCGCCGCCGATCCAATCGAATTCCTCCCACGGCCGGGCGCCATCGCAGTAGAAATTCGCCCGGAAGCGCAGCGGGTTGATGTTGACGCCCCATTGCTCGCTGAGGCTTCTCACCGTCGCCAGATTGATGAGCGACAGCACATTGTCGGGCTTGTCCATGAAATGTCCGCCGCGGGAGCGCACCAGCCGCGGTGCAGCACGCAAGGTCGGAACCAGCCGATGGAAATATTCCTCGATCTTGGCGCAGTCGTTTTCGTCGTCGAGATTGGCGGCGAGGATCTCGCGGTTGCCCTGGCTGATTGTGAACTGCAAGGTGTCCACGTCGAGATGCGTCTTCACCTGAGCCAGCGCCTCGTCGAGCATCAGCATTACGAACAGGCCCTTCTTGGCCCATTTCGGCGCTTGCATATCGATCGGGGTATTCGGCCGTGCCAGCGCAAAGACACGATCGGAAGGAAACGGCCGGCCGGCTTCGAGAACGATATGCGAGACCGGCTGCGCGCTGAGGCCCTTGATCGGATAGCGGTAGATGCTGGTGAGGGTCGGCATGTCGGGGCCACTCTGCAGGCTGGAATGTTTTCTGGACATTGCCCGAGCTGGTGGCTTGGCACGTAGAGCCGGCGGCTGACGATTTGGCAGAACCAGATTTTGACCCGCAGCGCCTGCGTTCTCGTATGCAGCGTCCGCACTGGCGGGCGCGGGCTTCGGCAGCGCCCCGGAGCGGCGCGGGACGGCGGCCTCCACGGCCGCGGCAAGCCGGGCGATGCCTTCATCGATCTGCTTTGGCATCAGAGCCCCATAGCCGAGGACCAGACCGCGGCGCGACAATTCGCTGTCGGATGCATCGTGGGCGGCGGCATTCGCCAGCGCATACACCCCGACCCGGACCTTGCGGGCCAGCGCTTCCACGATGGCGGCGTCGGGGAAATCCAGCGGGAGCAGCCAAAACAGATGCAGCCCGGCCTCCTGGCCGCTGACCTCGACGAGACCGAAATGACGATGCAGGGCCGCCAGCAGGCAATCCCGCCGCTCGCGGTATTGCGGCCGGATCCGGGAGAGGTGTGCGGCAAAACTGCCGCTGCGGATCATCTCGCCGACGACCGTCTGCTCGAGCCATGAATTGCCGCTGTTGAGGAGGGCTTTGGCCGAACGGGTCGCATCGGCGAGCTGGGCCGGTACCACCATGTAGCCCAGGCGCAATCCGGCACCGAGCGACGTTGAAAAAGTCCCCAGATAGATCGTGCAGTCCGGCGCCCCCGCCGCGATAGCCGGAAGCGGCGAGCCCTCGTAGCGGATATCGGCATCATAATCGTCCTCGATCAGGTAGCAGCCGCTGTGCCGCGCCCAGGCGATAAGGCGTTCGCGGCGCGGTGCCGCCAATGTGCGCCCGGTCGGATATTGGTGCGACGGGGTCACGTAGGCGAGCGCGGCGCGGCGCGACGGCAGATCCGTGACCACGAGCCCGTGCTCATCGACCGCAACGCGGATGACCTCAGCGCCGGCAGCCTCAAAGCCGAATAAGGCGCCCTGGTAGCCGGGATTCTCCACGACCGCCGCGGTGCCCGGCCTCAGGAACATCAGCGCCGCGATAGCGATGCCTTCTTGGATGCCCCCGACCACCACGATGCGGCTGGCTTCCGCCACAATGCCGCGCGTCACGGCGATATGGCCGGCGATGGCAGTCCGCAGCGAAATCGATCCGCCGGGATCGCCGTAATGCGACAGCCCGGCGGCTCCGCCATGGGCCACACAGTTCTGCAGCAAGCGCCGCCAAATCTTGATCGGAAACAGTCCTGGGTTCGGGCGTCCGGGGAAAAAATCGAACGACAGCCGGCTGCGGTTGCGATTGACCAGACGCTGGCAACGCAGCGGCATCGCGGGCATCGGCATCTCGACGCTGCCGATGCCGCCGTGGAATCCCGCGGCGGGCTCGGCCGGCGCCGAGAGGGAGTCGGGAAGACGGACCGCCACCGAAACACAAGACGCCGGGTGGGCCTCCACATAGCCCTCGCTGCACAGTTCCTCATAGGCGCGGACGACGGTATTTCGCGACACCCCAAGCTGCTCAGACAGCCGCCGCGATGACGGCAATTTGGTCCCGCCGGCGATGCGGCCGCGCACGATGGACTCGCGCAGCTGCCCGGCGATCTGGGACGTCAGTGACTGGTCGGCTGAAGGGTCGATGGTAAGGGGAATCTGCATCGGCGCCCCGGTCCGCTACGAAAGCAGTTCGCCTAAGCAAAGCAAGCCTCGCGCCGAGATTTTCCCGTCCGCGCCGCGGTGCCTGCGGAAAAATCTTATCCCCTTGTGATGATTGATAGGTTCCGGTCCCCACCGATCCGGCAGCACGATGCTGGGCGAAAGCTGGCACCATCAAAGTGACGGCAACTGGACTGATGGCGCCTCCGCATCGGCGGGCCGATGCATAGACAAGATGCATTGCCGGTCCCAACCTCCCCGAGCCGGTTCATCTTCTAGGCAACACCGGCAGATACGCATGTCGAGGCATCATCATTTCTGGCGCCTCGCTATTTTTCCGCTGCGGCTCTCGTGGGTCCGGTTAACTGCGGGCAGGCTTCAATGAAGCGCTGGCCGTAGAGGACCCGCCTGCTGGATCCACGGTTTGCGCACCCACGACAGCAACCATCAATGCGATGAGGACATGACATGAAAATCGCGCCACGTTTCTGGCTCAGCGCCCTGGCGGCGCCGTTCCTGCTGCTCGCCGGCGCCACCCATCATGCCCAGGCGCAGGATACCATCAAGATCGGCATCCTTCATTCGCTGTCCGGGACGATGGCGATCAGCGAGACCATTTTGAAAGACCTGATGTTGATGCAGGTCGCCGAGCAGAATGCCAAAGGCGGGCTCTTGGGCAAGAAGATCGAACCCGTGGTGGTCGATCCGGCCTCCGACTGGCCGCTGTTTGCGGAAAAAGCCCGTGAACTAATCAGCAAGGACAAGGTGGCCGCGGTTTTCGGCTGCTGGACGTTGGTGTCGCGGAAATCTGTCCTGCCGGTGTTCGAGGAACTCAACGGCCTGTTGTTCTATCCGCTGGAATACGAAGGCGAGGAATCCTCGTACAATATTTTTTATGGCAGCTCGGTTCCGGACAACAAGGCCATTCCGGCCGTCGAGTATCTGATGAGCAAGGATGGCGGTTTGGTGAAGCGCTGGGTGCTGGAAGGTACCGATTATGTTTATCCGCGAACCAGCAACAAGATCATCCGTGCCTTCCTGAAGGCGAAAGGCGTGGCGGATGAGGATATCATGGAGAATTACACGCCGTTCGGCTTCGCCGACTGGCAGACCGAAGTCGCGGCCATCAAGAAATTCGGCAGCGCCGGCAAGCGGACAGCGGTCGTTTCGACGATCAACGGCGACGCCAATGTACCATTCTACAAGGAGCTTGCAAATCAGGGCGTCCGGGCTACGCAGATCCCGGTGATTGCCTTCTCGGTCGGCGAAGAGGAACTTGCCGGCATCGATACCCGCCCGCTGGTCGGGCATCTGGCCGGCTGGAGCTATTTCCAATCTGTCAATACGCCGGAAAACAAGGAATTCATCGCCAAGTGGCACGCCTACACCAAAAACCCCAAGCGGGTGACCAATGATCCGATGGAGTTGGCCTATATCCTGTTTCACATGTGGGTGCAGGCGGTCGAGCAGGCCGGCACCGCGGACGTTAACGCCGTCCGCCAGGCGATGATCGGGCAGAAAGTGAAATCGCCTTCAGGCGTGGAAGTCGTGATGCTGAGCAATCACCATATGGCCAAGCCCGTGATGATCGGCGAGGTCCAGGCCAATGGGCAGTTTGCGATCGTATACCAGAGCAAGCCGCTGCCGCCAAAGGCCTGGAGCCCATACGTGGAGGCCAATAAGGGCAAGGTCGCGGATTGGTCCTACCCTTGGGTATGCGGCGGCTGCACCAGTCCACGTTATAACTAATCCTTACCTGTAACCCTAGCGCGCCGTGCGGACCAGACGGTATCGAGACCGAATTCCGGTCATATCCGAACACTCCGAGTCATGGCCGGGCTTGTCCCCGCCATCCACGTCTTCCTTGCAGAGCCGTCGCAAGCAAAACGTGGATGCCCGCGACAAGCGCGGGCATGACGCCGAGAGGGTGATTCGACCCGATCGAAATCCGGTCTAATAAGCATACTCCGTATACACCGGATCGACCGAGCCGTTCCACGGCCCGTGAAATTTGCGCAGCAACTCCTCCGCCGCGGTCTCGCCGCGATCGACCAGTTCCTCCACGGGCAGGAGATAGCGCGTCTCGTCCGCCCCGTAGGGGTCGAACTTCTTGCGGCGGGCGAGGCCGGCGCGGGCGAGCGCCAGCGTTTCGCGGGCGAGCGACAGAAGATCGCGGCCGCGGATGGCGGCGCGGAAGCCAAGGCGCGGCACGTCGTCCCGCAGCTGCTGGCGTTCCTCCGCGGTCCAGTCCTTGACGATGTCCCAAGCAGCGTCGAGGCAGGTGTCATCGTAGAGGAGGCCGACCCAAAAGGCCGGCAGCGCCGGCAGCCGCCGCCAGGGGCCGCCGTCCGAGCCGCGCATTTCCAGGTAGCGCTTGAGCCGCACTTCCGGAAAAATCGTCGAGAGGTGGTTCGCCCAGTCCGATACGGTGGCGCGCTCGCCCGGCAGCTCCGCGAGTTTGCCGGCGAGGAGGTCGCGGAACGAGCGCCCGGCCACGTCGATATAGCGGTCCCCGCGCTTGACGAAATACATCGGCACATCGAGCGCGTAATCGACCCAGCGCTCATACCCCATGCCGGGCGCGAAGGCCCACGGCAGCATGCCGGAGCGGTCGGCATCGGTATCGCGCCAGATTTCCGAGCGGAATGACAGGAATCCGTTGGGTTTGCCTTCCGTGAACGGCGAATTGGCGAACAGCGCCGTCCCGACCGGCTGCAGGGCGAGCGATACCCGCAGCTTCTTCACCATGTCGGGTTCCGACGAGAAGTCGAGATTGGCCTGCACCGTACAGGTGCGATACATCATGTCGAGGCCGAGCTTGCCGACCTTTGGCATGTAGCCGGTCATGATCTTGTAGCGGCCCTTGGGCATCACGGGTATTTCACTGCGGGTCCAGTCCGGCGTCATGCCGAGGCCGAGGAACCCGATGCCGAGCGGCTCCGCGACCTGCCGCAGCTGGGCGAGATGCGCCATCAGTTCGGAGCAGGTGCGGTGAATGGTGGCGACCGGCGCACCCGACAATTCAAACTGGCCGCCGGGCTCCAGCGAGATGGCGCCGCCGCCGGTCACGTCGGACAGGCCGATGATGTGCGGCCCTTCCATGATCGGCTCCCAGCCGAGCAGCAGCTGCATGCCTTCCAAGAGCGCCCGAATTCCGCGCGGTCCCTCATAGGGGACCGGCCGATGGCCGGCGACCGTGAAGGCGAATTTTTCATGCTCGGTGCCGACGCGAAACTGTTCGCGCGGCTTTTCGCCCGCGGCGAACCACGCGACCAGTTCGTCGCGCGTTTCGATCGGCGTCATATCGATTTGGTCACGAGCCATGAAGTACGAGCGCCCCCAGCGAAGCGGCGCGACCTTACACGCGCGCACTGAAATCGCAATTGTCGGGAGACGAGGCGCCGCCCAGTCCCGGGCCGCTGCGATCTTTTGGCAACAGCCGAGCCTCGTTTGCCGCGAGCACGCCCGACGGTTGCCTTGGCAGAGCCTGAATTCTCAGGAATTGAGGCGCAATGAGCCATTAAGTCTCGACCGCTATGAAGTATCGGCGGCCGCCGGGCGGAGGAATCGCGAACCAATGGGAATCGGGCGTGGGGCGGTGGTACTGATGGCGGCCGCGTTGGGGGGATGCGCAACGGCGGCTAACGTGGTCGGCGATCCCTACGTGGCGCCGGCAAAATTTCAATATTTGCGGTGCGACGATATCGGCAAGCGCCTGGTGAGCAGCCAGTCGCGGGAGCGCGAACTGCGTACCCTGATGGATCGCGCCGGTGCCGGCACCGGCGGTAGCGCTGTCAACGCGCTTGTCTATGGGCCGGACCTGCAGACCGTCCAATCCGAGTTGCGCCAGCTGCACCAGGCCGCGATCGACAAAAAATGCCCCAACGATGTCGTCAAAGCGGCACCGAAGGCCGATGTCGGGCCGCTACACTGAGCCGAGTTGGTGATTCATGGTGAGCCAGCTTGGCCAAATTTCCCCGTTCGTGAAACATGGATGAAGTGCGCGCCTTTCCGGATTTGACCGCCGACCCGCGTGTACGCGCGCCGGGGCTGCGCGGCCGGCTCCTCGCCAATCAGCCGCTCGCCGATCTGACCTGGTTCCGGGTCGGGGGGCCGGCACAACTGCTGTTCATCCCGGAGGACGAAGACGATCTCTGCGCGTTTCCTCGGGCATTTGCCGGTGGACATCCCGGTCACCGTCATCGGGCTCGGCTCCAATCTCATCATTCGGGACGGCGGCGTGCCGGGCGTGGTGATCCGCCTTGGCCGCGGCTTCGCCGATATCAAGGTGGAAGCCGGTGCGCGCATCCGCGCCGGCGCCGCGGTGCCGGACGTGAAAGTGGCGCGTGCCGCCCAGGACGCCGCGATCAGCGGCCTGTCGTTTCTGCGCGGCATTCCGGGTGCGATCGGCGGCGCCTTGCGGATGAATGGCGGTGCCTACGGGGGCGAGACCAAGGACGTGCTCATTGCCGCCACCGGCGTGGATCGCGGCGGCCGCATCTGCACCTATTCGAATGCCGACATGCATTATACTTACCGCCACTGCGGGGCGCCGGACGACGTCATTTTCACCACGGCCCTGTTCCAGGGCGCGCCGGGCGATGCCGCCAGCATCAGTGCCGAGATGGACAAGATCACCGAAAGCCGCGAGGCGACGCAGCCGATCAAGAGCCGCACCGGCGGGTTGACGTTCAAAAATCCACCTGGGCACAAGGCCTGGCAGCTGATCGATGCGGCGGGCTGCCGCGGCCTGGCAGTGGGGGCCGCTCAAGTCTCGGAATTGCACTGCAATTTCCTGATCAACCGTGGCGGCGCCAGCGCGGCCGACATCGAGACTCTCGGGGAAACCGTCCGGGCGCGCGTCAAGGAAACCTCGGGCATCGATCTCGAATGGGAGATCAAGCGCATCGGCGTTGCCCGCGGGTGAACCATGGGTGGTGCCGACGAACCGATCGTGATCGTGGGCGGTGGCCTCGGCGGCCTCACCTCCGCGCTTGCCCTGGGCCGCGCCGGCAGGCCTGTGCGCGTTCTCGAACAGGCGCCGGAATTCGGCGCCATCGGCTACGGGATTCAGCTCGGCCCCAACGTAATTCCCATGTTCGACCGGCTGGGCGTGACCGCGGCGATGCTGGCGCAGGGTGATCTTCCGGATGCCTGCCTGATGGTCGATGCCTATACGGGCGAGGAGATTACGCGCGTTCCGCTCGGACCCTCGTTCCGGGCGCGGTTCCGGCATCCGTATCTGATCATTCACCGGGTCGATCTCCATCACGTGCTGATGGACGCCTGCCGGTCGCAGCCGGACATCGCATTCGTGCCGGATGCGACCGTGACGGCTTTCGAGGATCGCGGCGACCGGGTCATCGTCACGACCGCCGATGGCCGCCGGATCGCCGGTGCCGCCCTGATCGGCGCCGACGGATTGCGCTCCACCGTCCGGACGCTCCTGCGCCAGGAGGGCGAGCCGCATCATTTCGGCTATGTGGCCCAGCGGACCCTGGTGCCGATGCGCGACGTGCCCGATCCGGTCCCCCGCCAAAACGTCTATCTATGGGCCGGTCCCGGTTTCCATATGGTCCACTATCCGCTGCGGCACGGCAGCGTGTTCAATATCGTGGCGGTCTACCGCACCGCGACCTTCGCGGACCGCCTAACTGAATCGGAGCACCGTGCAGAAGTCGTCCGTACTTTCGCCGGCACGCATCCCGCCATGCAGGCGATGCTCGGGATGATGAATCTGGAACGGCGCTGGCCGCTCGCCGACCGCGATCCGATAAGGCATTGGCACCAAGGCCGTGTCGCCTTGGTCGGCGATGCCGCGCATCCGACCCTGCAATCCTTTGCGCAGGGCGCCTGCATGGCGATCGAGGATGGCGTCTGTCTGGCGGACTGCATCGATCGCGCGGATGGGGATTATCCGCGGGCGTTCGCGGCGTACGAGGCCGCGCGATACCTGCGAACGGCCCGTTTGCAACTCGAATCCCGCTCCATGTGGGATGTCTATCATGCCGAAGGCATCGCCCGCGAGGTGGTGCGCCATACCTTCGCGGGGCGCACCGAAGACGACATGTTCCGCTGCCTGGCGTGGCTCTATGACGGCGTGCCCGCCCCGCAGCTACACTCCTCCCCTCGTTAAGGAAACACCATGGCCGAAGCCAAGCATGTCGCGGTTCTGATGGGTGGTTGGTCCGCGGAACGCGAAGTCTCGCTGCGCTCCGGCGCCGCCTGCGCCAAGGCCGCCGAGCGGTGCGGTTACCGGGTCACGCGTATCGACGTGGGACGCGATATCGCCGCGGTGCTGACCGAACTCAAGCCCGACGTGGCGCTGAACGTGCTGCACGGCCGGCCGGGCGAAGACGGCACGATCCAGGGCCTGCTCGAAATTCTGCAGATTCCGTATAGCCACTCCGGCACCTTGTCTTCCGCGCTCGCGATGCAAAAGGACGTCGCCAAGATCGTGATGGTGGACGCCGGTGTCCCGGTGCCGGAAGGGTTCGTGGTTTCGCGCGATGCGGCAGCGAAATCCCACGCCATGACCCCGCCTTACGTGATCAAGCCGCTCGCCGAAGGCTCGAGCGTCGGCGTGTTCATCGTCGCTGAGACCCAATCCCACCCGCCCCAGGAGCTGACGCGGCCGGATTGGCCTTTTGGTGAACGACTGTTGTGCGAACGCTACATTGCCGGTAAGGAATTGACGTGCGCGGTAGTTGGAGACCGCGCTCTGGGGGTTATCGAGATTGTTCCGACGGTGTCTTTTTACGATTACGAGTTGAAATACGCCCCTGGCGGCTCAAAACATCTGCTTCCGGCGCCGATTAAACCGAATGTTTACCAAGAGGTCCGCAGACTGGCAGTCCTGGCGCATAGGGCGCTCGGTTGCCGGGGGGTTAGCCGTGCGGATTTTCGTTACGACGACCGCATGGAGGGGGCACAAGGTCTGGTTTGCCTTGAAGTCAACACCCAACCCGGCATGACCGAGACGTCGCTCGTGCCTGAACTTGCTGCCGATGCGGGCATCACGTTTGAAGAGTTGGTTGGATGGATGGTGGAGGACGCCTCGCTCGATCGCTGAGCGCGATCACAACGCCGTTTCCGGTTAAGGCCGGACCGGCGAAGGTGGTTCCGCGTCGCCGCCGCGTCAAGCGGCGGCAGAACGATCGCGCATTCATGCCGGAGCCGTCCGGGTGGCGACGCCGTGTGGCGCGCTGGCTTGAACGAATCGCGGATCGGATCGCGCAAGTGCCGCGTTATGTGGGCACCGCTGCGGGGATCTTCGTCATTGCCGGGAGCGGGGCGTACGGCGCCGTGCTCGGCGGGCAAGCCGTCGGCATCCTTAACGTTATGAAGGACCTCCGCGACAGTGCGGGGAATGCCGCCGGATTCCATATCGAAGCAGTCGCGGTTTCCGGGGAGAAGTATCTCAGCCGGGATGAGATTCTGGCGACGGCCGGCGTCACCGGCCATGCCTCGCTGCTGTTCTTCGATGTTGCGGATGCGCGCGCACGGTTGTTGACCAATCCTTGGATTGCAGAAGCGACGGTCCAGAAGCTGCTGCCCGACCGCCTGGTCATCCACGTGACCGAACGGGAAGCCTTTGCGTTGTGGCAAAAAGCCGGCCGGGTCGGCGTCATCGCGGGCGACGGGACGGTGCTCGAACCTGACGTTTTGCCGCGTTATGCCGGCCTGCCGTTGGTGGTCGGAACCGGCGCGGAAATCCGCGCCAAAGAATTCATGGCGATGCTGGACCGGCGCCCGGAGTTGCGGGCCAAGGTCCGCGCCGCGGTGCTGGTCGCCGAGCGGCGGTGGAATCTGCGGCTCTCCAACGGCGTCGATGTGCGGCTGCCGGAGTTCGACGTTGAGCCGGCGCTCGATCAACTTGCGGCACTGGAACGCGATTACAAGTTGTCCGATCGCGACATCGTCGCGATCGATTTGCGGCTTGCGGATCGGGTGACCGTCAGGCTGTCGGAGGCCGCTCTCCAAGCGCGCGAAGAGGCGAGGAAAAAGCTGCAAAAATCCAAGGGCGGGAACGCATGAGCCCGCTCAATTATGGTCTCACCCCCAAGATGAAACCGCTGGCGCCGAAGCGCGCCGGCCTGGTGGCCGCCCTCGATATCGGCACCAGCAAGATCGCCTGTTTAATCGCCAAGCTCAGGCCACAACCGCCGCAGGTCGTCCTACGGCGGCGCACCCACGCCATCGACGTGATCGGATTCAGCCACACCAGGTCGCAGGGCATGAAGGCCGGCCACGTGGTCGATCTCGTCGAGGCGGAGGAGGCCGTGCGCCACGCCGTCGATGTCGCGGAGAGAAGAGCGAAATGCCAGGTCGAATCGGTGGTCGTTTCGATGTCGGCCGGCCGCTTCTCGAGCGAACTGCTCAGTGCCGCAATCCGGATTTCCGGCGCCGAGGTCGATGATCGCCATATCGCACGGGTATTGGCGGCTGGGAGCCGGCAATCCGCCCGCGAGGGGAGGGTGGTCCTGCACTCCCTCC
This sequence comes from uncultured Alphaproteobacteria bacterium, assembly GCA_963802745.1. Classification (GTDB taxonomy): domain Bacteria; phylum Pseudomonadota; class Alphaproteobacteria; order Rhizobiales; family Xanthobacteraceae; genus JAJPKK01. The sequence goes on along the minus strand of CAWDKL010000046.1, from coordinate 104,941 downwards.
CGATCGGATTTTCGCTTGACGATGCGCACGGGGTGCGCGACCCGCGCGGCATGCTGGCCTCGACGTTCGGCGTCGACATGCATGTGGTCACGGTTGACGCGGCCCCGGCGCGCAATCTTTTGCTCGCAGTGGAGAATTGCCACCTCGCAGTCGAAGCGATGGTCGCGGGGCCTTATGTGGCAAGCCTTGCCACGCTGGCGGACGACGAAGCCGATCTCGGCGCCGCGGTGGTCAACATGGGGGCGGGCACGACCACGCTGGCGGTGTTTTCCGACGGTAGGTTCGTTCACGCCGATGGATTTACGCTGGGGGGGCGGCATCTGACCCGCGATATCGCGCGCGGGTTAGGCATCAGCATGCAGGACTCCGAGCGCATCAAAACGCTTTACGGCAGTGTCCTGCTCGGCGGCGCGGACGAACGGGAGATGATCACGGTGCCGACCGTCAGCGGCGAAGACCGCGAGGCACCGCGGTCGGTTTCACGGGCGGCTCTCAATCGGATCGTCAAACCGCGCGCTGAGGAAATCCTCGAACTGGTGCGTGACCGGCTAGCGGCATCGCCCTTCGCGGCGGAACCGCGTGGTCGCGTGGTTCTGACCGGCGGGGCGTGCCAACTGACCGGTCTGGCCGACCTGGCGGCCCGCATTATCGGACGGCCCGTCCGGGTCGGACGGCCGCTCGGTATTTCTGGACTTCCAGAGGTTGCCAAGGGTTCCGCTTTCGCGGTGTCGGCGGGACTTCTGGCCTATCCGCAGCTCGCGCATTTGGAGCATTTCGAACCGCGACACACGCGGCACTTCAAGGCGGGGACCGGCGGCTACGTCGCGCGGGTGGGACGATGGCTTCGCGAGAGCTTCTAACCACCGCACATCCTGACCATCGGAACCTGGCCGCAGTCCGGCCAACGGCAAGCAGCAGTGCGTTCGCCCGCACACAGAAGAGGCAGCTATGAGCATCAACCTGAAGATACCCGACATCCGCGAGCTAAAGCCGCGCATTACCGTGTTCGGCGTCGGCGGCGCGGGCGGCAACGCCGTCAACAATATGATCAACGCCGGCCTCCAGGGTGTCGACTTCGTGGTCGCCAATACGGATGCGCAAGCGCTGACCACGTCGCGGGCCGAACGCATCATTCAGATGGGCGTGCAGGCAACCGAGGGGCTCGGTGCCGGATCCCAACCCGATGTGGGATGTACGGCCGCCCAGGAGGTGATCGACGAGATCCGCGATCACCTGAACGGGGCACATATGGTCTTCGTCACCGCCGGCATGGGTGGCGGCACCGGGACCGGGGCTTCGCCCGTGGTCGCCAAGGCGGCGCGCGAACTCGGCATCCTGACGGTCGGCGTCGTCACGAAGCCCTTCCATTTCGAAGGCCAGCGGCGCATGCGGCTTGCCGAACAGGGCATCCTCGAGTTGCAGAAGAGCGTTGATACGCTCATTATTATACCGAATCAGAACTTATTCCGGGTTGCCAATGAGAAGACGACCTTCGCGGATGCGTTCGCGATGGCCGACCAGGTGCTGTACTCGGGCGTTGCCTGCATCACCGACCTGATGGTCAAGGAAGGCCTGATCAACCTCGACTTTGCCGACGTCCGGGCCGTGATGCGCGAGATGGGCAAAGCCATGATGGGGACCGGCGAAGCCTCCGGGGACAAGCGCGCCCTGCGATCGGCGGAAGCCGCAATCTGCAATCCGCTGATCGACGACGTGTCGATGCGCGGAGCCCGCGGCCTCCTCATCTCGATCACGGGCGGCAAGGACTTGACCCTTTACGAAGTTAACGAAGCGGCCACGCGGATACGCGAGGAGGTGGATCCGGACGCCAACATCATCGTCGGCGCCACTTTCGATGACAGCCTCGACGGCATCATTCGGGTATCGGTAGTTGCGACCGGTGTCGACGCCAATGCGACCGCCGGCACGCGACCTGCGGCCGCCCAGTCGGCGACAGCCCCGGTGGCGCAACCGCGTCCGGCGGCGATAGCAGCGGCGACCGCGGCACCGCGACTGCATCCCCCGGCCGAAACGCTGTCGGCAGAACAGAACGAAGCGCGGATTGCCGAGCTTGCCCAGCGCCTCAAAGCCGATAACGCACGTGTCGCGGAACGGAGCGAGCGTGCCGATCAGGCGGCATTGCGCTCTGCAGCCGCGCCGTTCCAGCAGCCGGTGCAACATCCGAGTACAAGCCCGGCGGCGTCCGCTCCGGCTCAGCAAATACCGATGCGGCCATCCATCGATCAGGCCGCAACCGCGGCGGTTGCGGCGGCCTTGGCGCCACCACGCGGCGAGGAGGTGACGATCAGGCCGATGCCGCAGAAGCCGAGCCTGTTCGCCGAGCCGGCCGACGAGGAACCCCGCCCCCCGGTGGTGGAACCCGCCGCTCCCAGGGCGTTCATACCGCCGCAGCCGGAACGGGCCGCGACCCGCAGCGCGCCGCGGATGCCTACATTCGAGGAACTTCCAGTGCCCGTGCAGAACGAGTTCCGGGCCAAGCGCGGCGAACCGACCGACATGGAGCACCCGGAAAAGCGCCGCCTCACGCTGTTGCAGCGCCTCGCCGCCGTGGGGCTGGGTCGTCGCGAGGACGAACTGGAGCAAAAACCCGAGGTCCGTTCTGCCGACACCACGCGGGCAGCCGAACGAGGACCGGCGCGGGCGGCCCGATTCGCCGAACCACGCGGTTCGGAGCCCGGATATCCAAGGCGCGGCAATCCCGAAGGTCTCGATGTCCACAGCCGGGGCGCTGCCGCGCCGGCGCCAGCCGACGACGATCAGCTCGATATCCCCGCGTTTTTGCGCCGGCAGGCTAACTGACCATCACGGATGCGGGGGTGAGCCGGTCGGCGCAATGCCGCAACCGATTGCTCACTTTCGTCGTCCAGTGTCTTTGTCCGACGGCCGCGGGAGAGGATGGGTCAAGGCCGAGCGATCGGCCTGAAGATGAAACCTCCGGACGACCGAGGTAACAATCGGAAAAAAAGCGTGAGTTGGTGCATTGCAGAAGGCCAGCTACGTTTACCTTTGTAAAAGGGGACTTGGGTAATTGGTGTGGGGGGCGGAGAGCCAGCCGGCTTTTCCGTTCTGTGTCAAAGACCGGAAGCGATCCGACGCAGTGTTGCTGTGCGCGACTGTGCCTGATGCAGCGAGGGTTTTGCGGCAACACCCGGATTGGGTTGGAACGGTGAACATGAAAGCCGCCAGGCAGACAACTCTGCGCGTTGATGCGACCGTAACGGGAATCGGGGTTCATTCGGGTTTACCAGTTACGCTCACGATTCACCCAGCCGATGCCGATAGTGGAATCTCGTTCCTGAGAACGTGCATCGAAGGGAGCGCGGACCGTGAAATCCGCGCCGACGTGAACGCCGTGACGGCAACGGAATTCGCCACGGTCCTGGGCGATTCCGGCGGGCCGTTGTGCTCGACCGCCGAGCATGTCTTGGCTGCGTTGGCGGGTCTTGGCATCGACAATGCCATGATCGAGATCGATGGTCCCGAAGTGCCGATCATGGACGGCAGCGCCGCCGCTTTTGTGACAGCGATCGAGCAGGCCGGGATCGTGACATTTTCGGCGCCGCGCCGGTATATTCAGATATTGAAGCCTGTGAAAGTCACCAAAGGTGGGTGCCATGGCGAGCTTCGGCCCTATCCGGGAGGCTTAAGGCTGGAGATTGAGATTGCCTTCGACAACGCGCTGATCGGCCGACAGGCGATCGCTTTGGATGTCACGCCCGCCGCATTCCGTAAGGAAATCGCCCGCGCCCGTACGTTCGGCTTCATGCAGGATGTCGCCAAGCTGTGGAGTTCGGGCTTCGCGCTCGGCGCCTCGTTCGACAATACGCTGGTGCTGGCGGATGACCGGCTGCTGAACGTCGATGGGCTTCGATTCGCGGATGAATTCGTTCGTCACAAGGCGCTCGATGCGATCGGGGATCTTGCCCTCGCGGGTGCACCACTGCTCGGTCTATACCATTCCGTGCGGGGTGGCCATAAACTCAATCATGCAGTGCTTTGTGCCCTCATGGCTGATCCGACCGCATGGACGATGGTGGATGCGGGTCAGGCGGTGCCGCGTCCGGCTGCCCCGGTTGTTATGAACGGTGCCGCCCATCGCCGCCGCCGCAATCGCACCGACATTCAGCCCGAATTCCAGGATCGGCTATTCGGTCCGGACGCTTCGTGACAGCATGGACGTCGGCAGCCGACTGGTACCTGCCACATTCCCGGCCGATTGTGCGACTATGGGGTAGATGCGCGGTGGAATGTCGAGACGTTTCGGCACTGATGCCGTAGCGCGTGGAGCGGTGCGACGTCGGCATCGAGCGGGGGAAGCGGGGGACAATATCCATGGTCAACGCTGTTTGCGGCACTGGCGGTCGCGGTGCGATGCGCGCTCTGGTGTCCGTGTTGGTAGCACTGCCGATGCTGGCTTTTTTGCCGTCTTGCAGTACTTGGAGCCTATTTGGCGACAAGGAAGACGTGGCACCGGATGAGCCAGCCGATAAATTATATAATGAAGGCGTATATCTGCTCAACGAGAAGAAGGATGTGAAAGCGGCGGCGAAAAAATTCGAGGAGGTGGATCGCCAGCATCCGTACTCCGAATGGGCGCGCAAATCTCTGCTGATGTCGGCATTTGCGTCGTACAAGGCCGGCAATTATGAGGAATCGATATCGGCCGCCAAGCGCTATATCTCGCTTCATCCTGGCACGCCGGATGCCGCCTACGCGATGTATTTGGTCGGCGCATCCTATTTCGACCAAATTCCTGATGTCGGCCGTGATCAGGGCCGTACCGAGCGCGCCATCGCGGCGCTCGAGGAGGTCACCCGCAAGTTTCCGAATTCCGAATATGCCGCGAGCGCGCGCCGGAAAATTGAAAGCGCCCGCGATCAGCTCGCCGGGAAGGAAATGGCGGTCGGCCGCTATTACGAAACCAGGAAAGATTTCATCGGCGCCATCAACCGGTTTAAGATCGTCGTAACGCAGTATCAAACCACCAGGCACGTGGAGGAAGCTTTGATGCGGCTGACGGAATGTTACATGGCTCTCGGTATCGTTCCAGAGGCCCAAACCGCCGCCGCTGTCCTCGGGCATAATTTTCCCGATAGTTCTTGGTATAAAGACGCCTATCAAATGGTCAAGGGTCAGGGGCTTGAGCCGCAGGAAAACAACGGCTCATGGATCAGCAAGGCGTTTCGCAAGATAGGGGTGGGCTGAGCCGCGCGCAGCGCGGCGTTTTGGCCCGTAGCGTTTGCGACGGCAAGACGCCTCGGCGTTGAAGCGCGTGGCTGAAGGCGCCATGGCAGGCGGCCCGACCGTGACGTGGCGCGAAGCTGAAGAGCGGGGCCGAAGACCTGAGGTTCTCATTCCGGCATTCCGGCACGGCGCGGTTGGCAGATGCCGTCCGCGAGTGTTACAGTGTGCAATGGCAGCCGCAACAACGCGGCCGCCGGTCAAAAAGGGGGAAATTCGCCCATGAAAAGGCTAGCGCTAGCGCTATTGGTATTCCCGCTCGCTTACAGCGGAGCATCGGCTCAGGCTCCCACCGGGAGTGCCGCGGCCGGAAAAGCATACTGGGAGCGCGTCGCACCCAGGAACACCGATTGCCGCAACTGCCACGGCGGCACCGGCGAAGGCGCTTTCGGTCCGGACCTCGCCGGCCGCGGCTTGAATGCCGCCCAGATTTCGCGCGCCGTTCACCGGCCGTGGGGCGTGATGCCGGCCTTCGACGACAGTCAGGTCAGCGAACAGGATGCCGCCGACTTGGCCGCGTACTTCGCCTCGCTGCCGAAGCCGGCGGAGCCCGGCCAGTGGCGCACGCCCGTTCCGGCCGATGCTTCGCCCGGACAAGCCACGATGATCAACATGGGCTGCGGCCAGTGCCACACCGCCGCGTTCCAGGGGCCGCGCAACAACATGGGCGCGGTCGATATGGACTTCGATACTTTCGCCAACCTGGTGTACAACCACACCACGGCGATGCCGCAGTATCGGAAGTTGATCGGCAATCCCGCCACCAACCTCGACATGGGCAATTTCCAGCGGTCGCGCCTGACCGTGGGTCAGTTGCGGCAAATCTACTTTTGGGCGCGCGACGAAATGGGCGTCCGCCCGCCGCTGTCCGGCGTGCTGAGCAAGGGTGAGCAGGGCCCGACCGGCTATACTTATACGTTGACGGTGACGAATAACGGCCTGCAAGGCAAGGGCGTGATCGCGGAGGGCGTAAGGGTATCGCTCAACATCCCGGCCGGCTACAACGTCGTCGCCGCGACCGGCACCGGCTATCGGGGCGTCAACGGCAACGTGGCGACTTGGCAGATACCGCGCAGCGCGCCCAAGGATCAGGAGCGGCTGACCATCACGTTGAACCAGGCCGCGAGCGCTTCCGCCAACCTGCGCGGTCAAATCCGCTGGGCCAAGCCGGCGCCGAAGCCCTCGACGACCCAGGATCCGCCGGTCAACATCGCGGCCGCCCCGCTGTAACGAAAACTCAGGCTGCGACAGGCTCGGTCAACGAGCCTGTCTCTTTATCTTTGTACCGCGCCTCTTTGCCAAATTAGTGCACATTACGAATCGCCGATTTACGTCCGAAGCGCAATCCCGGCGGCGTTCGAGTCGGCAAAGCCGCGATCTTGGCGCTATGCTCCCGCCGACAGGCTGGTGGGTATGCTTCGCTTGCCGATGGTATGCTTCGCTATCTTGCGATAAGCGCAACAGCAAACTTCCGGACCTCGATCGCCGCGTGGTTTAATCCGGTTATCTCCTGGGTTTCCGACCGGCAGGATCGGCAGAACGCGACCGTGCAGACGATCGGCGCACCTTATCCGGTGTGCAAGTGTGACATCCATCACACAGCTTCAAAATCCATCATGATATTACGCATTGCGCGGTATAAAATTAGGAGATCGACGATGTGGCGTTGGATTGTCGCGATTGCGGTGCTTTTGATTGGCGGCGCGCTCGTCCAAAGCGTGAAAGCCGCCGAAGATGTAAAAGAAGATGGTCTGCTCCATCTCGCCCAACTGGTCGGTAATCAGCCGGGTGAAATCAGCGATGGCCACTGCAAATGCAAGGATCGATGCGAAGTCGGCTTGTCCACCTTCAGCGAAGGCAGAACGGTGGCCGCCTGTCAGCGAAAATGCCAACAGGCATTCTCGGGCTGCACCAAGGGTGAGGTTCGTTCGACCCAAAGACGGGACCCGGTCTTGGTCGCGGGCTCCACATCGGGAAGCGTGCCGGCCGCTCCATCGCGCGGACCTTTGCCCCAAAACCAGTCGTCGCTGCAGCGCGCCAGGATCGAGTGCTATAAGCAGGCTGGAGGATCGATTTATATGTATAGAGGCAAAGCGGTCTGGGGGCTGCATTCGGAACATCAGATACCTGCCAAGGACAATTGCTTGGCCCGCATTCCCGGTCAGGGCAACCGCTGAAAACATGCCGGCAGGAGAGTTTCGGCAGCAGCGGCCCAGCAATAGTCCGCCGGGCAATTCACGCGATCTTCTCCCGTCCAGGTACCGGCTGCCCGCGTGGACAGCGCGGGTCCTTGCCGGTGCCAGCGGCGGTGCCGGTGCAAGCCCTCCGCCAGCCTTGCCTGTGGTTGTCGGACCCTCCCGCATACAGGTTCCGACAACCCGCGGTCCGGCGCTGCCTACCACTTCCCGGTATTCGGCATCGACTTCCACGGCTCCTGCGGCGGCAGCGGCGCACCCTTCTGCAACAGTTCGACGGATTGCTTGTCGGGCGAGCGCACGAACGCCATGAAGCCGTCGCGTGGCGGCCGGTTGATGGTGACGCCCGCCTTCATCAGGCGATCGCAGGTCGCGTAGATGTCGTCGACCTCGAAGGCGAGATGGCCGAAATAGCGGGCCTCGCCATAATCCTCGGCATCCCAATTGTAGGTGAGTTCCACCACCGGCGCGGCGCGGATACCCGGATAGGCCTCAACCTGCGCCTTGTCTTGCGGGGCGGCAAGGAACACCAGGGTGTAACGCGCCTTTTCGTCCGGGTGGCGCCGGATCTCGACAAGCCCCAACTGATCGCGAAAGAATGTGAGCGCGGCATCGAGATCGCGGACGCGCAGCATGGTATGAAGGTATCTCATGAACGGGCCTTTCAGTTGCCTCTCTGCCGGAGATGATGAGACTGCCGGATAGCAGAACAGGCCGCGGAGTGAAACGACATGATCACGGATGATTCCGAGACCGGGATCGCCCGGCTGCGCGAACTGGTAGAGGCGGCACGTGTCATCGTGCCGTTCACCGGCGCCGGCATCTCGACCGAGTGCGGCATCCCGGACTTTCGCTCACCGGGCGGACTGTGGACAAGGTTCCAGCCGATTCCGTTCGATCAATTCATGGCGAGCGAGTCCATGCGCACCGAATCATGGCGCCGGCGCTTTGCCATGGAGGACCGGTTCGGCGGCGCCCGGCCCGGCCGCGGCCACCGGGCGCTGGCAAGCCTGCACCGGGCCGGCAAGGTTCCGGCGGTCGTGACGCAGAACATCGACAACCTGCATCAGGCGTCCGGCTTCGCGGACGATATGGTGGTGGAACTGCACGGCAACACGACCTATGCCACATGCCTTGATTGCGCGCGGCGCTATGAACTCGCCTGGGTCAGGGAGCGCTTCGCGGCGCAGGAGCGGGCGCCGGATTGCGCCGCCTGCGGGGGCTGTATCAAGACCGCGACGGTGTCGTTCGGCCAAGCCATGCCGGAGGCAGCGATGCGGCGCGCCGAAGCGCTGGCGACGGCCTGCGATCTGTTCATCGCCATCGGTTCGTCGCTGGTGGTATGGCCGGCCGCGGGATTTCCGCTGACCGCCAAGCGGGCCGGCGCCCGGCTGGTGATTCTCAACCGCGAGCCCACCGAATTCGACGCCATCGCGGACCTCGTCATCCACGCGGATATCGGGCAGACGCTCGAACCGTTCATCGCCGATTAGCCGATTAAGCTGCGTCAAGCGTTGTGGTTTTTCGATCTTCGGTTCTTATACCTAATTACCCCTCCGGTCCTGAACGAGGTAAGCTCCCGTAAGATGTGTGTGTCGATAAGCGCCCTTGGAAAAGATGTTCACAGGTATGACGGACCGGCGGTGGTAAAAGCCAAATTAGTGCTTTCCCGGTGGCCTCCCGATGCTATCCTTTGACAAGCGATTCGCGAAGCGCCCTCGACAAGAGGCGCCTGATGCAACGGCGGCGCACCTCTTCATGGCGACGGATGCAATTGAGCCCAAAGGGCCAAGTACAAGTTTTGGACTGGAGTCCGACGCGATCGACGGTCTCATCGGCGACGCGGCGGGCGTCATCGAGATTTCCGGCGTAATTAAGTGGTTCGACATGGCCAAAGGATTTGGCTTTATCGTCCCGGATAACGGTCTGGACGATGTGCTGCTGCACGTAAGCTGCTTGCGCCGCGACGGCTTCCAAACCGCTTACGAGGGTGCGCGCATCACGGTGGAGGCGCACCAGCGCGCCAAGGGCCTGCAGGCGTTTCGCATCGTGTCGATGGACGAGTTCGACAGCGGCTCACCCGGCCATGCTGGCGGCACCGCGGACCCATGTCACCGTGACACCCACCAGCGGTCTGGAGCGCGCCATCGTCAAGTGGTTCAACCGCACGCGTGGCTTTGGATTTCTCACCTGCGGGGAAGGGACGCCGGATATTTTTGTCCACATGGAAACCTTGCGGCGGTATGGAATAACCGAACTGCAGCCGGGCCAGACTGTGCTGGTGCGGTTTGGCCCCGGCCCCAAGGGGATGATGGCATCAGAGATTCATCCAGATGGCGGGCCACATCCATTTGCGTCGCATTAGGCGGACTGGATGCCGGTCACGTTAAGGCAAGCACCAATCGATTGATGGCCGGGCCTGTCTTCGCTCCAGCCTAACCGCTGAATTGCGTCCCAACCCGGCCTCATCCACCCGCGCGAATAGACTCCAGTCCGATCGGAACACCGAGGGTGTGTTCGACCTGATGGAAATCCAGTCCAGCTTGCTCGGCGATTAGGCGGATTGACTGGATCGCCGTTATCCGGCACGCAGCAATGGGTAGCCGGCCAGCCGGACGGGAAGCAGTTCGTCGCCATTGCATGGTGCTCGTCGATAGCAAAACGATGCAGGGAGTCCCTTCCATCGTTTGAGCAGACCGAGTGCCCCACCAAATGTACCGCTTGGCGGCGTCAGCGGAGGATGCCATGGCAGCAGTTACGCTCGTACCGGCGCGTGATGCAAACGCTCGGCCGAAAGCCGGGGCCATGGTGACGACGGCGGAAAAGCCGTCTCCCGAACCTCCCTTCTCGGCTCTCGATCGTGAGGTCCATGCGGCCGTGGCCCCGTTCACACTGGGGCTGTCGCCGGCTGCGCTGACGGGAGCATTCTTCGACTGGTACCTCCATCTTGCGTTTTCGCCCGGCAGGCAGCTCGATCTTGCCCGGCAGGCGATCCTGGGCACCCTGGATGATTGCGCCTTCACCGTGCAGTCTGCATTTGGCTCGCCGACTGATCCATGTGCCCGCGCCTTGCCCCACGATGACCGTTTTTGCGGGCCGGCTTGGCAGAGTTTCCCGTTCAACATGTATGCTCACAATTTCCTGTCGATCGAACGCTGGTGGGAGGCGGCGACGAGCGATGTGCGTGGCGTCAGCCAGCGGCATGGCCAAATGGCCGATTTCGCTGTGCGGCAAATGCTCGATACCATAGCACCTTCAAATTTCGTTTTGACGAACCCGCTTGTGCTGGAGCGCACACAGGCCGAGTCCGGCGCCAACCTGCAACGTGGTTTCGCGAACTGGATCGCCGACTTGACCCGCACGGCAACCGGTGCGCCGCCCCGAGGCATGGAGGCATTCAGGGTCGGCGAAACCGTCGCGGCGACGCCGGGCAAGGTGGTGCATCGCACCCGTCTCGCCGAGATCATCCAATACGCACCCGCCACCGATCGCGTCCGCCCAGAGCCGATCGTGATCGTCCCGGCCTGGATCATGAAGTATTATATTCTCGACCTGTCGCCGGCGAATTCCCTGGTCAAGTTCCTGACGCAACAGGGTTTTACCGTGTTCATGGTGTCCTGGAAGAATCCGGGTGCCGAGGACCGCGACGTCGGTTTCGACGACTATCGTACCGAAGGTGTTTTGCCGGCGATCGAAGCTGCGACCGCTATCACCGGGTCGCGCAAGGTGCATGCGGCCGGTTATTGCCTTGGTGGAACACTGCTTGCCATCACGGCGGCCGCCATGGCGCGTGACCATGATGATCGGCTGGCAACCTCAAGTTTCTTCGCCGCCCAGGTTGACTTTACCGAGGCGGGCGAGTTGATGCTCTTTATCGATGAGAGCCAGGTTACGTTCATTGAGGACATCATGTGGGAGCGCGGGTATCTCGACGCCAAGCAGATGACCGGCGCGTTCCAGATGCTGAGATCGAACGACTTGATCTGGTCGCGCAGCATCCACGACTATCTGATGGGCGAGCCGTCTACCGCGATCGACATCATGGCCTGGAATGCAGACGCGACCCGCATGCCATACCGCATGCATTCGCAATATTTGCGCGCGCTTTTTCTCAACAACGACCTTGCCGAAGGCCGATTTGAGGTGGATCACCGCCCGGTTGCGCTTCCGGACATACGGCTACCCATGTTCGTTGTCGCCACCGAGCGCGACCATGTGGCGCCATGGCGCTCGGTATTCAAATTCCACCTTCTCACCGATTCCGCGATTACGTTTGTCCTGACAAGTGGCGGCCATAACGCCGGCATATTGTCCGAACCGGGCCATCCGCGGCGGCATTTCCGCAGGGCTACGCGGAACGCCGGTGAACCCTATATCGATCCCGACGCGTGGCTCGCCGGGCATGCGCGACGCGATGGTTCCTGGTGGCCGGCATGGACCGCATGGCTTGCCGAGCGATCCGGCCAACCGGTCGCACCGCCCCCGCTCGGCAACGGCGCGGCCAATTTTCCGGCCCTTGAGGATGCGCCTGGGCGTTACGTCTTTATGAAGTGACGAACGATGCACCCGGGGTGAAGATTCTCCGTGTCGCTTATTTCGGCACGACCTTGGGATCGCCGCCGGGCGTGCCGGGGGGCGGTATCACGGTTATCTTTGCGCCTCCTGGAGGCGGGGTTGCAGCTAAGCCGGGATCAATCCCCGCAGGCGGACAGATGACCCCCTTCGACTCCGAAAGCTGCTCGCTGAGAGGACGGCCATCATTCGAACCCAACGGAGCGGGCTTTACTCCGGGAGGACAGTTCCGAGGACCCGGTGTCGAGAGTGGCGAACTGTTTTGCGCGAAAGCAGAAGGCAGCGCCAGTACGGCGCCTCCCGAGATCACGATGGCGGCCATCACGAACATTCGCATGGCTATCTCCTGTGTTTGCTCAAGGCGCCGAGAGGAAACCGCGTCACGTCGCCATGGTATCGTCTTCAAACCGGGTAACTTTACCCTCTATGATGAAGCACCGGGGGGCAGCAACTCATAACCTATCGGACTGCAGATCAGGAGTAGCGGTGGTAATAATGGTGTCTGTAATAGTGTCCTCCCAGGGCACCGTTGACACCGCCAATAACGCCGCCGGTTACTCCACCGACAACACCGCCCACGAAGCCGCCAACCGGCCCGAGAGCATGATAGCCGGCGTGATACCCTCTTCGCGACCCCACGCGCGCACCTGCCCCAACTCCTTGAGCCTCGGCCGCGACGGAGCACATAACAAGGCCTATAAAGGCCGCGGCCACCATCAGACGTACTTTCATTGGGATAACTCCTTTTAGGTCGGTCCGGTCGCCCCGAACTACAGAACATGCTTCCAAAATTCTGCATTGCCGGGCGGATGAGGGGGAACATAGTCAGGCGCAAAATCGGGGAAATCCGTCTCTGCGCCTCCGGAATTATTAACAGGACCGGGAATAAGCGGTTCCTGCGTTCCAGGAGGTTCTGGATTTTCCGGTTCCTTGGGGACGGGAAGAAGAGATACGCTCATTTGATTCTCCAAGAGAGTTTTCATTAAAAAAACCATAAAACGGCTCGAAAGTTCCGGTTTACAGTGGAGAAAAACCAAAGGAGAAGTGGTACCTTCACATCCACCAGCAGCGCACTAAAGTATAACGGCGATGTATAAAAAACGATATGCCTAGGGGGGTAGCAGGTCCGAAATAGCGCCCACATTAGGGGATTAGACCGGATTCCGGTCACGTCCGAACACCTGGGAGTCATGGCCGGGCGAAGTCCCGGCCATCCACGTCTTTATCCTAGAACGGTTGCAAGAAAGACGTGGATGCCCGCGACAAGCGCGGGCATGACGCCGAGAGTGTGATTCGACCTGATCGAAATCCGGTCTAACTTGCGTTGCAAAACACCACACGAGTGGACGTTCGAATTCGGCAAAGCCCGACACCCCGAACAAATTTTGTGACAGTTGCTCGGGGTGTCCGGTAGATGCAGTATTTTCGCCTTAGACGGGGACTACTGCGACGATCACCATTGAACGGGGGTTGACGATGACGAGTTCGTCGCCGGCCAAGAAGTAATCGAAACCTCGCCATTCCGGCTCGACCTCGATGATGGACTGCGGCACTGCAACGAACCGAACCGAACGCGGCACGGCTGCGCCTACCGCCAAGTTGAAATCCACGTGGTCGACTCGCGGACCCCTGGCTTTGGTGATAACTTCCCGGATGCGCTCACGCTGTTCGGGCGGAATGTTCGTGCCGGCCTTTCCGCCGCCTAACGCCGCCCCCTGACCGGTTGTCTCATGTGACCGGTTGTCACGGGAAGTTTTCTCGGTTTTCTCCTCTTGGACATTCCGGACGCCGCGAGCATTGTGGTCTTCCTCCACACGCTCCTTGCTATCGCGGATGTTGCGCTCATTATCGCCACGTTCTTGGACCGTCCGTCCGCGATCGGATTTATCGGCATCGTTGGTTTTCTGCTGGGCGGCTTCGGTGCCGCGCTCAGCTTTCGAAGCCTGACCGGTCGTTTCATGCGCAGCTGGCTCGCCCGCGTTCCGCCGCTGCACCTCTCCGGCTTTTTCGCGGGTTTCCTCGGCGCGGCCGCTGCGCGTGCGCTCATTGGGAGTTTGTGATGTCTGCTGCGTCGGACGTGCATTCGGGTGGACTTCACCGCCCTGTTTAGGGCCTGCCTTTTCGGCCGGAGCGCCGCGGGGGGATTCCTGCTGTTGAGCCACAGCGATACTTGTCGCGGCCACTACCGCCAAGCCGGCCGTGGTCCAAACGCCGAACCGATGCATTTTTGCCTCCTCGAAATAACGTGCCGCTTCGGCACCGACTGAGGCTTTAACATCGATGACTCGAGTTTGGTTCCTGCGCACGACAATTAGACCGGATTTCGATCAGGTCGAATCACACTCTCGGCGTCATGCCCGCGCTTGTCGCGGGCATTCGCGTCTTTCTTGCGGCCGTCTAGGATAAAGACGTGGATGGCCGGGACTTCGCCCGGCCATGACTCCCAGGTGTTCGGACGTGACCGGAATTCGGTCTAGTTGAGGTTATCGGAGTTTGCTCGGTTCCATCATCTACACTATTTACCACCGATCAGCAAAATCCGTCGCATTATGCGCTTAAAACCTCCCCACTCAGCCACGCCGCAATCCGCGCCCACCCGCGCCTGATGGTATCGGCGCCAAGGAAAAGCGAAAGATGTCCGCAGGGCTCCGTCACGGTGATGATATGCTGTTTCGGTGTGCCGACGCGGGTGGCCGTTGCGAAGAGCTGGTCGAGAGCGACCAGCGTATCGTCGCGCGCGCCCAACAAGAACATCGGATGCTGCACGCTCGAAAGGTCAATCCGCCGGCCGAGCGCGACGAACTCGCCCTTGGCAAGCCGGTTCTCCTTGAACAGCCAGGAAACGACCTCAAGGTAATAAGTGCCGGGCAAATCGACCGTGAGTCGGTACCAATCTGCGAACCGGGCCAACAACTCCTCCACGGCTGCGGAATCATCGTCCGGCAGCTGCAACAACTGCCGCGCGTCGTTGGCGCCGAGGGGAGATTCCCAGAATTGGAGTGCCCGCTGCCCGCGCACGCGGCCACCATTCAAGCGGACCAGGTGCTCGAATGTGGCCAGCGGAACCCTGGCTGCCGATTGAGATACCATCGACTCCCCTGCCGCGATGTCGATCGGCGCCCCCACCAAAACCAGCCGCCGCACCTTGTGGGCAAAGCGCGCCGCATAGGCGAGCGACATCCAGCCGCCTTGGCACAAACCGATGAGGTCGACCGGCGGCCCCAACTCATCCACCGCAACATTGAGGTCGGCCAGATAGTTGTCGATGGATAAATATTGCATCTGCGGGCCGGCCGAATGCCAGTCCGTGACATAAACCCGGCCAACGCCGCCGCGGCATAACGCCTCGACTATGCTATGGCCGGGCGCGAAATCCGCAATGGTGGCGCGATGGAGGGCAAACGGCGCGCAGATCAGCGCCGCGACGCTTTCCCGATCTTGATCGGATGTGAAGTCGCGTAACGCCATGGTTCCAAATTCGAGACGCACCCGATGTGGCGTCGTCCAGACCGGCGCCTGGTCGGCGGAGTCCGATTCCGCATCCGACATCGCGCGTTCAAACTGGCCGAACGAAGCTGCGACGGCCTCCCCGGCGGTCGCCACCATCCAGGCGGGCCATCCGAACAAGCTGGCCGGAACATCCGATAACCTAGGCGGTTCGCCGAGTTCCCGACTTTTTCCCATGCGCATACATATGGCCCTCCTCGCGGCCAAATGTTGATTTTGATCAAAACCCATAGGCACAACGCGCGTCGTGGCCTTGAAAGAGGTGCGACGCTATCTCAGGCTCGCACAGATCGCGCTTCGACGCCCGAACGATATTTTCCGCATCCTCCCTGATTTTACGGAACCTTATCATATGTATATCGTCACTGATCTGCGGCGAAGCAGCGGGCCCTATGCATGGGCGGTGTCAGGATGAGTTTAGTCGCGTCGTCACATATGCCGGCAACCCCGTCGGCCCGGCTTGGTCGAAAGCCGGATCGCGCGATGCTGCAGGCGGTGAAAGGTCGTGAGCGCCGCGCCCGATGACTTCTACGGCGCGCTCACCGACGAAGAAAAGGAGCAGTTCAACATGATCGCCAAACCCCGGACCGCGCACCTCCGGGGCATCGCGCGCTCAACTATGCCCGAGGAGTAGCAAATGTGGGTTATGGACTGGCTGTTGCGTGCAGCATTGGTCTACGTCACGCGCGGCAATCTGCAGGTGACGACGGCTCGTGGGGTTACATTGTCATTCGGCGACGGCACCGGCCCGCCGATTGCCGTGCGTTTCACCTCCGCGGCGGCCCAATGGGCGGTTCTGCTTGATCCCGACCTCAAGCTCGGCGAAGCCTATATGGACGGCACATTCGTGGTAGAGCGCGGATCGATCGCGGAGTTTGTCGCCCTGGTGGCGGAAAAGAGCGCATGGCCAAGCTGGTCGGCACCGGTCCAGGCGGCCCGATTCCTGTGGCGGCGCTTCAGGCAGTTCAATCTGCCGATGCGGGCGCGGCGCAACGTCGCCCACCACTACGATCTCGACAGCCAACTCTATGCGCTGTTTCTTGATTCGGACCGCCAATACAGCTGTGCCTATTTCGAAACTCCGCGGGACAGTCTTGATGACGCCCAGCTTGCCAAGAAGCGGCACCTGGCAGCGAAGCTGCTCCTCGCACCAGGCCACCGCCTGCTCGATATCGGGTGCGGCTTCGGCGGGCTCGCGCTCTATGCAGCAGAGTTCTGCGGCGCGCAGGTCACCGGCATCACGCTGTCGCAGGAGCAGCTCGCGGCGGCACGCGACCGCGCCCAGGAGCGCAACCTTGCCGGCCAGACTGCTTTCCGCGCCCTCGACTACCGCGACCTCACCGGTACGTTCGACCGCATCGTCTCGGTCGGCATGTTCGAACATGTCGGCATCAATTTCTACGGCACGTTCTTTGCCAAATGCGCCGAGGTTCTCGCCGACGACGGCGTCATGGTGCTGCACGCGATCGGGCGATCGAGCGGGCCGAGCTATACCAGTGCATGGATCGCCAAATACATCTTCCCCGGTGGCTACATCCCGGCCCTGTCCGAGGTAATCCCGGCGGTCGAGCGCGCCGGCCTCCTGCTCACCGACATCGAGATTCTGCGTCTGCACTACGCCGAAACCATCAAGGCATGGCGTGACCGGTTCCTCGCCCACCGGGACGAGGTGGCGCGGCTCTACGACGCCCGGTTTGCGCGGATGTGGGAATTCTATCTGGCCTGCGCGGAAACCGCGTTCCGCCGCCATGACATGATGGTGTTCCAGCTCCAGCTGACCAAGCGTCAGGGCGTGGTCCCGATCACCCGCGACTACATCGCGCAAGCGGAGCAGCGCCTGCGCGTCCGCGAAGCCGGCCGTCGCACGCCGCTGCGCCTCGCCGGTGAATAACGATGCGGAGGGCGCGGCCGGACCATCGGTCCGCCGCCCGCTCCCGGTCCCCTGCAACGGGTCAGTCCGGCGACCGTGGTGTCCCGATGCGGGCGCAACCTCGCGGACGCACGTGCAGCCGGACCGCCGGCGACGCGCGGCCGTGGAATCACCGCGTGTGCGCCGTCGCCCGCGCCCTGAGCCGGCTGTGGCGTATGCCGTAAGCGAGGTAGATACCGAGCCCGATGGCGAGCCAGACGCCGAGGCGCAGCCAGGTATCGTGCGGCAGGCCGAACATGAGGAATGCGGCGGAGAGCACGCCGGCCGGCGCGACCAGCCACACCGCCGGAGTGCGGAACGGGCGCGGCAAATCCGGTTCGGTGATCCGCAAGGTCAGCACGCCGGCACACACGATCGCGAACGCGAGCAGCGTTCCAATGCTGACCAGTTCGCCGACCAGGCCGATCGGCAGCAGGCCCGCCAGGATGGTGCAAGTCACCCCCGTCACGATGGTGGTGACATGCGGCGTGCGGAAACGCGGATGCACCAAGCCGAACGCCGGCGGCAACAGGCCGTCGCGCGCCATGACGAAGAAGATCCGCGACTGGCCAAGCAGGCTCACCAGGACGACCGAGCTCAGGCCCAGGATGGCGCCAAGGGTGACGATCGGCGCCAGCCACCTGAGCCCCAGGGCGTTGACGGCAACCGCGATCGGGTCCGGCACGTTCAGCCGGTCGTAGGGGATGACGCCGGTGACGACGAACCCCACCATCAGGTAGAGCAATGCGCAGACCACGAGCGAGCCCAAAATGCCGATCGGCATATCGCGCTGCGGATTCCTGGCTTCCTGGGCGGCGGTGGAAACCGAGTCGAAGCCGATATAGGCGAAGAACACCACCGCGGCACCGCGCAAAACCCCGCTCCAGCCGAATTCGCCGGGCCCGAGATTGGGCGGCACGAACGCGCCCGCGGGGTTGGCGGCGGTGCGCCAGTTGGCGGTGTCGATGAAGGCGGCTCCGGCGACGATGAACAGCACCACGATCGCGACCTTGATGATCACGATGATGTTGTTGACCCGGGTGGACTCATGGATGCCGATTACCAGGAGTGCGGTCGCAAGCGCGGTCACCGCCATGGCGGGCAGGTTGATGACCGCCGCGGCGCGATGCCAGCCGCCGGCGGAATCGAAATCGAACGGGGCGGCGGCGTAGATCACCGGCACCTTGATGCCGAAATCCTGCAGAAAACTCACCACATAGCCGGACCAGCCGATCGCGACCGTGGTCGCGCCAAGCGCATATTCGAGCAGCAGGTCCCAGCCGATGATCCAGGCGATCAATTCACCCATGGTGGCGTAGGCATAGGTGTAGGCACTGCCGGAGATCGGCACCGTCGAGGCCATCTCGGCATAGCACAGCCCGGCAAACCCGGACACGACGGCCCCGAGCAGGAACGAAAGGCTGATCGCCGGCCCCGCATCCGCCGCCGCCGCCTGGCCGGTTAGCACGAAGATACCGGCTCCGATGATATTGCCGATGCCGATCGCGACCAGGCTCCACGCCGACAGCGTCGCCTTGAGCGGCACGCCGTCGTGGGTGATCAGCCGCTGCGCGGCCGGGTCCATGGATTCGGCCTGCAACGCCGCGACGGGCTTTCTGGCCCAGAGGGCCGGGATGGTGATCCGGAACACGAGGATGGTCCTAACCCGGCGGAGCCGGAACTAAGCAGGATACCGTAATATCGGCATGTCTTGATGGCGTGTCGAGAGTTGTGCGATGGGTTCGTTGACGGAGCGGTATGACGGTCGGATTGCCGGGGTGCTGTCTGCTATGATCGGGCGATGGTGACCGGGACGTTCCCTGGGGCGTGTCTCGCGGCCGCGATGACGCAGTTTCTCAATGCCGATCACATTCGCATTTTCGCTTATCCGCAATTTGCCGCGCCGGTGCACGATCGTGTGCGGGAAAACGCCGGGGCGTTGGCGGCGGAGGCCGGGATCACGATCGAGTACATCGCCAAGAAACATGTCCGCAAGGAAGCGGTGGTCGCCACAGTGCCGGAACGTCGCACGAGGAACTGGGGCCGCGCCGCCATCGCCGCCGCTTGTCACGTCACCCAGAACACCATCATTCAGGCTGTCATCACCAAGCCTAAGCCTGTCCCTGCGCGGCGTGGGCCGCGTCGGCGGCGATGCGCTCCAGGGCCGGCACTTCGTCGGGGAATCCGGCCGCGATCCAGGCCGCCTCGGCGGCCCGCATGGCGGCGCCGAGCGCCGGACCCTTGGCGACGCCGCGGGTGAGAAAGTCCGCGGATTTGAGCGGAAACCGCGGCGCAGTCCACCGGCCCGGCAGGGTGGCGAGGTGGTGCCAGGCCGGATTCTGCCGCCCCTTGCGGGGCGCGCGTCCAGGCCAGCAGCACGCGATCGACATACGGATCCGGCCCGATCCGGTACAGCAGCGCGCGACCTCCGGCTTCTCCGAGCGCCGGCGACACCCGCCACCAGCGCGCCGCCATGGCGGCGAGACGCTCATGTTCGGCATTGAACAGGCGCAGTCGCTCGCGCAGCCGTTCCGCATCCTCGATAATGAACACGCCGAGTGCGCCCAGCCGGCGCACCGCGTCGGGCGCAACCCCGGCGGCCCGTTCGACCTTGATCATGTTGGCGAAGCTTGCAAGCTGCGGCACGCCGCCCAGCAGCAGGTCGATAAATCCCGCTTCCGCCATCACCACGAGGGTCGGCACCGCGAACGGCGCCACCAAAAGCTTCATCAGCTCCGAGCGCACCCGCTCGCGTGACAGCGTGCGCAGCCCTTGGCGGGCCACGATGCAGGCATGCAGGGAGGCCGGGTCCGGCGTCTCGTGGCCGTAGGACGCCTGGAAGCGAAAAAACCGCAGGACGCGCAAAAAGTCTTCGGCAATCCGCTGCGCCGGATCGCCGATGAAGCGCACGCGGCGCGCGTCGAGATCCGCCAGCCCGCCGACATAATCGTGGACCCGGCCGTCGGGGGAGATCGACAGCGCATTCATGGTGAAGTCGCGCCGCCGCGCATCCATCTCCCAGTCGCGCCCGAATGCCACCTTGGCCTTGCGGCCATAGGTCTCGACATCCTGCCGCAGCGTGGTCACTTCGAACGGGGCTCCATCGACCACCAGCGTCACGGTGCCATGGTCGATGCCGGTGGGGACCGCCTTGATGCCGGCAGCCACCGCGCGGCGCGTCACTTCCTCCGGCGTCGCCGTGGTGGCGATGTCGATGTCGCTGAGCGGCAGCCCCATCAGGGCGTTACGGGCGGCTCCGCCGACCACGCGCGCCTCCTCGCCGTCGCGGTTGAGCAAAGCAAGCGCACGCGCCAGCGCCGGCTCTGCAAGCCAGCGCGGATCCGGCAGCCGGGACGTCGTGGTCATCGTGTGGTGCCGGGAACCAGTTGGCCGTTCTCGATGTGGGCCGGCACATAGCGCGAGCCCGGCGGCGCGCCGCCGAATTGCGCTAAAGCGAGCAGGCTTCCGATCACCAGCACCAGCGCCGATACCACCAGCCACGTCAGCCGCGGCAGCGACCATGCCGATGTATCGAGCACACCGGTGCGCGTCGCCCACAGGAACAGCGCATAGGCGACGAACGGTGTGGCAAACAGCGCGAGTTCGGTAAAGACCGGGCGGATCATGGTTTTCGCAGTGGTGACGGCGGCGGCGGGTTGAGCACGTTCCGGATTGATCCTTACACGTAATCCCGCGCGATGTTCATCCCGTAAATTCGGTCATAGAGATTGCGCAAGATGCCGGCCGTGACGCCCCAGATATGCCGGTCGCCATAGGGGATTTCGTAATAATGGCGGACGAACCCGTTCCAGTCCCGGCTGCGGCGGGCGTGATTTTCCGGCGTCATCAGGAATGCGAGCGGCACCTCGAAGGCCTCTGCGACTTCGGACCGGTTGAGCGCCAGCGCATAGCCCGGCATGACCCGCGCCACCGCCGGGAGAATCCGAAAGCCGCTGAAGGTCAAATACAGGTCGAGATAGCCGAGCGGCTCGACGAAAGTCCGCGGCAGGCCGATTTCCTCCTCGGCCTCGCGCAGCGCCGCGGCGAGCGGCGTCGCATCGGTGGCATCGATCTTGCCGCCCGGGAAGGCGATCTGACCCGGGTGGCTCGGCAGATCGGCGGTACGCTGGGTTAGGATTACCGTCGGTTCCGCCCGGTCGGTCACGGCAATCAAAACCGCGGCCCGCTTGGTCGGGACCACCCCGGCCTTCTTCCAGTTCTCCGGGTCGAGATCGAGGTCGCCGCGGATGGCGGGCGCGGTCGGATCGCCGAGTGCGGCCGGGACGTCAAGCGAAAGCCGCTGCCGGGCCCGTTCAAAGAAATCGGCCCTCGTGGCCTCGGCGGTGCGAACCGGCGCGAAATTCATGGGATGGTGTCCTTCAAATGCTCGGCTGGGGCCATAGCATAGAATGCGCCGGCCGAAGCCACGCCGAACATCCGCGTACCGGCCTCCTCGCGTTCTTCACCGAGGCCCACGAGATCGTAATAGAGCGCCCGGCTGACCCGCGCCCAGAGGTCGCGGCGAACATGGACATAGGGTCGCAAGCCCCCGGTGGCGGCGTCGGATTCGAAGCGCAGAGCATGGCCCGGACCGCAGACGACCCAATCATCCACATTGGTGCGGAAGCGCAGCCGGCGCCCGGCCGGGTCGTCGTCGATGTCCAGTTCGACCGCCACGAACGGGACGTCGTCCACCGTGATTCCGCACTTCTCCACCGGCGTGACGAGAACATAGCGCCCACCCTCGCGCTTGAGGACGGAAGCGAACAATTTGACCAGGGCCGGCCGGCCGATCGGGGTTCCCTGGTAAAACCACGTGCCGTCGCGGGCGATCCGCATGTCGATGTCCCCGCAATCGGGGGGATTCCATTGCTCGACCGGCGGCGCTTTGCCGCGGACGGCCGCCACCGCTCCGGCGATATTGTCCAGCCCGGGAGGCGGCTTCATCTCTTCCTTCGCCATGGGGTCGGCTCTACTGTAGGATTAAGCTCGCAAACCTATGCTCGCGAAAATATGATCGCTCGCCGCTCCGGCTCAAGCGCATCATGGCGGCGGAAGACAGTGCCAAAAAAATCGCCAAGGCGATAAAAAAGCGTACACTTGCACTGGCAATGTGAAGCGCGTTTGAAGAAAGTGAGACCGGCCGCCGGTCCGGTGACGGTCTGGTTCTTGCAGTTATGCCCGCCGCGTGCGTTGCGGCGCCGCAATGATCGAGGAGTAAGCCTTATGGCGACATCGGCAGGCGAAAGCCTGGAGAAGATGGAAGATATGATTGTGCGGGCCGCCGAGACTGCGGCGTCGCATGTGCGCGCCGCCAAGGAAGGGATCGGCGCCGTCATTTTCGGTCAGGACAAGGTGATCGAACAGGCGCTCATCACGGTGCTGTGCGGCGGCCATGCCTTGCTGATCGGCCTTCCGGGTCTCGCCAAGACCAAGCTCGTCGATACCATGGGCGCGGTGCTGGGCTTGGATGCGCGGCGCATCCAGTTCACCCCGGACCTGATGCCGTCCGACATTCTGGGCACCGAAGTGCTTGAGGAAACCTCCGGCGGCAAGCGCAATTTCCGCTTCATTCCGGGCCCGGTGTTCGCCCAGCTGCTGATGGCCGATGAGATCAACCGCGCCAGTCCGCGCACCCAGTCCGCACTGCTGCAGGCGATGCAGGAACAGCACGTCACCGTCGCGGGCGCGCGGCATGATCTTCCGCGCCCGTTCCACGTGCTGTCCACCCAGAACCCGATCGAGCAAGAGGGCACCTATCCGCTGCCGGAAGCCCAGCTCGACCGCTTCCTGATGGAAATCGACGTGGAGTATCCGGACCGCGAGGCGGAACGGCGCATCGTGTTCGACACCACCGGGACCGAGGAGGCCAAGCCGAAGCCCGCCATGACGGCCGAGGACTTGATGGCGGCCCAGCGCCTGGTGCGCCGTTTGCCGGTCGGCGAATCCGTGGTCAATGCGATCCTGACGCTGGTCCGCTCGGCCCGTCCGGGGCCGGAAGCGGGCGACCTGGGCAAGCTGATCTCCTGGGGGCCGAGTCCGCGCGCCAGTCAGGCGCTGATGCTCACGGTGCGCGCCCGCGCCTTGCTCGACGGCCGGCTATCGCCGTCGGTCGATGACGTGGTGGCTCTCGCCGAGCCGGTTTTGAAGCACCGCATGGCGCTGACCTTCGCGGCGCGGGCCGACGGCGAAACCATCGAGGGCGTGATCGGGCGCCTGAAGGCGCGGATCTGATAAATGGCCCTGTTCTCAGCCGCGCCTGCCGACGTCAAGGCGGTACCCCACGCGGTCGGCGAGAGTCAGACGCTCGCGGCGAGCATGCCGCGGCTGATCCTGGAGGCGCGGCGTATCGCCGCCACCATCATCCACGGGCTGCACGGCCGGCGGCGCGCCGGCACCGGCGAGAATTTCTGGCAATTCCGCCGCTTCGTGTGGGGCGAACCGGCGGCGCGCGTCGACTGGCGCCGCTCCGCCCGCGACGACTTCCTCTATGTCCGCGAGCAGGAATGGGAAGCGGCGCACACCATCTGGATCTGGCCGGATCGCTCGCCTTCGATGGCGTTCCGCTCGCAGCTTGCCCACAGCAGCAAGCTCGATTGCGCCCTGGTGATGGCATTCGCGCTGGCCGATATCCTGGTTCAGAGCGGCGAACGCGTCGGGGTTCCGGCGCTGACCCGTCCGACCGGCTCGCGCAATGTGGTCGAGAAGATTTCCCAATCGATGATCCATGATCCGACCAAGCGGACCAGCCTGCCGACGGCCTTCGCCCCGGCCCCGTTGGCCGAGATGATCATGCTGTCGGACTTGTGGAGTCCGATCGCCGAGATCAAATCGACCATCGGCAGACTGGCGGCGACCGGGTCGCTCGGCCACATCGTGCAGATCGTCGACCCCGCCGAGGAAACCTTCCCCTATGCGGGCCGCGTCGAATTCGTCGAGCCCGAAGGCGCCGGCTCCATTACCACCGGCCGGGCCGAGAACTGGCGCGCCGACTATACGGCCAAGGTCGAGAATCACCGGGCCGCCATTCGCGCCGAAACCGACCGCCTGGGCTGGAGCTTCACCATCCACCGCACCGATCGCCCGGTAACCGAACTCCTACTCAAGCTGCACCAGCGGCTTGCCGGCGAACGCGCCGGCATCGGACATCAGTCCCCTGCCCACGGTCAACTGGAGCGACCTATATGATTGCGGGTCTTCCCCTGGCGTTTGCGGAACCGTTAATTCTTCTCGGCCTCCTGAGCCTTCCGATCCTGTGGTGGCTGCTGCGTTTGGTGCCGCCGCGGCCGCGGCGGATCGAATTCCCGCCGACCCGAATCCTGTTCGACATACCTCCTAAGGAGGAGACCCCGGCACACACGCCGTGGTGGCTCACTTTGCTGCGGCTGGCGCTTGCCACGCTTGTCATCATCGCGGCGGCGGGCCCGCTGTGGAATCCCCCGGTCGCGACCACGAGTTCGCGCGCCCCGTTGCTGCTCCTGATCGATGACGGGTTTGCGGCGGCCTCCACCTGGGACGCGCGGCTGCGTACCGTCGAGGATTTGATCTCGCGGGCGGAAGCCGACGGCCGCGGCATCGCGGTGGTACCGCTGTCGGTGACGGCACGCGATATTTCGCTGGAGACTCCTGGGGCCGCGCGCGCCCGGATGCGGCTCGTCAAGCCAAAACCCCACGTCATCGAGCGCAGCGAAGCCATTCCGTCGCTGGAGCGATTCCTGGCCGCGACGCCGGACGTCGAGATCGTCTGGCTGTCCGACGGCGTCGATGCCGGGCATGCCGCCGACTTCGTGCAGGCGCTGGCCCGGATTGCGGAAAAGCGCGCCATCACGGTGGTGGAAGGCGGCGTGCGCCCGGCCCGCGCGCTGGCGGCCGCCGATAACGCGGCCGGCGTGCTCAGCGTCAAGGTGCTCCGGTCCGTCAGCGGAGGCGACGATGCCGGCGCTGTCCGCGCGCTCGACCTCAAGGGGTTGCCGCTCGGAGAGGCCGCTTTCAGCTTCAAGCCGGGCGAGCTTGAGGCGGAGGCGCAACTCGACCTGCCGGTGGAAATCCGCAACGACGTGGCGCGCCTCGAAATCGACGGCGAGCGCTCGGCGGGTGCCGTGCAACTGCTCGACAAGCGGTGGCGGCGGCGGACCGTCGGGGTGGTGACCGGATCGACCGCCGATACGGCGCAGCCGCTGCTCGCCGCCACATTCTATCTGTCGCGTGCGCTCGGTCCGTTCGCCGATATCCGGCTCGCCGATCGCGCTTCCCCGGGCGAGGCCGTGAGCCAATTCATCGAGCAGCGTCTGCCGATGATCATCTTGGCCGATGTCGGCAATGTCGCCGGCGACGCCCATGACCGGCTGACGCGCTGGATCGACGATGGCGGCGTGCTGGTGCGGTTCGCGGGGCCGCGGCTTGCCGCCTCCGATGATGATCTCGTTCCGGTGCGATTGCGCCGCGGCGGCCGCATCCTCGGCGGCAGCCTGAGCTGGGATCAGCCGCAGCAGCTCGCCGCGTTTGCGCGCGAAAGCCCGTTCGGCGGTATGGTGGTTCCGGATGACGTGACGGTCAGCCGGCAGGTCTTGGCGGAACCGGATTCCGGACTCTCCGAGCACGCATGGGCGACGCTCGGCGACGGCACGCCGCTCGTTACGGCGGCACGAAGGGGCAAGGGAATGCTGGTGTTGTTCCATGTGACGGCGGATACCAAATGGTCGGATCTGCCGCTGTCGGGTGCCTTCGTGGACATGCTCAAACGGATCGTTGCGATTTCCGGTACGGCCGCCGCCGCCGAAGCGACGGCGGCGACCGGCACGCAAAATGCCGGACGCGACGCGGTACCACCGACCCGCCTGCTCGATGGCTTCGGGGCTTTCGGACCGCCGCCGCCGACCGCCCGCCCGATTCCGGCGAATTTTGAGGGGCGTGCCACCGCCGACAATCCGCCGGGGTTCTATGGGCCGCCCGAAGGCATCGTTGCGGTCAATACGCTGGCACCCGCGGATCGTCTATTGCCGATCGACGTGAAGCCGCTCAATGCGCGGCTTGATTACTTTCGCACCGCCGAGCCAATCGATCTGCGCGGACCGGTGTTTTCGCTTGCGCTGTTGCTGCTGCTGATCGACGCCCTGGTGGTGTTCTGGCTCGCGGGCGGCCTGCGCCGGCTCGTTCCGCAACGCGGCCTGGTGGCCGGCATGGTCGTCGCCGGCGCCATTGGGGTCGCACTCGCGGCCGCGCTCGGTGGTTCGCGGGCCTTCGCGGATCCGGTTTCCGACGCGTTCGCGGCGCGCGCCACGCTGGAAACCCATTTGGCCTATGTGGTGACCGGAGACGGCGAGGCCGATTCGATCAGCAAGTCCGGCCTTACGGGATTGACCACGTTCTTGGGCCAGCGCACCGCGCTTGAAGCGGGCGAGCCGGTCGGGGTCGATCTGGAACGCGACGAATTGGCTTTCTTCCCGCTGCTCTATTGGCCGATCGTACCCGGCGCCAAGAAACCGAGCCCACAGGCCTTGGCGCGCATCGATGCCTATATGAAGCAAGGCGGCACCGTGCTGTTCGATACCCGCGATGCGGTGCTGGCGCCGCCGGGGCCGGGCGGCGAGGCGCGCAGCCCCGGCATGGTGGAGTTGCGGACCATCCTATCGTCGCTCGACGTGCCGGAACTGGAGCCGGTTCCGCGCGATCACGTCCTGACCAAGACGTTCTTCTTGCTGCGCGACTTTCCGGGCCGGTTTACGTCGGGACAGCTTTGGGTCGAGGCGCTGCAAAGCGCCGACAAGGAGGAAGATGACGACGACACCAAGCGTCCGGCCCGCGGCGGCGACGGTGTGTCGTCGATCATGATCACGTCGAACGATCTGGCCGGTGCCTGGGCGACCCGTCCGGATGGGGCGCCGATGCTGCCGCTGACGCCCGGCGAGCCGCGCCAGCGCGAATTCGCGTTCCGGGCGGGCGTCAACATCGTGATGTATACCCTGACCGGCAACTATAAGGCCGACCAGGTCCATATTCCGGCGCTCCTCGAACGGCTCGGCCAGTAGGAACTTTGGCGTGAACTTCGGCATCAGCTTCGCCCCGCTCGTCCCCGCGGCCGTCGTTTGGGCGGCCGCCGCCATCGCCGTCATGGTTGCGGCGCTCCTGCTATTCGTGCGCACCCGCGGCGCCTGGATCCGCATCTTGGCGCTGGCGCTGCTTACGCTCGCGCTCGCCAATCCGTCGCTGACGCGCGAGGATCGCGATCCGCTGACCTCGGTAGCCGTCGTGGTGGTCGATAAGAGCCCGAGCCAAGGCTTTGGCGATCGCACCGCCCAGACCGAGGCCGCGGTCGCCGCCGTAAAGCAGCGGCTGGAGCGCATTGCCGGCATCGAGACGCGCGTGGTGGAGGCCGGTCAGGCGGACGGCGAGACCGACGGCACCCGCCTGTTCGGCGCGCTGAATGCGACGCTCGCCGACGTGCCGCCAGACCGCATCGCCGGCGCCATCTTCATTACCGACGGCCGCGTCCACGATGTGCCGGCGGATGCCGGGGCGCTCGGCTTTACGGCGCCGGTTCATGCCCTCGTCACCGGCACCGCCAACGAACGCGACCGGCGGGTGGTGCTGATCGCGGCGCCGCGGTTCGGCATCGTCGGCCAAAACCAGACCATCTCGTTCCGGGTCGAGGACGAGGGCGTGCGGCCGTCGCCGGCGGAAGTAAAAATCAGCCGCGACGGCGAGTTGCTGGAGCGCCGCACGGTCAATCCCGGCCAGCAAATCAATATCCAGGTCCAGATTCCGCATGCCGGGCAGAACATCATCGAGATCGAGGCGGCGACGCTCGACAACGAGCTGACCCCGGTCAACAACCGGGCCGTGGTGGCGGTGGACGGCGTGCGCGACAAATTGCGGGTGCTGCTGGTTTCCGGCGAGCCGCATACCGGCGAACGGACCTGGCGCAATCTCCTCAAATCGGATGCCAATGTGGACCTCGTCCACTTCACCATCCTGCGGCCGCCGGAGAAGCAGGACGGCACGCCGATCAACGAGCTGTCGCTGATCGCGTTCCCGACCCGGGAACTGTTCCAGCAGAAGATCAACGACTTCCAGCTGATCATCTTCGATCGCTATGCGCGCCAGGGCGTGCTGCCGCTCGTCTATTTCGACAACATCGCAAAGTATGTGCGCAATGGCGGGGCGGTGCTGGTGGCGGCCGGCCCCGACTATTCGGGGCCGATCAGCCTGTGGCGCACGCCGCTCGATTCGATTCTGCCGTCCGAGCCGACCGGCCATGTTACCGAGGAGGCCTTTTATGCCCGGTTGACCGATGCCGGCCTGCGCCATCCGGTGACGCGCGGCCTTGAGGGTTCGAAGGAGGAGCCGCCGCATTGGAGCCGGTTCTTCCGCGTCGTCGATACCCGGACGTCCGGCGGCACCGCCGTGATGAAGGGTGCCAATGACCAGCCGCTGGTGGTGTTGTCGCGCGAAGGCGAAGGCCGGGTGGGGGTGATCCTGTCGGATCAAATCTGGCTGTGGGCGCGCGGCTATGAAGGCGGCGGCCCGCACATCGATCTGCTGCGGCGGATATCGCATTGGCTGATGAAGCAGCCCGACCTCGAGGAAGAGGCGTTGCGCCTCCTGGTTCACGGCCGCGAAATCACCGTGCAGCGCCAGACCATGCAAGAAGCCGTCGCGCCCGTCGTGCTGACGGCCCCTTCCGGGGCGCAGCGCAGCCTGACCCTCGACCTGGCGGAACCGGGCGTGTGGCGCAAGACCGTCGATGCCACGGAACTCGGCCTGTGGCGGGCAAGCGACGGCAAGCTGAACACCATGGTAAATGTCGGTCCCGCCAATCCGCGGGAATTTTCCGAACGTCACCTCCACGACCGCCGTGATGGCGCCGCTTGCGGCCGCAACGGGTGGCGACGCCCGCCGCCTGGTCGAAGGCGGGAGCCTCACGGTGCCAAGAATTCTCGGCGTGCGGTCGAGCGACACCCTCAAGGGCGACGACTGGATCGGCGTGAAAATCCGCGAGGCCAGCATCGTGCGCGGCATCGGCGTGCTGCCGATGTTCGCCGGCCTCTTGGGCTTGCTGCTGCTGGTGGGCAGTCTGGCGCTGACCTGGGCGCGGGAGGGAAGGTAGACGGCGAGGCGGGCCGCAAGTGCCTGCTCTAACGTCGCGGGCGCGGCCGGACGACCATCAAGATGAGTCACAACGCGCCGCAACGGTCCGGTCCAGGATTTGAAGTCTAGGCTGGGGAATGTTCCCTGGACGGCGCTTAATTCTCCGCCGAGGTTCCGCCGCTCGACGGCGCTCCGTATGTCGGCGGCGGCTTGCCGCCGACCCCGTACAGTGGGCTCAAACACGCCGCCACACCGCCACGGCAAATCTTTAAACTCCGTGGAAGCGTATACACGGACCTTTGGCGTTAGGAACACAGACTCCTGAATCAAGGTCGTCGGCCCACTGGGGCGCAACTGTTGCCGTTGCAAGATGATAGTTGCTATGCTCAAGGAATTCGGTAACGCCGCGGTCGATAGGAGCACAAGTTCAGCGGTCGGGGCTGATTCAACGTCGATGTCCAGCCCGCCGTCCGGCGCTGACAATTTGGCTTAGGAAGCGGATCGATAGGAAACTTGATCTATTCTGTTCGTCCATCCCGCTTCACATCCATTCGATATGAGATATTGTGGCTGTCCTTTCGACGTTTCGGATCATCTTATAATCGAATTTAAGTTCCTGATGCGGAACACTAGTTGTCCAAGAATATGG
This sequence comes from uncultured Alphaproteobacteria bacterium, assembly GCA_963802745.1. Taxonomy (GTDB): domain Bacteria; phylum Pseudomonadota; class Alphaproteobacteria; order Rhizobiales; family Xanthobacteraceae; genus JAJPKK01. The sequence goes on along the minus strand of CAWDKL010000046.1, from coordinate 74,760 downwards.
CAGCCTTCCAGCCTATCATCTTCTTTCTGAACGCTGCTTGTACCTTTGTCCTTGAATCCGAATGGCATTGGGGAATGAGCAAAAGCGTTACGAAGATTTCTTATTAAATCAAGACAGAACTGTGTTGGTTTGGTCCGATCAGGATCTATCGTACGTTTCATGATTTTTAATAAATGCGCAAATGACCTCGATGCTCGAAGATTTCTGTGCTCTCCGTTAAACTGAGTGGATGACGTCGATAGCTGTTTTTAAGAACGGCCCAGATGATCCTCTAGGAATGACGCGAGCATGACCGCAGTCGCTCGGTCGCTTCCAGACGCATAGAGTTCAATTTCTAGAGCCTCTAAATGTTCGATCGTGGGTTCCCCTTTCATGAGAACCCGAAGATTCTTCGATATATGCTGGTTCTTGACCCATTCTTGTCCCCTTAGTGACGAAAAGCTGGCTCCCTATGCGCCAAGCCTGGAAATCGTCCCGGCTCTGACATTGTAGGCGCGGGCAATCGAGCGCAGCGTTTCGCCGTCCTTGTCCCGCCGCTCGATCGCCTCGCGTTGCTGGTGCGCGGTGAGCTTCGGCTTCCGCCTGAATTTCACGCCCTTGGCCACCGCGTCGCTGCGCCCGTGCTCTGTGCGTTCGTTGTTGCGGCGATGCTAAACCGAAACGATCGCCGCAATAATCCATCGTGGTCTATCATTAAAACGCGCGTGCATCCTGCGGCGCTTCAACCGGGCAAGCCGGCCGGTGAGGTTTTTAGCGTCGGTGAAACGCGGGCGAAACCGGAGATCACGCGTCACACCAATTCGATGCGCAGCGAACGGCCTACCGCGCTGGCGGCGCGGCGCAACGTGTCGAGCGTCACGGACGGAACGGCAGGATCAAAAAGCCGGTCGAGCTGCCGGCGGCTGGTTTTCATCCGCTTTGCCATCTCAACCTTGGTGATCCCTTGTTGGTCCATCGCGTCGGCGAGTTGCTCGGCGATCAGTTCCTTGACGGCGTGATCTTCGCACGCTGCCAGTATACCCTTGCCGGCAAGGAAGTCATCAAACGTCTCGTCACTGACGCGGCCTTTGCGTTTCTGGGTCATCATGTCACCTCCTTCATGCGTTTCATCGCAAGATCGATGTCGGCCCGCGGCGTCTTCTGAGTCTTCTTGATGAAGCCATGCAGAAGGATCATATAACCGTCGCCCATACAGAAAATCACCCGCGCAATCCGGCTGCTCGCATCGAGCGTGCTGCGCACCTCCCACAAGCCTCCGCCGAGAGGGGCGCAATGCGGCCTGCCCATCGGCCAACCGAATTCCACTTTCTGAATGTCCTTGCCGACCGTATGCCGGTCGGCGTCTGACAATCCGAGAATCCAGTCACGAACCGGATTGCGTCCCGCCGCGGTCACATAGAACCGTGCCGGTAATTTCTTCGCACGATCAATCATGCAGACCCAATGTGCCGTTTTTGGCACGTTTTTGCAAGGCAGTTTTGGACGCACCAAGCCGCGTCCGGCTGAGAGGCATTCGCTGTCCGCAATCCAGCAGCATCGTCCGGCGCTCGGGGAACTCGCTACCCGCCCGGAGCACGCCCCATCGCCGCCATGACGCTTGCTGCGGCGGCCAGGCCGGTGCGGTAAGCGCCGTGAGCGGTAGAAAAATCGTGCACCGAACAGGCTTCGCCGGCGAAGAACAGCCGCCCGTCCACCGGCGCCGCCAGCACGGCGCGCGCATCCGCATGGCCCGGCAGGGCGTGCGAATACGAGCCGCGGGCGAACGGGTCGGCCGCCCAGGCGGTCGCGGCGATCGGATGCAGGCGTTGGCGGATGCCGCCGCCGAGCAGCGCCGCCAGCTGGCCGACGGCAAAGTCCGCGAACGCGGCTTCGCCCCCGGCCTCGAGCTCGCGGGCAAACCGGCCGCCGAAATAGGCCTCGATCAGCGGCCGCCCGAACGGCCGCACGTGGTAGCTCGCCGTGCGGCTGGAATCGAGGGCGCCATAAAGGTTGGAGTCCTTCGGAAACGCCTCGGCATCGTCGAGCGCGAGATAGAGCTTGTCGGCGAGGCCGAGCGGCAGCACCGCGGCGGCGTCAAGCTTATCCGGAAGGGCGGGGCGGAATTCCAGACCGCCGCCGCAGAGCACGCCGGTCGGCACCGTCACCACCACCGCGTGGGCGTAGAGATCGCCGCGCGGCGTCGCGATCCGCACCCGTGCACCGGAATGGTCGATCAAAGTCACCGGGCAATCGAGCACCACGTCGAGGCCGGCCGCCATGGCGGCCATCAGGCGCCCATAGCCCTCAAGGATGCGCCAATTCACGCCCGTGTCGTGATAGTTGCCGAAATCGCGGACCGAAAGCCCGTCCAGTTCGACGCCGTTGATATAGGTGCTGGTGGCATTGAGCAGCGGATTCCAGCGGTTGCCGGGTTCGAGCAGGCGATCCGCCGGATGATCCGGCTCGGCCTCGGCCGCCGCGTCGAGACGCGCGAACAGGCGCCCGAGTGCTGCGCGGAAGTCGGCCTGGTCCGCGACCGGAAAACCGATGTCGCCGATCTGGGTGCGCCAGGGCGGCAAAGTTCTGTCGATGGTCAGCCCGGCATCGGCCGCGACGGTGGTGAGCTCATTCTCGTCCGCCGAATGCAGCCAGGCGCAGCCGAGTTCGATCGGCAGCCCTGCGGGGCTGCGCGCCGTCCATGCGCGCCCGCCCACGCGATTGCGCGCTTCCAGCACGCGCACCGCAAGGCCCGCGGCGACAAGCCGCCCGGCCGCCGCGAGCCCGGCAGCGCCGGCGCCGATCACGATAACGTCGGGGTCAGCCATGGTGCGACATCCCTGTCGGGTGGGGGCAAAATCGCCCGGATTTGGCCGAGCTTACGCGCCCTAAGCGCCATTTCGACGAAACACCGTTCACACGGCGATGCGCACGTCCCCGACGAAGAAACTACGCGGCTCAAATACCGCAAAGGCATAGGGCACCGTCCGTTTCGTGCGCTGCGGGTTGGGCGAAGCCCGGTGGGGAACTCTCCTGAAACGAACGCCGCGCCATGACTCCTGAACTCGGGGGTCTCCCGATACAGGGCGTCATGCGGCTTGTTTGATTTCGACTTGGTAGCCAAGTGCACGGATGCGGTTGGCGAGGGTTGCGGCGCGTGCCGGATTGTGGGGGCGACGGTTGGAACTATCTTCCGACGTGACCAGAATTCTGTCTAACTCCGCCCCTGCCACGGCGGCATCGGCAGCACCGGGGGCAGTGTCGCGTTATCGGCGGGCAGCACCACGTTCGGGATGCGGAAGCGGTTCTGCACCATGGCGGAAGGAATGGCGTTGTTCTGGCCCTTGTCGTCGAACGTGATGGGCCCGCCGATCATGACGTGATCCGCAATGCGGGTCGCCCGGATCGCCTGCATCAGTTCGGGGCCGTTCGTCGTGCCGGCGCGTTTGAAGCCGTCGGCGGCGATCAGCAGGGCCTCGAACGTGAACCCGACATTGAAGCATTCGACCGGGAAGCGCAGGTTGACGTAGGCCGGCTTGAACGCCTTCTCCAGCGCCTGCGCCATGTCGGCCTTCGGATTGGCCCATGGATTGGCATAAGCATGATAATCCGCAAGCGGACCGAGCGCGGCGTAAAATTCCTCATCGTAAAGGCCGGGCGCGCCCGGCGAGATGATCCCCATCGGCTCGAAGCGCTGGCGCACCATGTCGCGCACCAGCTTGATGGCATCGGCGGCGCGGGTGACCACCAGCACGATGTCGGGCTTGAGCGAGCGGATTTTCGTCACCTCGACCGATAGGTCCTGGGCGCGCGGATCGTAGGCGATCGATTCGAGAATCCGGAACGGCAGGTCCGCGGTCGGCACCAGGCGGTCCATGGCCTGGCGCTGGGCGGTGCCGAACGTGTCGTTGGCATGCAGGAACACCGCGGTCTTCGGGCTCGCCTTGGTGACCGCAATGAATTCCTTGATGCGGCCAAGCCCGTTGACGGCGAGCTGGCCGCCGGTCGGGAAATTGCGCACCAGGAACTTGTAGCCCTGCTCGGTAAGCTGCGGAGCCGCGGCGATGTTGACGACGAGCGGCACCTGGCGCTGCTCGCACACCTGCGCCATCGCCAGCGTGGACGCCGAATCGAACGCCCCGACAATGCAATTGACGCCGTCATTGATGACGCGCTCGCACTGATTGCGGGCCACGTCCGGATTGGATTCGATATCCACATGGACGAGGTCCATCTGATGCCCGTAATCCGCCAGCACTTTCGGCGCGACCAGCGCGCCGCGGTAGCAGCTCTGCCCGGCCGGTGCCAGATAGCCCGAACGCGGCAGAAACACCCCGATCTTGAGCGCTTTCGGCGCGCGGACGGCTTGGGCGCGAACGATCGCCGGCGCGCATGCCGCTGCAGCCGTGGCCACAGCGCCGGCCAGCACGCGCCGCCGCGTCGGTCCCGCATGGGGGTGGCGTGTCATCGGCAGTCCTCCATGGAATGGCGCCGGATGGTACGAGGGACGCGGCGGCCGGCGCAAGCCGGAAAGCGGGTCATGCAGATTGCTGCAGACGGTATTATGGCAGGTCAAAGTATTGCCACGGTCGGCCATCACGGCGTGACCCTTGGTTCCGCCGGAGATATCAACGTCAGCCTGGTTTAAAAGGGCGTTGGAGCTGCGGCCGGTGCTCGAGGCCAAATCCTTGGTGGGGCCATAACGGCGTTCAGTTACCGCGGTGCCCGACCCCGGAACACCGATAGGACCGGGACGATGGAGGTTATTAAATACTGTTATCGCGCGCCGAACCGGAAAGCGCCCATTCCGTCCGCTAGCATCATTGCCGGTCGTGTTCCTATGGGCCGGATGCATGGCTTTCAGCTGCCGGGCGACCGCGTAACACGTAACGCCTTGTGGTAATCCACGGACAGTGGATTTGAAGGCCATTGACTTGGGTTTTTTTCTGGGGTGGGATCAAAGCTAATGGCAGTCACGGAAGCGAGCCGGACACCCGCATCGTGCCGATGTTGAAGGTCGGAATGGGAATTCATCGGTGACCGGTATCGTTCGTATCGCGCTCGAGCGACCCTACACGTTCGTGGTCGCCGCAATGCTGGTCCTGCTCTTTGGAGTGATGTCGGCCATCCGCACGCCGAAGGACATTTTCCCGGACATCGGTATTCCGGTCATCGCAGTCGTCTGGAGCTATTCCGGCCTGCCGCCCGATGATATGTCAGGCCGCATCGTCTACATCTTCGAGCGCGGCCTGACCACCACGGTGAACGATATCGAGCATATCGAGTTGCAGTCCGTTCCGGGCTTCGGCATCGTGAAGATCTATTTTCAACCGCGGGTCAATATCGCGGCTGCCCAAGCGCAGGTTACGTCGATTTCCCAGACCCAGCTCAAGCAACTGCCGCCCGGCGTCACGCCGCCGCTGCTTGTCATCTTCAACGCGTCGAGCGTGCCGATTTTGCAGCTTGCGTTGTCGAGCCCGACAGCGTCGCAAACGGAACTCAACGATCTCGCCAGCAATTTTGTCAGGCCGCCGCTCACCAACGTGGCCGGTGCAGCGTTGCCCGGGCCTTATGGCGGCGTGCCTCGCCAGGTGCAGATCGACCTCGATCAACGGGCGTTGCATTCCTACGGGCTGGGGGCGCAGGACGTCGTCAATGCGCTCTCGGTTCAGAACCTGATCACACCGGCCGGAACCGAGAAGATCGGCGCAAACGAGTACACCATCAACCTCAACGGTTCGCCGCAGAAAGTCGCCGACTTCAACGATCTGCCGATCAAGGCGGTCAACGGCGGGATGGTTTATGTGCGCGACGTGGCGTTTGCCCATGACGGCAGTCCGCCGCAGACCAATGTCGTTCAATTGGATGGCCGCAAGGGCGTCCTCATGACCGTGCTCAAGGCCGGCTCGGCATCGACCCTCGACATCATCGCCGGGATCAAGGAACTTTTGCCGCGCATCCAGGAGACGCTGCCGCCGGGCGTCGAATTGAAAATCGTCAATGATCAATCCGGGTTCGTGAAAGCGTCGGTCTTTTCGGTCATTCGCGAGGGCGTCATCGCGGCCGGATTGACCGGCCTGATGATCCTGCTGTTTCTCGGCAGCTGGCGCTCGACCCTCATCATTTCGATCTCGATTCCGCTGTCGATCCTCGCCGCGCTGCCGGTGCTCGCGGCGCTCGGGGAGACCATCAACGTCATGACGCTCGGCGGCTTTGCGCTCGCGGTGGGCATGCTGGTCGACGAAGCCACGGTCACGATCGAAAACATCAACTGGCACCTCGAACACGGCAAGGAAATCAAGACCGCGATTCTCGACGGCGCGGCACAGATCGTGGTGGCGGCGACGCTCTCGCTGCTCTGCATCTGCATCGCTTTCGTGCCGATGTTCGGATTGGGCGGCGTTGCCGGGTACCTGTTCCGGCCGCTAGCCGAAGCGGTCGTTTTCGCGATGATCGCGTCCTATCTGTGGTCCCGGACCCTGGTGCCGACCATGGCGCTTTATTTACTGCGCAATCAGGTCCATCATGGCACAGGGCGCGATGAGCATGGCGCCGCACGCAAGGGCAATGCGCTGCAGCGCTTCCAGCAGGGCTTCGAGCGCGCCTTCGAGCAATTCAGGACGGCCTATGTCGGGCTGCTTGGCCTTGCTTTGCGGCATCGGCGCGTCGGCGTGACGGTGTTCCTTGTCATGCCGCTGCTCTCCTTCGGTCTGATGCCGTTTCTCGGCAAGAACTTCTTTCCGGATATCGAGGGCAACGCGCTGCGGCTCCACGTCCGCGCCCACCCTGGGACACGGATCGAAGAGGTGACGCGGCTCGTCAATGAAGTCGAGGCGGAGATTCGCACCGTCATCCCACCCGATGAGATTCTCAGCACCGTTGACAATATCGGGCTGCCACTGAGCGGCACGAACATGGCCTACAGCAACTCGGGCACCATCGGCGTCATCGATGCCGATCTTCTCATCTCCCTGAGCAATGAACCCTCGATGCCCACTGCGGAATACGTGAAGTCGCTCCGGGAGATCCTGCCTCGCAAGTTCCCTGGTATGACCTTTGCGTTTCTGCCGGCCGACATGGTGAGTCAGATCCTGAATTTCGGCGCGCCGGCCCCGATCGACGTCCAGATCAGCGGCCCCAACATGGTGGAGAACCGCAAGCTGGCAGCCGACCTGCTGGCGAGGATCAACCACGTGCCCGGCATCGCCGACGCTCGCATCCAGCAGGCGTTCCAGGCTCCCGCGCTGAATGTCGCGTTCAACCGCATGATGGCCGGAATGGTCGGGCTCACCGAGCATGATGCGGCGGCATCCATGCAGAACTCACTGGCCGGCAGCAGCCAAACGACGCCCATATTCTGGCTAAATCCGCAGAACGGCGTCAATTATGCGGTGTCGGTGCAAACGCCGCAGTACCGGATCGATACGCTGGACGGCCTCAAGACCATGCCGGTGACGACGACCGGCCGGTCGGGCCAATTGCTCGGCGGCCTCGCCACGATGACTCTGGGACCGGAGAGCGCCGTCGTTACGCACTACAATATCCGCCCCGCGATCGACATCTTCGCGACGACCCAAGGACGCGACCTTGGCGGGGTCACGGAGGACATCCAGAAGATCCTCGACGAAACGCGTGCCGGATGGGGGAAAGGCGTAAGGGCGGTCGTGCGCGGCCAAGTCGCGACGATGGATCAGGCGTATCGCGAGCTCTTCGGCGGCTTGGCCCTCGCCATCGTTCTCATCTACCTGCTGATCGTCGTCAACTTTCAGTCGTGGCTCGATCCTTTCATTATCATCATGGCGCTGCCGACGGCTTTGGCGGGCATCGTCTGGATGTTGTTCGTGACCGGGACCACCTTGTCGGTGCCGGCCCTCACCGGCGCGATCATGTGCATGGGCGTCGCGACGGCAAACAGCATCCTGGTCATCAGTTTTGCGCGCGAACGCCTCGCGGCCGGTGCGGACGCCGCGACCGCGGCGATCGAGTTGGGTGGCACAAGGCTACGACCCGTGTTGATGACCGCACTCGCGATGATCATCGGCATGGTTCCGATGGCGATCGAGTCGGGCCAGAATGCGCCGCTCGGCCGCGCTGTGATCGGCGGCCTCGTGTTCGCCACGTTTGCGACGCTGTTCTTCGTGCCGACTTTATTCAGTATCTTTCACCGGCGCGACGCGATCAAAGTTGAATCCGACGCGCCGCAGCTTTCCCCTGCGCTTGAAGTGAAGCATCCATGATTGATCCACCACCGACCACGCATGCTCCGAACGCGCCGAGCCCCCGCCGCGTCTTGGCCATGGGCATCGCGATCATGATCTTAGCGATCACGGCCGCAACGCTGGGGATTTCGAATCGTGCCAAGAGTGTCCAGGAGGTTGCGCGGTGGACCGACAAGCAGGCTGTGCCGACCGTGGCGGTCGTCACGCCGAAGAGCGTGCCCAGTCAGGACGATTTGGTCCTGCCCGGGACCATTGAGGCCTTTTACTCGGGCCCGATTTTCGCGCGCGCCAGCGGCTACGTGAGAGAATGGTATCAGGATATCGGTGCGCACGTCAAAAAAGGCGATGTCCTGGCGCTGATCGACACGCCCGATCTCGATCAACAATTGGCCCAGGCACGAGCCGATCTGCTGACCGCGCAGGCGAACGAAAAGCTTTCGAACGTGACCGCCGAGCGGTGGCAGACTCTGGCGACGCGCAACATCGTCTCGCAACAGGCCAAGGACGAAAAGGTCGGCGATCTCCAAGCCAAGACCTCCGCGATGCAGGCCGCCCAAGCCAATGTGGCCCGGCTCGAGTCGCTGCAATCCTTCAACCGCCTGGTCGCGCCGTTCGATGGTGTCGTCACGGCGCGCGGCGTCGATGTCGGCCATCTGGCGGCCGCAGGCGGAAATTCCGGTAAGCCGCTGTTCACGGTCTCCGACATTCACAAGGTGCGTGTCTATGTGAACGTGCCCCAGGCCTTTCTGGGCGAGTTGAAACCCGGCCTTGCAGCATCTTTGGTGCTGCCGCAATTTCCGGGACAACCTTTTTCCGCGGAGCTCACGACCACATCCAATTCGGTGGCGCCCGACTCCCGGTCGGCCCTGGTCGAACTCCTGGCCGATAATCCCGAAGGCAAGCTCTGGCCGGGCTCCTTTGCGGAAGTTCACTTCCACCTCGACGCCAAGGGCAACGTCCTGCGGATTCCCGCGACGGCGCTGTTCTTCGGACCGCGGGGTATCGAGTTGGCATTGTTGATGCCGGATGGAACGGTGAGCATGTCCAAGGTCCAGCTCGGCCGCAATCTCGGCCGCGAGGTCGAAGTTCTGTCCGGGCTCCCGCCCGACGCGACCGTCATCGACAGCCCGCCGGAGTCTCTCATTCCCGGCCAGATGGTCAGCGTCGCCGGAAGGCAGCAGAGGCAGCAGGAGCAGGCCCTTTCCGAGCACAACAAGCTGAGGTGACTGACTGCCGTGCGCCGGCATCAATAAGCGCAATGGCGGCTGGCGCGGAATGCCGTTGGTGGCACTTGCACGGCCGGCCCGCCACGGTCAGCCGCCGAGGCGGCCGAATGCCGGGATTTTCAAGGCCGGGCGTTGCGCGTCGAAGCCCGCCACAAGGCTCAAAAAATTCAGCTCGATGCCCTCGACCCGGCCGAGCTTTAGGCCCAACAGCCCGTAGAGGCTCAACTCGACCCCGGTGGCGCTGCCGGTGAGGCCGAACAACGCACCGTCTGCGCGAAAATCCTTGCCGATCGCCTCCGGCGGCATGGCGATTTCGAGTTCCGGCGCGGCGCGCAGCACGGTGGCCACGAAGGTGTTGCTGTTCGGGCCCGGCCACAGACGGTAATCGCCGTATTCCAGATACGGATACGCCGTGATGGCGGATTCGATTTTCGGGATGGCATTGCCGGCGCTCTCGCCCCGCACATCGGCGACGATCTCCGGTTTGGCGCCGAGCCAATAGCCGTCCGGCGGTCGCGCATTGATCCGCAACGGGCGGCCGCCGAAGCCCGTCACCTCGTAGCGGGTGTAATGATCGGCCCCGGCGGGCTTGATCACGATCCAGGTATGCACCGCGAAAATGCCGCGCCAGCCGGCGGTGCGGGCCGCGAACACCGTGAGGCGCGGTTGCGGGTCGCTCGCGGCGTCGGGCAACAGGCCGGCGCTCGACCACCGCGCGGTCTGCCAGTCGCGCGGCGCTTCGAACCCCCACAACAGCGCCCGGGCGGCGACCGGCGCGAGGAAGATGATCAGGATAGCCAGACGGAGTTTGCTGCCGAAATTGCGCATGATGTTAGACCGGATTCCGGTCGCGTCGGAACACCTGGGAGTCACATGACGCCGAGACGATGCTTCGACATCAGCGGAACATTGTCCAAGGTACCGGAGATTAGTCCGCACCGGAAGGGCCGCGGAATTTCGTGGCGATGTCGCGTGCCCGCGCGAGCGACAGCATCCTTAACACGATCGCTTCGCCGGCGCGCACGAGAGCGCCGAGCCGCGCCGGGCGGCGGGCCTTGCGGCATGGTCCTGAAGTGCCGGTGCGCGGCCGTTTGGCTCGCGCTTTAAAACCGATCGGCGGCACATGGACGAAGATCACCAGACCGGGACCGCCGGGGATGGACGCAGCCTCAAGTGCGCGCCAATAAGCGTAGTTGCACAGATAGGTGCCGGCATTGCGCGATCGTACCGCGCGAACCCCCACGGCACGCGCCGCTTGGATGAGGTAGGCTGGGGCAACAGCATTCCGCCGCGCCGCGATTCCGGGCGCAATCGCAAGCGCCGCCGGACGGTAGCCGCCGGCATCCGGAAACAGCACCGAGCGCCGATTGCGGGCGCGCTCTTCGATGCGCACGTGGTGCGAACGGGGGGCGACCCCGAACAGCACCACGATCTCCGGCCGTTCACGTGCAAGCAACGCGGGAAGCTCGCGATCGACCGCGTCGTAGCGCGTGGCGAACACATGGGCGATGCGCCGCGTCCCGGCGAACGCCGGCCGGCGCCGCCGTGTCACCCGGACCGCCACCATGCCGCTGGGGTTTACGGGCGAACCCGGAAAGCGGCCGAAGCCGGTGATCAGGATGGTGCGCATGGTGCTCACAGCCCCAAAGTTTCGACGATGGCATCGACGGCGAGGGCCGGCGACAGCGTGCCGTCGGCGACCGCGTGCTCCCATTGCGGCAGCTTGGCCTTAAGCTGCGGGTCGGTGGCAAGGCGCGTCCGCAACCGGTCGTCGAGCAGCGCCCACATCCATTTCACCTGCTGCTCGCGCCGCCGCGCCGCGAAGGCCCCGGTCGCCGACAAGCGGCGCTCATGGTCGACGACGCGATCCCAGATGTCGGCAAGGCCGGCGCCGGTGAGGGCCGAATAGGTCACGACCGGCGGCTGCCAGGCGGCAAACCGCGGCGTCAAAATATGCAGCGCGGCGCGGTATTCCGCCGCAGTGGCGTTTGCCCGGGCCAGATTGTCGCCGTCGGCCTTGTTGATGGCGATCATGTCGGCGAGTTCGATGAGGCCCTTCTTGAGGCCCTGCAATTCGTCGCCGCCGCCGGGCAGCATCAGGGCGAGGAAAAAATCCGTCATGTCGGCGACCGCGGTTTCCGACTGTCCGGTGCCGACGGTCTCGACCAAAATCACGTCGTAGCCGGCCGCCTCGCACAACAGCATGGTCTCGCGGGTTTTTGCGGCGACGCCGCCGAGCGTGCCGGCCGCCGGCGAGGGGCGGATGTAGGCAGACGGATCGACCGCAAGCCGCGCCATCCGGGTCTTGTCGCCGAGGATGGAGCCGCCGGTGCGGGCCGAGGACGGGTCCACGGCGAGCACTGCCACCCGGTGTCCGCGCTCCGTGAGCAGGCTGCCCAGCGCATCGATGGTGGTGGATTTGCCGACCCCCGGCGCGCCGGTGATGCCGACCCGGCGCGCCGTGCCGGTGTGAGGGAGCAGGCCTTGCACGAGGAGGCGGGCGGATTTCTGGTGATCGGGGCGCTTCGATTCCACCAGCGTGATGGCGCGCGCCAAAACGGCGCGTTCGCCGTTGCGAATGCCGCGGATGAGCGGGGCGATGTCGGTCTCGGGCGGATCGCCGGTGGGCGGCGCAGGCTGTGTGGAAGCCACTTACGTTTCGGCCTTGATGATGCGCTCGACGAAGCGCTTGAGCGGTTCGAGATCGTTGTGCGCGATATTCCAGAGAACTTCAGGATCAACCCGGTGATAGGCGTGACGCAAGCGGTTGCCGAGATCGGCCAGTTTTCGCCACGCAATCTCCGGCGCCTCGGTCTTTTTCGCCTCGGGTATATGGCGCGATGCCTCGCTCATGATTTCGAACGCACGCTCGACTGCCAGGCGCAGACGCCGGTCGCGCGCCAGCGCACTGGCCGTGCAGTCCGACAGCATCGTCTGGATGTCCTCGATCGCCGCGAGAATATGTTGGAGCCGGTCGCCGAGGGTCGGAGGCATGCTCAAAATACCTCGATGATGTCGTCGGCGATGCGTTGCGCCATGCGCGGTTCGAGCGAGCGGCGCATGGTCGCTTGTACCTCAAGCCCGGTTGCGTCCCCGATAATGTGTTCCACGCCGATCAGGTTGAACATTGAAAACCGCGAGTTGGGTTCGACCTCGACGAGCACATCGAGGTCGCTGTCGGGACGCGCATCGCCGCGCGCCCGCGATCCGAAAATGGCGAGCTTGGTCACGCCCTCGGCCTTCAAGGCCGGTGTGACGGTCCTGATCGTGGCGATAATTGCATCCCAAGTCATGGCCGAGGTTTAACATTGTCCTCAATCGTTAGAACAGCCGATAGTACACGGCCGCATCCCCCGAAGCGGTTGTCTGTTTGGCCCATCAAAAGTTGGAATACTTTGCTTTGAGCGAGGATAGTGCTATCCAACCGCGCTGAGCAAGCAGGATGTCTAAGCAACGCCCACTGTTGCCTGGTTCTACGGCATTGCTATCCAAATGTATGTGCGGGATCATCCGCCGCCTCACTTTCACGCAAGCTATGGAGGATATGAGGCCTTCGTTGCGACCGAAACGGGCGACGTGATCGAGGGGCAGTTGCCGAAGGCGGCTGCACGGCTTGTCAGGGAATGGGCACTGGCGCGGTGCGAGCAATTGCGCGAAAATTGGCAGCGCGTAAGCGCCGGCGAACAGTTGGAGGATTTGCGGGCCTTGATGCTGACTAAGGTGGTGCGGATCCAACAACGCGGCGGCTTTCGGCTGTGGGTTCGCTTCAATGACGGCAGCGAAGGCGTGCATGACTTCGCCGCGATGGTCGGCGAGCCGGGCTCGATGCTGGCACCGCTGCGGGACCAGGCCTATTTTGCGCGCGTCTTTCTCGAATGCGGCGCGCCGACCTGGCCGAACGGCTTCGACATCGCGCCGGAATGGCTGCGCCGCGAGATGGCGGCGGCCGGCGAACTGTCGCGGGTTGCGGCGGAGTAGGTTCTCGATTTTGGCATTCGCAGCTTCCAAATTCCCCTCGGCGAAAGCCGCGAGGGGCCGATGGTGAAGACGGGGCACGTCGAGGCATCGATCAATTTCCTCGATGCCCTTGAGCGAGCGAAGGTCATTCATCCGGCCGCATCGGCGAAAGCCCGTGCGGCGACGGACGTCAACAAGAACAGGCGTAGCGGCCGATTGGGAAAAGGCGTGAAGCCGAAACCTTGGTAGAAGGCGACAGCACGTTCGTCCTTGGCGTCAACGACGATCGCAAACACCGCCATGGTTTGGCCGGCGCCCAATATGCGCCGAACCGCATCGGCGAGAAGGAGCCCGCCCACACCACTACCGCGTGTCCGGCTGTCGCGTGCAAGGCGCCCGATCAACGCGGCAGGAATTCCACCGTACCGCGGCAGTTTGCGAGCGATGGAATTGGGCAGGTCATCAATCTCAAGCTTGAACGAACTCAGGCTGTAGAAGCCCACGACTCCGTTCGTTTCATCAACCGCGACAAAAACGCGGCAAATATTGCGCTTCTCGTCTTGGCTCGCCCGGTGATGAAACCAATCGTCCAACTCCGGCTGACCGCATGAGAATGTCGAGCGGTCGTGCCGTCGGAGCGGTTCAATTGCAATCGCCAAAAACGTTTATCCGGAAGACCGGTTGTCCGACACATTCGTATGTCGAGTGCAGGAGCTCATCCGAACAGCTGGTGATGACGTTTCAGTGCGGCCACGAGCTTCGCGGCGGGCGGGGGCGGATCGGCAACCGCCTCGAGAAACGCGTCGCGGTCGCTGCCGGTGAGAATCATGCGCTGATGGTCATCGAGCACGCGACGCGCGCCTTCATATGCAAGGTCCCCTGCTGTCAGCCCGGAAACCGCCATGGCTTGCTGTATCAGCTGCTTCGCTGAGGGGGCTACGCGCAGTTCCATGCGCTCGCGCCTGAGCGCGCTGGATTGCTTTCCGGCGGTTCGCTTCTGGCCTGATGGGGTAGACATGGAGCATTCTCCGTGGCCACAAGATATACGTCACACCATCGTGCTTTATCAAGAGGACGTATGATCCTTCCTACTCCGCCGCCTCCCGCGCATGCCCCAGCCGCCGATTAAGCGCCGCCAGCAATGTCCCGGCCGCCTCCGCAATCACGGTGCCCGGCGGAAAAATCGCCTCGGCGCCTGCCGCCTTCAGCGCATCGTAATCCTGCGGCGGCACCACGCCGCCGACCACGATCATGATGTCGCCGCGGCCCTCCTTGACCAGGGCGGCCTTCAGCTCCGGCACCAGCGTCAGGTGGCCAGCGGCGAGCGACGACACCCCGACGATGTGGACGTCGTTTTCCACCGCCTGGCGCGCCGCCTCGGCGGGTGTCGCGAACAGCGGTCCGATATCGACGTCGAAGCCCAGATCCGCGAACGCCGAGGCGATGACTTTCTGGCCGCGGTCGTGGCCGTCCTGGCCGATCTTGGCGACCAGGATGCGCGGGCGGCGGCCCTCATTGGCCTCGAATTCCGCGACGGTGCGCAGCACCCGCTCGACCGCGTTGCTCATGGCGCCCACCTCCTGCCGGTAAACGCCGGAGATCGCCTTGATCTCGGCGCGATGACGGCCGAACACCTTCTCGAGCGCCAGCGAAATTTCCCCCACCGTTGCCTTGGCGCGGGCGGCGTCGATGGCGAGCGCCAGCAGGTTGGCGTTGCCGGCCCGGCCATCCTTGTCCCCGGCGCCGCGGGTCAGCGCATCGAGCGCAGCCGCAACCGCAGCGGGGTCGCGCTCGCGCTTGAGCCGTGCCAGCTTGTCGAGTTGCAGCCCCCGCACCGCGGAGTTATCGACCTTGAGCACGTCGATCGCGGCTTCGCCGTCGGGGCGATACTTGTTGACGCCGATCACCGACTGCTGGCCGGAATCGATGCGCGCCTGGGTCTTGGCGGCAGCTTCCTCGATGCGCAGCTTCGGGATGCCGGCCTCGATCGCCTTGGCCATGCCGCCGAGTTCTTCCACCTCGCGGATGTGGCGCCACGCCTTGGCGGCGAGGTCGGCGGTCAGCCGTTCCACATAAAACGAGCCGCCCCACGGATCGATGATCCGGGTGGTGCCGGATTCCTGCTGCAGGAACAGTTGCGTATTGCGGGCGATGCGGGCGGAGAAATCGGTCGGCAGCGCCAGGGCCTCGTCGAGCGCATTGGTGTGCAGCGACTGGGTGTGTCCCGCCGTTGCCGCCATCGCCTCGATCGCGGTGCGCACCACATTGTTGAACACGTCCTGCGCGGTCAGCGACCAACCCGAGGTCTGGCAATGGGTGCGCAGCGACAGCGAGCGCGGATCGGCGGGGTCGAACGGCTTCATCAGCTTCGCCCACAGCAGCCGCGCGGCGCGCAGTTTGGCGATCTCCATGAAATAATTCATGCCGATCGCCCAGAAGAACGACAGCCGCGGCGCGAAGCGGTCGATGGTGAGCCCGGCGCCGAGGCCCGGCGCGCACATATTCGACGCCGTCGGCGAGCGTGTAGGCGAGTTCCAGGTCCTGCGTCGCGCCGGCCTCCTGCATGTGATAGCCGGAAATCGAAATCGAATTGAACTTCGGCATATGTTGCGAGGTAAAAGCAAAGATATCGGAAATGATGCGCAGCGACGGTCCCGGCGGGTAGATATAGGTATTGCGGACCATGAACTCCTTGAGGATATCGTTCTGGATCGTGCCGGTGAGCTTTCCCGGCGCCACCCCTTGCTCCTCGGCGGCGACGATAAAGAGCGCCAGCACCGGCAGCACGGCGCCGTTCATGGTCATCGACACCGACATCTGATCGAGCGGAATGCCGGAGAACAGCGTGCGCATGTCGTAGATCGAGTTGATCGCGACGCCCGCCATGCCGACGTCGCCGCTGACGCGCGGATGGTCGCTGTCATAGCCGCGGTGGGTCGGCAAGTCGAAGGCGACCGACAGGCCCTTCTGTCCGGCCGCCAGGTTGCGCCGGTAGAAGGCGTTGGAATCCTCCGCGGTGGAGAAGCCCGCATATTGCCGCACCGTCCACGGCTGGGTCACATACATGGTCGGGTAGGGTCCGCGCAGATAGGGCGCGATGCCCGGATAGCCGTCGAGGAAATCGAGCCCCGCAAGATCGTCCGGCCCGTAGACCGGTTTGACCGGGATGCCCTCGGGCGTGAGCCATGGCTCGGTTACGGTGGACGCGGGCACGGGAGGCACATCCGCGAACGCGATGGCGGCAAAATCTGGGATCGCAGTCATGGCACGCTCGATCGCTCGTCTGTGAACCGGCGCTGCCGATTATACGCTGCGGCGCACAAAAGGCTATCGGTCATTGAAGTCTGATCGGTTTGGTGCGTGCGCTGCGCTCAGACCCAATACCGTTCACTTGACCCTAGGATGAACCCGCTCCCTCTCCCCATCGTTCTTCACGATGGGGAGAGGGTTGGGGTGAGGGGCAGGTGCGAGCACAAACGGCGCGGCCGATCGTCTCTCGCAGATGTAACGATTGCACCCCCGAAGGCCCTCTTGGGCCCCTGCCCCTCACCCTAACCCTCTCCCCACGGCGTGAAGAACGCCGCGGGGAGAGGGGACGCGCACAACTCCGGGTTAAGTGAACGGTATTGCGCTTGGACCCGATGCCGTTCACGCCATACCCGGAGGCCGTTTAAGCCGGCGTGCTGCTTGACCCGTTGGCAAACATAATAGGGCCAGGTCGTCACCCCAACCTTGCCAACCGCAGGGTTGCCGGCCGCTCTTACTCGTTCTCGAAATAGGTGATCCGCCCGTCCGGCCCCTTCTTCCACGTATAGAGGACGTAGCGGTCCTTCTTCTTGCCGCCGACCACGTAGCCGTCGTTGGAGAGGTCGCCCTTGCGGTCGAACGACACGTCGCCCAGCACGGTGTTGAACACCTTGCCGGAATGCATCACATCGGCAACCTTCTTGGGGTCGAGCGATTTTGCCGCTTCCGCCGCCTGCTTGATGATCTGCACTGCGGCGTAGCTGTAGAGCGTGTAGGCCTGGGGCTCGAAGCCGCGCTTCTGGCGGAATAATTCGACGATCTGCTTGTTGGTCGGATTGTTGCGCGGATCCGGCGAGTAGGTCATCAGCGTGCCTTCGGCACCCGGCCCGGCGATTGCGGCGAATTCGTCGTCGGTGATGCCGTCGCCGCCCATCAGCGGGGCGCGCACCCCCTGGTCGCGCATCTGGCGCACGATCAGGCCGGCGGTATCGTGCAGTCCGCCCCAATAGACCAGGTCCGGATTGGCGGATTTGAGCTTGGAGACCAGCGCGGTAAAATCCTTGTCGTCCTTGTTGATGCCTTCGTACATGACCTCCTTGACGCCCTTGGCATTCATCGCCTTGCGGGTTTCGTCGGCGAGGCCTTGCCCGTAGGTGGTCTTGTCGTGCACGATGGCGACCCGCTTGCCTTTGAACTTATCGGCGATAAAAGCGCCGGCGACGCCGCCCTGCTGGTCGTCGCGCCCGCACACGCGAAAAACGTTCCACATGCCGCGGCGGTCGGTCACCCGCGGATTGGTGGCGGCCGGCGTGATGACCAGCATGCCGTTCTCCTGGTAGACGTCGGAGGCCGGGATGGTGACGCCGGAGTTGAAGTGCCCGATCACGAATTTCACGCCGTCGGCGGCGAATTTGTTGGCGGTCGAGACGCCTTCCTTCGGGTCGGCGCGGTCGTCCCCGACGCTCAGTATGATTTTCTGGCCCAGAATGCCGCCGGCCGCGTTGATATCCTCCACCGCCTGCTCGACACCGTTCTTGAGCTGTGCCCCGAAGGCGGCACTGCCGCCTGTCATCGGGCCGCCGACCGCCATGCGCACCTGCGCCCCGGCGCCGGTTGCGAGCGCCACCGCCAAGCCCGCCGCCAGCGCGAACGCCACTCCCAATCGATTGATCCGCATTGCCGTTCTCCCGTTTCGGTTACCGATTGATACAAATTTTCGAGCAAAAGTCACGCCGCGCGCAACCGCTTGTACGCCACGCGGCGCTGTGCCGCGCCGGTTTGGCCACCCGGGCCGCGATTACTCGACCGCGGCCAAGAACCCGTATTGGCGCGCCATTTGTTGGGCGCGGGTGATCCGGAAGCCGAGCCCGGCGAACACCATCGCCACGGCGGTATCGACCGCATAGAAGGGCAGCGACAACAGCGTGCCGTCGAACAGGGCGAAGTGGATGAACCGCACCGCGGCACCAAGCACCAGCATGTAGACGATGCCCTGCCACCACGGCCGCCACGTCTGCGCCAGCGCGCGTCCGGCAAGCCAAGCCGCGCCGCCGCCGAGGACGACGGTCACGAGCAGAAAGGCGCCGATGTTGTCGGGGAGGAAATCAGGCATGGGGCATCATAGCGTGGGCAAGGACGGCTTGCATCCGAATCCGCGCCGAACTGCCCAGGCGGCTGCAAACCTTCTGGATGTGCCGTCCCTTGGGGTGCTTTGAGAGGCTCGTCTACTTCCTGGTCTTCCCAGGATCCTTGACGGCCTCAAAGGTTGCAAACTCGACGTTGTACAGTTCACCTTCGACCTTTTTGACTTTGCGCATGTAGATGTTTTGAATGATATCGCGGGTCTCCGGATCGATAGCGATCGGACCGCGAGGGCTTTCCCAGGCCATGCCCTTCATGGCCGCGATCACGGCTTCGCCGTCCGTCTTGCCACCGGTCTTCTTAAGCGCCTCGTAGATGAGATGCATACCGTCATAGCCGCCGACCGACATCATATTCGGCCGCATATTGTTTGCCTTGCGGAATGCCGCGACGTAGTCTCTGTTCATTGCGGACTGATGATAGGCTGAATAATAAAACGCTGTGACGGTGCCGATCACTTGGTCACCCATGCCGTTGAGCACGTCGTCGTCGGTCAGGTCGCCGGGGCCGATGATCGTGATGCCGGCCTTGTCCAGACCGCGCTCAACGAACTGGCGAACGAAGACCGACTGGAGGCCGGCCGGCTGGAAAACGAAGACCGCTTCGGGCTTGGCGTCACGGGCCCGCTGGAGGAAGGGCGCGAAATCCGGATTGGCCAGCGGGGTGCGGATGTATTCGGGAATTTGGCCGCCGCCGACGAGGAAAGTTTGCTTGAAGAAGTTCTCCGCGTCGATGCCAGGGGCATAGTCGGAAACGATGCTGACGACTTTCTTGAGGCCGTTCTTAACCGCCCAGTCAGCGATGATCATCGACGATTGCCCAACCGTGCAACTCGTGCGCACAATAAAGGGCGAGCGTTCGGTGATGATCGAGGTACTGGCAGCCATCACGATCTGTGGTATTTTGGCTTCCGTCGCCAGCGGCGCAACCGCCAAGGCGTTTGGCGTGATGCCGAATCCGGCGAAGACATTGACCTTGTCGTTGACGATCAGCTCTTGCGCCAGCCGCTTGGTGTTGTCCGCGACCGCACCATCATCCCTTACGATGATCTCGATCTTCTTGCCGGCCACTGTGTTGCCGTGCTGGGCCATATAGAGCCTCATACCGGCGGCGACTTGTACGCCGGTAGATTGCTGCGGGCCGGTCATCGGCAGGAGCGCACCGATCTTGACAGTACTTTGCGCTTGGGCGTTTGCAAGGCATGATGCAGCCGGGATGGCGGCGGCGCCTGCGGCTAGATGCAGGAATTGACGGCGCGAATGTTTCATAGCGTGCCCCCTGTTGGCGGGGCTGCCCTGGAAGGGGCGGCCGGGTGCGCAGAAGATCTAAGCGCACTCGCTCTGCATGTCCTAAATCGTTTCGAAAGAAGTTCGAAAAAACGTCCGAATCCGGATTAATCGCACGATGGCGCTCTCTTACAAGTTTGGCCCGTTTCATTTGGATGCGACGAGCGGGGTTCTTTTTCGCGATGACGAGCCGGTTGCACTCGGACCGCGCGCGATTTCAGTTCTGCATGCACTGGTTGAGGGAGGCGGGACGTTTATTTCAAAGGATGCATTGATGGAGGCGGGATGGTCCGGTGTCACGGTCGATGAAAGCAACCTTACCGTCCAGATCGGCGCCCTTCGTCGCGTGCTGAAAGAGGCGCGAGACTGCGAGCACCGAATCGATACGCTGCAACGCCGCGGCTATCGGTTCGTGGGTCCAGTTGCGAAGGAGGAGAATGGCGGCGTAGCAGAGCCAGGTATCGGGCCCGGTTTGGCACTTCCCGACAGGCCGTCGATCGCCGTTCTACCATTTGCCAACATGAGCGGCGATGCCGAGCAGGACTACTTCGCCGACGGCATGGCGGAAGAAATTATTACCGCCCTGTCAAGGTGTTCCTGGCTGTTTGTCATCGCGCGGAATTCGTCGTTCACCTACAAGGGCAGAGCCGTCGATGTCCGTCAGGTTGGACGCGAACTCGGCGTTCGCTACGTGCTGGAGGGAAGCGTTCGTCGCGGAGGCGATCGGATTCGCTTTACCGGTCAGCTCATCGACGCGACAACGGGAGGACATATCTGGGCCGATCGGTTCGAAGGTGATGTCGGTAACATGTTCGACCTTCAGGATCAATTTACCGAAAGTGTTGTGGCAGCAATCGAACCGAGGCTTCAACTGGCCGAAATTGGAAGGCTCAAATACAAGCCGGCATCAAATCTCGATGCATATGACCTGTTGCTGCGTGCTCAGCAATGCGAATACGAATTTCGCAGAGACAGCCATGCTGCGGCAATAAGGCACCTTAAGCGGGCGCTTGTTATTGACTCGTCCTACGCACCTGCAATGGCGTTGGCGGCGCTTTGCCACGCGGAGTGTCGCGACCAAGGGTGGATGCAAAACCCCGAAGGTGAAGCAAGCGAAGCCCTGCGCCTAGCCTCCCGCGCAGTTGAACTCGAAAACGACAATGCCAACGTCTTCTGGATGGCTGGTTACGCGGTTCTTCGCTTCCAGATGGATCAACCGCGCGCGAGAGAATTAGTCCGTCATTCCATTGCACTCAATCCGAATTCCGCCGTCGCATCAGCATTGGCCGGCGAGATGGAAGCGAATTGTGGAAACACCCAAGAAGCTCTGCAACTGCTTTCGCGGGCCGCACGCCTTAGCCCCCGTGATCCACGTGGATGGTTAATCACATCGAAGATGGCCTGGGCTTATTTCGTGGATGGCCAGTTCGACAAAGCGACTTCTGCATGTAAGAAAGTACTGAACCAAAATCCGTATAGCGGCTACGCGCTTCGGTTTCTTGCCGCAAGCCTTGCCAGCCAAGGAAAAATGACAGATGCAGCGTTGGTCGCACAGGACGCTATAGGCATCGAGCCCAATCTCAATTTAGAAAAATTGCGTGCACGGTTGATGTTTATTGAAGAGAATATTTGGCAAAACTATGCAGGAGCATTGCGGCTTGCCGGCTTTCCGGAATAGCGCGCGTTCCCACCACTCCAGGATCAATTTGGACCCGGCGCGAAGAGAGCTCCTTCGCCTACATGGTGCCGTGCCACCCTCAACGCCGTTTCAAAGTTTCCGGCCGATGTTCCCCAGCGACGGCGCCGTTTACAATTACATAGCCGCGGTGGTCCGCGGTGGGCGAGTTTCTGCACGTGATACATTCTCTTCGCTCAGAAAACACCGACATCGTGTTGCGGGTGACTATGATCGCGAAATCTACCTCTCGATCTCAGTGCGCGCAGCAGCCGCGATTTGACTGCGGCTGTTGCGTTTGCTTTTCCCTCAATTCGCCTGCAGCTGATCCGCCACCTTGGCGACGCCGGCCTTGGCGCAGGCTTCGTCGCCGGTCTGGCTCGAGCCGCTGACACCGACGGCACCGATGGTGTCGTTGCCGACGTTGATCGGCACGCCGCCGCCGAGCGCGATCACGTCGGCAAGCTGGCGCTGCGCGGCGAGATCGGCGCCGTCCTTGGTCTGCTGCGCCCACTGCAGCGAAGGCCGGCGGAAGGTGCGGGCGGTATAGGCTTTGCGCCGCGCCAGTTCGAAATTATGCGGCGAGGGGTTGTCGGAGGCGATGAAGATGCGCACCCGGCCGGCGCGGTCCACCACGGCGACCGAGATCGGCACGTTGGTCTTGGCGCATTCCTCGATCGCGCCTTGCGCGATGGCGAGGCCCAGTTTCCAGGTGATGTCGCGCTGCGTCTGCACTTGCGCGTTGGCGGCACAGGGCAGCAGCGCGAGCGCGAGCGCGGCGGCGCGCACGGATGTGGTGAACATGAACGTTTCCTCCCATGATGGCGTTGCAAGGGTTGCAAAGCAGCGTGAAGCGCAGCCGGGCACGGTCGCCACGTTCACTCCAGCCGCTCCGATTAAGGCGCCGCCGGAGCCATATTGCAAGCACGCATGGAAGCCATGGCCGCGCCGGCGCGGCGGGCGCCAGGAACAACGCCGGTTGAGTCGGCGCGGCAGCCGGGATGCGACTGCTCACGTCTCCGGCTTGGCCCGAATCGCCCCCGATACGCCCGCGAAAGCCCCCTCGACCAGTTCCGCCACCAGCAGCCGGTCCGGATCGACCGGGCCCGGCATCCGGGCCTGGCCTTTGGGAATGCGCCGGAATCCGGCCTGGCCGTAATAGGGTTCGTCGCCGACCAGCACCACCAGGCGGTGACCCTTGCGGCGCGCGGCAGCGAGCGCTTCCCGCAGCAGGGCCAGCCCGATTCCGCGCTTGCGGAACGGCGGTTCGACCGTCAGCGGGCCCAGCAGCAATCCGTCGGCCTCGCCGATGCGGATGGCGGTCAGGCGGACCGAACCGACCAGCAGCGTGCCGATACGGGCCGTGAAGGAGAGGTCCGGCAGGTGGACGGCCCGCTCGCGGATGCGGAAGGCGGTGCGGGCGAAACGCCCCGGACCGAAGGTACGCGCGTGCAGCCGCTCGACCGCAATGGCGTCGTCGGGCGTTTCCGGGAGAATGGTGAGGGCGATATCCGTCATTTGGGCCATTCGTCGTCGCCGGGCTTGTCCCGGCGGTCTCGTTCAGGAGGGCGGGTTCGCCGAATTTCGCGATGGCCGGGCCAAGCCCGGCCGTGACCCGTGGGAACCGCCACGACCTTTGCCCCTCTTACCCCAAGATACCGCAACGTACATCACCGTGTTGCGGCGGCGTACGACTTGTGGGGGAAGCAGAGCGTGGATCAGGCGTGGCGGCCTTCACCCGGAAACCGGAATCGTACCCAATCCGGCTTCACCAGGCGCAACGTCGCGGCCCCGGCTTCGATTGTCTGGCCCGATGCCAGCGCATCCTCGGCGCGGTCGAGCCGCAGCATCGCGAGCGCGCGCCCGTCCGCGGACGATCCGAAGGTGCCGACAGGTTTTCCGGCCGCCGTGACGGCGGCCCCTGGATCGGGCGCAAAGCCGTCGAACGCGACCGGCAGAACGCGGGTCCGGGCGGTGCCGCGATGCTCCATCCGCGACACCACCTCCTGGCCGACGAAGCACCCCTTGGCAAAATCGACCCCGTGGAGCTGGTCCATGTCGGCTTCGTGGGGAAAGGTGTCGCCATAGATGAAATCGAGCCCGCCGCGCGGCACGCCGAGCGCGATGCGGTAGGCCTCATAGGCCGCGGCCGGCACGAGCGCCGCACCGAGATCCGCCGCCGCCTCGGCGGCCAAATGGGGCGGCACCATGACACGCCGGCCCAGTGCCGGCAGGCGGGGGTCATGGTAACATAACCCATAGTCGGTGACGCCATCCCCGTCCCACACCGCCATGACCCCGAGCCCAGGCAGATCCTCGATGAAGACCTTGGCACGCAGCTTGTAGAAATTGAGCCGATCGACCAAGGTCCCCGCGAGCGCCTTCGGGGCATCGAGGAAGAAGCCGCCGCCATCCGCGGCCGGCGCCTCGGTCACGATCAGGTTGACGATGATCTTGCCCTGCGGGGTCAGCAGCGCCGCAAAAACCGCACGTTCCGGCGCTGCCCGGCCGATATCGGTGGTGAGCAGTCCGTTGAGAAAATTCCGCGCGGTGTCGCCGGCAACCTTGACGACTCCGCGATCAGGAAGCAGCGCCGCTTTCATTGGAGGCCCGTCGATCGGCCCAGCGCCAAACCAAGTCGAGCTAGACCTTGTTCCGGTCGTGTCGAAGTGCAGGTTGTCGCAATCCGGTCTAACATCGCGTTAGTTAGTGCGTCTACCATCTTAAACCGGCATGTCCCGCGTGCACGGTTCCAATGTTAATCCGCCGCTTTAAGCGTGCAAGGCAGACCCGGCGCGACTCGGAAACCGCCGGGTGGGCCGCGACAGGATGCCACATCATCGGTATCAGTTGCTGTATCGCGCCGTGATCTCGCGGGCGATCTTGGTTCCCTCTTCGAGATAGCGGCGGATCGCCAGGTCGGCGGCCGGCGTGCAGGTCCGGTAGGTCTGCAGATAGGCGCGATAGCCGCGGTTGAAATGGGCGATGAACTTGGCACGCCGCTCGCCGGCAGGCGCCTCGGCATCGAGCAGGGCCTGCATCTCGACCCGCCACCGGTCGCCGTCATTGGCGCCGCAGAGGCCGCGCAGGTAATGCAAACTACCCAGAATTTCGGCAAGCCGCTCCAGACCGGTCTGGAACGGTGCCACCTCGACGGCGCCGGCGGTCCGAACCATCCCGCTGGCGGCGACACCGATCATGATCACGATGGCAAGGACACGTGTGCTCATAGCGCGTTGATATGCGCCCCCGCGCCGCGAGGCGCAAGCGCGACACTGGAGCGCTGGATCGCTTCGCGCCTCACCGATGCCGAAACGCGATTGCGATGGCCTCTTGATCCGGGCGCAGCCATACATGGGTTGCGGCTGGTTCTCCTGCAATCGGGCGATGGTCTGGTTTGTCCTTTTAAAGTTCGGGTGGTCAATCCCGAAGTCCTGCAGACCGTTTCGAAAAACCTAAGCTTTAGAAAGCTTCTGGGCAAGGATCGACAATCTCCCAGAGTTCCGGGCTATTTTTTATTTTCTTGATCTCGGGAGTGAGTCCGCCGTGGCGGCCAAGCCACTGCTTTACGGTTTTTGGATAAAAAGACATCAACTCTGCCGTTCCCTCGTAACTTAGTATCTTGGAGCCGTCCATTGCCCGCTGCTCGTAATAGGCCATGTGAAAGCCAAGAAGCGCTCGCGGCGTTACACATATGCGGTTGAGCGGCACAATACCCAGCACTAAGGTGCATGCGGAATTACACGGGCCATCAATAATAACGCGGTCACCGCGATCGCGGATTGCGGCGTATTTAGCCTTGTACTCTTCGACAAGTCCACCGAAGTCTCGGGTGATGTGATACTCTGCGGCTGAAGCGGTGCCAAAAAACAATGATTGCAATAACAGCGCTAGCGTAACAGATCGCATGTTCCCCCTCCAACAGGCTTCCCCCGCTCTGTCTCCACCAGCCTTTGGGCAATAATTTGTTCAGATTTTGTTTGTATTCCGTCATGCCCCACCGGCCGGCCAGCAGATTCACGCATCTCCAAAAATCAAACGTTATCAATAGCTTGTAGCATGCCCCCGATCGCCGCGGCCGAATGCAAAAAACCTCAGAAAACAAGCCTTGCTTGCGATTCCGTTTGGTCGGATCCCAAGATGTGCGCATCCCGTGCCCGGCCGGGAGGCGCTGCGTCGAAGGGGACGGCAACCTCATGCCTCACCGCAATCACGTACCGCATGGCGCCTAGCCTTTGCGCTCTTTCGCCCGGCGCCGGCGTTTCAACCGCTGCCTGTGCCGGTCCGTGGTATATGGGGCGTGCCCAATGCTGCCTCGCCCGCGGCCGGGGTTGAGGGTGGCGATCGGCCAGACTTCCGTATGAGGGCTGCAACGTCGATTGCGCGTTTACCCAGGGCCAATCCGGCCGCAAGGCGGACCATTTCGACCCGAACCCTTCCCTAACGGAAGTCTGCCCTATCGGGTCGGCACCGGCTTGTCGCCGCGGTAGTCGTAAAAACCGCGCTTGGTCTTGCGGCCGAGCCAGCCGGCCTCGACGTATTTCACCAGCAGCGGGCACGGGCGATACTTCGAATCCGCCAAACCGTCATGCAGCACCTGCATGACCGACAGGCAGGTATCGAGGCCGATGAAATCCGCCAGTTCGAGCGGCCCCATGGGATGGTGGGCGCCGAGCTTCATTGCGGTGTCGATGGCATCGACCGAGCCGACCCCTTCATAAAGCGTGTAAATCGCCTCGTTGATCATCGGCAGCAAGATGCGGTTGACGATGAAGGCGGGGAAATCCTCGGCGACGGCAAATCGCTTGCCGAGCTTGGTCACGAAGGACTTGGTGGTCTCGTAAGTATCGGCGTCGGTGGCGATGCCGCGGATCACCTCGACCAGTTCCATCACCGGCACCGGGTTCATGAAATGGATGCCGATGAATTTTTCCGGCCGGTCGGTCGCGGCCGCGAGCCTGGTGATCGAGATCGAGGAGGTGTTGGTGGCGATGATGGCGCTGTCCTTGAGGACCGGGCAAAGGGCGGCAAGAATCTTGCGCTTTACGTCTTCCTTTTCGACCGCGGTCTCGATGACCATGTCGCAGTCGGCGAGCGCATCGAGGGTGGCGGCCAGCCCGATGCGTCCGAGCGCCGCCTGACGGTCGTTTTCGCTGATCGCCTGCCGCGTCACTTGCCGCGCCATGTTGCCGTTGATGGTGGCGATACCGGCCTTGACGCGATCCTCCGAGACGTCGTTGAGCGCCACCTCGAACCCCGCGAGCGCGCACACATGGGCAATGCCGCTGCCCATCTGACCGGCGCCGATCACGCCTACGCGATGAATATCGATCATATCGACGGCCTTTCGTCCGGGCCACGCTGATGCCAAAGCGCTGGGCCGCTATTGTACCGCCAACCGTGCAGTGTCACCACCGGGATCAGCGCCCGATCTTGCCAAGTTCGTCGGCGAATTCCGGCAGCGCCTTGAACAGGTCGGCCACCAAACCGTAATCCGCCACCTGGAAGATCGGGGCCTCTTCATCCTTGTTGATCGCCACGATCACCTTGGAATCCTTCATGCCGGCCAAATGCTGGATGGCACCCGAAATCCCGACCGCGACGTAGAGTTCCGGCGCCACGACCTTGCCGGTCTGGCCGACCTGCCAGTCGTTGGGCGCATAGCCGGCGTCAACCGCGGCGCGCGAGGCGCCCATCGCGGCTCCGAGCTTGTCGGCCACCGGCTCGATATATTTGGTGAAATTTTCGCGCGATGCCATGGCACGGCCGCCCGAAATAATGATTCGCGCCGAGGTCAGTTCCGGCCGGTCGCTCTTCGACAGTTCCTCGCCGACGAATGCGGAGGTTCCGGAATCGGCCGGCAGGCTCACCGGTTCGATGGCGGCGGTGCCGCCCTCGCCGGTCGGCTGGAACGTGGACGTGCGCACCGTGATCACCTGCTTGGCATCCTTGGAACGCACGGTCTGCACCGCATTGCCGGCATAGATCAAGCGCTCGAAGGTATTTGGCGCGATCACCTTGGTGATCTCGGAAATCTGCATGACATCGAGCAGCGCGGCGACCCGCGGCATGAAGTTCTTGGCGGTCGTGGTGGCCGGCGCCACGATGGCGTCGTAGCCCGGCGCCAGCGCGACGACCAGCGCCGCCATCGGCTCCGCCAGCATGTGATCGAGCGCCGGAGCGTCCGCGACCAGCACCTTGCCGACCCCGTCAAGCTTTGCGGCCGCGGCCGCCGCGCCCGCGCAATCGCGGCCGGCGACCAGCACGTGGACCTCGGAACCGAGCGCCAGGGCGGCCGTCAGCGCCTTGGCGGTCGCGTCTTTCAGGCTGGCATTGTCATGCTCGGCGACCAGAAGGGTCGGCATCACAGTATCCCTGCTTCGTTTTTCAGCTTGCCGACCAGTTCGGCGACCGAGCCGACCTTGCCGCCGGCCTTGCGGGCGGGTGGCTCTGCGGTCTTGAGCACGTCAAGCCGCGGCGCGGTATCGACGCCGTAATCAGCCGGAGCCGTCTCGGCGATCGGCTTCTTTTTCGCCTTCATGATATTGGGCAGCGAAGCATAGCGCGGTTCGTTAAGGCGCAGATCGGTGGTGACGATCGCCGGCAATGTGAGCCTGACGGTCTGCAACCCGCCATCGACTTCGCGGGTGACCAGGACGCTGTCGCCATCGACCACGACCTTGGACGCGAAGGTACCCTGCGGCCAGTTCAGCAACGCGGCCAGCATCTGGCCGGTCTGGTTGCAGTCGTCGTCGATCGCCTGCTTGCCGAGGATGATGAGGCCCGGCTGCTCTGCCGCCGCGATGCCTTTGAGAATCTTCGCCACCGCGAGCGGCTCGACGATGCCGTTGACCTTGACCAAAATGCCGCGATCCGCCCCCATGGCAAGCGCAGTCCGGATCGTTTCGGCGGCTTGCTGCGGACCGATCGACACCGCCACAATTTCGGTTGCTTTGCCGGCTTCCTTGAGCCGGATCGCCTCCTCGACGGCGATTTCATCGAACGGATTCATCGACATCTTGACGTTGGCGAGTTCGACGCCGCTGCCATCGGTCCTGACCCGGATTTTCACGTTGTAGTCGACCACCCGTTTGACGGGCACGAGCACCTTCATCCTGGTTTCTCCCGGGAAGCGGCGCGCAACCTATGACCCGCACTGCCGGGTGTCAACGCTGTTACCGCATTGCAGCATGAATTCCGCTGGGCCGCGCGATCCCAGGCCGATGGTGGCCCGCCCTGAGCCGCGGTCGAGGGTCGCCGTACCAATGCGTGGCGAGGCAACACGCGACAGGTTGCTTGGAATCGGCTCTGTAGCTCGATCCGGATCGAAATCGTCGCATGGAAGCGCGGATTGGTTCGGCATGGATCGTCTCGACGCGCGCCGATCGGCGGCCGGAAGCAAGAGCGAACGACACGTTACAAATTGGTCCGCTCCGGCGCTCGGCGCTGCGGTCGAATGACAGACGATATCCGGTTCAATAAGAGATTTGAAACAAGGCGAGAGCCCTCCGCAGTCAAATGGGTGGAATCCCAGACCAGAGGTA
This sequence comes from uncultured Alphaproteobacteria bacterium, assembly GCA_963802745.1. Lineage (GTDB taxonomy): Bacteria > Pseudomonadota > Alphaproteobacteria > Rhizobiales > Xanthobacteraceae > JAJPKK01. Next base: position 45,489 of record CAWDKL010000046.1, on the reverse strand, counting down.
CTTTGTTACCGAGCAGGACGGGGCAGACCCTGCTCGGGCAGACTTCGGATATCGGGGAGAGGTAGGCCACATTTGGGAGCTCACCGAACATCTCGCCCATGCGTCGGTCCAATTCCACGGCAGCATCCGAAAGCCACTCCGGAGGCGAGAATGGAATTGGAGTTGTTCCCTTACGCTTCCCAGCCAGCAGCAGGGGCAGCGCGCTGTTGAACTCCGCCGTCGGACCGATCACGATCACAAATCGTTGATTTTGCACAAGTTCCGCAATCACCGTCAAAAGTTCCGGCAGAATGGATGGATAACCGGTCCAGTTGGCAGACAGAACAATAGCATCGAATTTCTCGGTGAGCGCCAGTTTCAAAATATTTTTGCCGAAATTAGCGCACTCCCCGGAATTACTGGAGCGAGACGGAATCGGCGCACAACCAGCATAAGTGGCCTGGACAATGTTGATTCCAAATTTCGTCGAGGCTTCGCGCAGTCCAGGAGCAAGATGCGCCGCATGGCTGTCGCCCCATAACAGCAAAGTGGCCCTCCCGGATACGCGATCCGCGCATCTGGCCTCGTGGAAATCCGTCGCAGGCTGCCTCAGTCTTAAAAAACATTCGCCTTCCCGATACAACGCAGACGCCGGGTAATTTTGATAAGCCAGCAAGGCACGCGTCGGCGCATCGAGGCGCGACGGCAATCCATCCGTCAACATGACCGTAGCGCTGATCGTCCCCAGAGCGAACGCAGCGGAGGCCAGGCCGGCAAGTCGCAGCCTAACCGAGCCTATTGCGGAATTTCGGAACTGAACTTCCACGAATTTCCAAGACAAGTAGGAACAACCCAGTGTTGCAACCGCAATCGACAATTGCACCGGTAGAGAGTCAATCGGTACCCCCGATAATCTGCAATAAGTTATGATTGGCCAGTGCCAAAGATAAATCGAATATGACATGCGGCCGATTGCAACGCATGGAGGAGAAGCAAGCCAGCGACTTGTCAGCGACGGTGTATCGCCATTCGCACCAATCACCAGTCCGGCCCCCACGCAAGGGAGCAGCGCCCAGAAACCCGGATACCGCAGAGCTCCGTTCAAAAACACCGCGGCCGCGACGATCATGGCCATGCCGACCGCGGAAGCGATTTCCGCGTAGGCCCGATGGAATTGCCGCTTAACATGATAAAGGGCGATCGAAGAACCGAGCAAGAATTCCCAAATTCGAAACGGCAAGAGATAAAATGTTGCAACCGGAATGCGTGGGGTAAAGTAGATACAAAGCAGCAATGATGCGATCGTCCCGGCGACAACAAGCCAGCGCCAGTCTCGGGGCCGTCCGGCAAAGATCATGAGCATCATCGGCGGCATAACCACATAAAATTGCTGCTCGACCGCAAGGGACCACAAATGCAATAGCAAATTGTTCTCGGCGGCAGGGGCAAAGTATCCGCTTTGCGCCCAGAACAGAATATTGCTCGCGAGCAGCAGCGATAGTGACGTGGCCTTTGCGAGTTCGATGAGCTGCAGCGGCAGGAGCAAAACGAACCCGGCAGCGAATGTCGCCAGCATCACAAGGAGCATTGCCGGCCAGATTCGCAGAAAGCGTCGTTGGTAGAACTGCCAAGGGTTAAATTTGCCCCGGCGAAGCCCCTCGGCTATGATTTCGGCCATCAAGAAACCCGAGATGGTGAAGAAGATATCGACGCCGATGAAGCCGCCGGGCATCCAGGAAAATTTCAAATGGTAAAGAACAACGGCGAGAACAGCCACCGCCCTCAGTCCCTCGATGTCCGGCCGGAAATTGCTACCCCGCGTTCGTAATGGTGGTCTGATCGGAGCAGGTGAATCGGTCGGCACCATGCGTCCGGGACTCCACTTTTTAACTCCGATCATGATTTCACCAGCGGCCGACCCGTGCGCCAAACAAGTCGGTACGGTCGATCAGGCACCCGGTGGCATGCCCGTAATTCCATTTCGATCGCGCCTGGCGGTTCTTTGATGCTCCCGATCCGCCGGGATGGAGAGTGATCGTTGTTAGCCTCGCGAGCAGCTCTTCGTTGGTGCGACACCTTTTCGCGGCGGCCCAAGGCATGGCAATTCGACTGTCGTTTTCCTGTATGCCGGAAAAATTATCAACCTGACATTTCATCAAATGTGCACGGCGCCGTTACGTTTTTCACCGGTTCCGCCCCGGGAACCCACAGCACATCGCCCACGCCCTTTTGGTTGGCATGGCGGCTCGCCACGAACAACAGGTCCGACAGCCGGTTGACGTACTGAATCGCCACCGCCGAAACCTCTTCGCCGGCCTGATCGGCGAGTTCCACCATCATCCGCTCGGCGCGGCGGCAGATGGTGCGGGCAAGATGCAGATGCGCGGCCGCCGGCGTACCCCCGGGCAGCACGAAGGAGCGCAGCGGCGCCAGTTCGGCATTGAGATGATCGATTTCGGCTTCGAGCCGGGCGACTTGGGCTTCCGTGACGGTGAGCCGGGCGCCCTCCGGTCCCTTGCCGCGGCCGGGCGAGCACAGGTCGGCGCCAAGATCGAACAGATCGTTCTGGATGCGCGCCAGGACGGGGTCGAGATCGTCGCCAGCCCCGGTGTATAGTCGCGCCAACCCGATCGCGGCGTTGGTTTCGTCCACGGTTCCGTAGCAGGCGATGCGGAGGTCGTATTTCTTGCGCCGATCGCCGGTGCCCAGGGCCGTCGTGCCGTCGTCGCCGGTGCGGGTGTAAATGCGGTTGAGGACCACCACGGCCTTGGCCTTTCGCAGCGCGGACTACCGCCCGGTCGCCCAGATCGTCAGCATGATGATGACGATTGCGACGAATTGCAGGATCACGCGCCAGCGCATGAGCCGCTGCGACAGGTTGGGCGAGCCGCCGCGCAGCATGTTGTAGAGTCCGAGCAGAAGCACGATCGCCACCGCGCCGATCGCCGCCGGGACCACATAGGAGGAGAGTACGTTTGCCATCCGGCCTGTTTAGCACCTGCTGTCGGCCGCCGCCATGGCCCGCGCCTTGCGCGAAAGCAGGGAGCATGCGCGTGACTGCCGCTGACCGCATGATGCCATGGTGACGCTGGCGGATTTGCGGCGGGCGCTTTAGACAGCCGTAAAGCCGTCGAATTCATCTGAGCGGATAAGAACCGCAATCCCAGCGGCATTCACAAGGCGCAGCATGACCGGGCGGATCATCATACTTGGCGCCGCGGGTGCGCTCGGCCGTGTGGCGGCACGTGCATTCCTGGCGGCGGGGTGGGAGGTGGCGAGCCTGGTTCGCGCCAGCGCAGTTGCCCGGGCGGTAGCTGGCACCGAAATCATCGAGGTCGATGCGCGCGATGCCGCATCGGTGATCGCAGCGGCGCGCGGCGCCGACGTGGTCCTCCACGCCCTCAACGTACCCTATACGCAATGGGCGCAGCTCGCGCTCCCGTTCGCCGATATTGCGATCGCGGCCGCCTTCACGCACCAAGCCACGCTGCTCTATCCCGGCAACCTCTATGCCTACGGCGCCGGGATGCCGGAGCGGATCGACGAGACCACGCCCGTCCAACCGACCTCCCGCAAAGGCGCGATCCGAGCCGAGATCGAAGGCCGCATGCGCACCGCGGCCGACGCCGGGCTGCGCACCATCGTGCTGCGCGCCGGCGATTATTTCGGCGGCGATAGTCTCGGTTCCTGGTTCGATCGCGTCATCATCAAGGAGATCGGGGCTGGCCGGCTCACCTATCCGGGCCCGCCCGATGTGCTGCACGAATGGGCCTATCTGCCGGACGTCGCGGAGGCAATGGTGCGCCTCGTCGAGGCGCGGGCGCAGCTTGCGCCATTTGTGGAATTCGGATTTGCCGGCCATGCGGTGACCGGGCGCCAATTCCTGACCGCGATCTCGCGGGCCTGCCGGCGCGATTTCAAGATCGGCACCATGCCGTGGGCGGTGTTGCGGACGCTCGGTCTGGTGGTGCCGGTTTTCCACGAGCTGTCGGAGATCGCCTATCTGTGGTCGACGCCGCATATGATCGACGACACCCGTCTCGCCGCCGCGATCGGCGAGGTGCCGCACACCCCGCTCGACCCGGCGATCGCCGCCGCGCTCGATGCGCTGGGGTTGCGGCGCCGGGCTACGGGCCGGACGTGAGCATCCGGCATTACCCCACCCTTGCGTCGATTTGCGCAATCCGCAATGACTGTCCGGCGGCGGCTCCGGCGAGCACGCCTACGAATCCGGAGGTTTTGAATGTCAGATCTGGTGGCGATCGTCTATCCGACCGAGGCCAAGGCCGAGGAAATGCGGAACAAGCTCCTTACTCTACAGAACGAATATCTGATCGAGATTGCCGACGCGGTCATCGCGGTCAAGCACGAGGATGGCAAGGTCAAACTCAATCAGCTCGTCAACACTACGGCCGCGGGTGCCATTTCGGGCGGCTTTTGGGGCACCCTGATCGGCTTGATCTTTCTGATGCCGGTGTTCGGAGCGGCGATCGGTGCGGCCTCCGGGGCGCTGGGCGGCGCGCTGACGGATTTCGGCATCAACGATGCCTTCATGAAGGATTTGGCCGCCAGTCTCCAGCCCGGCAATGCCGCGCTGTTCGTGCTGATCAAGTCAATGACCGGCGACAAGGTGCTCGACGCCATCAAGGGCACCGGCGGTGTCGTGCTCAAGACGTCGCTCGATCACACCAAGGAACAGGCTTTGCGGGACGCGATCTCCGCCAGCACGCCGGCACCGGCTGTGCCGGCCCCGGTGGCCCCGGCCATGCCGGCCGTATGAGGCGTTAGCTGACCCAAACCCAGACGGAACGTGGCTCCGTCAAATTCCTTCCGCTGGCGCCGCACGGGGCATACGAGCCCGGCGCAGCGGTTCGGCTTCGGTGAAAATCAGCCGCCGCCGGAACGCCAGTGGGCTCTCGACCAGCAGCATGGCCTTCAGGCCTTCCAGCGGTGTCGTGAAATAAGGCCGCTTGAGAAAGCGGGAGCGGTCTTCGGTCCACGCTGGTATCGGCAGGTTCCAGCGTCGCGCCAGATGTTCCCCCGCCGCTCCGAGAAATGCATGCTGGCGCGGATCGCGGATCGGCTCCGGCTCGGCCGCGATCAGTTCGGATGCTGCTGCCGTACGCAGCGCGCCATAGAACTCATCCAAAAATTCCCGCATTGCCGGGCTGAATTCCTGTTCGCCCGCATTAATCCGCCGGGCGACTTCGGCCAAGGTATGTGGGCGGTTCATCGGGCCTCTCGTTGGGACGGGACTGTTTCAATCGCCATATTTCAAGCAGGCCATTGGCAATCTTTAGCGTCCCAAGCCGAATTCGCGAAGCCAAACATCCGTGGGGTTGAGGGCAAGGCCGGCCGGCGGCGGTTTGCGGTCGCTTTGCCGCTGCCCGTTCATTTTCGCTCGCACTTACGGTAAGCTCGCCAACCAACGCCAGGGAGGCAACCCGATGAATTTTCGTCGCAATCGTTCCATGCGCAATCTGCTGCTCGCGGGCGGCGTGATCGCCGCAGTCGTCCCCGCCGTCGCGGCCGATGTCACGCCCGACCGGCTGGTGAATGCGGACCGCGAGCCGCAGAACTGGCTGATGAACCATCGCACCTATGATGCGCAGCGCTACTCGCCGCTCGACCGCATCAACAAGGCCAACATCAAGAACCTCAAGCTCGCCTATGCGGTGGCGATCGGCGGCACCTCGGCGAGCGAAAATTTGCAGTCGACGCCGCTGGCCGAGGACGGCTTCCTTTACGTGGTCGACCAGTGGGGCGTGCTCTACAAGATCGACGGCCGCTCCGGCGAAACCGGGCGCATCCTGTGGCGGATGGATCCGGGCCAGGAGAAGGTGCCGCTGGCGAACCGCGGCGCCGCGTTGTGGGGCAATTACGTCGTCACGGTTGCCAATTATCCGGCTCGAATCATCGCCACGAATAAGGACACCGGCAAGATCGCCTGGGAGACCAATGTGGCCGACGGCCAGGTCGATCTGCAGCTCACCGCGGCCCCGCTGGCGATCCATGACAAGATCGTGCTCGGCGCGGCCGGCGGCGACCGCGGCACCCGCGATTTCATCGTCGCGCTCGACGCCGCGACCGGCAAGCTGGCGTGGCGGAAATACGTGGTTCCGGCGCCGGGTGAACCCGGTTCGGAAACCTGGAAGGACAAGAACAACGCCTGGCAGACCGGCGGCGGCGCCATGTGGGTGACCGGGTCGTACGATTCCGCCACCAACCAGGTACTGTGGGGGACCGGCAACCCGGTGCCGATGTTCGACCCCTATTACCGGCCGGGCGACAACCTCTACACCAACAGCCTGATCTCCTGGGATCCGGATTCCGGCAAGATGAACTGGTACCACCAGTACGTGCCGGGCGACATGTGGGACTATGACGAGGCCGGCACCCACATTCTGGTCGACGGGCAGGTGGCCGGCCAGCCGCGCAAGCTCATCACCCATTCGGCGCGCAACGGTTTTCTTTACACCTTCGAGCGCGCCAACGGGCAGACCGTGCTGGCAAAACCCTATCTCGACACGATCAATTGGACGAGCGGCATCGACCAAAAGACCGGACTGCCCATCGAATACGATCCCAAGCGCGACATCCAAGTCTATTCCGGCCGGCAGAACCAGACGCTGGACGACCGCACCAAGAAACTGTGCCCCTCCATGGGCGGCGGCAATAACTATTTCCCTGCGTCCTACAGCCCGCGGACCAAGCTCGTCTACATCCCGTCGGTATCGAATTGCAACCAGGTGACGCTCGACCCGAGCCTCTCCAACAAGGCCGGCGACTGGAAGGGCGCCTCGTTCCGCCACATCGAGCGCAACGAGTCCGACCTCATCCTGGCCGACCCATTCACCGGCGAAATCAAGAAAAAGATCCACATCCCCTACCCGAACAAGAGCGGCGCGCTGTCAACCGCGGGCGGGGTCATTTTCACCGCCTACACCGACGGCACCTTCGCGGCCTATGACGATACGACCCTCGACCAGCTGTGGAAGATCAATGTCGGCTCCGGCTTCAACGCCCCGCCGATGACCTTCGCGGTCGGGGATAAGCAATATGTGGCGATCCTGTCGGGGCTTAGCCGTATCTCGCTTGGCGCCCACATCTTCACCCCGGAACTGCGCGACATGCGCAACCAGACCATGCTGTGGGTGTTCGGGCTGTAAGGCCGTAGCCCGGATTGAAGGACCGCCTCTTGGCGGTCCGGAAATCCGGGGCGCTACTTCGGAATATTGCACACCGGAAGCGCAGGTCCCGGATTTCGCTGGGAACGCCGACGCGTGGACGATCGTCATCTCGATTTTGGCATGCTTCTTGCGGAGTTGGCCTGCGGGTTCTACGCTGCCCCGCTCATGGGTTGATGTAACCGGCGGACTTGGGACCGGAGGCGCCCGATGCCCTCGACCAAGCTATCGATCGACGATGTGAGCATGACATTCGCCACCTCCGCGGGCGAATTTCGTGCGCTCGAGCGCGTGAGCCTGACGGTGCCACAGGGCGCGTTCGTGAGCCTGATCGGGCCTTCGGGTTGCGGCAAAAGCACCATTTTCAACATCGTGGCCGGCCTGCAGGAGCCGAGCCGACGGGCGCGTCCTGATCGACGGCACCGAGGTGACCGGCACCATCGGGCGGGTCGGCTATATGCTGCAGAAGGATTTGCTGCTGCCGTGGCGCACCCTCACCGACAACGTCATCCTCGGCATGGAAATCCAGGGCGTGAAACTGGCCGAGGCCCGCGCCAGGGCGCTGCCGCTGTTGCGCCGCTACGGCCTGGCCGGCTTCGAGAACGCCTATCCGCGAACGCTCTCGGGGGGCATGCGCCAGCGCGCCGCTTTGCTGCGCACCCTGCTGTTCGACACCGACGTGATCCTGCTCGACGAGCCGTTCGGCGCGCTGGATGCGCAAACCAAGCTGCGGATGCAGGAATGGCTGCTGCAGCTGTGGGGCGATTTCGGCAAGACGGTGGTGTTCGTCACCCATGACGTCGAGGAGGCAATCTTCCTGTCCGACGAGGTCCATGTGATGGGCTCCCGGCCCGGGCGGATCATCGCGACGATCCCGGTCGTGCTGCCGCGCCCGCGGCTGCGCGCCTGCACCTCCACGCCGGAATTCATGGGAATGAAGGAGCGCTGCCTCGACCTGTTGCACGGCCAGGCCGTTCCGGACATCGGGGAGGCGGCTTAAGCCATGACGCTTCCCGACATCGCCGCCGATCGGATCGCCGCCGACGCGTGCGTTGCCGGCTCTCGCGCCGTGCCGGGGCCGCCGCGCAGCGCCGCCGCCCAGACAGGACCGCCGGCAAAGCCGGTGCGCCGGCTGCCGGTGCATAAGGACTGGCCGGCCTGGGTAATCCTTGGCGTCCAGTTCGGCATCCTGCTCGGCATCGTGGCGTTTTGGGAAATCGGCGCCGATACCGGCTTCATCGACAAATTTTTCTGGTCGCAGCCGAGCGCGATCTTCGCGACACTGAAAATTTTCTTCACCACCGGCGATGCCCTCACCGACATCGCATTTACGTTCCGCTCGACCATCCTTGGCTTCCTGATCGGCACGGTCGCGGGTTCCGCGCTCGGGCTGTCGTTCTGGTGGTCGCGCAACTATGCCGCCATCGTGCAGCCCTACATCATCTGTTTCGAGTCGCTGCCAAAACTCGCGCTCGCCCCGTTGATCGTGCTGGTGTTCGGCATCGGGCTGGCGTCGAAAGTCGCGATCGCCACCGCGCTGACCCTCGTGGTGTCCACGCTCACGACCTATGCGGGCGTCAAGGCGGTCGATCCGGACGGCGAAAAACTGTTCTATTCGCTCGGCGCCTCGCGCTGGCAAGTGTTCCGCAAACTGGTGATCCCGTCCTGCATCCCTTGGATCATCTCGGTGCTGCGGGTGAATATCGGCCTGGCGTTGACCGGGGCGATCGTCGGGGAATTCATCGCCTCCCAGCACGGTCTCGGCCGCGCCATCCTGTATGCCGGCCAGACCTACGACATCGCGCTGGTGTGGGTCGCGGTCGCGGTGCTCTCCGCGCTTGCGATGGTGATGTATGTCGCGGTGTCGTGGCTTGAGCGTGTGTTGTTACGTGGGGTCAAAGGATAGGGCGATGGAAACAGCCGTAGGGTGGGCAAAATCGCCGGCAGAGGTTCGTGCAAAATATGGCGTCACGCAAGGCGATTTTGCCCACCCTACGCGCGTGATGCCGATTGCTCGAAATTGGCCAAACAAGGAGCCCGCCATGCACAGACGCCGGTTTCTCGCCTCCGCCACCGCGGCCGGAGCCGCCGCGGTCACCCGCATCCGCCCGGCACGGGCGGCGCGCGAAATTTTGGTGGCGGAGCCGGTGCACTCGACCGGCTACCTGCCGCTCTATATCGCCATGGCCAAGGGCTTTTTCGACGACGTGACGGTGAAGCTCGTCACCATCGAGACCGGCAGCGGCCACACCAATGCGGTGCTCAGCGGGCAGGCCTTCGCGTTCATCGGCGGACCCGAGCACAACGCCTTCGCCAAGGCCAAGGGCGCCGAATTGCGTGCCGTCATCGGCTGCGTCGATCGCGGCAATGTCTATCTTTGCGCCGCTCCCGGGCAGGAGCCGAAAAACGCCGACTGGCCAAGTTATTTCAAGGGCAAGACCATTGCGGTCGGCCCGGTCGGCGGCACGCCCAATTCGATCCTGCGCTATCTGCTCGGCAAATGGAAACTCGATGCGCGGCGCGACGTGACGCTGATCGAGACCGCCAATTCCGCCACCATCGCGGTGGTGCGCGGCCGGCAAGCCCAGATCGGCGAGGCGACCGAGCCGTTCGTGACGCAAGGGGTGCGCAACAAGGTGTGGGGCGAGCCGTTCTTCAGCGCGCCGAAGGAACTCGGCCCCTATGCGTATTCGACCATCAACGTGCGGCTCGACTCGATCCGCCGCGAGCCGGAGCTGGTGCGCGCCTTCGTGCGCGGCATGGCGAAGGGGTTGCGGCTGATCTACGCCGAGCCTGCCGAGGCCGCCGCGATCGCCAAGGCCCAGTTCCCCACCATGCCGGCCGAGGATCTGCGGGCGACGTTGGACCGTTCGTACCGCGACGAAATGTGGACTCGCGACGGCAGCATCAGCCGCCAGGCGTGGACGACCGCCAGCGCCGTGGTGCGCGAGGCCGGCATCCTCAAGGCGGATATCGGCTATGACGAGATCATCGACATGAGCTTCGTCGACGCGGTGAAGGCGACGCTGTAGCGGCGGCGTGCCGCCGGGGCGTCTGAATAGATTGCAGCCTCATCCATCCTGAGGAGCCCGCCGTTTCGGCGGGCGTCTCGAAGGATGAATGCACGGCACGTGCATGCTGCCATCCTTCGAGACGCTTGCTTCGCAAGCTCCTCAGGATGAGGCTGCAATGTTCCGACGAAAATCCGCAACTTCTCGGGAAACCAAAATGACCGAACCGATTTGGAACCAGTTTCTCACCGACCGCGACAAGGCGGTGTTCGCGACCTCCGGCTACGGCGCCCGCCAGGGTTTCGGCAAGCGGCCGGCGCTGCTGATCATCGACGTGAATTATGCGTTCTGCGGCGACAAGCCGGAGCCGATCCTGGAATCGATCAAGAAATGGCGCAATTCGTGCGGCGAGGATGCCTGGACGGCGCTGCCCTACATCCGCAGCCTGATCGACAAGGCGCGGGCTAAGGGCCTGCCGGTGATCTACACCACCGGGGTGCGCCGCGGCGATCTGTGGGACTCCGGCAGCTGGGCGTGGAAGAACAACCGTTCCGCCGAGGACGTGGCCAACAAAACTGTGCTGTCCAATCTCGACGGCAACGAGATCATGCCGCAGATCGCGCCGGGACCGCGCGACATCGTGATCTACAAGCAAAAACCCTCGGGCTTCTTCGGCACCAACCTGACCAGCTACCTGACGCTCCTGGGCTGCGACAGTCTCATCGTCACCGGCACCACCACGTCGGGCTGCGTGCGGGCGAGCGTGCTCGACGCCTTCAGCCTCAACTACCGCATCACGCTGGCCGAAGAAGGCTGCTTCGACCGCGCCCAGGCGAGCCACGCCATCAATCTGTGCGACATGAACGCCAAATACGCCGACGTGGTAAAGACCGCCGAAGTGCTGGCCTTCTTCGATACGCTGCCCGCCGGCCAGTTCGACCTGCCCAAGGGCGTCGCTGCGCCGGAGCCGCACCCGATGCGCAAGGCCGCAGGGTATTGAAGTGGGGTTGCGCGGTCGCTCGGACTGGCGCGTGAGCGGAAATCCAGCTCACATGGCAACATAATGTGCCGGCCGCTTGCGGTGGACGTGGCGCCCGGTCGGCTGGGGCGGGACGGCGCGATGCACCGAGCCGGCCGCCGTCGGTGGGATCCGCAAAACAATGACTCACGCCGATGCACGGGCGCGCCTGCCCGTCACGCCGCAGCGCGCCCGCGCAAACCTCGCCCTACGGCTGGAAGCCGTCCGCCAAACCGCCTATGGTGCGGCGCCATGTCCATGCTCGCCGAACCGACCCCGTCGGACGCATCCGAACGTCTCGTCCGCTTGCTGGCGGACTATCGGCCGTTGCCGGGGGTGTACGATGAGATGGTGGACCCGGACGGGGAGGTGCGCGCGCATTGGCGCGGCCTCCTGGCCGGGCTTGCCGAGCTTGGGCAGGAGGAACTCGCGCGCCGCTTCGCCGCCGCCGGGCGCTATTTGCGCGATTCCGGGGTGTTCTACCGGGTGTACGAGGACAAGGCCGGGACCCGGCGGGGGTGGCCGCTCACGCCCATTCCGCTGGTCATTGCGGCCGACGAGTGGGAGTTCCTGCAGGCCTCGCTGGCCGAGCGCGCGCAACTGATCGAAACCGTCACGGCCGATATCTATGGCGCCGGCAAGTTGTTCCGCGAAAACCGGCTTCCGGCCGCGTTCGTGGCCGGGAGCCCGGAATTCGTGCGGCCGCTGGTGGGCGTCTCGCCGCCCGGCGGCGCGCATCTGCGCTTCTATGCGGCCGATATCGCCCGCGGCCCCGACGGCCGCTGGTGGGTGCTGCGCGACCGGACGCAGGCCCCGTCCGGAACCGGCTACGCGCTGGAGAACCGGCTCGCGTTGTCGCACGGCATTCCGGATGTCTACCGCGATCTGCATGTCCACCGCCTGGCGCCGTTTTTTCAAACCTTGCAGGCCGAATTCATCGGCCTCAACCGCCAGACCGATTCGCGGGTCTGCCTGCTGACGCCGGGGCAGATGAACGAAACCTATTTCGAGCACGCCTACCTCGCCCGCTATCTCGGCTTTTTGCTCGTCGAGGGCGAAGACCTCACGGTGCGCGATAACGGGGTGTTCATCCGCACCGTCTCGGGGCTCAAGCGCACCGAGGTGCTGCTGCGCCGGCTCGATGCCGATTTTTGCGACCCGCTGGAGCTCAATGCGCGCTCCCGGCTGGGCGTGCCGGGCCTGGTGCAGGCGGTGCGCGACGGCAAGGTGGTGCTGGCGAACGGATTGGGCAGCGGCGTCGCCGAGGCGCGCGGCATGCTCGCGTTCCTCCCGGCGCTCGGCGAGGCGATCAACGGGCGCCCCCTGGCGATGCCCAACATTGCCACCTGGTGGCTCGGCGATCCGGAGGTGCGCGACGCTACGCTGGACGAGATCGACGACATGGTGGTGGCCTCGGCGTTCTCCGGCGATCCGCCGGGCGAAACGCTTGGCGACGGCGTGCTCGGCAAGCATCTCGGGCCCCAGCGGCGGCAGCGCATCCTGCAGGCGATCGAACATCGCGGCGTCGATATCGTGCTGCAGGAGGCGGTGCGGCTCTCCACCATGCCGGTGTGGCGGGACGGCAAGCTCGAACCGCGGCCCTTCATCTTGCGGATGTTTCTGACCAAACAAGGCGACGGCTGGACCGCGATGCCGGGCGGATTCGTGCGCATCGGGGATCCGGGGGATGTTTATGCCATCAGCCTGCAGCGCGGCGCGCTGACGGCGGATGTTTGGATTCCGGCGAACACACCGCGCGCCGAGACCACGTTGCTGCCCAGCCCCGACCGCATCCAAATCCAGCGCGCGTCCGGCACGCTGCCGAGCCGCGCCGCCGACAACCTGTTCTGGCTCGGCCGCTATATTGAACGCACCGAAGGGACGCTGCGGCTGGTGCGTGCCTTATTGACCCGGATGTCGGAAAGCAATCCGTCCGAACCGGACATCAGGGCGATCACGTCGCTGCTTATCGCCTGGGGCGTGGTCCCGGAAGACCTGCCGCCCAACCGGCCGATCGCGATCGCCCGGGCCGCGTTGCTGCGCGGCGACCATCCGGGCTCGATCCCCGACCTCGCGCACGCCGCGCACGCCAACGGCTCGGTGATCCGCGATCGGCTCTCGCCTGACACCTGGCTGACCTTGACGCGGCTCGTCGATACCTGCGATGCGCCGCTCGAAGGGTCCGACTTCGAAGCCGCCATGGGGGAGCGCGTCGAGGCGGCGCTGCGCATCATCGCCTCGTTCTCCGGCCTCGCCCAGGAAAACATGACGCGGCTCGGCGGCTGGCGCTTTCTCGAACTCGGCCGCCGCATCGAACGGGCGATCCTGACCTGCCGGTTCGTGCGGCAGTTCGGCGCCAAGCTCGATCGCGGCCTCGATACGCTGCTCGAACTCTGCGACAGCCGCATCACCTATCGCCAGCGCTACATCATGGTGGCGGCTCGCGCCCCGGTCATCGACCTGACTTTGCTCGACCCGTCCAATCCGCGTTCGGTGGCGTTCCAGTTCGACCAGATCGAAGGCCATCTCGCCGCGATGCCGCACATGCGGCCCGACGGCCGGCTCGGGGTGCCGCGGCAGATTTCGCTGGCGACGGCCGCCAAGCTGCGGACCGCCGACGCCTTCACGGTTGACGATCAGCTGATCCTGTCCGTCGAGACCGCGCTGATGCACCTCTCGGAGGCGATCTCCAGCACCTATCTCGGCCGCAACGAGCCGGTCGAGGCGCGCGAGGACCTGCCGTCATGATCGATGACGTGTGATGCGTAATAAGCGATTGATATTGCGAGACAAGAGGTAAACGATTTAGACTGTGTCTGTGTTTTATTTCAACCACAGCGTCTCCTTTCGATCATGAAACCCTTGCGGCACAAGGCTAGCGCGCGGGTCCAGTCACTGGGAAGCACCTGCCGGAACCGCCGCGATTGGCCGGCGGCTTTTGACCCAAACCTGCCAATCAAGGAGCCGCAACGTGTAAAGGTCTCCGGTGCACGAATGACTAAATTTCGCGCACACACTGGAGAGTTCGTAGCATTAGAAATCCTTGCTTCGTGTCAGATCATTTGCCGATTGAATATTCGATGTCGGTCTGACCTTCGTTGAAGCCAGATTTGATGTCGAAATGGGTAATTACTCGCATTGTACCCTGTATCCCAACAAGCTTTCCCGTGCCACCGGTTATGCGTCCAATCTGTGTGGCGGTGAGTTTCCCCGCCGTGCTTTCAATAACGAGAGCAGATCGGGTAAAGAATTTATCGCCATTCTCCATTACAAATACGCTATAAACCGTCGCACTTCCATTGCCGTCCACGAGGTCTGTGAGACCCCAGTTTGTATCCTCGACAAGCTTAACCCCATTAATGACCGGTGGGTTGGTCGGGGTGCGGTGAAGCTCGAAAGCGCGCACAACGTGATTAGGTGTGTCTCCTGCGTTAATATTGAGTTGTTGCAGGTACTTACTTGTTTCGGCGGTAGTTTTGTAGGAAATTTGCTTTTTCTCTTGGGCGATCGCATGACCTACCGGTAGAGCAACGGTCAACGACAGCAATGCAGCGGTCGTCAGACTGAATGCGATACGTCGGTTCATGATGTTCCTCCCTGCAGTGTATCGAGTGATCTACGGTTGCTTGCCTGCCGACGGCATCGCCGCTGCCCTTGCCCCCAGAGATTTCGGCACGTCCCACTGGCAGCTATAAGATCACGCTATCAGTTTGCCGGGGGACTTTAAAGGCGCGGGATGACCGCAATTGGCTAAAAGGAGACATTCGAGGCGCTAAACCGGGAGGTGGTACAGGGCTTGTACTCCTCGGGTTCGGCGCACCACCAGTGCACCGCCCCAGGGTCATTCGCCGTCGGGGGCCGGAGCGTCTCCGAGTATCACTTCAATATAGTGCCGCACCAAATCGCCGTCGAGGAATGCGAGCACGGCCTGTTCTTGCGCGACCGGCTTATCGCCGGCGACGACAGTGGCGACGATGACATCGCAAGTGTCGTTGAATGGATTGAAGGCGAGCGACAGCAGCGATTTCGCCGAACGGTCGGAGCCCCATGGGGCGGCGACCTTATAGCCGCGGCTGCGGCCTTTCATCCAGTCCGCCTTGATGGGCCGGCCGGGGCCGAGCGCCGACCTTTCGCTGCCGACGAGGTTGACGTCGCTGACGCGATCGAGTTCGTCGTCGTCGGCCACCCCGACTTTACAATTGCAGAAGCCGATTTTCGGCCGCAGATAAAGATTGACGTCGATCCCGCAATCGGCCGCCTTGCATTCGAAAGCCCACCCCCCTCCCCACTCGTCGATGGGGAACGGCCACACGACCTCGGTCCAGACCGGCTGCCCGTGCGAGGACAGGCGAGGCCGATCCTCCCGCGGCTTTGCGGAGAGAAAGGCCGCGTAGGCGCCCATCCCGGCGACGAGCACGAGGGCGGCGGCGAGGGTTGCGATCCGCTTGCGCATGGTCAGTGTTCCGGCTGCTGTTGGCCAGCTTCAGAACTCGGCCGGCCGGCCGTTCGCGGACCATTCCGCGCCCCCGGTCGAACCAGCCGCGCCGGCAGCGGTCCGGCTTAAGGATCGCCGGTTTAAGGACCGCCTCCGGCCAATCCGATTGGAAGCCATGCTCCCCTCCCGTGATCCCGAATTTCCGATTTGCGCTTGCCTTGGACCAAGTGCCTTGACCCGAGCGTCTTGAACCAAGTGTGTTCGACAAGTCCGCCGCTGACAAGCTGCCTTTTAATCGCGCAACTTCGGCACGTCGCGCGCCGGCACCTCTACGCTATCAGCTTCGCTGGGAGGGAGCCGTGATCTCTGCACCTGGCCCATAGCCATATGATGGCTTTCCGCGTCAGGTTTCCGAGGACAACCGGCAATTTTGCGGCCCGTCGCGCCCGCTCGTGCGGCAATCCGCCGCACCAGCAGCAGTTCCTTGCGATCGAGACCGCCGTCATGCACCTCTCGGAGGCGATCTCCAGCGCCTATCTTGCGCGCAACGGGCCGGCGGGCTCGCGAGGACCTGCCCTCATGATTTACGACGTGCGCCAGACCACGAGCTATACGTACGAGACCGCCGTCACCCGAGCCCGCCATGTGTTGCGGCTGCTCCCGGTGGCACGGGAGCGCCAGCGCGTCACCGCCGCCATGCTGGATATCGATCCGGATCCCATGAGCCGGCGCGAGGCGGTCGATTTTTTCGGCAATTGGACCACCATGGTGGAACTTGAGGAACCCCACGAGACCTTGACGGTCAAGCTCGCGGCGCGGATCACCGTGATGCCGAGCCCGCCGGCACGGCCGGAAGACACCGAGCCATGGGAAAATATCCGGGCGCAAACTTATGGGACCGAGGATATCGGGCCGGCCTCGCCGGTGCATTTCGTTTATCCGAGCCGGCAGGTTTCGCTCGACCCCGACATCCGCGACTATACGGGCAAGAGCTTCGCACCCGGGCGCCCCATTCTCGCCGGCGCCGAAGAATTGATGCGCCGCATCAAGGACGATTTCATCTACGAGCCGGGCGCCACCACAGTCAGGACGACGCCGTCTGCGGCATTTAAGCTGCGCCGCGGCGTCTGCCAGGACTTCGCCCACATCATGATCGCGGGGCTGCGCGGCCTCGGGCTGCCGGCCGCCTATGTGAGCGGCTTCCTGCGCACCGTGCCGCGGCCGGGTCGGCAGCGCCTCGAAGGCGCCGATGCCATGCATGCCTGGATGATGGTGTGGTGCGGTGACGCGGGCTGGTGGGGGCTCGATCCCACCAACGCATTGATCGCCAGCGAGGATCATTTGGTGCTGGCGATCGGACGCGACTATGCGGACGTGGCGCCGGTCGACGGCGTGGTGCTGTCCTCGGGCGAGCAATACCTGAAAACCGCGGTCGATGTGATTCCGGTCGGCTGACGGTTCGGCCTGCGCGTGGAGCCGAAGACAGTCACTTGACTTGAGGGGACGCGCGCATCCCGGGTTACGCGCACCCGGGTTAAGTGAACAAAATCGGCGCTAAAGATCGTGCCCGGCGTAGGAGCAGTTGAACGATTTGTTGCACAGTGGAAAGTCGGCGACGATGTTGTTGGCGATCGCGGCCTCCAACAGCGGCCACTGAAACCACGAGGCATCGCGGACGTGGCAGCGGGCCACCCGGCAGCGCTCGCCTTGGGTCTCCGCCGCCAGCCGCAGCCAGACCAGGACATCGCCGCGGAACGCTTCCACGATGGCGACGCCTTCGCACGGTGCCGTGACCTGCGGCAGCGGCACCACGATCGGTCCGTCCGGCAAGGCGGCGAGCCAGTCTTTCACCATGCGCATGCTGGCGCGAACCTCGTCGATGCGCACGCGCACACGGGCATCGACATCGCCCGCGGTGTAAACCGGCACCGGGAAATCGAGCCCGGCATAGGGCGGATAGGCAAGATCGCGGCGGGCGTCGAAGTTTCGCCCCGAGGCGCGGCCGACATGCCCGCCCGCGGCCCAGCGATCGACCAGTTCCCGCGATACCAAGCCGGTATTGCAGGTGCGATCCTGTAGCGACGGGGTGTCGTCGTAGAGCCGCACGATTTCCGTGAAGCGCGGCGCGATGGCGTCGAGCGCCGCCACGATGGCGGCGCTTCCGGCCGCGGAGATATCCTGCGCCACCCCGCCCGGCACGATCCGGTCCATCATCAGCCGGTGGCCGAAGGCGCGGTCGCAGGCGCCGAGCACCTGCTCGCGGAAAATGCCGCAATGGGCATGGATCAGCGCAAAGGCCGCATCGTTGCAGATGGCGCCGATGTCGCCAAAATGATTGGCGATCCGCTCCAGTTCCGCCATCACGCCGCGCAGCACGGTGGCGCGCGGCGGAACGTCAACCGCGAGCGCCGCCTCGACGGCGCGGGCAAACGCAAAGCCGAGCGCGACCGTCGAGTCCCCGGACACCCGCGCCACCACCCGCGCCGCCTTGGCGAGATCGACATCGGTCAAGAGCCCGTCGATCCCCTTGTGCACATAGCCGAGCCGCGCTTCCAGCCGTGCGACCGTTTCGCCGTTGGCGGTGAAGCGGAAATGGCCGGGCTCGATGATGCCGGCGTGGACGGGACCTACGGGGATCTGGTGAATCCCATGGCCCCGCACGGTCAGAAAATCATAAGCGGCCGGATCGCGCAGCGGCGCCGGCGTTCGAGCCCCGAGCGGCGCGCCAAGCGGTGCCTCGCACCCCCACTGGCCGTGATCGAGCCAGGCCCGGTCATCGGGCGCGTCCGTGGGCTCGAAACCGTAGAGGTCCGCGATCGTACGTTCGAGCCGGATGGCGGCCGGATGAAAGCGGCCGACCGACGGGAAGATTCCGCGCTCGACCGCAAGCGAAACCACGCAAGGATCCGCGCCCGGCGTGCGCAGCGCCATTTGGACCGCGCCGGTATCGCCCCAAAGACCCAAAAAATCGCCGGCGCCATCGCCGAGCGATTTGGCCAGCGCGATCCAGACCTGGGCATCGACATCGAAGCGCCGCCATGGCCGGTGATTGGCCGCGGGTGTGAACCGGCCCAGGATGGCGGTGATCGGGTTGGCCTGGACTGCGTTGGACACGACCGGATTGGGGCTCATCGCCGTCATCCGAGCAAGGCGGCGACGCCGCGGAACCACTGCACCACCGGACCCGGCAGCCAGACGCCCGCGACCAGCGCCAGCGAGAGATGCACATAGGCCGGAATATAGGATGCACGCGCCGGATCCGACTTTCCGCTCGGCTCGCCGAACACGACGTCCTGCAGCCGCAGGATGAGCGCGCCGAACGCGATCAGCAAACCGAAGACCAGCGCCACGCTGAGCGCCGGCTGCCGTGCAAACGTCGAGGAAATCAACAAAAACTCGCTCATGAACATGCCGAACGGCGGCAATCCGGCGATCGCGATCACGCCGAGGGAAAACAGCACCGCCAGCATCGGATGGGTGACGGAGATCCCGCTGATCGCCGCAATGCGCTGGGTGCTCTTGACCTGGGCGATATGCCCGACGGCGAAGAAGATTCCGGACTTGATCAGCGCGTGCATGGTCATGTGCAGGAGGCCCGCGAAATTGGCGAGCGGCCCGCCCATGCCGAACGCAAAGGCCGCGATCCCCATATGCTCGATCGAGGAATAGGCGAACAGCCGTTTGATGTCGCGGCGCCGGTATAGCATGAAGGCCGCAAACACCAGGCTGAGCAGCCCGAGCGTGACCATGATGGCGCCGACATTAATGGCGCCCGCATTCCCGGCCAGCACCATCTTGAAGCGCAGCAGCGCATACAGCGCGACGTTGAGCAGCAGGCCGGACAGCACGGCCGAGATCGGCGTCGGGCCTTCCGCATGGGCATCCGGCAGCCAGGCGTGAAACGGCGCCAGGCCCACTTTTGTGCCGTAACCGACCAGCAGGAACACGAAGGCCAGCGACAGCAGTTTGGGGTCGAGCTTCGGGGCGCTTTTGACCAGCAGGTCCCAGGCCATCGCCGGCAGGCCGTCGCCGACCACCTCCTGCGCCACCAGATAGACCAGGATGGTGCCGAAGAATGCGAGGCTAATGCCGACGCTGCCGAGAATGAAATATTTCCACGCCGCCTCGAGTGCTTCCGGCGTGCGATAGATGCCGACCATCATCACCGTCGACAGCGTCGCGACCTCGACGCCGACCCACATCAGGCCGATATTGTTGGCGATCAGCGCCACGTTCATGGCGCACATCAGGGCCTGGTACATGGCATGATAGAATCGCAGCAAAATCGGCGTCAGCCGGCCCGTTTCGATTTCATGCGCGAGATAGCTGGCGCTGAAGATACTTGTCGTGAAGCCCACGAAAGCGGTCAAAATGATGAGAAAAATATTGAAATCGTCGATGATGATGAGGTCGCTGCGCGGATGCTCGCCGAACAGCAGCGTGATCGCAGCCGCGAGCGTCAGCGCACAGGCCACCACATTGAGGGCGGCGCCGAGCCGGTAGCCGGAGATCAGGGCCAAAACCGGGATCGCGATTGCCGGGATGACGACGACCGCCTCGACGGGAACCGTGGTCATGCGTCTCTCCGCTCGCCGCGGAACCGGTCGAGCGCGCTCACGTCCACGGTGTCGAAGCGTTCGCGCATGCGGAATAGGAAGACGCCGAAGACGATGAAGGCGATCAGGACCGAGAACGCGACCGACACCTCGACGACCAGCGGCATGCCCTTGGCACCGGTTGCCGCCAAGATGAGGCCGTTCTCCAGCGACATGAACCCGACCACCTGGGTGACGGCGTTGCGCCGCGTGATCATCAACAGCAGCCCGAGCAGGATGACGGCGAGCGCGAAAGCGAGGTCTTCCCGCGCGTAGATGCTGCCGGCGCCCACCGGCTGCACCAGCAGGATGGACAGCGCCACCAGGCCGAGCCCCGTCAGCATGGTGGGGCCGGCACCGATGACGTGTTCGATCTGGCGATCGATCTGCAGGGCGCGAACGATCCGCCGCAGGAAGAACGGCACGGTGATTCCTTTCACCACCAATGCAATCGCGGCCGTGACGAGGAGGGCGGGTGCCCCCTGCACCAGCGCCTGCCAGGCGACCGACAGGGCCAGCGTCATCGCCTGCAGGGCGAACACGTCGATGACGGCCATGATGCGGTCCTGATAAAGCAGCGCAAAGCTCAAGACCAGCATGCTGCCGGCGAGCAAATGCGCGATGTCGAACATGAGCGACGACATCAAAAACCCTTCGATACGAACAGGAGATAGACCGCCAGCGCGGCCGCCGCGAAGGCACTGCCGACGAACAGCGGATAGCGGAAAACCCGCATCTTGGCGACGCTGGTTTCGGCGATCGGCAGCAAAATAGCCAAAACCGACAGCTTCGCCAGATAGACGACGATTCCGCCGGCCAGCGCAATGCCGCCGGAGCCCGGCCCCGCAATGCCGAACGGGACGAACAGGCACGCGATCAGCGAAAAATACAGCACGAGCTTGAGCGCCGCGGCCGCCTCGATCAAGGCGAGATGGCGGCCGGAATATTCCAGCACCATGGCCTCGTGCACCATGGTCAGTTCCAGATGGGTCGCCGGATTGTCGATCGGGATGCGGGCGTTCTCGGCGATCGCCACAAGATATGAACGCGAACATGCCGAGCCCGAGCGATACCCGCAAGCCCACCGCGCCGGTCGCGAACAAATCCGCGATCGCGGACAGCTGGGTGGTGCCGGCGACCAGCGCCACCGTGAACACGATGAGCAGCATCGCGGGTTCGGCGAGCGACGCGATCATCATTTCGCGCGAGGCGCCGATGCCGCCGAATGCGGTGCCGACATCCATGCCGGCGAGCGCCAGCGCGAAACGCGCGGTGCCGAGCAACGCCACGATGGCGATCAGGTCCGCCGACCATGAGAACAGCAGCCCGGTCGCATAGGACGGCACCAGCGCCGCACCGACCCAGGTGGCGGCAAAGATCAAATACGGTGCGCTGCGATACACCCACGATGCATTGTGTGCGAGCACCGCCTCCTTGTGCACCAGCTTCCACAGGTCGCGATAGGGCTGCAGGATCGGCGGACCGAAGCGCCGCAGCAGCCGCGCCTTGACCTTGCGGGTAATCCCCAGCACCGCCGGCGCGACGATGACGACGAGCAGCATCTGCACGGCCTGCAGGCCGAAATCGACGATCAACGCCATGCCGCCGCCGTCCTTCTCGCCCGCTCTCTTCTCCCTCTCCCCGCTTGCGGGGAGAGGGCCGGGGTGAGGGGCCGGTGCACGCTCCGGCTGCCCTGGCCCTCACCGGGCGGCATCCCCCTCTCCCCATCGTTCTTTACGACGGGGAGAGGGTTGGGGTGAGGGGCAGGGGTCCCGCGCAGACGACTCGAACCGATCTTCCCTCCAGCAGCCCCGAATTGTGCCCCGCTGGCCCTCACGCGCCCTGCCCCTCACCCTAACCCTCTCCCCGCGGCGTGAAGAACGCCGCGGGGAGAGGGGATGCGCACATCCGCGGCGCTGTCGAGAGAGCGAGCTGTCTGCGGGGAGGGGTGAAGAAAAGCCCCGTGCCGAGCCGCCTCTTCTCCCTCTCCCCGCTTGTGGGGAGAGGGCCGGGGTGAGGGGCCGGTGCACGCTCCGGCTGCCCTGGCCCTCACTGGGCGGCATCCCCCTCTCCCCATCGTTCTTCACGATGGGGAGAGGGTTGGGGTGAGGGGCAGGGGTCCCGCGCAGACGACTCGACCGATCTTCCCTCCAGCAGCCCCGAATTGTGCCCCGCTGGCCCTCACGCGCCCTGCCCCTCACCCTAACCCTCTCCCCACTGCGTGAAGAACGCAGCGGGGAGAGGGGACGCGCCCATGCGCGGCGCTGTAGAGAGAGCGGGCCGCAAGCGGGGAGGGGTGAATCAGCGGCGATCAGCGCCATGCGGCCACCACCATGAGCAGCAGGATCAACGTCCAAAACAGCAGCGTGAGATAGCGCCGGATGGTGAGAAACTGCAGCACATTGAGCCGCCCCGCCACCGCGCGAACCCCGCGCGCCAGCGGGCCGTAAACGAACTGCCAGGCGGGGTCCATGATGCGCAGGCCGAAGCTGCCGCCCCGCGTGTCGCCCGGCGCCGGCATGTCGATCTTCTCAAAAATGTTGAAAAAGCTGGTGCCGAAGACGCGGCGGATCGGCATCGCAAAGCTCGCACTGCCGTATTGGGTCTGCGGCGCATCGAGCGGGAAGCCGCAATCCCAGATGGCGCTGCGCCGGGTCGCCCTGCCGGCAAAGCGATGGATAACGCCCGCCGTCATGGCGGCCGAAGCAACCAGGAAGAGCAAAATAATCAGCCCGTTATAGGAACTGCGGCTCTCCGCGATCGGAACGATCGACAGCCAGGGCAGGCCGGCCTGGCGCAGCATTGCGGAGCCGAGCAGCTGCTGCGTCACCGGCGCCAGTGCGTCGATCAGCAGGCCCGGCAGAATGCCGGCGAGAAAACACAGGCCGGCCAGCACGGCCATGGCGGCAAGCGACAGCGGGTCGGTCTCCGTCGCTGCGGCCGCCGCCGAGCTCCGCGGGCGGCCCAGAAATGTCACCCCGAAGGCCTTGACGAAACAGGCGCCGGCAAACGCTGCGGCGAGTGCCAGCAGCGCTCCGGCCGCCGGCACCATCAGCTTGAGCCCCCATTGCGGCAGGCTGGGGCTGATGAGAATCGCCTGGAACGTCAGCCATTCCGACACGAATCCGTTGAGCGGCGGCAGCGCCGCAATCGCCGCGCTGCCGACCAGGAAGGCCGCCGCCGTCTGCGGCATTTTGTGGATCAACCCGCCGAGCTGTTCCATGTCGCGCTCCCCGGTCGCATGCACCACGGCGCCGGCGCCGAAGAACAGCAGGCTCTTGAACAACGAGTGGTTGAACACGTGCAGCAAGGCCGCCGTCATGGCGAGCGCCGCCGCGACGTCCATATGGTTGGCCCGGAACGCCAGGCTGAGGCCGAGGCCCAAAAAGATGATGCCGACATTCTCCACCGTGCTGTAGGCGAGCAGGCGCTTGAGATCGTTCTGCATCAGCGCATAGAGCACGCCGACCACCGCCGTGATGGCGCCGAGCGTCAGCACCACCAGGCCGAACCACGGGCTGGACAGGCCGGCGAGGTCGAACACGATGCGGATGAACCCGTAGATGCCGACCTTGGTCATGACGCCGCTCAGCAGCGCCGACACATGGCTCGGCGCCGCCGGATGGGCGAGCGGCAGCCACACATGCAGCGGCACCAGCCCGGCCTTGGAGCCGGCGCCGACCAGGGCGAGCAGCGGCGCCAGCAGCGTGATGGGAAAGCCGAGCGCGGCGCCCCGGATCGTATCGAACGCATAGCCGCCGGCCGGCCCCGCCATCAGGCCGAAGCCGAGCAGCAGGCATAGCGTGCCAAAGCTCGCCATCACCAGATACACGAACGCGGCGCGGCTGTTGGCCGGATCGCGGTAGTGCGCCAGCACGATCGCCCAGGAACTGAGCGACATCAGCTCCCACGCCATGAGGAACGTAAAGGCGTCGTCGGCGACCACGACCAGGTTCATCGCCGCCAGGAAGGCCGCATAGAACGGCAGCACGCGCTGCGGCGATTCCTCGTGGCGGCCATAGCCCAGCGCATAGAGGCTGGTGACGGCGGCTCCGAGATTGACCACGACGAGAAAGAACGCGCTGAGCGCATCGACCCGCAAGTGCGCGCCGATGCCCGGAAGCCCGATCGGCAGCGCCACGGTCCATGCCGGTCCGGGGCCGATGAGGAGCAGGCACGTCAGGGCGGCGCCAAGCGCGGCCAGCGCCACCGCCAGCGCACCGCCATAGATGAGCGGTGTCGCGACCCGGCGCCCATGGACCACGACCGCAAGCCCCGCCAGGCCGAGGAAACCCGGCACGCACCACACCGCGATGGAGGCCGGCAAGGCTATCCCCGGCATATTTGCCCCGGCAACATTTACATCCCCTCGTTCACCCGGGCCGTAGGATGGCTGAGCCGGATTGAGCCCTCGGCGAAACCCGTCGGCGGCTCCGGTATGCCCAGCCGGCGCCAAGGATGGGGTGATCAGCTGGCGGCGCTCGGGGGTGCGGAGGGCGGCCACGCCATGCCGACCTGGCGTGTGTCATACGGGCGCGCGGGCCGCGCCGCAATGGGCTATTGAGCGTCACATCGGAGGTGCATGGCGGGCGAGGGGCGACGAAGCGTCATGAAGACAACCCGGCGAAGGAAGAGCCATGAAGCTGCATTATTACCCCGAAACCGATAGCCTCTACATCGCATTGAAATCGGCGCCGGGCGTCGAAACCCGTGAGGTCGCGGAGGGCCTGAACGTCGATCTCGATGCCCGCGGCGACGTCGTCGGCTTCGACATCGACCATGCCTCGCGGCTCGATCTCGGTACGCTGGAGACAGTGGCGCTTCCGGTCAAGACCGCGCGGATTGCCTGAGTTGGGCACTGCCGGATCGGCGGCGAGCCGGAACAGTATCCGCGGGCGTCAGTAGACAAGCGTAGGGCGCAATAAGCGCAAGCGCATTGCGCCGCCCCGGAGGAGCGCATGAAAGACGGTTTTGCCGGCCGTATTCTTATTGCGAACCGGCGCAATGCGCTGCGCTTATTGCGCCCTACGTGCTACAGGCTAACTCGTGTCGTCAGGCGCCTGCGTGATGATTCCATTATGGCGTCAGAACATAGCGCGAGGCCATCGGCAGTGCCGCAACGTCCGTATCGGTCGAAGCGCGAAACCAGTTACCCGCCAGCGATCCGACCTCGTCCACCCAGGGGATCGGCGATAGTTGCGGCGAGTAAGATGCATAGGGCTGCACTTTCGCAAGCAGCACGCGGCCCGGAAACCGGGCGAGGAAGGCCTGGTTCATCCCGCCGTCCAGTCCGCTGTAGATGGGGGCGGTCGGCGCGTTGTCTTCAAGCAACCGCGCGTATTCGGCCTCGTCGGCGCGTTGTTTCTCCATCGCCTGCCGTGCGATTTTGGGGTTCACCACAAATGTGGGGCATTTTCCGGCCGGATTGAATTCGGGATTCGGCGAAGCCGGGTCGGGTTGCGCATCGAATACGTAGCGGCGATTGCACACATTGACCTTGGGTTCGAGATGCGTCGTCTCGAAGTGATCATTGCCGATCTTGAGCATCTTCCAAAAATCCAAGTTCGGATTGGTCCGATGCCGCGCCAGATTCGCCGGCGTCAAACGGAACGGGTAGGCCTGAACCTGGAATGACGGCCGGCCGAGCAGTGCGTCGCGCGCCAGCGCAAAGATCTGGCCGATCTGTTCGTCGGTCATGGCATAGCAACCGCGCGACGAGCAGTCGCCATGGATCATGAGAAAGCTGCCATAGCGGTTGTTTGCTTTGTCGAATCCGTTGGGGAAGCCGGTATTGATCGCCGCATAGTAGTTGGAATTCGGATTCATCAATTCGGGGGTGATCGTATAGAACCCCTCCGGAGCCTGGCGGTCGCCCTCATGCAGCTTCGGCCCAAGATCGCCCGACCACCGGCAGATCGGATAGGTCTTGAGCAGCTCGAAATGGCCGGTGGTGTCCTGCTTCCAGACTTCGAGCTCCGCCTCTTCCTTGAAAATGCGCAAAATGATCGGCGAAGATTTTGGCATCTTCTTTTGCCGCAACAGCGCGATCAGCTCAGGCGACAACTCCTTTGTCGCGCGGGCAGGCAGCGGATTGCCGGTTTCGCCCAGGCAGGTGACCGGTGTCGCTGCCGCGGCAAGCGCCGCCGCCAATACAAGCGCACGCACTGCGGCTGTGGTGCCGATCATCGCTAAACCCCCCAACGTGGACCCCCTCATGCGCTTAACACGGGAGCGCTCGTAAGGCAATCGCAGTTCAAGTTAATGAGAGTCAGTGAGCCCGAAGAGAGGGACGAGACGCCGGTGGCAGCCGACCGCGTAGGGTGGGCACGGCGCATGGCAGGCACGATTCGGCATATTTCGCACGATCGGGTCAGCCATGCGCCGTGCCCACGCTGACCGTCGGCCCGGAAATTTACCGTACCCTCGGCCGGGAATAGCAAGTGCACGGCCGAAGCACGGGACCGCGTGGGCAACGGCAAAGCGGCCGTTGCCCACCCTACAAGCGCGCGCCGCAGGTGCAGCATGCGCTCGCTTTTGCCCCTGTTACGGGGTTCGAAACTCCGCAGTGCCGCGCTCCCCCCGCAGCCACCCCGGCAACACCCGCATCAGCATCCCGGTATCGGGCTGGTCGGTCCTGAGCTTGTCGAAGGATCGCACGCCGGTGTTCCCGCGGCACCGGGATGCTCGAGGCGTAGATCACATCGGCCTTGATGCCCCGCGCGTGCAGGCACCACGCCAGCCTAAATCCGTCGCGGCCGGTCTGGTGCTGGGGGTGCTGCTGGTGGAAGCCGCCGTCATGCTCTGCCACCGCGGAACCCGCCCGCGCACCGGCGCATGAGGGCGGCTTTGCGGTCGTATCCGTGCTGCGGCGCAGCGCAATGCGCTTCGCACATTGCGCCTTACGTGCTGCCCGCAATCCGGCCTGCGCGGACCGGAACTTGTCAAATGGTCGCGGCGCCCGCCACCGGATTGCCGAGATTATCGGTCGGGACGAGTTGCTGGTTGAAGGCCGCGAAATAGGCCGCCCACTCGGGCTGGCCGAAATCGACCAGCACCGCGCCGTCCTGCCAGACGTCGTTGTGGTCGTTGGAGTCGTCGCCGTCGCGGTGGATAAAACCGCCGGTCGAGCCTTGATTCATATGGGTATCGTGCAGGCCGTTGCCCTCGGAATAGAAGCGGCCAAAAATATAGATATCCGCCTGTTCGCGATGGGCGCGCGTGATCAACCGGGCGAGCGAGGCAACCGGTTCAGGAGAGGTCGATCCGTCCATCACGTCGCTGTCGCGCCATTTGCCGGTTTCGGACAAAATATCGCTGCGCATGAAATCGAGCGCCGGAAGCGCCGTCTGGCCGGTGAGTTCGGCAGCACCCGCGGCCGCCGCCTTCAGGGTGGCGATAACGGGATGATGAAAATCGTAGACGAGCAAATATTTGAGCAAATCGTCGGCGTCGTTGGTGCCGACATTCACCGCCACATCCCATTTTGCTCCATCCACCAGCACGCTGAAATGCTGATGGTACTGGATTTCGCGCTTGCGGCGCGTCCCTTTCATCACCGGCTCCGAAACCACTTTGGCCTTCACGAATCCATAGGCGAGCGCCATGCTTTCCTCCTCATTTCGTTGCAGCGGTTTTCATCATCCGGAGTAAGTCACCGCGCTCCGCTTGCCTGCGCGCCGATAGCACCAGTTCACCCATTGGTGTTGCATGGCCACGAAAGGGTTCACCCCAACCACGTTGTGCAGCGATTTCGTCCATCCGCGGCACCCGCCGGGACGGACATGCGTCCCCTCTCCCCATCGAGGGTCGGGGTGAGGGGCCCGGTGCGAGCGAAGACGGATGGATTGATCGTTTCTGTCGCGGCAGCGAACGCAGCGGTGGCGCAAAGCCCTCACGGTGCCCCTGCCCCTCACCCTAACCCTCTCCCCACGGCGTGAAGAACGCCGCGGGGAGAGGGGACGCGCATCCCGGCGACCTGCTTCGCGCCGGCCGTTATTCATGCTCCGCGCGCGGCCCGACGCCGTCAACATCCTCGATCGGCTTCGGGGCTTCGCCGAACGCCTTTTGGGCGAGCGCCGCCGCCATGAATTCGTCGAGGTCGCCGTCGAGCACGCCGCCGGTGTTGGAGGTGGAGACGCCGGTGCGCAGATCCTTCACCATCTGGTAGGGCTGCAGCACGTAGGAGCGGATCTGGTGGCCCCAGCCGATGTCGGTCTTGGCCGCCTGCTCGGCGATCGCCGCCGCCTCGCGGCGCTTGATCTCGCGCTCGTAGAGCCGCGCCCGCAGCATGTTCCAGGCCTGGGCGCGGTTCTTGTGCTGGGAGCGCTCGGCCTGGCACACCACCGCGATGCCGGTCGGGATATGGGTCAGGCGCACCGCCGATTTGGTCTTGTTGACGTGCTGGCCGCCGGCGCCGCCCGAGCGCATGGTATCGGTGCGCACGTCGGCTTCCTTGATGTCGATGACGATGCGGTCGTCGATCACCGGATAGACCGAGATGCTGGCGAACGAGGTGTGCCGGCGGGCATTGGAGTCGAACGGGGAGATGCGCACCAGCCGGTGCACGCCGTCCTCGCTTTTCAGCCAGCCATAGGCGTTGTGGCCCTTGACCTGGATGGTGGCGGACTTGATCCCGGCCTCTTCGCCGGAGGTTTCTTCCAGATACTCGACCTTGTAGCCGTGCTGCTCGGCCCAGCGGGTGTACATGCGCAACAGCATGTTGGCCCAGTCCTGGCTCTCGGTGCCGCCGGCGCCGGCATGGACTTCCAGGAAGGTGTCGAACCCGTCCGCCTCGCCGGACAGCAGCGCCTCGAGTTCGCGCCGTGCCACTTCGGCTTTCAGCGCCTTCAGGGCCGCTTCGGCCTCGGCGACGATACCGGGGTCGTTATCGGCTTCGCCGAGTTCGATCAGGCCGACATTGTCCTCGACCTCATTGTCGATGCGGCCGAGCGCGGAGAGCGAATCCTCAAGCGAGGTCCGCTCCTGCATCAGCCGGCTGGCGCGCTGCGGGTCGTCCCATAACTTTGGGTCTTCGGCGATATGATTTAATTCGGCAAGACGTGCGCGGGCCTTGTCGAAGTCAAAGATGCCTCCTCAGCAGTCCCAAGGACCGCTTGATCTCGTTGACCAGTGTTTCAATTTCTGCGCGCATAGCCTCGACCACTCTAGAAATGGGAATGTTTCTCGGATTGGATGTAACGGTACGGGCGGTTTTGTGCAAGGAGATGTCCGCGTTCCGCGAGGCAATGGCATTTGCAGGTGTTTGTCCTTGCACCGGTCCCGCGCTCACTGCCAATAGGGCGGATACCCCGAATTCTTCGCTTCCGCAGCGAGGCGGCGCAGCATCGCGGGCCATTCCAGCACCCCGTAGGGGCGCCGGGTGCCGGGCTGGTAGAGATGCGCCGTATGGGCGAGCACATTGTCGCCCGGGATGGTGAGTTCGGTGCGCGCCGCCATGGCGTCGACCTGGGCGCGGCACGACAATTCCAGCTGGTACATGGTGTTGAAGGCCTGGGCGATGGTGGCGCCGCAGGTCAGTAGCCCATGATTGCGCATGATCATGGCATCGTGGGCGCCGAGATCGCGCACCAGCCGTTCCCGCTCGGCCGGATCGATCGCCGGGCCCTCATAGTCGTGGTAGCCGAGATGGCCGACGAAGCGCATCGAGGTCTGCGACAGCGGCAGGAGCCCGCACGCCATCGCGGCCACCGCCATGCCGGCACGGGTGTGCGTATGGATGATGCAGCCGACATCGGGCCGGGCGACATGGATCGCGCCGTGGATGACAAAGCCGGACGGGTTGATGCTGTAATCGGTGTCGGGCTTCCAGAGGATGTTGCCCGCAAGGTCGATCTTGGCCAGGCTCGATGCCGTGATCTCGCCGTAGGTCAGGCCGTAGAGATTGATCAGCACCTGATCGGGCGTGCCGGGAATGCGCGCCGTGATATGATTGTAGGTGAGGTCCGTCATGTCGTAGCTGTCGACGAGCCGGTAGCAGGCCGCGAGGTCGAGGCGCGCCTGCCATTCGGCCGGGGAGACCTCGTCGCGGATCGAGCGAAAATCGGTCACGTAGTTCATGCAGGTCCGGTCTGGTTGGCGAGTCGATGGGCGGCCGCGCGGTGCTTTCGCCAGCTTAGGCGCCGAGGATTGATTATCGCTCGATTGCCGCGTTGAGAAGCGGCGGTGTAACTCCTTCAGTAGCTTTTCAAGTTGTCCGGTTTTCATAGCACGCGCGCTGTCTGCTTTCTGCGCTGGTCGGTTTCTTTGTTCGGCCGCAGCACCGTTTCTTCGTCCCGACCTGCCCATCCGCAGTGACGCCGCGCACAGCCGCGGTCAAGGATGGCCGTCGCTCTGCGGATTCGGCGATCTCAGCCGTTGCCGGGCCACGCCTTGACGGCGGCGAGCACGCGTCACGCGTGGGCGTCGGCGCGTTCGTGATCAGGCAACGAACCGGACAACGCGTGCGCTACGTATAACGCGGACAACTCATGTGCTTACGACAGGAGATGCAGCGCCGCGTTGGACCGCCCACGGCTCTCGGCGTATCATCCCCGGGACTTCGCGCAGCGCACGGCCCCATCGGAGGGCGGCGCGCGCATCAAGGGAGGACAGCCATGAACGACCAAGCCATCGGCCGGCGCACCTTTTTGACTAGCGGCAGCGGCAGCGGCCGTCTCGGGCGCGCTCGACGCGGCGCCCGCGCAGGCCCAGCAGGCGGTGCCGAATACGACCGGCACCGCGCCGGCGAAGACCAAGGCGCCGGCGAACGCCGCCGACTGCCACATGCACATCTACGATCCGCGCTTTGCTGAAACCAACCCGCGGCCGGGCCGGAACCCGAAGAACGCCACCGTGTCGGATTATCGGCTGCTGCAGAAGCGCACCGGCACGACGCGGGTCGTGGTGGTGACGCCGCGCAATTACGCCACCGACAACCGCGTGACGGTCGATGCGCTGGCGCAGCTTGGCGGCAATGGGCGCGGCGTTGCCGTGGTGCGTCCGACCGTTACGGACGCGGAACTCAAAAGCCTCAACGACGCCGGCATCCGCGGCATCCGGTTTTCGCTCGGCGGGCCCAATGCGGTCGTCACCTGGGACATGGTCGAACCGCTGTCGGCGCGCGTCAACGCACTCGGCTGGCATTTGCAGTTCAACGTCGATGGCGACGATATCGTCGCGCATGCCGACCTGTTGCGGCGGCTGCCGTCGCAAATGGTGTTCGACCATCTGGGCCATCCGAAACTGCCGGCCGGCACCGACGATCCCTCGCATACGATCCTGCGCGGACTGCTCGACCGCGGCCGCACGTGGATAAAACTGTCCGGCGCCTATTCCAACAGCAAGGCCGGCCCGCCGGACTATCCGGAGGCGACCAAGATCGCCCAGGCTTTCGTCAAGGCGGCGCCGCAGCGAATGGTGTGGGGCAGCGACTGGCCGCATCCGAGCGAACAGAACGGCACCCTGCCGGATGACGCGCTGCTGTTCGATCTCCTTAGCGTCTGGGCGCCCGACGAGGCCGTGCGCAAGCG
Organism: uncultured Alphaproteobacteria bacterium; assembly: GCA_963802745.1. Lineage (GTDB taxonomy): Bacteria > Pseudomonadota > Alphaproteobacteria > Rhizobiales > Xanthobacteraceae > JAJPKK01. The sequence goes on along the minus strand of CAWDKL010000046.1, from coordinate 13,736 downwards.
CATTTTGGTGGACAATCCGGAGAGCCTGTACGGATTCGGCAAGACATCGTGAGGCGTTTGACGAAGCGGCTGGGTCGCTGCGTAGGATGGGTTGAGCGTCAGCGAAACCCATCGTCGGATGCGCAGCATGCACTGCCGATGATGGGTTTCCGCTCGCGCTCCAACCCATCCTACGGTTCTATGGTACGCAAGCCAAAGCTCACCAGCCGCTCGATTTTGTGCGGGCGAGCGTTCCAGCCGATTTCAAAGCCTTCGGCCAATCAGACGGCTTCGGTCCGCGCATTCCGGATAGGAACGGGCACCCGGGAAACTCTTCCCGGCCGCGTCCTTGCGCGCCGGGTCGGACTTGCCCATATTGCCAGCAGGCCCGACGGGGGATGTCTGAGACCTGGAACCTCCGCCGGAACGGGGCGCCGCAAGGGCCCACAAAGTCGCTTATCGCAGGACTTTGAGATCATGTCGCGAATGCCATCACTATCGAGCCCGTTCTTGCTCGGCTTCGACGAGGTCGAGCGTGCGCTGGATCGTGTCGCCAAGGCCGCCGACGGCTATCCTCCTTACAATATCGAACGGCTGCCGCGTGAAAGCAGCCGGCCGGAGCGGTTACGCATCACGCTTGCCGTCGCGGGTTTCACCCGCGAGGAGCTCGATGTCACCGTGCAGGAAAGTCAGCTGGTGATTCGCGGCCGGCAGGCGGATGAACAGACGCGGCAGTATCTGCATCGCGGCATCGCGGCCCGTCAGTTTCAGCGCACCTTCGTGCTGGCCGACGGAATGGAGGTACTGAGCGCCGATCTGAAGAACGGGTTGTTGTCCATCGACCTTGCGCGTCCGGAGCCCGAACGCGTGGTCAAGTCGATCGCCATCACCGACCATGACTGATGGGTACCGCGCAGGACTCGACCAGGTCGAGGAGTTGAGGATCATGAACGAAGAAGTCGTTACCATACCGACCATGTCGCCCGAAGCTTTCGCCCATCTGGGCGACGGACGGATTGCCTATATCAAGTCGATTCGCTCCGAGGACGTGCCGGCAATGTTCCCGCAGGCGCCAAAAATCGCACCCGGCTTGCGGCTGTTCGCGCTGCATGCCGCGGACGGGACGCCGATCATGGTGACGGATTCGCGCGAGGCCGCGATGGCCAATGCGTGGAGCAACGAGCTGCAGACCGTGAGTGTGCACTGAGAGGGCAAACCCAGTGCGATGGGCCTGGCTATCGATGCGATAATAGGGATGCGGCAAGGCGCCGGGTCCCACCGCGGGCGGGCTCGGGCGCGGTTTTCGCCTCTGCTCCGTGTAAGCGGGTGAGCGGTACCAGCTGGGGATTCGGCCGAACCCAAGCCGCGCGGCCCTTGACGCGCGTGCGGCATCCGCCGCACACACGGCCATGCATGACACCATCCTGATCGTCGATTTTGGCTCCCAAGTCACCCAGCTGATCGCCCGGCGCGTACGCGAGGCAGGCGTCTATTGCGAGATCGCGCCGTTCCAGTCCGCCCGCGAAGCTTTCGCCCGGATGCGGCCGCGCGCGGTGATTCTTTCCGGCGGCCCCGCTTCGGTGCTCGATCCCGGCGCGCCGCTGCCGCCGCCGGAGTTTTACACCGCCGGCGTGCCGATCCTCGGCATTTGCTACGGCGAACAGGCGATGGCACAGCAGCTCGGCGGTACGGTCGAGGGTGGCCATCATCGCGAATTCGGCCGTGCCGAGGTGGAGATCACCGGCGACTGCGCGCTGTTCGCCGGGGTCTGGCGACGGGGCGAAAAATACCCGGTGTGGATGAGCCACGGCGACCGGGTGACGCGGCTGCCGCAGGGCTTTCGCGCGGTCGCCACCTCCCCCAACGCGCCGATCGCCATGATCGCCGACGAGGCGCGCAAATTCTACGCCGCCCAGTTCCATCTCGAAGTCGTGCACACGCCCGATGGCGCCGCGCTGCTGCGCAATTTCGTGCGCACCATCGCGGGCTGCGCCGGCGACTGGACCATGCGCGCGTTCCGCGACGAGGCGATCGAAAAAATCCGCCGCCAGGTGGGGACCGGCCGGGTGATCTGCGGCCTCTCGGGCGGCGTCGATTCCGCCGTCGCCGCGGTGCTGATCCATGAGGCGATCGGCGACGCGCTGACCTGCGTGTTCGTGGACCACGGCATGCTGCGGCTCGGCGAGGGCGAGAAGGTGGTGGCGCTGTTTCGCGACAGCTACAATATTCCGCTCGTTCATGTGGAAGCGCAGCCTGAGTTCCTGGCCGCGCTCGCCGGCGTCACCGACCCGGAAGTCAAGCGCAAGACCATCGGCAAGCTGTTCATCGACGTGTTCGAGGCGGAGGCCAAAAAGCTTGGCCAGGACGGCCGGGCGCCGCCAAAATTCCTCGCCCAGGGCACGCTCTACCCGGACGTGATCGAGAGCGTATCCTTCACCGGCGGCCCCTCGGTGACGATCAAGTCGCACCACAATGTCGGCGGCCTGCCCGAGCGCATGAACATGACGCTGGTCGAACCCTTGCGCGAACTTTTCAAGGACGAGGTGCGCGCGCTGGGCCGCGAACTCGGCCTGCCGGAGGTCTTCGTCGGCCGCCACCCGTTCCCCGGCCCCGGCCTCGCCATCCGCTGCCCCGGCGAAATCACGCAAGAGAAGCTCGCCATCCTGCGGCTCGCCGACGACATCTACATCGAAGAAATCCGCCGCGCCGGCCTCTACGACGCCATCTGGCAGGCCTTTGCCGTGCTGCTGCCGGTGAAGACCGTCGGCGTGATGGGCGACGGCCGAACCTACGACTACGTGGTAGGCCTGCGCGCCGTGACCTCGACCGACGGCATGACGGCGGACTTTTATCCGTTCGACATGCGCTTCATCGGGCCACGTGGCGACGCGCATCATCAACGAGGTGAAGGGGGTGAACCGGGTGGTGTACGATGTGACCAGCAAGCCGCCGGGGACGATCGAGTGGGAGTGACCGACGCCTTAAGGGGCAATCTATCACCACCGTCGCCGCGGAATGGCATACGGCGAGACAAGAGATGCAGAATGCGGAAACGTGTGAACAGCAGTCTCCGAGGCGCCTATCCACCTTGATGACGACCCGATGCCAGCAATATATAAGACGTGAGTTCGCGCCGAGCGACGCCTGATTCGTCTTACAGCGAGGATTGACATGCATCCGTATATTTCCGGAGTTGGCAACGTTGAGCAGATGATTGGCTTCCTCCGCAAGAACTTTCCATCGACCGTCACATCCGACACGGTCAAGAAGTTTTCGATCGCGTCAAATAACGAGAGCTACGTTATTAATGCACTCCAGTTTATTGGGGTAATTGATGAGCAAGGGAAGCGGACGCCGAAGGGACATGACGTTTTCGTTCTTGGCAATGATGCTTTCCCAAAAGCCTTCGGAGACCTGATTGATGACTCCTATAAGGACCTCTTCGACCTCCGTGGCGAAGATGCTTGGACCCTTAGCAAGGACGAACTAATAGCCTTCTTCCGCAGGTCCGATAAGACGAGTGAGGTTATTGGAAGTTGACAAGCCGCACTGTTTCAATTGTTCACTCGACTGTCTGGTTATGCCATAGCCGCTGGCACCAGCTTAACGAGTGCTGTGACGAAACCAAAAGCAAGCAAAACGAAGCCGGCAAACCAGCGGTCACCAAAGCCTGCCAAAGTAAGCCAGCCCGAAGAGCCGAAGGAGAATGCCGTAGAAAAGGAAGGTCGTAGTAGGGATATGGCCTTGACCGTGCGGATCGAGATCAACCTACCTGAGAACGGGTCGCAGGAGACATATGACAATATTTTCAAAAGCATTCGGGCCAATTTGATCGATGAGTAGTCGGCTACACGCTTTCGAGAAGATCGCGCGCATCGCTGGAGCTCTCGGTAACAGAACCGAGGCGATGAGCGTTTTGCACCCTTTCGATGAGCGCAACATTCACCCCGAGATCAGTGCTGTTAGTATCAAACTCTTCGACGACGGCCATTACTCCCAAGCCACGTTCGAGGCATTCAAATACATCGATGTTAAAGTGAAGAGGCTATCGAGCCTCAATGAAAGCGGACACAGGTTGATGATGGCTGCCTTCTCGGAGACGAGTCCCAAGATCAAGCTGACATCCCTGACGTCTCAGGCCGAGATCGATGAACAGATGGGTTATAAATTCATCTTCGCCGGTGCAATGTCCGCGATCCGCAACCCTCGTGGACATGAGATAAACATCGACCCAATTGGCTTGTGCCTTGATCACCTCTCATTTGCCTCTGTTCTGCTGCGCCGGTTGGAGGGCACTGTTCCCTAAAGAGGCAAGTGCATCTCTTAATTGTGATGCCCGGCGAGGCCCCCGTCGAGCACGCTCAAAAGCACCATCGGACAGCGGTACTCCGGGCGATTTTCTCCGCGGCGCGGATCGCAGTGGTTCGCGTCTATGTCGGCCGAAAGATCTCAATTCTCTCAACTCTCCCTGCCATCGGTAGAGGTCCGCCTCAAGCGCGTCGATGGAGCCGACCGCATTTGTGGTCCCGCCGTGGGCACAATGGTTCCGTGTCGCATAGGTCTGCAGGATCCGCCCGAATGACGGCGACCGGCTGTCCAGAACCATTGCCAGCTTTATATCGAAAGGGACTCTCTTGCTGTTGAATAACGAAATGTCCCAGCCACGTCTGCGGGTCCAGTCAGGGTTCGTGGCTCTTGCCAGCACGGCGCTTTCGAACGCCGAAGCGACGGCCTTCTCGAACTGGCCAAACATGAGAACGAAGACGCCACGCTCAAGAACGTCGCGCCGCGCCTCCATCTGATCGATACCGGCAATGTCGTTTTGCCTGGTTCGCTCCGCGATCTCGTTCTCATAATGCGCGAAGAACCAGTCGTAGGCTGCCTTGATCTCCGGAAGCTTCTGCATGTCAGACCAGGTCCGAGACCATTTTGGGTTCGAAGTGATCACCGTCGCGCTTTTGACTGGCTCTGAAGATCGTCCAGCGGGGATCGGTGCCTTGTTCGGCAAGGTCCACGATGATGAACGTACCCTTTGAGGTGTAAAGATCGATCCGTCCGTTGGCGCCAATCACCCAAAGGCCCTTCGGTTTGAATAGCGCATAGCTATGCTGACGGTCCAAGCGAAGCGTCGGCTGCTCCGTCGCCGGCACGTCAAGCTTTTGCATGAGTTCCTCATGCATTTTAACGGTACCGTCGCCGTTAACTTGCCAACCATTCGCTTTCGCCCAATCGCTAATCTCATCAAAGAGAGCGTGAAGGCGCTTTTTCCAATCCTGCACGCGCTCCTGGACTTTTTCCTTAGTGATTGTGGTTTGCGGGCTTTCTTCCAAAGCGTCGAGATCATCGCTCATGGTGCTTCCCTTCCTTGCTGGTATTGAGAGCCTCCGAGGAATCCCACATTTATCTTACGGCCTGTATCACGCCAGTGCAGTTTGGTACGCGCGTCTTTGTCAACAGGTCGGATCGCCGAGATTCTCCTTTGAATTCAATAACGCAAATTCTGACAGGTCGGGAGCAGAGTTCCAGGGCGACAGCCCGCAGCACCCGGGCGCTTTGTCAAAGTAAGGAAAATCCTTACGCTTCGAGCGTCCGAAAATGCTTCACTCGGGCACATCATGATTGATGATCGCAAGTGCCGAGAATTGCGGCTGGCCAGGTGTCGTAGCCGTAAGCTATCTGGCGGAGGCTGGCCTCCAGCCGCTTCGCTTCCCCACGCGGTTCCTCGAGCGGCCAGGGTGACCCGTGTTTTCCAATCGTCGGCATGCGTAGCGGTGCCCTCCGTCCGCCCCCGGCGCGGTATTCAAGCACATAGGACTTGGCGCCACCGGGCCGCAGCGGCTTCATCGGACAAATTCTCCGATCACCCGATCAGGCTCACCGTGACCTTGGTGCCGGCCTTCACCGCCGCCAGCGCCTTCACGTCGGCGAGCGCGCGGGCGAACAGGTTGCATGGGCTCGCCAGCCGGGTTTCGTCGCCGCGGCTGATCGGCGTGCGGCCGAAACCGATGGCAATCGCCGGGCCCTCCGGCCAGTAGGCGATTTCGCCCGGAGTTACGACGGCGCGCGCCGTGGGCTCGCGCGCGACCGTCACCGGCACGTCGAAATAGACCTCTTCGCCCCATGTCAGCACGGACGAAGTCAACGGCAGCGCCGCCATGATGGCCCGGGCGGTCGGCGTGTCGAGGAGCTCCGCGTCGAGCGTCAGCGCCGCGAAGGTGAAGCGGATTTGCGCCATGGCGAACGCTCCGTCTACGAAACCTTGGTTTGTCGGGCGATCCCCAGAGCAGCGTGTTTATTAACGCATGCGACGCTCCGACACGGAGATCGCGTCATGGTGCGATTGAGTCTCTTCCCGGTTGATAACGCCCGTCCGCTTCTCCTTCCCCGTCGTCGGGGGTCTTCAGGGAGGGCCGGAGTGGGGTCCCCGGCGCGGCCGTTGAAGCAATCCCGATAGCGGAAAATGCGGAGGGATTTCGCCGCCCGGACTGCGGCGCGAACGAACTCACCGCGTGAGCGGCAGCAGCGGCGCTTCGGCGACCGCCGGGGCGGTCGTCTTCTGGGCAATCAGCGCCATCGAGGCAATGTCGTAGTAGCCGATGACGCCGATCAGATCCATCACGCCGCGCTCGCCGAAGGTGTCGAGCGCCGCCTTGAACGCCGCGTCGCTGACATTCTTGTCGTGGTACATCTGCGTGCAGAAATCATACAGCGCCGTCTCGTCGGGTTTCATGTCCTTGGGCCGGGCGCCGGCGCCGAGATCGGCCAATATCTGCGGGTTGAGGCCCCCCTTGACGGCAAGTGGATAGTGCGCACGCCATTCATAGGGCTGCGACCAGTTGCGCGCCGCGATCATGATGGCGAATTCGGAGAGGCGCGGCGGCAGCGAACTGTTGAAGCGGACGTAATCGCTCACCTGCAGCAGCAGGAGCCCAAGGCCGGGGCTGCGCGCATAGGCGTTGAACGGTCCGGAATTGATGCGGCCTCCGGCACGCGGCGGCGTGGTCAGGATCGTCGCCATCTTCTGCTGCTCGGGGCTCAGCTGGCCGAGATTGAGCGGGGAAAAGCGATCCTGCGCCTGGGCGGCGGTGAATCCGAAACCGGCAACCACGGCGGCTGCCGCAGCGCACCGGAGCGATCGAACGAGGCTATTCATTTGGGGCTTCCTCCATCAACAAGGCGTCTTGCGCAGGGGAACCTATCACGGCGGAGCGGCTGCCAATAGGCTTCGAGGACGCGAGCGCGCCGCTTGCGATCTGCTACACGTTTCGCCCCGCCCCTGGCCATGAGGAGACCGTCTTGCGCATCCGATCGCTGCTCTACGTTCCGGCGAGTTCCGAACGGTTTATCGCCAAGGCCCATGAACGCGGCGCCGACGCGATCATTCTCGACCTCGAGGATGCGGTGGCGCCGGACCGCAAGGACGCCGCGCGGGCGCTGCTCCCGGATTCGGTCGCGCGGGTCCGGCGCGGCGGCGCCGCCGTGTTCGTGCGCATCAATGCCGAACCCGAGCGCATCCGGCGCGACGCCGAAGCCGCCTGCCGGGCGGGCGCCTTCGGCCTGTTCGTGCCGAAGACGCGGGAGCCAAGGGCACTCGCCGCACTGGCGGATTTTCTGGCCGGCATCGCCTACGCGACCGGGCGGCCGCCGCTCAAGCTGATCCCGATGCTCGAGGATGCCGGCGCCGTGTTGGACGCCCGGACGATCGCGCAGGCGAGCCCGCACGTGTTCGGGCTGATCACGGGGAGCGAGGATTCTGGCGACCGCGCTCGGCGCCGAGCCTGACCCCGACGTGCTGCGGTTCCCGAAACTGATGGTCCATTTCGCCGCCAAGGCGGCCGGCGTGCGCTCCTTCGGCCTGTTGCGCACGGTTGCGGATTACAACGATCTCGTCGGGATCGAGGCTTCCGCCCATGAGGCGCGCCGCCACGGTTTCGATGGGGCGAGCTGCGTGCATCCGGCCGTGGTGCCGATCCTCAACCGCGTGTTCGCGCCCTCGCCGGCCGAGTGCGATCATGCCCGCGCCCTGATCGCGGCTGCCGAAGCCGCCACCGCGGCCGGGCACGGCGCTTTCCAGTTCGAAGGCCGCATGGTTGACGAGCCCGTGGTACGGCGTGCGCGGGCGATGTTGGAAAAAGCGTGAGGCGCCGTAGGGTGGGCAAAATCGCTTGCACGATCCTGTGCATTGTGCGGGGCATGGCGCGATTTTGCCCACGCGGTCGAAGCGCGATGCGAACCCATAGGGCGGACCGCGTGGGCAAAAATTGCCCCTGTCGACCGAGCGTAACCACAGCCGAGAGCAAGCAATTTTTGCCCACCCTACGGCACACTAATGAAAGAACGGCGGCCGGAAGAACGTCAGCAGCCGCCCGCAGATCAGCACGCCGATCCACATGGCGAGCGATACCCCGCCGATCAGCCGGATCGAAAACCCGGCCTTGGCATCGGCCGGCAGTGCCTTCATGTCGGCGTAGAGGTTTGAGCCGTAGAAGGCCAAGAGGTTGATGCCGGCGACAACCATGAACGCGGCCTTGAAGCGGAATGCATCGTTATAAAAGTACTGGTCCGGATGTCCGGAGAAGAACACGATGCCGGTGAGCACGTTGATCGTATAGCCGGCCACACCCCAAGGCACCAGCCGGTGCAGGGTGCCGGGCGGAATGCCCTTCGCAAGCCCCAGCACGCGCAAGTCGAACAGCCCCACGGTGCCGAGCAGCAGCGACAGCCCGAGATAGTGCAGCGTCTCGCACAGCGGCCACACCCACGGCTCGTGGGCCTGCACGAAGGCGTGCAGGGCGGTGCTGCGGACCCAAACTTCCCAGGGTGCGATTTCCATGGCGGCATCCTCGCGAAGTCGAATATCCGGCGCCGATCAAGTCAGCGCCGGCACGCCGAGCAGCTCCCACCGGTGCGTGTAGGCGAGTAGCCGCCCGGCCGTAATCAGGGCGACCCAGGCGGCGAGCGAAGCCAGCGCCAGCCGTTTGGCGTTGTGGGCCACCGGCGCGCTGCCGCTGCCTCGCTGCCCGGGCGGCTCCGGCGCGCCCAGGACGGTGCGGCCGATTCGGTAGACGAGGCCGACCGCCACCGCGATGAGCACGAGTTTCACGTAAAACACCGGGTTGGTGAACGCCTTGGTCGGATAGGCGATCAGCAGCAAGGTCCCGGACGCCGCATTCAGCGCGAAGGCAAGCCACAGCAGCGGCAGGAATTGCCGCATGGCTGTGAGCGGAATGTTTGGCGCAAAGCCCAGGATGCGCAGGTCGATGGCGGCGCTGCCGCCGGCCAGGAAACCCATCCCGATGACATGCATGGTGATGATCGTCGGGAATGCGAAGATCGACTCCGACCCGCGAATCCACTCGCTGAGCGCGCTGTGTTCGATGAGGGCAAGGAATGGGTCCATGGAACCCCAAGATTTGTAGCCCGCATTGGAGCGAAGCGGAAATGCGGGGACGGCCTTTCGAGGCGACGGCCCTGCGGACTTGGGCAGGCTGTCCCGGATGTCGCTTTCGCTCCATCCGGGCTACAAGCTACTACGCCTCGTCCCGCCGTCACTCCGCCGCCTGTGCGGGCGGCCGGTAGAGTGCCTCCTCCATCTGCGACTTTACGCCTTCGCGGCGCAGGGTTTCCTCATATTCCTTGCGCAGGAACGGGTCTTCCAGCCAATACGGGATTGCGGTGCCGCCCTCGGTCACGTCGATGGCGCCCTCGTCGGTGTCCTTCTCGCCGGGAACGCCGGCCTTGTCCTTGCGGTGGTTGTTGGGGCCGTACCAGCCGATCAGCCGCAACGGCTCCCGGCTGATGCCGAAATGGGCGTGGAACCAGTCGCCCCCGTAGGGCGCCGCGGTGACCAGGCCGACCGGCTCGTAATCCTGCCGGTATATTTGTTCCTCCTTGCCGTCCTGCCACGGCGTCATGCCGATGCTGCGCGGCCACGTGTAAGTGTAGCCCTTGCCCTTGATGCACACGAGGATCGCGGCCGAGGCATGCGCATGGGCCTTGGAGTAGCGCCCGGTGACATGCTCGCCGACAAAACCATAAAAGACATTGCCGGCGAGGTCGGGCTCCACCCGCTTGTAGCCGGGCGAGCGCCGGTTATCGAGATAGAGCTCGGCGTTGAAGATATCCGGGATCAAGTTGGTGCGCCGCGACGCGAGCCCGCGCAGCCGGTCCGGCACGATGTCGTCCTTGGGCTTGAAGAAGTCCTCGCGGCCGTCGAAGCGCGACGGGAAGGTGACCGGGCAGTTGAAGATCCAGTCGCGGTCGCGAAAGATGTTCATCACGTTGGGGGCGGTCGAGGCCACCAGGATCAGCGCCGGGCTCGACGCCGCATTGATGATGCGGTGCCAGCAATTGAGCGGGATCGAGAACATCGAGCCGCGGCCCCACTCGAAAGTGTGCGGCTTCTTCTGGTCGTCGGTCCACACCTCGGTGGTGCCGCGGCCTTCCACCACCACCATGATTTCTTCATACATGTGCCGCTCGGGATTGAGCGCTGCCGGCGCCCGGCACCTCGATCACGTAGCAGCCCCATTTGCCTTCGGTGCCGTAGAGCTGGATGAAGGTGCCGTTGCCGCCCATGCGGTTCCAGCGCTTGAGCGGCATGTCCTGTACCCGCCGCACCCCGATGCCGCGGAAGATCGGGATGCCCTGTTCCTCCATGTAGTCGTCATAGGGCGTATTGGGCCGCTTCCAGGCGCCGTAGCCGGCGTTCTTGAGGCCTTCCGGCTCGTGCCAATGGTCGCTGGTGACGTCGTGCATGGGGCTCCTCGGCGGCTTTGATCAGAGTTCGCTTGTCGCCATTGTCGGCGGAACCGCGGCGCCGCACAAGCGCAAATGGTGATGGCCAGTGATGGCCGATGACCGTACAGGCTGGCGGCGCGGTGCCATTGGCCGATCATATGCGTCCCGCCCAATCCGCTCGTGGCCGTCAAAGCCGTGCGGATCGATCGATCGATCGAGCCACCGGTCGCCGTATTATCCGTGAAGTTTGTATTTTGCAGCACGGCCTTCCAGGCGAGCGCCGGCGGCCGGCGCCCCAGCCTGCGTGCGGAGCGGAAAATTTGCTGCGACGCAGCAAGACTTAAACATGGTCACTTCCGCATCCCGCGTTGCAAAAAAAGTTGGTCAGCCGGACGCTATTCTTGCAGAGCGCGCAGTCGAAATTTTCTCTCTTTTTTCTTTTGTATAAGCCTGAAACGGCCTATGTTGATACGGGCAAGCAAATTGCCCCGGCGGAGTGCTGCCCAAACGCGTTGACGTTCCGAAGTCGCCGCGTCGTCAAAGGGCAGCCTTGACGCAGTAGACAAGATCTCGGGAGCCATCTCATGAAAACACTCTTCGCAGCGATCCTCGGTGTAGCCCTGTTGAGCGTGACGGCGCATGCGCAGTCGCAATCATCAAAGTCGAATAGTGCCAAAGACTCATCGATACCGGGATACACGAACAAATCATCCGGGAGGCGCATCGCGGCGCCGAACCGTTCGCGTGCTTACGGCGTAGACCAAAGCGGAAAAAAAGTGAATCCTGACCAAGTTCCGCCGCTGTCTCCTGGAGGCCAAGGCTTGGCCCCCGAAGCGCGGTGACGCGGTCCGCTGGGCCTCGCTGCGCCGTTGTCCCAAACACCCGATCGAGATGACAACGAGAGTTGGTGGGAGGCTCGCTGGCCGAGTGGTTGGCTCGGCAGGCGAGTTTTCGATATTCTAGACCGGATTTCGATCAGGTCGAATCACACTCTCGGCGTCATGCCCGCGCTTGCCGCGGGCATCCACGTCTTCCCTGTGAGGACTTTATAAGGAAGACGTGGTTGGCCGGAACAAGCCCGGCCGTTACGCCGCATTTACTCGGCGACCAGCACGGCCTCAAGTCAAAACCTCCATGAGGAGCCTGCCGGCCATCATCGCAAACGATCTCCAAACCGGCTGCCGCGCAGGAACTGAAACAGGTCCCGCTCACTCCATGTCCGACGCCTTCCTGAATTGAATCCGGGCCACCTTATTCAATCCGGTCTCCGAGGCGATGATCTCGGGCGGGTTGACGGTGTAATTCACCGTCAGGTGTCGCATGACGGTGCCGCGGCTCGGCATCTGGTACTCGATAAACGTTTCGGTTGCCGGATTGAATTTGGCGATCATGTCGGCGTTGTTTAGATTGATCCATACGTTGTGCTCATTATCGACTACCAGCCCGTATGGATAGCTGTACTTGTGCGGCAGCGCATATTGCGTGACCTGGTGGGTGTGCGTATCGATTTTCGCGATCTTGTCCGCGCAGTACAGCGCGACCCACACGACATCGGCGTTCGGATCGGCGCCGAGGCGGCGCGGGCAATTATGCAGCGGGGTTGCGGAATTCTGCAGGGATGTCAGCTTCTCGTAGTTTTCGCGGTCAAAATCGGTGACTTCCATGCCGCTCTCGGGCCCGGTAGGCGCAAAAACAATCTCGGCGGTTTTTCCGCTGTCCGCATCCGCGACGCCGACCCGGTCGCTGCCGGGGGAAGAATACCAGGCATGGCCTTCCCGATCGACGGTTACGCCATAAGTGTCCTTGCCGGTGATCAGCGGAAAGAAACTGTATTGTCCGGTCTTCGGATCGAATCGTAAGGCCCCATTGCGGAAAATGGATTTTCCGGTTTGCGGATCGAGCTTTACGGCGCCGGCTTGGAATGTCGCCGACCAGATGACGCCCCTGTGGGCTTTCTGGTCGACCGCGACGGTGTTGCGCGCGCCCGGCATGGTGGCGGGCCGGAGAAACTCGACGAACCGCTCGGTCTTCGGGTCGAACATCAGCAGATTGTCGTTCGCCTGATTGTTGATCCACATGTTCCCGTCCGGGTCGGCCGCGATCCCATGGGTGGACGTCACGCCGCCATTCTTGGCAGGATACTTGTAGGAGGTGACCGTGCCGGTTTGCGGGTTCAGCTTGAACAGGCTCGCATCCAGCGTGGTCTCGTCGGTGAGATAGATGCTGCCGTCGGGACCGACCGCGGCATCGTGGGCGGCGCGACCCTGCCAGCGCGAGGGGGTGCCTTCCATCCAATCGCTGCCATTGTGGCTGTAGTATTCCGGCGGGGCCTCCGGACGCGGCAAATCGAACTCGGTTATGACGACCCGCGCGGCTTCGCCGGTCGGCCGCGGCAGCGGCTTCAGTTCGTAGTTTGCCGGTCCGGGCCCTCGGACCTTCGTCAAAAACCTGACGATCTCGTCCTTATAGGCTTCGATCGTCTGGGTTCCGGGGGAATTGGGCCTGATCGCGGTTCCGCTGGAATTCAGCGACATGACCTTGATGATCTTGCCCCAACTCTCCGCATCGAACCGGTTTTGCAGCGTAAACTGGTTGGCATGGCAACCGCTGCAATTGGCGGCATAGATCCGCTTCTCCCGTTTTTCCGCGGGAGTATTTTCCGGGAAGCTGTTCATCCACTCGACCCCGGTCAATTGCTTCTCGAAATTTGTTAGCGGCTTCAGCTGCAATTCCGCCAGCGGCTGAACCTCGCCGCCGCCCGCCTCCACGTCGCGCCGCGCCGTTTCAAACCCTTGAGCCTGCGCCCACAGGCTGAATTTCAGTCCTTTCTCCATGGGCGGGAAAACATAGACCCCCTGCGGGTTGGTGAAGACGGTCGTGACAAACGTCTTGCCGGCGCCGCGCGCGGAGACCGTCACGCCTTCCAGCGGCTTGCCATCCACGGATTTTATCGCCCCCCGGAACTTGGGTCCGCCGGGTGCGTATTGTGCATAAACCGTCGGCGCGCCGGCCGTTGT
>CAWDKL010000045.1:0-13829 GCA_963802745.1 uncultured Alphaproteobacteria bacterium | reverse complement strand
CCTTGGGGCGCCTTGGCGAAAGTTTCCTATCCGCGCCCGTCACGGCTGTGCAACCGGAACCGACAATCGCCGAATAGACGCCGCCAGGGCAGGCTCGGGCTGCGCCGCCGGCGGAATATCTTCGAACAGCTCCCACCCCCCGCCGAGTGCCTTATACAGAGCGACGTAGGAAACCGCCACCGCTAGCTGGGCAATCGCATATTGACCCTCAAGTTCAAACTCCTGACGCGCCGCATCGAGCACATTCAAGAAGTCCGAGATGCCCTGCTCGTAGCGCCCCATATTAAAATCGAGGGCTCGCCGGCTCGCTGCGACGGCTTTATTGAGATGTTGAACGGTGTTGACTTCCGATCGATACCGTATCAAGGCCGTATTGACCTCCTCCACGGCACCGATAACGGTCTTACGATAGTCGGCAAATAGCTCGGCGGCACGATACTCCGCCTGATCCGCAGCCGCGTCCAATCGCCCAAAATCGAGGAGAGGCCAGTACGCGCCTGGACCGACCGACCAAATCAATCCGCCGACCGGAGGCCTGGCGCCTGCGGTTTCTCGGCCGCCCTGAACGCCGACACCGGCGGTTATACTAGCGCGGGGAAACAGGTCGGCCGTCGCGACACCGATCTGTGCCGTCGCCGCCGCCAGCTGCCTTTCTGCCTGCCGGATGTCTGGCCGCCGGCGCAATAGATCGATCGGTTGTCCCGTCCTAACGCGCACCGGGGTCGGTGGGATGGGACGCCGCTGGGAAAGCTCCCCGACAACGTCGCCCGAAAACGTACCAAGCAACACGGCAATGCGGCTTTGCGCTTCGAATATGGCCGCGTTCAACGACGGGACGACGGCGTCGAGCGCCTCCAATTCGCGGCGTGCCAGCAGGACGTCGCCCTCGCTGGTAAGACCCTGGTCGAACCGCGAAACCGCCACCTTTACGAGATTATCGGCCCGTGCGATGTTTTCCTTAACGAGGTTAAGTCGCAGCTGCAGGCCGCGAAGGATGGCGTAATTGCGGGCCACCTCCGCGACGACCCTGATGATAACGGCATTGCGTGCCTCGAATTGGGCCTGTGTATCGTCGCGCGCGACTTCGAGCGCCCGCCGATTTTTCCCGAACAGATCGAATTCCCAGCCGGTATCGAAACCCACGACCCCCTGGATCTCCTGAAATCCGGTCGTGTTTATGCCGGAGTTGAGCGTCGGCGGAATGCGCGGCGACTTGACGGAGTTGGTTCCCGAGCCGCGACCGACGCTGCCACCAAGGCCGAGGGCCGGAAGGGCTGCGCCGAGCACCACGATTTCGTGCTCGCGCGCCTGTTGCACGCGATTTAACGCGGCCTCAATTTCCGGATTGGCGGCAATCGCCCGCTCGATCAGCGCATCGAGTTTGGGGTCCCGCAACGTCTTCCACCAAATGGTAATGTGTGAGGCTTGCGCCGGATCGGCCGGTGGAGAGCTGTCCTGCTGGGATCGGAGCGACGGGAGAAACGTTGCCGGCACTTCAATGCCGGGAGGCGCGTAGTCCGGCCCGACCGAACAGCCGCACATCCATAGGGCTACGGTTCCCGCCATTGCAAGGCGATACAACGACATCGGATCCCCCATTCCGGTCCACCGTCCCCGCCGCGGCGACCGCCTTATTTTTTTGCCTGTGAAGCGTCATCGGCGATCTCCCGCACCGATATTTTCTCGCCGTCCACAATCTGGTTGCTGATATTCACCGCAACCCGATCGCCTTCGGAAAGGCCGGATGCAATCTCGACGAACTTGCCGTTGTCGCGCGCGATGTTCACGCCCTGGAACTTCACGGCGTTGCCATCCGTGATGAGCGCGACCTGCGGTCCGCTGCCGCGGAAGATCATCGCACTGGCGGGCACCTGCACCGCGGATTTCGGCCGCAGATTGAAGGCGACGTGCACATAGATGCCCGGCACCAGAGCATCGTCGGAGTTGTCAAGGTCAACTTCCACCCGCATCGTCCGTGCGTGGGGGTCGGCCGCCCGACTGGTCCGCGTTACCGTGCCTTCGAAGATCCGGTCCGGGAGTTCCGCCGCCGTGACCTTGGCCGTCTGCCCCACGCCGAGATCGACACGCGCGCTTTGCGGCACGTTGACGAACACACGGATTCGCTCCGACTGGGCGATGCCGAACAACGGCATCGTGCTGGTGCTGCCGGCGGTGACCAGATCGCCGATGTCGACATGTCGTTCGGTGATGACGCCATCATAGGGAGCGGTCACTTGCTTGAAGCGCGTCAGGAAGGTCAACCGGTTGACGTTCGCGCGATCGAGGTTGATGCGCGCACGCGCGGCATTGAGCTGAGCTAAGCTGCTCTGGTAATGCGCCTTCTTGTCCTCGCGTTCCTGTTCGGACACCAGCCCCTTGGCGGAGGTCTGCCAGCGCACCCACGTGGTCCTGGCGAATTCGAAGTCCGAACTCCTTGACCTTTGCCTCGGCCTCCGCGGCTTCGAGTTGCGCGCGCGCCGCATTGAGCTGCGCATCGAGGTCCGGGGTGTCGATGAGGGCCATGACCTGGTCCTTGGTGACCGCATCACCGATATCGACCAGCCACTTGGCCACGTAGCCCGTGACGCGCGTATAGATGAGAGAACTGTACCAGCCGCGCGTCTCGCCCGGAAGCACCAGCGTTTGAATCGGTGGCGCGGTTTGCGCCCGCACAACCTCGACCGGAGGCAATTGCTGGACGCGCATCGCAGCCTGATCGCGCAAGGTGGATTCATCGCCGTGCCGCGCCCTTTGCACCATGAAGAACGCGACGATCAATACTCCGGCCACAACGGCAACGAATAGGCCGAGCAACCGGCCCGTCCCACGCCCATAATTGGTCCGAACCGCGACATGCCCATGTTGATCGTGAGGAAGGGTCGTATCGTCGGTCGATATGCCGGGAACGTGCGCCTCTTCATCGAAGGCATCAAAGGCGGCACCATCCGGATGACGGAGCTTAAGTTCGTGCACTGGACAACCCCCGATTTTCCGTTACCGCACGCTGCCGCAGCAAGGAATACATGGTCGGCACGAGAACCAGCGTCGCAACGGTTGCAAACAGCAATCCGCCGATCACCGCACGGGCCAGCGGCGCGTTTTGCTCCCCGCCTTCGCCGACGCCTAGCGCCATCGGGATCATGCCAAGGATCATGGCGCCCGCGGTCATCAGCACCGGGCGAAGGCGCGTGTAGCCGGCCTCGATCGCCGCGGCGCGCGCGTCGATGCCGCCTGCGCGGCGTTGGTTGGCGAAAGTGACGACGAGAATGCTGTTAGCGGTCGTAAGCCCAATGCACATCAAAGTACCCATCAATGCTGGGACGCTGATATGGGTCTGCGAGAGGAACAGCATCCACATAACGCCGCACAGCGCGAACGGCACCGCCATCAGGACGATCAGCGGATCGACCCAGCTCTGGAAGTTGATGACGAGAAGCAAGAACACGAGGACGACGGCGAGCGCCATTCCGGAAAATAGCCCGTTGTAGCTCTCGCGCATGGTCTCGATCTGGCCGCTCAACGTGATCGATACGCCGCGCGGCGCCGTCTGCCGGGCCACCGCGATCGCCGCGTCGATGTCGGCGGCGGTGGAATTGAGGTCGCGCCCCTCGACGTCGGCATGGACGTCGAATACCGGCCGAATATTGAGTTGCGAGACTACCATCGGCACCTTCGTCCGACCGAATTTGGCGACGTTCATGAGCACCTGGTTCTGTGCCGCCGTCTCCGGCCGTGCAGCGGTTGCCGGCTGTGCCGCCGTCACCGGGAGGGTCCATAAGTCCTGGGTGGAATTCGACGCGATAGGTCGGCGTCTGCACGACAAGCGGGTAACTGACGCTTGAACGCCGGTCGAGCCAGAAGTTGGGAGCGAGTTGCAGGCTGTTGTTGAGCGATGTCACCAGATTGCCGGCAAGGCCCTGCTGACCCAGACCGAATTGCAGGGCCTGCGCGCGGTTGACATCGACGGTGAGCGCCGGAGCGTCGGGGACTTGGTAGACGTGCGAGTTGACGACGCCGGCAATGCCCTTGAGATCGCGCGCCAACCTCGAGGCCATCGCATAACCGGCATCCTCGTCGAAGCTCGAAATGCGGATATCGATCGGCGCTTGGCGGCCGAAATTCAGCACTTGGTTGACGATATCGGCCGGCTGAAAAAAGAACTGCAGCTGCGGAAAGCGGTCCGGCAATTCTCGCCGCAGCCGCGCGACATGTGCCGGCGTGGGGGTGTGGTGCTCCTTCAGCGAGATCAATATCTCGCCGTCCATGGTGCCGACGGTCGCGGAGTTGGTCAGCGCGGTGTTGGTCGAGCTATAGGGCAGGCCGATATTGTCGAGCACTACGTCGATCTGGTCGTCCCCGACGATATCGCGAATGGCGGCCTCGACACCGGCG
Source organism: uncultured Alphaproteobacteria bacterium (assembly GCA_963802745.1). Lineage (GTDB taxonomy): Bacteria > Pseudomonadota > Alphaproteobacteria > Rhizobiales > Xanthobacteraceae > JAJPKK01. The sequence goes on along the minus strand of CAWDKL010000045.1, from coordinate 9,437 downwards.
AAATATCTCTGCGTGTCTTCGATCCGGGTTGCGGGGGGCGCACGCACATGCATGCGCATCTGTCCCGCGTCGATTTGCGGAAAGAAATCCATCCCGAGCAATGGGAACAGCAGCGCCGAGACGGCGATCAGCACGCCGAACACCGACACCGTGAGGGCCGGCCGGCCCACCGTGAAAGCCAGCACGTTCCGGTAGATTTCGCGGAATCGCTCGAAGCCCAGCTCGAAATGGCGGTGGATGAAGCTGAACGGGTTGTGCCGCGCGGGCCCGGAATTGCTCGCATGGGCGGCGTGGGCTCGCGCTTGCTGATGGGCCGCGACGCGGGAGGCCATCAGATACTTGAAGAGTACCGGCACCAAGGTGAATGACAGCAGAAGACTCGCGGCAAGCGAGATGATGACGGACAAGGAAAGTGGCGAGAACAGGTATTTTGCTGTCCCGGTCAGCAGGAACACCGGAATGAAAACGACGCTGATCGACACCGTCGCCAGGAACGTCGGCATTCCCACTTCGGCTGCACCGTTCACGATGGCTTCATGGAGCGGTTCGTCAAGCCCGACATGGCGTTCGATGTTCTCGATCACCACCGTGGCGTTGTCGACCAGTATCCCGACCGCCAGAGCGAAGCCGCCGAGCGTCATGGTGTTGAGCGTTTCGCCGGTGAGGTAAAGCACCAGCACCGCCGCAATGATCGACAACGGAATCGATGCAAGAATGACGAGTGTGAGCCGCCAGTTGCCGAGGAAAAGCAAGATCATCAGCGCCGTCAGCCCTGCCGCCATCAATCCGCCCATGATGACGCTGTCGAGCGCCGCTTTCACGAAGATCGATTGATCGAATAGCGGCGTCAGTTCCACCCCTTCGGGCAAAAGGTTGCGAATTTCGGGCAGGACGTTATTGGTGCCGTCGATCACCGCAAGCGTCGAGTTGCCGCCGCTCTTGCGCACGACGATCAAGACGCCGGCCGAGCCGTTCCGGGTCACGGCGTTGGTCTGCACCTGGTAGCCGTCGTGCACGTGCGCGACGTCGCGGACGAACACGGTTTTGCCGTTCACCTGCTTGATCGGAAACGCGTCGATTTCCGCGATGGCGACTGGGCTATTGTTGAGAGCGACGATGTAATCCTTATTGCCGATCTTCACGTCCCCCGACGGCATGATCACGTTCTGGCGCGACAGCGCTTCGGCAACATCGGCCGCTGTGAGCCCCCGCGACTCCAGGGCGTCCTGATCGAGATCCGCCATGACGACGCGGGGTTTACCGCCATAGGGCGTCGTCACCGATGCTCCCCTGACGACGGCAAGGCTGGGCCGGATGGTATTGCCGGCAAGATCGTTCAATGCCGTATCGGAGAGCGACGTGCTGGAGAGGCTCAATTGGATGATCGGAACGTCAGTCGCGCTGTACGGCAAAATCGAGGGCGGCGTTATGTTGCGCGGCATGTATTTGAGGACGGCGAGCGCGCTGCTGGCCAATTCCGTAGCCGCAAGCGTGGTGCTCGCACCTTCGTGCAGAAACACCCTGACGACGCTGACGCCGGTGTAGTTGGTTGCCTCGATGCGCGCGACGTTATCAACCTCCTGTGCCACTTGACGTTGATAAAGCGTTGAAATGCGATCACGCATCTCGGTCGCACTCATGCCGGCGTAGTTCCACACTACCGCAACGACCGGAATGTTGATCTCGGGGAAAATGTCCATCGCCATGCGCGAGACCGCGCCGGCCGCAAGCAAGCACACGAGTAAAATACCGGCAGCCACAGTGAATGGCCGCTTAAGCGACAGTTCCGCAAGTGACATGGAGGATTTTCCTACCGCCTATGCGCGCAGCCTTCGACCGCCGGTCAGTAGTTGTCGCGCTCGGAATTTGGGCACGCGCTCGTCGGCAAATTGCAAGCCTCGCCGATGATGCCTTTGCCGGCCACGAACGTGTAGCTCGGAGCAAAGTAAACCCAGCCCGACTGAGGGAGATGAGCCCAGCCCAAATAACCGGGGTAGGGGCGCGGGTAATTAGATGTGTCCAGCGGCCGATAAGCCGACTGCAACGGCTGCTTCCAGTAATGACGCTGCTCGCTTGCAACCGATGAAACAACGCCCTGCGTCACCAAAAGAAATGCGGTGAACAAAACCGCAACGAGGCGTTGATACATGGGCTCGCGCTCCGCCGAATGTTACAGATTTGCGACATTCTCTTAAAGGTCTTATGACAGATCGATGACACCCGGGCAACCCCTCCGGGGGGCGGCGGCGCTGATGGGCGGCGACAAGGATTCCAACCAGGAGCCATCGGCTGCAGCAGCCCTGCCGGTTGAGATTTGGACGCGAAATGGGCACTGCCTCGATTTTTGGAAACGTTGACCTCGAAAGCGTCATTGTCCCGGCGGGAGATCCGGGTGAGCGGCTGGTTGCCAATCTCATCCTCTCGACGATCGCGTTCGACCTGCAAATGGCGCCGGCGGCGCGAAAGCATCTCGCCGAGGCCCATCGGCTCGCGAAGAATTTGGCGGATCGGTCGGCCATCTACCGCCCTCCGCATCCTTCGCGGTTCGTTCGCCTCACTTGCGAGACGGAGGGGATGACGGAAATCATCATGCTGCCGTTAATCGGCAACATTCTTGTAATGCCTGTGTTTGCGGGCATAGGCCTGACCGGAGGATGGGGGGTGACCCCGCCGGCCGTCAATGTAAAGAGCCTGGCCTTGGCCCGCATCCTGCTGCGCCTGAGGCCGCGCTGGATCGCCTCGGCATTGGAACCGCTCGCGACCGGCACAACTGACCGACAAGCGGGCGATGCGATGCGTGGTGTTACCGCTACCTGCATGCGCCACGAACTTGAAGTGGCGGAACCGCTTGAACGGGCAGACGGACTTTTGGTGGCGGCCCGTGCCCTGGTCGGCTATCAAAATGTCCCCCTTGCCGCCACTGCGCTTACCGCAGCGGATCAAGCGCTGGAGGATGCCTACCAGCACGCTCCCTCGGGCAGTGACCAGGCGACGATCATCCTGCAGATGAAACAGCAGATCGCTCAAATGCTGAACGAATTAAAGCGCAGCGCTGCATAATCTGGACCGATGAGCGAATACCCGTCGGAGCATTCGTGACCGCGATAGCGACTCTCGCCGGCTGCATGGGCAATTGCTCTATCTCATGGGTCGCCAAGATCGGGAGCCGCGATTTCCTCGCCGCCGGTGCCGACCGCCGCGCCTCAAAGGGCCGTCATCCGAAACCCTTGAGATTATCGGAAACCGGTAGCGCGAGCGCGGCTGGCGGCAAAAGAGCCCGGCGGGAGGGAGCCTGTCGCCCTCCCGCTTCGCAATATCGCCTTTGGCTGACAGCGCGGAAACGCGCGTTGGCAAGCGAGACCGGATTCCGGTCACGTCCGAACACCTGGGAGTCATGGCCGGGCGAAGTCCCGGCCATCCACGTCTTTATCCTAGAACGGCCGCAAGAAAGACGTGGATGCCCGCGACAGCGCGGGCATGGCGCCGAGAGTGTGATTCGATCTGATCGAAATCCGGTCTAGAAAGTGATCCGGGCGGTTGCGACCACGTTGTTTTTGGTGACCGGATTTTGGGTTACGGCGAACTGATAGCCGGCGCCTACGATCAGATTCACCGGCCGGGTCGGGCTGTCCGTGCCGATCTTGAAGCGACCGAATACGATGCCCGGTGTGAGCAAGACTTGGCTGAGACCTTCATGCTCCCCATTCGGCCAGTACTCGTAATTGACCTCTAGTTCCGGCCAAAAATACTCCATGAAGTGATACTGGAAGGAGGTGTTCCAAAGTATCGGGTCGCCGAAGGCCTTCATGTTTTGGTCGGGCGTGTTGCCGGGCGTAGCGAGCGCGCTAACTGGAATTTGCGTGCTAAGCGTCGTCTGAATATCGAAATTCCCCCAGCCTTTGCCGGCCGCGAGGGTCGGCTGAGCCGTTAGAATATTGTTCGAGATTTTCGCAGGCGTGCCCGACGGGTCCGACATCTGAAAGAAGCCGGTCACGATGTAATCGCCGTTCTGCTGGTTCGCGGAAATGAAGCGGTATTTGACCAGGAATGCGGGCCAATCGCCCCAGCCTTCTGCATTGCCCTTGGGGCCAGAGGCGGTTACATACGGCGGAATAGCCAAAATGGCCTCAACATTGTAGAACGGGATCAACTCCACCCTTGCTCCCCCTGGTCCCCCATAATTGTAAAGGTGTTGGTGGTTCCCTTGAGTGCCGGTGCCGTTTTGTTGATCGTAGAAGTCCACGCGGACTTCTTGCTCAAGACGCGGTGTCACCGTGACAAGCGGGGTCATCCAGCTCGGCTGTGCCGCCTGGGTGGCGGAGACCATTGCAAGCCAGGAACCCAGAAAACTCGTGTCCGAATACTGGTTAGGCGGAGGCGCCTTGACCGGCATATAATTTAGAGCCGAAAAGTCGGCTGCATGCGCCGTCATCGACGCAAAGCCGAATGCGATAGCGCATCCTGTAACCATCGCGCTCCGCGAAAACACGCGCGCTCCCGTGCTTACCACTGCTTCCGCTTTGCGTCTCCAGACATCCGTTCCCATCGTAGTTCCCCTTTCGACCGTGATACACGACTGTATATAACGCTTGATGGCGTGTCGTGCGTGTCACACCCGGAGGAAATCAATCCTCGTCTGGAAAGGGGGAACAGTGCGGGTCATCGCCGGATCGAATTCGCCGTCGCGCATGAAATCGTGCAACCGTATCGGCTGCGCCGGCGCATCGAAACGGTCTTTTCGCAGCCGATGTCGCCGAGCCCGGACAAATCGCTGCCGATGAAGTTATCGGTATCGAAGCAAAAGCCGCGCGCGACAGTTTGCGGCGCTCGCTGGCCGGCCTCCCGTGGATCGCTGCGCGTCTCAACGGCTGGAATTGCTATTACAAATCACCCGCCCCAAGACCATAGGCAACGGATGGAACGGGCTCGCCAGGCCGGAGGTTATGCCCTTGCTACCGCGCGGAAAGATGCGTGAATCCCGCAGCCGCGGCGGTGTTCGGCACTTCACCCAGCATCCTCGCCGTGATCTCTTTTGCCATGGCGAGCCCTTGGCTGTTCAGTGCGTAATTGCTGCCCTTTCGCTGTCCATTCCGGATCACGAAGCGGCTGTTCCTGGCACACAAATTGATCGGGCGTCGAAGGGAAATGCCGGACTTTTCGGCGGCGCGAAAAAGGTGCGTAGCCATGACGCATTCCTCGCTTTTAAGGGCGTGGTATCCATATAGCAGAAGCAAAAGTGCGTCGGCTTCCTTGTCGTGGCCCTCTGGGAGCAGCTTCAACACGACCGCTCCGTCTTCATGCAGATCGAAGATCCGCGTGAGCACGCCCTGATCGAATGTCTTACCGTGGTACTCAATCGATCCGGCATGGTTTGGCGTCCGACCCGCATGTCCAAGAATCGAAAGAAATTGGTCGTACATCGGCTGCACCTTGTCTTCGGCCACTTCGGCCTCGAACTCGGCATTGCCGAATTTCATCTTAAGTCGTCGCAATTCGCTCATCGGATCCCCGATCGATTGGCGGTCCGCAAGAGATTTTGCGGCCTGCATGTCTCAGGTCGTTCCGGCCCTTGAGGCTCTGATCGTGAACAGAAAAAAATACGGCTGCGCCAACATTGGCGACAAAAAGCCCCGCAGGTTCCACGCGAGGCTGGGATGCTGAGCGGACACCGACGGCCGACGTTGCGTGCAAGTGCCGGTAACGGCGCCGCGCTACTGCTTACGACGTGGTACGATGACGAATTTGCCGGCCACGTGTGTTCGCCGGGTTCGATGCCACATGCGCACTCGCCGGTTGTGCGCAGTCGCTCCAAGAACCAAACCCGAGGTCCCGCGAATGCCCTAGAGCCGGCACGAAGCACTTGCCGTCCTTTTTCACTTGCCCGTTAAGCGCCTGGACGGGAGCGGATGCCAATAGGGCGCCAAAGGTGATGACGGCAGCTGCGACAGCGAACTTACGCATGGTGAGGTCCCTCATTTCTGGTTGCACCGTGCAACCCAAAGGCTGCATTAACTTACAATAAAAACGATATCTTTTATCAAGGATGCTGGCAACATGAATTTACGAACATAAACAAAATTTTATGTCCCGGCATCGCTGCGCTGCAAGATGCGCCGGAAGACTCTACGGAAGCCGGCGGGTGGCGTCCGCAAGGCGCGGCAGAGGACCAGCTTCCGGGGGCCTGCATTGCCGCACTACCGTCCCGGGCCGCACAGGGCCCCTGTCGCTCGACCCCACTTGTCCGTGATCCGAACAATCGCCCCGTTGGAGCGGTTTTGGCGCTCCTTCCGCGTAAAAAGTGCCGTTTCTTTGCACCCGCCGCGTCATCATGGACGGGAGCGCTCCCGCCGGGCCCGTGATATGTTTCCTGCCGGCACGATCCGATGGTCGCCTTCGCGAGGCGCGGCCGCGGATCACTTGAAGACGCGGATCACTTGAAGAGGTGAAGACGATGCGGAAGCCGGAACGGCCGAGGATGCAGCACCAGCCGGTCGCGGTAGCCCTGGCGGCGCTCATAGCCATCGGGGGCGGCGCTGCCCTCGCGACGGCCGAAGAATCCTCCACGGCAGTGCGGCCGGCGGGTGCCGTCTATGGGCATTGGGGCTTCGACCCGACCGGGATCGACCAAAACGCCCGTCCGGGCGACAGCTTCTTCGACTATGCCAACGGTGCCTGGGTTGCCCGTACCGTGATCCCCGCCGACAAATCCCGTTTCGGCATGTTCGACGCGCTCACCGACAAGACCCAGGAACAGGTGCGCGCCATCATCGAAGACGCAGCCGATTCGCACGCGGCTCCCGACACCGATGCCGGCAAAATCGGTGGACTTTACAATGCGTTCATGGACGAGGCGCGGATCGCGCAGCGCGACGCCGCCCCGATCGCCGGCGACTTGGCGGAGATTCGTGCCGCGCAAACCCGCGCCGACATTGCCGCCCTGATGGGGCGGTCGAAAAACGCATTCGGCGGCAGCCTGTTTGCCGTCAATGTCGGCGAGGACGCAAAGGACCCGGGCCGCAATACGCTGTACGCCTCCCAGGGCGGGCTCGGCCTGCCGGACCGCGACTATTATCTGAAAGAGACCTTCAAGGATAAGAAGGCCAAGTACCGCGACTATATCGCCCGCCTGCTCGATATGGTGGGCTGGGAGCATGCGGCGCAGCGTGCCGACGATATCGTGGCGCTGGAGACTCGGATCGCCGAGGCGAGCTGGAGCCGGGCGGAGAGCCGCAACCGCGACAAGACCTACAATCCGATGACGCCGGCGCAGCTCACTGCCGATGCACCGGGGTTTGCCTGGTCGGCGTGGCTCGGTGCCGCCGATCTCGCCGATGCGAAACGGCTGGTCGTCCGCCAAAACACCGCATTCCCGAAGCTCGCGGCGATTTTCGCCGAAACGCCGGTGGAAACCCTGCAGGCATGGCAGGCGTTCCGCGTGGTCGACCAGACCGCGCCGTTTCTGTCGCCGCGCTTCGTTACCGCTCGGTTCGAATTCCGCGGGCGCGATCTCGCGGGCCAGCAGGAAGAGCGGCAGCGCTGGCGCCGCGGCGTCCAGCTGGTCGATAGTTCGCTCGGCGAAATCGTCGGCAAGGCCTATGTGGAGCGGTATTTCCCGCCGCAATCCAAGGTGCGGATGGAAGAACTCGTCGCCGACATAAAGGGCGCGCTACGCGGCCGGATCGAGCGATCGACCTGGATGACGCCGCAGACCAAGACCAAGGCGCTCGAAAAGCTGGACCTGTTCGGCGTCAAGATCGGCTACCCGGACAAGTGGCGCGACTATACCGCGCTGCGCATCGATCCAAACGATCTCGTCGGCAATGTCCGCCGCGCCACCGCGTTCCGCTGGGCCTACGCGGTCGCCAAGCTCGACAAGCCGGTGGACCCGCAAGAATGGGGCACCACCCCCCAGGTGGTGAACGCCTATTACATGTCCACCCGCAACGAGATCGTGTTTCCGGCCGGCATTCTGCAGCCGCCGTTCTTCGATCCGAACGCCGACATGGCGATCAATTACGGCGGCATCGGCGGCGTCATCGGCCATGAGCTGACCCACGGCTTCGACGACCAGGGCCGCAAGTCCGACGGCCATGGCGTGCTCACCGACTGGTGGCAGCCGGCCGACGCCGACAAGTTCAACGCCGAGGCGGCGAAATATGGTGCACAATATGACGCTTATTCCGTGGCGCCGGGCGTCAACGTCAAGGGCGCCCAGACCATGGGGGAAAACATCGCCGACCTCGGCGGCATCCTGCTAGGGCTCGATGCCTACCGGGCATCGCTGCATGGTGCACCGGCCCCGGTGCTCGACGGCACCACCGGCGATCAGCGCGTGTTTCTGGGCTGGGCGCAGGTATGGCGGGCCAAATCACGCCCCGACGCGCTCAAGCAGCAGGCGGCGACCGACAGCCATTCACCGGCGCGGTTCCGGGTTGACGGACCGTTGCGCAATGTCGATGCCTGGTACGACGCCTTCGGGATCAAGCCGGGCGACAAGCTTTATCTCAAGCCGGAGGACCGGGTGCATATCTGGTGAGGGATGCGCGATCACGAATAAACTTCGCCGCGACCCAGGGTTTGGCGAGCTGTCGGTTTCGGACTGGCAGGCCGCGGGTCTGATCAAGCCTTCCGCCATCAAGTTGGTTTTCGGCACGATCGAGAAAAGCCTTATCGATCGCGCTTTCGGTATGCTTGATGAGAACATCAAGGTTGCGCTCAGGCGGGCAATCGGTAAAAAATTCGGGTCCGGACGGTCGGTTCTATTTTCGACCCGTGTCAGCCCAGACTTCGACGGGGAATTCCCGAGACGGCCAAGCGTGACAATCTTTGCTCGCGCGGCTCTTGGAGCTATCGTTCGCAGCTTATCAGCGACAGCGGGGCGGAGCATCCCAATGACCCAAATCCCCTATGACGATGACATTTTGGCGTGGAGCGAACGCCAGGCGGAAGCGCTGCGGCGGCGGTCGGCCAACGAACTCGACTGGGACAACATTGCTGAGGAGATCGAGAGCGTGGGGCGCAACGAATTCCACGCTGTTGAGTCGCTGTTGTTGCAGGCGCTTTGCCACATGCTCAAAGCCATGGCATGGCCGCAGTGCCGCGACGCACGGAAGTGGCAAAAGGAAGCCAGCGTGTTCCGTCGTCAAGCACGCCGTCGTTTCGCACCATCCATGCGGCAGCGGTTTGAGATTTCCGAGATTTGGGCCGATGCGCTGGACTTGCTGCCTGAAACCGTTGACGGGCAGCCGCCTGGCCCCCTTCCCGCGACATGCCCATGGACGCTCGACGACCTGCTGGAGGGAGGCACCGCGCGCGCGACGGGGGCGATGTGATACGGGAGCTGCTTCGCACCTTGCGGTCTTCATCACCGTCATCGGGTTTGTTGGGCTTGGTTTGGTTGCCCATCGCGAATTGAAGCAGGGCACAGTGAAAGTAGG
>CAWDKL010000044.1:0-170256 GCA_963802745.1 uncultured Alphaproteobacteria bacterium | reverse complement strand
ACGTAAGTGCCCGCGCGCACGATGCGCTCGACGAAAGTTTCCCAGCGCTCGCCAATCGAGCCGTTCATCTATACCTCCGCCGTTCTGTTCAAGAATCAATGATAACAAATTGTGCATTTTTGCACCCCAGGTGACTGTCCGTGTGCGAGGGCATAGGCTGTCTCCCTCCCTCACCGCGCCGGAGCAAATCCACATGCCCCTAAAAATCCTCCGGCGCGAGATCCCGCAGTGGGGCACGACCTATGGTCCTGCCGGTGACGGTCCATTTCCTGCGATCCTGGTACTGCATGGCTCGGAGGGGGCGTCGGCCGGATGGAGCCATCGCAACGCGGCCATCCTCGCGGCGCACGGCTTTCTGGCCTTTCCCTTCGGCTATTCGAAGGGAGGCAATGGCTGGAATGCCGGCAATATCATCGATGTGCCGTTGGATCGGACCGTAGAAGCCCTTGCCGCGCTACGCGCGTTCCCCCTCGCGGGGCCGAAGGTTGGTCTATACGGCGTGTCCCGCGGCGGCGAGCACGCGCTGTTGCTGGCATCCCTGATGGCCCGTGATGCAGTCAACGGCTTGCCCGATGCGATTGCGGTGCATACGCCCGCAGACGTGATTTGCGGCGCCTTCGATGCGCGGGAAATGCGCGACGCCGGCGACCCGGGCTGGCAGCCCTGGGATCCGGCCAAGCGCGCATGGACGTGGCGCGGTTCGTCCGACGACCTGCTTCCCACGACCCCGATTGAGATCGAACGCTACGACGGTCCGCTGTTCATCAGCCACGGTACCAACGATCGGATGTGGTCCGTCAACATGTCGCGACGGTTGGTGGCCCGCCTCAGTGGACACGGTAAGGTGCCCGAATCTCACTTCTATGAGGGACAGGACCATACGCCTGACAGCGAAGGCGCGAACCAGCACCACGAACGTCTGATCGCCTTTTTCGCGCGTCATCTGTCGGCTTGAGTGGCGCAACGCCGCGTGCTCGCCGGATGGAAGACGAGGCAACGACATCGAGCAGCCTGCCGATGAACATTTGACGTTAGGCGGCGCGCCGGGGTCGATCGGTTTTCCCTCCGCTGTCGCCTATTTGCCGCCTTGGCCCTTCTCCATCCCATAATCTTTCAGCGCGTGGTCGATGGCCGGCCCTTGCAGGAATGTAATCAGGGCGTGTGCCGCTTTCGGATCGGCGGCGTGGGTGCCGATGGTTGCCTCGATGATGGCGGGCACCTGCAGTGGGGCGATCACCGCGCCGAGGCTTTTCAGCGTCTTGCTGGCGATGATTTCGCTCAACGGATAGATATTGATTTCATACTCTCCGGCGGCGAGCGGAACTGCTTCCAGCGCCGTGCTGGAATCGTGAATTTTGTCGGCGATATCGAGCGCGGATAGGATTTTCCGCACCGTCGGCAGCGCCGCGCCGGTCGGGCTGTATTTGACCGATTTGGCGTTCAGCAGCGCCGCCTTGACCGCGGCGGGCGAGCCGACATCGGGAGCGGGTACGGCACCGCGCAGGCCGAGCGCCACGGGTACGCGTGCGACTTCGAACCGGGCGGGCGCAATCTTGCCGGCGGCTAAAATGGCGTCACCCACATCCGGCAGCAGGATCGCGACCTCGAAATCCTGTCCTTTGAGGACGGCATCCTTCAGATTGCCCCGTGCCGAGCCGTATTCCACGACGATCCGCCGGCCGATCGCGGCTTCCGCCTGCTTGAGCACGGCATCGAGCGGTTCCCGGATCGCCGCGGTGGCCAGCACCCGCAGATCGCCGGGCTTGGCGTCGGCTATCTTCGGGCCGGTGAACTGCGCATGGGCGGGAAATGCCGCGGACAGAATCGCGATTGCGGTGTTTGCGGCGAGCAGTTTCATCGTCGTCATGGCGATGTCTCCGTGTTGCGGGTGGGTTCGTTGGCAGCGCGTTTGGGTTTGAAAGGCGTGAGGTTGCCGCCACGCGCCTTCTTTCACGTTCGAGCTCTCGGCTTACCACAAGACCGTGGCCGCCCACTACGAACGCGCCGCGCAGTTTTGCGGGCTTAAATCCAATACCGTTCACTTAGGATGCGCCCGCCCCCTCTCCCCATCGTTCTTCCGATGGGGAGAGGGTTGGGGTGAGGGGCAGGTGCCAGCACAGACGGCGCGGCCGATCGTCTCTTGCTGCTGCAACGAATGCCCGCCGAAAGCCCTCACGTGCCCCTGCCCCTCACCCTAACCCTCTCCCACGGCGTGAAGAACGCCGCGGGGAGAGGGGACGCGCGCATCCTCGGGTAGGTCTACCTTGGGAGGACTTAGGGAGGAATTGCACCTCCCTGGACAGGACGCGGTCGCAAGGGCACGATGCCTCCGGCAGGCGCGGGCATACACTGCGGAGCGTGGTCCGACCCTATCGGAAATGGGGCGAGGCCGCGCACCGGACCTGCGCTGGCAGGCGTGAGAAAACGGAACGGATGGCCGGAAACCCGGCGATCGGAGGGGCTATGAGAGTCTTGGCATCGGGGCGCGGGTGGCGTGAGCTTGCGATCGGGTTCGGATTGGCGCTGGCCTGGCTGGCAGCCATCCCATGCGCGCCTGCGGTCCAGGCCGAGGGCGCATCGCCGACGCCGGGCGCGCCGCGGTTCCCGGCTCCGCTCTACGACCCATCACTCCGCGACCTGAATTACTACCGCTACACGCGCGTCGCTGCGAGTGGCGCCGAGCGTGGGCGGGAACTCTATTATTTCAAATGTTGGCAGTGCCATAACGAATTCCAGACCACGGCGCCCCAGCTCAAGGGGCTCTATCAAGTCGGCACGCTGATTTCCGGCGAGCCGGTGAACGATTTTACGCTGTCCGAGCGGATCAAGAACGGCGGCGAAGGCATGCCGTCGTTCCGCTTCGAATTGAGCGACACCGATGTTGCCGATCTCGTCGCTTTCGTACGCGACAAATGCTGCTGGGACCCGGAAAATCCGCCGCCCAATCCGCAATATCATGCCGCGCCTGTTCCTACCCTCGAGCCGGGCAAAGACAATGTCCGCGGCGGCCCGTGGGGCTTCGTGCGCTCGCAGGCGGCGCCGTCGCGCTCGGTGCGCACGGCCGACCAGGGCGCGGCCGTTAGCACGCCGCTCGAAGGCATTATGGTGCAGCTGCGCGGCACCCAATCCAACATCACCACCACGGTCTATTCCGACGACACCGGCCGCTTCGAGTTTCCAAAACTTAAGCCCGGCACCTATTCGCTGCGCATCGCCCGCGCGCTCGAGTTCAAGCCCTTTTACAAGGCTTCCATCACCATCGACGGCGCCGCGCCGAAACTCGACGACATTGTGCTGGAGCGCGTCTCGGCCGGCGAATTCGTGCCGCCGAACTGGGATACTACGGCGCAGCTTTCGGGCGCCGAACTGGTATGGAACGTCGACGGTACGGCGGAGGAAAAACGCACCTTCAGCTATGCCTGCGGCTCGGGGTGCCACACCTACGGGCAGATCCTGCGCAACCGCTTCGACGAGCGCAGCTGGCGGCTGATCGTCACCAAGATGACCCACAACACCGGCTCGCTGCTCCTCCAGGAGGCGCGGCCGAACCGGGTGCCGCCGGCGGAGCAGGACGTCATCGTCAAATGGCTCACCAAGGTGCGCGGGCCCAACTCCAAGGACATGGGCTACCAGCTGTTTCCCGCCCCGCACGGGGCGGCCACCAAGGTGGTGGTGACGGAATACGAGCTGCCGCGGCTGCTCACCGCGCCTCACGACCCGGTCGGCGACGCGCGCGGCAACATCTGGTACAACAGCCATCGCACGGCGTGGTTGTCAAAACTCGATCCCGCCACCGGCACGGTCGAGGATTTTAAGGTGCCCTCGACCCGCGGCGCCAATCCGGGCCAGCATTGGCTCACGGTGGATGAGCGCGACACCATCTGGTTCTCGGAGAACTGGTCGCACAAGCTCGGCCGCTTCGACCCGAAGACGGAAAAATTCGAGCACGTTCAGCTGCCGCATTTCCGCCGCGCCCTCAATGCGCCGGCCGCCGGAAATCTGGCGCTCGCGCCCGACCATTCGATCTGGGAGGCGCGCGACGGTGCGGTGCATCGGCTCGACCCGATCACCGGGCAGGTGACGCAGGAATTCAAGCTGGCGAAAGCGCGCGGCGCCTATGGCAACGAACTCTCGCGCGACGGCCGCTATTATGCGGGCGGCGGCTGGCCGGAGGATTGGGTGATTTATGCCGACACCAAGACCGGCGAGGTGACGGAACTGCAGACCCGCACCCCGCGCGCCGGCCCCAAGCGCGGCGGCTTCGACCCCGACGGCAACGCCTGGTTCGGCGGCACCGGCGGCCTGCTGATCAAGTTCGATGCCAAGACCAAACAGCTGTCGGAATTCCGCCCGCCGACCCCGAACGTCACCTTCTACGAATGCATGCCGGACAAGAACGGAGAAATCTGGGCCGGCGAACTCTATGCCGGCCGCATCGTCCGCTACAACCCCAAGACCGACCGCTGGACCGAATATGTTTTGCCCTCACCGGTGTCGCACGACCGGCGGACGTGGATCGACAATTCCACGACGCCGGTGTCGGTGTGGTATGTGGATCATGATAGCATTATGGTGCGGTTGCAGCCGCTGGAGTAGGGGGGCGATTTGCCGTATGGTTTCTGTGCGTGAGCAAAAAGGAGCCCATGAAGGAGAGCGTGCTGCGCGCTTGCCGCGCGGCGTTGGCTATATTGGGGCACCTGTTGCTAGGTGCGGTGGTTCTCATTGGCATCCGGCTGATGGAACTCCTATTTCATGTGCTGTGGGCCAAACACGATCCGAAGTTTTTCGACTGGCTGCCGGTACGGTGGATTGTGGACGGCTCTGACCTGGGCGTGATGCTGGTATTCGGTTTTTGGGGTATCGTGGAGGCGAACGAAAAATTGAGGCGATGAGCCATGAGGACTGCATCGGTTAACATGAAAGTTGCAGCGGTTAACACGTGGCTATCGGGCCGCTATCCCTTGGTTGGCTTGGCACTCGCATGGGCGCTGCGGAGGCTTATGGTATATATTCTCGCAGCGTTTGCAGGCGCGGCCATCGTTTTGGTTTGGGCTGCGGCCTATACTTTTGTGTGGCCGGGAACGGGCGGTCGAATGGAAATACCGTCGCTCGTACCCCACGCTCCGGGAATGGAGGAACCTGTCCCCCGACTTGATGACATGCCCGTCGCTGCTGCTCCGACCGATGAAGTTAGGAAGGATAAAGCACTGCCCAGTTCCCTCCGCAGCCGGAAGGGCGCACTATCGTCAAGGCCGCATGAATGCCTGCAGGACAGGAACTGAGCTCTAACTACCTCTAGTTAAGACGAGCAACTGTGGCGACGATCAATACCCGGCTTGCAATGCGGGAGGGGTAGGAGATAACGCAATATAGCTTAAAGGACTTGTCTGAAGATTGGGGAGTTCGCAAGTCGAGAAAGCCCCCGCGGTTCTCCCCGAGATTTCTGGATCATCCGGCAATTCCCGTTTAGTCGATGAAACTGACCTTAAGAAAAGGCCGACTGATATGGTGCCGCAGCGGCTCTAGCACTTTCTTGCTTCGTGACGATTGCTTTAAAGGCCGGGAGCGCCAAGGCCCTTCGGGCCTGGTCGCTTGATGGCGGACCGTGGCGCACTTTTGTTGCATTTTCCGCTGCGGCCGCCTGCCTTTCGCCGCGGCCACCGGTGTCCGGTCGGCGTTTGTGCGGGAGATCCCGCGGCTCACGTTAACTTCACCATTTTCTTTTCATTCCGCTCCCAAGGAGGCGCTGCCCCGGTCGAGGCGCTCGCGATCGGCGGCGGCAAAATTCTGGCGCTCGGCAAGCGGCGAACCATCGAGGACCTCAAGGGCCAACACGAAAATCGTCGATCTCGACGGGCGGACGACGTCCGGCTTATCGACCCGCACCGTGGTCCGATTCTCGCTTCCCTCATTTTCGAGCTCCTGGACGACGTCGGCTACGCGAATTTCGCCACGCGCGGCAAGCTGCGGCCGAATTGCGTGCGATCGCCGCCCGCACGCCGCCCGGCCAATGGATCAGTTGTTCCAATTTCGACAATCTTCGCAGGGCGGCGATCTTTCGCGCGAGGAACTGGATACGATTTCTCCGATACCATCCGCATCTTCTTTTTCGTCTGGTACACCAACCGGCACGACGCCTGCGTCAACAGCTGGCCCTTGTCGTCCCGGCCGAAATGTCCCCCGCCCGGCAGCGTGCCGACATCATCCGCAATGCCGGCGATCTTGAGCGCCATGCTGTTGACGCAGGCGTCGTGCCCGTTGGTGTACCAGACGAAGATCGGATGGCTGGTCGAAATCGTATCCAGTTCCTCGCGCGAAAGATCGCCGCCCTGCAGAAGATTGTCGAAATTGGAACAACTGATCCATTGGCCGGGCGGCGTGCGGGCGGCGATCGCACGCAATTCGGCCAGCAGCTTGCCGCGCGTGGCGAAATTCGCGTAGCCGACGTTGTCCAGGAGCTCGAAAATGAGGGAGGCGAGAATCGTATGATGGTGCGGGTCGATGAAGCCCGGCATCATCGTGCGCCCATCGAGATCGACGATTTTCGTGTTGGCCGACTTGAGGTCCTCGATGGTTCGCCGCTTGCCGAGCGCCAGAATTTTGCCGCCGCCGATCGCGAGCGCCTCGACCGGGGCAGCGCCTGGGAGCGGAATGATCTTGCCCCTGGTGAAGATGACGTTGGCCCCCGCATCTGCCGCAAACGCCGACCGGACACCGGTGGCCGCGGCGAAGGCGCCGGCGGCCGCAGCGGAAAATGCAACGAAGTTCCGCCGCGTCGCATCGAGCGGACCAGGCCCGAAGGCCTTGGCGCTCCCGGCCTTAAAGCAATCGTCACGAAGCAAGAAAGTGCTAAAACAGCTGCGGCACATATGCGTCGGCCTTTCTTAAGGTCAGTTTCATCGACTAAACGGGATCCCCGGATGATCCAGAATCTCGGGGAGACCGCAGGGGCTTTCTCGACTTGCCGAACTCCCAATCTTCAGACAAGTCCTTTAAGCTATATTGCGTTATCTCCTACCCCTCCCGCATTGCAAGCCGGGCATTGATCGTCGCCACAGTTGCTCGTCTTAACTAGAGGTAGTTAGAGCTCAGTTCCTGTCCTGCAGGCATTCATGCGGCCTTGACGATAGTGCGCCCTACGGGCTGCGGAGGGAACTGGGCAGTGCTTTATCCTTCCTAACTTCATCGGTCGGAGCAGCAGCGACGGGCATGTCATCAAGTCGGGGGACAGGTTCCTCCATTCCCGGAGCGTGGGGTACGAGCGACGGTATTTCCATTCGACCGCCCGTTCCCGGCCACACAAAAGTATAGGCCGCAGCCCAAACCAAAACGATGGCCGCGCCTGCAAACGCTGCGAGAATATATACCATAAGCCTCCGCAGCGCCCATGCGAGTGCCGAGCCAACCAAGGGATAGCGGCCCGATAGCCACGTGTTAACCGCTGCAACTTTCATGTTAACCGATGCAGTCCTCATGGCTCATCGCCTCAATTTTTCGTTCGCCTCCACGATACCCCAAAAACCGAATACCAGCATCACGCCCAGGTCAGAGCCGTCCACAATCCACCGTACCGGCAGCCAGTCGAAAAACTTCGGATCGTGTTTGGCCCACAGCACATGAAATAGGAGTTCCATCAGCCGGATGCCAATGAGAACCACCGCACCTAGCAACAGGTGCCCCAATATAGCCAACGCCGCGCGGCAAGCGCGCAGCACGCTCTCCTTCATGGGCTCCTTTTTGCTCACGCACAGAAACCATACGGCAAATCGCCCCCCTACTCCAGCGGCTGCAACCGCACCATGATGCTATCATGATCCACATACCACACCGACACCGGCGTCGTGGAATTGTCGATCCATGTCCGCCGGTCATGGGACACCGGTGACGGCAAAACATATTCGGTCCAGCGGTCGGTCTTGGGGTTGTAGCGGACGACGCGGCCGGCATAGAGTTCGCCGGCCCAGATTTCTCCGTTCTTGTCCGGCATGCATTCGTAGAAGGTGACGTTCGGGGTCGGCGGGCGGAATTCCGACAGCTGTTTGGTCTTGGCGTCGAACTTGATGAGCAGGCCGCCGGTGCCGCCGAACCAGGCGTTGCCGTCGGGGTCGAAGCCGCCGCGCTTGGGGCCGGCGCGCGGGGTGCGGGTCTGCAGTTCCGTCACCTCGCCGGTCTTGGTGTCGGCAAAAATCACCCAATCCTCCGGCCAGCCGCCGCCCGCATAATAGCGGCCGTCGCGCGAGAGTTCGTTGCCATAGGCGCCGCGCGCTTTCGCCAGCTTGAATTCCTGCGTCACCTGCCCGGTGATCGGGTCGAGCCGATGCACCGCACCGTCGCGCGCCTCCCAGATCGAATGGTCGGGCGCGAGCGCCAGATTTCCGGCGGCCGGCGCATTGAGGGCGCGGCGGAAATGCGGCAGCTGAACGTGCTCGAATTTTTCCGTCTTCGGGTCGAAGCGGCCGAGCTTGTGCGACCAGTTCTCCGAGAACCAGATGGTGTCGCGCTCATCCACCGTGAGCCAATGCTGGCCCGGATTGGCGCCGCGGGTCGAGGGCACCTTAAAATCCTCGACCGTGCCGGTGGCGGGATCGAGTTTTGACAACCACGCCGTGCGATGGCTGTTGTACCAGATGTTGCCGCGCGCGTCGCCGACCGGATCGTGAGGCGCGGTGAGCAGCCGCGGCAGCTCGTATTCCGTCACCACCACCTTGGTGGCCGCCCCGTGCGGGGCGGGAAACAGCTGGTAGCCCATGTCCTTGGAGTTGGGCCCGCGCACCTTGGTGAGCCATTTGACGATGACGTCCTGCTCCGCCGGCGGCACCCGGTTCGGCCGCGCCTCCTGGAGGAGCAGCGAGCCGGTGTTGTGGGTCATCTTGGTGACGATCAGCCGCCAGCTGCGCTCGTCGAAGCGGTTGCGCAGGATCTGCCCGTAAGTGTGGCACCCCGAGCCGCAGGCATAGCTGAAGGTGCGCTTTTCCTCGGCCGTGCCGTTGACGTTCCACACCAGTTCGGCGCCCGAAAGCTGCGCCGCAGTATCCCAGTTCGGCGGCACGAATTCGCCGGCCGAGACCCGCTCCAGTACGATGTCGTCGAGTTTCGGCGCGGCGCCGTCGATGGTGATGGAAGCCTTGTAAAACGGCTTGAACTCGAGCGCGCGGGCGATACGCAGCGAATAGGTGCCGGGCTTAAGTTTTGGAAACTCGAAGCGGCCGGTGTCGTCGGAATAGACCGTGGTGGTGATGTTGGATTGGGTGCCGCGCAGCTGCACCATGATGCCTTCGAGCGGCGTGCTAACGGCTGCGCCCTGGTCGGCCGTGCGCACCGAGCGCGACGGCGCCGCCTGCGAGCGCACGAAGCCCCACGGGCCGCCGCGGACATTGTCTTTGCCCGGCTCGAGGGTAGGAACAGGCGCGGCATGATATTGCGGATTGGGCGGCGGATTTTCCGGGTCCCAGCAGCATTTGTCGCGTACGAAAGCGACGAGATCGGCAACATCGGTGTCGCTCAATTCGAAGCGGAACGACGGCATGCCTTCGCCGCCGTTCTTGATCCGCTCGGACAGCGTAAAATCGTTCACCGGCGCGCCGGAGATCAGCGTGCCGTTCTGATACAGGCCCTTGAGCTGCGGCGCCGTAGTCTGGAACTCGTTATGGCACTGCCAACATTTGAAATAATAGAGTTCCCGCCCGCGCTCGGCGCCACTCGCGGCGACGCGCGTGTAGCGGTAGTAATTCAGGTCCCGGAGTGATGGGTCGTAGAGCGGAGCCGGGAACGGCGCCGCACCCGGCGTCGGCGATGCGGTTTGCGCATGGGCTGCGGACGTGCAGGGGATGACTGCCAGCCAGGCCAGCGCCAATCCGAACCCGATCGCAAGCTCACGCCACCCGCGCCCCGATGCCAAGACTCTCATAGCCCCTCCGATCGCCGGGTTTCCGGCCATCCGTTCCGTTTTCTCACGCCTGCCAGCGCAGGTCCGGTGCGCGGCCTCGCCCCATTTCCGATAGGGTCGGACCACGCTCCGCAGTGTATGCCCGCGCCTGCCGGAGGCATCGTGCCCTTGCGAGCGCGTCCTGTCCAGGGAGGTGCAATTCCTCCCTAAGTCCTCCCAAGGTAGACCTACCCGGGGATGCGCGCGTCCCCTCTCCCCGCGGCGTTCTTCACGCCGTGGGGAGAGGGTTAGGGTGAGGGGCAGGGGACACGTGAGGGCTTTCGGGCAGGCAATCGACACAGCTACAGGAGACGATCGGCCGCGCCGTCTGTGCTGGCATCTGCCCCTCACCCCAACCCTCTCCCCATCGTAAAGAACGATGGGGAGAGGGGGGCGGGCGCATCCTGAATGAACGGTGTTGGATTTACGCCCGCGAAACTGCGCGGCGCGTTCGTAGTGGGCGGCCACGGTCTTGTGGTAAGCTGAGAGTTCGAACGTGAATGAAGGCGCGTGGCGGCAACCTCACGCCTTTCAAACCCAAACGCGCTGCCGACGAACCCACTCGCAACATGGAGAGATCGCCATGACGACGATGAAACTGCTCGCCGCAATCACCGCAATCGCGATTGTGTCCGCGGCATTTCCCGCCCATGCGCAGTTCACCGGCCCGAAGATAGCCGACGCCAAGCCCGGCGATCTGCGGGTGCTGGCCACCGCGGCGATCCGGGAACCGCTCGATGCCGTGCTCAAGCAGGCGGAAGCCGCGATCGGCCGGCGGATCGTCGTGGAATACGGCTCGGCACGGGGCAATCTGAAGGATGCCATCCTCAAAGGACAGGATTTCGAGGTCGCGATCCTGCTGCCGGATGTGGGTGACGCCATTTTAGCCGCCGGCAAGATTGCGCCCGCCCGGTTCGAAGTCGCGCGCGTACCTGTGGCGTTCGGCCTGCGCGGTGCCGTACCCGCGCCCGATGTCGGCTCGCCCGCCGCGGTCAAAGCCGCGCTGCTGAACGCCAAATCGGTCAAATACAGCCCGACCGGCGCGGCGCTGCTGACGGTGCGGAAAATCCTATCCGCACTCGAAATCGCCGACAAAATTCACGATTCCAGCACGGCGCGGGAAGCAGTTCCATTCGCCGCCGGAGAGTATGAAATCAATATCTATCCGTTGAGCGAAATCATCGCCAGCAAGACGCTGAAAAACCTCGGCGCGGTGATCGCCCCACTGCAGGTGCCCGCCATCATCGAGGCGACCGTCGGCACCCACGCCGCCGATCCGAAAGCGGCACACGCCCTGATTACATTCCTGCAAGGGCCGGCCATCGACCACGCGCTGAAAGATTATGGGATGGAGAAGGGCCAAGGCGGCAAATAGGCGACAGCGGAGGGAAAACCGATCGGCCCCGGCGCGCCGCCTAACGTCAAATGTTCATCGGCAGGCTGCTCGATGTCGTTGCCTCGTCTTCCATCCGGCCAGCACGCGGCGTTGCACCACTCAACGCCGACAGATGACGCGCGAAAAAGGCGATCAGACGTTCGTGGTGCTGGTTCGCGCCTTCGCTGTCAGGCGTATGGTCCTGTCCCTCATAGAAGTGAGATTCGGGCGCCTTGCCGTGTCCACTGAGGCGGGCCACCAACCGTCGCGACATGTTGACGGACCACATCCGATCGTTGGTACCGTGGCTGATGAACAGCGGACCGTCGTAGCGTTCGATCTCGATCGGGGTCGTGGGGAGCAGGTCGTCGGACGAACCGCGCCAGGTCCATGCGCGCTTGCCCGGATCCCAGGGCTGCCAGCCCGGGTCGCCGGCGTCGCGCATTTCCCGCGCATCGAAGGCACCGCAAATTACGTCGGCGGGCGTATGCACCGCAATCGCATCGGGCAAGCCGTTCACTGCATCACGGGCCATCAGGGATGCCAGCAACAGGGCGTGCTCGCCGCCGCGGGACACGCCGTATAGACCAACCTTCGGCCCCGCGAAGGGGAATGCGCGTAGCGCGGCAAGGGCTTCTACGGTCCGATCCAACGGCACATCGATGATATTGCCGGCATTCCAGCCATTGCCTCCCTTAGAATAGCCAAACGGAAAGGCCAGAAAGCCGTGCGCCGCGAGGATGGCCGCGTTGCGATGGCTCCATCCGGCCGACGCCCCCTCCGAGCCATGCAGCACCAGGATCGCAGGAAATGGACCGTCGCCGGCAGGACCATAGGTCGTGCCCCACTGCGGGATCTCGCGCCGGAGGATTTTTAGGGGCATGTGGATTTGCTCCGGCGCGGTGAGGGAGGAGACAGCCTATGCCCTCGCACACGGACAGTCACCTGGGGTGCAAAAATCGCACAATTTTTGTTATCATTGATACTTTGAACAGAACAGCGGAGGTATAGATGAACGTCTCGATTGGCGAGCGCTGGGAAACTTTCGTCGAGCGCATCGTGCGCGCGGGCCGTTACGGTTCAGCCAGCGAGGTGGTTCGCGAAGGTCTTCGTTTGGTCGAGGAACGTGAGGCCAAATTGCTCGCTCTGCGGAATATGGTGGATGCTTCGATTGCGGCCGGTGGCGAGGCTACGGATGCCGACATCGATAGCGCCCTTGAAGCCAAGGCCCTCCAACTGCAGAAAGAAGGATTCTGACTTGCCACGGCTCAAAATGCTGCCGTCGGCGCAAGCGGACCTGGTGCACATCCTTGAGCATATTACCCGCGAAAGCGGCCACCTGACAATCGGCAGACGGTTTGTCGGCACCCTGCGCCAGAAGTGTCGCAACCTTGCGGCGTTGCCCGGCACCCTCGGCCGGGCACGCCCCGAACTTCGCCCGGACCTCCGCAGCTTTGCCTTCAAGGGCTATGTTATCTTGTTTCGCAACGTCGGCGAAAATTTTGAGGTTTCCAATATCATCGAAGGTCACCGTGACATTGAGGCCCTTTAGTCAAAGCTCACGGGGCTCCGCGCCCGGAATTCCTGTTGCGGGTCCTCCGCGCCGCGCATTACCCTCCCGCCTGGACTTTCCCCCACGTATCCCGCAAACCCACGGTGCGGTTGAACACCGGCTTACCTGGCGTGGAATCCTTGTCGCGGGCGAAATAGCCAAGCCGCTCGAATTGCACCGGCGCGGGCGAACTGCCGGCAGCAAGCGCCGGTTCCAGCTTGGCATCGCTCAGCACTTCGAGCGATTCCGGGTTGAGGTCGGCCGCGAAATTGCCCGCATCCGGGTCCGGCTTGGCGAACAGCTGATTGTAGAGTCTCACCTCGCGCCGTTACCGCGTCGGCGGCGCCGACCCAGTGCAGCGTCGCCTGCACCTTGCGCCCGTCCGGCGCGTTGCCGCCGCGGGTCGCCGGATCATAGGTGCAGCGCAGCTCCACCACGTCGCCGGCGGCGTTTTTCACGACCTCGCGGCAGGTGATGAAATAGGCATAACGCAGCCGTACCTCCTTGCCGGGAGACAGACGGAAGAACTTTTTCGGCGGGTTCTCCATGAAGTCTTCGCGCTCGACGATAAAGCTCTCGGCCGAATCGCACGCTGCCGCGTGCCGGCGGCGGAGTCGTCCGGATGATTGACTGCCTCCAGTTGCTCCCCCTGCCCTTCCGGATAGTTCTCGATGACGACCTTCAGGGGCCGCAGCACCGCCATCCGGCGCAGCGCCGTGCGGTTGAGCACCTCGCGGATCGCGTGCTCGAACATGCCGACATCGACCACGCTATAGGCCTTGGCGACGCCGACTCGGCGCACGAACTCGCGCAGGGCCTCCGGCGGCACGCCGCGGCGGCGCAAGCCCGCGAGCGTCGGCATGCGTGGATCGTCCCAGCCCTTCACGTGGCCGCCGCGCACCAGTCCGGTCAGCACGCGCTTGGAGAGCACGGTGTAACTGATATTGAGGCGGGCGAATTCATATTGGTGCGGGTGCGATGGCACCGGGAGATGGGCGAGGAACCAGTCGTAAAGCGGCCGGTGATCCTCGAATTCGAGCGTGCAGATCGAATGGGTGACGCCCTCGAGCGCATCCGATTGGCCGTGGGCGAAATCATAGCTCGGATACACGCACCACGCATTGCCGGTGCGCGGATGGGTGGCGTGGAGGATGCGGTAGAGCACCGGGTCACGCAGATTGATGTTGCCGGAGGCCATGTCGATGCGCGCGCGCAGTACCCGCGCCCCGTTGGGGAATTCGCCGGCACGCATGCGGTGGAACAGGTCGAGGTTTTCCGCGACCGACCGGTCGCGATACGGGCTGTTGCGCCCCGGCTCAGTGAGCGTGCCGCGATTTGTGCGCATCTCGTCCTGGGTCTGGTCGTCCACATAGGCAAGGCCGTTGCGGATCAGGTGCTCGGCCCAGGCATAGAGCTGCTCGAAATAGTCCGACGCATGGAAGAGATTGTCGCCCCAATCGAAGCCGAGCCAGTGCACGTCCTCTTTAATGGAATCGATATATTCCTGCTCCTCCTTGGTCGGATTGGTGTCGTCGAAGCGCAGGTTGCACTGACCGCCGAATTCCTGGGCGATCCCGAAATTGAGGCAGATCGATTTGGCGTGGCCGATATGGAGATAACCGTTCGGCTCGGGAGGAAATCGCGTGATGATCTTCGGATAACGCCGCGCTGCGAGATCGGCCGCGACGATGTCGCGGATGAAATCGCGCCCGGCATCGTTAACTGCTTCGAGTGCCGTCATAATGTCGAGAATCCTGTGCGACCCTTCGCACGCCGCGAAGTCATCTGCCATTACACGATGGACGCGCGGGGGTCCAACCCCGCGCGCGCCTGAGGTGATTTCGGGGGGCTTGGCGCAAAGCCAAGACAATGCATAAGTTTTGCCGTGACACCCGGCCCCATGCCTTGTACAGGGGCCGGCACCCAATCGCATTGCGGGATCACCGTTCCATTATGACCACACCCTCCCCCATCGTCACCCGCTTCGCACCCTCGCCGACCGGCTTCCTGCATATCGGGGGCGCCCGGACGGCGCTGTTCAACTGGCTTTACGCGCGCGGACGCGGCGGCAAGATGCTGCTGCGGATCGAGGATACCGACCGCGAGCGCTCCACCAAGGCGGCGATCGACGCCATCCTGGATGGGCTCACCTGGCTCGGCATCGATTGGGATGGCGAGGTGATCTATCAATTCTCCCGCGCGGCCCGGCACCGCGAGGCCGCCGAGCAGTTGCTTGCCACCGGCCATGCCTATCGCTGCTACGCCTCCCAGCAGGAACTCGACGAGATGCGCGAGAAGGCGCGCCGCGAGGGTCGCTCCAAACTCTATGACGGCCGCTGGCGCGATCGTGATCCCGCCGAAGCGCCTCCCGGCGTAAAGCCGGTGATCCGGCTCAAGGCGCCGCTCACCGGCGAAACCGTGATCGACGACCAAGTCCAAGGCCGCGTCGTCTGGCAGAACGAGAATCTCGACGATCTGGTGCTGCTGCGCTCCGACGGCACGCCGACCTACATGCTCGCGGTTGTGGTCGACGATCACGACATGGGCGTCACCCATATCATCCGGGGCGACGACCATCTCACCAACGGGGCGCGGCAAACGCAGATTTACAAAGCCTTCGGCTGGCCGGTGCCGGTGATGGCCCATATCCCGCTCATTCACGGGCCGGATGGCTCGAAACTCTCGAAGCGGCATGGGGCGCTGGGTGTCGATGCCTACCGGGCCATGGGCTATCTGCCGGAGGGGATGCGCAATTATCTGGTCCGCCTCGGATGGAGTCATGGCGACCAGGAGATGTTCTCCACGGCAGAAATGATCAGCGCGTTCGACCTGCCGCAGATCGGCCGGGGTCCGGCGCGCTTCGACTTCGCCAAGCTGGAAAGTCTCAATGGACACTATATCCGGCAAACCGCCGATACCGACCTGCTGGCGGCCATCGAAAGGCTGCTTCCGCATCTCGCCAACGGAGCCGCGCTCGCCGCTAAGTTTACGCCGGAACTGAAAGCCAAGTTTCTCGCCGCCATGCCGGGGCTCAAGGAACGCGCCAAAACTCTGGTGGAACTCCTCGACAGCGCAAAATTTCTATACGCGGACCGGCCGATTGTGATCGACGACAAAGCGCGCGCGCTGCTCAATCCGCAGGCCTGCGGAATTATCGCGCAGCTGCTGGCCGACTTGTCAAACGTGGACCCATGGACTGCGCAGGCGACCGAACATGCCGTACGGGCGTTCGCCGAGCGCAAGGAACTCAAGCTGGGCACGGTCGCCCAGCCGCTGCGCGCGGCCTTGACCGGACGCCCTACGTCGCCCGGCATTTTCGACGTGCTGGCGGTGCTGGGCAAACAGGAGAGCCTCGCCCGCCTTGCCGACCAGGCGCGCCTTGCCGCTTGAACGCCGTAGGCCGCGCGGTAGCGTGCGCAAAGGCGCAGGGTAGGCGGTCGGGAATGTTCGGGGGCCACGGCGCCGTGCGAAAGACAACCTCGGGGCGCCGATATTCCTCATTGCACGCCCGAGCAAGCGCCTTTGCGCACCCCGCGGGCACCGTGCTTCCCTTCCCCCGCGCGCGGGCGCCGCAAGATTGGGCAGCGATCGATTGCTAGGCAAACGGCGATCTTGCAGTGCATCAACGAATGAGTTAGGCAATTTTCGGGGAGATGCGCGGACGGCCGGCAGCGTTGCCAGCCTCGTGCGGCATCGGTTGAGCGACTGCCCCGTGCAGCGCGGTTTGATCGAGGATGAAGAGCATGGACGCGCGTTCCGGTGCCAATACAAAAAGCGGCACCCTGACCCTGGGCGAGAAAAACTACACCTTTCCGGTCTACGAAGGCACGATTGGCCCGGACGTGGTCGACATCTCCAAGCTCTACGGCCAAGCCGATGTCTTCACATATGACCCGGGCTTCACCTCGACGGCGAGCTGCGAGTCGAAAATCACCTATATCGACGGCGACCAGGGGGTTCTCCTCTATCGCGGCTACCCCATCGATCAACTCGCCGAGCATGGCGACTTCCTTGAAACTTGCTATCTTCTGCTCTACGGCGAGCTTCCGACCGCCACCCAGAAGAAGCACTTCGACGACTTGGTCACGCGCCACACCATGGTGCATGAGCAGATGGGCCGGTTCTTCCATGGATTCCGGCGCGATGCGCATCCGATGGCGGTGATGGTCGGTTCCGTCGGCGCGCTATCGGCCTTCTATCACGATTCCCTCGACATCTCCGATCCGGCGCAGCGCGACATATCCTCAATACGCATGGTCGCCAAGCTGCCGACGCTCGCCGCCATGGCGTATAAATATTCGGTCGGACAGCCGTTCGTTTATCCCAAGAACGACCTCGACTACGCGGCGAATTTCCTGCGCATGTGCTACGCCGTGCCGTGCGAGGAATACCAGGTCAATCCGGTACTGGCGCGCGCCATGGACCGCATCTTCATCCTGCACGCCGACCATGAGCAGAACGCCTCAACCTCGACGGTACGGCTGTCGGGATCGTCGGGGGCCAATCCGTTCGCTTGCATCGCGGCCGGTTGCGCCTGCCTGTGGGGGCCCGCCCATGGCGGAGCGAACGAAGCAGCGCTCAAAATGCTGTCGGAAATCGGCAACGTCAGCCGCATTCCGGAGTACATCCGGCGCGCCAAGGACAAGAACGACAGCTTCCGCCTGATGGGTTTCGGGCACCGCGTCTACAAGAACTACGATCCCCGCGCCAAGATCATGCAGAAGACCTGTCACGAAGTGCTCAGCGAAATGGGCATCAAGGACGACCCGCTGCTGGATGTAGCCCTCGAACTCGAGCGCATCGCGCTTCACGATGATTATTTCATCGAGAAAAAGCTTTATCCGAACATCGACTTCTATTCCGGCATCACGCTGAAGGCGATGGGATTTCCGACGACGATGTTCACGGTGCTGTTCGCGGTCGCCCGCACGGTCGGCTGGATCGCGCAGTGGAAGGAAATGATCGAGGATCCGAGCCAGAAGATCGGCCGCCCTCGCCAGCTCTATACCGGCGCCACGCAACGCGACTACCCGCCGATTTCCCGGCGGAAATAGGCGCGAGAAGCCGAATCTTAAGGGGCGATGCTGCCGTTCACGTAAGCACCGAGGCGGTCGTCGAACTCATCAAAACTTAAGTCGCCCAAGAGTACCGCAGGCGCTCTGGAGGAAGCTCCGGAGCTGCTCATAAAGCGGCTTGAGCGTGGCGGCCGAGCGGAACACGATGTCGGTGGCAATTCGACCTGCATCAGCTCCAGTGATAGGACTGGCCGAACGCATCGAGCACCGCCGGACAGCACAGCTCAACATCATGGTCGAGCCGGCGGTGCAACGCCTCGGGCGGTCCTCCCTCGCGGTAATGCCGATCGGCAGGCACGGCCAGGCCCGGCCGCAACGGCGCGCGCCGCCTGGCCTGCGCCGTCCGCTCTTGAAACCACGCCCCACCCTTGCGAGGGTGGCCGGGTTGACGCGGCGGCGGAGTTCGCGATTTGCGCGGGTGCGCCGGCTGTGCCGGGATGGCGGACTTTAAATGAAAGAGGCTCCTCGGGCGGCCGATCAGGCGACGGCGAAAAAAAGCTTCGGAAGTTTCAATCGCGCCGCCGCGTCCAAGCGAACCGCACCGGCCGAGCCGACCTTCGTGCCGGATGCGGCCTATGAGGCTTCGCCCGGTGTCGGGGAGGCGCTCGCGGCCATCGACGCCGGCACGCCCGTGGTGCTGATCACCGGGCGCGCCGGGACCGGCAAGACGCGGCTCGTGCAATACGCCAAGAGCCGGCCCGGCGGCGAATTGCAGGCGACCGTGGCGCCGACCGGAATCGCGGCGCTCAACGCGCGCGCCCAGACCATCCATTCGTTTTTCCATCTGGAGCATGCGGTTCTCGACGCCAAGAATTTGTCCAAGGGCGGCAAATTCGGCTCGCTCTACCGCCGCATGAAGCGGCTCGTCATCGACGAAATTTCCATGGTGCGTGCCGATATCATCGACGCCATCGATGCCCGGCTGCGCCAGGTGCGCGGCGACAAGCGCCCGTTCGGCGGCGTGCAGATCGTGATGGTCGGAGACTTTTTGCAGCTGCCCCCGGTGGTGCAGGAGCAAGACCGGCCGATGCTCGATGGCCTCGGCTATACGGCGCCCTATGCCTTCAACGCCCACATCCTGCAGGCCCTGCCGGTCGCGACCGTGGCGCTGGAGCGGGTGTGGCGCCAGGCCGAGGATGATTTCATCGATATGCTCGGCCGGGTCCGTTCCCGCGAGGGCGTGGCGGAAGCGCTGGCGCGGCTCAATGCGCGCTGCGTCGGCCCGCACCGGGACGGCGTCAAGCCACTCATGCTGACGCCGACGCGGGCCGCGGCGGAGCGCTACAATCAAGAGGGCCTCGCGGCGCTGGGGGCAAAGCGGACCGCCTTTCGCGCCACCATCGAGCGGGACTTTGCGCTGGGTGCGGCCAATCTGCCGGTGCCTGAGCATCTCGAACTGTCGCCCGGTGCCCGCGTCATGGCGGTGCGCAACGACCCGCAGGGCGGCTTCGTCAACGGCTCGCTCGGAACCGTGATCCGGCTGGAGCCGGAGGGCGCCGTCGTGCGGTTCGACCGCCGCGGCGAAGATCACCTGGTCGAGCCGGCGACGTGGGAAAAAGTGCGCCAGCAGTGGAACGAGGAAAAGCAGCGCATCGACAACGAGGTGGTCGGTACCTACCGGCAAATTCCGCTGATCCACGCCTGGGCGGTGACGATCCACAAGGCCCAAGGCTTGACGCTGGACGACGTGCGGGTCGATGTCGGCGCCGGCGCCTTCGCGCCCGGGCAGGTCTATGTGGCGCTGTCGCGGGTGCGCACGCTCGCCGGCCTATCCTTCGCACGGCCGCTGCGGGAATCCGACGTGCGCGCCGACCCGGTGCTGCTCGCCTTCATGAAATGGGCGCAGGCGCGCGGGGGAGAGGGCGGCTCGGCCGCATGAGCGCGCGGTCCGCAAGCGTCGGGGTTGCGAATGTGGTCCCGCCCCCGGAAAGCCCGTGGCTTTTGGCGATGCTTTTGCCGCGGGTGGGCTTGCGATTGGCGCCCGGCCGGCGCAAACCTGCGGGTGGCCAAACCGAGGCCCCCCGCAGCTGGATCATGGCACGATGTTCAAGTGGATCGGACTCATTCTCGCCGCGCTCCCGGTTTATTTCTTGCTAAAGTCCCTCGTCATGGGCACCAAGACGGGATCGCAGGCGGTGGCGAATTTCAAGCAGCAGGTGGATTACGCAGTCTGGGTGATCCTGTTCTTCATCGGCTGCGCCGTCGTGTACGGTATCGCGAAATTAGTATTCAACATACATTGATGACGTATCACCTCGCCACGACTGGTGCTCCTGAGTTGGTCGTCGCGCCAACCAGAAAATAGGTTCGAAATTAGCCAGGCGGCTGGGTCCCGACCCTGCGATTCGATGCGACCGGAATTTGCTATAGTGTTCATTACAATTTATTGATACAATCCGGCGACGTAAGAAGCTTACTTGGATTCGCATCGACGTAAAACCACGCGACCGGCACCTCGATTGCCCCCTGGGCAAGCGCCAATTCGCCGGGCGAAAGGCTGCGCCCGGCGAATTTTCTAACATCTACTCTACGCAAAGGAGCGGAATTACAGGTGGCTCAACTGGAAATCCGGCGTGAGACCGTGGCTCGGATACGGGGAGACGGGCAGGCTCGGCGCATAGACATGCTGGGCGGCCCCGCTCGGGGCGACAAGCCAACCGTGCACGTCAGCCGGTACATTCGTGACCAACGGAGCCGGACGAACGCGCGTCTTCGCCACCGCGGGTGGACCCGCCAAGGCGACGGCTGCGGTCAGGATAGCAAGCGCTCTAAATGTCATGTTCATGATGGACCTCCGATTGGTTTCGCTTCAACACCGCACAGATGGTCTTTCTATTGCATCGCACAAGAGGCGTCCGATCACGGTGTCGTGTTGAAAAATGTTATGTTTATAACAGCTTAATGGGAGCATGCGCTGATGTGCGGAGCCTGGAGAAGATTTTTATGCCGCGACGCACCAAAAGAGAAAATATGGCGCGGGCCGGCTCGTCTTGCATCATGACATCTTGCATCTGAAAGTTCCGCACTGTCACCGCTAGGTAATTTCAGTGTGCCGGAAATTTTCGAGCCGGCCTCGCGAAGGTGGTCAAATTCCTTGGCGTTCATGCGAAAGCCGATGGCCGATATTGGCCTTTGACCTCCGGCGCCCTATGTTCTGGCCGATCGTTTTCACGAACCGGTGAGGAAGCCGATGTCCAGCAATCCCGTCGCGGTCGCAAACAATCCGCTGCAGATCGACGTGGTCTCCGATGTGGTATGCCCGTGGTGCTTCATCGGCAAGCGCCGGCTTGAAAACGCAATCGCGCGGGTGCCGGAAATACCCGTCACGGTCAACTACCAGCCTTATTTCTTGAACCCCTGGGTGCCGCGCGGCGGCATGAGCCGGAGCGAATATCTCATCGCCAAATTCGGCTCGGTCGAACGCTATAACGCCAATGCCCAGCGCATCGTGATGGCCGCGCGGGACGAAGGCCTCGTCTACAATCTCGATGCCATTGCGCGTCAGCCCAACACGCTCGATTGCCACCGGCTGATCCGGTGGGCGGGCGAAAGCGGCGACGCGGCCCACATGAAGCAGCGCTTGATGGATCTGTATTTCACCGCCGGCGCGGACCTGACGGACCTCGAGGTCCTGGTCGGCGCCGCCCGCGATTGCGGGATGGACGCAGAGTCGGTGCGCCTTCGCCTTGCGGGTGATACGGATGTGGACACTGTCTCGGCCGCGGCCGAGTCCGCCAAGACGGCGGGCATCGACGGCGTGCCATTTTTCATCCTTGGGGGGATATTCGCCGTATCGGGGGCGCAATCGTCCGGCTATCTGGCGGACGCAATTCGCCGCGCCGCGGCCGAGCGCACCACGCGAGGCGAGCCGGCAGAGATCGCTTTGGCATAAGACCGGGGCAAATCCCGGAACGCTCGCGCGCTTTCGGCGCGGCCTGCCAGTATTGAGCTCTCGATTGTGGGGCTCGTTTCTGACGAGATTTCTTCAGACGCTCGGTTCGGGGCCTTGCGGCGCTTCGCGAGATAGCCTTTGCGGGTCCGGGAAGGTTAAGCCTTGCTAAACGAGGGGCACCATTTTGTACCCCCCAGACGCTCTGTGTCCCAAGTGATGACCCGCGCGACCTACCAAAATACTCCCATTGTGTCCTTTCGGATACACTGGGATGAAGATCCGTTGCGGCGCCTCAATTTTGCGAAACTTTCATTTGCGGAAAGCGAGCCG
Organism: uncultured Alphaproteobacteria bacterium; assembly: GCA_963802745.1. Lineage (GTDB taxonomy): Bacteria > Pseudomonadota > Alphaproteobacteria > Rhizobiales > Xanthobacteraceae > JAJPKK01. The sequence continues at coordinate 148,107 of CAWDKL010000044.1, read as the reverse complement.
GCAAGTAGATTAGCCGATGCGTTGGGTAAAGAGGGGTAACAATGATGAAACACGTTTGGCGTTTGGCTGCTGTTGCGATGGGGCTTATCGCGGCATCCACCGGGGCTTTCGCAGCCGACTTGGCGAATCGGACCGCATATCCGCCGCCGCCGCCGCCGCCGCCGCTTCCGATCTTCAATTGGACCGGATTTTATATCGGCGCCAATCTCGGCGGCGCCTTTGCCAGCGGCACGCTGACCGACAATGTCACCGGCGCCAGCATCACCGGCAATAACTCCGGCGTGATCGGCGGTGGCACCATCGGCTACAATTGGCAGTTTGCCCCCAACTGGGTTGTGGGCATCGAAGGCATGTTCGACGGCACCTCGATCGGCAAGACATCGAGCACCGCAAATGGCACCTTCATCGATCCTTCGGGTAATCCATTTGCCGTGTCCGTGCAGGGCAATGCGAGCACCAATTGGGTGGGAACCGTCGCGGGGCGCCTCGGCTTCGCGGAATATAACTGGCTCTTCTACGCCAAGGGCGGCGGCGCTTGGGCCAACAATAATGCGTCCCTGACGGCATCCGTGACCGGCTCGAGCATCCCGAATGGTTTTGCTACCGGCACGCTCAGTGCAAGCAACACGGCGTCCGGTTGGCTTGCGGGCGTCGGCATCGAATATGGCCTCACCCAAAACTGGACCGTCAAGGTCGAGTATGACTATATCGGGCTTGCCAATTGGACAGCGACTTCGCCATTCGCTGTCGGGGATTCGATCAATGTGTCCCGGCAGATCAATCTGGTCACGCTTGGCGTGAACTATAAGTTCTAACCTGAATGCGGCCGCGCGGAGTACCCGCGCGGCCGCAAATAAAGGCGCCGATCTGCGCTCCGGCTGCTTCGCCGGGGCGTTTTTTTCGTCTCGAACCCCACACAATTTGGACCGGATTCCGATGCGGTGGGAGCCGACGAAGCGGCGTAGGATGGGCCAAATCGCGTTCGCTACGCAAGGGCTGGCGCCGACGCTGCGGACGATTTTGCCCACGCGGCCAAGCGCTGGTGTTGTCCGCGTGCGCAAAATCGCGGCCGGTTCAAGCGTATTGGCCCCGTCGAGGCGGGGCGGTGTTGCCCACCCGGCCTGATTCGACCAGACCGAAATTTGGTCCAGTCTAGACGTGGCAGCCGGAATTCACGCTTGAGCGAACCTACCGCTCAATGCAAGCGGAACACGCCGTCCACCGCTCGCAGTTCCGCAGGTTTGATCAACTTGGAATGCGCAACCGTGACGGAATGCAGCATACCCTCCAGCGACTTTTCCCAAAACTCCAAAAATTTCCCCAGTTCCGGGAAATGCGGACAAAGATCGTAGGACTGCCACACATAGGACTGCAGCAGCCAGGGGTGATCGGGGCGCCGGTAGAGGATGTGCGCGGTCGTCAGCCCGTAGCCGGCGATCTGCTTGCGGAAATCTTGCGAGGCCATGTTGCTCTCCGTTGATGCATGCTCGAATTGTGCGCCATGAGGGCGCATATCGACAAGCGCAAAGATGCAACAATGGTTGCATAATCAATGCGTTAGCAGCATTTGAAAGAGTCTGCTGACAGCCGGCGCGGGAGCTTATGCCGCGACACCGTGCGGCCGATCACACTGCTTGACGGGACGGCAGTAGTTGTCGCGCGCCATTTGCACGGCTTTGCAAGTCAACGCAACCATTCTTTCATCGCGGTTTCAGCGCAATTCGGTCGGAATTGCCTCGCTTCCATTATCCACAATGCCTACTATTTCTCCAATCAGGAAATCAGGATGTCCGGGAGCGTCTCATGGCGACCGTTATGGATCAGCGATGCCGTCCATGCAAGGGAACGGCTGCGCATCCGAGCGGCGCGCCATGGGCACTCATGGCCACCCGCACACTCATCGATCCTTGGACCATCACAACATGAACGAAGATGCGGACGAGGGCTGGCCGACCGCCGAGGAAAAGGCGAGGAACATTGCGCAGGCCAAGGCGTTGCGCGAACAGGCGCGGCAGGGCGGGCTGCGGTTTGAAGCCTATCTGCCGTCTGGTCTGGCCGAATGGCTGCTCGGCCTGATCGAGCAGGGCGTTTTCGCCGATCCGAGCGAAGCCGTATTCGTCATCCTCGGAGAGCATCAGGACCTGGAGCCGCACACCGACTTGCGGCGCGAGTTGCTCAAGCGAACGCTGCAAGCCGCCATCGACGATCCGCGCCCGCCAATACCCCACGAAGAAGTTTTCGAGCACTTGCGGAAAATCATGGAGGCGCCGCGGCCGGAACCGGCGGTGTGGCGGCGGTCCGAGCCAGACAACAATTGACCGACCGACACAAAGGAAAAACTGCGATTCCTTTTGGCCCGACACAACGCGCCGGCCCTACCGCTTCCCCTTCCTTGCATACGGATTGGCCTTTTCTCGCAGCGTGAGCCGGATCGGCACCCCGGGCAGATCGAAACTCTCGCGCATCGCATTGATCAGATACCGCTGATAGCTCTCCGGCAAGGCGTCGGCGCGGGTACAGAACAGCACGAAGCTCGGCGGGCGCGCCTTTGGCTGGGTAATGTAGTTGAGCTTGAGCCGGCGGCCGGATACCGCGGGCGGCGGGTGGGCGGCCAGCGCTGCGGCGAGCCAGCGGTTCATCGCATTGGTGGAGACGCGCTTATTCCACACCGCGTGGATTTCCGTCACGGCTTTCATCAGGTGGTCGAGCCCGGCGCCGGTGAGGCCCGATACCGCAACCACCGGCACGCCCTTGAGCTGGGGCAAGAGGTGATCGGCCTTTTCATGCAGCTTGGCGATCGCGCCGGGTGCTGCGTCCCGCAGGTCCCATTTGTTGATGCCGAGCACCAGCGCGCGGCCTTCCCGCTCGATCAGGTCGGCGATGCGCAAATCCTGCTCCTCGAAGGCCACATCGGCATCGATGAGCAGGATCACGACATCGGCGAAGCGGATCGCTTCAAGGGTGTTGCCGACCGATAGCTTTTCCAGCTTGCCCTCGACGCGGGCGCGCCGCCGCAGGCCGGCGGTATCGTAGATAAGGAAGTCTTGCCCATGCCAGGCGAGCGGTACCGCGATGGAATCGCGGGTGATGCCGGCCTCGGGGCCGACCAGCAGCCGCTCCTCCCCGATCAGGCGGTTGATGAGGGTCGATTTGCCCGCATTGGGACGGCCGACCACGGCGATGCGGATCGGCTTGGGCGCGCGAACCGCGCCGGGTTCACCCTCGGCTTCGTCCTCATGGTCGTCCGGCAGCGCGGTCTGAACCGGCATCGCGGCGCGCAGCGCATCGTAAAGGTCGGAAAGGCCGTCGCCGTGCTCGGCCGAGATCGCTACCGGCTCGCCGAGCCCGAGATCGAAGGCCTCGTAGGCTCCGGCCGCGCCTTTGCGCCCCTCGGATTTGTTGGCGACCAAAATGGTCGGCTTGCCGGCGCGGCGCAGCGCATTGGCGAAGACGCGGTCGTCAGGCATGATGCCGGCGCGCGAGTTGATCACGAAGAACACCGCATCCGCGGCGGTAATTGCGGTCTCGGTCTGGGCGCGCATGCGGCCCGACAGAGTTTCGGGCCGCGATTCTTCGAGGCCGGCGGTATCGACGATGGTGAAGGTAAGGTCGCCGAGATGGGCGGTGCCCTCCCGCCGGTCGCGGGTGACGCCGGGGGTATCGTCCACCAGCGCGAGCCGCCGGCCGGCCAGGCGGTTGAACAAGGTGGATTTACCGACATTCGGCCGGCCCACGATCGCGACGGTGAAATTCATGGATGTGCCCGGGTTGGGCCGGATTCCGCAGACCGAGTGTCCGCAATGCCGCGGGACCGGCGCATTGTGAACGCGGCGAGAATGGGGTTAAGGATTGTTCCGAACCATGATAGCGCACATGGGGTGCTCTAGACCAGATTTCGATCAGGTCGAACCACCATATCGGAGTCATGCCCGCGCTTGTCGCGGGCATCCACGTCTTTCTTGCCGCGGCTCCGCAGGAAGACGTGGATGGCCGGGACAAGCCCGGCCATGACTCCAGGTTTTGCAACGGAATTCGGCATAAGACACCGGAAAAGCAGGGTTTGGCGCATGGATTTTCCGAGACGACAGGAGTTCGGCGCAGCCGATGGGGACGAAGCCGTGAGCGAAGCCGCCGCCGCGACGATTCCACGTGCTTCAAGCCTCCTGCGGGAGACGGAGGATGCGGTTGCGCTGCTCGTTCTCAACCGGCCGGCTTCGCGCAACAGCCTGTCCGAGGCCTTGCTCGGCGAACTGATCGAGGCGTTTGCCGCCATCGGGAGCGACCGGTCCATTCGTGCCGTCGTGCTCGCTGCCGAGGGCCCGGCGTTCTGTTCCGGGCATGACCTCAAGGAATTGACCGCGCGGCGCACCGACCCGGACGGCGGGCGGGCGTTCTTCGACGCCGTCTGGGCGAAATGCAGCACCATGATGCAGGCGGTGGTGCGGCTGCCGCAGCCGGTCATCGCCTGCGTGCAGGGTGCCGCCACCGCGGCCGGCTGCCAGCTCGTTGCCGCCTGCGATCTCGCGGTCGCCGCGGCCGATGCAACCTTCGCAACGCCCGGCGTCAATATCGGGCTGTTCTGCTCCACCCCGATGGTGGCCCTGTCGCGCAACGTGGCGCCCAAGCACGCCATGGAAATGCTGCTGACCGGCGAAGCGATTTCCGCCGAGGCGGCGCTGCGCATCGGCCTCGTCAACCGCGTGGTCCCGGCTGCCGCAGCGCGGGCGGAGGCGATGGCGCTTGCGCGCCGCATCGCCACGAAATCACCGGCGGCGATCCGTATCGGCAAGCGAGCCTTCCATGCCCAGGCGGCCATGAATCTCAGCGAGGCCTATGACTACACCTCCCGCATCATGGTGGATAACATGCTGGAGGACGACGCGCGGGAAGGTATTGCGGCCTTTCTTGGCAAGCGGGCACCCCGGTGGGATGGGTGATGGGGGGAGGCGAGAGCGCTACGGCATCGGCCGCTTTCGCGCGTCTCCGGTGGCGCCTGAAAACTGATATTTTGTCCCACCAATTAACGCCTGCTGCGCAGTTGTATAATTTATGCTATGAGAAGGAAATGATACTACCTGTTTTCAAATGATCCGGATAGGTGGACCGCCAGAGTGGCGAGTTTATGTTGCAACGATGTCAGCGAACAATATTCCAATAACGTCTTTAAGGACGACAACTTACCATACCCGAATGGCAGTCTGTCGTGCATCACAGGAATTGGGGCCGGGCGTTTTTCCGTCTGACATAATGGCTCACGTACCTTGGCGAATCCGGCCGATTTAATGATGCGGGATATCCGCAGGAACTTCGCCTGAATGTCCTCAGGCACCCCCAAGGGCAGCTCTCGCTCCATCGTCGAGAAATTCAACCCTCCATCCCATCGCTAAAGTTTACCATTCTTGCAATAGAAGCAACAGCAAATGCGTCTAATGTCATTGCGTATTGGAAAGTCATTCGTGCTGGGGTGAGGATGCGCCAGGTAGGAACCGCCCCGCCAGCAAGTCGTCGAGCGTGATGGGACATACCGGCGACACCGGACCAGGCGCCAGCCCGTCGATCGCCGTTGGGATCGCGGCCAGCGCATCCGCGTACAGCTCGGCGACATCGATCCGCTGCCGCATGGAGGGGGTGAACCGTTTTCGCGCCTGTTCGACAAAAATCGATGGCGTCAGCGCGCCATGTCGGCGCATCGCGAGACTGTGGCCAGGCCCGCGCCTTGAGCTGGTGCCTTAAGGCTTGGGTCAATAGAGATTGAACGGCGTACAATTCGCTCTTGCCCAAGTCGGCGATTTCCTCCGCCAGATTGTCGAAATCCAGATCCGCGACGGCGCGTTGGCGCAGCAGCGCCGCTTGGCGCTCGCTCCAAACCAGAATGTCGTAGTCCTCGGTCATGCAGCACCTCGATCGGCCGGCGCGTCCACGCCGACCAGCGCTTCCCATCGGCTCAGAAGAAGCCATGTGCCGGCGTCCCGAACGCGCTTATTGCTTTTGCTCATGAGCGTTTTCACTTACCAGCATCAGCTATATTCGTAAGTGATCCGCCGTGACTAATTAGTGCCCGCTTGCCCCGGCATCACGCAAATTCCATGATCACCGCATCGACCGCCAGACTGTCACCCGGCTTGGCGAAAATGGCCTTGACGGTTTGGTCGCGCTCGGCCCGCAGCACGTTCTCCATTTTCATGGCTTCGACGACGGCGAGCGTCTCGCCGGCCTTGACCTCCTGACCCGGAACGACCGCGATCGCGACCACAAGGCCTGGCATCGGGCAGAGCAGTTTTTTGCCGGTATCCACCGCAACTCTGATGGGCATGATGCGCGCCGCGGCAGCTTCGCGCTCCGTGTACACGATCGCCTTCGTCTCGACGCCGCAATGACTCAAGGCGAATCCGTTAAGGATCGGACGCACCTGCACGGCAACCGGGATGCCATTGATGGTGCCCTCCCACACCGGATCCCCAGGCTTCCAAGCCGACGACAACCGTTGCAACCGGGAGCCGGCTTCGGCCGCGCCGGCGCCGTTCACGAACTGGACTTCGAGACCTTCCGATACGCGCGTCACCGTCAGGCGGCTTTCGTCGGCGCCGAGCCATACTGAACGCAATCGCTCGCGTAAGGCCCGCCGCCCGGTCATTTGACCCGCGATCTGGTGTTTACGTTCGTCAACGATGTAGTCGGCCACCGCCGCAACGGCGGCTATCCTGGCGGCCGTTTCCCCCTCGGGCGCGCGCGACGCGAAGCCGTCGGGAAACTCTTCCGCGATAAAGCCCGTCGACAACCGGCCCGCTTGCCAGCGCGGGTGCTGCATCAGCGCCGAAAGGAACGGAATATTGTGGCGGATGCCGTCGACATAGAAGGCGTCGAGCGCCCGGGACTGCGCCGCGATGGCTTGGTCCCGTGTCGGCGCGTGGGTGACGAGCTTCGCGATCATCGGATCATAATAGATCGAAATTTCACCGCCCTCATAGACGCCGGTGTCGTTGCGTATCGTGATGCCGTCCTTGATGCCCTCCGCGGGGGGACGATATTTCACCAGGCGACCGATGGAAGGCAGGAAATTGCGAAACGGATCCTCCGCATAAATGCGGGTTTCCACCGCCGAGCCTGACAGCTTCACGTCGTCCTGCGTCATCGCGAGCGGTTCGCCGGCGGCGACACGAATCATTTGCTCGACCAGATCGATGCCGGTGACGAGTTCCGTAACCGGGTGCTCCACTTGCAGCCGTGTGTTCATCTCCAAGAAGTAGAAGCTTTTGTCCTGCCCGGCGACGAACTCCACGGTGCCGGCCGAGTTGTAACCCACCGCTTTGGCGAGGGCGACAGCCTGACTCCCCATTCGGTCGCGGGTAGCCTGGTCGAGCAGCGGACTCGGCGATTCTTCAATTACCTTCTGGTTGCGGCGCTGGATCGAGCATTCGCGCTCGCCCAGGTGGATAACGTTCCCATGTTTGTCGCCAAGCACTTGAATTTCGATGTGGCGCGGATCGACGATGAATTTCTCGATGAAGACGCGGTCGTCGCCGAACGACGATTTGGCCTCCGATTTCGCGCGGGTGTAACCTTCAGCCACTTCCTCCCGCGATCGCGCGATCCGCATGCCTTTGCCGCCACCGCCGGCGGAGGCCTTGATCATGACCGGATAGCCGATTTCATCGGCGATCCGCATCGCCTGGACTTCATCCTCGATGACCCCAAGATGGCCGGGCACCGTGGATACGTTCGCGGCGGCAGCTGCCTTCTTGCTCTCTATCTTGTCGCCCATGGCGGCGATAGCTTCGGCATTGGGACCGATGAAAACGATCCCCGCCGCAGCGAGCGCGCGCGGAAAAGCTTCGCGCTCGGACAGAAAACCATACCCCGGGTGGACTGCCTCAGCCCCGCTGCTCAGGCACGCTGCCACGATTTTGTCGATGACAAGGTAACTCTGCGCGGCCGCCGCCGGCCCGATGGGAACCGCGGTGTCCGCCATCTCGACATGCAGCGCGTTCTTGTCGGCATCGGAATAAACCGCGACGGTCTCGATCTTAAGCCGGCGCGCCGTCTTGATGATACGGCATGCTATCTCGCCACGGTTGGCGATCAAAATCCGCTTGAACATCGCGCCTCGTTCCCAACCCCCACACCGGAGCGTGTGGGCTTTGCGGCGAACGGAAGCAAATGTCAATTCGACATCCGCCTATCGAGCGATGCCGCGATGACCTGTCAGTTAACCGATCAGCCAGCGCCCGCGAGCCGTTCGCCGGACATGGATCAGCCAGGGGCAAGCATCATGCCGATGCGCCCAGGGACGAAAATTACTGCATCAAGGTCGATGTATGCTTCTTATGACGATGGGAGGCGATCCACATTAATATCTTTCCGTCGATATCGGTGTCCGTACGCCATGACAAGGGAGCGACGAAAGGAAGCAACGCTTGGCTCGGTTCGCTCCGATCTCCGGGCGCGCTAGTCCCAAGGACGCTAGAACGGTCGCACAGCCGGGCAGGATTTACCTCAATTTCCGACTGCCTGACGACCGCAGCCACCATCGAAAACTTCGTTTCCCGGCTTGTCGCACGCCAAGATCGTAAGGCGAGACCGACGGACTTGCTACTCATGATACTACTATCCACCCTTCGCAAGACAAAGTGGCAGCATTAACTTGGCGTTAATGCTCAGGACTCTTGGTCGCGCAAGCGATCGAAAAGGTTCGATTAGGCAATAATATACCACCAACCGTGTGACCAATCCTGCCGGTGCGGCCAACATGCCAAGACTAGCCTCCGGCTCGCCTAACGCCTAAGTATCCAGGAGTCGCCCGCTTCCACTTTGGGATCGAGGCAAATCATGGAGCCTCTGCGATGACGCTGCAAATCGGAGACACGGCCCCGGACTTCGAGGCCGATACGACCGAAGGACACATCCGCTTTCATGATTGGATCGGTGATTCTTGGGTGGTGCTTTTTTCCCACCCCAAGGACTTCACCCCGGTCTGCACCACGGAACTCGGCACCATGGCGCGGCTCAAGCCGGAGTTCGACAAGCGCAATGTGAAAATTATCGGACTGTCCGTGGACCCGGTCGAGAACCACAGCCGGTGGGCGGTTGACATCAAGGACACTATGGGGTTTGCACCGAACTATCCGATGATCGGCGACACCGATCTCAAGATCGCCAAGGCGTGGGGAATGCTGCCAGCGGCGACATCGGGCGACGCCTCCCAGCGGACTGCCGCCGACAATCAAACCGTGCGCAACGTGTTCATCGTCGGACCCGACAAAAAGATCAAGCTCATCCTGGTCTACCCGATGACCACCGGCCGGAATTTCGACGAAGTGCTGCGGGTGGTGGATTCGCTGCAAATGACTGCCAAGCATAAGGTCGCGACCCCGGCGAATTGGAAGCAGGGCGAGGATGTAATCATCGCCGGCTCGGTCAGCGACGAGGATGCCAAGAAGATTTATCCGCAAGGCTGGAAGGCGCCGCGTCCATACCTGCGAATCGTTCCGCAGCCACGCTGAACCGCGGACAACTTCGCGAGAGCTGTGACCAAGATACCGGCCGGGTTCCCTCTCTGGTCTTCGGCAGACCAGAGAAAATTTGCGATGATCGACGAAGCCCGCCAGGCGTCCCCACGTTTAACGGAGCAACCAAGCGAAATTCCCCCATGTCCTCTGCGTCCAATCGGGCTAGAATGCTCCCGATGCGATATGCGCAGGAGGAACGGACCAATGAAGGAATCGTCTCGGACCGAGACCGAACACGTCGCCGGCAACGGGCTTTTGCACCGCCGGATGTTTCTGGCCGCGGGTGCCGCAATGGGCGCGGGCGCGCTGGCAGACCCCGCGGGCGCTGCACCGCTGCCGGTCGAGCCTTGGATGCAAATCCCCGGCGCGCCGTTCAACGGCTACGGCCAGCCGTCGAAATACGAGGCAAAGGTCGCCCGCACCTTTGCCTCGGCACCGGGCACCGGCGGCACCGGTTCCGCGCGCACGCCGCACCATCTGCTCAACGGCATGATCACGCCGAGCGGCCTGCATTATGAGCGCAGCCATTCCGGCATTCCGGACATCAATCCGGACGTCCATCGCCTCTTGATCCATGGGCTGGTGAAGCGCCCGCTGGTGTTCACGCTCGATGATCTCGGCCGCTATCCGATGCAGTCGCGCATCGCGTTCCTGGAGTGCGCCGGCAACAGCGGGGCGCTGTTTGCGAAGACGCCGGCACCAGTGAACGTCCAGGCCATCCACGGCCTGCTGTCGTGCTCGGAATGGACCGGGGTCAAGCTGTCGGTGCTGCTCGAAGAGGCGGGCATCGATCCGTCCGCGAAATGGCTGCTGGCGGAAGGCGCCGACGCCGCCGGCATGAGCCGCAGCGTCCCGCTGGAGAAGGCGCTCGACGATGCGATGGTCTGCCTCTACCAGAATGGCGAGCGCGTGAGGCCGGCGAACGGCTATCCGATGCGCCTGCTGCTGCCCGGCTTCGAGGGCAACATGAATGTCAAGTGGCTCCGCCGCATCAAATTGACCGCGGGGCCGACCATGACCAAGGACGAGACCTCGAAGTATACGATTTTGCTGCCGTCCGGGAAGGCGCTGCAATTCGTCTTCTCGCTTGAGGGCAAGTCGATGATCACCCATCCGTCGCCGGGGCTGACCATGCGTGGGCCGGGGCTTTACGAGATCTCCGGCCTCGCGTGGTCGGGCTACGGCAAGGTTGCCAAGGTGGAAGTGTCGGCCGACGGCGGCAAGAGCTGGGGCCTCGCTGCCTTGCAGGAGCCCGTGCTTTCCAAGGCGGTCACGCGGTTCCGCATGGCGTGGCAATGGGACGGCGGACCTGCGGTGCTGCAGAGTCGCTCGACCGACGAAACCGGCTATGTGCAACCGAACCGCGCGCAGCTCATCGCGTTGCGCGGCGATCGCGGCAACTTCCACAACAACATGATCCAGTCCTGGGCCGTCGGCGGCAACGGCGAGGTGAAAAATGTCTATGCGTAGTGCTCTCCTCGTCGCCATCCCGCTGCTGGCCTTGGCCTCGGCGGCATCCGCCCAGCAAGGGCCGAACCTCGGAAAGCCGATTTCCCAGGAGGATCTGGCCGTCGTGGGACATCAGCATCGGGCCGGACGGCGCCGGCCTGCCCGCCGGCAGCGGCACCGTGAAGCAAGGCGAAGCCACCTTCATGGCGAAGTGCCAAGCCTGCCACAACCAGAAGGGCGCCGGTACCCCCAACGACCGCCTGGTCGGCGGCCAGGGCACACTCCCGGCACCGCAGGCGCCGATTAAGACCGTCGGCAGCTATTGGCCCTATGCGACCACCTTGTTCGATTACATCCGGCGCGCCATGCCGCTGGTGCAATCGAAGTCCCTCACCAATGAGGAGGTGTACGGCGTTGTGGCGTATCTGCTTAATCTCAACGGCATCGTCCCGGACGATGCGATCATGAACGCGCAGACCTTGCCCAAGGTGGTCATGCCAAATCGCGATGGCTTCATCACCTTCGCCCGCGGCAAATAGGCGCGGGTAATGACGGCGAGGGCGCCCCAGGCGGCGGCCTCGCCTAATTTTTCATCGGTGAGTTGACCGCGCGTCCCCTCGTTTCCGCGGCTCTGGCAGCGGTACCGGTCAGCGAGCCCGCGCCCCCAAAAGATTTGATCCACCGCAATGTGATCGGCCGCCTTTCGCGCCAATTGGGACGCCAAGGAGAGTACCGATGAAGTCGATTCTTGTTCCGATCGGTGGCAGCCAGACGGATCAGCCGCTGCTGGAGACGGCCTTGGCGGCAGCGCGGCCGTTTGCCAGTCATTTGCAGCTTCTGCATATCCACGTCGGAGCCGGTCAGGCTGCGGTCAACATGCCACACACCGGATTTGCCATGGGGCCGGCTCTTTCCGCCGCCCTCAAGGAATTCGAGGAGACCGCCCGGACCCGTTCCGCTGTTGCGGTCCAGCATTTTCGCGATTTTTGTGCGCGCGCGGAGATTGAAATTTGCGATGAACCGAACGCCAAGCCGGGCGTCACGGCGAGTTGGCGCGAGGAGCACGGCCATGCGCTCAAGAGCATCATGGTTCATGCCCGCCACAACGATCTCGTCGTCGTCGGCCGGGCCAAGAAGGCCAACGGATTACCGGACGATTTTCTTGCGCAGCTGTTGCTCGGTGCTGGTCGTCCAGTGCTCATAGTCAATGCAACCCCACCGTCGACGCTCACCGGCACCGTGATGGTTTGTTGGAAGGAAAGCCCGGAGTTGGCGCGCGCCCTGAGTGCGGCCATGCCGTTTCTCACCCATGCCAAACGCGTTGTGATCGCCAGCGTGGCCGAAACCGACGAACTTGCCGGCGCCGCACGCGAAGTTGCCCATCAACTGGGATGGAACGGCATTCGCGCGGACGTGCGCATCCTGACGCCGGATGGCGGCGATGTTCCGCATTTGCTATCGTCAGCCGCGCAGGATTGTGCCGCCGATCTCGTGGTCTTGGGCGCCTATGGCCGCTCGCGCATGCACGAACTGCTGTTCGGCAGCTTCACCCAGGCCATGATCCAAAATGCCGACCGGCCCGTGCTGCTGATGCATTGATGCAGCATGACGCGACGCTCAGGGAGTTGGTAAGGCCCGCTCCAGCGCCCGGATCGCCTTAATGTCACCTGTCACCTGGCGTCCCGCCAACCGTTGCGCAGCACCATCGTTTCATTGTCACGCATTCGTTTGGCACAAGATCCCGGTCCGCTGTGCTTTTGCCGCGCGCCGTTGTTGCGACCACGATAGCTCCCCACTATGATGAATAATTCGGAACGATGACTTGTGCTTGCTCGCAAGGTAACATGCGAGCAAGGCTCGATCCTGTGTCCACCACTCAAACCGGCGAACACCCCCATGCTTCGAGGTCTACGAAAAGCCTCTTCCAACTGGCTCGGCAAGATCGTTATGGCTGCGGTCGTCGGATTCCTGATCATCAGCTTCGGAATCTGGGGCATCGGCGACATCTTCCGCGGCGGCGGTGTCTCGACAGTGGCCAAAATCGGCGACACCGAAATCTCCATGGACCAGTTCCGCGTTCGCTATAATGAGCAGCTCCAGCAGCTCAGCCGTCAGGTGGGCCGGCCAATCACACCGGAACAGGCGCGCGCGTTCGGCCTCGAGCAGCAATTGCTCGGCCGCATGGTTGCCTTCGCGGTGCTCGACCAGAAGGCCAAGCAGATGGGGCTTGGTATTTCCGATGCCGAGATCGCGAAACAGATCACGGCGGATCCGGCATTCCGCGGCCTCAACGGCCAGTTCGACCACACGGTGTTCCTGCAACGTATTCGCGATATCGGTTTTACCGAGCCGCGCTTCATTGCCGAACAGCGGCAGACCATGCTGCGCCGCCAGCTCGGGGAAGCGATCGGATCGGATCTGATTCCACCCAAGACAGCGATCGAGGCGCTCGACTATTTCCGGGAAGAGGAGCGCAGTATCGCATACATCACCCTGGACGCCAGCCATGCGGGGGACGTGGGGACAGCCACACCCGAGCAGTTGGCTGCCTATTTCGACGAGCACAAATTCGGCTTCCGAGCGCCTGAATACCGCAAAATCATCCTGGTCACGGTCTCTCAACAGGAAATCGCCAATACCATCGAGGTTGGTGACGACGAAGCCAAGCGTGTTTATCAGGATCGCATCGCCCGCTACACCACGCCCGAGCGCCGCGATGTGCAGCAAATCTCGTTCCCGAATGCCGAAGAGGCTCGGAAAGCTTCCGAGCGCATCACCGGCGGCCTTTCCTTCGACGATCTCGCCAAGGAACCTGAATTCGCGGACCGTCTGGTGGACCTTGGAACCGTCACCAAGGCCGACATTATCGATCCGGCCGTCGGCAACGCCGCGTTCGAATTGGGCGAAGGGGCAACCAGTGGCCCGGTTACCGGACAATTCGGAACCGTGATTTTGCATGTCAAGAAGATCGAGCCGGGGTCGACGAAGTCGTTCGCCGAAGTGGAGGCCGATCTCAAGCACGACATCGCGCTCGACCGCGCCAAGGGCGAGGTCAACAAGATTCGCGACAAGGTGGACGAGGAATTCGGCGGCGGCTTGGGGCTGGAAGAGATCGCCAAGAAGCTCAATCTGCCGCTGCGGATTATTGCGGCGGTCGATCGCTCCGGGCGGGGGCCGGATGGGCAGCTGGTGCCGGATTTGCCCGCCGGTGTCGATGCGATCAACAGCGCTTTCAACACCGAAGTCGGGACGGAGAACGATCCTCTCATGCTCCCCGGGGGCGGCTATGTTTGGTACGACGTCGCCGATATCACCCCGTCGCGCGAACGCCCGCTCGATGAGGTCAAGGATCAGGTGGAAGCGCGGTGGAAGCAGGATGAGATTATCAAGCGTCTCGACGCCAAGACGACCGAGATCGTAGACAAGCTCAAATCCGGAACTTCGATGGCGGATGTGGCCGCGGCCAACGGAGTTATGGTGCAGACCAAATCCGGTTTGAAGCGCGAAACCGCGGACAATTTACCGCCCCGGCTGCTTTCGCAGGTTTTCCGTACCGCCAAGGATGCGGTCGGCAGTTCCGAAGGGCAAACTGCTACGGATCGGATCATCTTCCAGGTCACCGATATCAAGGTACCGACCTTCGATCCCAGTTCGGCGATCGCCAAGACGGTCTCCGACCAATTGCGCGGTGCGTACAATGAGGAACTCATGAGCCAATACGTGTCGCGCCTGGAAAACGAGATCGGCGTGGACATCAATCAATCCGCCCTCGCCCAGGCGGTAGGCCGCACCTCGAACTGAGAACGCGCCGCGCGGCCATGCAGATCGAGCCCTCCCCGCGCGCGTTCGCGGAACTTTATGCGCGCGGCACCGCTCAGGTGGTGTGGACGACGCTGGTGGCGGACCTGGAGACACCGGTCTCGGCCTTTCTCAAGACCGGCATCGAAAAACCGCTGAGTTTTCTGCTCGAATCGGTTGAGGGCGGCGCCGTGCGCGGGCGCTACTCGATCATCGGGCTCGACCCGGACGTGGTGTGGCGCACCCATGGCGGCAGCGCCGACATCAACCGCACCGCGCTACAGCACGGCGGCCGGCAAATCGGCAACGGGTTTGTCCAGTGCGTGGAGCCGCCGATTGCAGCTTTGCGCGCGTTCATCAGCGAAAGCCGAATTGCCTTGCCGGAAAGCTTGCCGCCCATGGCGGCGGGCGTGTTCGGCTATCTCGGCTACGACATGGTCCGCCTGATGGAGGATTCTGCCGCCGCCCAATCCGGACCCCATCGGGATCGCCGACGCCATCTTGGTACGGCCGACGGTGGTGATGGTGTTCGACGCCGTGCTTGACACCCTCACGCTGGTGACCCCGGTACGTCCTGCCGCCGGTATTTCCGCGGATACGGCGCTCGCCCGCGCCGTCGATCGACTCACGGGCGTGGTCGAGGCGCTCGACAAACCGCTGACCCGCGAACCCGCGCTCGACCCACGCGACCGCCGTGCAGGTCGCGCCGGTTTCGAACACATCGCCTGCAGAATACCGCGCCATAGTGGCGCGGGCGAAAGATTATATCGCGGCGGGTGATATTTTTCAGGTCGTGCTGGCGCAGCGCTTCGAGGCGCCGTTCACGCTGCCGCCGTTCGCGCTCTATCGCGCACTGCGCCGCGTCAACCCGGCGCCGTTCCTGTTCTACCTGGATTACGGAGACTTCGCGGTGGCTGGGTCGAGCCCAGAAATCCTGGTGCGCACACGCCACGACACCGTCACCATCCGCCCGATCGCCGGCACCAAGCCGCGCGGCGCCACCCCGCATGAGGACCAAGCGCTCGAAGCAGAGCTTCTCGGCGATCCCAAGGAACGCGCCGAGCACCTGATGCTGCTCGATCTCGGCCGCAACGATGTCGGCCGCGTCGCCGCCATCGGCACCGTGAAGGTGACCGATCAATTCTTCGTCGAGCGCTATAGCCAGGTGATGCACATCGTTTCCAATGTGGAGGGCCGGCTGGACCCGCGCCACGATGCGCTCGATGCGCTCGCCGCAGGCTTTCCGGCCGGTACCGTCTCGGGCGCGCCAAAAGTGCGGGCGATGGAGATCATCGACGAACTGGAGACGGAAAAGCGCGGCCTCTATGCCGGCTGCGTCGGCTATTTTTCTGCCGCCGGCGATATGGACAGCTGCATCGTGCTGCGCACCGCGCTGGTCAAGGACGGCAAAATGTATGTCCAGGCCGGCGCCGGGATCGTGGCCGACTCCGACCCCGACAGCGAACAGCAAGAGTGCATCAACAAGGCCAAAGCACTGTTCCGCGCCGCCGAGGAAGCCCGCCGCTTCGCGAGCGGTGCCGGGAAGGGACAGTAGGCAGCGCTTCGTTTTTCTAGGATCGTCCCGCCGTAAGGATGGCGGCCCGAATGAACGAGAACATTGTCTACGATTTCGCGTGGGACCCTGCCAAGGCGCTTTCCAACGCCCGCAAGCATGGCATCACCTTTGATCAGGCCGCCACCGTACTTCTGGATGCGCTGGCGTTGACGGTCTACGATGACGCCAGCAGCCGGCACGAGGAGCGCTGGTTCACGCTCGGATTCGATGCTGGCGGCAACCTCCTCGCAGTGTCGCATACCTACGAGATCACGGGGCCGGCCAATATCCGGATCCGCATCATCTCGGCCCGCAAGGCGACCAAACGCGAACGACGCAACTATGAAGACAAACCCGGATAGGTGATCCCAATGGACGCAGCGACACCCGAGGACGACGACATCCCCGCCGAGATCGACTTCTCCGGCGCCACCCGCGGCAAGTTCCATCGGCCTGACGCCAAACTCAATCTGCCGGTCTATCTCGACGCCGACGTCCAAGCGTATCTCTCGACCCTCGCCGCCAAGAAGGGTGTGCCGCTCTCCGAAGTGGCGGTATGAGTACATTACTCCCCGTCTTCCACGATCGCCACGCCGTAGGGATCGATCCCGACCTGGGTCACCTGCGCTGCGACGCGGCGCGTGTGCAAGTCGATCACGTAGACCATCCCGGTCGGCGCGGTCGGTGAAACCGCGAGCGTATCATCGCCTCCGGTCACGACGGCGTAGCGCCCGTCGCGGGTCATCGCCACCATTTTGGGCCGCGCCGGCCCGCCGTCGGGACGACCAAGACCAATACGCGCGATTTCAGCGCCAGACCCGCCCGCGATCGACGCCTCCGATATCCACCACCGAAACATTGTTGCTGCGGAAATTGGCGACCACGATCGACTTTCCGTCCGGTGTCCAGGCAACGGCGAACGGCCGCGCGGGCGCGTCGGACCGATCGGTGCCGACCCGCACCCGTGCAGCCTCCGCGCCCGGCAAACCTTGCCGCGCCAGATCGACATCGATGATCGAGATCGTGTTGCCCTCGGTTCCGGTGCGATTATTCTGGCGGGCGGTGACGGCGACGAATTTGCCGTTCGGGCTTGCCGCAATGCCGAACGGGCCGGCTTGAACCGGGATGCGCGGCGCGACCTCCACGACCGGAACGCCCGCCAGGGCCTTGGCCAAATCCATAACCGAAACGTCTTCGGTGCCGCCGTTGCCGGATATGAGGTAGCGTCGGCCATCGCCGCCGTTGCCGATCGCGATGAACTGCGGATTCGGCCAGCAGCCGAACGCGGGGGACGGACCGAGAAACGCGTAGCTGAGCGACGGCGGCGTCGGCGCCACGAAAGGCACGGGAAACGCCGCACATGCGGGATTGAGTTGGCGGATTCCCGGCCCGGTCAGTGCCATCTGGATTTGCCCGACCATGGCCCCGCTACGCGGATCGATGAGGCTGATGCGGTTGGAGCCGTCCACGCTGAGCCAGCCTTCCGAACTGCTCGCAATCAGGAGATTTGGAAGCGCGATCAGGCCGACGCCGCCGAACCAGCCGGCATCGACGACCTTTTCCAGCGCCGCATCCGTATTATCGGATTCCGGCCGCAGCAGCTTCCCGACATTCATGATCGAGATGTTGGCGCGTCCGCCATGCTGAAGAAACTCCGCATTCACGATCGCTCCGTGATGATTCATCACGTAGGCGGTGCGGCGGTCTGGGCTCAGAACGATATTGGCTGGATCGCCGACCAGCGCGCCATCCAATCGCCGCGGACTGACGAGCGCCCGGCTGATGATGGCGTTCGCGGTATTCTGGTTTGCGGGCCGCAGGGCGGCTTCGAGGTCGATCGTATAAATGCGCGGATCGCGGCGGCCAGACACCAGTGCGAATGACTTGGCGCTTGCGACATCGGCAGCAACGAGTGCCAATGCGAACGCCGTCCACCGTAGCGCTTGGTACCATCCACGCATCATCATGTGCTCGGTCCGTACAGAGTGCCTGCATGCGCACTCCGATCAACTATACACATGTCGGTCGTGATGAGGTCGCGATGTCTTTGCTCCGCCGCGCCGGCACATTTCGCGCTCACGTGACCGTGAGCGCTCCGCCCGCATGTTGCTATGCAAGACGTTTTGAACTCGTTCAAAACAGTCTATATGCTGGCGGTCAGATCGGGCCGGAGCCGGCCGGCTTTGCGTTTTCGGAGGACTATAAATGGCGCGTCTCAACGTAAATGGTAAAACTTACGATGTGGATGTCGGTCCCGACACGCCGCTGCTGTGGGCAATCCGCGAGAACATCGGCCTGACCGGCACCAAATACGGTTGCGGCATCGCGCAATGCGGTGCCTGCACGGTGCATGTGGACGGCGTGCCGACGCGATCGTGTTCGTTCCCCGCGAGTGCGGCGGAAGGCAAGCAGATCACCACCATCGAGGGGCTGGCGGCCAACGGCGCGCTCACCAGGGTGCAGCAGGCCTGGGTCAATAACGACGTGCCGCAATGCGGCTACTGCCAGAGTGGCATGATCATGGCGGTCACGGCGCTGCTCAAGGACAAGCCGAAGCCGACCGATGCCGACATCGATGCGGCGATCACCAATATCTGCCGCTGCGGCACCTACCAGAACGTTCGCACGGCCATCCACGAAGCTGCGAACGCGTGAGGGAGGGGATCATGAACTACGTGCCAAGAATCGATCGCCGCGGCTTCCTGGTCGGGACCGGCGCCGCCGGCCTCGCGCTCGGTTTCCATATTCCGTTCGACGGCGAAGCGCTGGCGCAGGCGACCGCTCCCGAGGTCAACGCCTGGGTCGTGGTCAAGCCAGATGAGAGCGTCGTCATCCGGGTCGCCCGCTCCGAGATGGGCCAGGGCAGCCTTACCGGCTTGTGCCAGATGGTCGCCGAGGAACTCGAGTGCGACTGGGCAAAGGTCGGCTACGAATTCCCGACGGCGGGCCAGAACGTCGCCCGCCGCCGCGTGTGGGCCGATTTCTTCACCGCCGGCAGCCGCGGCATCCGCGCGTCGCAAGACGTTGTGCGCAAGGGCGGCGCCGCCGCCCGCATGATGCTGATCGCCGCCGCCGCGAAGCAGTGGAACGTGCCGGCAGCGGAATGCACTGCGGCGAACGGCGTGATCACGCACACGCCATCCGGCCGCAAGACCACCTTCGGCAAGGTCGCGGAAGCCGCTTCGAAGATCACGCCGCCGACGGATATCAAGCTGAAGGACCCGAAGGACTGGAAGGTCATCGGCAAGGGCCTCAAGCGCCTCGACACACTGCCCAAGGTGCAGGGGCAGGCGATCTACGGCATTGATGTCAAATTGCCCGGCATGGTCAACGCGGCCATCCGGCAGGCCCCGGTGTTCGGCGCCAAGCTCAAAAGCTTCGATGCCGCCAAGGTCGCCTCCATGCGCGGCGTGAAGAAGGTGGTGCCGGTCGGCGACAGCGCGGTCGCGGTGGTAGCCGACACCTGGTGGAACGCCAAGACCGCGCTGGAAGCGCTTCCCGTCGTGTGGGAATCGAGCCCGAACGACAAGGTGTCCAGCGCCTCGATCGCGGAATTCCTCAAAGCCGGCCTTGATGCCGAACAGGCGATCGTCGGCAACCAGGGCGGCGACGTGAAGGCGGCGCTGGCCGGCGCGGCCAAAACGGTCGAGGCGGTCTATAGCTACCCCTATCAGCACCATGTCACCATGGAGCCGCAAAACGCCACCGCGCTCTACACCCCGGACAGGTGCGAGGTATGGGCGTCGGTGCAGGACGGCGAGCAGGGGCTGGCGGCGACCTCCGAAGCTTCCGGTATCCCGGTGGCCAAATGCGAGTTCTACAAAACCTTCCTCGGCGGCGGGTTCGGCCGGCGCTCCACCTCGGTCGATTACGTGCGCCAGGCCGTCGCCATCGCCAAGGAAATGCCCGGGACGCCGGTGAAGCTGATCTGGTCGCGCGAAGAGGACATGACGCACGGCTGGTATCATCCGATCACGCAGTGCAAGATGACGGCCGGCTTCGACGACAAGAAGAACCTGACCGCCCTGCATCTGCGCATCTCCGGGCAGTCCATTCTCGCGACGGTCGCCCCCGATCGCATGCAGAACGGCATGGACCCGGCGACCTTCGCGGGCTTCTACAAGGGCGGCCCTGAGGCGGCGTTCGGCTATGACGGGATTCCGAATATCCTGATCGACCATGCCATGCGCAATCCGCATGTGCCGCCGGGCTTTTGGCGCGGCGTCAACATCAACCACAACGCCATCTACATCGAAAGCTTCATGGACGAGCTGGCGAAGGAAGCCGGCATCGATCCGCTGGAGTTCCGCCGCAAGCTGATGGCGAAAAACCCGCGCCATCTGGCCGTGCTCAACGCGGTCGCCGAGAAAGCCGGCTGGGGCAAGCCGGCGCCAAAGGGGATCTATCGCGGCCTGTCGCAGCACATGGGCTTCGGCAGCTATGTGGCGGCCTGCGCGGAAGTGTCGGTGGACGGCAACAAGGTGAAGATCCACCGCATCGTCGGGGCGACCGATCCCGGCTACGCGGTCAATCCGGCGCAGATCGAGCGGCAGATCGCCGGCTCGTTCGTGTACGGCCTCACGGCGCTGTTCTTCGGCGAGTGCACCGTGAAGGACGGCGCGATCGAGCAGACCAACTTCGACAGCTACGACATGATGCGGATCGCCCAGATGCCGAAGGTGGAAACGATCGTGATGCCGTCCTACAGCGGCGTATGGGGCGGCGTCGGCGAACCGACCATCTGCGTGGCGGCACCGGCGGTGCTCAACGCCATCACGGCCGCAACAGGCAAGCGCTATCGCAGCTTCCCGTTGAAGAACCATGGCTTGACCCTGGTTTGATGGCAGCGGGCGGCGGCTATACCGGTCGCCGCCCCTGCCCTACCTGCGAAAACAACCCATGATGCGCTTTCAGGCTGCGGTTGCTCTCGTCCTCTGCCTCAGTGGCGGCATTGCATGCGGGATTGCCGCCGAGACGACGCCAGGCGCCGCCCCGCCCGGAGCGGTGTCATGCTCTGGATGCCACGCCGAACATGCGGGCGTGGACACGCCGGTGCCACGGCTTATCGGCCGGGATTCAGCGCAATTGCAGGATGCCATGCGGGCCTATCGCGCTGGCCGGCGTCCCGCGACCGTCATGGACCGTATCGCAAAGGGCTTTTCCGATGACGAGATCAAGGCCATCGCGGCATGGTTCGCGGCGCAGCGTTGAGCCGCCGCTGGTGACGCGGTCGCGATTGAGCCGCCGCCAATTGCTTACGGCCGCGGCGGGCGCTGCCACGGCGCTGCTGCCCCGCCCCATGCTGGCCCAAAATGCGCAGCCTCGCATCGTGGTCATCGGTGGCGGCTTCGCGGGCGCGACCGCGGCGCGCTTCCTCAAGCGCGAGGACCCGCGGCTCGCCGTGACCCTCGTGGAGCCCAACCCGATTTTCGCGGCCTGTCCGTTCAGCAACGAAGTCATCGCGGGCTTTCGCGACATGCGCGCCCAGCTGTTCGGCTACGAGCACATTGCACGTGACGGCGTCGTCATCGTGCATCAGGCGGCGACCGCGGTCGATGGCGCGGCGCGCATCGTCACGCTCGGCAACGGTACGAAGCTCGCCTACGACCGGCTGGTAGTCGCACCCGGCTCTGACCCGCGTTTTGATGCGTTGCCGGGCTATGACGAGGCGGCCGCAGAGCGGATGCCGCATGCCTGGAAGGCCGGCGCCCAGACCGCGCTGCTGCGCCGCCAGCTCGAAGCGATGGAAGACGGCGGCACCGTGGTCATGGCCCTGCCGGCCCTGCCGTATCGCTGTCCGCCGGCGTCCTACGAACGCGCCAGTCTGATTGCATATTACCTAAAGGCGAAAAAGCCGCGTTCGAAGCTCATCGTGCTCGACGCCAAGGATACGTTCTCGATGCAGCGCCTGTTCGAGAACGCGTGGGCGGAACTTTACCCCAATCTGGAATGGGTTTCGGTGTCCTCCGGCGGCAATCCGACCGGCGTCGATGCCGCCGCCATGACGGTCTCCTCCGATTTCGATACCTACAAGGCCGACGTGGCCAATGTTATTCCCCCGCAAAAGGCCGGCCGTATCGCCGAGATTGCCGGGGTGGCGGACCGCACCGGGTGGTGCCCGGTCGATCCGGTGACATTCGAATCGCACCTCATCCCCGACATTCATGTGCTGGGTGACGCGGCGATCGCGGGCGCGGTGCCGAAATCGGCGTTCGCCGGCAATGCCGCCGCCAAGATTTGCGCCGCGGCGATTGCCAGGCTGGTACGCGGGGAAACGCCGGCCGAGCCGAAATTCGTCAATACCTGCTACAGCCTCGTTGCGCCCGACTACGGCTTTTCGGTCGCCGGAGTGTACACGCCGGTGAGCGGCCAATGGCTCGAAGTCGAAGGCGCCGGAGGCATCAGTCCGATCGATGCGCCGCGATCGGTCCGCGTCCAGGAAGCGAAATTTGCCGGCGGTTGGTTCAACACCATCACCTCCGAGATTTTCGGCTGAGAGCGGCCCATGCGATGGTTCTGCATTGTCGTCACGGCCGGCTTTGCGTTTTGGACGATGGGCGGCTGGCAAACGCGAGCGGAGCCGCTGCCGCGGCCCTATATTGTGGTCGGCGACGCCATCCCGGCTTCGCTGACCGGCATGCCGGGCGATCCGGCGCGTGGCAAGGCCATCGTCACCAGCCGGCAGACCGGGTTGTGCCTGCTGTGTCACGCGGCGCCATTGCCCGAGGAGAAATTCCAGGGCACCATCGGGCCGGATCTCAAGGGTGCCGGTTCCCGCAACACCGAAGGCCAGCTGCGGTTGCGTATCGTGGATTCGCGCCACTTCAACTCGGATACCATCATGCCGGCCTATTACCGGCTGGATGGTCTCGAAAAAGTCGCGCCGGCGTTTCGCGGCAAAACCGTGCTGACGGCGGAGCAGATCGAGGATGTGGTAGCGTTCCTGATGACCCTGCGTGACTGAAGAGGATGCGATGACGGAAACCGATGTTCAGCCGACGCGACGGTCCGTCGTGATAGGCGCCGCCAGTGCGGCCGCGTTCGGCGTGCCGCTGGTGCAGGTACGCCGCGCCCAGGCGACGCCAGACATGATGAAAGCCGCAGTGCACCGGGTGATCGGGGAAGCGCCGGTGCGCCAGGGCCGGGTCACGCTCGATATTCCGCCGTTGGTGGAGAACGGCAATACCATCGCGATGTCGGTCAAGGTCGACAGCCCGATGACGGCGACGGATTACGTCAAAGCTATCCACGTCTTCAATGAGAAGAATCCGCAGCCCGACATCATCTCGGTTCACCTCGGCCCCCGCGCCGGCAAGGCGGCGTTCTCGACCCGCATCCGGCTCGCCGATTCGCAAAATGTTCTGGCCATCGCGGAAATGAGCGACGGCTCGTTTTGGTCCGACACGGCGGAAGTGATCGTCACCATTGCGGCCTGCCTGGAGTACAATTGAGATGGCTCGCACCCTCATCAACGTTCCTCGGCAGGCCAAGCGCGGCCAGGTCGTCGAAATCAAGACGCTGATTTCGCATGTGATGGAAACCGGCTATCGCCGCAACGAAACCGGCCAGCCGATCCCGCGCGACATCATCAACTTGTTCACCTGCACCTACAATGGCACGGAAATCTTTCGGGCCGACCTGCATCAGGCCATTGCGGCAAACCCGTTCATCACGTTTTTCACGGTGGCAACCGAAACCGGGACATTGGAATTCAAATGGACCGACGACCATGGCCAAGTGGAAACCGCCTCGGCCAAGATCACGGTCGAATGAGCCGTCGCACCGGTGATGCCGCGAGCATAGGGTTGGCATCGGATGCGCTTGAAGAGCGCCGTTTGGGTTGCCGGGAGGACAGGATGCGGTTCGGTCACCTGATGGGAGCGCTCGTCGCCGCATGGGCGCTTGCGGCGGTCGGCGCTCAGGCTCACGACGCGTCGAAATATCCCGATTTGCGCGGCCAATGGCGCCGCCTCGGCTCCGGCGAATGGACGCCGCCGGGGCAGAAACCGCCGCTGACGCCGGTATATCAGCGTATCTACGACGACAATTTAAAGGACCAGGCCTCCGGCGGCCACGGCATCGAGGCCTCCTATATGTGCCTGCCACCCGGCATGCCGCGCGCCATGCTGGCCTATACCCAGATGGAAATCGTGATCACCCCCGAGACGACTTACATCCTGATCGACCACATCAACGACAACCGCCGCATCTTCACCGACGGGCGCGACTGGCCCAAGGAGGTCGAGCCGTCGTTCCGCGGCTATTCGATCGGGCAATGGCGCGACGAGGACGGCGACGGCCGCTACGATGCGCTCGATGTCGAAACCCGTTTCTTCAAGGGGCCGCGCGCCTACGACACCACCGGTCTGCCGCTGCACAGCGACAATGAGACCGTCGTCAAGGAGCACATGACCTTCGATCAGGCCGACCCGAACGTCTTCTACGATGCGATCACCACCATCGACCATGCCCTGACGCAGCCCTGGACGGTGACCAAAACCTACCGGCGTCTAGACAATCCGCAGCCCGAATGGCTGGAAATGAATTGCGCCGAGAACAACACGCATATCCATCTCGGCAAGGAGAATTATTTCATCGGCGCCGACGGGCTGCTGATGCCGACTAAAAAGAACCAGACGCCGCCCGATTTGAAGTGGTTTGGGGTGCTGAAGAACTGACCGGGCGCGATATCGCTACCGGCGCGGGGAATCGGAGATGCGACGGCGATCGCTGGCTTTGATGGCGAAGTTGCACGGCAGTCGGCGGCGCGTGCAATTTGTCTATCGTGCAATTTATCTATAAGGAGAGCGGAGGCGTGAATCGATGCGCGGGCGACCGGCAAATGGCATTCGGGCGCACCGGAATGCGGACATGAAGCTTGATCGCGTTTTTGTCCTGGTGATGTGCGGCTGCGGGCTGGCGGCCTGTAGCTCGTTTAACATGCCTGGCATTAACGCATTGAAGCCAAAGCCGACGACGACGAGCCTGCTGATCCAATCGAGCCCAGGTGGCACGGAGGCGCGATCATCGCTCGGAGGAACCTGCCGTACGCCCTGCACCATGGCCATCGGCACCGCCGGCGATTTCACGATAAGCTTTGCCCGCGATGGATATGAGCCGCAAACGGTAACAGTGCATTCGACCATGTCCGCGGGCAGCTACATGACAGCGCCTTCGCCGGTGTTGGATCCCATTACAGTGTTTGTCACGCTGCAGCCGATGCCCCAGGCGAAGCGCTAGACGGCGGGCCAGCACGGAGCTTTGGATCAGGCGTAGCGCCGCCTGTCCCCGCCTTGCGATAATTGAGCCGGACCGTGGTTTCCCAGGAAAAGCCTCATGTATGAAAACCTGCTCGCCGATGTGCCGACCGACCTGTGGATCGGCGGCGCCTGGCGCAAGGCCTCCGACGACGCGCGCTTCGAGGTCATCGATCCGGCGACTGAGAATGTCATCACGTCGGTCGCGAGCGCCAGCGTGGACGACGCCATGGCCGCTCTCGATGCCGCCGAAGCCGCGTTCGCCCCCTGGGCCGGCCGCAAGCCGCGCGAACGCGCCGAAATTCTGCGCAAGGCCTATGAAGTCATCATGGCGCAGGCGGAACGGCTCGCCAAACTGATCACGCTGGAAAACGGCAAGGCGCTGAGCGACGCCCGCGGCGAGGTCGCCTATGCGGCGGAGTTTTTTCGCTGGTATGCGGAGGAAGCCGTGCGCAATATCGGCGGGGTGTCGCGCGCACCGTCCTCAGGTGCCCGCATCTTCGTGCAGCACCGGCCGGCCGGCATCGCGGTTTTGGTGACGCCGTGGAATTTCCCCGCCGCCATGGCGACGCGAAAGATCGGCCCGGCGCTGGCCGCGGGCTGTCCGGTGGTGCTCAAGCCGGCGTCGGAAACGCCCCTCACCATGCTGGCGCTGATGCCGCTGCTCGCGGAAGCCGGCGTGCCGGCCGGCGTCGTCAACGTCATCCCGTCGCGCCGCTCCGGCGCCGTGGTGTCGGCGATGCTGCATGATCCGCGCGTGCGCGTGGTGTCCTTCACCGGCTCGACCGAGGTCGGCCGCGCGCTGCTGCACGAGGCCGCCGACAACGTGGTCAAGCCCGCGATGGAACTCGGCGGCAACGCGCCCTTCATCGTATTCGAGGACGCCGATATCGACGCCGCCATCGAAGGCGCGATGATCGCCAAGATGCGCAACATGGGCGAGGCCTGCACCGCCGCCAACCGCTTCTATGTGCACGAACGGGTGCACGATGAATTCGCCCAAAAACTCACCGCCAAGATGGCCGCGCTGAAGATGGGCAACGGCCTCGATGACGGCGTAGCGCTCGGCCCCCTGGTCAACCGCGAAGGCCGCGACAAGGTCGAATTGCTGGTGGCCGATGCCGTGGCGCGCGGCGCGAAGGTTCTCACGGGCGGCGTTACCCCCGCCGGCAAGGGCTATTTTTACCCCGCCACCGTGCTAACCGGCGTACCGGACGGGGCCGCCATGCTGAACGAGGAGATTTTTGGCCCCGTCGCGGCGATCCAGACGTTTCGCACCGAGGGCGAGGCGATCCGGCGCGCCAACGACACCGAATACGGCCTCGTCGCCTATCTTTACACCAAGGATTTAAGCCGCGGCCTGCGGGTATCGGAACAGCTCGATTTCGGCATGATCGGGCTTAACCGCGGGCTGGTCTCCGATCCCGCCGCGCCGTTCGGCGGCACCAAGCAGAGCGGCATCGGCCGCGAGGGCGCCCATGAGGGCATGATGGAATTTCTCGAGACGCAATATGTCTCGGTGAATTGGTGAAGTTCCGGCGGGCGAAGGCGGACCATTGCATATGGATATTTTGATGCCGCAGCTCGGCGAGACCGTCGCGGAAGGCAAGATCACGGCCTGGTTCAAGGCGGTCGGCGATGCCGTCAAGCCGGGCGACAATCTGTTCGAGATCGAGACCGACAAGGTATCGATGGAAGTGCCGGCGACCGCCGCCGGCCAACTCGCGGAGATCCGCGTCGCGGCCGGCGCAGTGGCGCCGGTCGGCGCGGTGGTCGCGGTGTTGTCGGGTGCCGCGGGCATGGGCGTCGCAGCGGCCGATAAGGTAGCCACATCACCTGGTGCACCGCTGCGCCCAAGCGCGCCATCGATCGCGACCGTGCCGCAGGCATCGGTTGCGGCACCCCCATCTGCGTCAGCCGTGGCGGCCACACCGGCAGCGGCGCGGCCGATCATGCTCGACCCGTTCCGTGAAGTCCGCACGCCGGAGCGCAATTATGGACCGGCGCGGCTGCCCGGCGGCACGGTGGTCACGCCGCTGGCGCGGCGGCTGGCCGGCGAGGGGGGAATCGATCTCCACCTTATCACGGCGTCCGGCCCCCATGGCCGCATCGTGGCCCGCGATGTAACCGAGGCCATCGCGGCCGGCGCCGCCAAGCGCGCGCCGCACCTGCTGCCGAGCCCCACGGCGCCGTCGCCCGAGCGCATCAAGGCCCTATTCGAGCCGGGCAGCTACGACGAAATCCCGCTCGGCGGCATGCGGCGCAGCATCGCGGCGCGGCTTGCCGAGGCCAAGCAGACGATCCCGCATTTCTATCTGAGGGCGGATGTGGAGGTCGAGCGGCTCGTCGCGCTACGCGTGGAGGTCAATGCCGCCGCAGTGCCGGACGCCAATGGCAAGCCCGCGTTCAAGCTGTCGCTCAACGACTTCATCATCAAAGCCTGGGCCCTGGCACTCGTCCGGGTGCCGGCCGCCAACGCCGTGTGGGCGGAGGATCGCATCCTGCGCTTCCGGCGCGCCGATATCGGCGTCGCGGTGGCGGTCGAGGGCGGCCTGCTCACGCCGGTGGTCCGCGGCGCGGAGAGCAAACCCTTGCGAAAGATTTCCGCCGAGATGAAGGATTTCGCCGCGCGCGCGCAGCTGCGCCAACTCAAGCCCGAGGAATTGGCGGGCGGCGCCAGCGCCATCTCCAATCTCGGCATGCATGGCATCCGCGAGTTCAGCGCCATTATCGATCCTCCTCACGCTACGATCCTCGCGGTCGGAGCCGCGGCGCGCCGCCCGGTCGAGGCCACCGACGGTGGGGTGCGGTTCGTCAGCCAAATGACCGTTACGCTGTCCTGCGACACCCGTGTCGTGGACGGCACCACCGGCGCCGCCTTGCTGGCGGCGTTCCGGCAGGGAATCGAGAACCCGATCGGCCTTATCGTGTGAAGTCGGTCTCGCGGCGGTGGCAGGATCGGCATCCCGACCTTTTCCGGCATCCCCACGTTCTAAGGTGCCGGGTTGAAGAAATGGGACTGAATTTTCGTCCAATGACGGCGCTTATAATGGTGCAGTTACGGCCAAACCACCGCAGACGTCGAACGGTTCTGCTGTCCGAAACCCTTCACATGATCGGACATCGGGATGTCCTCTCTTTCTCTTCGGGCTGCGAACAGCGCCGCGCCGCCGCCTGGATGATCACCGCAAAATCTGGCATCGGATCGCGGTTATTCCCGCCGTTCGACCCCGCAGCCGTGGAGCGTTAAATCATGCCGCATACTAACCCGCCCGACCTTCTGCTGATCGGACCGTCGAAGCCGCTGCTGGCCAAGGGCCTGGAGCCGGCGTTCACGGTCCACAAGCTGATCGAGGCCAAGGATCGCGAAGCCTTCCTGGCGGCGATCGCGGACCGGGTGCGGGCGTTTGCCGTCACCTACACCAACCAGAAGATCGACGCGGGATTCATGCAGCGGTTTCCGAAGCTCGAAATCGTGTCGAGTTTCGGGGTCGGCTACGACCACATCGATGCCAGATGGGCCGGCGCCCACGGCGTCCTGGTGACCAACACGCCCGACGTGCTCAACGAGGAGGTGGCCGACACGGCGCTCGGGCTTTTATTATGCACGGTGCGGGAATTCCCGCAGGCCGAGCGCCATCTGCGCGCCGGCAAATGGGAGCAGGGTCCGTATCCGCTGACGCGCGCCACGCTGCGCAACCGCACCGTCGGCCTGGTCGGGATGGGCCGGATCGGCCAGGCGATCGCCCGGCGGCTCGATGCCTTTGGGGTGCCGGTGGTCTATCATGCGCGACGACCCAATCCCGAGGTGGCGTACCGGCACTATCCGAACCTCGTCGCCATGGCGCGTGATGTGGATACGCTCATCGCCATCGTGCCGGGCGGGCCGGAGACCCGCAACCTCATCAACGCCGAGGTTCTGGACGCGCTCGGCCCGAACGGCATCTTGATCAACATGGCGCGCGGCTCGGTGGTGGACGAGGCGGCGCTGATCGCGGCGCTGCGCGAGCGCAAAATCTATTCGGCCGGGCTCGATGTCTTCGTCAACGAGCCCAAGGTGCCGAAGGAACTGATGGAGATGGACAACATCGTGCTGTTCCCGCATCTCGGCTCGGCCTCGGTCTACACTCGCGCCGCCATGGACCAGCTGGTGGTCGACAATCTCTTGTCCTGGGCCGCCGGCAAGGGTCCGCGCACCCCGGTGCCGGAGACGCCGGTTCGTTAGCGCACATCAACGTCGCGCCTTCAGCACGTCCGGGTTCACCACATTGATCGGGCTGCCTTCCGCATAGGCGTTGACCTGCGCAAAAATGTCGGTGAACTGCAGCTCGTATTCGTCGCGCGAGACGTAGCCGAGATGCGGCGTGCACACGACGTTCGGCATGTTGAGCAGCGGATGCGTGGTGTCGCGCAGCGGTTCCTCTTCGTAGACGTCCACGGCCGCCATGCCGGGGCGGCCGGCGCGTAGCGCTGCGACGAGCGCGCCCGGCTCGATCAGCGGCGCCCGGCTGGTGTTGACGATCAGCGCTGTGGGTTTCATGCGGGCCAGGTCCGCGGCGGTGACGATGCCGCGGGTGGCGTCCACCAGCCGCATGTGCAGCGTGATGACGTCGCTGTCGGCAAAGAATGCCGCTTTGCTCGGCGCGGTCGCATAGCCGTCGGCGCGTGCCTTGGAAAGCGTCGCTTCGCGCGCCCACACCAGCACGTTCATGCCGAAGGCGCGGCCGACAGCGGCGACCGCGGCGCCGATCCGGCCGTAGCCATAGATGCCGAGCGTCTTGTGGCGCAGCGTGGTGCCGACCCCGATTTGCCAGGTACCGGCCTTGAGCGACGCCATCTGCTGCGGGATTTGCCGCATCGCCGCGATGATCAGGCCCCAGGTCAGTTCCGCGGTGGCGTAGGATGGCGAGTCGAGATGCAAACTCGACGACACCACGATGCCGAGCCGGGTGCAGGTGTCGACGTCGATATGCGGATAGACGCTGCGCTGGCTGATGAGCCTGAGCTTGGGCAGTCGCTGCAGCAGCGGCGTGCGGATTTTGGTGCGCTCGCGGATCAGCACCAGCGCCTCGGTGTCGGCGAGCCGCGCCGCCAGGGCGTCGTCGTCCTGCACATGGTCGGTCCAGATGGTGACGTCATGGCCCGCCATGGCGCGGAAGCATGCCAGCGTGCGAACTGTGTCATGGTAATCGTCCAGGACGGCGACTTTCATCGTGAGATTCCTTGGTTAGGCCGTTGCTCGCATCAGGACCGGTAGGGCGGGTTCGTTTCGATCCCCGTCGCGGCCAAGATTTCGGGTTAAGGCAAACCCGCCTACGCGCTGCTTGATTCCGCTTGTCGGGACGCTGCGGGATGATGGACGAAAAGCTGTTGGCTCGCGCCGCAGGATCGCATACACAAAAACGCCGCGATTGATGACGGGGACCCGTGCGATGCGGCAAAGATTCCGGTAGGGTGGCCGCGCGTGCGACGCCGGAGCGGCTCGGACAGGCGATCCACGTCACCTGCGATCCACCTTACACACGCGAAGACCGATCATGACAAGCGGCACAAAAATCCCACGGGGGCGGAAATGAGCGTTGCAACTGCGGTTGAAGTCCGCGCACATGCGTCGAGCGCGACGCGCTGGGGCCAGTTGATCGCCGTAATCGTCTGCATGTTGCTGATCGCCAACCTGCAATACGGGTGGACGCTGTTCGTCAATCCCATCAATCAAGCGCATGGCTGGTCGATTGCGGCAATCCAGGTGGCCTTTACGATCTTCATCGCCCTGGAAACATGGCTTACCCCGATACAGGGCTGGATCGTCGATAATCTCGGCCCGCAGCGCGGACCGAAGTTGATGGTGGCGTTCGGCGGAATCATGGTCGGCCTCGGCTGGATCATCAATTCGTACGCCGAAAGTCTTTCGATGCTTTACCTCGGTGCCGTCGTGGGCGGGACCGGCGGTGGTGCCATATACGCAACGAGCGTTGGTCACGCGGTAAAATGGTTTCCGGACCGGCGCGGACTTGCGGTCGGACTTACCGCGGCCGGGTATGGTGCGGGTTCAGCGCTGAGCGTCATTCCGATTCAAATGGTCATCGCCGCCTCCGGGTACCGGGCAGCGTTCTTTTGGTTCGGACTGATCCAGGGCGGCGTGGTTTTCATTTTGGCATGGTTGCTGCGTGGCCCCAGCCCCGGAGAAATTCCAAGCACAGCCGCCCCGAAGGTGCAGCAGTCGAAGCTTAGCTATACGCCCGGCCAAGTGCTGAAAACGCCGGTATTCTGGCTGCTCTACCTCATGTTCGTGATGGTTTCCGGCAGCGGACTGATGGCGACCGCGCAGATCGCGCCGATTGCCAAGGATTTTGGTGTCGAGAAAGTGGTTCTGCTGTTCGGTGTCACGACGCTCTCGGTTGCCCTTATCGTCAACAATGTGGCGAACGGCGCCGCCCGCCCGCTGTTCGGCTGGATATCCGACAATATCGGCCGTGAATACACGATGGCCATCGCGTTCGGCCTCGGCGGCCTTGCGTACTGGCTGCTAGGGGCACTGGGAACAGCCCCGTGGGCCTTCGTGGCGTTCGCCGCGCTGATCTTCCTGACCTGGGGCGAGATCTTCAGCCTGTTTCCGTCAACCTGTACGGACACCTTCGGGCCCAAATTCGCTACTGTGAACCTCAGCCTCCTGTACACCGCCAAGGGCACGTCGGCCTTCCTCACGCCGCTCGCCAACATGATCAAGGATGCGACGGGAAGCTGGGAGATGGTCTTCCTGGTGACCACGCTGATGAATTTTGCCGTGGTGGGCCTGGCGCTGTTCGTGCTCAAGCCGCTGCGGCGGCGGGCAATGGAGCGGAACTGATCGGGCAGACGGGCGCACATCGGAATTCGCACGGCACAGGGATTTGGCAAGCACCCTCCCACACCTCGTTCCCGGCCGCGCTTGCGGAACCTGCATGATGTGCTGCAAGGTCCCGGCGATTGCGGAATTTGCCAAGCCGCCGGGCGTGTGGTGCCGGCACGCCGCCTCCGGCAAAGGCTGCAGCATCTATCCGGAGCGGCCGAGATCCTGTCGCGAATT
The DNA here is from genome assembly GCA_963802745.1 of uncultured Alphaproteobacteria bacterium. Lineage (GTDB taxonomy): Bacteria > Pseudomonadota > Alphaproteobacteria > Rhizobiales > Xanthobacteraceae > JAJPKK01. The sequence goes on along the minus strand of CAWDKL010000044.1, from coordinate 115,476 downwards.
CTATTGTTCGTGGATGTATGATGCTAGCTTCGGCCCGGAATGGAAGCCCGACCGGGCGAAATTCGTGGTCTATGTCCAGCAAAACGGGGTCAATCTGCAGGTAGCGGTCGATCCGAGCTTTCCCAATGCTTGGACCAAGCCACCCTATCAGGCGCAAATCCGCAAATGGGTGGCCGAAGGGGCGCCGCGCGGCCGATTCGTGTTCGTGCGCATCGGGGCGCGCATGCTCGCGCTGCTGCCGGATCGCGACGTCGATCTCGGCCGCGTCGATTCCGAGGACGAAATTACGGTGTTGCGCGAACCGGCGCCGGCCGGGGTTACCTATGACGTTGCGGTGAAGCGCGCCGCCGCGCCGGATTGACCGGGATCCGGTCGTTTTTTCAGAACAGCTTTACGGCGACGACGATGCCGACCAGCAGCACTCCGACGCTGAGGGAGACCCACAAGCCAAGTCGCTTTTCGAGGATATCACGCGCCTGCTCGCCGTAGCGATTGAGCAGGAACGCCTCGACATAAAATCGCACGCCGCGGGACATGATCGAGAACAAGATAAATAGCCAGAGATTGTAGCCGGCGAACCCTGAGGTAATCGTCACGATCTTGTACGGGATGGGCGTTAGCCCCTTGAGCAGGATAATCCAGGCTCCCCACGTCGCGTAGGCATCGCGAAAAGCCTCTACCTTATCACCATACCCATAAAGCGAAATCAGCCACTGGCCGACGGTGTCGTAAAGCAATGCCCCGATCGCATAGCCAAGCAATCCGCCGGCGACCGACGTTACCGTGCAGACAGCCGCATAGGTCCAGGCCTTCTCGGGCCGCGCCAGCGACATCGGAATCAGCATCGCATCGGGCGGCACGGGGAAGAACGAGCTTTCCACGAATGACACCAGCCCCATCAGCCACAGCGCATAAGGCTTGTGGGCTGCGGCGATGCACCAATCATATGCGCGTCTGAGCATGCCGCGCTCGATACAGGGGGGGACGGTGATTGTCCATCGCGGTGTGGGCGGCCTAAGCTGGTATCAACTTCAGCGGTGACGGCGCCGCGCAGGTATTTCCGTGACTTTCGAAGCGGCCTTGCTCGGCCCATCCGTCTTGGGCAACTTTTCCGCGATGCCCAGCATCGTCTGGCGCCGGCTCATTTCCTTCCACACGGCCTCCGGCCGGATGCCACATGCGGCCCAAACAACCACAAGATTGTAAAGCAGGTCGGCGCTTTCGCGCACCACACCCTCGCGATCATCGTTTACGGCGTCGATGACGACCTCGACGGCCTCCTCGGCAAGCTTCTTGGCGGCTTTGGCGCGCCCCGACCGCAATAGCCGCGCGGTTCGCGAACTGGTCGAGTCGCCCCCTTTTATGGCGAGAACGGCATCGTAAAGCTTGTCGATTGGACCAGACATTTTATCAGGATAGCCCAAACCAAGTTATCGTCATGTGACAGGCAGCCTCGTGGAGGCGTAGACGCGTGACAATCGACACAGGAGCGCGCGATTCTGGAGAAAAAACCCGGCCCGCACGTAACACTCCCGACTCCCCGGGAGTCACGTGATTCCCTGCACGTCCTTAGCAGTTTCCCAAGCACGTTTTCAATATTATCGTGATGGTTCCGGAGTAGCTCCGCCGGTGGGGGCCGGCGCGCGTTGTGGCGATCGTGGCGCTGGGCTTGATTTGCCAAGCTGGTCGAGCCTGGCCTGAAGGGCCGCGAGCGCGTCCTTGACGGCTGCGGCATCGCGGTTGGCGGCCGCCAGCTGTGCCTGCAGCGCCGCGATATCGCGCTCGGCGGCGGCCAGCTTTTGTTGCGCCTCACGGCTGTTCTTAGCGAGAGCCTGCTGGAGGAATTCGACGTTGCTCTGCAAGCAGCTGGTGCGGCGGTCGAGCCGGCTTTCGCGGGTGCAGATTTCGATGCCGGGCACGTCCTGCGCCCGCGCCGGGCGCGCATCCACGAGCGGCGCGCCGACGAGGCCGGCCATCGTCGCGACGAACACGCGTGCCGTCGTCTGCATAGCCGTGCCCTTCACGGCCCGCACCCGAGCGACCGGTCGAAGAGCCGGCAATGGCTGATCGGCTTGCCGTCGGTGTCGAACAGCGTGCCTATCCACAGCGGGCCGGCACGGTCCCACACCATGTAGGCAAAGCCCGATATGGTGACGGCACTCACCACTTTGCGGCCGTTGATGTCGGCGCCGGCCATGCTCAGCGGCGGCACCGGGACCAAATTGTCACCGCCGGTGCCCACCACCAGCTGCGCCGGCCGCGCCGCGCCGAAATCCACCGCCTGGAAGAAATGGATGTGGCCGGCAACCGACATCCGCACACCCGCCGGCATGACGGCGCCGAAGGCCAGTTCCTGCACGGCGTTGTCGACCTCGTTTTCCGTCCGCCCGTCGGCGCTCCGCATGGCATTGAACGGCCGGTGCGCCACCATCCAGGCTTCCGCCGGCACCCGCGCGGCGATGCCTTCGAACTGGCCTCGCAACCGGCCGGCGAGAGCTTCCAAGTCGTCCCTGCGCTTCGGATCGTCGGCGCGCGCCCCGTCCACCACTACGACTCCGAAATCGCCGAGCTGCGCCAAATAGACGCCGGAGAAGTCCCGGCACGCGGCAGCGATCGGAAGCGGATCGAGAAAGCGCATCCAGCCCTCGCCGGCGCGCGCGCAATCCTCATGATTGCCGCGCACCATGATCCAAGGCGCGGCCGCCAGCAAGGGTGCCGCGGGCGTAAAGAAGTCGGCATCCCAGGCGTCGAATCCGAAGCCCCAAGGGCTGCGCGCGCAATCGCTGCGCTCGGTCTGGCACGGCGTTTCGCGGTAGTGATAGTCGCCCACATGGATGACGAGATCGGGCCGCGTGGCAGCCGCCGCCGCAGCGATCTTGGCGAACGGCCAAGCCACCGGGTCGTTGCAAGCCTGCGAACTGCGCGCATCGAGCCGGCAGCCGGTGTCGCCGAAGATCATGATTCGCTGCGGCGTCCCGCGCGGCAGCGGCAGCTGCTTGCCATCAAGGATCGCCGCCACGGCGCCGGGCGGCACCGACACCTCGCAGCTGCGAACCGCGAACACCGCCGGCTTGACATTGCCGATGGTGAGTGAAGGCTCGGCCCGCACGCCCATCGGTGTCACCGCGCCGTCGAAGCTCACCTGCGGGCAGGCCGCATCCACGATGGCACGCACGCTCGCGGTACCGTCGGGACCGAGCTCGACCCACTGGGAATGGACGCCCGCGATAGCGGGCACGGAGAGCGCGAGCAACCCGACGCCGGCCAGGATCGCGATACGCAGGACTGCCGCGCGGGCAGCGGCATGCGCCGTCATGATGGCGGCGGGAAATCGGGAAAGCGGCATGAGAAACAGCCCTTTGGATGGAATGTGGATGTGGTGGACGGCGCTGCGCGGGTTCAACTCACCGCCGCGGCACTGTGGTCTACCGCTTAACGCTTAAGTGCCGGAATGTTCCGCGGTATCGCCGGCAAAATCCGATTCCAGCATTGCGCCGATGATCTTGCCGGCTTCAAGGCCCTCGAACGTGCCGGTATGCATCGCGGACCGGTACAGGGCGTCCTCCAACACCTCCCGCGCTTCCGCGCGGTCGATCACGCCCTTGCGGATCAACAGGTCGATCAGCGCCGCCACAATGGCGCCGCCCGCAATTCCGGTGCCAATGGCCTTGGCGGCCGCTGTGTCGGACATGGCTCTTCTCCCGCTTCGACGCGCCGACCATACACCGGCCGGCGCCCGCCGCGTAGCCGGGCAAGCCGGAAATCGCAACGCACGGCCAACCCGCGCGGCGGCAGCTTTCCTTTCCCCATCGCTCTTGCGGGAGGAAGAGGGCGCGTTGCGGCAGGCGCCATGATGCCTTAAGGTTGCGGCCGTCGGCGAAGCCGGCGGTCCAAGGAGATGAGCATGCGCGGATCGGCTCTGGTATTTTTATTGGCTTTCGCATGCTGGCTCAGCCCGGGCGGATTGCGGCAGATCGCCGCCGCGGCGGATCGGGATGTCACGGGGCAAGCGGCCGATTGCGGCCGCCATGGCCGTCCATGCGTGGCTCGCAACCCGAACCGGCCTTATGGCGCCGAATCCGATCCGCGGTATTACGAGCGCCCGGCACCATATGTCGATTTCGGGCCGCTGCGGCCCTACCCGAGGTTTTATCAATATCAAGGTTATTACGATTATTATGGATATTATCCCTATCCGGATTGGCGCCCCGCCGATTATTATCGCTTTTATGAATTTTACCGGCATCCGCCGGTTTATCGATAGCGGCCTGGTGGCCGCATCGCGCCTTCGATCGAACTTTTTTCGATAATCGCTTACACGGGCACTGACATCCGCGCCAGCCGCTGCCGCATCACCGATGCGCGTCCCTTCGCGGGCACCTGGTAGAACACCGAGTAACGGGCCAGCGCCGCCGCGAACGCATCGGCGTCGCCCGGCTTGGCGACATCGAGGGCATCGAACCCGGCGCGGATGAAGAAACTGAACTGGTCCCGCAGCACCTGGCCGGTGGCGCGCAACTCGCCGCGATAGCCGTAGCGTTCGCGCAACAGGCGCGCTTGGCTGTAGGCGCGACCATCGCGGAAGGTCGGGAAATTCAGCGCGATCAGCGCAAGGCGATCGGCATAAGGAGCAAGCTCCGCCACCCGCCGGTTGTTCGGCCAGGCGACGCCGACCGCGTCGTCGCGGCGCAAGATGGCTTCCGGGTCGGCGAGGAAACGGGACGCCGATACGAGCACCGCCCCGCTACCCGGCAAGGGTTCGTCGTCGGCGAGGTGAACGTAGCGATCCGCACTGAGGCGGCCGTCCTTAATGAGCGGCATAGACGCGTTCCCGAAATGGTTCGACCCCAAGGCGCTTGACGGCTTCGAGGAAGGTTTCCTCCGGCCGCTGACGCAATTCAAGGTAGGACGCCACGACTTCCTCTACGGCATCGGCGACCTGGGCGTACGGCACCGCCGGCCCGAGCAGCGTACCGAGTTCCGCACCTTCGTCGGCACGCCCGCCGAGGCTGATTTGGTAAAATTCCTCGCCGTTCTTCTCGACGCCCAAAATGCCGATATGGCCGACATGGTGATGGCCGCAGGCGTTGATGCACCCGGAAATGTTGACATGCAACCGGCCGAGATTTTTGGCGAGATCGAGGTCGCGGAAGCGCCGGGTGAGTTCCTGCGCGATCGGAATCGACCGCGCATTGGCGAGGCTGCAAAAGTCGAGCCCTGGACAGGCGATGATGTCGGAGACGAGACCAAGATTCGGAGTGGCGACGCCGATGGAATCGAGCGCGCCCCACAGGTCGAACAGGTCGCGCTGCGCCACATGGGGCAATACGAGATTCTGTTCGTGGCCGACGCGGATCTCGCCGAACGAATAGCGCTCCGCCAAGTCCGCGATTTTATCCATCTGATCCGAGGTCGCATCGCCCGGCGGCCCACCCTCGGGCTTGAGCGACAGTGTCACGATGGCATAGCCGGGCATTTTGTGATTGGCCACGGCATTGCCCATCCAGGCGTCGAACCGCCGATTCGCCGCGCGCTGCCGCGCCAGTTCCGGTGGCTGATCGTCGAGGAGGGCATATCGCCGGATAGTGAAAACGCGCTGCGATCTCGGCCACCACCGCCGGGTCGAGCGTTGCGGTTTCGTCATTGATTTGTTGCCACTCGGCCTCGACCTCGCGGGCGAAGGCTTCCGCACCGAGATCGTGAACGAGAATCTTGATCCGCGATTTATAGAGATTGTCCCGCCGCGCGAACTGGTTGTAGACGCGCAGAATCGCCTCGACATAGCTCACGATGTCGCGCTTGGGCAGGAACTCCCGGATGGTCTTGGCGATGAACGGCGTGCGCCCGAGGCCGCCGCCGACCAGCACTTCGAAACCGGCAACGCCCTCGGCGTTACGGTACAGGCGCAACCCGATGTCGTGCACCTTGATGGCAGCGCGGTCATGGCTCGCTGCCGTAATGGCGATCTTGAATTTGCGCGGCAGAAACGAGAATTCCGGATGCAGCGTGGTATATTGGCGCAGCAGTTCGGCCCAGACGCGCGGATCCTCGATCTCGTCGGGGGCGACGCCGCCCCACTGGTCGGTGGTGATATTGCGCACGCAGTTGCCGCTGGTTTGCATGCCATGCAGACCAACGCTGGCCAGGTCCGCCATCAGGTCGGGAATGCTCTCGAGCTTGATCCAGTTGAACTGAATATTCTGCCGCGTGGTGAAATGGCCATAGCCGCGGTCATAGCGCCGGCCGACCGCGGCAAGCAAGCGCAACTGCGCCGAGGACAAGGTGCCGTAGGGGATTGCGATCCGCAACATGTAGGCGTGCAACTGAAGATAGAGGCCGTTCATCAGCCGCAGCGGCCGGAACTCCTCCTCCGACAACGCGCCGGACAGGCGGCGGTTGACTTGATCGCGCAATTCGGCAACGCGTTCCGCCACCAGAGTCCGGTCGAATTGGTCATAGGTGTACATGTCAGTTTCCCGGTGGGACCGGCCACGCGATGGTGGGGCCGGTATGGCGGATGCGTTCGCGCAAGTTCCCAGGTTCTGGGTGTCCGCCAGGGTCAAGCCGGACCGGTGCCACATAGGCGCCGACCGCGATGGTATCGTCCGCCACCGCGGCGGCAAGCAGGTCGCTCGCCGCCGGCGCCGTATTGACAACGGCAGCCTCCTCAAGCCGCGCCGACCAGGTGCGATCCGGGGTGCGATAAACCACCGCGCCATCACCGAGCCGATTGGCGGTGACGACGACCGGACCGGTAATCTTGAGCTTTTGTTGATGCGGCGATGTCATGCGGCGGTTTTCCCGGACGGCCCGCCCATGGCGGGTCGCTTTTATGGACGCTATCGATACCCGATCAAGCCCGCGCGAACTCATGCGCGGAATTTCCCCGGTGGCAAGACGCTTAGCGGTGTCCATATGCGTTAGTGGACGAAGTCAACCGCATCGGCGTCATTTTCCTCATTGACTAGAATTAAATTCTATATAAATACAGATTTGAGGATGTAAATAGAAAATTTTACTATCACGATCGAGGCCCATCTTGGAAGAAGCTCCCACCAAACCGCGCCCGGATGAAATTTTCGTTCGCGTGATCGACCATGATGGTCGCGAGCATGCGTTGCCGGCGCTCGACGGCTGGCGTGTCATGGAGGTGATCCGCGACTGGGGAATCGGTCTCAAGGCGACCTGCGGCGGCGCCTGCGCGTGCGCCGGCTGTCACGTCTATGTCGACGATTCCTGGGTCGAACGCCTGCCTCCGCGCGCGGCCGAAGAGGAGGATCGATTGGACGAGGCATTCGGGGTCGAGCCGACGTCGCGCCTGTGCTGCCAGATATTGGTCTCGCCGGCGCTGAGCGGATTGACGCTGCGCCTCGCCCCTGGTTCGGAACTGGAATGAGCGCAGGGATCGTCTTGGATGAAAGCAAGCAGGAATGCGGCCTGCACATTGCCGGTGGACGGGCTTAATCCACTGGCGTTGCGGGCTCGCTTGATTTGTTTTTTTGCCCGAAGCGGTCCCACCAGGAGGCCCCCGAATCGCCGCTCGTTGCGTTGTTTTCAAGCCTTGCGGCGAGCGCCTTGGCGCAATGCCCGACCTGCACATCCCAATCGGCCGACAAGAATTTGCACGGCGCCGCCGCAAAGAGCTTTCTGACGAAACGAAGCGCGTGAGCGCCATGGAAACGTAAACGGCCTCGTTGGGACGGTTGACCGCATTGCCCGCAGCCATCGCGGATTTGAGTCTCACGCCGCTGGACGCAAGACGATCGCTTCGAGAGCATCCACCAATGCGGCGGCGGCATTGCGCTCGGTGAACAACCGCATCGTGCTGTCGAGCAGATGCGCCGCCGTGGCAACACCGACAGCCGCATCGGCGAACCGGCGGAATTTCGCGCTGACGGCTGCGGCATCGAACGGCCGCGCCGGATCTCCCGGCACATCGGTGATCGCCCTATCGTGGCGGCCCGTCGGCGTTGTCACCTCCAGACGGGCAAGCCATCGCGATGGAAACGGCGCCAACATGGCTTCGTCGGGCGCGACCGTGACCTGGCCCATGAACGCTTCGATGTCCGCGGGGATCCGTGCGGGCGCCGACGGTCCCTGCCCTTGCATCCGCTCTGGAGCGAGCGCCGCCAGCGCGATTTGGTAGGGCAAGCTGGTGAGAACCGAACCCCGGTCGGCGGGCTTCACGCCGTGGTCCACCATCCGGCGATGCGGCGGCGGCACGAAGGCTTTCACCGCGATGATGCTGTGCGCGGCAATACCGGAGGCGACGAGTTCCAGCATGGCCTGCGCTGACGCCATGGTCTGCCGGGCCGCGCACCACGGCTTGAAGGCGACCTCGGCGATGGCGAACCGGGTGCCGAGTTGGTCGGTAAGCACGGCGATATCCGGTGTCACGCCATAGATTCCGGGCAGATAGCCGCCGTCCAGCAGGGCAAGGTCTGACGTAAATCCGGCCCGGGCCGCCAAGGCGGCCATCAGGCCCGCTTCGGCGGCCTGGCCGATCGCGAGCCAGCGCGATGCGGTGGCGGCATGATGCTGCCCGACGCCCGGCGCCGCCCGCGTCAAGGCCAGCGCCAGGGCGTGGGCGGCCTGGGCGGCATCGAGCCCGAGCAGGCGTGCCGCCGTCGCCGCCATCCCGAGCGGCGCCGCAAAATAAGTGGGCCAGATGCCGCGATAAAGAATCGACGCGCCCCCGATGGCGCACCCGAACCGGACCATCACCTCGTACCCGGCCAGCACGGCGGCGGCCAGGACGTCCGGATCGCTATTGCGCTGTGTAGCCGCGATCGAAACGGCGCCCGGCACCACGATTGCACCTGGCGTCGTTGTGGAGGCCAGATGGATATCGTCCAATTCGCTCAAGCGGGCGAGCGCGCACCGGGTCGCGACATCGAGCCGCAACCGCTGCATAGAGCCCGGCGCGAGGCCCTCGCGCTGCGTACTTTGCCACCGCCGCAGGAGAGCAGCTTCCGGCGTGGGCAGGCCCGCGATCCAGGCGCCGACGCTGTCGATGGCATGCAGGTGGAGCAGGTCACGCACACCTGGGGCCGGCGAGCGCACCTGCGCCACGAAGGCACCGAGCGTTTCAAGGGCGGTCATAGCCGCGACGGCCTCCGGTTTGGGGGTTGATTTACCGCAGCATGCCGCTGTGAAGCCGACAGCGCAATGCCCGGACCCGATAGCATCTTTTTATAGATGGTTTGAGACAATACACGTCATAGAAGAAATCCATCGGCGCAATTCAGCTTCATACCATTCCGGATATGGAACATGGCGCAGGGCGCGTGGTGCCAATTCCGGCGGACCCCATGTCGCAACCTTTGCGCAACCATGTCCGAATGTGGCACCGCCACTGCCGTTGTGCCGACCGGCCGCGGGTGCCATAATGGTTTTCTGAGGATCGGATTCCGACCGGTCCGAAGCATCTGTTTGCCGTCATGGCCGCGCTTATCCCGGCGATGACGCGCAGTTGCCGAGCTGCAGCAAGGAATACGTGGATGCTCGCGACAAGCGTGGACATCCGGTGGAGAAAGCGTTCGATCACATCGAAATCCGCGCTTGCTAGCCGGAGCCGACGGCGATTTCGGCGCGATACTCACACGCGTCACGCCGCGTCGCGTGGGTAACGTAAAGGAGCATCCATGGCGCCGCGAGCTTATTGGAAGGGATATCTAAAACTGTCCCTGGTGTCCTGCCCGATCGCCCTCTACCCGGCGGCGTCGAGTTCGGAACGCGTGTCGTTCAACCGCATCAACAAGAAGACCGGCAACCGGCTCAAGCAGCAGAATGTTGATGCCGAGACCGGCGCGCCGGTCGACAAGGAGGACATCGGCCGCGGCTATGAAATCGGCAAGGGCCAGTATCTGCTGGTCGAAGACGAAGAACTGGAGCAAGTCAAGATCGAGAGTTCCCATACGATCGAGATCGACAGCTTCGTCCCGCGCGCCGAAATCGACGAACGCTATATCGACAGCCCGTATTACGTGGCACCCACCGATCAGGTCGGGCAGGAGGCTTTTGCGGTCATCCGCGATGCGATCCGCGAACGTGGAATGGTGGGGCTCGGCCGCGTCGTGCTCACCCGCCGCGAGCGGGTCGTGATGCTGGAGGCGTTCGACAAAGGATTGCTGGCGACGGCATTGCGCTATGCCTACGAGGTGCGCGAACCGGCCGCCTATTTCGACGATATACCGGACCTTAAGCTGCCCGCGGAAATGAGCGAGCTCGCCGGCCATATCATCGCGACCAAGGCCGCGCATTTCGATCCGAAGAAATTCGAGGATCACTATGAAAACGCCCTGGTGGAACTGCTGCGCAAGAAGCAGGCCGGCCGGGTGATCGAGCCGGTGCGCGACGAGGGCGCCGCGCCGCAGCGTGTAATCAACCTGATGGATGCGCTGCGCGCCAGCATCGGCGCCGAGACCCAGAAGAAGCCGGCGGCGCCGAGCACCAAGGCACGGGCAAAACCCGGCGCCGGGGCGAAGAGGAAGGCGGAACGCTGACGCGGCAAGCCCACCCCGATCGCGAGGTTCTCGCGGGCACGGTCGCCTTCACGGGGCGGCTGGCCTCGATGAAACGTGCGGAGGCGTTCGCGCAGGTGCGCCGGCACGGTGGCACGCCGCGCGAAAGCGTGACCAAACAGACCGATATTCTCATCGTCGGCGAATTGGGCTGGCCGCTGCTCGATGACGGCCGCCCATCCAAGGCCCTGACGCTGGCGAAAGCCTATCGTCTGCCGGTCGCCAGCGAGCGGCGGTTTCTCGAATGGCTTGGGCAACGGCTGCCCGAGGAGCAGGCTAGCGCCTATGGGGCGGACCAGCTCGCCTCCTTGAGTAAGCTGCCGCGCGACATCGTTGACCAGCTGGCGATGTTCGGATTGATCGAAGCGCGCGACGGGCTCTACGGGTTTCGCGATCTTGCCGCCGCCCGCCAGGTGGCGGGATTGCTCGCCGCCGGCACGCCGCTGTCGGTCATCACCAAGAGCTTGTCCGAGATCCGCAAGTGGCTGCCGGATGCCCGCCTGTCGAACCTGCGCCTCTTTCCGGAATCCGCCGACCGCATTTTGGTCGAACAGATGCAAGGGCTGACCGACAATACCGGCCAGTTTATCCTCGATGTCGGCAAACCCGACGCCGACGCGGCCTTCGACGAGGCTCAGGCGGCCGAGGCGGACGGCGACTTCAGCGCGGCTGAACGGCTCTATGCCCGCGCCGCAAAGATGGATCCGGCCGACCCGGCGGCTCCCTTCAACCTCGGCAATGTGCTGCGCGCCAGCGGGCGCAACCTCGAAGCCGAGGCCGCCTACCGGGCCGCCGTCAAGGCCGACCCGACCTTCGCGCAAGCGTGGTACAATTTAGCCGATGTGCTCGACGATCAGCAGCGCGCCGGGGAGGCGATCGCGTGTCTCGAACGGGCGCTGGAGGCCGAGCCCGCCTACGCCGACGCCATGTTCAATCTCGCGCTGTTGCTGCAGCGGCTCGACCGCCATGGCGAGGCGGCGGTGTGGTGGCGGCGCTATCTCGACCGCGACGACACCTCGCCATGGGCGGCGCGGGCGAAGCGGGCATTGAAATATTGTGAAATCCAACGTGCCGGCTCGGCGTCCTGAGGTTTGCGGCCTTGGCTTCGCGCAGCAAATCCGCAACCACGATTTGGCGCAATAAAAAGGCGCCCGCCGCGGTGCCGCCCGATTCGGCAGGCGTCGCAAAGTCAGCCGATAGCCCGGACCAAAATGATCTCGGCGCCTATGCGGGCAAGCGCGATTTCACCCGCACGTCCGAGCCGCCCCCGGGCGCCGGTGCGAGTGCCGGCGGCGCCTTCGTGGTGCAGAAGCATGCGGCGCGACGGCTGCACTACGATCTGCGGCTCGAACTCGACGGCGTCCTGAAAAGCTGGGCGGTGACGCGGGGACCGAGCCTGACGCTCGGCGAGAAGCGCCTGGCGGTGCGCACCGAGGATCATCCGATCGAATATCTCGATTTTGAAGGCAACATCCCCAAGGGCGAATATGGCGGCGGCTCGATGATCGTGTGGGATCGCGGCCGCTGGTTCCCCGAGGGCGATGCGCATCAGGGGCTAGCGAAAGGGCACCTTGCGCTGCGGCTCGAGGGCGACCGGCTTAAAGGGGCATGGCACCTTGTGCGCGTGAAGCCGCGGCGCGGCGAAAAGACCGAGCCCTGGCTCCTGATCAAGGCGGATGATGCGTTCGCGCGCCCGCCCGGCGCACCGGAAATCACCGACGAGGAAACGACTTCGCGGATCAGCGGCCGCACCAACGCGCAACTCGCCGCCGAAGGAACGCTGCGGGTCGATCAGGCGGGTCGCGCCGCGGCGGCGCGCGGCCGAAGTCTGATTTTGCCCGACGTCGCGGCGATCCCCGGCGCGCGCAAGGGACTGCTGCCGGCGTTCATCGAGCCGAGCCTCGCGGCGCCCTGCGAACGGCCGCCGGTCGGCCCGGAATGGATCCACGAGATCAAGCATGACGGCTACCGGATTCAAGCCCGAATCGACGGGCGCAGCATCAGGCTCCTGACCCGCAAGGGACTCGACTGGACGGCGCGCTTTCGCCCCATCGCGGATGCTCTGGCGCAACTCCGGCTCGGCTCGGCGCTGATCGACGGCGAAATCGTGGTCGAGGACGCCGCCGGGATTTCCAGCCTCAACAATCTGCAGGCCGATTTGAAATCCGGCCGGCGCGATCGGTTCCGCTATTTCACCTTCGACCTCATGTATTGCGAGGGCTGCGACCTCACCAAGGCGACGTTGCTGGATCGCAAGAATCTGCTGCAAGCCATCACGGCTGGGCTGTCGGCCGATTCGCCGATCCGGTTCAGCGAGCATCTTGCAACCGACGGCCCGACGATGCTCGCACATGCGTGCCGCTTCGGCCTTGAAGGCATCGTCTCCAAGCGCCGCGACCTGTCCTACCGGAGCGGGCGCGGCGAGCACTGGCTGAAGGCCAAATGCACGCAGAGCGAGGAATTTGTTATCATTGGTTATGTACCTTCCACGGCGGCAAGCCGCGCCATCGGGGCGCTGGCGCTCGGTTACTATGCCGAGGACGAGCTCGTCTATGCGGGCCGCGTCGGCACCGGCTGGTCGATGGACATGGCGGCTTCCCTTTACGCCGACCTCGATGCCATCAAGGGCGCCAGGCCGCAGTTCTACGATCCGCTGCCGGCCGGGGCCGAGAAGGGGGTCGTGTGGGTGGCGCCGCGCCTTGTCTGCGAAATTGCCTACCGCGACTGGACCGCGGACGGCCTCGTCCGCCAGGCCGCGTTCAAGGGTTTGCGCGACGATAAACCCGCTCAGGAGATCGCTATCACGCTGCCGCGGCGCCGCGCCACGAAGCCGCGCCGCACCGAGGCCGCCATGATCAAGCTCACCCACCCGGAGCGCATCCTCTGGCCCGAGTTCGGGCATCACCAAACAGGGCCTCGCCGACTATTACGCCGAGATCGCTGATTGGATTCTGCCCCATGTGGCAGGCCGGGTGGTGAGCCTGGTACGCCACCCTTCCGGAATCGGCACAAAGGGCTTTTTTGCCAAGCATCCGTGGGCCGGATTGAGCAATGCGGTGCAGCGGATCGACGTGGGCGAAGCCGAACCGATGCTGGCGATCGAGGGCATCGCGGGACTCATGGATTTTGTCCAAGCCGGCGTGATCGAAATCCATCCGTGGGGCTCGCGTGTGGAGCGGCTTGAAGCGCCCGACCGCCTGATATTCGATCTCGACCCCGGCGAGGACGTGCCCTGGAGCGCCGTCATCGCGGCGGCGCAGGAGGTCAGGCAGCGGCTCGACGATCGCGGCCTTGCGAGCTTCGTCAAGACCTCCGGCGGCAAGGGACTGCACGTGGTGGTTCCGATCGCACCGGAGGCAAGTTGGGACGCCGCGAAAGCCTTTACGGCTTCGCTTGCCGCCGCGATGGCCGCCGTGCGCCCGGAGCGTTATGTGGCGACCATGGCCAAGCGCGCCCGCCGCGGCCGCATCTTTGTCGACTATTTGCGCAACGATCGCGGTGCGACGGCGGTTGCAGCCTATTCCCCACGCGCCCTGCCGCAAGCTTCGGTCTCGACGCCGCTGGAATGGGACGAACTATCCGATGGAGTGCGGTCAGATCATTTTACCATTCTCAACCTGCGTCATAGGCTCGCCTACCTCAAACGCGATCCATGGCACGGGCTTTTCAAGATGAAGCAGCGGCTGCCGCCAATGCCATCGCCGCGATGATACCGTAGGCTTGACGGTTGGATCGGTCCCCAAAGCCGTGTGAGCGAACCCATGCGCCGTCGGCCTCAACGTTAGAAGTCCGTCGAACTGGTCTGAAGTGGCTTGGGATGCGTCAATGATCGCATAGCACTGGCCCATACGAAATCAATTCATTAGCGAAGGCCCCGCAAGTTGCGGGACCCACTGGAGCACCAGGCACCGGCGATTTGCCGCGATGGTCAAGTCATTGCACCAAGCGTGCGTATGGTCTTGCCTACCTGACCGACGCCCCGGTCCAAGAATAGCAGCCCATCCATTGGATTGTTCGCGGATGTGCTGCCTCGGGCCATACCGCGTGACGGCCGTTACTGTGCCGAGCGGGAGGCGTGATGACGGACGCGGGTGTTATTCGCCACCGTCGCAGACGTGCTTGACGTCTGCGGGCATGCCTCCCAATGGCCGAACCCGTCACGACCATGCGTCGGCGCCGCAACGAAACACCGATTGCCCTGCTTCTGCACCCCACCGACACCGTATTCGGCCTGAGCCGGGATGGTAGCCATGAACGCGCCGAAAGCGATCGTTACAGCCGTGAGCGTCACCTTGTTCATCGTTTTTTCCCTCATTCTTGACCGTTTATGCAACTTCCGGATGCATAAACACGCAATAAAGACATTATCTGCTCCCAATGACCGTGGCAACACGATTTTTATGAAAATCAAAAAAATCTATGGCAAGAGGAAGCCTAGCTTATAAATTGTATATTGTTCATTATGTAACTAGAACGGGCCGGTCTCGGGAAGGTGCTCCGGCCCAAGGCTGGGCAAGAAGGGATCAAGAAGGGAGGCCGGTGCGGTTCGCTCGCCACGTAGACTTATTTTCGAATCATTTCGGCACTATAGAACCTATGTAGTCAGGTTGAGTAGGACGCCGCTGGTTTGATTCTGTTTGTGTGGCCGACTGCTGCTTCAGCCATTCTGAACACACCGGTCGCAAGGCGCCGGTCGCCTGCGGGCATCGACCATTCGATGGCATAACTCTGAAATCAATAAAGAATATCCAGCCTGCAGAAATATTATGAATATTAAATCAATTTTACGGCACATTTCATCAAAACTGGCTCCTCGAAGCTACCGGCGGGTGCAAAGCGCATGCGCATGCAGACATGGCTTGCGCCGCCGAATGCCCCGACCGGTTCTGTCAGATGTCGCCGGGCCGGACAGGCGCCAGAAATGTGCTTTTCATTTCCAACGGAGGCGGAGCATCGCGGTGAGATCGGACCACGCATGTGACATCACCGTGACGCACCGGTCTGCATATCGCAGTCGGAGATAATACGCTGGCAGAACGTGCCAGCGTACCACCCGTCGGCTCATGTCGCCGTCTTCGCGGCGACTCGTTGCGCATCATGGTCGCGTTATTGGGTTACATCCGTCCCGGGCGTGAACGAAACGCCGCGGAGCACTTCGCCAAAGCGCGCCGTCCGAACCGTGGTGAATTTTTCGGTTGCCGGCAGGCGGTGGCGGCCAACCGTCGGTAGGTGTTATGGTGAGGCAACAGTTGGCGCGCGGTCATCAGACTGAAATAACGGCCGCGCGAGGGCCGGAGTGGTCCGCCTCATTTCAACGTGAGGGCCGGCCAAATCCGGATCTGGCCGGTGGCGCTCGCGGTGGTGAGCATATTGCCGTTCGGATCGAACAGGCGGCCTTCCATGAAGGCGATGCTGCGGCCGCGGCGCAGCATCGTGCCCTCCCCGGTGATGTCGCCCGGCCGCGCTGGCGCCAGGAATGTGGTTTTCACTTCCAGCGACGGCACCACGTGGCCGTCATCGAGCGTGCACAGCACCGCAAATGACATCGCAAGGTCGAGCATCGCGGTCAGCATGCCGCCCTGGACCGAGCCCATCATGTTGCAGAACTCGGGGCGGGCGTGGAACGCCACCGTGATGCGCCCGGCTTGCGGATCGCAGCCGACCGGCCGCGCGCCGAGCAGGCCGGCAATCGGCAGTTTGGCGAACCGGCGCACGGCCCAATCCAGCACCTCGGCTTCCCCGGTGAACGGACTGTGCGCTGCCGGCATAGTTGTATCTGTCATCCCGTCTGCCTGGATCTGCCGCCACGTTGGGCGCCCGCATCGGGGCCCAGCCACGCCGGGGGACCGGCGCGAATGCGACCTCCGATCAAGGGGTGGGAGCGCCAATCCTCAGCGCAGTCAACAACAACCCACTTGAAGACTCTGCTATGGGAACCGTACCCACTCATTCGGCCGTGGTAAAGCCGCTTGGGCCACCATAGCCGGTGGCCGCACCGAGCGCCGGACGAAGGCATTCCAAGACGTTGCGGATGACCCAACCAGCCACCAGTACCCACATCGGCCAGCCCGTACGCCGCCGCGAGGACCTGCGCCTCGTCACCGGCAGGGGCAGCTACACTGACGACGTAAGCCTGCCCGGCCAAGTGTATGCGGTGATGGTGCGCTCGCCCCATGCCCATGCGCGCATCCGGTCAGTTGACACCGCGTCGGCGATTGCGGTGCCGGGCGTGCTGGCGGTGCTCACCGGCCGCGATTTCGTGGCCGACGGGCTCAAGCCCATTCCCCACAAGGTATGGTCGCAGCACCCGGCCGAAATCATGCTGCGGGAGCATGACGGCTTCAAAACCTTTACGGCGCCGCATTATCCACTGCCGGCCGACAAGAGCGC
Source organism: uncultured Alphaproteobacteria bacterium (assembly GCA_963802745.1). Taxonomy (GTDB): domain Bacteria; phylum Pseudomonadota; class Alphaproteobacteria; order Rhizobiales; family Xanthobacteraceae; genus JAJPKK01. Next base: position 98,563 of record CAWDKL010000044.1, on the reverse strand, counting down.
GATTCGTCGGCGAGACCATCGCGATGGTGGTCGCCGAAACGGTGGCCGCCGCCAAAGATGGGGCGGAGCGGGTCGCGATCGACTACGAGCCGCTGCCGGCCGTTACCGATACCCGCGACGCCGCGCGCCCGGATGCGCCGCGCCTGTTCGAGGAGGCCGGCACCAACGTCGTGGTCGATGGCGAATTGGGCGACCGTGCCGCAACGGAGGCGGCCTTCGCCCGCGCGGCGCATGTGGTCAAATTCGACACCTGGGTGCAGCGCGTCACCGGCGTGCCGATGGAACCGCGCGCAGCGGTGTGTGAATTCGACGCGGCCACCGGGCGCTACACGCTTTACGCCGGCAATGGCGGCGCCTGGCGGCTCAAGGACGATCTCGCCAGCATTCTTGGCGTGCCCGCTGACCGGGTGCGCGTGATCATGCGCGATGTCGGCGGCAATTTCGGCACCCGCGGCATGATCTACGCGGAGTTCGCGCTGGTCGCCTGGGCGGCGCGGCGCCTCGGCCGGCCGGTCAAATGGACCGCCGAGCGCCACGAAGGCTTTTTGGGCGACTATCAGGCCCGCGACCTTGCCGTGACGGCGGAACTGGCGCTCGACCGGGAGGGCAACTTCCTGGCCATGCGCGGGTCCAACCTCAGCAATGCCGGCGCCCACACCACAAATTACTCGCCGCTGCAAAAGGGCGTCGAGATCATGACGACCATCTACCGCATCCCGGCGGCGTGGTTTCGTGCCCGCGCGGTGGTGAGCAACACCTCGCCGACCCGCCCCTATCGCAGCGCCGGCCGCCCCGAGGTCATGTACGTCATGGAGCGGCTGATCGACCTCGCCTGCCGGGAGCACGGCTTCGACCGCGTCGCCATCCGGCGGCGCAATCTGGTGGCGGAGACCGAATTCCCGTACCGCAACGCCTTCGGCATGATCTACGACAGCGGCGCCTATGCCCACACCATGGACTGGGCCTTAGCGATGGGCGATTGGGACGGCTTTGCGGCCCGCCGCGACGCCGCGCGCAGGCGCGGCAAACATCGCGGCATCGCGGTTGCCAATTATCTCGACACGGCGACCGGGGTGCCGCGCGAGCGCACCGAGATGACGGTGCACCCGGACGGCACCATCGACGTGGTGATCGGCACCAGTTCGCAGGGCCAGGGCCATGAGACGAGCTTCGCGCAGCTGGTGACCGAGTGGTACGACGTGCCGATCGACAAGGTGCGCATCATCACCCACGACACCGACATCGTAAAGTTCGGGGGCGGCGCCCATTCGGGCCGCGGCATGCGGCTGGCGAGCCTGATCATGTGGAAGGCGACGCAAGAAATTTTGGCACGCGGCAAACGGGTTGCAGCGTTGTTGCTGCAGGCCAAGCCCGAGACGATGGATTTCAGCGGGGGGCGCTTCACCGTGACCGGCACGGATCAAGCCATCAGCCTGTTTGAGGTGGCGGCGGCGATGCGGGAGCGCGCCGACCTGCCGGAGGATTTGCGCGGTCCCCTTGCGGCGACCTGCGACGAGGTGGTGCCGGACGCGAGCTTCCCGTTCGGCTCCCATGTCTGCGAGGTCGAGATCGACCCGGAAACCGGCACGGTGGAGATCGTGAAATATTGCGCCGTGGACGATGTCGGACGCGCCGTCAATCCGATGATCATCGACGGCCAAACCCATGGCGGCATCGTGCAGGGCCTCGGCCAAGCGTTGCAGGAGCATTGCCATTACGATCCCGAAACCGGGCAGCTGCTGTCGGCGTCCTTCATGGACTACGCCATGCCGCGCGCCGACCAATTCCCAGCCTTCGACACCGGCATCAGCGAGACGCCGACGCCGACCCATCCGCTCGGCATCCGCCCCGCGGGCGAAGGCGGCACCACGCCGGCGCTGGCGGTGGCCATCAATGCCATCGTGGATGCCTTGAGCGAATATGGAGTAGGGCATATCGAGATGCCGGCAACGCCGGAGCGCATCTGGCGGGCGATCCACGCCGAGCCGCCACGGCCGCTGACACAGGAACGCAACCGAGGAACCCCATGATGATGATTTTACGCGGTTCGCCACTGTCGCCATTCGCCCGCAAGATCCGCATGGCGATCCTGCATCTCGGCTTGTCGGACCAGATCGAGATCGCGCGGGCCGATGCGGCAAATCCGGACGATCCGCTGCGGCGGGACAATCCGCTCGGCAAGATTCCCGTGCTGGTGACCGGCGACGGCAAGGCGGTCTACGACAGCCGCGTCATCTTGGAATATCTCGATCATGCGGCCGGCGGCGGCGTCCTGATTCCGCGCGACTGGCCGGCACGGCTCGATGCGCTCACCTTGCAGGCGCTGTGCGACGGGGCCTTGGATGCCTGCATCCTGATCATTTACGAAGCGCGGCATCGGCCGGTCGCGATCCACCATCCACCCTGGGTCGAGTACCAGCGCGACAAGGTGAAGCGCGCCGTTGCGGCCTTCGCCAAGGCCCCGCCCGATCCGGCGCGCTTCGACGTCGGCACGCTCACGGCCGCCTGCATGCTCGGCTATCTCGACCTCCGCCGGCAAATCGACTGGCGCGCGGATTTTCCAAAACTGCCGGCTTGGCTCGACGCCTTCCGGGCCAAGCACCCGGAATATGATGCGACCGTTCCCACAGAAGCGTGATCACCGGAGTGGGAAGGATCGGGCGATCGGCCGGTTTCCACAGCGGGCGGCCACAACCGGCCACGCCGGAATGAATTTGCCCTCTTACGCGCAACGACGAAGTCTGTGGTAGAAGCGCGGCGCAAAAACGCCAACAGCTCATGCAAGGAACACACGTCAATGCGGCTGGTCACAATAGCTTTCGCTGTCGCCGTGGCAGGATTCGGTGCTTTCGCGGCAAGCGCCGCGACGTCCATGGCTCATCTTCAGACATTCCGGTCCGAGCATAGTGCCCGCGAGCATTGCCCGAACGACCGCATCGTCTGGGCCAACACCCGGACGCGCACGCTTCACGTCGCCGGGGATGCCCATTACCGCCACACCCATGGGGGTTTTGCCTGCGAGGGCGAGGCTCGCCAGCATGGCTACCGCGGACCCACGGTTCACGCCTGACCGCGCCTTTTCACCTCACGACGATTTTTGATTCTGTACGGTCGGGGCCGGCTATGCCGGCGCCCGCCGTTTCGTGGCGTGAATCAATCAATCGACAGCGATCGCAATGGGCACGGCGGGACAATTGATCGTTGACAGCCTGGTGGCGAACGGCATCGACCGGGTGTTCTGCGTTCCGGGCGAAAGCTATCTCGGGCTGCTCGACGCCCTTTATGGCCGGTCCGACATCGACACCGTGGTGTGCCGTCACGAGGCCGGCGCCGGTTTTATGGCGATCGCCGATGCGCGCTTGACCGGCAGGCCCGGCGTCGCCTGCGTAAGCCGCGGACCCGGCGCCAGCAACGCGGCGATCGCGGTCCACACCGCCCAGCAAGACGAAGTGCCGTTCATCCTCATCATCGGCCAGGTGCCGGCGTGCAATGTGCGCCGCGACTCCTTTCAGGAAATCGACTACCGGCAGATGTACGGGTCGATCGCCAAATGGTGCGCCGAGGTCACCGACCCGGCCCGCATGGCGGAGACCATGCTGCGGGCGATCCAGACCGCGACTGCCGGCACACCCGGCCCGGTGGTGATCGCGGTGCCGGAAGACGTGCTCACTGCCCCCACCCGTTCCGCCCCGGTTGCTCCCCAAGCGGCGATCCGCGCCGCCCCCGCGCCCGCCGATATCGCGACGCTGCGGGACTGGCTCGTGGCGGCGGAGCGACCTCTGGCGCTGTGCGGCCGCGCGCTGGACCGCCCCGACGGACGCGAAGCGCTGCGGACATTCCTGGAGCAGTGGAATCTCCCGGCCGTGGTTTCGTTCCGCTCGCAGGATTTGTTCGACAACTCCCACCGGCTCTATGCCGGCGACATGGGCCTTGCCAATCCGCCCGCCCAGATGGCGGCGCTGCGGCAGGCCGATCTGCTCGTGGTGCTGGGCGCCCGCATCACCGACATCACCTCCCAGGGCTACACGTATCCGGACCTGGTGCGTCCGCGGATGCGGCTCGTGCACGTGCACCCGGATCCGGCCGCGATCGGAACCCATTTTGCAGCCGACCTTGCCCTCGCCTGCGATCCCCAGGAAGTGACGGAGGCACTCGGCGCGCCTGGCGAGCCGCCCAAAGCCGGGCGCGAGGCATGGATCGAGGCGCTTGCGGCCGAACGCCGCCGGATCGCGACGCCGCGTCGCTACGATGTCCAAGACGGCGTGCCATTCGAGGAGGTGGTAACGCTGGTCGGGCGGCATCTGCCGAGGGACGCCATCGTCACCGTCGATGCCGGGACCTTCGGGGCGCCGGTCTACCGGGTCATCCCGTTCATGCCGCCGCAGCGGCTGCTCGCCCCTATCGTGGGCGCCATGGGCTTCGGCGTGCCGGCCGCGGTCGCGGCCGGATTGCGCGCGCCGGAACGGCCCGTCATCTGCTTCGTCGGCGACGGCGGCTTTCTCATGACCGGCAATGAGCTTGCGGTCGCGATGGAGCGCAAATTGCCGCTCAAGGTGATCGTATCGGAAAATCGCAGTTATGCGTCGATCTGGATCCAGCAGGAGCGCGACTATCCGGGGCGCACCGTCGGCACCATGTTCGCCAATCCGGACCTCGCCCTGATCGGCCAAGCGTTCGGGTTTGCGGTGACGCGGATCGCAACGAAGGAGGAACTCAACGAACTTCCGGCCATCCTCGCCAGACCAGGCCCGCAATTCATCGTCGTCGCCACCAGCCTCGACGCGGTGCGGCCGAAGCGGGATGGAAACGCTGCAACTGGCAACGCCGCGCAATGGTCGTAACCGTGGGAACATCAAAACTAACTAACAGCCTTTGGAAAGATCGTTTGCGAGAAATCCGAGAATCTCCTGCACAACGGAATAGATGCGCGTGTTGACCAAGCGGCCGCGAGGAACTTGGTAAGACGTGGTTTTGACCTTGGGCTCGGCCGGAAAGGCGACCGCAAAACCCTCGTTCGGGTACGCGTATTCCCTCCAGCTCTGCGCACCGACCGGCGCGCTTGCGGCCATGGCGGCGAGGATGAAGGCGATGAGGCGTATTTTTGATGTTCTCGGGCGAGGTCGCAGTTCGCAGCCGCTGTCATCGTACGCAGTTGCGCGGGTGTTGAGTTTGAAATGGCGTGGTCGCATCATAGCGCTTCAGTTGCAGTCACGGATCGTGCCCCTTCATGGCGCAATTGCCGCTCTTCTTGGCTGTCGGCACATAGAGAAATGAGCCCGTTGAGGGCAGGCGAGACCTCGCCGCTCCACACCAGGAGCGTGCGGCTTTGTGCATACGTCTTCGGCAAGTCATGCCGGCGAATGCCCTTGCTCGATTGCAAGTCGGAGAGAGCCGATCGCGGGACCACCGCAAAACCCGTCCCGGCCGCCACGCAAGCGATGATGGCTTGATAGGAGGCGAACTCGAGAACCCGGTCCGGGACGATGTTATCGGTGGCGAGCCACTCTTCGACGCGCTTGCGGTAGGAGCAGCCATGAGCGAACGCGATCAAGGTGGATGATCGAAGATCGGCCGGCCGCGACAGTTCTCCCACCCTGCGCGACGTCACCAAAACGAGTTCCTCCTCGAATACGGGACGAGCCTGGAGGTGCGGCGCGCAAAACGGCTCGGAGACAAAGGCGGCTTCGATCTCGAAATTTGCCAGGCGCTTGATCAGCGCCCCGGTCGTTCCGGTCGCCAGTTCAACGACGACCTCGGGAAACATCGCGTGATAGCGGGACAGCAGCGGCGGAAGGCGGCTGCCGGCCGTGCTTTCCAGCGAGCCCAGCCGGAATACTCCCATAGGTTTGCCGGTGCGCATGGCGTTCATCGCCTCGTCAGCGAGCCGAAGCAGACGATCGGCATAGCCGAGAAGCTTCTGGCCTTCCGCCGAAAGCCGGACATTGCGACCCTCGCGGCGGAAAAGGCGGGCACCGACATGCTCTTCGAGCTGGCGAATGCGGGTGGTGACGTTCGACTGGACGCGGTTGAGTTTGGCCGCCGCGCGCACGACGCCGCCCTCGTCCACGACCGTGCGGAAAATTCTCAGCGACTCGAGATCGATCGTTCTCATTTAGAGAATGATAGATCAGATTAATTCATTTGTCGAAGCTCGTCGCAAGCGCCAGATGCGACGCATGACAACGACCGCCCGCTCCCCTGGCACGCGATCCGTCGCGACGACATGCTTCATTGCCGCCAGCGCGCTGGCCGTCGCGATGGGCATCGGTCGCTTTGCGTTCACCCCGATGCTGCCGCTGATGGTGCGGGACGCAGTAATCCCTGCGAGCGCCGGGGCGTGGCTAGCCGCGAGCAACTATCTCGGCTACCTCGCAGGCGCGCTGGTCGCCGGCCGGATGCGACTGTCGTCGCCGTCGTTGATGCTGACCAGTCTGGCCGGAACGTCGATTGCAACGGCCGCAATGGGGGCCTCCGACAGGCTCACCATCTGGCTCCTACTCCGCTTCGTGGCGGGCGTGATGAGCGCGTGGACGCTGGTCGCAACCAGCACTTGGGCGCTGCGTGAGCTGGCGCGGGCGGGTCGGCCTCGGCTTGCCGGACTGGTCTACGCCGGCGTCGGATTGGGCATGGCCATTGTCGGCCTGTTTTGCATCCTGGCCGCACGGCCCGGTGTGCTCGCGCAAGATATCTGGGTCGAGCTCGGCGCGCTCGCCGCAGCGATCATAGCCACCCCGGCGCTCTTGCTCGTCGGGCGTGCGGCCGCCGAACCAGTCGTAACATCGCCTCGGGACGTCTATTCCTCAAATCCGGGTGAACGGCCGATGAGCTCCGCCGGCATCGTTATCTGCTACGGGCTGTTCGGCTTCGGCTACATACTGCCGGCGACCTTTTTGCCCGCCCTTGCCCGCGAGGTCGTCGATGACCCCATGCTGTTCGGCCTCGCGTGGCCGATATTCGGGATTGCGGCGGCGGTCTCCACCATCCTGGTCGGCTTGCTGCTCGATCGCTTCAATCGACTACGCGTTTGGGCGTGCAGCCACCTGTTGATGGCCGCAGGCGTCTTGCTGCCGACGATCCAGCTTTCCCTGGACACGATCGCGATTGCGGCGCTCCTCGTGGGCGGGACGTTCATGGTCATCACCATGCTGGGACTGCAGCAGGCCCGTTCGCTTTCTCCTGATAATCCGGCCACGATCCTCGGTCGAATGACCGCCGCTTTCGCCTTGGGCCAGCTCGCAGGCCCGCTGATCTCCGGCTTGCTTGACCTGCGCTCGGCCGACCCTGTGGCAGCTCTGAGCATGGCCTTGCAGCTGGCCGCCATCGGACTGACGGTGAGCGCCATGGCGCTATGGCGGCTCTCGCGAATTGCACCCGATGAAAGGAGCGCCAAGGTTTAGTGGTCTTATTCGATGGTACAGATCGTCGAATATGCCCCCGCGTGGTCCCGCGAGGCAATCTTGCGCGAGGAGCGACCGTGCGTCGTCCCCCGGGGCTACAGGTCGTTTCGGCACGCGACACACGGGACCGCAAAAATCGAAAACGCCGGCCCGGGCTTCAGCGCGCGGCACGATCTGGGCAAGGGGCCGCGACGCGCGCTTCAACCCGGGCGGCGATCGCTCATTTCTTCGGCGGATGATTGACGCCGATCGACAGCGCCGATGACGACGAGAAGCTGGTGATGTCGCTGCTCGGGGCGATGGCGGTCCGCGGCGCGGTCCGCACCACATGGGCCGATTTGCCGAGAGCCGGACGGTGAGCCGCCTGGGCTTGCGCACCGATCGGCGCCAACGCAAGGAACATGGCGGCCGCCGAGGCCACGATGAGAATTTTGTGCATGATGTCCTCCTGCCGGAGTCTGGCGGTTCATTGACCGGGCGCGTTCGCGCCTAACTCATGCGATCATAATGGCTATTCTCACGCCTCATATCTACTGGCATAAATCGCAAATCTGGTTGTATATTTGTGCGTTGCACCATCGCGGCGCAATGGCCGGATGGTTCGCCCGGTCCGATCAACGAGGGAATCGTTGGTATCAAGACTGAGACGCGAACTCACCTTGGCGCCGATGGCCTCCCGGCGAGCACAAATGATGGCACGCACCCCGACACCGGCGCAACGCAATTGCCCCGAGCTCCCAAACCCCGGCGGCGATGGTCACGCCGATTAGGCGTTGTGCCACCCCGGCCGATCCCGGTCCGCTACGCGGGCGCCGCAACGGCACAACATTCCGCGACGGCGCCGAGCAGCCGCTCGATGTCTTCGGGCCGTGACAGGCGATGGTCGCCGTCTTTGACCAATGACAGCACCACGTCGTCATGGGCTAGCCGGGCAACCAGATCGATCGCATGCTGCCAGGGGACGTCCGGATCGGCGACGCCCTGCAGGATGCGAACCGGACAGCCGGTTTCGATCAATCCGCCGAGCAGGAGATGCTTGCGGCCGTCTGTAATGAGGCCGGCAGTGATGGGGTAAGGCTCTTGCGAATATTGCGACGGACGTTCCCAGACTCCCCTGGTCTGGAGTTCCCGCTTCGCCGCGGCCGGCAAGCGCTTCCAGATCAATTCCTCGGTGAAGTCGACCGCCGGAGCGATCAGCACCAGCGCGGCAAGCGACGCGTTGCCCCGCGGGGTGCGCGATCGTATCTCGCGGGCGAGCAGCAGCGCCAGCCATCCCCCCATGGACGAGCCGACCAGGATTTGCGGACCGCTGCAAAATGTCTCGAATACGGCAACACTTTCTTCAAACCAGCGGCTTATTGTGCCCTCTGTGAACTTAGCGGTGGATTCGCCGTGCCCGGAATAGTCGAAGCGTACGCAACAGCGCCCATGCGCGGCGGCCCACCGATCGAGCGCGACCGCCTTGATGCCGCCCATGTCTGATTTGAAGCCGCCAAGCCATAGGAGGCCGGGGGGTGTGCCGGACCGGCGCCGCACCGCGATCTTGCGGGCGTCCGCGCCGTGCCCCACATCCAAAAATTCCACCGATTTGGTCATTGGCGGACGCCGGCTGGCCGGGTGTGTTTCGGTTCAGCCGGCGCATCGTCACGGTGTCGCATCATCTATCCGATCGTCGCAGCGGCAGGTGGTCCCAGAATCCGGCATCAGGGCACACCGGCGGGTCGCTCGCCGGTAGCGGAAGAAACGTTAAGGAATTATGCGATCGAACAAAAAAAAGCCGTTCTGCGAGGGAAAGTAGCACGTGCGGTTCGGGGGGAGTGGGGCTTTGGGGTCAACATCGACGGCGGTTCGTCCGGCTAGTGCCATCTTGCGTCCGGCGTATTTGGATGCGTCCATTCCGGGCGTCGTTCCGGTCGCGGCGGCGATGAGCGTGCTGATAGCCGTGCCGACCATCGAGGACGGCGCGGCCGGCCGCGGTGCCGTCGAGATCGCGGATATGCTCTGCGCGGAGGGTCATCGCGCCATCGTGGTGTCGGGCGGCGGTCGTCTCGAGCAGGGACTGGCGTCCGGAGCCGCCAAAATGGTGCGGCTCGACATGGCGAGCCGCAATCCGGCGGTGATCGCCCGCAATGCTTTCGTGCTCAAAGACCTCATCTTGGAAAATCGCTGCACGGTCGTGCACGCGCTGGCGCGCGGCCCGGCCTGGAGCGCGCTGCTGGCGGCCCGCGTCACCGGCACGCCTTTCGTAACGACCTGGTACAACGGATTTCGCGACCAGAACATTTTTAAGCGCTACTACAATGGCGTGATGGCACGCGGAGACCGCATCGTCGCCGCCAGCGAGCAACTGGCCGAAGCGGTCGCAAAGCGCCACCCGATCCGGCCGGAACGCATCGTGGTGATTCCGTCGCGGGTCGATGTTGCCAACTTCAATCCGGCGCGCGTGACGTCCCAACGAGTCAATGCCGCGCGCAACGAATGGGGAATCGAGAAAGACGTTCGGATTATCCTTGTCGTCGGGCGGATTCTGCGCCGGAAGGGACACCACGTCGTGGTCAGAGCCGCCCGCCGCCTCAAGGACATGGGGTTGCGGGATTTCGCCTTCGTGTTCGTCGGCGAGGACGACGGCCATTCGGGTTATAGCGGTGAGTTATGGGATCTCGTGCAGGCGACCAACACGGGCGACGTGATTCGATTCGCCGGCGTCCCGGACGACCAGCCGGCCGCCTACGGGGCGGCGGTGGCCGTGGTGTCGTCGTCCATCCAACTCGAGGGCACGCCGCGGAGTTTGCTGCGGGCGATGGCGATGGCGCGTCCGGTCATCGCCTCCGATCTCGCCGCAGGACCCGAACTGGTGCTGGCACCGCCGGCCGTTGCGGAAGACCGCATGACCGGCCTGCGCATTCCAAGCGGGCGGGACGATGAGCTCGCGGCCGCCGTGGTTAAGCTCTTGTCGGCACCGGACGCCGCGCTGCGCGCCATCGGGCGGCGTGGCCGCGAGCACGCCATGACATTCTGCGCCAAGGCGGGTGACCCGCGGCAAATATTGGCCGTCTATGCGGAAATCGGCCGGAGCCGATCCTATTAAAGAATCGCGCGGAATCACCGCTTAAAGTTTATGTGACCGCCCGCGCAAGAACGCGGGAAGAAATCGTAACAGGGGCAAAAGCGGTTCCACAGGTCATAGCCGGGCTTGTCGGCCATCTCGAAAATCGGCGCACCGCGCCCTCCCAAACGAGATCGCCGGGACAAGCCCGGCGGCGACGGACGCGACCCGCTGACCCCACCCGGCGCGCAAAAGCGCGCCCTCTCTCCCCGAAGACGGGGATAGATAAAGATGCACTCTCCACGGTCGCATAAGGCAAGCCCCCCGATCACCGGTCATTGAGCAGCGGATCGGCCTCCGGGAAGCCGACAAAAGCCGTCGCGGTGTCCTTGGTGGCCGGATCGGGGCCGCGCCCCTGCGCAAAGGCGAGCTCGTCCATCCGGGCGCCCCGCAGCAGCCCCGGCAGACCGTAGTTTCCTTCAAGGCAGCGCGGTTCGGTGTAAATCCGATTCTCCTGATCGCTCTGCTTGGCGAACTCTTGGCTGACGGTCCAAGCCTTGGCCCACACGGTCGGGTCGTCGATGGTTACCACATAGGCGAGCGAGGCCGGCCCGGTCCGCGTCCAGCGCTCCATCAAGTGCAGGTTTTCGCGCGAGCCCTGAAAGTCGCTCTTGGGGCTGAAATTCGTCACGTCGATCACAAGAGTATTACCCTCCCAATGGCCGCGGGAGTTGCCGTACCATTGGCGGATATGCGCCGGCAGATGCGGGCTGCCGTTCATCACGATATTGCGCTGCCAGCCTTGCCCCTGGCCCACATCGTAGAAAATCGTGATGCCGCCCGGGGTTTGCACGATGCGGCGGAAGCTGCCGCCGAACGCGGTCCGGAATTCCGGCAGCCCGCTGGTCAGGCAGCGCTCCGACAAGCCGCCATCCTCCGGACCGTCATGGCGGTTAAGGAACGTGGTGTTGTAGCGCGGCGGCAGCTCCGCGCGCCGCGGCGACGGCGTCGGATCGTACTGACCACCGCCACAGCGCACCGACTTGCTTTTGCAGGTCTCGGTCGCTTGCAGCAGCGCGGAACGGAACTCCCGATCGGCCGCCGCCGTCCTCTGCGCCTGCGGCGTCAGGCGCGGCAGCCGGCCATCGGGCGGATCGACGATCAGCGATGTGCGCGGCCCGACGTGCTTGTTCGACATGAACACTGCGTGGTTATACGCACCGGCAACGTCGAGGTCGGTTCCGCGCTCTGCGGCTTGCTCGTGACCATAGAGTGCCTCGCGCACAGCATCGAGTTCTTCCCGCTGGGCCTTGGTGAAAAACTCTTGGCTTGCGTATTTGGGCGGCCGCTGTAACGGCGTATCGAATTCGTCGGTCCAAATTCCCTGCAGATCGGGCTCGCCCCATGGCGTCGTCAGCGCGGGCGGCGCCGTGACGGAACCCGATTGCGCCGACGCCGGCGGGATCGCGGACGGAGCGGCACTGACGGCGGCCGCCGCAATGGCCGCGGTTATCGAGATTAGGTACCGGTCGCGCATGTCGGTCTCCTTCGGCTCAGGGCCAAATTTAGCCGTGAACGCCGCGAAGCTCAGCAATCGACGATCCGGCATCGCATCACTTTAGCGTGAATCGGATCCCGATGACAGAATTCAGCGCAGAACGGCTTCGGACCAGCTCAGTTTAAGGAACGAGACTTGTCGTAAATGTGTCAAGTGTTTTTTACAAAACGCAACCATACCTGCCCTCAAACGCGTCATGTCGCAGCGGCAATAGTGACAAATACATGGGTTTAGGTTGCGTTATCTCGACATATCCGCTCCGAGCATTTTTGTAAAAAGCTACGCTGCATTTTTAAAGCTGCCTCTGATCTGCGCGAACTCGTCGTCTGCTAACTCCCAATTCGATCGCGCGATCACGGACGTAGACGCTTATCGGCTCCGCAATGCGCGCCGTCGCGAGAGCGCGAACGACGCATCGCCGCAAGCAGCATGGCGCGGACCGTGGCCAAATCGCGAAATACCAGCTTGACCGGCAGCACCCTGGTGCAGTCGGCCAGCTGCCGTGCGGCTGGGTCGCCCCGCATCCGGGCGAAATCTTTTTCGGTCGTCACCAGGGTGAGGCCGTCCGAGCGGGCGCGCGCGATCAGCAGGGCCGTTTCGGCGGCCGTGAAATGGTGATGATCCGCGAAGCCCATGCGGACCGTCACCACAAGACCGCAGGCCTCCAGCGTGGCGAAGAATTTGCCCGGATCCGCGATTCCGGCGAAGGCCAAGATCGGCTTGCCGGCCAGCGCCGCGACGGCGGTGGGATCGGGATCAAGTTTGCCTTCGAGTATCGGCAGCCCCCGTCTGCGCGCGGCGTCGAGGGCGATTTCGGCGGCATGCCCAGGGGTACCGACCAGCAGCACCGCATCGATATGATCGAGCTGAACCGCAATCGGTGCCCGCAGCGGGCCGGCCGGGAATACTCGCCCATTGCCGATGCCGCGCCGGCCATCCACCACCGCGATGGCAAGGTCTTTGGCGAGCGAGGGGTTCTGCAGCCCGTCGTCCATGACGATCGCTTCGGCCCCTTCGCGCGCCGCCAGATCAGCGCCCGCCGGCCGGTCGCGCGAAACGATCACCGGCGCCACGCGGGCGAGCAGCAGCGGCTCGTCGCCGACCTGCCGGGCGTCGTGCGCTCCGACCCGGACCGGGCCGGCGAGGCGTCCGCCGTGGCCACGCGACAAAAAGAGCGGCCGGTGGCCGTGGCCTTGGAGCAACTCCGCGATCGCGATCGCGGCCGGTGTCTTGCCGGCACCGCCGAGAATGAAATTGCCGACACAGATGACCGGGACCGGCGCGGCGCTGCCGGAGTGTCTCATGCGCCACGCCGCCACTGTCCCATAACCGGCTCCCACGGGCGCCAGAAGTGCCGCCGCGATGCCGGGTTCGGCCCACCAGAAGGCGGGATCACGCATGGGCGGCACGACTGCGGCTCTGCAGCCGCAGCAGATAGGGATCGAGCGCTGCCATGGTGCGTTCGAGCGCGCCGCCGAGGCGATCGATGCAGCGCTCCGCCGCGGCCGCAACGCGCGCGCGCTCGGAATCGTCTTCGATCCATGCGCCGATACGCTCCGCGAGCACGCCGGCATCGGCGACGCACGCAGCCGCGCCGGTATCATCGAGTTCCTGGTAGATGTCGCTGAAATTCGCCACATGCGGTCCGTGCAGAATGGCGGCGCCGAGCTTGATGGCCTCGATGGGGTTCTGGCCGCCATGGCGCACCAGCGAACCGCCCATGAACACGATGGGCGCGAGGCGATAGAGCAGTCCGAGTTCGCCGAGCGTGTCGAAGATATAAAGTTCGGTTCCGGGCGCCGGCGCGCCGTCGCGCGAGCGCGATGACGATGGCAGTCGCGCGCTCGCGGCCAGTTCCGCGATGGCCGGTCCGCGCGCCGGATGCCGCGGCGCGATCATGGTCAGTAAATTAGGATAAGCGGTCTTGAGGCGGCGGTGAACCTCGATGATCGTGGTTTCCTCGCCCGGATGGGTCGAGGCCGCCGCGATAACGATGCGTCCGGCAGTGGCGGCGGTCAAAGCCGCGAGCTTGCGCGGATCGGCGGGCAGCGCCGGCACGTCGAATTTGAGATTTCCGGTGACGAGCACGCATCGCGCGCCGAGTGCGGCGAAGCGCTCCGCATCGGTGGCCGAGCGCGCCAGGCAAAGATCGAACCGTTTTAGCAGCGCTCCCATGGTTCGCGGCAGACGCCGCCAGCGACTGTAGGACCGGTCGGACAGCCGGCCGTTGACCACCATCAGCGGGATGTTCCGCTCCGCCGCAGCAACGATCATGTTGGGCCACAGGTCGGATTCGACGAACAGAGCGAGATCGGGCCGCCAATGGTCGAGGAACCGGGCCACATAGGCCGGCATGTCGAGCGGAATGAATTGATGCAACGCGCCGGGAGGCAAACGGCGCTCCGCGATCGCGGCCGACGTCACCGTGCCGGTCGTGACCAGCACCGCAAAGCCGCCGGCCCGGATGCGCTCGATCAGGGGAAGCGCGGCGACGAACTCGCCGACACTGGCCCCGTGGACCCAGACCAGCGCGCCGGGCAGCCGCGGAGCGCCGGGTTCCCCGCGCCGTTCGGCGATTCGCGCCCGCGTGCTCCTTGCCGCGCCGGCGGCGGCGTTCGAGCAAATGCGGCGCCACTGCGGTACCGGCGGCGGTGATCACACGGTAGGCCGACAGCGTCAGAGGCAGGCGCTCAGCCATCGGCGCCGCCTTTCTGGCGGTCGGCGATCGCATAGGCACGCGCGGTGGCCTGCGCCAGCCTTTGCTCCAGCGCGATCCGGCAATTCTCCATAGTGGCCTCGTCGGCGTCGGCCGGGACCGGCAGGGGATCACCGGCCACGATGGCAATCCGGCTGAACGGAAGATTGATGGCCGAGCGATCCCAGTTATCGAGCACGATACGCCGGCTGGTGGCGACCGCCACCGGATAGATCGGCCGCCGCGACATACGGCCAAGCTTGATGATCCCCGGCCCCACCACCCGCGCGAGCTTCGGAACATCCGCAGTCAAGGCCATGTTATAGCCTTCCGCCAGCGCGCCGAGCATCATCTTGAAGGCGCCGACGCCGCCCTTGAGGTCGAAGCGGCCGCCGTGATCGCCCGAACCACGCACCGTTCCGATACCCAGCCGTTCGGCCGCGTGAGCATTGATCTCGCCGTCACGGTGGCGCGAAATCAATACCTTAACCCGATGCCCACGGCTCACGAACGGCACCATGAAATGCTGGCCGTGCCACATCGCGATAATGACTGGTAAATCCGGCACGACGATTTGGTAAATATCCGCCGGCTCGATGGTGACGCGGCTCGTATACCACACCAGCCGCAGATACTGAGCGACCAGATATCCGAGCAGCCGTTGGACCGCCGGCGACCGCGCCAGGCGTCGCGACCACTGCATAGGAACCGCGCCCCTCGCGTTACGAAGCGCTCTGCGCGGTGGTCGATGGGTCGAGCAACCGGTGCAAATGCACGATGAAATAGCGCATATGGGCGTTATCGACGCTCTGCTGCGCCTTGGCGCGCCACGCCGCATAGGCGGCCGCGTAGTTTGGATAGAGGCCGACGATCTCCACCTTGTCGAGGTCCTTGAATTCGACGTTGTCAAGATCGGCAAGTTCGCCGCCGAGCACCAAATGCAATAATTGCTTGGATTGGGTTGCGCTCATCGATCATCCCCTCAGCTGTCGGCGGCCCTGGCGCGACACTGCTACGCCACACCCTCCGCCCGCAGCAGCGCCATGAGCGCCCGATGGCGCGCGAGACCCGCCGCGACGAGCACATCATGCACCGTTGTGACGCCGTTGTAAGCGAGCGTTGCCCCCCCGGCCGTGGTCAACGCACCGGCGGATTCGTGCACCAAAAGGTCGGCCGCCGCAAGGTCCCAATCGCGGCTGGTGTTGCTTGCAAAAGCGGCATCGAGCGTGCCATCGGCCACCCGCGCGAGCCGCAGCGCCAGCGAATGCACCCGCGGCATGACATTGAAAGCCGGCGCCGTGGCCGCGAGGCGGTCGAGAACGGGCTTCGGGCCGCCGATGCGCGCTCCGGCGATTTCGCCGCCTTGGCTTGCCATCATCGCGACGGCGTTGCGGGTTGCCCCAGCGCCCGCGACGGCGCGGAAAAACTCCTCGCTCACCGGCGCATAAAGCGCCGCCACGATCGGCCGGCGCGCTTCCACCAGCGCCACCGAAATGGTCCAGTCGGGCCGGCCGGCGATGAAGGATCGTGTCCCGTCGATCGGATCGACGATCCAAACCCGCGCCGCCTTAAGCCGCGCCGGATCGTCCTCGGTTTCCTCCGACAGCCAGCCCGCATCGGGGGCGAGCACACTGAGCCGCTCCCGCAGCAGGTCGTTGACGGCGATGTCTACTTCGGAAACCGGCGAATTATGCTCCTTCGCCCAGGTCCGGATCGGCTTGCCGAAGGCGGCATGCGCCAGCGCCCCGGCCTCGCGCACCACCGCTTCGAGCGCATCCGCAAGCGCGAACCATTCGCGGATGTCCGCGGTGCCTTCACTGCCCGGCAACGGCTGCCTCCCCGCGGGCGCGCGGCGGGGCCGAGAGACATCGCACGATGGACATCAGGCTGGCGTCATCGAACATTCCGGTCACGAGGGTGGTGGACTTTCTGAGGGGACGCGGGCGGCGTCCATCACGGATGCGCCCGGGCGAAAAGCCGGGTCGGTTGGGACCATAACGTCATCGGAAGAGGCCGCAACAAAACACTTGTAGCTCGTACCCGCGTTTGGATCAAACGGTGCGTCTTTCAGTCATACGAGTTCGGCTCCGCGTCCTCGTCGTTGCGGTGCTGATCTTCGTCCGGAACGTGGTTCGCGATGACCGGCCCGTTCGCCGCAGCACGCGCCAGATTGAGCTCGAGGAGCTTGGCCAACGCGTCCTCCTCGGCAATGTCGGCGGGCCAGCCATACGCGGCCGCGACGGCGGCGTCGAGGTCGCGATGGGCATCCGCGAGCCATTGCGGACGCTGGTTGTAGAGATTGGTCAGTGTCCGCTCGCGCAGCAGCGCAGCCGCCGCCGTATCTTTGGGCAGAATGCGGTCCGGATAGCCGGGCACCACCTCCGGCTCGATGCGGATCAGGTCCGGCGGATTGAGCCAAGCCTGACGCAGGTCGTCGAGGCGCTTCGCGGCGGCGGCGATGCTGATCGCGCGCGGATCGCTGGCGTAATCCTCGGCGGGGATGTTTGGGGTGAGGCCTTCCGGAAATGGGAAGGTCTCGAATGTGGTGGTGGGTGTGTAGCGCGGGTCATTTCCCACCCCCAGCCAAGTACCAAGACCCAATGACCATGCTTCGTGAAATCTAGAATGCAGGACTCCAAACGTCGCTGCGTCGTCCCGAGCAATAGCGATCAATTGATGGTCAGGACAGATCCGGTGATCAAGCCAAACAAAAAGGCGGTGCTTCGCCACGGTAGGGGTTGCCATATAACGATATGGATTTCGATAAAGCCGCCATCAGCGCTGGGCGCGGCTCCACGTGCCGCCACCAATTAATACGATAAGCGTCCCGGCGGTTTTCTGCCCGCTTCGGCAAGACATGTTCCTGAATATACCGAAACGGATCTTCGAATAGTGATGCCTGCCGTTCTGACATTTCCGATCCGAAATCGATGATCCACATGTCGCGCGAACGGCGGGCGATATCCAAACCGTTCCGCCACGGCTTCAGTACATCGGCATTAGGGCGGCCATTTGGATTGAGTGGAAGCTTCAACCATTGCCGCGCTAAATCTCCCTTAATGTCGAAAGCACCTCCTTTGGTGTCGCCCATGAAAGCGACGCTTGCATTCTCGACGAGCCGCCGCGCCCTCGTCAAATTGACTGCACCTGCGGTCAGGTCCGAATTGATGGTCGAGACCGGTTTTCCATCCAATCGGAGCGGTTCGGTTTCCCGTCCAAACAGATAATTGACACACGAACCGCGGCTCCTTCAATGACCCAAGGTTCATCACTCCAAGCCTCGAATATGCGTAACTCGGATGCGATGCGATCGAGCACCTCCCGATTGGCGCCGCCGCGGATTGAATTGGTCGCGACAAGACCGGCACGCGAAGCTTCTCCGGATTTGATTTGCGCACGCGCCTTTTCCAACCAGTATGTCACGAGATCGGCTTCACGCGAAACTCTGCCGCTCATAGACCTCGAACAATCTTTCCACCGTGCTGTCGCCAAGACCATTGCGCATCAGCCGGATGCCCAAAAACGGCGGATTGCCCACAATAAACTCCGCCGCCGGCCACGACGCCTCGATATAACGCCCATCCTCCATCTTCTCGATCAGCGCATCCCGGCACTCGATCGAATCCAGCTTGCGCAGGATCGGCTGCGGCAGGGCATAAATCCCGTTGCGGATGCGCCACTGGATATCGCCGATCCAAATCGTGGTGCGGGCGAGTTCGGCGGCCAGCGGGTTGATCTCGATGCCGTGCACGATTTCGGGGCCGACCGCGGGCGTGCGCGGCGCGAGGCCGAGCGCTTCGCATTCCAGATTGGCGGTGAGTTCGATGTCCTTGACGCCCTGCAGGGCGAGATAGAGAAAATTTCCGGAGCCGCAGGCGGGATCGAGGATCGTCACCTTGCACAATCGCTCGATGAATTTCGAACGCGCTTCCTCGGCCTTGCCCATCGCATTCGCAAAAGCCTTGCCGCGTTTGCCCCGCGCCTGCTCGACCAGCGCTTCGATGTCGGCTTTTGCCGCCGCCCACTCCTGGCGCAGCGGACGCAAAATCACCGGCTCGACGATCAGCATGATTTTGCCGGGATCGGTGTAATGCGCGCCGATCTGGGCGCGCTTATCGGGATCGAGGAAGCGCTCGAACAGCGTGCCGAAGATGGTCGGGTCGATTTGGCTCCAGTCGAGGCTCGCGGCGGCCTGCAGCAGGCCGATCTCGTCCGCCTCCAGTTTCAGGGCGCGGCGGCCGTCGAACAGGCCGCCGTTGAAATGCGGGATCACCGTCACGTCGAAGACATCGCCGATTTCCATGGCGGCAAACAGGCCGTCGAAAAAGCGCTTGGCAAGGTGCGGCCGTTCGCCGCTGACTTTCAGCACTTTTGGAAAAAGCCCGTTCGGCAGCAATTTTACGCTGTGGGCGAAGAAGCAGAATACCAGCTGATTGACGAAATGCGCGACATTTTCCGGCGTGTCGCGGCCCTGCAGGCGGAACGCGATGGTGGAAAATTTGTCGGCCGCCTCTCGGGTGACGGCGGCGCGGGTTTCCTTCGGCTTGAGCTTGTCCGGGTCGAAGAAGACCGCGCGCAAAATATCGAGCCGGCGCGGATCGGCGAGATCGTCGAGCGCCAGCTCGTAGGATTTCGGAACCGTGTTGGTCCAGGCGGTGCGGATCAGGAACCGGTCGGTATCGCAGGCGACCTGCAGCGGCGGGTTTTCCAGCGCCGCCGCGTAGCGGACCAGTTGCGCGAGCGCGTCGTCGAGGTTGCGCTTCTTCTTCTTGTACTCCCAGGCAAAGAAGCCCTTCTTCCAGACATCCGCAAAACCCTCGCCGCCGCCGGTCTTGGTCACGCCCTTCTCGAACGTGAACGAGGTGCCGGTCGGATCGGCCGTCACCGGATCGTCGTGCCCCAGCAGGGCGCATAAATCGAGGAAATGCGAATGCGCGGCCGCGCGCTCGGTGAGCGCGACCGGCTTCCACTTGGCGATGAATTGCTGCGGCGTCATTGCGGCAGCGTACAGCGATTCGCACAAATCGCGAACGTGCGCGTGTGCTGTGCGATTGCCGGCGTGGTCAAGCTTAATACCGTTCACTTAACCCGAGGTTGCGCGCCTCCCCTCTCCCCACGGTGTTCTTCACACCGCGGGGAGAGGGTCAGGGTGAGGGGCAGGCGCCCGCACTGACGGCGCGACCGATCGTCTCCTGTAGCAGCAGCGAATGCCAGATTACCCCCGACGCCCTGGCGCGCACCTGCCCTCACCCTAGCCCTCTCCCCATCGTGAAGAACGATGGGGAGAGGGAACGCGCGCAACTCCGAGTTAAGTGAACGGTATTGGGTCTATCCGGAGGCCGCGTGGCTTGTCGCCTGCACGCCCGGCATGTCCGCCGCTTCGGTGTTCGCCGCCGGTTCGAACACCCGGCCGATCATGACCACCACCGGGCCCGCAATGGCGGCCGCCTGGAGCCGCGCCGGCAATTCCGCGATCGTGGCGGCGATCATGGCCTCGTTCGGGCGCGTCGCATTAAACATCGCGACGGCGGGGGTTTCCGCGGAGAGGCCGTGCTTCATCGCGGCGGCCACGAACGCCGCGAGCGTCTTCGAGGGCATGTAGACGATCGTGGTCGCGGACGGATCCGCGATGCTGGTCCAGTCGATATCGGCCGGCAGCCGGCCGTCGGAGCCATGACCGGTGACATATTGCAGGCGGCGCGCGCGGGCCCGGTGGGTCAGCGAGACGCCGAGCCGGCTCGCGGCGCCTTGGGCGGCGCTGATGCCCGGCACCACTTCCACCGGAATGCCGGCCGCGCGGCAGGCGGCGATCTCCTCGGTGGCGCGGCCGAAGATCATCGGATCGCCGCCCTTGAGGCGCACCACCTGCTTGCCGGCCTTGGCAAGCGTCACCATCAGGGCGCTGATATCCTCCTGCTTGCAGGAGGGACCGTGACCGGTCTTGCCGACCAGCATTTTCTTGGCTTCGCGGCGGGCAAAATCCAGAATGGCCGGCGCCACCAGGTCGTCGATCAAAATCACGTCGGCGGCTTGCAGCGCCCGCACAGCGCGCAGCGTGAGCAGTTCCGGATCGCCCGGCCCGGCGCCGACCAGCGTCACCGATCCGCCGTCGGGGCGGACGCGTTCGTCCGCCGCAGCGGCCAGCACGGCGTCGAAATCGGCCTGGTTAGGCTCGCGATCAGGGTGTTGGATGGCGTGATCGGCAAAACCGCGCCAGAAGCGCCGCCGGCCGGCAGCGGCGAGCCCGGTCGCGACCAACGCGCCGCGCCAGCGCCGCGCCGCCTCGGCCCAGCGGGCAAAGCCGTTCGGGATCATGGCTTCGAGCCTGGCGCGAATCGCCATGCTGAATACCGGCGCGGCGCCATCGGTCGAAATGCCGATCACCAGCGGCGAGCGGTTGACGATGGCTCCGAAGGTGAAATCGCAATAGGCCGGCTTATCGACGATGTTCACCGGCACACCGGCCGCGCGGGCCGTGGCCGCGAATGCAGCCGCCTCCTCATCGTCCGGAAAAGCCCCTACCGCCATCGCGGCGCCCGCCAGATCGGCCGCGCTCCAGCCACGCGATTGGATCCTCACCGGCCCGCGCGGCGGACTGCCGGCCAGCGCCACCATTTCCTCGCATGGTGCGGCCGCGAACACCGTTACGTCGGCACCGGCGGCGGACAGCAGTTCCGCCTTCCATGCCGCTTGCGGATCGCCGCCCGCCACCACGGCGCGTTTGCCCGCAAGGGCGAAAAACACCGGCAGGCGCGCCAGCGCGTCCATGCGGGGCGGTTCGAGGTTCGAGGGCAGGCGCGGTACGGTCATTCCGCGCTCAATGTGGGACGCAGCCGCGAAGGGGTCAATAGATTACGGGTGGCCGGCGTGCTCGGATATGCGCCACCATAAGCGAAGGTTGGTGCGGCATCGCAGTGCCTCCGAGCGGAAGTCAGGCGCCGTTCAGCCGGGGGATCAGCCGCAGCGCATTGTCGCGATCGACGGCCTTGAGGTCATCGCCCTTGAAGAATGCGGTCACCCCTTTGGTGTTGTCGGCAGCGGTCCGAAACGGAAAATCGGTGCCGTAGACGATCTGCGATATCGGCATGAGCTGCACCATCGCGGACAGCGTTACGTTATTGGCGACCTGCGCGGTGTCGTAATGGAAGCGCCGAAGTTCGCTCTCCACGGTTTCGCGGGCAATCTTGCCGGCGTAAGGCGGCTGGATCAGCGCCTGAACCAGGAAGCGTTCCGCAAAGGCCGTCAGCGCGCCGCCGCCATGCGACCATATCCAATTGATATGCTTGTTTTTTTGCGAGCTGCCGCTGAAGATCAGGCTGAAGATCGAGCGGGTCGTGTCGGTGCCGAATTCGATGTAGACATCACTGATGCCGCGAACCAGATTGACGCAGCAATTGGGCACGGTCGGATGCGTGTAAACCGTCGCCTTGCGGCGGTTGAGTTCCTCCCACACCGGTTCGAACTCGGCGTAGCCCAGCCATTTGTCGCCGTAGCTGGTCATGCAGCCGATGCCGTCGACCTTGA
Organism: uncultured Alphaproteobacteria bacterium; assembly: GCA_963802745.1. Classification (GTDB taxonomy): domain Bacteria; phylum Pseudomonadota; class Alphaproteobacteria; order Rhizobiales; family Xanthobacteraceae; genus JAJPKK01. Next base: position 76,343 of record CAWDKL010000044.1, on the reverse strand, counting down.
GCACGTCGAACGCGTAGGCGATTTCCTCCAGGCAGGCGTCGATATGGGGGAACGGCAGCATGGCGAAGGTGCCGAAGCGGCCCTTGTGGTCGCTCTCCAGCTTTTTGCAATACTCGTTCAATTCGCGCGCGAGCCGGGCTGCCGTGGCTTTGTCGAACCCGGTGACCTGCGGTGTCGTCGGCGACGTGATTGCGGTCGCGACGCCGCCCGCATCCATGTCGTCGAGCGACTGCCGCACCGACCAGTTCGCCATCGGCGGCTGATCTTGCTTGATACTCTTGACCGCAGCAAGCCAGGTGGGCGGCGAAACGTGATGGTGGACGTCGATGCGGTGCGGGGCAGCTTGGGCAAAGGCTTTCGGCGTGCCCGCCGCTGCTACCGTCGTCGCCGTAGCAGCGCCGTCGGCCAGCAACCGGCGCCGGTTCACCCCGGTCGCGGCAAACGGCGCGATGCAGCAGTCGCATAGCGCTGACAGCCGGCGGTTGGTCGCTTGCGGCACCGTTACCTCCCCGTAACGCCTTCACGCAGCCGATAACACGGAGCGGCCGGCTCATTGCGCCGGGGCTGGTGTCCAAGGCTTCGCCAATCAGGTATTCAGCCAACGCGGAATCAGCATCCGTCCAGGCGGCGGCGGGTTCGGGTGGCCAGGCCAAGCTCCGCAAGCGTCGCGCGGACTGGGCGCTCTTCCGCTAACCACGCAAAGCGTCGGCAAATGCCAGCCACGCCGGCGTGCCGGAGACCACGTAGTAGAGCAGCGGCTTGAACCCCACGACCATCGCGCCACCCCAAAGGGTCGCCGGATGCAACCGCCCGCGCGAAACGAGATCATAGACGACGAGCGCCAGGACGAAAGCGTCGGTCCCGAGAAACACGCCGACCGGCCCGGCGGCGAGAAAGCGGGCGATGGCGGCGGTCAAGATCGAAATGGTCGCCAGCAACATCAGCCGCTTATGGGTTTCGCTCCGCCATCGCTGCACGATTGCGGCGGTCACCAAAACACCGAATACGATGATGTCGCCGAGCGGGATCGAGATGAAGACGCGGGGATCGCGGCCGAGCGACCCGACCTGGCGCCGCAGCGTCTCGATCGATACCGTGACGCCGACGATAAATACCACCGCCGCCAAGACCGCTCCCGCGATGCCCAAGGTGCGATGGATATCGGTACGGCCGGCGGCCACCAGAGAGGTTTGCGCCACGAGCAGCACAATCCAGGCTGAAAACAGCGCGCCATGCACGTGATATAGCGGCGTGAGCGCGGGAAGCTCCGCACCACGAAGAAAATAGCTCCGGGCAAATCCGAGGAACAAAGTCAGCGCCGCAGCCAAGGCCATTCCGGTAAAGAAAATCCGGTCAGATGCGCGCACACTTGGTTGCCCTATGGCCATCGACATGACATCTCTCCACGTTTTTCGCCGATACCGCAGACGCCAAACCACGGCCCGGCAAGTTCGGCCGTTTCGCCGGGGCCGAAACGATGTCTATTCCGGACCGGCATGATGACGACGGTGGTTGCGCTGTCAATACCGCTCGCCGCCGCCTCTCGCGCGACAGGCCAAGGGCCAACCACCGGGGTACGGGCATCACGCAGACAAGAAACGGCAATCGCTGGTGCAAAAGCAGCATTGCGGTCATCGCCGCCGGAGCGCATATCACGCTTGGCTGCGGAGGCGGCGGAATGAGACTTGCGTCGCCGCCCGCGCGTGTCGATCGGCAGCAATGGAGGCCCATGATGGCAGGAGCGTCGGCCTGGATTTCAACGGCAGCCGATGGCAAGTTCCGCGGACCGTGGGGCTGGCGTATGCGTGTATGCACCGCGTTGGCGGTTCTTGCGGCGGGACAGCTTGCCGCCATCGGCATGGTGCAGGCATTGGACGTGCCGGCCAGCACGGTGAAGCAGGTTGAACGCGCGATCCGTGGGCTTTGCGGACATCGTCGATCGCGTCAAGCCCGCCGTCGTCTCGGTTCGGGTCCGGATCGGCGCCGCCAAGCGATCCAAGGAGGCGGCAGCGGGCGAACGTTTCTTGCACCGGTTCGGCCCCGACGCGCCGGACGACGGGCAACCGCGCGGCCGCAACGTCTTGACCGGGCAAGGTTCTGGCTTCTTCATTTCCGCGGACGGTTACGCGGTGACCAATTTCCACGTGGTGGACATGGCCGACCGGGTGGATGTTATTACCGACGACGGCCGCGTCTTCACCGCGCGGGTGATCGGGGCGGACGAACGCTCCGATGTCGCGCTCATCAAAGTGGACGGGGCCGGCACGGTGCCGTTCGTCACGTTCGCCGATACAAGTCCCCGGATCGGCGATTGGGTCCTGGCGGTGGGTAATCCGTTCGGCCTGGGCGGCTCGGTGACGGCCGGGATCGTCTCGGCCCGCGGCCGCGACCTTGGCGCCGGCCCCTATGACGATTTCATCCAGCTCGATGCGGCGGTCAATCGCGGCAATTCCGGTGGGCCGACCTTCGACCTCGACGGCAAGGTGGTCGGCGTCAACACCGCGATCGTAACGCCGACCGGAGGATCGGTCGGCATTGCGTTTGCGATTCCCGCCGAGATGGTCAAGCCGGTCGTAGCCCAGCTTAAGACATCCGGGAAGGTTACGCGCGGCTGGATCGGGGTGCAGATCCAGGAGATCACGCCGGACCTCGTCAGCGACCTGGGGTTGAAATCGGTGGTTGGCGCCTTGGTTGCCGAACCGACGGCCGGGGCACCGGCCGCCAAGGCGGGAATCGAGTCCGGCGACGTCATCGTATCGATCAATGGCAAGCCGGCGCACGACGGCCGGGAGGTTGCCAGGACCATCAGCAACTTGGTGCCGGGTTCCACCGCGACGGTCGGCGTCATCCGCAACGGCGAGGAAAAGACGTTCCACGTCGTGCTGGGCAACCTCACCGATCAGCGCGACAGCAAGACCCCCACGGTGATTCCGAAGCAGAAGGGCACCAGCGTGCCGCGGCTTGGAATGCAAGTCGCGCCAAGTGTCGGCGGCGTCGTGGTCACCAATGTGGATCCGGACGGGGTTGCCGCCGATCAGGGGCTCGCCCGTGGAGATGTCATCCTCCAGGCCGGCGGCAAGAAGGTCGCGTCAGTGAGCGATCTGCGAAACGTGATGGACAACGCGCAGAAGGCCGGCAAGATGACGGTGCTGCTGCGCGTGCGATCGAGCGACGGTATCAAGTTTCTCGCGTTTCCGATCGGCCCCGCCTGATCGGCAGCCAATAACCGCCAGCAACCCAGCAACCTTGGCCCCTTCGCTTTCGACGCCCGGCGGTGTAAGCTCCGCCGCGCTTCATCCCCAAAGACACCCCCAAGGGAGGTTCGATATGACCAACATGCGGATTTTGGCCGTCGCGGCTTTGGCCTCGGCAATCACCGTAACGGCGGCTTCGGCGCAACAGACGCAGCGCCTGCGCGGCACGATCGAGAAGGTCAACGGCAACACGCTGATCATCAAGACGCCAAATGGTACCCCCGCAACGGTGATGTTGACCGACAAGGCTGCCGTGGTCGGCGTGCTCAAGGCTTCCGTCGCCGATATCAAGGAAGGCTCCTACATCGGCAGCGGCGCGATGCCGCAACCGGACGGCACCCAAAAGGCCGTCGAGGTTCACATCTTCGCCGAATCGCAGCGCGGGCAGGGCGACGGCCACCGCGACGGCTGGGACGGGACGGCTTACGGCTCCGGGGTCGGCACCATGACCAACGGCGCCGTCGGCCAGGCGGTGAGCGGCGTCAGCGGGCCGGTGATCACCGTGAAATACCAGGGCGGCGAGAAGAAGATCGTCGTCGGACCGACCACGTCGATCGTGCGTTATGAAGTCGGCGACAAGAGCGAGCTCAAGCCCGGCGCGGCAATCGCGATCAACGCCGCCACCAAGAAGCCGGACGGAACCTTCACCGCGGCGCGCATCAATGTCGGCCGCAACGGCGTCGAGCCGAAGTGATCGAACCCGGTTCGCACGGATCGCGGCGTGCTTGAAAACTGTGCGGCCCGGCGGATGCCGGGCCGTTTTTGCATTGGCCAAGGACGGCTTTCCCAAAGCCGTCAACGCGAGCCGATGGAGTTCATGAGCGGCTCAAGCCTGGGTCCTGCGCGATATGATGGCGGACGATGGCCACCGATGGCCACGCCGAGGCTTGACGGTGAGCGAATTGTTAGGCCTGTTATAGCGGTCGTCGCCTTGGCGGCGTGAGGAATCGACCCAATGAACCGCCGTGACATTCTCGCCGCCGCGGCCGGCGCCCTTGGCGCCGGCATGACGCTTCCCACGCTTGCTCAGTCCAAATATCCGGACCGGCCCATCAAACTGGTGGTGCCGTTCGTGCCCGGCGGTGTCAACGACGCGGTGGCGCGCATATGGGCGGACCGCGTGAAGGGGCCGCTCGGGACGGTATTCATCGAGAACCAGGGCGGTGCCGGCGGGGTGGTGGGCGGCGCCGCAGTTGCGCGCGCCCAGCCCGACGGTTACACGCTCCTCCTGGGCGGTGCCGGAACGCAAGTGCTCAATCCCGTCGAAATGTCGAGGCCGCCCTACGATCCGATCCGGGATTTCGAGCCGATCGCGATCCTCGCCGTCACGGCATTGACGCTCATTGTCACGCCGGCCCTCCCGGTGCACACACTTCAGGAACTGATCGCCTACGCCAAAGCCAATCCCGGCAAGCTCGTCTACGGCTCCGCCGGTACCGGATCGATGACGCATCTGGCCGGCGAATTTTTCAAGTCGCTTTCCGGCACGCCGAACATCCTGCACATCCCGTACAAGGGGTCCGGCGCGTCGCTGACCGATGTCATCAGCGGTCAGGTGCCGATGATCGTCGCCAACGTCACCGGCCAAGTGCTGGAACTGCACAAGTCCGGCAAGCTGCGCATGCTCGTGGTGACCGGGCCGGAGCGCCTGGTAACGGATCGGGATATCCCAACCGCGGTGGAGGCCGGGCTGCCCGGCATGATCTCGCTCAATTTCACCGGGCTGTTCGCCCCGGCCAAAACCCCGAAGCCGATCATCGCGCAAATCGCGGCGGCCACCGCCAAGGCCATGGACACCGAGGAGGCGCGGCGCAATCTCATCGACCAGGGCATGGAGCCGTATCCGGACTCGACGCCGGAAAAAACCGCGCATTTCGTCGCCGAGGATATCGCGCGCTGGACCCCGGTGATCCGCGCCATTGGGCTGAAGCTGAATTAGACCGCATGGCGGACGCCATTTCGACCGGGCAACTGACCGCGCAATTCCTCGACATGGTCGCGGCGGAACGCGGCGGAGCCGCCAATACGCTTGCCGCCTATGGGCGCGACCTCGGCGATCTTGCGGCCTTTCTGACGGCCCGCCGGCGCACCGCGCTGACGGCCGCCACCACCGATCTGCGCGCTTATCTGGCGGCGCTGGCGGGGCGCGGATTCGCCGCCGCGTCGGTCGCTCGCCGGCTGTCGGCAATCCGGCAATTTTACCGCTTCCTCTATGCGGAAGGCCATCGCGCCGACGATCCAGCCGCGATCATCGAAGGACCCAAACGCGGCCGGCCGTTGCCAAAAGTGCTTTCGGTCGCGGAGGTCAACCGGCTGATCGCCACCGCTCGGGCTGCAGCGGAAACGCCGCCCCGACCCGATCCGGACCGATCCCCACAGGAGCGACGACGCCGCGCGCTTGCGGGCGCGGCGGCTGTTGTGCCTGGTCGAACTCCTCTACGCGACCGGGTTGCGCATTTCCGAATTGATCGCGCTGCCGGCTGCCGCGGCCAGGCGCGATCAGCGCATGCTGATCGTCCGCGGCAAGGGCGGCAAGGAGCGCATGGTCCCGCTCAATGACGCCGCGACCGCCGCGATGCGCGACTATCTGGCAGGCCTTGCCGCGGCCGGCCAAGGATCGCCGTCGAAATGGCTGTTCGCATCATTCGGGGCGTCCGGCCATTTGACCCGGCAGCACGCCGCCCGCGAATTGAAGGAGCTTGCGGTCGCGACCGGCCTGCGCCCCGATGCCGTGAGCCCCCATGTGCTGCGCCACGCCTTCGCGAGCCATCTGCTGCACAACGGCGCCGACCTGCGCATCGTCCAGACGCTGCTCGGCCACGCGGATATCTCCACCACGCAGATTTACACCCACGTGATCGACGAACGGCTCAAGGGCCTGGTTCGCGACCTGCACCCGCTCAACGAGGAGTGAGCCTTCGTGAAGAGATGCGGCCCCGATCCGGTCACCCAGGACAATACACTTCGCAAGCTCGTCCTTGAGGCCGATCCGATGCGGTAGCGGCCACGGGGCGCCCCCGCGCTCGCCCCGTTCGCATCTATTCTCATCCCCGGCGACGAAATTCCAGGTAGCATGGCGCGCGGCCTTCACGTTTGGCTTTGGCCTCGTAGCGGGTGCCGCGAAAGCCAGCCCAGGGCTTGCGCCAGTCATCGGCGCGCTCCGCGGTCCAGATGAAACCCGGAGCGCGCAGAAGGCGCTCCAGCGTCCACGCCGCGTAGTCGGGAATATCGGAAGCGAACCGGAACACGCCTCCAGGCTGCAATATCCGCGCAAGCATGGCCACGGTGCGGTCCTGCACGAAGCGGCGCTTCCAGTGCCGGCGCTTCGGCCAAGGGTCCGGATACAGCAAATCCACCCGCGCCAGCGATGCATCCGGCAGCCAATCGAGTAGCTCGACGGCATCGCCGCAATAGAGCCGAATGTTATCGTGGCCCCCGGCCTCGATCAGGGCCAAAATTTTCGCCGTGCCGTTGATAAAGGGTTCGCAGCCGATGAACCCGATTTGCGGATGAGCGGAGGCCTCGCTAATCAGATTTTCGCCCCCGCCGAACCCGATTTCGAGGCCGACGGCCGTCATCGGCCGCGCGAAGAGATCGCGTAAATCGCCCGGCGCCGGCTGATCGAGCGACAGCGTGAGACGGGGTAGCAGCATCGCCATCAGTTCGGCGTGATGGGGGCGCAGCCGATGGCCCTTGCGGCGGCCGAAGAAAGCCCCGCCTTGGCCCGGCGCATGCGCAGAGGTCATGCTTACCTCACCGGGCCGCGGCTATCACGCACCGCTGCGACGGCCTCTCCCCTGCGGGGAGAGGTGAAGCCCGCCAATCGTGTGTATGGATGAACCCCGCAAGCGGGTATGCCGACCGCCTCAACGCGCCGCGCTACGCAACGTGTCGACGAGGTCGGTGCGCTCCCAGGAGAAACCGCCGTCGGCTTCCGGCGGACGGCCGAAATGCCCGTACGCACTGGTGCGTGCATAGATCGCGCGATTGAGGCCGAGGTGCTCGCGAATGCCGCGCGGCGACAGGTCCATCACCTCGCCCAAGAGGCGCTCGAGCCGCAACTCGTCGATGCGCCCGGTTCCGTAGCAATCGACATAGACGGACAGCGGCTTGGCAACCCCGATCGCATAGGCAATCTGGATGGCGCAGCGGTCGGCAAGATCGGCCGCCACCACGTTCTTGGCCAGATACCGCGCCGCATAGGCGGCGGAGCGATCGACCTTGGTCGGGTCTTTGCCGGAGAAGGCGCCGCCGCCATGGGGAGCGGCGCCGCCATAAGTATCGACGATGATCTTGCGGCCGGTGAGCCCGCAATCCCCGTCCGGTCCCCCAATCACGAACTTGCCGGTCGGATTGACGTGCCAGACCGTGTGCTTGCCGATCCAGCCCTCGGGCAGGGCCTGGCGCACATAGGGTTCAACGATGGCCTGGATGTCGTGGGACGACAGATTCTCGTCGTAATGTTGGGTCGATACCACGATTTGGGTGGCTTCGACCGGCTTGTTGTTTTCGTACCGGATCGTGACCTGGCTCTTGGCGTCGGGCCCCAGTGCCTGGGTTTCGCCCGTCCGGCGCGCCTGCGACATGATTTTCAGGATATGGTGGGCATAATAGATCGGCGCCGGCATCAATTCCGGGGTTTCGCGGCACGCATAGCCGAACATGATGCCTTGATCGCCTGCCCCCTCGTCCTTGTTGCCGGCGGAGTCCACGCCTTGGGCGATGTCGGTCGATTGGGCATGCAGATGCACTTCGATGGCCGCCTTCTCCCAATGGAAGCCGGCCTGCTCGTAACCGATATCCCGGATTGCCAGACGGGCGATATGGGCAATGTAATCGCGGGTCAATTGCGACGGCCCCCGGGTCTCGCCGGCGATCACGACGCGATTGGTCGTCGCCAGGGTTTCACATGCAACCCGCACGCGGCTGGGATCCCAGCCATAGCGCGCCGCGGCACCGAAAAAGGCATCGACCACCTCGTCGGAAATGCGGTCGCAGACCTTATCCGGATGACCCTCGGAGACCGATTCACTGGTGAAAAGATAGCTCGCACGCGACAAAATCAATCCCCCTGGGCTCCGGCCCGCGCGACGATCGCGCGGTCAGGTTGAGGGCGACGTTCTTGGCAGTGGCGGGGCGCGAGGTCAAGGGCGGCACGGGTGGCCGCGTTCCCGCAGGACAAGCACCGGACACGCCGGAGCACCGCAACCTTTCGGCACACCTGCGGCCGGGATCATGCCGCCGGGGGTTCGCTCTCTTCGCCGGCGATCTGCTCGACCAGGTCGACGATCCGGCGTCTCAACTTGGAATCGGGAATCCGCATGAATGCCTTCGTGAGCGACAACCCGTCCGATGTGGCCAGGAAGTCGGAGACATAGGCCGGCGATGGTACATCCTCGGTGCTTTGCGGCGGGCTCCCCTCCACATGCGGTGCGCCTTCGAAGAAGAATGCTACCGGGACCTGCAGGATGTTCGAGATCTGCTGCAACCGGCTGGCGCCGATGCGATTCGTGCCTTTTTCGTATTTTTGTACCTGCTGGAAGGTCAGCTCGAGGGCGTCACCGAGCTTCTCCTGGCTCATCCCCAGCATCATCCGGCGCATCCTTACCCGGCTGCCCACGTGCTTGTCGATGGGATTAGGAGCCTTTTTCGCCATTACACTTTACCTCCTCGGTTTCCGCGCCGTGAAAGTTCGGAACCGCGCTAAGATAGCACAATCCCAGGTTAGCCGGCGAGCGCCTCTCGTCCTAGACCACAGATGGCACTGTGGCGAAAGCTAAATATCGTTAAACAGTTAAGCCGAGGCACCCTTGGTTCGCAAACGCCTTTTCTATTTTTACGAGATTTTTTTAAGACCTCAATCTCATGCGCCTCCGCGCACCGAAAGCCATCGCGGCGGCAACGATAACGAAGAATAATGAATCTCTCGTGATGGTATAGATTGTTGGCGCGATCGGCGTCGGAAGTCCGGAATCGAGCACGCCTTCGCGCCCCAGCGCCAGCGCTGCCACGACCCGGCCGACCGGATCGATCACCGCGGAAATTCCGTCATTGGCGGCCCGCACCAACGGCAATCCTTCCTCGATCGCCCGCACCCGCGCCTGCTGAAAATGCTGATAGGGTCCGGAACTGATGCCGAACCAGGCATCATTGGTCAGGTTCAAGAGCCAGCCCGGCCGTTCTCCCGGCGGCACCGCCTCGGCGGGAAAAATCACTTCATAGCAGATCAGCGGCAGCATATCCGGCGCGCCGGGAACCGGCAGCTTCCGCCGCCGGTCGCCGGACTCGAAGCCGCCCCGCAGTTTGGTCAGCTGCATCAGGCCCAAGCTCTCCAGAAAGTCCTGGAATGGCAGGTATTCTCCGAACGGCACGAGATGCTGTTTGTCATAGCCGGCGAGGATCGCGCCATGGTGATCGATCACAAACACCGAATTATAGGCGTGCAGGCCGCCGCGTCCGGGAATCGCGGAAGCGCGGCTCGCCGCCCCGGTGATCAGCGCGGTGTGTGCCGTCAGCATCCGTCCGATCGTCGCGAGTGCGTCGGGCTCGCGGTCGATGAAGAACGGAAACGCCGATTCCGGCCAAATCAACAGTGTCACGTCACCCAAACCGCCGCCGGTGCGATCGGGCTCTTTCCCGCCGCCGATATCGCCTTTCGACAGCGCGATGTAGCGATTTAAGATGCGGTCTTTGTTCGCATAATTGAATTTCTCGTCCTGCGGAATATTGGGCTGCATGATCCGCAGGCGGACGCCGTCCACCATGCCTACCGGGATGCCGGCAAGCCGGATTGCGCCAAGGACCGCCATCGTGGCGAGCGTCAATCCTGCGAGCACCACCGGCATCCAGGGCTTGCGCGTCACCGCCGGTCGATCCGCCAAGACGGCTGGGCTGGCGAACACCGCGATGGCCACGAAAGTCAGACCCCAGATACCGAAAAACGCGACACTCTGCGCCAGCGCCGGCGGCGCGGTGAGCGCGTAACCAAACACATTCCACGGAAATCCGGTGAGGACATGGCCCCGCAGCCATTCCGCCGACGACAGCGTCGCGGCCAGCGTCAAAATGCGGAACGCACCCGGCGCCCACAGGGCGCGCGCCGCGGCGATTCCGATGCCGGTGAACACCGCCAGACCGGCCGGCAGCAAGGTAACGGCAAACGGCAGCAGCCATCCGAAGGTCGCGGCATCCACCAGAAACGCAAAGCCGACCCAATAAAGGCCGGCGAGAAAGTATCCGAACCCGAACCACCAGCCGATCGCGAATGCGCGCCAGATGCCGCGCCAACCGGTCTCCGCTATCCCGTCCAGCAGCCAGACCAGCAGCGGAAAGGTCACAAACATCGCCGGCCAGACGTCAATCGGCGCCAAGGCCAAGGTTGATCCGGCTCCGGCCAGGAATGCGATCAGCACTCTGAACCACCCCCTCGCCAAGAGGATGGGCGTGGCAAGCGAAAGCGGGCTCACGGCTTCTGGGCCGCCGGAGGAGGCGAATCCCCGTCGCCGGGTACCTCGACAAATGTCGAACCGGCCGCTCGCTCCGCCAGTGATGGGGCAGGCGCGACCGTCCCGCGCGGCGCCGCCTCCACCCGGCGGGAGGCGCCACGTTCGGCCGGCCGCGGCGTCCGTTTGCGCGGGTAGATGCGCACGCGCTTGATGCGCCGCGGATCCGCATCAAGGATTTCGATTTCGAACGGCCCCGGGCCCGGAACCAGCTCGCCGCGCACCGGCACGCGGCCGACCAGGGTAACGATGTAGCCGCCGACGGTGTTGACCTCCTTGGCAGCTTCGCCGACATCGAATTCGGGGCCGATCACCGCAACCGCTTCCTCGATACTGGCGCGCCCGATGGCCTGGAACGAGCCGTCGGGCTGACGAATCACCGCGCGCTGGGTGGCCTCGTCATGTTCGTCCTCGATATCGCCGACGATTTCCTCGACGATGTCTTCGATCGATGCCAAGCCGTCGGTGCCGCCATATTCGTCGATGATGAGCGCCAGATGAATCCGGATCGCCTGCATTTTTGCGAGCAGATCGATCGCCGGCATGGAAGGCGGCACGAACAGGATGGTCCGAATGATTTTGGTGGCGGACAACGGCGTGGCGAGATCGATGGCGGAAAAATCGAGCCCGGCCGGAAACGGCTTCTCCCGCGCCGCATTGATCTCCGGAGCGACGGTCGCGTGCGCGGTCATGAATGCAATCAGGTCGCGGATGTGTACCATCCCGATCGGATCATCCAAGCTGTCATTGTAGACGACCAGCCGCGAATGGGCGGCGTTCTCGAATACCTTGACGAGATCGCCGAGCGGAATGTCCTGCTGCACCGCCACGATGTCGGCGCGCGGGACCATGAGATCGCCAAGACGCCGTTCGCGCAAGCTCAGGATGTTTTTGATCATCCTGCTTTCTTCAGGCGAAAATCCAGCCTCGATGGCGGCGCCGTCCAGCAGCGTCTTGAGATCCGAGCGGATCGAGGTCGGACTCCAGCCGAACATGGATCGCTTCATACGGTGGAGCCAGGATTCGCCGGCATCGCGCGCAAGCCCGTTGGAGCGGCGTGCCAATCCGGGAAAATCGCGCTGCCCGACGGGCATAGCCGCGGTTTCGGCGGTCGTACGCGGATTGCTATCAGCCATGGCGATCAATCAGGAATTGCCTTCGCCCGACGCATAGGGATCGGAGATACCGATCTGCGCCAAGATATCGCGCTCCAGCCGTTCCATCCGCTCCGCTTCGTCGTCGTTCTGGTGATCATATCCTAGCAGATGCAGGAAGCCATGAACCACCAGGTGCGAGAAGTGGTCATGCACCGTCTTGCCCTGCTCCTCGGCCTCGCGCGCTACCGTATTATATGCAATTGCAATATCGCCGAGCGACGCCTCCGCGTCCGGAGCGTCCTGCATCCAGGGCGGGGCCGGAAACGACAGCACATTGGTCGGCCGCGAAATACCGCGCCATTGCGCGTTGAGCTCGGCGATCGAGGCATCGTCGCACAGCAGTACGACGATGTTCGTCCCGTGCCGCCCCCACGCCAGCTGCGCCGCCGCCGCCGCGATTGTGCTGCGGACGATGTCTGCGCCATTGGGCAGCGCGTCCCAGGCGCGCGACTCGATGACAACATCGATCGCGGGCATCGGCGCGCCGCGCTCGCTTGGCGCCAGTTTCATTCCTTGCCGCCGATCCGCGCGGCGCGCGGGGCATCCTCATAGGCGGCGACGATTCTCGCGACCAATTCGTGCCGCACCACATCGTCGCGGGTAAATACCACTTGGCCAACGTCTTGCACATCGGCGAGCAGCCTAACCGCCTCCGCTAGGCCCGAAATCTGGCCGGCCGGGAGATCCACCTGGCTGGGATCCCCGGTCACGATCATGCGGCTGTTCTCGCCGATCCGGGTCAGAAACATCTTCATCTGCATCGAGCTGGTATTTTGCGCCTCATCAAGGATGATCGCCGCGTTGGCGAGCGTGCGGCCGCGCATAAAGGCAAGCGGTGCGATTTCGATTTCCCCGGTTTGCAGCGCCCGCTCGACGATGCGGGCGTCCATCAAGTCGAACAGCGCATCATAGATCGGCCTGAGGTAAGGATCGACCTTCTCGCGCATGTCTCCGGGCAGGAAGCCGAGCCGTTCGCCCGCTTCCACCGCCGGTCGCGACAGGATGATGCGATCGACTTCCTTGCGCTCGAACAACGCAATCGCATGCGCGACCGCTAGCCAAGTCTTGCCGGTGCCGGCCGGGCCGACGCCGAACACCAGCGTGTTGCGATGCAGAGCCCTGATATAGGCGTCCTGACCGGCGGTGCGCGCCCGTACCGGACGCTTGCGCAGGTTGATGACCTCAAAGCTCGCCCGCGTTAACGTGCTATCGAAATCGAACAGCGAGCCTTGCGCGATCGCGAGCCGGATTGCGCCCTCGACATCGCCGGTGGTCAGATCGTCGCCGCGCTTAAGCTGATCGTAAAGCCCTTCGAGCACGCGGCGCGCCTGTTCGCAGCCATCCCGCGATCCCGCCAGGGCGACGTGATTGCCGCGTTGCTCCGCCACCACGCCGAGCCGGCGCTCGATCAAGGCAAGATTTTGCCCATATTGGCCAAATAACGCGGAAGCCAGCCGGTTGTCATCGAAGGCGACCACGATCCTGCCGGTGGTGTCGGTGGCAACCGGGTTTGCCGTCAGGGATGCTGCATCGGCCGAGCGTCTTGCCAACGATTTAACCTCCCGTGCCGGTCGATGCCGGCTCCGCCATCTCGGCCGAACACAAGGCGCCGAACAGGCTGTTGGAGCCGGCGCGGATGATTCTCACAGTCGCGATGTCACCGATCAAAGATGACGGCGCCATGACCTGCACGGGCTGCAAGTAAGGCGAGCGCCCCGCCACCTGACCGGGAAGTCGCCCGGGTTTTTCAAACAAGACATCCACACTCCGGCCGACACAGCGGCGATTAAATGTGGTTTGGTTGCGATCGATGCAATCCTGCAGCCGGGCCAGCCGTTCGTTCTTCACCGGTTCGGGAATTTGGTGGTCCCGCGCCGCCGCCGGCGTGCCGGGGCGGGGCGAATATTTGAACGAGAAGGCCCCCGCAAAACCGACCGCATCGACCACGCCGACCGTGTCGCGAAAATCGTCCTCGGTTTCACCAGGAAATCCGACGATGAAATCCGACGTAAAGGCCATGTCGGGCCGCGCCGCGCGCAGCCGCGCGATCGCGCCCAGATAATCGGCCCGGGTGTGGCGGCGATTCATTGCGGCCAGGATTTTGTCCGATCCGGATTGCACCGGCAGATGCAATTGCGGCATCAGCACGCCCAAGTCCCGATGGGCGGCGATCAGATCGTCGCCCATATCGCAGGGGTGGCTGGTGGTATAACGCAGCCGCGCCAGCCCAGGGATTTCGGCCAAGCGGAACAGCAGCCGGCCCAGCGTCACCGGCTGCCCGTGATCCTCGCCGTGGTACGCATTGACGTTCTGGCCGATCAGGGTGATTTCGCGGACGCCCGCCCGCGCCAGCCGCTCGGCCTCGGAGACGATAGCGGTCACGGAGCGCGATATTTCGGCACCGCGGGTATAAGGCACGACGCAAAAAGTGCAGAACTTGTCGCAGCCTTCCTGAACGGTGACAAACGCCGTCACCCCGCGGGTGCGGGTCGCAGCGGCCGTTGCGGACGGCAGCTGGTCGAATTTGTCCTCGGCCGCGAAATCGGTATCGACCGCCCTTGGCGCCGGCCGCGACGCGCGCCAGCAGCGCCGGCAACCGGTGATAGGCCTGCGGTCCGACGACGAGATCGACAACCGGAGCACGGCGGATGATTTCCTCGCCCTCGGCCTGCGCCACGCAGCCTGCAACCGCAACGACGAGCTTGCGGCCCGCCCGTTCCGCCTGCACCTTGAGCAGGCGCAGGCGTCCCAGCTCCGAGTAAACTTTCTCGGCGGCCTTTTCGCGAATGTGGCAGGTATTGAGGATGATGAGATCGGCGTCCTCCGGGGCTGCCGATTCCGCCGTGCCGTCGCGCGTCAACAGGTCCGTCATACGATGCGAATCGTAGACGTTCATCTGGCAGCCGTAGGACTTAATGTGAAACTTCTGCACTCGGTCCGCTTGCTATTCGGCCGGCGACCGCGCCGGCTAAGCAATCCATCATAGTGCATTCAGAACGAAAAAGGAATTGCCCATCGGCCGAATTGGGCCGAATTGGCCCTGAGAGATCCGCCACTGCCGCGAAGGCAACGCCGGGAGGTTCACATGCTCCCCGTCGGTTCGGACGAGACCACCACTACGGGCCGCCCGCGCAGGGTGGAGACGGTGAGCCTGCGCACCTCGGTTTCCAGCCGCCGTGCCATCAGCTTGCGGTCCGTCAACACATCGTAGATGAACGGCTCCCCCCAGCTGACCACAGCGTCGATGGCGCCATAGGCCACCAGCCGCCGGAGATGCGGCAGCAGCGCTGCATCTCCATACCAGGAGACTTGAGGGCGATTGCAGCGGCCGAGCGGCACGCCGAGCAAACCCGTATAGACGACCGACAGCGGCTGGACCCATACGCACTCGACATGCTCAGCCTGAGCGATCGCATCGCGCGCGGCCCCCATCAGGGCACTGCGGAAGGCGAGAACCCGATTGCCGTCGCTCGACGTGCCCTCGCCGAACAGCAGCACCGGATCGCCATCCGCCAGCCGCTGGGCGATTTCGCTGTTCACGTCGCGGGTCTTATGCCGGCGGCTGCGATCGACAAAGACCGAGCGCTGCAGCCGCGCCAATAGTCCGAACACCGGCCATGCGGCGACTTCGTGTTTGGCCACGAAGACGACCGGCGCCACCGCCGTGATGACGGAAATGTCGAGCCAAGAGGTGTGGTTGGCGACGATGAGCAACGGGTGGTTCACCGACCGCCGGCTTACGGTTGTGATCCGAATCCCGAGAATTCGGCATATGGTTCTATGATACAAACTTGGAATGCGTCGGCGCATGGGCCAGCGCATCCGCACCGCAAGCCACTGAAACGGCAGCAGCGCCACCGTCATGATCGCAATCGCCGCGATGGAGAAGAAACCGCGCAAAGCCCGTTCCCGGTTACGTCACGGATTGGCCCGGACAGCAGCAATCCGGCGCATCGATTTGCGGAAGGTCCCGGCGCAGCACAAGCGCGGCGCCGGGCTCCCGACCGGGCTCCGCGTAATAACCCTTCCGCCGTGCCACTTGGCGAAAGCCGGATGCCGCGTAGAGACGCCGCGCCGGCGCATTGCGTTCATCGACCTCGAGAAACAGCGCATGTACGCCCGCAGCCGCCAGCCGGTGCATGTTGGTCGCGATCAAAATGCGTGCAATTCCCCGCCGCCGGTATGGCGAGGCTACCGCGATCGACAGCATTTCGGCTTCATCGGCGGCGGCACGCGACATGACGAACCCCGCCAGCCGCGCCCCCACCATGGCGCGATCGGTGATTACGTTAGGCGCAACCAGGAGGCGCGCGAATTCGGCCGCGCTCCAGCCGCGCTGGAACGCCGCAGCGTGCAGTTCGCTCAGCTGCTCGGCATCGCTCTGGTCGGCCGAGTTTACTCTTACCGGTTCACGGGCCACTGGATCATCGTCCGGCGGAGGTGTGGGATGCAGAGCGAGGGACGAGATCATCGCCGCGCCACCATCGCGGCGGCCTGCGGCTGCGCGTCGGCATCCCGCAAATAGAGCGGCTTCACGGGCCTGGAGGCATCTTCCATGGCAGCGCCCAGACGCGCGACCCAGGCAATGTCCGGCGCCCGGACTGCACTCACGAGCAGCGGCCGGCGTTCGCCGGCCGGCCAGGCGGCCTCGATCAGCTTTGCGGCATTTCCGACAATACGGGTCGGGCTGGCGGCGGCGACGCGAACTGCCTCCTGCAGCGGCGCCAAGCGGGGCGCGAACGCGGCCTGCCCACCGGGACCGAACAATTGCATATAGACGTGATCGTGCCGTGCATCGATGGCAGCAAGAACCGCTTTGCTTTCGTCTATTTCAAACAACGGAGCGGCCAGCGTTGCCAGCGTCGTCAATCCGACGGCCGGTTTTCCGGTCGCCAGCGCAAATCCCCGCGCGGCGGCGACACCAACCCGCAGGCCGGTGAAACTGCCCGGTCCGACGGTCACGGCGATGCGATCGAGGTCGGCAAACTCCAAGCCGGCGGTGCTCATGACGGCGGCGATCAGCGGCATGAGGGCTTCCGCGTGGCCGCGCATCATCGGCACCGACCGGTATACGGTCCCTGCCGCCCGCTCGGTGTCCAGCACCGCGGCGGAGCAGACGTCCAGCGCCGTGTCGATGGCAAGTAAGCGCAATGAATCCGCCGTCCGTGGATGGGTGGGAAATGACCTGAAATGGCGCCATTCACATCGGGCGCACTTCGACCACGTCCGGCACGTAGTGCCGCAGCAGGTTCTGGATGCCGTGCTTGAGCGTGGCGGTCGAAGACGGACACCCCGAACACGACCCCTTCATATGCAGGAACACGATGCCGTCCCGGAACCCGCGGAACGTAATATCGCCGCCGTCATTGGCAACCGCCGGACGCACCCGGGTCTCGATCAGCTCCTTGATGGTGGCTACCGTCTCGGCATCGGCGCTGTCGAAGAATTCCTCCTCATCCGCCGAGGCCGCCGCGGATCCGTTGAGGATCGGAGCGCCGGACATGAAATGCGCCATGATGGCGCCGAGGATCGCGGGCTTCAGCTGATGCCATTCGGCATCGGTTTTCGTGACCGTTATGAAATCGCCGCCGAGAAACACGCCGCCCACGCCCGGAATGGCGAACAGGCGTTCCGCGAGCGGCGACTTTGCCGCATCGGCCGCATTCGGGATATCCAGCACGCCTTCGCCAAGCACCGTTTTGCCTGGCAGGAATTTTAGCGTCGCCGGATTGGGGGTCGTTTCGGTCTGAATGAACATGTGACTCTCCGTTGCCGCTTTGGGTTCAAGGCCCAAGGACAAGTTGCAGCTCATAAATGATGGTTTCCGCCCGGCGCGTCAATGTGGACCCGATTCCGGTCACGGCGAACCGGCTTTGCGCAGTCATCGCCCAGCCTATCGCGCATAACCCGCCCCGGGCTCGCACCGCTTCCCGGCGCAATGTCCCGGTCAAGTCTCCGTCACGCCCGGCAGCGGCACGAACAATTCCTCGATCGGCAGCGGCGCCGCAATGAGATGTTGCTCGGCCAAGTAGGCGACCAGCGCCGTCAGGGTCGGCCGGTTGGCGGCTACGCCATACGGCCATGGGTCGCCGCCGAATACGGCGTCGATTTCGTCCATGTCGTGTTCTTGGAACGGCAGCATGGTGGAGAGCGCGATCGAGCGGCGCAGCCGCGCCAGTGCCAGGTTTTTGGCCGCCACGAACGCCTTGTAGAGACTCACGGCCACCCACGGATTGGCTTCGTAGACATCACGCCGCAGCGCCACCAGGTGCATGATCGGAAAAATCCCGGTCGTTCGGAAATAGTCCCGCTCCACCGCCCGGCCGTCGGCAAACAGCGGCACCACGTCCGGATGCTTTCACGTTCGGCCGCCGCGCCCCCGCGATGGCGTCGATCTCGCCGGCCGCCAGAAGCTCGCTCAGCGAACGCTCGGACCGGTTCACCGTGATGGCGGCGGGCCGCAGCATCGGCGGCGGATTGGGGTCGCCGTGGGCGCCGCCCTTTTCGATCGCGCCCTGCACCCATTGAATCGTCGACAGATCGACGCCGTATTGATGCGCAAGCGCCCCGCGAATCCACACCGCTGCCGTCTGCGTGTAGAGCGCGGTGCCGATCCGCTTGCCTTCGAGCTGTTTTGGCGTGGCGATGCCGGCGCGGCGGTTGACGTAGATATAGCTGTGGCGGAACACCCGCGAGGGAAACACCGGCAGCGCCACCAAGGTACGGTCGCCGCGCGCCATCCGGCCGATGAATTCGGATGCGGAAAACTCCGCCGCGTCGAATTCCGCCGCTCCGCCCATGCGGTCGAAAATTTCCCGCGGCCATTCGATGGCGAGATAATTGAGATCGATGCCTTCGACGGCGACCTCGCCGGTGCGCAGCGCATCCATGCGGTCGTAGATGCCGCACGCAAATGTCAGGCGAAGACGCGACATGATGCTCCTTAGCTTTCCTCCGCGCGCCCAACGTGTCGCGCACAAACCGTCGGAGCACAGCGTATAAAGCATCATCGCCCCTCCTTGCACCATCGCGGCGCGGCGTCGGAAACGTGAACGGGATTGCGCCGGAGGCGAAATGGTGTCGCGGGTGCCGGTTAGACAGGCGATACGTGCGCCGATCGACCGGTTGTTTTCATCATCCTGCGCTTGACGGCATCTGCTCTGCACTCCTGAATGCGAGAGTCATATTCATCAAGATTTCAAAAGCCGTAATCGCAAATGACCTCAGTTCCGCCAGAGACTCCTCCAACGTGACCATGCCGACGCAGGGGACGGCGCCCGCACCCGGCATTGCACCTGAGGCCAGTTTCCGCGCCAGTATGATCGCGGGCACGCAGGGTATTTGCGGGCCGTCGCCGTCGCGTGCGATGATGAACCACCGGCGCTCGTGCGGCTTGCCGCTTGCGTCCCGGCCCCGCATGATCATGTGCATTCCGCCATCGGCGCTGCCGAAGCGGTCAAACCAATGGCTTGCGCGCAGCAAAAATGCTGCATGCTTGGGTAGGTTCAGGGGCAATCCAAGCCGCACCGCCCAACTGAGAGCCAAAATACTCAAATGCAGCGGCATATTCTCCATGCCGGCGGAAAACTGAATTTGTTTGATGCCGTAACGGGCGGGCAGCAGATCGAGATCGGGAATCTCGCAATTGGCCATCCAGCGCGCACCCAGCACCGGATAGGTTTGGCGATAGATGTCCTGCCAGCCGTAACGGCGCTTGGTGTCTCCGGGCACGGCTTTAAGCGGCTTGCCGACATAAGAGAGGATGCCCTGGGTGGTCGCCAGCCCGCGCTCGGCTTTCTGGCCGGGGCTGATGCCATAACGCAGGGATTCGATGGTCGCAAACTCGCTTCGGTAATGCTCCAGGACCGCCGAGGACAGGCCAGGTACGGTACTGGCGCCGCTGATGACCCACACGCCCGCGGATTTGGCGCTCGCATCCAGCGCCGGGATGCCGGTGACAAAACCGCGCCCATCCGCCAGATCGACATAATGCACGCAAGCCGCGATGCAGGCTTCCGCTACTTCATACCGTTTGATCTGGAACGGGCCGCATGTATTGACGACGGTGGCGAGCTTCAACCTTTGCAGATTGGCCGCGAGATCGCGCTCGGCGTCGATGACGACAGCATCGATCTCGGTGTCCAGATAGCGCTCCTTCAAGGCCGCTGCAAATGTTCCGGCCTTGGCTTCATTCCGTCCGGCGATGATGATGGGAACGCCAGAGCGGGCCAAAGCTTCTGCAATGCGTTTGCCAAAGTTGCCGTATCCGCCAAGAACAAGCACCCTACCCACCACATACCCCCGTCACCCGAAAGATGCCTCCGTAGCCATAGGTCTGGCCAAAACAGGGATGCACAACGCTTATCCCCATGCAAAAGCTGTTTTCATCTATCGGTTCTTCCCAGGCATTACCGCTGCCGATAACCCACTTAAACGGCATGGGCACGAGGACGCCGAAGATACGCCAGACATAGCCGATATGATGCAGCCGCACTTTCTGTCCATCCCATGCGTAACGTGCCCGCCAGTCGAAACCAAAGCGCATGAACTCCACGACATCGCTGCCTTGTATCCGCTCGAGCCGAGAACGAAAGCGGTATGGGGCATGACCGGAAAAATAGAATGTCCGGTCGAAAATGAAAGCGCGGGTGCCCAGCGGGCTGGTGAAACGTACTGTCACCGGCACGTCTTTCCCGCTGTACGGCACCATCGCACCGCACAGCCGCAGCATCGGTGACAGCATCCGCGCCAGCCATTCACGCTCGATCGTCATCATGCCTTCCACCGTCACCGTGTCGGCGCTGCCTGGCAGATGTCATAATGCTTGCGCATCAAGTCCGGAAGGGTTCCCCATGCTTCGCCGAAAATCGGCTCAAAAATTCGCGTGTTGGATATCGGTGGATGGTCAAGATTGCGAATCTGGTCCACATCCTTGAGCCAGAGTAGGAAATTACGCCCCGATCGGATGACGGGATAACAAAGCCGCGCAAAGGATTTTGAGCGGAACAGGTGCGCGTTCATCCGGTTGAACCATCCGGCCCGGCTGCCCAGCAGCGCCATGACGACCATGGCGTCGCCGCCGTGATAGTAATGTCCTGCGAATTTGATGACGGTGCCTGCGTCGATGTCGATCCCGCGCGCTTTGATTTCCTGCACGACCGGATGATGGATGTCCTCACGCGCATTGATGAGGTGGAGCCGCCCTACGGCCTCGCGGATACGCAGCGCACGCGCCGCCGTGCGGCACAGCGGGCATTCGCCGTCGTACACATACCAGACATCCCCTCTGGCCTCTTGCGGCACCGGCATCACGGCGTTCTCCTCCATCGGCAGAGGTTCTATAGAACCTCAGTATCTTAGCCCCCTGAGGAAGCATGGCCAAGGAGGCACGTGGACTACCCGCTCCTCACTCAGATGGATGCAATTCGATTTGCTGGACGGCGATTTCGCGCGGGCTTGCCACATGCGCGCTGGCGCCCAGCAAGCGCGGTCCGGCCAAGCTAGACCGACTGGCTAAATGGCCTTGTCGCGCGCGCGAAACAACGCGATGATAACTCACTACCGCGCGCGACCCGACATCGCCCCGCACGCAACCCACGAGGCCTCCCATGACAACCGCCCGCACCGTGATCGTCTCCACCATCGCAGCCTGTCTTTTGCTCTGCCTGCCGGCCGCTGCGCAGACGCCCGGCAGCCCCGAAGCGCGGCTCAAGGCGCTGAATATCACGCTGCCGCCGGACGCGGCGCCGGCGGCCAACTTCGTCAACTCCGTGCAGACCGGTAAGCTCCTGTTCCTCGCCGGCAACACCGGAGGCGCCGCCTGGGCCGGCAAGGGCAAGGTGGGGCGCGAGCTTACCGTCGAACAGGGCCGCGCGGCGGCACGCGACGCCGGGCTCATCATGCTGACCAAGATCCGCACCGCGCTTGGCAGCCTCGACCGGGTCAAACGGGTGGTCAAGGTGCTCGGTATGGTCAATTCCGCCGACGGTTTTGGCGACCAGCCGCAGGTGATCAACGCCTTCTCGGATTTGATGGTCGATGTATTCGGCGAAGCCGGCAAGCATGCGCGCTCCGCCGTCGGCATGGCAGGCCTGCCCGGCAACACGCCGGTCGAAGTCGAGATGATCGTCGAGGTGGAGTAGCGATAGCCCGAGCGCGGGCCAGGATCGCGAGCATCCGCCCACCGCTTCCACCGTTGCAAGCAAGAGCGGACGGACGTCCGCGGTCCCGGCAACCGCTTCCGACAAGCTTCCGGCCAAGCCGTTGCGGCCAGTCACGCCAGCCGTTAACCTGCCGACGGCGGGAAGACCGGCCACAACCGGTCGCCGCAGCATCAAGGAGACATCCGATGCGCATCCGATTTTCCATCGCGACGCTGGTCACCCTTTCGCTCGCCGGCCTGGCGGCGCCCGCCGCGGGGCAGCAGATCACGATCCGCGCCGCCGCCGTGCTGGACGGCAAGGGCGGCATCATTCGCAATGCCATCGTGGCCATCGACGGCGCGCGGATTGCGAAAGTCGGCCCCGGCAATGCCGAGGCCGTGACCTATGATTTCCCGCGCTACACCGTGCTGCCCGGCATGATCGACGCGCATGTCCATATCGGCGCGCATTTCGGCAAGGACGGACGCGCGGTGACGCCCGGCGAAACCCCGGCCGAGCAGGCGCTGTACGGCGCCGAAAATGCCTACGCCATGCTGATGGCCGGGTTCACCACGGTGCAAAGCATCGGCGCGCCGAGCGACGTGCCGCTGCGCGACGCCATCGCCAGCGGCCGCCTGCCCGGGCCGCGGCTGCTGACCGCCGTCCAGCCGCTCACCGACACCAGCCTGACGCTCGATCAGGTGCGGGCGCATGTACGCAAGAACGTCGCCGACGGCGCCGACGTGATCAAGATTTTCGCCTCCAAGAGCATCCGCGAGGGCGGCGGACAGACACTCTCGGACGATCAAATCCAGGCCGCCTGCAGCGAGGCCAGGTTGCTGGGCAAGCGCATCTGGGTCCATGCCCATGCGGCATCTGCAGTGCGCGCGGCCGCCAATGCGGGATGCACCACCGTGACCCACGGCTCGCAAATCGGCGACTTCGAGGCGGACCTGATGGCCGCGCGCGGCACCTTTTTCGAGCCGCAGACCGGCCTGCTGCTGCAAAACTATCTCGAGAACAAGCCCCATTATCTCGGCATCGGCAATTACAACGAGGCCGGCTTCAAGTTCATGGAAGAGGGCATCCCCATGAACGACACCATGTTCAAGATGGCCCTCAAGCACAAGGACCTGAAGATGACCATGGGCACCGACGCAGTAGCGGGCGCCCATGGGCGCAACGCCAATGAGGTGATCCATCGTGTCAAGGTGGACGGGCAGCCCGCCATGGATGCCATCATCGGCGTCACGTCGATCAATGCGGAAGCGATGGGACTTGGGTCCAAGATCGGATCGCTGGCTCCCGGCTTGGAGGCGGACCTGATCGCGGTCGATGGCGATCCGCTGACCGACATCACCGCACTGCAGCGGGTGATGTTTGTGATGAAGGGCGGTGTGGTTTACCGCAACGTCGCGCCGGCCAAGTAAACCTGCGCGTGTGAGGTGGGCAAAGCGAAGCGTGTCCACCGCAGCGTCGCCGATGGGCGCGGCGCGAACGGCGCCGGGACGATTTTGGCTGGCGCGCCGGTACTCCCGCGTCTCCAGATGGTGGAAAGCTCCTTAAGCGGCTGGCGGCTAACCCCGCGCACCACCCCCGCAACCAGCCAGTTCCTCGAACTCGGTCCAATCACGTTCGCGAGCGTGTTATCTCGATTAATGGGGATGTGGGATCGGCTCAAGTCGTTCCGTTGGATCGGGCAAACTCAGTTAGCTTTTCCGCGCAGGGCGGCGATGGATGCCTCAATCCGCCGCCTCCCATATGAATCTACATCGGCCGGAATCCGGTTAAGATCGCCCCCGTCATGATGCTCGCCCCCGTCCTCACGCCGCATGGCTCTCTCACGCTGCGCCATACCGAAGATGCCGTCCCGCTCGACCCCGAACGCGGCGCGCGGCTGGAGCATGCCTTCGCGCGCGGCGCCGGACACGGGCTTTTATGGCTCGGCGCCAATGAAGTCGGCGCCGCGCTGCCGCCGGTGCTGTCCTATTGGCGGGAACTGGGCACGCGCTACGTTACGGCGGTATGCGCTCTCCCCGGGATCGCCGAGGGCGGCGCCAAGCCGGCGGTGCCGGCGCCGGACGACGCCATGCTCGACGCCATGGCGGCAGCCGTTCCGCCGATGGCCGGCGCCGAATACGTCACCGCCGACGTGCTGGCAGATCTGTGGCGGGGCATCGACGAGGCTTTCGACGCCGAACAAGCCGAGGCCGGGGTCTCGGTTCAGGAATTCTTGAAACAGCGGCATCCGGCCTGGAACCTGGTCGGGCGCGTGCATTTCAACCTGGCGGAAAACCGCAAGGACGAGGAAGCGCCGTTTGCGTTCCTGGCCACCTACACCACCAGGCTCTCGGCGTCGGCCAAGGCCCAGCATCTGCCGCTCGGCAAGGCCTTGCAGGAATATGCCGGCGCGCACAATCGCGCGGGGCTGCTGGCGCTGCTGACGCCGGTACAGCGCGCGGCCGAATCGTGCGCGTGGCTGAAGGCCATGGTCGATTCGACTGAGATTTTTCATCCGCTGCGCTGGACCCCGCTGCAGGCGCATCAGTTCCTCAAAGATGTTCCGGCGCTGGAGCGCGCCGGCGTGGTGGTGCGGATGCCGGCGACCTGGCGCATGAACCGCCCGGCGCGTCCGCAGGTGAAGGCGACGGTGGGCGGCAACGCGCCCTCGCATCTGGGCCTCGACGCGCTGCTGGATTTCCACATGGAGGTGACGCTCGACGGCGAAAACCTTTCCGCGGCAGAGATCCGGGAGCTTTTGGCCCAGTCCGAAGGGCTGGCTTACATCCGGGGCAAATGGGTCGAGGTCGATCACGAGCGGCTGAGCCGAACCTTGGAGCAATTCGAGGCCGTCGAGCGCCGGGCCGCCACCGATGGGCTCTCGTTCGGCGAGGCGATGCGGATGGTGGCGGGCGCCGGCCTGGGCGGGGAAACCAGCTCGCTTTCGGACGCCATCGACTGGAGCCAGACCATCGCGGGGCCATGGCTTGCCGAAACGCTCGCGGCGCTGCGCCGTCCCGAGGGCAATGCAGGCATCGATCCCGGCGCCCTGCTGCACGCCACCTTGCGCCCCTATCAATTGGCAGGGGTACAATGGCTGCATTTGCTCACGCACTTGCGGCTCGGGGCGTGCCTTGCCGACGACATGGGGCTCGGCAAGACCATTCAGGTGCTGTCGCTGCTCCTGGTACTGAAAAAGGAATCGGGCGGCAGCCGCAAACCTTGCCTGCTGGTGGCCCCGGCTTCGCTGCTCGCCAACTGGGCGGGGGAAATCGCAAAGTTCGCGCCGAGCCTCGTGGTCCGCATCGCGCACCCGTCCTCCGCGGACAGCGAAGCCTTGCAGGCCGACGGCGATCTCGCCGGCGTGGACCTGGTCATTACGACCTACGGCTATCTCGCGCGGGCGCCGTGGCTGGTGGCGAAATCCTGGCAACTGGTGGTGCTCGACGAAGCGCAGGCGATCAAGAACCCCTCCGCCAAACAGACCGCCACGGTCAAGAAACTGCGTGCCGACGGCCGGATCGCGCTCACCGGCACGCCGATCGAGAACCGGCTCTCGGACCTGTGGTCGATCTTCGACTTCATCAATCCGGGTTTGCTGGGCTCCGCGAAGCAGTTTTCCGCCTTCGCCAAAAGCCTCGCTGAGCGGCCGCACAATCCTTACGGACCGCTGCGCGAGCTGGTGCGCCCCTATATTCTGCGACGACTGAAAACCGACAAGAGCATCATTGCGGATCTGCCAGACAAGACCGAGGTAAAAACGTTTTGTCCGCTGAGCAAAAAGCAGGCGGCGCTGTATGGGCAAGCCGTCACCGAGCTGGAACGCCGGCTCAAGGAGGTGGACGGCATTCAGCGGCGCGGCATCGTGCTCTCATTCCTGATGCGGCTCAAGCAAATCTGCAACCACCCCTCCCAATGGCTCGGCGACGGCACCTGGGGCGAGGAGGACAGCGGAAAATTCGCACGGCTGCGCGATATCGCCGAGGTGGCTGCCGCCCGTCAGGAGAAGGCGCTGATCTTCACGCAGTTCCGGGAAACCACCGCACCGCTGGCGGCATTCCTCGGCTCCGTATTCGGGCGGGCCGGCCTGGTGCTTCACGGAGAAACCGAAGTGAAGAAACGCCGCGAACTGGTGCGGCAGTTCCAGGAGAACGAAAACGTCCCGTTCTTCGTGCTTTCGCTCAAGGCAGGCGGCGCCGGGCTCAATCTCACCGCGGCGTCCCATGTCGTGCATTTCGACCGGTGGTGGAACCCGGCGGTGGAAAACCAGGCGACCGATCGGGCATTTCGTATCGGACAAACCAAGAACGTATCTGGTGCATAAATTCATTTGCCGCGGCACCGTGGAGGACAAGATCGACCGGATGATCGAGTCGAAGCAGCAAATCGCTGGGGATTTGCTCAGCGGCGGCGCCGAAACCATATTGACGGAGTTGAAGGATGAGGACCTACTAAAGCTTGTGATTCTCGACCTCAATGCGGCCCTCAAGGAGGGATGATGAGCTACCACGAATGGCGTCCCTACGTCCCGGTGGCAGAGCGGCGGCGGCAGGCCGAAAAGGAGGTCGCCAAGCTGAAGAAGAAAGGTCAATCCACCGCCCCGGTCGTCATCACAGGCCGCAAGATTGCCGACAGCTTTTGGGGCAAATCGTGGTGCGACAATCTCGAACGCTATAGTGATTACGCCAACCGCATGCCGCGCGGTCGCACCTATGTGCGCAACGGTTCGGTGGTCGACCTGCAGATCGCCAAGGGCGAAGTCACCGCGATGGTGGCGGGCTCCTCGCTGTACACCATCAAGGTCGCCATCGCGCCGGTGGTGTCTTCCCGTTGGCAGGCCATTTGCCGCGATTGCGCCGGCTCGATCGATTCCCTGGTCGAGCTGCTGCAAGGCCGTCTCGCCAAGGGCGTGATGGACCGGGTGTGCCGGCAGGGCGACGGCCTGTTTCCGGCCCCGAGCGAGATCAAGCTGTCCTGCAGCTGCCCGGATTGGGCCGGCATGTGCAAGCATGTTGCGGCGGCGCTGTACGGCGTCGGCGCCCGGCTCGATGAGCAGCCGCAGCTACTGTTCAAGCTGCGCGGCGTGGACGAAAACGATTTGCTCGCCGGTGCAGGAGCGGACCTAGCCCGCAAGACCGCGGCGCACGGCGCTGGGACGGCGAAGGTGCTCGATGACGGCAACATGGCGGCGCTGTTCGGGCTGGAGATGGCGGAACCGGCCATTGTGGAGACGCCGAGCGTTCCGGCGGCGAAGCGGGGACGAAAGGCGGCCGAGCCGAAACCCGCCGCACTGAAGGTCGCCGGACCGAAGCCCGTCACACCGAAGGTTGACGTGAAGCGCGGCGCGGTGAAAACGCCGGCCGAAACCGTCAAGAAGCCAGCGCGTGCGGTTCCCGCCAAATCTGCAACCAAGCCTGCGGCACCGGACAGCCCGGCGCCTTCGCGCCGGCAGCCACGCGCCAGGCGTTCCGCATACAGCGCCGTTCCGGCGGCGAAGGTCGCGTCGTAGGAAAGTCACGGCCCGCCGGTCCACCGCTTGCCCCGATTCGACACGGGCATCAGCAGTTCCGGCTCCGCGGGCTTGCGGTAACCGATCGAAGCCCGTGGCGTACTTCGTCTCGTGATTGCCCCGCGAAAGGGTAGTGCTGCAGAATTGAAGTGGCTTTGACGATTTCGCGGACAACCTTGTCGGCTGTATTTCTCCCGGCAACTTGAAAGTAGTGATTCCAAATGCCGTCAAGATCGGCAAGAGCTTCCTTCGACCAGAGTACCGGTTGCCCCGGACCCGCCATCAAGGTCCTCCGTGTCGTGCATTGGCCTGGCCGAGAAACTCCTCGATATTCAAAGTCGTCCCGCCGTGTTCATCAAGTGAGCGGATACCTTTATCGATTTCGAAGCGAAGTCTGCGAAGTTGTTCTACATGGGACAGCAAGTCTCGACCGATGGTTTCTTGATCTTCTGCCGGTAGGTTAGAGATCTCTTCGATTGCGTCACTGAGGGTCTTTACGATTGCGCCCATGTTACCTCCCAAAACAGCAGCGAACGGTCCCGCCGCTGCCATTTTGATTATCCTGGCATGTAGTTTGGCAATCCGCTAGTCCTGCGGATCGAGGCGGCGGAATTTTTGGATGCGCTGACCGGTGTTCACCTCGGCGGTGTAGAGATTGCCGCCGTGATCGACCGCGACGTTATGCAGGGCAATGAACTGCCCGGCCTGACGGCCGATGCGGCCGAACTGGCCCAGCACTTCCTTGGTGGCATGGTCGATGATCCGCACTTCGCCGTTGGCGCCGTCGATCATGTAGATGTATTTTTGCTCCTTGTCGGGGGAGAACACGATTTCATAGACCGAGCCGGTCGCGCGCGTGTTCCGCTCGTAAAAATGCTCGGACACGAAGGTGCCGTCCTTGCGGAAGATTTGCAGGCGGTCGTTGGTGCGGTCGCACACATACACCATGCCGTCCTTGTCGATGCGCACGCAATGCACCGGGTTGCCGAATTGCTGCGACACCGGTTTGGCGGGGTCGTAGGGCGGCGTCTTCTCGTCGCTCGGCCGCTTGCCGTAGGCGCCCCAGTGGCGCTTGTAGGCACCGGTCTCGGAATCGAACACCACGATGCGGCGGTTGGCATAGCCGTCGGCCGCAAAAACCTCCTTGGCGACCGTATCGACCGCGATATCGGCCGGCGAGCCGAGCCGCTCGGTCGAATTGCTGTCGTTGCCTTTGCCGGACTTGCCGATTTGCATCACGAACTTGCCGTCCATGGTGAATTTCAAGAGCTGGCCGTCCGGGTTGCCGCTGCCGGCGAGCCAAACGAAATCGTTGGCGTCGATGAAGATGCCGTGTTCGGTCTCGGGCCACTCATAGCCGGCGCCGGGACCACCCCAGGAGCGCAAGAGATTGCCCGACTGGTCGAACACCAGCACCGGCGGCGCGGCGCGGCAGCAGCGCGACGGCGGCGGGTTTTGCTCCGCGGCGCGCTCGCGTTTGGTCAATGAATTGGGCCGCTGGACGATCCAGATGTGGTCGAAGCGGTCCACCGTGATGCCGGCGACCTGGCCGAGAATCCAGTTATTCGGCAGCGGCTTCGGCCACAGCGCATCGACCTGGAACTGCGGGACCGCGGCGGATTTTGCATCCTCCGCGGCGGCATAGAGCGGCGCAACGAGGGTTGCGGTCGCGACAAGCGCAAAGGCAAGGCGTTTCATGGGTTTCTCCCTGTTCTCCGTATTCGGATTGGTACGATTGGCGCGTCGTACCGGCATTCCAGGCGACCGAGCCGCCGCCGCTCAGCCCCGGCATCGCCGGTTAAGGTTGGCTCGGCGGAACCTGGAGGCGGTCCAAGGGTGCCGTGCGGCAAGTCTTACGGGGCTTTAATCTTTCACCCCCGCGGGGCGTGTTATACAATGGAAATGGCTGTACGGGTACTCGCATGCGTGACGGATTTGCTTTTCGGATCTTTGCTTTGCGGATCTGGATGCTGGCACTGGCGCTTGTGCTCGCCGGCGGCACCGCCAGAGCCGGCGGTCCGGAGCCCGTGGAGTTACGCGACGGCGACCTCACCCTCAAGGCCATCCTCTATCGCCCCGATGGGGCGGGGCCGTTTCCGGCGGTGATCGGCATGCATGACTGCGCCGGCCTGATCAATGCCGCAGGCGCCGTCGCCAGCAAGTATCGTGACTGGGCGCAGGCGCTGGTCAAGGATGGCTTTTTGGTATTGTTTCCCGAGAGCTACGGCTCGCGCGGCATCGGCAACCAATGTGCTAGCCGCAACCGCCCGGTGCGGTCGGATCATGAGCGGGTCGCCGATGCCAATGCGGCGCGGCGGTGGCTCCAGCAGCGCGGCGACGTGCGGGCCGATCGGATTTCGCTCCTCGGCTGGTCGAACGGCGGCATCGCCGTGCTATGGACCGTGCGTCCGCGGCATCGCAACGACGACAAGCATGATTTCCGCTCCGCCGTGGCGCTCTATCCGAACTGCCGCCGCCTCGATTCCACCGCGTGGAGCGCGCGGGTACCGTCCTTGATCCTGATCGGCAGCGCCGACGATGCCGCGTCCCCACAGGATTGCGAGCGCATGGTGGCGGACGCCAAGGGTCGCAGCGCTAAAATCTCCATCGTGGTCTATGCAGGCGCCTATCACGATTTCGATCATCCCAACCGATCGCCGCAGGTGCGCGGCGGCTACGCGTTCTCGGTGGACGGTTCGGGGCGCATCCACACCGGGACGAACGCCGCTGCACGCACGGATGCGCTCAAGCGCGTGAGTCAGTGGCTGGGGAGGTGAAGGGGCTGGCGCAGGACGGCACCTGGGAGCGCGAGCTTCCCGCCTGGAGCATGCTCTTTGAACGCAGCATCTGCGGGGGAAGCTAAAACGCGGGCGGAACGCCCGCGCTCCACGCTTCGCCTATGGCAGCCGCCGAAACCTCAAAAATCCGCCTTGGTGGCTTCCGGCAGCGGCACCAGGCCTTGGCTGAAGAAATCGCCGTTGTTCTCGTTGCACTGGACCGGGAGGATAGGCGCATTCTCGACGCGGCGCCAGCGCTGCACCCCGGTCCAGGGCATCGTGAAGGCGCCCGGATCTTCGACGAACACGGTTACATCCACCGTCTGGGCGTCGGGGGCGAGCTTCCAGCGCTCCACCACATGGATTTGGTCGGTGTGCGGCGTGCGATAGTTGTCCGTATAGGACTTCGGCGATACTCCGATGGTATCGATGACCAGCGTATCGCCGTTCTCGTAGTGGCCAACCGATTCGCCGTACCAGGACGGCTTCACGTCCTTGGAATGGAACACGTTGAGATAGATGTGTCGGATCACAGGCCCGCCCTGATTGATGACCACGACCTTGTCGGCCGTCTGGTAGAAGAAAAACGGTTCCACCAGTGAATAGGCGCTGTATCCCGGCACACCGACCGGCCAGCAGCGTTCGCGTGCCCGGAACGGAACCTTGCCGGCCAAGACCTCGTCATTCGCCTTCTTCATCGACGGGATCAGCCACGGCTGCAGGATCGGATTGGTCAGATCGGCGACCCGATAGGTCGATTGCCGGTTGTTGCCGTTGGGCACATAGGGGTGCGCCCTATCATAGGTGACGGGACCCGGTCCGCCGGTCGGCGGCGGCAATAGGTCGTCCACACCGATGGAGCGGTCGAGCACCCAGCCGGTGTTGGCGGTGGGGGCGAAATCCGGAATCACCTGGCCCTTCGGGCCGTCCGCCGCCAAGGCTCCGCCCGCCGCGCCGAGGACGGCGGCCGCAAGGCACATCGAACCGAACTTGGACATCGTCATCTCCTCCTGGGTCGTCTTTTGGCACGCCTCTTGTAACATCGGGATTGTGGCTCGGTGGCAAACACCCAGTACGTGGGGCATTCCACCGGCTGCTCCGCAGACACGCTACATCATTGCGCGGCGTTGCCGGAAGGATCTGAATGGGTTTCGCACCGCGGTAATCCTTCCCATGTATGCCGAGCGGGGCCTAAGCTGCCAAGCCGAGGTGCGCTTTGTCGCGGACCGACGCGAGTGGTGGTATCAACCTTGCACCTCATCGATCATCGGTAGAAAGTTGAAGCGAACCCGATCATGCCCAGTTACGATCTCATCGTCATCGGCTCCGGCCCCGGAGGCTATGTGTGCGCCATCCGGGCGGCCCAGCTCGGCATGAAAGTGGCCGTGGTCGAGAAGGAAAAGACCTTCGGCGGCACCTGCCTCAACGTCGGGTGCATTCCCTCCAAGGCCCTGCTGCATGCGTCGGAGCGGTTCGACGAGGCCGGGCATGCCTTCGCCCGCATGGGCATCAAGATCGGCGCACCCGCGCTCGATCTGCCCGCCATGCTCAGTTTCAAGGACGAGGCGGTCGACGGCAACGTCAAGGGCGTGGCTTTCCTGCTGCGCAAGAACAAGATCGACGCCCATATCGGGGCCGGCCGGATCCTGACGCCCGGACAGGTCGAGGTGAGGGCAGGTGATGGCACAGTCCAGCACGCTTCAGGCCAAGGCCATCGTGATCGCGACCGGCTCCGCCGTGGCGCCGCTGAAAGGGATCACGATCGACGAACAGCGCATCGTCTCCTCGACCGGCGCGCTGGCGCTGCGCCAGTTGCCACGGCGGCTCCTGGTCGTCGGCGCCGGCGTGATCGGGCTCGAACTCGGCTCGGTATGGCGGCGGCTCGGCGCTCAGGTGACGGTCGTCGAGTTCCTCGACCGCATCGTGCCCGGGATCGACGCCGAGTTGGCGCGGCAATTCCAGCGCATTCTGGAAAAGCAGGGGCTCACCTTCAGCCTCGCCTCGAAGGTCACGGCGATCGATTCCACCGGCCCGGTGCTGCGGGCGAGCGTCGAACCGGCGGCCGGCGGCGCAGCACGCGAGATCGAGGCCGACGTGGCGCTGATCGCGGTCGGCCGGGTGCCATATACCGAAGGCCTCGGCTTGGACGCGATCGGGATCACGCTCGAACGCGGCCGCGTCCCGGTGGATGCGCACTTTGCCACCAAAATTCCCGGCATCTACGCCATCGGCGACGTGATCGCCGGCCCGATGCTCGCCCACAAGGCCGAGGACGAAGGCGTTGCGGTTGCGGAAATTATTGCCGGCAAGGCGGGGCACGTGAATTACGATGTTATTCCGAACGTGATCTATACGGCACCGGAACTGGCGTCGGTCGGCAAAACCGAGGAAGAGCTCAAGGCCGCCGGTATCGTGTACAATGTCGGAAAATTCCCCTTCACCGCCAACGGCCGCGCCAAGGCGAACCAGCAGACCGACGGCTTCGTAAAGATTCTCGCCGATGCTGCGACCGACCGCGTGCTGGGCGTACACATGATCTGTTCGGATGCCGGCAACATGATCGCGGAAGCCGCGATGGCGATGGAGTTCGGCGCCGCGGCGGAGGACATCGCCCGCACCTGCCACGCCCATCCGACGCTGCCGGAAGCCGTCAAGGAAGCCGCGCTGGCGGTCGATAAGCGCGCCATCCATATTTAGACCAGATTTTCATGAGGCGAATCGCGTGTAGGCGGGGGGCAAAATCGCCCTGCCCCGGCGGAGCAAATGCGCCCGAACCGGCCGCGATTTTACCCCGGCGGACGACGCACAAGGGCCTGACGGCGTGGGCAAAATCGCCAGAAGCGTTGCCGCTAGACCTTGTGCAGGGAAACGCGATTTTGCCCACCCTACGCCGCCTCGTCCCTCACACCCCGAGATACTGATGCAGCTTGTCCCGGTTCGCCTCCAACTCGCCTTGCGCAAACCGTTCCACCACGGTGCCATGCTCCATCACATAATAGCGGTCCGCAACGGTCGCGGCGAAGCGGAAGTTCTGCTCGACCAGCAGGATGGTAAAACCCTTTTGCTTGAGGGCGCGGATCGTGCGCCCGATCTGTTCGATGATCACCGGGGCGAGGCCCTCGGTCGGCTCGTCAAGCAGCAGCAGCCGTGCCCCGGTGCGCAGGATGCGGCCGATGGCGAGCATTTGCTGCTCGCCTCCCGAAAGCTTGGTGCCCTGGCTGCGCAGCCGCTCCTTGAGGTTTGGAAACAGCGCGAACACATTTTCGCGGCTAAGGCCGCCGGGCCGGACCACCGGCGGCAGGTCGAGATTTTCCGCCACATCGAGGCTCGCGAAGATGCCGCGCTCCTCCGGGCAGATCGCGATCCCCGCCCGGGCGATCGCGTTGGAGGTGAGGCCGACCAGTTCGCGGCCCTCGAACGTCACCGAACCGGTGCGCTTCTCCACCATGCCCATGATGGATTTGAGCGTCGTGGTCTTGCCGGCGCCGTTGCGGCCCAGCAGAGTCACCACCTCGCCGGCCGCAACCTCGAAGTTTGCCCCGTGGAGGATGTGGGACTCGCCGTACCAAGCCTGCAGGCCGGCGACCGACAGCAGCGGGCCGGCGGCGGCTGTGTTGGCAAACGCTGCGTCAGCCATGGCCTACCCCCAGATAGGCCTCGCGGACCTCCGCATTGGCGGAGATCTCGCGGTAGTCGCCCTCGGCGAGCACGCGGCCGCGCGTCAGCACGGTGATGCGGTCGCACAGCGACGCCACCACGCTAAGATTATGCTCGACCATGAGCACCGTACGGTTTGCCGCCACCGCGCGGATGAGAGCCACGATGCGATCAATATCCTCGTGGCCCATCCCGGCGGTCGGCTCGTCGAGGAGCAGCATTTCGGGATCGAGCGCCAGCGTGGTGGCGAGTTCCAGCGCACGCTTGCGCCCATAGGGCAGCTCAATCGCGTCAGCCCCGGTATCGGCCTCAAGGCCGACATCCGCGATCAGTGCCAATGCACGGTCGTTGAGGCCGTCCAGAACCCGGCTGGAGCGCCAGAAGTCGAACGACCCACCGCGCTTGCGCTGCAACGCGATGCGCACATTTTCCAGCACGGTGAGATGGGGAAACACCGAGGAGATTTGAAACGAACGGACCAGGCCGAGCCGGGCCACATCGGCGGGTGCAAGCGCCGTGATATTGCGGCCACGATAGAGGATGCGGCCGCGCGTCGGCTTGAGAAATTTGGTGAGCAGATTGAAGCAGGTGGTTTTGCCGGCGCCGTTCGGACCGATCAGGGCATGGATGCTGCCGCGGGCGATCTGCAGGTTCACGCCGCTCACGGCCATGAACCCGGCGAACTCCTTGGTCAATTCCTCGGTCTCGAGGATGATCTGCGCGCTCATGCCACGAGGTACCTTGCCGCGAGGTTCCACTCACCCGGATGCTGTTCGTGCCGGGTGCCGTTCCGGCCGCACCAGTCCGGCAGAGTTCGGTATCATCCGAGGCCCGCGGTCACAAGAACCGGATCGCGCCGGGTTCCCCATTAACGAGAGGCTCATCCTATCACATATCCCGGCAGGACGTAGCCATGCACATGTCCCTGAGAAGGAGAGGCCGGATTGCGCCTCGGGCGCGATACAGGGATGAGGGAGTTGAGCCGCGATGTGGAAACCAAGGCGGCGGCGGTGAAGAACCCCTATTTTGAGCAGAAGCCCGGCGTCTTGCGAAACGACAATATGGCAATCGACAAGCTGCTCGCGCGCGGCACCGTGTTCGGGGCCTGCAATCTGGCGCTTCGTGGCCATGCGAGACGGCTCGCCAAGAATGCCGGCGTGACCGCAGAGGAAGCCGCAAAGGAATTCGCCGCCAACATCATCCCGGGCATCACCGTAATCCCGTCCGGCGTGTGGGGGGTGAACCGCGCCCAGGAGGCCAGCTGCACCTATTGCACCGGCGGCTGACCGGGAGGGTGCGAAAGCATGCTTCTTCCGCCGCGTTCGGCGCGGCGGAAGAATTCCATCGCAACACCAGCCACGCCGCACCTACTCCGCGGCGGCGCCGGATGTCTTGACCGCCTTGCCCCATTTATCGAGTTCGGATGCCAGAAACGTCCGAGCGTCCTGCGGCGTCGTTCCATATGGAATTGCGCCCAGCACGTCGATCTCCTTTTGAAACTCAGGATCAACCACCGCTTTGCGGATTTCGACGCTAAGCCGTTCGATGATGGGAGCAGGGGTTCCAGCCGGCGCCAGCACAGATTGCCAGGCCGTTGCCTCGAAACCCGCAACCCCGCCCTCCGCAATCGTCGGCAGGTCCGGATACTTAGGGTGCCGGTGTGCGCTGGCAATGCCCAGGGCTCGCAACGTGTTCGCTTCAATATGGGGGGCGAGTGGGGGAAGGTTATCGAGCATGACCTCGATTTGACCGCCGAGCAGAGCATTTACCGCTTGAGCGGAACCGCGGAAGGGTACATGCGTCATTCGTATCCCGGTCAGGGAAGAAAGCAGCCCCATGGCGATGTGGGGTGCGGTGCCAACGCCGGGCGTTCCGTAATTCAAGCGTCCCGGATTAGCCTTGGCATAGACGATTAATGCTTCAACGGATTGGACCGGAACCGACAGATTGACGACGAGAACGTTCGGAACCAGCGCGACTATGGAGATGGGGGCAAAATCGCGCAGTACGTCAAACGGCAGCTTCTTATAGAGCGTCTGATTGATTGAGAGCACCGCAGCTCCCATAAGCAGTGTATATCCATCGGGAGCGGATCGGGCGACGGCCGCCGCGCCGAGGTTGCCACCCGCACCCGATTGATTTTGGACCACGAATGTTTTGCCAAGCACTCTTTGCAACCTTTGCGCGATCAATCGCGCGAGCAGATCGTTGGCACCGCCAGGAACAAATGCAGAGACGATCGTGACCGGTCGCGACGGATAGGCTTGCGACATGGCCGGGCGCACGGCACCGATACTCAGGCCGCCCGTTACAAATGCCGACACCAGACATCGTCTCGTAAGCATGGTCGCCCCACTGTTCACCAGAACGATATGTACGACTACCAAGGCCCTAGCGGACGGTGGTCACAAGCGCCATCGCCCGCGTTCGGGCGAAGCAAATCTTTCGCTGACACCGAGAAAACTCTTCAACGTTAGAGGGCGTCATAGCGGTAATATAAGCCGCACCAGAATAACTGGCACACGACGGCGCTCTTTCTTGCATGTCCATTTAGTGCTGGCGTCTTGGCAAGTTCGGGTTAAAGCATTCGGGCACACTCTTGCAAGAGGCTCCGATGGACTGGGAACCAGCCCACGCAGATCATTCGATTGATCGTGTCGTCGTTACCTTCAATTGGCACGAGCCAATTGAAGCCAACACGTTTGATGAATTGCTAGTTGCCGGTCGAAAGGCCGCCGTAAATTACCACCTCACCCACCGTATTGACATTCAGGATGCCGTCGTTCTGCCGCCCGCTGCCGGTAACATGATAACGATTAACAGTGTCGCTCTTCCCCCTCGCCTTGTGGCTTTCAGGAGTTTGGATCAGGCGGGCGCACCAGTTGAGGAAATTTTGATCGGGATGCGACGCATGGCATTCGTGACGCAGCGCTATCGTAGATGGATGAATCTCAGGCATATGATCATCGGAATCATTGACGCGCTCGGTTCGGTCTTTCCGATTACACACAATGTTCAGGTGGTACGCGTAGAATATATCGATCGATTTCAGTCACCTCCGGGCGGTGCTGACCACTTTCAAGTCATCGAAAGGAATTCCGACTTCATCTCGACGGTGCTTCGGGACAAAGACGCTGCGCTTCATGTTCATTCGGGATGGTTCGACTACGAAGACGGAAATTGTCGAAGGCTCACCAACGTAAATATCGATGTTAACGACTGGTCAGTCCCCAGCCCAGACAACCGTCGCAGTCTTACAATCCTGACGCTTGGGCAGTTCGAATCTCTATCTGGAGTGTTGCAAGATCCACTTACTCGAATTGATACCCTGCACGACTACTTGAAGGGCGTCTTCCGCGCTACTATTACAAAAGATGCGGCCCAGCGCGTATCATTAGACGGCTGATCCAAATGTTGACAGCAATCGAAACAGCAACAAGTCTGTACCTTTACCAAGCCTTGCCGAGCCCGACGACGGCTCAGCCCGCGCAGCAGCGGATTCTTTTAGTCGCGCCTGCCGACATGCCTTGCACGAATACGACGTATGTTGCCGCAGCAATCAGCAAGGCTGTATCCGCCGCAAATCAGAGCATCTCCTCCGAATTTAGGTACCAAAGCACGCCTGCTGATCTGGTGGTTGCTCAGTTGATCCGGATGGAAAGTTGGGACGCCGACTGGGACGGCAACGGCGCAGCGAGGCCTTTGGATTTTTCGCTCAAAGCGGCCCGCGCCTTTGTACGTGCCCTCGCGCCGGAGAGCCTTATTCCGCAGGCGACGCTCCACGCCGATGGACATGCAATTCTGTTCATCAACAGCGCGGACGTGTATGCTGAATTGGAATTTCTAGAGGGCAGCCAAATCGGCTTCTACGTGCGGCGGGGCGGGGAGGAATGGACCGACGAAATATACTTCGATGGGTCGACGCTGCCCGAAGGCCTTTTGCGCGCTGGCTTAGCCGTATGGCCACAGTTCACAGGTGCCGCAAAGTTGTTCTTAGAAGTCCAGAATCCGACGATCTTGCCGAACGTGTAGGCAGGGCGTGCCCTTGTTGCGCTTGCGAATTGATTTCCGTTGGTCGTCATGGCTCTCCTGGCAAGGTTCAAAACTCAGAAACACTGCACAGCGTCCTTGTCGGGCCAGTCGATCTTAGCGGCGATGCGCTTGCGATAACGTTGATCACTCATGCAGAGCGCAATGGGATGAGTGTTCTGCGCGAAGCTGCAACGAACGCTGAGTTCGAAATCTATCATTGGCCAACGCGTAAGGGGCAACCCAAAGCGGTGGTTTCATGGAATTGCCTCTCTCCGCTCCTTGGAGGTTCGCTCTCTTGTGGCTGCCGGTGACACGGACCAAAGGTACACTGGCGATAGACTGTATTGCGTGCTCGACACTGACTTGTCTGGACTGCCACATCACGCCGACATCGTCGCAACGATACCGCGCCCGCATGACATGAAAAAGCCGAAGGAAGCCTGGCGAGCGGAACGCGGCAGGTTGATGGCTCTGCTCGCTAGAGAACGCTCCACCCCGTTGCAATTCAGAGAAGGTGCTTTGTCTCAAGTTGCCCCTGCTTCGTCGCCACAAAAATAATGCTGCGGTATTGCGTGCTGACGTTGAGATGCGGGGCTAGCTCCCCGCGCAAGTTCAGCCTGGGCGCGACGGTCATGAACAAGAGGCCTCCTTGAGCACCGTCGAACTCCCTGCCAATGATTCCGCCGCGCGGCGCGGACGATCCAGCCGACCCCTTGCGCCGCTGCCCGAAGGGGGCCGTGCCGCATCCACAGTGCTCAGCGCGACAGCGGGATTGCTGATTGCCTCCACGCAAAGCCCTGTCGCTTGGACCCGAGGAAGCCGCGGCGCGATCGTACGGCCCGTACCGGCTATTCGGTCGCCACCGCAAACGTCACGACATTGCTCGCGGATTGGAACTCCTGCACGCGGCGATCCAGATCGTCTTTGGCCAAAAAAGTGCGAGCGATTCTTACCCGATACAAACCGTTTGATCCGCCCGAGCGGGGGCCGTCCACGATCGCGGCACCTTGATCGTCGAGGAATCGGGTGATCTCCGCCATGCTGGCCTGCGGCGAGAACCGCACCATCGCATAGGACCCCATATCAAATCCGCGCGTGCCCGCCGAGAAATCCGACGCGGTCTCGTAGGATGCACCGTCGTCGGCGCGATTCTGAAGCAATTTGGCGATAACGCCGGCCTGCAGGACGATCACCGACATTGCGGCCACGCCAGCGAAGGCAAAATGACGCGGTGTCAGCAGGTGCATCAGCCACGCGCCAAGACTGCTATGCCCTGCGGAAGCCCGGCCGGCTCTGCGTTCCCGATCGATCGCCTTGAACAGATTCTCCATCACCCGCGCCGACGGCACCCCAAGCGCCTCGTTGAGAAGAATGGTTTCGGTCATCTCCTCGCGCACCAAATCAAGACGGAAGGCGAGGTCGCCATCGGCGGCGAGCGCCGCTTCCACCTGGGCCGCCTCGCGCGCATCGAGCGTACCGGCCGCATACCAGGGCAGCGATGCATCGAGGTCGTCCGCGGACATCGTGTGGTTCGTCTTGCTCATGGCCAACCTCGATCTATTCCCGCCGCCTT
The DNA here is from genome assembly GCA_963802745.1 of uncultured Alphaproteobacteria bacterium. Classification (GTDB taxonomy): domain Bacteria; phylum Pseudomonadota; class Alphaproteobacteria; order Rhizobiales; family Xanthobacteraceae; genus JAJPKK01. The sequence goes on along the minus strand of CAWDKL010000044.1, from coordinate 36,740 downwards.
CAGCAGCTCCGAGAGCTTCTTTCGCGCGTAGAACATGCGCGTCTTAACCGTGGCCTCCGGAATGCCGACGATCGCGGCAACTTCCTCGACCGATTTCTCATGATAGTAGACGAGATCGATCACTTCTCGATGTTCCGGCGAAAGTGCCTGCAAACACTTCCGAAGCGCCGCCCCCTTGTCCTTCTTTTGGACCGACAATTCGGGATTGTCCGCGCTGTCCTCGATCGCACCCGCCTTCTCATCGTCCAGTTCCTCGTGGGGCCTGCGCCGCATCGAAGACAGGGCCTTGAACCGCGCGATGGCGAGCAGCCAAGTCGATACCGTGCTGCGTCCCTCGAATCGGTCAGCCTGGCGCCACACGTCCAGAAACACTTCGCTGATCAGATCCTCGGCCGCCGTCGGGTTGCCGACGAGGCGAAGCACGAACCTGTACACCCGCAACTGATGACGCGCGAACAGTGCCTGCATCGCGAGACGGTCGCCTTGGGCGATCCTACCGATCAGGACTTCATCTGACGCGGAAAGGTTCGCACTCAACGATCGGCTCGTACGGTTTGTCGCGGGAACAACCGATTGGGTTCAATCAGCCGGACCGGCCGGCCCCGGCAAAAACGATGCAATTTTGCGCCCTGCACAGAAGCCTCCCGGTACCATTCTTCCGGCGGACACCCTCGCCGCCGCGCCCCGCGGGCTCTGCCAAAATGCCCTTAAACCCCTCGTTCGGCAAGGAAATCCACCACCGGCCAAGGGGCCGCGCAGAACCGGCGGCAGCCTTTCGGCTGAAGTCTATTCGGCTGTGATCGCCAACGCCTGTTCGATTCCCCTTTACGGAAAACATACCATGCCGGATATTTAACGCCGTGCCACAGCTCGGCGTCAGGCGGCTCAGCGGCGATTCCGGCCTCATTATACACATTATACTGAGGTGTGCTTGAGGGCGCCACCGCAGCTCGATCCTTGGCCGGCGGTACAACCGAAGCAATGTCCTGCGACTCGGATTGGATTACCGTCAAGCTCGTGCTCCAGCAAATCCTCGATTCGCCCCCGCGTTCTAGCCGCAAATGTCAGCGGCAGGTCGAGCATCTGGTTGAAGTCACAATCATACAGATAGCCGCGCCAGTCGACCGAGATGAGGCCACGGCACATGACGCCGTCGAGATTGGCGTCGCGATGGGCGTTCCGTAGCAGGTCCATGTAGGTCTCGAACTCGCCCTTGGCGATCAGCACCGCGCCGAAGCGTTGGATCGGCATGTTGGCAAGCGTAAGCAGCCGGTTGAAGACCACCCCGAACCGATCGCCGAGCTCGCGCCGGTAGTCCGCCTCCAGCGCCTGCTGCGGCGGCGGCAGCGACGCGCCTTGCGGGTTGTAGACCAAATTGAGAACGAGGCCGCTCCCCTGGTGTCCGTAGCCCAAGGCCCCCAATCGGCGCAGGCCGCGGATCGAGCTTGCGAACACCCCCTTGCCGCGCTGCCGGTCCACATTATCTTCAAGATAGCACGGTAGTGAGGCCGTGATCTCGACCTGGCGGGCGGCGAGGAATTCCGCCAAATCTTCCTGGCCGGCGGCTTCCAAAATGCTGAGATTGCAACGATCGATCACCCGTACGCCAAGGTCGCGCACAGCACTTACCAGGCGGCGAAAATGCGGATTGAGCTCAGGCGCCCCGCCGGTAACATCCAGCGTCGCGATCCGCCGGCGCGCCACGACGGCGATCACGGTGTCCACGGTTTCGCCGGCCATTTCCTCGGTACGCTGCGGGCCCGCCCCCACGTGGCAGTGCACGCAGGACTGGTTGCAGCGGTAACCCACATTGACCTGCAGGGTATCGAGCCGGTCGCGCGCAAGCGGCGGAAATGCGATCGTTTTCAGGACGGGCCAAGTGTCTCGCATGAGGAGTCACGTATCCCGTCCACATATCAATTGTCCAGACGATGATGTCCGCTATTTGGTCGTGTGGTACTGAAGTATACCAAACTGATTATTATAATACTAGCTTGAATAGAAGCTGAGCGACTTGGCGGAACGCGGACGGCTTGCCCATACCCCGTCCGCTGGCGTCCGCGGTCTCCGGCACCTCGTTCATACGGTCCACTTGAACACAATTTGTTGCGCCGTACCGGGTAAGGGACCTTGAGGGATCGAATATCCGGACCCGCGCGCATCATATCCGCGTTTTGCGTCGCTTGCTTCCAGTGCAGTCACGATATTACCTTACCCGGATCGCGCCAAGGCGCGATTCGATCTCTCCGCGGAGGAGAGAAACGACGGGGCTGCGTCTTCGCACGATGTTTGCCCAGGGCCACTATGGATAGAGCGAGGCTCCGTCAAGCTGCTACTTTCGCGCGATCGCGCCAAGGTTCAGCGCTTGGAGCCCCGGATGCGGTCTGGGACGGATCGCCGACGCCGGCCCTGGCCCGCCCGCAGGCAGCGCTGGCGGTTCAGTTTCCCTATTTTTTTGCCGGACGCAGCGCGAAGACCGTCTGCGCGTCGGCGATCCAGGCCTCGCGCGTACGCGCATCGGTCCACGCGGCGCGCGCCGCGTAGTCGCGCAGACCAGCGACCACCACCTGTGCCGCGAGGCCATGGCGGATGCCGATATCGGACTCGATCCGGTAAAACGCCCGTTCGTCGATCACCGCCGCGATCACGATCTCCAGCGTCCGATCGCCGCGCCGGGCGCGGGCCGACCAGTGCTGCGCCCAGCGCTTGTAGCGGGCGACCGCATCGATAATCCAGGCCGGTTCGCGGCCATGATAGGTGGCGTCGCGTTTTTCCAGCGACGGCGACTTGAGCATCAGGGCGCCGGCCTGGGCGTGGAACGCGAGCGCGATGTCATCCGCGGCGCGCAGTTCTTCGGTTCCGATGCGTTGCTTTTCCACAAGTCGAACCAGCGGCGCAGGCAGGAATTTGAGGATCGTAGCGCCGGTGCCGCCGATGTCGATGCCGTCGCCGGTTCGGCGTTCGGCCTTGCGGATCGTCCGCTTGAGGCGCTGGTATGCTTGGGCGTCATCGCGGGCCGTGAGTGTACAGCGCGCCGTAATTTCGGGTTCGATTCGGCGTCCGGGTTCGGCGGTCGCCGGGGCGGGGCGGGCACGGTATGGTTCGGTCATTCCGTATCGGTCTTTCCTCGAATGAAAATCAAAGTTAGCCGCATAGCGGCGGCGCGAGGGGCGGGGACCAATTGGGATCGCCCGGTTCGTCGGGGTCGTCAGGATCGTCGGGATCCTGTTGGGGTAAGCCGATGTCGGCGCAGATCAATGCCGGCGATGTGCAGCCCGACGAATAGAGGACAGGAGCGAATCGGCGCGAGGCATCGAGCGGGCGGTGATCCTTGAAGATGCCAAGCATCGGCGGATGCTCGCACCCCTGAGCGATGGCCCGGCGCATCGCCCTCTGAAACGCCAGGTCCTGCCGCACGAACGACTGCTTACGATCTTCATAGGACTGCACGTCGGCAGGCGAATCATCGGTGTCGCGGCGGCGCCCCTGGCGATGCGCCGGCTTCAGTCCGGCTTTTTGCAGGATCCACGTTACCGAACCCGGGTTCTTGCCGATACGCCGCGCGATGGCGGCCACCGCGGCCCCATCCTTGAACGCCGAAATCACAAGCCGCTCGGTCGTATCGCCTGGAATGTTCATGATATGTTCCTGATGAATGAGCCCTGTTACGGCGGCTGGCCGGACGATCGTTAGGACGCGCTTCCCCGACGCACAGAGGCCAAGAATATAAGATTTAGCCTATTTTGTCAATAGGAGCCACTAAATGTTGAAAAGCGGAAGATTCCGCATTCCTATTCAGGCAAAAATCCTCTAGCATCGCCATACGATCGGAACCTATCCGCAGAGCGGATAGCGATGCGAGCGAACCACCGTCATGGTCCGGACCCGGCCATGACCCCCAAGATGCTTCAACGTGACCGGAATCCGGTCGAGGATTAAAAAACATGGATGCAGCGCGCACCATCATCGTCGCCAAGGTCGCAGAACTCGGACTCTCGTTGTCTGAACTGTCCTTGAGCGTCGGCAAGAACCACGCGTATTTTCAGCAATTCATCAAGCGCGGCGTCCCGGCGCGGCTACCTGAGGAGGTGCGCGGACGCGTCGCCGAGATCCTGAAGATCGACGAGCGGACCTTGAAGCTCGGGGCCGCAAAACCCTCGCCGGCGGCTCCGGGCGCGAATGCTCATGTCGGCGGCGCGGTGCGAATCACCACCTGGATTCCGGTCTACGGGCAGGCCGTGGGCGGCAAGGACGGTGAATTCGTCCTCAACGGCAATCAGGCTTCCGAAGTGCTGGCGCCGTCCACCCTGGCGGGCGTTCCGGGAGCCTATGCGGTTTACGTGGTCGGCAACTCGATGGAGCCGCGCTATTTCGAGGGCGAAACCGTGTATGTGAACCCGCGCTTGCCGGTGAACAAGGGAACCTTCGTGGTCGCTCAGATCGCCAGCGGCGCCGAGGACGACGTGCCGCACGCCTTCGTCAAGCGATTCGTGTCGCAAGACGCCCGGCGGCTAAAGCTGGAACAATACAATCCGAGGAAGATTCTGGAGTTTCCCGTCTCGAAAGTGGTGTCGATCCACCGGATCATCATGTGCGGGGAACAGCGATAGGTTGGGATGGTCGGCCTCGTGGCGTCACGCACTGCCAGCTGGTGTTGGAAGAAGCTGACAAACGAGGCTTACAAGTGTCTCGGTCCGGATCAGGCACGCCGCACCGTGGCGTGCCGCAGCTGCCGAGGGGTGCGCAGCAAATGAGGTCATCCGGATAATGGAAGCGGCACAATGAACGCCGGCCGCAAAGTTCGTAGGGTTCGTGCACGTTGCCATTCGCCAGCGATGACGGGATCCGGCACCGGTTATCGCCGCCGCGGCAACATCCTCTTCACAGAGCCAGCGGACCCATTTTGGCCAGTGCCGCTTCGCAGGTGGTTATGAGTTGCTCGGCCATCGACAGCGGATCTTCGGCATTCTCGACGTCGGCAGCGAGGTCGGCGACCCGCGGTGATCCGAATTGTCCGAACAAACCGCACAGCCGATGTGCGGTGCGATGAACTTCAGCGGAATTGTGCGTACGCGCTGCCTCCCGCAGCGCGGCCACGAATATATGCGCGTCGGCCAGAAACGACTTATAAAGCACGGCCAGCTTTTCGGCACCCACCGCGTCGCGCAGGGCCTGCAGCGCATCTCGGTCAACCAGACCGTCATCGTCGGTGTCCATGGTTTGCTCCTCGGGGAACATCTTCACCAGCATCGCTGCGAGATCATCGCTGCGCAGGGGCTTGCGGAGAAAGGAATTCATGCCCGTCGCCAGCGCCTCGTCGCGATCGGATTGCTGGGCAAATGCGGTCAGCGCGACGATTGGTGTCTTGCCCGCTTTGCCGGGGAGCCTGCGGATGATGCGGGTGGCCTCGTAACCATCCATCACCGGCATTTGGACATCCATCAGGACCAGGTCCACCGGCTTATCTTTAAGATAGTCGATGGCGGCCACGCCGTCGGCCACGACCTCCACACGATGTCCCGCCTTTTCCAGCATGGCCCTGATGACGAGCTGATTTGCTTCGACATCCTCGGCCACCAGCACCTTCAGACGGCGCGCCGTAGCTGCATTCCGAGCCGGCTGCCTTGCGGCCTCGGGTTGGTCCGCGGCTGAAATCCCGAACGGTATTTCGCACCAAATCTTGGTGCCTCTACCGACTTCGCTCTCGATTCCGATGCCGCCATTCATGAGCTCGGCAAAACGCTTGCAAATGGCGAGGCCAAGGCCGGTGCCGCCGCGGCGCCCACTGCTGCTGGCCTGGGTGAACGGCTGAAACAGACAGCGCATATCCTCGGTCGATATCCCACAGCCCGTGTCTTCGACGACAAAACGCAGTCTGACGTCTTCGGCCGCGCGCGACGCCGTGGTCACGTGGAGCGTGATACTGCCGGCATCGGTGAACTTGACGGCATTGCTCATGAAATTAATCAGGATCCGCGACGTATGCGCCGCATCGCCCACGACGCTCACGGGGACGTTGGGCGCTATTTTCGCTTCGATCCGAAGCGTCGCAGCGCCCGGAAGATTGCGGGCCATGCGGATGACCCCATCGACCAGGTCCGCCGGTCTGAAGGTTTCAACATCAATTGTATCCCGATTGGCTTCCAGCCGGGAAAAATCCAGGATGTCGTTGATGACGGTCAGCAGGTGGCCGCCCGATTGATTGATCGTCTCCACATATCGGTGCTGCTCTCGGCCGAGCGGCGTCTTGAGAAGCAATTCGGACAAGCCGATCACGGCATTCATCGGCGTGCGCAATTCGTGACTCATGGTCGCCAGAAAGCTTGAACGCGCCCGTGTCCCTTCTTCGGCGGCTTTTCGGGATTTCGATAGCGCAGCTTGGTACCAAAGCACCAACGCACTGAGCAGCAGCAGCCAGATCGTCAATGCGCTCGAAAGCATGATCGTGTTGGTGCGGTGTTGTTTGAATGCGCGGAATATCTCCTCGGTGGAAAGGCCGACGACGACGATCAAGGGCAGCCCTCTGATCTCACGATACGTGAAGGCGCGCTCGACACGATCACGATCCAGAATGCTGACAGCGGTGAAGTTGCCCTCTTTCGCCCGCTCAAACGCCGTGAGCGGTACCTTTGCCCCAACGGTCTTGTCCGCATTCCGGCTGGCACGGGCACGCACGATGCGGTCGGTGCCCACCAACGCGACCGACGCGTTGTCGCCGATGTCTATCAATTCATAGAATTTCGTGAGATAATCGGGGTCAAGCGACACCACAACGACACCACCAAAGCTGCCGTCCGGCATCAAGATGCGGCGCGTGAGCTGGATGGCCATTTTGCCGCTTACGCGTCCGAGCACCGGCTTGCTGATGAACAATTCGTCGGTTTTGCTCTGCGTATGGACTTTGAAGTGCTCGCGATCCGAGAGGTCGACCTTGGCGTCATCGGAGGCGAGATTGGTACCCATCAATCGGCCATTCGGGTCGATCATCGACACCTGGAAGGCAAATTCATTGAGATTGAAATTCGCGTTGGCCCAGTGCTTGAGATCAAACGTATCCGGGTTGTTTGCATAAGCATTGCGAACGACCAGAAGCGTTTGATCGATCGCGCGGACCGATCGGATGATCTGCTCTTCGAAAGCGCGGGCGAGATTCGAACCGATCCGCCGCGCGGCCTGTTCGGTTTGGATCTTTTCCACATCAAGGTAATGAAATGCTCCAAGCCAAATCAGCAGCGTCACCGACGTAGCCAGCAACACCGTCACATAGGGGCCGACGCGATCCAGCACCGAAGGTACGCCATACCGCATCGATTTGCTTCCGGTTTCAATGTTTGGCAAGGCGCACCGAGAACTGCCGTGTCCTTGTCGAACGGCATCGACGCCGGCCCACACTTGCGCCGTCACCAACGACATGTGGCGCCCTTAAATGTATTGGATCTCCGCCTCCGCAAAGCGGGCATCAACCTCCGCGGCAGTGCCATCGCCGGATAACCTCGTTCAGGCGCCCGCACGTCCGCGCGCGATATTTCCACCCGCGTATGCGCCAGCAAGTTTCGAGCCGCGCAATGCGGGCATTAAAAGCCCATTCCTATATGCGGGGGTTGTTCCGGCATTGCATTTTGCAAAGATCGAGAATTTTGCAATGCAAATTGCGAATCGTGGCGCGCGGGGCCGCGATCGGCCCTTCAATCGAGCCAAAATGCCGACCGGTGAGGCGGTCGAGCTCGGTTGTTCGCGCCTGTCCGCTCTTCTTCTCCGCTGATCGGACCGGCAAGCATGGCGGGTCGCTCGCTTCCGTGACGGCCCGCCGGGCCGCGCCGGAACGCCTTTCCAAATCACGGCGCCCCGCAGCGATCACGGGACGTCATCGCGTATGCGACAAAACCCGCCAAGTTTCCACGCTGACGCCGGTCGAGCTAACGCCTTCACCGACCGCGACCATTTGATTAACGAGCTGGAGGAACTTGTTGATCTGCACGGACTGAGCATTCGCAGCAAAAATAACGTCCTTATTATGCATTTGCATTTTCGTCGCGAGAAAATATCCGCCTGGGTCTTTGAAGCTCATGCTGTAGACGATCGGAACCGTAGGTCCGTCGAACCGTGAGCAATCGATCCCGAGTTTCTCGGCAACTTCTCTGGCCTCGCGCCGATAGAGATAGACCGAACTCGCGTCCGACTGGACGTCGAGGAGTCCGCCGGCGATGCCGACCGCTTCGGCGAGCGAGATTCGCCAGGCACTGAATGGAAACTGGCCTTGCTGACCGGCAGCGCCGAATGCCAGGAAGGTTTGCGGTTCGCGGTAGATATAGATCCGATCGCCGGGCCATGCCCAAATGTTGTTGCCGGGCTCGTAGATCAGCGAGCCGAATGGAACGGTGGCCCGGCGGCCCTGCCGCTCCAGCACCACCCAAGTATCTTGGCCCTGGTCCTTCAGGCCGCCGGCCCGCGTGATATAGTCAACAATACGTTCCCCGGCCGGCATCGCGGGAATGCGGCCTGAGACGCTTGAGCCGCCACCATTCACCTCACCGACGACGGTAATCAGAGATGTGTTCTGATTGACCAAGGCCACGATTGCCTGCGGTTCAATGGCGCGGTTCTTGATCGCTTCGACGATCTGCGCTTCTACCTCGGGGGCCGTTCTTCCGGCGGCCTTGATGGCCCCCGCATACGGAATGGTAATGTTTCCTTTAATGTCGATCGGTTGATTGGGTAACGATACGAAATTTCCGGGCCGGACACCCGCCTCGATCGGTATGAACAGACCGCCGGCCGCCGCCTCAAAAATCGTAACGCTGAGCACATCCCCGATCCCGAATCGGACTTCCGGGGGCGGCTTGTCTTCGCCGAAGGTCGCCGAAATGGATTGCGCCCCATACTTCGCGAGAATCCCAACGGTCGCCGGTGTCACCTTTACCAGCGCATAATCAACCCCTGAAGGCGAATCGCCAAGATCAACCGCGATGCTGTCAGGCCCGGCGGACGATAGCACCAAACAGCCGCCAAGGAGATTTGGCAGCAACAAAATCGCCGCGACAATGCCTAACCTAGAGACCATTTCACTTATCCGGCTTATTTTTTGAATCGCACCAATACCAATGATGATGAAAACGAACATGCGATTCAAGAAACTATTTAGGATGCGGAAAGAATGTGAGCAGCTGTTGCCGTGCAGCAACAAACGGGGCTCCCGGTGAGGACCGCCGGTATCATGCCGTACCGGTCGCATTGGAGGTAGGAACGCGAGATCGAAATACCATCTCGGTGGTATGCCCGCGTAAGTTGCGGGCGGTCCGGTATTCTTGCAACGGCTTTTCAATCAAAGCAACCTGGCCGGGACAAGCCCAGCCATAACGGCTCGGGTGTTTCGACGTGACCGCGTCTAGCGGGCGTCAGCGCCGGTGTGATCGATCCAATAGTGAGGATATGCACGCACCCTTCCCAGTCGGAACTTCGGTTCGGTCTGGTCGAAGTTTCGCGGATCGAATCCCAGGCCGTAAGTTGACTTCAGTTCCCGATGGTACTCTTTGGTGACACGCAGACAACCGCAGCAAGAACAATGCGACAATCCGGCGTGGTATGGAGCGCCCTTCCATGTCGGCGGTTGCTGATCGGCAGCACCCGCGGTGTCGGGCGCCGCAAGCGTGAAGGCCGCCGTCACAATTGCAAACAATCGCGATATTATGGACATCTACCACCTCGGCTTTGCTGGTCATTTGGGTGGCATTCCGGGCCGATCTTCGACCTTTGCGAGAAGCGACCAGCCCGTCCTATTCATGCGTGGTCGCGGTCGTCGCGTCGGTTTCCCACCCTTGAATGCGACGGTATAATGTAGAGGGGCTGACCCGCAGCGCCGCCGCAGCGCGCGGAATGCTACCGTCCGATTGTGCGATCGCGGATTCGATCGCATGGCGAATCACGTCGTCCAGGGGCCGGATCGTCTCGGACGAAGATTTGCTCGATGGTTTGACCGGCTCCGGTGAAACCTCGGTTGGGCGCACCAAGGATGCGGAACGGCCTTGCCGCGTCAGCTCCGGCGGCAGCATCGCCGCCGTGACCTGCTCGCCGTCGTTGAGAACGACGATCGAGCGCATCACATTTTGCAGCTGACGTACATTGCCCGGCCAATGGTATCTTAGTAGAGTTTCCTCGGCATCGGCAGTGAAGCCGCGGAACGCCTTTCCATCCTCCTGGGCGAATTTGATCAGAAAGTGGCGCGCGATCAGCACGACGTCATCGTCTCGGTCGCGCAGGGGTGGCAGTTCCACCGGGACGACGTGAAGCCGATAAAACAGATCTTCGCGAAACCGTCCGGCAGCGACCTCGCCGAGCGGATCCCGGTTGGTCGCGCAGACGATGCGGACATCGACCGGCCTTGCGGTATCCTCGCCGACACGCTGGACACTTTTTTCCTGGAGGAACCGCAGCATTTTGGACTGTAGCGAAATATCCATTTCGGCGATTTCATCAAGAAACAACGTCCCGTTATGTGCGGCGCTGGCGGCGCCCTTGCGATCGGTCGTGGCGCCCGTAAATGCTCCCTTGACGTGGCCGAAGATCTCGCTTTCGAGAAGGTCCTTCGGGATCGCGGCGCAATTGATCGCGACGAACGGTCCGTTCCGGCGCTTCGATAGCTTGTGAATTGTCGTTGCCGCAAGTTCCTTGCCGGTGCCACTCTCCCCGGTAATGAAAACGGTGGCGTTGGTGGGGGCGGCGCTCTGCAGGATGCGGTAGATCGCCTGCATGGCCAGGGAATTGCCCATGAAATCCACGAAGCCATCGCGGCCGAATGCGTCCTGAAATTCGGCGATTTCGTTGGTCAGGCGCCGCCGCTCGATGGCATTGCGCACGGTCACCCGCATGCGCTCCGCCGACAGCGGCTTCATGACGAAGTCGAAGGCCCCTTCCTTCATGGCTTCGACCGCCAGATTCACGGAGGCCTTTCCGGTGATCACGATCACTTCGACCGGCAGGCATTCGGATTTGATCTTTTTGAGGATATCCAGACCGCTGATGTCGGGCAGGTTCACGTCAAGCACCGCCACCATGGGTGGGGCTTGACTCAGCGCTGTCAGCGCCTCTTGCCCGGTCGCCGCGATTTGCACCTCATGCATTTCGTCCGCCAGATAGGTCGCATAAGTCTCGGCCAACGACCGCACATCCTCGGCAATCAGGATTTTGACCGTCTTGTCTTTCATGACATCCAGCGACCCGCACTGCTTGCGTCACACCACTTAGAGCAGCTTCGCGGTGAGATGCAAACAAAGAGAACGAAACGATCACTCGTCGTGGGTGTGCCCTTTTAGTCCCACCCGGCGACCAAGACCGGATTTCGGTGATGTCGGCACACCTGGAAACCGTGGCGGGGCCAAGTCCTAGCCATCTTGCCTTCCATTGCAGGGCGGCCTCCGCACGAAAAACGCAGCTCGCAACGAGCGCGGGCATGCTGCCGGAGAGCCTGATCCGACCGCATTGAAATTTGATCAACGTCCGTGGTTATTGTCCCTTCCGCAACACGACGACCCCGAGAGTCCGTACGATGATTTCGATATCGGCGAGCAGCCAGCCGATCGGGCGCGCGATCCGCAGCGCGTAGGCGTGATCGAATAGCGTTTTGGAGCGGACGTCTTCGATCGAGGAATCATATCCTTGCGATACCTGGGCAAGCCCGGTGATCCCTGGTTTGAGGCCGAAGGTCCGTTCCGAATAGAACGGGATTTCGGATTCGAGTTTTGGAAAGAATTGCGGGCGCTCCGGCCGCGGACCGACCACCGACATTTCGCCGCGCAAGACGTTGAGACACTGCGGAAGTTCGTCGAGCCGGGTCTTGCGGAGAAACATTCCGACGCGGGTCACCCGCGGATCGCGGGCGACCGCCCACACGGCCCCGGATTTCGCTTCCGCATCGGTTCGCATGGTGCGGAACTTCACGAGGTAGAACAGGTCCGTCGCTCGGGTACCGCATCGCCCGACACGCAGCTGCCGATAGAAAATCGGTCCCGGCGAATCAAGTTTGATGGCGGCCGCGATGGGCAGGAAGACGAGCGCAAGGACCGCAAGTCCCAAGCCGGCGAATATCACGTCGAGAACACGCTTGCCGATAATGGTGGCCGGGTGGAGATATTCCGCCGGCTCGGCTGATCCATCGTTGTCGATCCGCCGCCACGCCGTCCCGGTTCGCCCGAAGGCATAATCGATGGTGCCGAGAAGGGTTGCGACGTAACCGTGCAGCAGATAACACGCGACCGAAACCGGGTAGGACAACTTTTCGGATCCCATCAGAGAGCCGGCCGCAGCCAGGATCACGAGAGCGGCTTGCGCGGCGAGTACAGGTCCCCCGTGCTCGGATTGCGCAGCCAATAAAGCGCCGGTCAGAAACGCCAAAGCGGCCAGCCACGGAATGAAGGCCCGCAGCCCCTTGCCGGACAGGAACACGAAGGCAAGTCCGGGCCGACGCGGATCGGCCAATTGGGGGAGGCGCAGGACCTGCTGCAAATTTCCGGCGCCTATGCGCCGGCGGCGCGCAAAATCCGCTTCCGGCGTGGTCCTTTCCCGCTCGGTCGCCACGATGGAAGTGTCATATAGGGCGGTCCGGCCTTGGGCCACAATGCGCATCGGCAGGATGAAATCGTCGTTGACCGTATCCGTCTCCAGAGGTTCCCACAAAGCCCGCCGGAACATGTAGAATGCGCCGTGAGCACCCATGGGGGCGCCCAAGGCGGCCTCATCGGCCTTGAGGGCGGTTTGATAAGACCAATAGGCACGCTCCGAGTCGCTGGTATCTTTGCCGAGCCGGTAGGTCCCGCAAACGACGCCGACCCGGTCTTGGCGAAAGCCCTCAACGCCGCGAATAAGGGCGTCCGCGCCGACATCCGCGGACGTATCGCTGAGAGCGATCAGGTCCGATGCGGACCGCGCGATGGCCTCGTTGAGCACCGCCACCTTGCCGCGGTTGGTGTCGTGCACGACGAGATCGATGGTCAGTCCGTCGCGCGCCGCGTTCCGGCACGCGCGCTGCGCCTTCTCCACGGTGTCGTCGGTACAGCCGTCGCACACAATCACGGCCTTCAGCCGATCGCGTGGATAACGCAGGGCTGCGATGTTTGCGATCTTGCCTTCGATAAAACCGCTCTCATTGTGGGCCGGCACGATCACCGTGACGCTTGGCCACGCCGGACCGCCGGACCTTGGGCACACGCCGCTCGGTCGCGATTGGTTGCGCCGCGCGAGCGCCCGCAGAACCACGGGATAAGCCGCGTGGTGGTAGACGATCAGCGCCGTGCTGACGACGAATACGGATTCAAGCACCATGACTCAGCTCTCGATCAGGTCTGCATATTGGGTGAGGGTGTGCGGCCAATCGTAATTTGCCGCGATGAATGAGCGTGGGGAGGCCGAACATTGGCTCCGGCGTTGCCGTTCCAGTGCGGCTGCGAGCGCATCGGGGTCCTGCGGCGGAACCGTCGCTCCGCTCCGCGGACAGACGGCCGCCGAAACGCCGCCGACGTCCGAGGCGACGGTCGGAACCCCCGCCGCCTGCGCCTCCAGGACGGCAAACGGCAGACCTTCCATCCGCGACGGCAAACAGAAGAGATCGAAGGCCGGGTAGATCTCCGCCAAGTCGTCGCGGTGACCGAGAAACCGGACGCGCTCTTCGACGCCCCGGCTTTGCGCGAGCGCATTGAGCGCATCCCGCTGCGTCCCGGTGCCGGCGATGACCAGCAACGGCTGGTCCGGCAGCCGCGCAAAGGCCTCGATTAGGACGTCGTGGCCCTTTTCGTATTCGAGCCGCCCCGCCGACCCGATGACATAGGTGTCCTGGGGGAGGCCGAGCCGGTCGCGCGCATGCGCCCGTGACCGGGGCGCAAAATGACCGGTATCGACGCCATTGGCGATGACCAGGGGTTGCCGGCGGAAACACAGCCGCCGCAGTTTATCGGCGACCGTCGGGGAGATGGCGACCAGGTGCGGATTGAGCGCATTGATGGTGGCGCAGCCCAGCCAACGGCGTTGCCGCGATCCGTAGTGCCATCCGTCATGTTCGACGTGGATGAGCTTGGGAACGCCGGCCATGCGCGCCGCCGTTCCGCCGTAGAGCAACGGACCGATGTGATGGGTCACGACGGTGCGGGGACGAACGCGCCGCATCACCCGGACCAGTCGCGCCAGCAAACTGAGGCAAATCCCGTCCGGCTTGCCCAGCGCCTCGAACCGTCCGGCAACGTCCTTCAGCCGCGGCCACGCGGCCAGAAGATTGCCGGCATCGCCTTCGAGACTGACGACGTACTGACCGCCGCCCAAGTCGCCCGCGAGCTTGAGGACGAGCGCCTCCAGACCGCCTGGCGCCATTCGCTGAACGATATGAAGGGTAGTTCCTGACAAATCGGTTTCCTCCGTTTGCCGCCCCCTTTGCGCAATCGTCGTGCCAGTGTGAATTGGCCGAAAATTTCAAAAAACAAAGCTAATCGCTATGTTCGGCTTGCAAATTGCAAATGCGGGCTTGCGATTTGCCACGATTGTGGCCGTTTTCCCCGGCCAAAGCATGGCACGCCCATTGCTGAATGGGGTGGACAAACCATCAACCGAGGCCAAGTCCATGACCTATCTCAAGCTCACCTCCAACCTCGACGCTTCCGCGGTCGCGGCTCTCAAACCGACGCTGGAACTGCTTGCCGCCGGAGAGAATAATGTCTGCTTCGACTTCTCCGGCGTGAATCGGATCGATCCGTCCGGGGTCGGTGCGCTGGCGTTTCTCTACAAGAGGCTTCGCACCCGCAATCGCACGATTTCCGTCGTGGCCGCGCACGGCCAACCGCTGGCGCTCCTGCGCAATCTCGGTCTCGCCGGGATGCTCGCTGCGCCCGTGACCGCGGCCAACGGAAATCAGTCCGCTCTCCTCCGCAAGCTCGGCCTCGCTGCGACGCCGACAGCACCCTTGCAAAAGGCCGCGTAAGGGTGGCCGCCATGTTCGATCCGGCTTCTCCGCAAATCGAAAACCTGTTCCTCTCGACACTGGGAACCGGGATCCGCGCGCTCTGCATCACCGGATGTTCCCCGGATTCGGGCGTCACGTCGATCGCCACCTGCCTGGCGACACGTGCCGCCATGACGGAACGGCGCACCCTGCTCTTGGATATCAGCCAGGATATCGGCGAGGTGGATACGGATTGCGCGCCGCCGGTGGCAAAAGCAAATCCCTCGGTGCGGTCGCTGACAAATGCTCTTACATACGAAAAAAAGACCCTGAGTATATCGCGCGACCGGCTATTCCATTATCGCGATAAAACCAAGCTCGGAGCGTATATCACCGATCAGCTGAGGCACTTTGATGTTCTCATCATCGATGCGGCACCGTCCTGCGACATGCCCGCCAAGGCCGTGCCGGGCATGATTGCCGCAGGTGCCAGCGAGGCTACCGTGGTCGTCGCGCCGGGAGGCCGGGCGACCGCGAACGAATTGGGTCACACCATGAAGGCACTCACGACCGTGGGGGCGACCGTGATAGGGCTGATCGTCAACAATCGGGATAATCCCGATCCGCGACAGGAGATTCGGCGCACCACCAATCGCATTCGCCAGGTTTTTGCCCGCAAGCAAAAGCGATCAGGCCGGAAGGCCGCCGCCGGCGTGCCGCCGATGATCCGGGAAAGTGCGGCGTGATATGGCGGGCCAACAGACTATCGTTGCCGCCGGCAAAATGACCGACGATCCGATCGCTGCACGACTGTCCGCAACGCGCCGCGGCGCCGTCTGGCAGTTCGTCGACTCCCGGTCGATCGGAGGCATTGAACGGCATATTGCAACGCTAGCAAGCGCGCTCCGCCGCGACGGCATAGCGACTACTATCCTGTTGTATCAGGACCATGGCCGAAACCCCTGGTGCAGGCAGTTGGAAGCCGCAACCCTGCCCTATGAGTTCCTCAATGGGCGTTTTGATCACCTGTTGCGGAAGCTGTGGGTCGAACGTCCGGCGCTCCTTCATACGCACGGCTATAAGGCTGGAATCCTCGGGCGTCTGGCGGCCCGATTGCTCGGTATTCCCGTCGTTTCGACCTGCCATTCCGGCGAGAAGGGAGCTTGGCCGGTGAGTATGTATCAGCGTGTGGATGAATGGACATCCATCCTCGGCGCGCGAATGGCGGTCAGCAAGGAGATCGCCGATCGTCAGCCGTTCGGTTCGACCGTCGTCCCGAATTTTGTCGATATGCCGGAATGCTCACCGATGCGCCCGCCGGGCAAAGATGTGGCGTATGTGGGGCGGCTGAGCCACGAGAAGGGGCCGGACCTGTTCTGCGAACTCGCCGTTCGGGTTGGGAGCGGCTTCAACTGGCACGTCTATGGTGACGGTCCCATGAGGGCCGAACTGGAAGCTCGCTACCTCCCTTACGTGCGGTTTCACGGCCTCGCTTTGGATATGGAGGCGGTCTGGGGCGGCGTTGATGTGTTGGTGATACCGTCGCGGGCGGAAGGATTGCCGATGACCGCGCTCGAGGCGATGGCCCGTGGCATTCCGGTGGTATGCGCCCGGGTCGGCGCGCTTCCGGAGGTGGTGGAGCACGGGATATCGGGCTGGCTTTTCGATGCCGGCGATCTTGCAAGTGCAGAACGCGGTCTCGCCGAATTTGTCTCAGCCCGCGCGGCGCGGGGTATCGCACTGGCGCAAAGCTGCCGCGACCGCATCGCGCGGAATTTCTCCGTCGATCATGGCTTGAGCCGCGTCCTCGATGTCTATCGGTGTGCCGGGTTTATCCCGCGAAAGTCCGCCTAACCTAAACTGATACATAGTGTCGGAATTGCAGTGCGGCGGCAGGGCAACGCCCCCGCCGGACAGTTTGATTTGATTTTGTCCGCGGCCGTGGGCATGCCCCGCCGGCAAACGAGTAACCTGCGCGGACCGTTGCCGGGCCTGTTCTGTGAGGGTAAGCTCCGGATCTGTATGGCAATCCAGGACTCTATATCCACAAACCGAAGTTACGGTCTCCGACTCGGCCTTCAACCGAGCCGTTGAAGCACGCATTCTGCGATTGGCGCATGAGAACGCAACAAAACGCTGCCCCTCACCGCGATACGGTTTGGCATCGCCGTGGTCGAACGATTCCGCGCACCAAATCGGAGAATGCCGCCCGAGCCGATCGCAGATTAGGGCGTGCCAGAAACGCGCGGCCGTGGTGTGCGGCGGCGGCCATGTGGCGGGTTTCGCTCCGGGCCAGCTCGGCGCGGGCGACGGAAATCCTCGCTCGTGCGCACCGTACCGCGTTTCGGGCAACCGAATCCGTGCATTCGGCGTAACGCCCCACGATGTTCTCCATCGCCTCGATCCGGGCCCGCTTGTTCTGGGTTTCGCTGCCGGAGCGCATCAGATAGGTCGCCGACACGGCCGTCGAGCAGGCCACCGGCCGCGCCGCTGCGAGACGCAGCCATAGTTCCCAGTCCTCGGCCGATTTGTTGCAATCGGCAAAACCGTTTGCATTTTGCAATGCGTTTCGGCGCGCGACGATCGTCGAGGTCCCGGCAACATTTGCCGCCAGCAGTTCCAGTTCCGCATCCGGCACGACAAAGAACTCGCGGCTGCGGCCGGCCACATAAAGCGGCTTCCAGTAATCGAAGCACGTTCCGTGGAGCCCGCCGTCCGGATCGGCGTGCAGGTAATCCGTAAAACTGAACCCGACTTGCGGATGCCGCTCGTGAAATGCGATCTGCCGGCCGAGCTTGCGCGGCCACCAGATGTCGTCGGCATCCAGAAACGCGATGAATGGCGCAAGCGTCTGTGAAATCGCCGAGATTTCTTGCCCCAGCCGGACCGAGACCGGCGGTCCGCAGCCATCGGATGCGGGCATCCGCGGCGGCGGCCTGCGCCAGCCATTCGGCTGTTCCGTCGCTCGACCCGTCGTCGACGACGATGACTTCAAAATCCGGAACGTCCTGCATCGCCACGCTGGCCAGGGCCTCGCGCAGGTAGCTCAGACAGTTATGGGCCGGGATGACGACAGCACAGCGCGGGGCATTCATGACGAAATCTCCTGACCGGCACCTCAATTGCGTTCGGCGCTTCAAACGCAAAGATCACGCCACCGGAGCGGACCATGCAGACAATAGGGTATGCACTCGCCGACTTTCCGATGCGGTTCGAGGCATTTGGTCGGTCAGGGCCAAGGCGGTGAAAATGTCCTCGATCCCCTTCTGGCCGACCAAACGACCGGCAAACACCGGGATTCTGCAAGCAGCCATCCGTAGGCAGCGTGCGCTAGTCGGAGAAACCCAGTACGACATCCGGGTGCGCCTCGCGCCAGCGCACGCGCTCCGCCATCCGCCATCCGGCCAGCGGACATCGTCGGCGTCGAGAAAACCCACCCGTGGCGCCTCGGCAACCGCAATTCCGGCTTTGCGCGCGGCCGGAACCCCATGTTCCTCCCGCCACTGCGGCGGCACGATCCGCGAACCCTGCACCGCTTGAGCCACCAGCCAATCCCAAGTTCCGCCGGGTGTCCGTTGCGCGGAGGGAGTGCGAGCGTGAAACCTGATTGCGTTCGAACGAATTCGGTCATCATCGGGAAAACTCCCAGGAGATCGCAGGATTACGGAGCCCGATAGATCAGAAGCCTTTTGCTGCGCTTGACCGGTTTGAAATAGTGCTGCGTCGTCAGCGCGCCGCCGAGTTCCGCGACCGAGCGGGGATTCATGTAGCAAACGAAAACCTGCCGCGGATGAGTCTGATGCGACAGCCGTAACCGATCGAGCACCCGAAGCATCGTTTTCCCATCGAAGGGATTGAAGAAGAAACAGACGAGGGGCCGCGGCGGCGGCTCATAGGTGGTGGCATCGCCGAGCACCGGCAGGAGGCGGTGGCAGCGCTGTTTCTCGCCGCGATAATTGGCGCAATTGGCGATGGCTACGTCATGCAGCCCCGGCGCGTATTCGACGCCGATGATCTCCTCGAATGGATAATCCGCGGCAAGCAACATCGCCTTGCCCTTGCCCGACCCGTAATCGATGAAAGTAAAACCCTCGGGAGACACCGGAAGCGCGGCGATGAATTGGTCGAACATCTCGGACCAGACGGCGCGGTAGATCGTGTTGCCCCGCTGCGCCTCGGAGGGCTCCACGCCGGCTTCGGTGAGCAGAATCTCTTCGGCAGTATCGGTTCCATAGCGCACGTCGAAAGCGCGGTTCTTTACGTCCTGGAGATCGAGCCGCTTTCTGAATCGGTACCAGTAGAGATGCATACGCAGCCCCTCCAGTCAACGGCAGATCTTTTCCCAGGTCACGTCACGACCGAGTATCTTCATGTCATTTTCCTTGTGAGCACGGGTGGGGTTACTACCGCTGAAATTCCAGCCGATCGACCATGGCAGGCCTCGCGATTGCGGCGACTTGTTTCTATGCCCTCTTTTCTGGCTGTCAATCGCTTACTTTGGTCTCAAAATATTTTGTGCGGAATGGGTTTGTGCGGGCTCCAAACACTGCGCGATGGGCGTTGCACTTCGCAAAATCGAGCGGGGCCGATTTGCATTTTGCGAACCGTCCGAGCGATTGCCTGCCGCGCTGAACGCATCAAAGCACCGATTTTCCTGATAGATCGCGGAATCAACCGATCTGGCACGGAGCTTGGAGGACAGTGCCGAACGCGATCATAGGCGAATAGATAATCAGTATGGGAATAGAGCGCGATCGGGTCCTGTGCTTCGTCAACAATCGCGACGGCGCCATGTTATGGAGTCATCGGAGAGAACATGGTTTCCGAAACCACCCGCCACGCCAAGGCGAGAGAGCTGCGGTCCGACAATTGCGACCCATGCGGCCCGGAAACCGACAACTTCAAACCGACGCAGAGGTCAAGATGCAATTCTTGAGGGGCCCAGCGCCGAGCGTCGAACTCGCCCGAATCCAACGATTGAACCCATCGCCGGCGAGGGGATGGGCAAACCTCGCCGCGGGGCTGAAGGCGGTTCGGTTCACAAACCGCCGCGGCTGCGAACCGATCCGGCTGCTCAAAGCTCTGAACGACACCGTCTATTACGCGGCGGGCATTGTCGCGACGCGCGCGGTGGGCTTTCTCCTCGTCCCCGTCAATACCCACTTGCTCCCAACGGCAGATTACGGACGACTCGAGATCCTCCTGGCCTGCGCCGACATCGGCAGCCTGATGTTCAGCCTGGGGCTGCTGACCGCGTTGAGCCGCCTCGCCGGCACCTTGAAGAGCTGGGACGAGCGCAAGCGGATGTGCGCCGAGCTTCTCGGCATGTCGTTGATCTTCGCGGTCCTGCTCGGCGCCGCGGTGCAGCTCTTTTGCGGTGGTCTCGCCGGTGTTTTGCCCGGCAACATTCGGCCCGTGGAGCTGCGCCTTCTCATGGTGAGCCTCAGCGTCAACGGCCTGATCGGCCTTTGCCTCTCGTGGCTCCGTCTGCGCGGCCGGGCCCGGGATTTCATGTTGGTTTCGGTCGGCCGCGTCGCCCTGCAGGCGATCATTTCGACCACAGCTCTGGCCCTCGGGTTCGGAGTTGCGGGTATGCTCGCCGGTACTGCGATCGCTGCCCTCGCCGAGGCCGCGGTGGTGCTGCGGATGGTGATCAAGGATTGCGGCATTCGCTTCACCGCCGCGCGTCTACGCCTGCTGGCACTCTATTGCGGCCCTATGCTGCTGTCCGCCCTCGCCGCCATCGTGCTGGGCAGTTTCGACCGCTGGATCCTCGCCGGGGTGGTCACCGACTCCGAACTCGGCGTCTACGGACTTGCGGTGAAGATGGGCGGGCTGGTGGCGGCCCTGGTCCAGCCGTTTCAGATGTGGTGGCTGCCGCGCCGCTTCATGGTGCTCCATGAGGAAGACGGCCGCCGGCGAAGCGTCGAGGTGGTCAATCTCGGCCTGATGATGACGATGATCGCCGGAGTGACGATCGCCCTGGCCGGGCCGGAGGCGATCGCGCTCATGACGCCCCCGGATTATCACCGGGCCATGACTCTTGTGCCCTGGCTGGCGGCGGTCTACGTTATCCAGGAATGCGGGACGCTTATGAATATCGGCTGCTTCGACAGCGACGACGGATTTTTGGCGCTCGGCATCAATCTCACTGCGGCGGCGGTGACCCTCCTCGCCTATGTCCTGCTAATCCCATCCCTGCATGTGGCAGGTGCAATCGTCGCAACGATCGGCGGACAGCTCTTGCGGACAGTGCTCTACCATGTTTTTTCGCAGCGTCAGGTTCGACTGGACTATCCGATATCGAAACTGGCGCTCTTCATGGGGACGCTCTGCCTCGCCACCGGCCTCATCTTTCTTTTGATCGGCTCGCCGCTGCTCCTGGCCACCGCCGCGGTGCCGGCGGTGGCAGGCCTCGTCGGGCTTGGCGCCGCAATCGGGCTGGTGCCCACCTCCTGGCTCGCACGGCTACACGCGACGCAATTGGCATAAGAAATGATGAATCCGCCAACCCGGCCAAAGGTCCTGATCCTCAGTCTCGCCGACTGGTTCGGCTCGGCCAGGCTGCCCTATGCCCTTCGCGAGGCCGGGTTCGAGGTCGGGGTCGCCGCCGAGCCCCGCACCCTCATCGCCCAGTCGCGCTCGATCGATCGCTTTTTTCCGATCTCGGTGGCGCGTGTCCGCATCGGAATGCTTTCACCTCTGATCAGGGCCATCGAGGTCTTCGATCCGTTGGTCATCATTCCGGGCGACGAAGCGGTCGTGCATCTTCTCTACCGCTTGGCCCAGGGCGAGGGTCCGAGGCCGCTGTCAGCTCGGTTCGCCGCCCTGATCCGGCGGTCGGTCGGCGACACCGCCCGGCTCAAGGCGCGAACCAATCGCGATCAGTCTCGCGCAGCGGCAGCAAAGGCCGGGATTCTCGTGCCGCGCAATCGGGTGATCGCGAGCTTCGCCGATGCCGAAGCCTTCGTGGCGCAGATCGGGTGGCCGGTGGTGCTTAAACGGGAGGGGACGGCCGGCGGCCATGGTGTCCGCATCTGCCGCGGCGCGGAGGCGCTGGCGGCCGGCTATCGCGAGTTGGAGGCGATGAAGCTGGACACCCAGTCCCGCTCACTAAAGGATCGGGCCCATCGCCTATACTGGAACCTGCGCTCCGGCTTCCGTCTCGCCGGCGACCTCTGCCGCGAATCCGGCGGCGGGCCGAAGCTCTCAGCCGAAGAGTTCATCGTCGGCACTCCCGCCTTCCACACCGCCGCCGTCGTCGAAGGCAATACCGTCGCCGGGTTCTCGGTTCTGGTGCGCGCGTCATACCCCTCGGCCACCGGGCCCTCCAGCATCGTCCAGTTTATCGAACATCCCGAGATGGCGGAGGCGGCGCGCCGTCTCGGCCGGGAATTCGGCTTCACCGGCTTATGCGGCCTTGATTTCATCATCGATCAGAATACCGGACGGTCCTATTTCCTTGAATTTAATGCCCGCCCGACACCGGTCTCGCATCTCGGCCAACTCGCCGGCAGCGACCTCTGCACCGCCCTCAAGGCAGGCCTGATTGGCCGCGAGCCGCCGCCGGCCGGACTGGTGCAGCCGCTGCGCGTCGCCCTTTTTCCCCAGGACTGGCGCCGGGCTCCTGCCGAGACCGACCGTCCGGCCGACTATCTCGACATCCCTTGGAACGATCCGCCCCTGATCGAGGCCTATCGCCGCTGCCTCCCGGCGGACGTGTTGCTGCCGGCTGAGCCGGAAAAAGCTGTCGGCGGCTAGGAATGCTCCGCGGGAGAATGGAATGCCAATCACGCACGGCCTGTCGATCCTGATCGTGGGGTACATTGCTCTGGTGCCTCTGCTTGGCGTCGCGGGTGCCGCGGCGGTGACCATCGCGGGACATGCGGCCCGCTTCGCCTTGTTTGCCGTTAAGGGCCAGAAGCTAGTCCCGGAGCCTTATCCAGCCCCTGCCATTGTCGGGATCATTGCGATGGCGCTGCCGGCCGCAACCGCCTGGATGCTGATGGCCCTGGGCGGCATCGGAGTGCTGGCCATGCGGCTTGGCATGCTGTCGGTGATCGGCGTCGGCGGAGCGCGCCATGCCGGTTAGCAGCCAAGCGGGATCGCGAAGCCTGCCGCCATGGAGCAGGCAGGTCATGATCGCCTTGATCGCGAGCGTTGCCGCAACGGCGCCGGTCGTTGCGCTCGCGATGCCGGCGGCGGCATTTGGCGTCGCTCTCGCACCGTTGGCGATCATCTTTGTCTTCGGTTACCCGTTCGTGGTCTGCTTAGGCTTCGTAGTGTTCTCGTTTTTCAAAATACATGAGGCGTTTCCGGTTCTCGGACCGCTGCATATTCCGCAGGCCTTGGCCCTCGCTGCCCTGGTCGCCCTGGCTTGGCACATGTTCCTAAAGCGAAGCGTTCAACCCTACTGGACGCGCGAACTCACGGCGTTTGCGGTATTTTTCGCGCTGGTTACGGTTGGTCTGCCACTGGCCTCCAATAAGCCTTTGGCCTTGGACTACTGGACGGATACCTATGTGAAGATCGGAATCATGACGCTTGCGGTCGCCTGGCTGACGCGGCAGCCGCGGGACTTCGCCATCGCCTCGCACGGGATCGTACTGGCCGGCATGGCGATTGCGATGGTCACGCTCTACAACAAGGTCAGCGGCATCGGGTTGGTCGAGGGGACCCGGGTGACCATCGGACGCGACATCGGGTCGGTGCTGGGAGACCCGAACGACCTCTCGCTGGTGCTGCTGTTCCCGTTAAGCTTTGCCGCATCGCTGGTGGTCCGCCGGATCGGCTGGCTGAGCGCCGCCTTCGGCGCCGCGGGGGTCGTGTTGATCGCGGCCGCCATCATCGCGACGCAGAGCCGAGGCGGCCTGCTCGGAATGATGGCGGTGTTCGGCGTGGTCGGCAGCCAAGTCATCAAATCCAAGATGGTACTGGCCGCTGTCGCGATCGCCGCAACCATGGGTCTGTTTGCCGTCGCGGGAATTTCCGAGCGCAGCTCCGGCGGTGCCGCCGAAGCGGGAATTGATGAATCATCGATGGGACGTATCTACGCATGGAATGCCGCTTGGCGCATGGCCACCACGCACCCCCTCAATGGTGTGGGGATAAATAATTTTGTCTCCAATTATTTCATGTACAGCGAGCACTGGGACGGCAATAACCATGCGGTTCACTCGACTTGGTTCGGGGTTCTGGCGGAAACCGGCTTTCCCGGCCTGATCGCTTTTATCGTCATGGTCGCCGTCATGGCGACGACGGCCTTCAAGGCAAACCGCATCCTCAACGAATTGCGATCCGCCAATTCGACCCGTGCAGCAGGCCTCGCCGCGCTTGCCGGGATCGCGGGCTTCTGTGTCGCCGGCACATTTTTGACCCAGGGCTTTACCTGGCCGATCTACGTCCTGCTCGCCATGACGACGGCGATCGGCCGATTTGCAAATTGCGAACTGCAAAAAAGCAAATCGATAAAGTCGCCCGCCACGCACTGAAATAATGCCCGCAAATCGCGGGTTTCCCCCATGCAAACGCTGGCACGACGCTTGCGATACCGCGGTTGGGTCGTTAGTGGAGCAAACGCATGTGTGGAATATTTGGCGCGGTCAGCAGCAATCCGGTGGTCGATGTCCTCCTGCAGGGGCTGCGGCGTTTGGAATATCGCGGTTACGATTCCGCCGGGATCGCCACCATCGAGCCGGGCGGCCTCAAGCGCGTCTGTGCGGTGGGCAAAGTGGAACGGCTGGCCAGCCAGATCGATCACGACAGGATCGAAGGTAGCATCGGTATCGCTCATACCCGCTGGGCCACCCATGGCGCCGCTACCGAGGCGAACTCCCACCCCCATATGGCGCGCGGCGTCGCCATCGTGCACAATGGCATTGTTGAAAACTATCGCGGCCTGCGGATGGATCTGCAGGCATCGGGCGCGCGGTTCACGAGCGAGACCGACAGCGAGGTCATCCCGTGGCTGGTCACCCGCTCGATCCTCGGGGGCGGAACGGCCAGCAAGGCGCTGCAAGACCTTTCCGCTGCCATCGACGGTTCATCGGCCGTCGCCCTGATCCGGGAAGCGGAGCCGGACGTGATCTACGCAACGCGTCGCGGCAGCCCCCTGCTGGTCGCGGTCGGAAAACAGGGAGGATACATCGCGTCGGATGCCCATGCCCTGGAGGGCCTGGCCGACCACGCCATCGCGCTCGAAGATGGCGATCAGGCCGAGGTGCGATGCAACTCCGTCACGGTGCGGGACGCCACGGGCCGGCCGGTCCAGCGGTCCCGAATTCGCGTCCAAGCCGACGATAACCCAGCTAACGCCCGCGAATACCCGCACTACATGCTCAAGGAGATTCATGAGCAGCCGGCGGTGCTGCGGCAGATCAGCGACCGCTTCGCCGATGCGAAAGCCGAGCGACCGCTCCAAGGTTTCGATTTCGCCGGTATCGACCGCGTCCGCATGGTTTCCTGCGGCAGTTCGCTTTTCGCGTCGATGGTGGCAAAATATTGGTTCGCCGAAGTCGCGGGCATCGCGGCCGACGTCGAGATTGCCTCGGAATATCGATACATGGCACCGATTCGCAGCTCGGATCGGGAGGCCGCGATTTTGGTATCCCAGTCGGGCGAAACGGCGGACACGCTGGCGGCCTTCACCAAGCTGCGCGAGCAGAACATTCCCTGCATCGGCGTGGTGAACAACGAGGCCAGCACGCTGGCGCGCGATGTCGACATTTGCCTTCCGCTCAGGGCCGGTCCCGAAATCGGGGTGGCATCCACCAAGGCGTTTACCGCCCAACTGGCGGTCCTCGGCTATCTGGCTGCTTCGATCGCGGCGGCGCGCGGCCGGACCGACGCGGCGGCAAAACTGCGCGCCGCACTGCAAACAGTACCGGACGCCGTCGAGCAGGTGCTTGCAACGGGAGCGGCATTGACGCCGCTCGCCAAGGCGATCCAGAACGCGTCGAGCGCGCTTTTCGTCGCGCGCGGGCGGCTGTATCCGCTGGCGCTGGAGGGCGCCCTGAAGCTCAAGGAGATTTCCTATATCCACGCCGAGGGGTTCGCCGCGGGAGAACTCAAGCACGGGCCGATCGCCTTGATTGAATTTGGCACTCCGGTCATTGCGCTGGCTCCGGGCGATGAGATGCTCCCCAAATTGGTGTCGAACGTGCGAGAGATCGCGGCGCGGCGCGGCAGCATTACGGCGATTGGGCACAGCCACGCCCTGGACGAACTGGCCGACGTCAGCAAATGGCAAATCCTGCTCCCGGACTGCGACCCGCTCGTCGAGCCGATCGTGTCCGCCATTCCGCTACAGCTGCTGGCCTATTTCACCGCCGTGGTCAAAGGTAACGATGTCGATCGCCCGCGCAATCTGGCAAAATCGGTGACGGTGGAATGAGTGCCTCCATGAGCCTGCGCGGCTGGGTGAAACGCCGGGAACACCCGCTGGCCGACGTGGCCTTTCGCCTGATCCGGGGCTGGCGGGTCGCCAGTGTGCCGACAATCCCGGTGGCGCATCGGCTCCTGTACGACATCCGCAACGGATGCCTCTCGACGGCGCGGTTCGTCTATCGGGCCGCCTGGAGCACGCCGCTGTTTCAGTCGCGGTTGCTTCGGCCCGCGCCACGCCTCTATCTCTATGGCGGCATTCCGCTCGTCATCGGCCCCGTCGAGATCGAACTGGGAGCGGACTGCCGGGTCTGCGGCCAAACCACCATTACGGGGCGGTCGGCGGGTCGAACGCATCCTCGCCTGACGGTCGGACGCAACGTTGACATCGGGTGGCAAACCACCATCGCTGTCGGGAAGACCATAACGATCGGCGACAATGTCCGCATCGCCGGGCGCGCGTTTCTCGCCGGCTATCCGGGCCATCCGGTGGATGCGGGCGACCGCGCCGAAGGCTTGCCGGATACGGACGATCAAGTCGGCGACATCGTCATCGAAAGCGATGCGTGGCTCGCAACCGGCGTCACCGTGTTGGCCGGCGTTCGGATCGGGAAGGGCACGATCGTGGCCGCAGGCAGCGTCGTAACTCATGATCTTCCGCCCGGTGTGCTTGCCGCGGGCATCCCGGCCCGCGCGATCCGACAACTCTGAGGTGATCGACATGCAGCCGGATCTTATCGTTTTCGGTGAGGATTGGGGTGCTCACCCGAGCGCGACCCAGCATCTGATGCGCAACCTCGCCGGAACGCGCCGGATCATATGGGTCAACTCGATCGGTTTGCGCCGACCACGCCTGACGCTGCGCGACGTTCGCCGGGCTGGCGGCAAGCTCATGAGCATGGCGCGCCGCCCGGATCGGGGGACGCGTCCCAAGCAATGCCCGGACAGCATGACGGTGATTTCCCCCGTGGCGATCTCTTGGCCCGGAAACCCACTCGCCCATGCGCTCAACCAGCGTACATTATCGTGGCAGATTTCCCGGACGATCACCGAAATGGGGATGAGCCGGCCGATCGTATGGACGTCCCTGCCGACGGCCTGTTTTGCCAAGGGAAGCCTGCAGGAACGCGCCTTGGTGTATTACTGTGGGGACGATTTCGGGGCGCTCAGCGGGGTCGATCACCGCGCCGTTACCAAAATGGAAAAAGTGCTGGCCGAACGGGCCGACCTTATTTTCGCGGCAAGCGAAAAACTGGCCGAACGCTTTCCCTGCGACAAAACGATCCTGCTGCCTCACGGGGTCGATGTGGAACTGTTTGCGAAACCTGCCGCTCCGGCTTCCGATATGCCGCGAGGCCGCCCAGTCGCGGGATTTTATGGCTCGATTTCCGAGTGGATCGACCTGGAACTGATCGTCCAGGCTGCCGCCGAGCTGCCGGACTGGAACATCGTCCTGATCGGGCCGGTGCGTATCGATATCACACGATTGCGCCATATTCCCAACATCCACGTGCTGGGAGAAAGGCCGCATGCCGCGCTGCCGCATTATGTGCAGCATTGGCAGGCGGCGCTGCTGCCGTTCAAGCGCAACCTGCAGATCGAAGCCTGCAATCCGCTTAAATTGCGGGAATATCTCGCGGCCGGCACGCCGATCGTATCGACCGCGTTTCCGGCATTGGAACCTTATCGCGATCTGATCGAAATCGCGGACCAACCGGCCGATTTCGGCCGCGCTATTCGGCGTGCGGCCGCCGATGTCGGGCGGAACCGGCTGCGGTCCACGCGCGTGTCGCGTGAGAGCTGGGCCGGACGCACGTCCGAGGTAGCGGCGGCGCTGGCTGCCCTATGAGACTGGTTGCAGTCGCGTCCGCCATTCTTCTTGTTGTCAGCCTTGGCACGACTCTCGCCACCGCGGCAGGGCGTGACTTTCCGGGCGGGGCACTGCCGCTGCGCTTCGATTCGGTCGCGCCCCTTGCGGTCGAGCCAACCGACGTGATCGTGGTTCGTGGCACCGTCACAGCACCCGCGGGTGCCATCGTCGTGCTGCGCATCGACGATGGCCAATCCGGCGGATATGCCAGCCGAGTCAATCTGGAGCGCGCCGTGCCGGCCGGTCCTTTTGCCTGGACGGTTCCGGTCGCGGGACTGAAAACCTCGGGCGGCCGGGTGCTGTCAACCAACGACATCCGCCACATCGTACTATTCGCGGCCGACGGTAAGGCCGCGGAAGCGTCCGTGTTCCGGATCGAGCCGGCGCAGCCGATGCCGGCAGGCGTCATCGCGCTCAGCCTCGGGCGCGCCGATGCGCCGCTGTTCCCGGGCTTTACGCGTCTTGCACCGGATGATCGCCGCATTGAGGCAGGGCGGCCCGTCGCGATCGCGCGACCCGGCCTTGATCCGCTGATCACGAGCGGCATGCGCGGCGTCGAGCGGATTCGCTTGCCCTGGCCGCACGACCGCGCGCAGGTATCGCTGTGGACCGAGGATGTGGGCGAATGGGAGACCCTGCCTTACGCGCTCGAACGGCGGATCCGGGTCAACGGCGTGGATGTTCTCACCCAGCGCCTGTCGCCGGCACAATGGATCGCGCAGCGATACCTCGCCGGCCACGATCGGGAAGCGCCCGTCGGCGCCGATGCCTGGGAGGTCTATGGGCGACACCGCGGCGGATTGATCACCGCGGACGTGGCCTCGCCGGACGGCAGCGTGGTGATCGAGCTTGCGGGCGACACGCCGGCGGCGACATTCCTTGCCGCCGTGATGGTCGAGCCGGCCGGCCAACACGTACAGGTGGACCGCGTCGAGGAGGCGCGCGCCCAATGGTTTCGTTCCGCGTGGCCGGTTGCATCGCGCACCGACAGTGCCGCTCGCCCATCAATCTATCACACGGCGATGAAGGCCGCCGAAAGTGCCAGTGCGCCGCCCCTGACCGCCGTGGTGACACCGGGCAGCGGAACACAAATCGAATTTTCGATCCTGGCAGATCGGGACGACCCGCACCCGGACGTCGCCGTCACGGAGCCGGAAATGGACGGCGCCCGGCTCGATCTCGACCTGCGCGCCGCCTCCTGGCGGCTCGAACGCCGCACAACCGGGGGTAACCTGCTCGAGCGGCGCGCCGACTACCTGCGTGCCGACGTGGATGCCCTGCCCTTTCGTACCGGCGAACAACGGCTTTTCGCCGGTTGGGTGTCGGCGCCGCGGGCGGCCCGAAGCGGCATCTATCGCGGAAATGTGCGGATAAGCGCCGGCGGAAAGATGGTCGATATCCCACTCCGGATCGAAGTTCTGGAGATCGATCTGCCCGAGGCCCCGCGCCCGGTCGGATTTTATGTCGAGGAAGCACCGCATCTGACATGGTTCTCGTCGCCTCCGCAGCTTCGGCGGCATCAGATCGGCTGCGACCTCGACATCCTTGGGCAATTCGGCATCCGCGGCAATGCGCCCCCGCTGGCGGCGCCCACGGCCGCCGGCGACGAGGCGTTTTTGCAAGATTCGCGAATTGCGTCCGAACATGCGACGACGGCCCCATGGTTCGCCTACGCACCGATGAAGCGGCTGGTCGCGGAAGTCGGAGCCGTTCGAACCCCCGGCGTCATCGAGCGGGCCGAGCACGCGCTTGAAGATCGCGGTCTGCCGCCGCCGGTCTGGAGCCTCGCGGACGAACCCAGCAATCCGGACCAGAACGCCATGTCGCTTGCAGACCTCGCACGCGACCTGCGCGCCCGCCGGCCGCACATTCGACTGGCCGGCCAGTTCAACAATCCCCGGGACCGCAAGCTGTTGGCGCTGTTCGATACGGTGTTGATCAACGGCGGCTTCGGCCTCGACCGCCGGACGATCGAAGCCGTCGCAGCGCGCGGCACCGAGACCTGGATTTACAATACCGGGCGACCGCGGTTCACCGCCGGGTTCTGGCTCTGGCATACGGGCGCGAAGCGCTATTTGCAGTGGCACGCCCGGATGCCGACGGCGGATCCGTTCGATCCCACCGATGGTCGGGAAGGGGACGTACAGATTTTTCCACCCGCCGCCGAGCCATGTCCGGCCCGGCCCGAATTCCATCGCGATCTCCTGGACATGGCCGACGGGGTGGTAGACCAGCGGTGGCTTGCCTGGCTCGACGGCCGGCCGGAATCCGCCGCCCGCAAGGTTCGCCGCGATCTGACCTCGATGCTGGACCGGCCATGGAGCGAACTTCAGTTGACGCCGGTCACCAGCATGAACATGTGGCGTGATCGCATTATCGAATTGGCACGGAGCTTGAAGTAGCCAGCCGGACTCTGGCGACAAATTCTAGACCGGATTCCGGTCACGTCTGAACACCTGGGAGTCATGGCCGGGCGAAGTCCCGGCCATCCACGTCTTTGTTCTAGAACCGCCGCAAGGAAGACGTGGATGCCCGCGACAAGCGCGGGCATGACGCCGATACGCTGATTCAATACGACCGGAACATGGTCTAAAGCTGGCGAGACAGGACTGTCATGAACCGTTCCATCCATGAGATTTTTGCATATCTCGCTGCCGCCGGATGGCGGCGACGCTACCTCCTCACTGTCCCCATTTTGGTCATGCCCCTCCTGGGCCTCTTGGCCGGTTTTGTGGTGCCAAAAAACTACGAATCGAAAATGACGATCCTGGTGCAGGAGCCGGCCCATACCAACCCGTTCGTCAACGATTTAGCCGCCTCGACCAGTGTCAAGGATCGGATCGCAGCCCTGAGCGCGTTTTTGCACAGTGACCAGGTTATCGATGAGCTGCTGTCCCAGATCGGCCGAATCTCGGACGATACCCCGCCGCAGACCCGTTACCGGATGATCAAGGACTTTGGATTGCAGCTCAAAATTGCATTGGTCAACTCCGAACTATTGGATATCACGCTGCGCTCTTCGCGGCCGGACGGGCTGGACAAAGCTGTCGATGCGGTGGCGCAGCGCGTTATGGATCGCCTCGTCGCTCCTGAGCGGGATGCCGTGAACAGCAGCGAAAAATTTCTGGTAACGGAGATCGCCCAGCGCCGGGCGGACTTGCAGATGGCCGAGGATGCGCTTTCCAAATACCAGGCGGAGAATCCGGAACGGCTGCCGGGGTTTTATAACACAAATGTCAGCCGATTGGCCTTGCTCCAACAGAAACTCGACGAAAAGAAAATGGATATGGCATTGACCGACCTGCTGGTCCAGCAGGCTTCCGAGCGGGTGGCGCGATTGCCCGACATGATGCCGGCATTGGGTCTGCTACAGGACAAGATCGTTCGCCTGACCAGCGAACTGGCCTCATCACGCTCTCGGGGCAGGCCTTCCGAAATTCAGGACGCCGAGGCGCGTCTGAAGCGCGTCGAGGACGAGCGCGTGGTTATTCGTGCCAGTTC
This sequence comes from uncultured Alphaproteobacteria bacterium, assembly GCA_963802745.1. Classification (GTDB taxonomy): domain Bacteria; phylum Pseudomonadota; class Alphaproteobacteria; order Rhizobiales; family Xanthobacteraceae; genus JAJPKK01. The sequence continues at coordinate 5,070 of CAWDKL010000044.1, read as the reverse complement.
CAAGGATGTTCAACACCTCCAGGAATTGGAGGCACGCCGCACATCGCTGAAGAAGGATATCGACCAAATCCAGCAGTCGCTCAGGGACGGCCAACAAGCCATCACGGAATTCGGACCTGTCGAGCAGGAGCAGAAGCGCCTCGAACGCTCCGTGGCGGCGGCACGCGACATGCTTGATTCGTTGACCAAACGCTACGAGATGGCGCAGGTGCTTGGCACCCTCACGCGGGTCGAAGCGACGCAGCGGATCAAAATCCTCGAAAGGCCCACCGACCGGCCCAAGCGTGTGACTCCGCCGCTTAGTATCTTCATACTGGCCGCCTTTGCAGCCGGCATAGCGCTGGGTGGAGGCTTGGCCGCGGCAGCCGAACTGCTCGACCCGGCGATCAAAAGCGCGGTAGGACTTGCGTCGGCAGCCGGTCTCCCGCTGATCGCAGTATTGGACCGGTTGGAGGCGTGAATACGGAAACTAGACCGGATTTCGATCAGGTCGAATCACACTCTCGGCGTCATGCCCGCGCTTGTCGCGGGCATCCACGTCTTTCTTGCGCCGTTATAGGATAAAGGCGTGGATGGCCGGGACTTCGCCCGGCCATGACTTCCAGGTGTTCGGACGTGACCGGAATCCGGTCTAGCTCAGCTAAGCTAGCCGGCGGGATCGACCACGATAGTTCCGGCCGGCCGGTTCCGGTCGGATGCCTCGCTACGACTTCTCCCCCACATAGGTGAGTTCATCGGCGATCTTCAACTCGATCAGCACATTGTCGTCGGTGGAATCTTCGCACAGCATCGAGCGGTGGCCGATGCCCTTGGGGATCAGCAGCATGTCGCCGGGATGCATGATCTTGACGCCCATCTCGGTTTCCCATTTGAGCGCGCCCTTGACACAGAAAATGATTTCGTGGGCATCGATATTACGATGCCAAAACCCCATGTCGTGCTTGCGCCGCTTGGAAACGTCGATTTTGACCCGATCCGAGGTGTAAAGCCGCAGCGGCGTGCCGTCGGCCTTGTCGATATTGGTGGGGCTGAATTTTTCCGCGAAAATATTGATCAGGCGGAAGATGTCGGCGTTCTCCAGGACGCCGGCATTGATCACCGGCGGCTCGTGGTGGGCGAGCACGACGTTCTTCCCGTTGATCGTCACCAGTTCGCGATAAACCGGCGGGGTTTCGCCGGTTTTGGGCACCTTAAGGGGGCTGGCGTGCTTTGCCGACCGCTCGTCCTCGCGCATCGTGCTGTGCGCTTCCTCGGCTTTTTTCTTACGCGACTTATTCTTATCCTTCATGATCGGCTCCGGCTTCCGGTTGCGGTTGGTGCTTGTCGGCCGTGCGGCCCGATGCGTCCAGCACCGCCGCCACGATGCCCGCATAGCCGGTACAGCGGCACAAATGGCCGCTCAATATCTCGCGGATTTCATCCTCGGTCGGGTGCGGATTGCGCGCAAGATAATCCGTAAACGACATCAGGATGCCGGGCGTACAGAACCCGCATTGCAGCGCATGATGCTGCTGGAATGCGCGCTGCAGCGCGTTGAGCGTGCCGTCGGGGGCGGCGAGCGACTCCACGGTGGTGACGGCGCGGCCTTCGGCCTGGACCGCGAGGGTGAGACAGCCGCGCACCGCGACGCCGTCGATCAACACTGTGCAGCAGCCGCAGACGCCGTGTTCGCAGCCCACATGGGTGCCGGTCGCCCCGATGACGTGGCGTAGGAAATCGGTCAGCAGCAGGCGCGATTCGGCGTCACCCGATACGGGCCGGCCGTTGAGGGTGAAGTTCACCCGTGTCCGCTCGGCCTTGTTCACGCGGCGCATCGGAGAGCCTCTTCCACCACGGTTGGGCCGAGCCGGCGCAGCAGATCGCGGCGCATCAGCGCGGAAGCATGGATATCGTCGTATCCTTCCAGTTCGGCCGCTAGCGTGGCGAAGAAATCGCGCTCCGCCCCCGCGCCATTGATCGTGATGGCGCGGACGGCCGGCCGGTCCGCCATCCCGCCGATGCCGATCCGCACCTTCGTGTCGGCATCGATCCAGGCCGCCAATGCGATCATGGCAAAATCGCCATGCCGGCGCGCCACTTCCCGGAAGGCGATGCGCCGCGTCGCTTGGACCGGGAAACGCACCGCAACGATCAGTTCGTCGGCGGCACGCGCCGTCGTGAGCGTTCCCTGCTGGAACGCGGATGCCGGGAGAACGCGCGTCCCGCGCCGCGAGCGTAGCACCACATGACCGCCGAGCGTCGCCAGCACCAGCGGCAGTTCGGACGACGGATCGGCGTGGGCGATCGAGCCGCACACGGTGCCCTTATTGCGGGTCTGGAAATGGCCGACGAACGGCAGCGCCGCCGCCACCAGCGGCAGCGTGGCAGTGAGCTCCGGCCAGTCCTTGAGCTTGTTCTGGGTCACGGCGGCTCCGATTTCCACCATGCCGCCGGCAATCCGGATGTAATCGAGTTCCGCGAGCCGCCCGATATCCACCAGCACTGCAGGCTCCGCGACGCGCAGGTTGAGCATCGCCATCAGCGACTGTCCGCCCGCCAGCACGCTGGCAGCGTCGCCGTGCTCCGCCAGGACCGCGACGGCCTCCTCGGCGCTGTCCGGGCGCACATAATCAAACCGCCGCGGTTTCATGGCGCCGCCTTCTCCCTCTCCCCGCTTGCGGGCAGAGGGTCGGGGCGAGGGACCGATCCCGCCCCCGCCAGCAGCGCGTGCACCCGGCGCGGCGACAGTGGCAGGGAGATGTCCCGCACGCCAAGCGCATCCGCGACCGCATTGGCGATGCAGGCCGGCGTGCTCATGCAATTGCCTTCCGCCATGCCCTTGGCGCCTAGCGGGGTAAACGGGGAGGCCGTTTCCTGATGCAGGATTTCAAGCTCGGGAATTTCGCTCACCGTCGGCACCAGATAATCCGCGAAGGTGCCGGAGAGAAAACTGCCGGCCTCGTCGGACACGAATTCCTCGTAAAGCGCCGCCGCGACCCCTTGCGCAAACGCGCCATGCACCTGGCCGTCGGCGATGAGCGGATTAAGCAGCGTGCCGGCGTCATGCATCGAGACATAGCGATCGACCCGGACCTGGAAGGTCACCGGATCGACCTCGACCCCGCACATATCGAACACGAAGCCGTAGGTGAATGAAGTGTTGATGCGGTCGTCGCCGGTCGGTGGTTCGAGTTCCGCGGGCGACCATACGCCGGTTTCCGACAGGCCGGGCGCCATACCGTCGGGCAGCATCACCGGCGACCAATGGGCGGTGCCGGCCACCCGGCCGAACGGCAGGGCGTTATCGGGGTTGGACCGGCTGCGCACCTTGCCGTCGGCGAATTCGATATCGCCGGGCAGGATATTCAGCTGCTTGGCCGCGACGGCGGCGAGCTTGTCGCGCAATTGGGTCGCCGCCACGTGGGCCGCGACCGCGGTGCCGGGCGAGAACCGGCACGAATAGGTCCCGGCCGCGATGGACCACGGGTCCCGGCCCGTGTCCATCTCGAGCGTGACCTCGATGTCGGCCGGATCGAGTCCGAGCCGGTCGGCGACGATCTGCGACAGCACCGTCGCGTGCCCTTGGCCCTGGACCGTCACATCGGCCGTCATCGACACCGCGCCGAGCGGATCGACATTCACGGTCACCATCGAGACGGCGCCGTTCTTCGGCCCGGCGCGCTCCCGCGCCTCGGCCGACAGCAGCGTCGAACAGGTAACCCATATTCGACATGCCGGGCTCGACCACGGCGGCGAAGCCGATGCCGTAGAGTTTGCCGGCGGCCCGTGCCGCGTCACGCCGGCGACGCAGGTCGTCAAGCCGGCCGTCCCCGATCGTGGTCGTGACCGCGCGTAAAAAATCGCCGGAATCGTAAAGCGCGCCGGCGGCGGTACGGTAGGGGAATTTTTTCGCCGGAATGAGATTGCGGCGGATGACATCGAGATGGTCGAGGCCGAGTTCGACCGCGATATGCTGCACCATGCGTTCGATCGCCAGATACAGCTGCGGCCCGCCGAAGCCGCGGATCAGGCTTGCCGGCATCTTGTTGGTGAGCACGATGCGATTGGTGACGTCCACATTGGGGATGTCGTAGGCGCCGGTGACGGCGCCATGCATGCGGTAGAGCGGCCCCGGCATCGGCGCACGCAGATAGGCGCCGTAATCCTCCAGCTGATCGAGCCGCAGCGCCAGGATGCGGCCCTCGCGGGTTACCGCGGCTTCGATCTTGGTGATGCGGTTCGGTCCCGAACTGGCGGCGAGCAGATGCTCGGCGCGGTCCTCCACCCATTTCACCGGCCGCCCGGTGATTTTTGCGGCGATCGCCGTCAGCACGATATAGGGGAACACCGACAACTTGATGCCGAAACTGCCGCCCGAATCCGGCGGAATTTTCAGCCGCAATTTGGTGCCCGGCACCCGCAACGCCTTCGCCATCACCGGATGGGTCCAAAACGGCCCCTGGAAATTCGCCAGCACGTCGTAGCTCGCGTCGTGCGGCCGGTAACTCGCCACGACCACGTAGCATTCCATCGGGGTGAAGGAGAGCCGCGGATAATCGACCGTCAGCGCGACTGTGCGGTCGGCCGCCGCGAAGGCCGCGGCGGTGTCGCCATAATGGAATTTTCGTACCGAGATCTCGTTGGTCCTGCACGCCGGGTGCAGCAGCGGCGCGGAAGCGGCGCAAGCCGCGACCGGATCGACCACCGCCTCGATCGGCTGGTACTCGATCTCCACCAGCTCGGCCGCGTCTTCGGCGACGTAGCGATTCTCCGCTACCACCAGCGCGACGGCTTCGCCCACATAGCGCACGCGCTCGACCGCCAGCGCCCATTGGGGCACCGGCTGTTTGAGGGCAATCAGGAACGGATCGGTGAGCTTGGCGATATCTTCGCCGGTGATCACCGCGGCGACGCCGGGCAGCGCCAGCGCCGCCGTGATATCGATCCGCCGGATCACCGCATGCGCATGGGGCGAGCGGATCACATGGGCCTGCAGCGTGCCGAGGGAATCGGGAGATCGTCGGCAAAGCGCCCGCGACCGGACAGCAGAGCCGGATCTTCCTTGCGGACCGTCCGCGTACCGAGGGACTG